>NZ_JBTMZT010000004.1:0-479886 GCF_054570475.1 Bacillus sp. C1
GCCGATCACCCTCTCAGGTCGGCTACGCATCGTCGCCTTGGTGAGCCGTTACCTCACCAACTAGCTAATGCGACGCGGGTCCATCCATAAGTGACAGCCGAAGCCGCCTTTCAATTTTGCACCATGAGGTGCAAAATGTTATCCGGTATTAGCCCCGGTTTCCCGGAGTTATCCCAGTCTTATGGGCAGGTTACCCACGTGTTACTCACCCGTCCGCCGCTAACTTCATAAGAGCAAGCTCTTAATCCATTCGCTCGACTTGCATGTATTAGGCACGCCGCCAGCGTTCATCCTGAGCCAGGATCAAACTCTCCAATAAAGTTAGTTTGTCTAGCATCTAAAATAAAAATTGACGTTTCACGTTGTTTGTTTCGTTCAGTTTTCAAAGAACTTGTTTGTCGCTCATTTGCGACTTCCTTATGTTAACATCTTCATTTTTCGATGTCAACTAAGTTTTTTAATTTCTTTTTTCGCTTTCTGCTGTTTCGCATCGGCGACGGTTATTAATATAGCATGTAAAAAAATGAAATGCAACACTCTTTTAAAACTTTTTATAAAAAATAGCCAAGTTTCTTCATTTACGCCATATACTTAAATAAAATGCTTTTTATTCCTCACTTTATTCATATCCTTTTTCAGCATAATCCATTTTTATTCACGCACTATCTAGCATTCTGTACAAAAAATTTAATTCTTCTTTAGGCAGGAAGTACTATCCTTGCTCATGAAAGGTTTTATTTATAGTTAAGAAACACTTTTCTTCTAATATTACACTCGCCTTTACAGCAACCACACTTACAAGGAGGAATACATATGGACTATACAGATTTATTAATCAAACTAGGTCTCTCTGCTATTTTGGGATTTGCTATCGGTTTAGAGCGTGAATTAAAAAGAAAACCACTTGGTTTAAAAACTTGCTTAGTCATTTCAATTATTAGTTGCCTTCTTACTATTGTGTCTATTAAATCTGCTTATAACTTACCTCATACAGATCACATCAACATGGATCCTCTTCGTCTTGCAGCTCAAATTGTTTCAGGAATCGGTTTTTTAGGTGCTGGTGTTATTTTAAGAAGAGGAAACGATAGTATCGCGGGCTTAACTACTGCCGCTATGATTTGGGGAGCTTCTGGCATTGGGATTGCTGTGGGAGCTGGTTTTTATATGGAAGCAATTTTTGGTATGTGTTTTCTTATGATCAGCGTCGAGCTCATTCCATTAACAATGAACCTTTTAGGCCCTAGGTCACTTAGACAACGAGATATCGCTGTCAAACTTGTTGTAAGCCATATGAACAATATCCCTATTGTTATTGAAGAAATAAAAGAAATGGACATCAAAGTGAAAAATATGAAACTCAAAACATTGGAAAATGGTTTACACTTTTTACACCTAAAATTGTCTGTTGATCAAAAAACACATACAGCTGATGTTTATTATGCGCTGCAACATTTAGAACGGGTACAGCAAACAGAAGTTGAAAGCATGTAGTATCCCTCTCCAAGGAACTCTCTTACAAAATAGAGAGTTTTTCTTTTTTTCATAATGGTAACAATATACATAAGCACAGATTAAAAAAGACATAACACGGAATCAACTTTTCTTTACAGCAACGATTTATATACAAAATGAGGAGGAATATCAATTTGAAAACTCGCATGAATCTAATAGATGCTTTTCGTGATTCCATTATTTTTCGGTTATTTTGCTTCATCGTCATACTAATTGCTGTTTTTGGTTTCCTTATATATAAATTTGAGCCTACTTATTTTTCTACATGGTTCGATGGCATATGGTGGGCACTTGTTACAACTTTTACTGTCGGTTACGGCGATTTTGTTCCGCACACACCTGTAGGAAAAGTGACAGGTATGCTTCTCATTTTATTAGGAACAGGCTTTTGCTCCTACTATATGGTATTATTCGCTACCGAAATGATAAGTAAACAGTATATGAAAATTAAAGGTGAAGAAGCCGCTTCTTGTCATGGGCATATGATTATTGTCGGCTGGAATGAACGTGCTAAACAGGTCGTAAGCCAAATGCATGTCCTAAAGCCGAATCTTGATATCGTACTTATCGATGAAACCCTTTCTCTGCTTCCAAAATCTTTCCATCACTTAGAATTCATTAAGGGATGTCCCCATCATGATCAAACTTTGTTAAAAGCAAATATTCAAACAGCCCATACGATTTTAATAACAGCAGATAAAGAAAAAAATGAAACCTTAGCTGACACGCAGTCTATTTTAAATATTTTAACTGCTAAAGGGCTAAATCCCGATATTCATTGTATCGCTGAGTTGCTCACTTCTGAACAAATTCAAAATGCCACAAGGGCAGGCGCAACAGAAATTATAGAAGGAAATAAATTAACTAGCTATGTTTTTACTGCCTCTCTTTTATTTCCTTCTATTTCAGGTGTATTATTTACGCTTTACAACGAAATCTCCGACAGTAAATTACAACTAATGGATCCACCTTCATCCTATATTCAGAAAACCTTTGCAGATTGCAGTACCTTACTTTTAAAGAAAAACATTTTACTACTAGGTGTAAGGCGAGATGAACAATATCACATTAATCCCGGCCATTCCTTCGTCATCATTGAAAGTGACGTTCTTATTGTAATTCATCATTAATAAGATGCTTTTCTAATTCATTTATTAATACTTTTCCAATATCAACATACTTTCTTTTTATATTCCCATCTGCATCTTTCGGCTTCGCAAACTGATCTAAACTCACTCCGGCAGCGAACGTATTTGTTTGCTCATCCAGTTCGTCTTGATATACATGCGAAAGAATGTATGGCGTGTCAAGGCGAACAACTACTCCTGGTACATCTAACTCTCCTTCCACTGCTGTAAAGGGGATTCTTAAAAATTGATACCCCTCTTCCTCATCTAATTTATAATCAAAGCACCCTTTGTCATAATCCCAATTACCACCGATACTATAACCAAGTGGCTTTAATGTTTCTTCTAATGTAAAAAGGGCATATGTATGACCTTTTAATTTTGATTGAATAGGAATCAAGCAGGTTCCCCCCTTCTTTTTTTATTAGCATGCCCCTTCATACTCATTCTAGCAACAATATATCGTTGTTCTTCCACAACTCATCAACCTTTCTCTAACATTTGCTCTCCCTCTTTTTAAACAATAAGAAAAGCTGCTGGGAATATCCCAACAGCTTTTCTTACTTCAAGCGTTCTTCTAATTCTGCTTTTAATTCTTCGAATCCTGGTTTTCCAAGTAAAGCAAACATATTTTTCTTATACGCTTCTACACCTGGTTGGTCAAATGGATTTACGCCTAATAAGTAGCCGCTCATCGCACATGCTTTTTCGAAGAAGTATACAAGGTAACCGAATGTATACTCATTTAATTCTGGAATGTTTACAATTAAGTTTGGTACGCCGCCATCGCTATGAGCAAGTAGTGTACCTTCGTATGCTTTTGTGTTTACGAAGTCTACTGTTTCACCAGCAAGGTAGTTCAAACCATCTAAATCATTTTCATCTAATTCAATTTTTAGTTCATGTGTAGATTTCCCTACTTTAAGAACTGTTTCGAATAGATCGCGGCGTCCTTCTTGAATGTATTGCCCTAAAGAATGTAAGTCAGTTGAGAAATTTGCTGAAGATGGGAAAATACCTTTTTGATCTTTTCCTTCACTTTCACCAAATAACTGTTTCCACCACTCAGCAAAGTATTGAAGTGCTGGCTCGTAGTTAACAAGCATTTCAATTGTTTTCCCTTTATTATATAGAGCATTGCGTACAACCGCATATTGGTAAGCTGGGTTTTCTTCTAACTCAGATTTTGCAAAGTCATCATGACCAGCAGCTGCACCTTGCATCATCTCTTCAATATTTAAACCGCTCACTGCGATTGGTAATAAACCAACTGGTGTTAATACAGAGAAACGACCGCCAACATCATCTGGAATTACAAATGTTTCATATCCTTCTTCGTCAGCTAATGTTTTTAAAGCACCACGCGCTTTATCAGTTGTTGCATAAATACGTTTACGCGCTTCTGCTTTTCCATATTTCTCTTCTAATAGTTTACGGAACAGACGGAATGCAATTGCAGGTTCTGTTGTTGTACCTGATTTTGAAATAACGTTAATGGAGAAATCTTTACCTTCTAATACATCCATTAAATCTTTCATATAAGTGGAGCTAATGTTTTGTCCAACAAATAGCACTTGTGGAGTTTTACGTTGTTCTTTAGAAAGCGTGTTATAGAAAGAGTGATTTAACATTTCAATTGCTGCACGTGCTCCTAAGTAAGAACCACCAATACCTACAACAAGTAAAATATCAGAGTCGTTTTTAATTTTCTCTGCACTCTTTTGAATGCGAGCAAATTCTTCTTTGTCATATTGAAGCGGAAGCTCTACCCACCCAAGAAAATCGTTCCCAGCTCCAGTTTTTTCATGGATTGCATGGTGCGATACTTTTACAGCATCACGTAAATAAGTTAGTTCATGTTCACTGATGAACGATAACGCTTTAGAATAATCGAACGTTACATGTGTGCTCATCTTTTTCCCTCCAATTATGTATATGTATTTCTGTATTCACTTTAGCGAAACTGAGGTTGTAAATCAAGCAATTGGCAAATTGTAAACGCAATCAATATTTATTTTTTGAAAAAAGTTCATTTTTCAGTATAGATGTATATACACCTTGTAGTAGATATTTTTTATGTATAAAAACAATAAAGGTGAGTCATTCTATAAGAGAATTACATTGTATAATGCGTAATTCCATTTTCGGATTTCGGTTTATACTGCCAAACATACAAGGCTTATCTTATGCTTCAAATGTAAGGAGGACTATTCAAGATGAGTACTTTACAACGTATTGCATTAGTATTTACTATAATTGGTGCTGTCAACTGGGGACTTATCGGGTTCTTTCAATTTGATCTCGTAGCAGCTATCTTCGGTGGACAAAGTTCCGCACTTGCCCGAATCATTTACGGTATTGTTGGTATTTCCGGGCTTATCAATCTCGGTTTATTGTTTAAACCATCTGAAAATCTTGGAACACACCCAGAAACACGCGAAGTTCGATAACAAAACGTAACTCCGCACTTCCCATCCGACATACGAATATGATTGCATGCAATCATATTTGCTAAAATATATCATAGTAAAGTAAAAAAGGATCGCTAATTCAGCGATCCTTTTTTATTTTATTACCTCTGATTCTTCAATCCACTCTGTTAACTTTTCACGAAGCGTATTGAACCCTTTATCAGATGGCTTCGGTACGATAATTCTTCCTTGCTTACGCTTTGCCGCTTTTAACGATAAACTCATCTTTCTGTGTTCTTCATCAACTGAAAGTACCTTTACTTCTACCATATCTCCGACCTTTAAAAAGTCATGAATATCTTTTACATATCCATTTGTAATTTCAGATATATGCACAAGTCCTTGCGTTTCGGCATCTAATGCTACAAATGCACCGTAATCTTGAATTCCAGTCACTTTCCCCTTCACAATCACTCCTGTTGTGTATTGTTCTGACATATGAAACACCCCTATACGCTTACCATTTTCCCTACCATTTGCAGGGAGCAAAAGATTAGCAGCTGCAACTGCTCCTAAATATCCGATTAGTGAAAAATCATTCTCAGAGGAGAATCGAATCTCCCCCCTCATAAGAAAATTTTCACTTTATATTAGTAAATTATACCACCAGCTCCCCTTTCATTCAAAATTCATAAAAAACTTTCCTTAAGTAAGTATAATTTTCAAATATTGGGATAGAATACTAACACATGGCTTTCTAGTATTCCCCCCCTTTTATGGACAAAACGTATTCTGTTTTGTCCTTTTTTTATTGTCGACAAATCGTTTCATTCGCTTCATCGCTTCCATTAACTGTTCAAGTGACGTCGCATACGAACAACGAATAAACCCTTCACCACTCTCGCCAAATACACTTCCAGGTACAACTGCTACTTTTTCTTCTAACAATAATTGTTCTGCAAATTCTGCTGAGGTTAATCCTGTTGAAGAAATCGAAGGAAACACATAAAACGCTCCCCCTGGCATATGGCAGGTTAAACCCATTTCATTAAATGACGTTGCCATAAAATTACGGCGCTTTTTATAACTTTCTCTCATATGAACGACCTCATCATTTCCTGATCGAAGTGCTTCGAGTGCCGCAAATTGAGACATGGTCGGTGCACACATCATTGCATACTGATGGATTTTCAACATCAATTCTGAAAAATGTACAGGTGCCGCAATCATACCAAGGCGCCATCCCGTCATCGCAAACCCTTTTGAAAATCCTGAAATTAAAATGGTATGGTCGCGCATATTTTGAATGCTCGCGAAACTCGTATACGCTTCGTCATACACAAGTTCTGCATAAATTTCATCAGATAGTACAATGAGATTATACTTTTCAACAATTTCAGCTAATTTTTCCAATTCAGACTTATTTAGAAGTGCCCCTGTTGGATTATTCGGCGAACAAAGTAAAATTGCTTTTGTTTTTGTTGTAATAGCTGCTTCAATTTGCTCTGGTTGTATTTTAAAGGCGTTTTCTAAAGAAGTTGCCACCGGAACTGGTATACCACCAGCTAATGCAACAAGTGGTGCATACGATACAAAACTCGGTTCAATAATAATCACTTCGTCGCTAGGGTTTACAATGGCGCGCATCGCAACATCCAATGCTTGACTCGCTCCAACCGTGACAATGATTTCTTCATTTGGATCATACGAAACATGAAATTGCCTTTGAAGATACTTTGCTATTTCTTGACGCAACTCTAATAATCCTGCATTTGCAGTATAAGCTGTGTATCCTTGTTCTAAAGAGCGAATACATGCTTGCCTTACATTCCAAGGTGTAACAAAATCGGGCTCACCCACTCCAAGTGAGATAACACCTTTCATTCCTGCTGCTAAATCAAAAAACTTACGAATACCTGATGGTTGTAAAGACTCTGCTGCTTTTGATAGTGCAAATTGTTTCATGGTGCCACCACAATTCGTTTATCATCATCATTTTTTTCATAAATGATGCCTTCATGTTTATATTTCTTCAAAATAAAATGCGTTGTTGTTGAAACAACAGATTCAATCGTTGCTAATTTTTCCGAAACAAATGTTGCTACTTCAGCCATGCTTTTTCCTTCTAGCGTAATCGAAAGATCATATGTCCCTGACATTAAATAAACCGATTTTACTTCTGAATAGCGGTAAATTTGCTCTGCAACAGAATCAAAGCCAACGCCGTGCTTCGGTGTAACTTTCACATCAATCATCGCCGTTAAACCGTGATATTCTTTTACTTTTGTCCAATCTATATGTGTAACATAGTCAACAATAATGTTTTCTCTTTCTAATTTCTCTACCATTTCTTTTACAGCTTCTACTTCTATATTTAACATTTTCGCTAAAGTTTCCACGGACAAACGACTGCTTTTTTCAAGACAAGCTAATAACTCTAATTCTTTTTCAGTCATCATATTCTTCATCCTTCCTTTTCTTTTTTCTAAATTATACAGATACCTTTTTATGTTTGAAAAGAAGATTTTTTTTGAGAATTATGTAAAAATGAAGTGAAACTTTAATCAGTGGGTTGTTGCTTCGTTTCCCGCTGATTATGAACCATTACCTATCATCTTTTTAACTGAGGATTTTACTATCTATAACAGTGAGAACAAGAAAGGGGCCGAAACTGTGAAACCAAAAGTATATATTGCTGAACGCGTTCCAAAATTTGTAGAAACATATATCTCTGAGCATTGTGAATATGAAAAATGGGATAGTAGTGAGAAGATACCTCGTGAAGTTCTATTAGAAAAAGTAAAAGATAAGCATGGTTTGCTCAACTTCGGAGCACAAATTGATGAGGAATTACTACAATCAGCTCCTAACTTAAAAGTTGTGAGCAATATTTCTGTTGGCTATGATAATTTTGATTTAAAGGCCATGCAGGCTAGAAATGTCATCGGTACAAATACTCCATACGTATTAGATGATACCGTTGCTGATCTCGTTTTCGCTCTCATGCTTTCAGCTAGCCGGCGCGTATGCGAGCTTAATTCATATGTAAAAAACGGTAATTGGGATGCTGAAATTACAAAAGAACATTTCGGACTAGATGTACATCATAGTACGATTGGAATTATTGGTATGGGCCGAATTGGGGAAACTGTTGCCAAACGTGCAAAATTTGGATTCGATATGAACGTTCTATACTATAATCGTCGCCGTAAAGAAGACGCTGAACAAAAATTTGAAGCGACGTACTGTGATTTACACACACTACTCGCACAATCAGATTTCATCGTTCTTCTAACTCCTTTAACAGAGGAAACATATCACCTCATTGGAGAAGATGAGTTTTCATTAATGAAAGAAACAGCCATTTTCATTAACGCTTCCCGCGGGAAAACAGTCAATGAGGCTGCATTAATTGACGCTTTGGAACAAAAGAAAATCTTTGCAGCAGGCATCGATACATTTACACAAGAACCGGTCCAAAAAGATAATCCGTTGTTATCATTAACAAATGTTGTTACATTGCCGCACATCGGATCTGCCACATTAAAAACAAGATACAAAATGGCAATGACAGCTGCTGAAAACTTAGTTACAGGGTTACAAGGAGCAACGCCACCTTATACAGTAATGAAATAATAAAAAAGCAAGATGGGCCTTCCATCTTGCTTTTTTTTGTTACTATAAAATGAAACTTTAATCAATGGTGCGCTTCATCTCCCACTGATTATTAGCCCTCACGAATCGGGCTTTACGGACAACATGGCTCCCACCTAACTTCTTTGCATTCGCTAAATTTTTGGGTGGGAGTCTTACTGGCCGCAAATAGCGGGATAAATTTTTGTCTACTAGGAGATGATATGAAAAAAATAAATGGAGTGAAGAAAAATGCAACATGAGATAAAGCACCCTTATTTCACTTTTTCCACTCGCGGTACTACTGTTCATTACGAGTTGTATGAGCACCATAGTAATGAGGAAAAGCCAAATTTCGTACTCGTTCATGGTTTTCTATCTTCCTCATTTAGTTATCGTCGCCTCATCCCGCTACTTGCAAAAGAAGGAACTGTTGTCGCCCTTGATTTACCACCGTTTGGAAAAAGTGATAAGTCAAATCAATTTACCTATTCCTATCATAATTTAGCAACGATAATTATCGATTTAATGGAACATTTAGCATTGCAAAACATTGTACTAGTGGGCCATTCAATGGGCGGACAAATCTCGCTCTATGTTAATCGTATCCGTCCTGATTTAATTACAAAAACAATCTTACTATGTAGCTCAAGTTACTTAACAAGAGCAAAATTCCCACTCATCTACTCTTCCTACTTACCATTCTTTCATTTATACGTAAAAAATTGGATTATCCGAAGAGGCATTGTCCATAATTTAATGAATGTCGTTCATGATCACTCTTTAATTGATGATGAAATGATGGCGGGCTACGCTGCTCCCTTCTACGATAACCGGATTTTCCCGGCTTTAACGCGCATGATAAGGGATCGGGAAGGAGATTTATCGTCAGCTGAATTACGAAAAATTGAAACCCCAACTTTACTCATTTGGGGTGAAGAGGACCGCGTTGTTCCTGTTCATGTCGGGCACCGGTTACATAAAGACTTACCGAACTCGACATTTATTTCATATGAAAAGACAGGACATTTACTGCCAGAGGAAAAGCCAGAGCATGTCTATGACGAAATCATAGCATTTTCAGCTCAGTAATATCCGTATATGATCGACTACAAATAAAATTTCTACTAAAGAAGGCTGCCGGGACACCCGACAGCCTACAATGAACAGCTTCCGCCTTCTTTTAATACGAGTAATGCCTCTGCTAATTTCTCGCATTTTTCAATAGCTGGTACTTCTTCAAACGACATGAAATAAATATGCTGTATTTTTTTCGCAATATATTTCGGATCGTCAAATGCACTTACTACGTACACGACATCGCTTGCTTCTGTTTCATAAAATTCTGGTCCCATTTGAAACGGATCCCAATCCTTCACCATTTCCACCATCTTTTCATATGCACCCATCTACTTCCCGCCTTTTCCTATTTTTCACTCTTTTCTTTATCGTATCATATCAGCTATGCTAGAAGAAATGAGGAACTTTCACAAAACCATTGATGAAAGTAAAAGGAGGAAACACGATGCAGCAATTTCATACAACTGTAAATCGCCGCGGGACTCATAGTGTAAAGTGGGATACATATAAAAATGAAGAATTATTACACGCATGGATTGCCGATATGGATTTTCCCATTCCAAACCCTATTCAATCGGCACTGAAAAAACGCCTAGAACATCCTATTTTCGGATATACAATGCCCCCTGAAGAACTCACGGAGATTATTTGTCGTTGGACAAAAAAATCGTACAACTGGGATATACAAAAAGAGTGGATTGTATTTAGCTCCGGCATCGTTCCGGCTCTTAGTACGAGTATACAAGCTTTCACAACTGAACATGACGCTGTCCTTGTGCAACCACCTATTTATCCGCCATTCTTTGATATGGTCACAAAAAATGACCGTCATGTATGCGAAAGTCCATTACTCTTCCATAACGAAACATACACAATGAATTTCGAACATTTAGAAACCAAATTTAAGCAAGGTGTAAAGCTCATGCTTCTTTGTAGCCCTCATAACCCTGTCGGCCGCGTTTGGACGAAAAGTGAGTTAACAAAACTAGGGACATTATGCGAGCGCTATAATGTAATTGTTGCCGCAGATGAAATCCATGCGGACATTATTTTCTCAAATCATACCCATACACCACTTGCTTCCTTATCTGAATCATTAGCAGCGCGTACCATCACTTGCATGGCACCAAGTAAAACATTCAACATTGCAGGACTGCAGGCATCTATTATTATTATCCCTGACAAAAACCTTCGCCATGCCTTTACATCTGTGCAACAGCGCCAAGGTTTTCATGGGTTAAATACATTAGCTTATGTAGCAATGCAAAGTGCCTATACAGAATGCGACGAATGGTTAACACATATCCGTTTATATATAGAAGAAAACGCGCGGTTTGCTCATGAATTTATTAAGCAGCACATTCCTGCACTTTCTGTCATTCAATCAGAAGGTACTTTTTTATTATGGGTTGACTGTTCTCGCCTTGAACTGTCTCAAAAAGAACGCACAACACAACTTGAAGAAAAAGGAAAAATCATCGTTGAACCCGGTGAAAAATATGGAACGGGCGGGGGGCACTATATTCGTATTAACATTGGATGTTCAAGAGCACAGCTTACAGAAATACTGAACAGACTCCAGCATACCTTTTCATAGGAGCCTGAAGAAGCTAGCTTCTCAGGTCGTGGAGAAAGGGGAATGCTACAAAATTATAAAAAACATAGTGAGCTGACGAGGTTTGTTCGTATAAAGTGAAACTTCAATCAGTGAGGGTTTTCTCCATCCCTCCATTGATTATTAGCCCTCACGAATCGGGCTGCCCGCAAATAGCAGGATAAATTGGTGAATGAAATTTTATCAGCGATTTTTTTAATATATCAACCATTTCTCACAATATATCGACGCAAATTTGAATATATCAGCGATTCGACAAAGGATATCGACTAACCGACAAAAAACGCCAAAAAACAGGAGCCCCCTAGCCCCTGTTTCCCAACAAACTGAGGAGCTACCTGCAATCAGGTAGCTTCTACTTTTTCTTAGCGGCTGATGCTTTTTCTACAATGACACCACAAACAATCCGATTCCCGGAATTACCAGCAGGCTGCGTCATACCATCATCCGGATTTTCAGTAATAATAATTGAGGCACCATCTTTTCGGTGAAGAGTTGTCTTTCCTTCTTCAAGCGATACTTGAGACGCCTCGATCTCCGCCTTAATCTTTCCTGTACTATCAGCAGTGATATTTGGCAAATCACCGTTCTCTGCACCCTTTTCATTCATAAGTCCATGTTTCTTTTTTTTATCTAAATTAAAGTGATTACCAGCTGATATAAAACGCGGCGCTTTACATTCTCCTATTTCATGAATATGTAACCCATGTGCTCCTGGCGTAAATCCCTCTGCCTTAATGGATATTTTCACACCACTTGTTTGCTGAACCACTTTTGCTGTTCCAACGTTATCACCAGAAGCATTATATAATTTCACATCAATTTCTTTTGGTTTTCCTTTATCACACCCTGCCATAAAAAACAGTAAGCAACAACCGAATAACAGCTGCTTTTTCATTACAGTTCCCTCCAAAATACATTCTGTCCTTAGATTGTCCGAGCATAGAGGGAAACATACAAAAATGAATTAGTGTTTCTTTTCCGCTAACAACTTTTGTTCCACTTTCTGCAAACGTTCTGCCTCTCTCTTTGATACGCGAATAAACATGCGCCACGTCGCAATTGCTCCAATTATAAATAAAACACAAACAATCCCTGGGATAATATACTCTGTTTTATCTTCTGGAAAATATAAAGGCATCATAAATACCACTCCTTTGTCTTTTTTACAGCTTTTCTATCTGTAATGCTTCACCTACTGGTTTCACACTTTCCAATACCTTATGAACCATGTCTTCTCCAACCAGTGACTCAATAATCCAAGATACTAAATCTTGTGCAGCTAAACATCCTGCCGCAGTCGATATGTTACCAACATTCACGAAGCTTTCTTCTACAACTTGAACACCATATTTTGATAATTGTTTCATTACTGTCGGATAAGTAGTTGCTCTTTTTTCGGTTAATAATCCAAGCGCCCCAAGTATTAAAGCACCCGAACACATGGATCCTATAAGTTGCTTGTCAGGATTCAATTGCAGCCCATTTAAATAGTTCGAATCGCGAATAAGCCGTTGTACTCCTGATCCACTAGCAAATATAACTGCATCCGCATCTTTCATATCCTCAATTGTTCCCGACATAGGAATAGTAAGCCCCGCCACCGATGTATGTACTGCTTTCGTTCCTACAATCTTAACTTTCCAATCCTTTACTCTTCCAACAATCCTTACTCTATTCAGTAAATCCCATGGCAAAAATACATCTATATCTGTGAATTCATCGAAGCAAACGATGCATACCTTCATCTTTTCAACTCCTCAGAATTTTCTGTTATATCTTTTTGAATTATAACACCTCTCTATTCATAAAGTGAAACTTTAATCAGTGGGGATTCTTCATCCCCACTGATTATTAACCTTCACCAATCGGACTTTTACTGACAGCCCGCCCCCCACCTGACTTCTTTGCTTTTACTAAATTTTGAGGTGGGATATTACTGCCCGCAAATAGCGGGATAAACGCACTTAACTTCCCAAATTCATTATTCAACAAACGATTTCTTTGACTCCCTTCTCCACTTTCCTTACTATAAAAATTGAGGTGAAAAATATGAATGAAACATTTCAAATTGGGGAGATTGTTACGGGTATCTATAAAACAGGAAAATATATCGGTGAAATTACAAACAGCCGTCCTGGAAGCTATGTTATGAAAGTATTAGCTGTTTTAAAACATCCTACGCAAGGTGATTTACATAATGTAAAGCAAGCTGATGTACCATTCTTCCATGAACGACGTGCTTTAGCTTTTCGTGAACAAACAAATATTCCACAAGCAATGGTTAAAAAATATGAAGGGAATATCCCGGATTATACAGCATCTCTGAAATCCGCATTAGAAACACAAATGAATGCACTTCAAGAAGATGATTCTCCTTTTGCACAGCGTAGTTTGCACGTACTTAAGCAATTAAAACAAGATTACAAGCTGTAAAAAAACAATAGCGACCAAATTACAAACTGTGTAATTTGGTCGCTATTGTGTACTCACTTTCTTTAACACCTTTGAAAAATCAACAAGCTCACCTAACGTTGGAGGAGATGGCTTTACTAAATATTCTTTATCCTTTTCAACTAGCTTAAAAATATTATAGGTCGTCATCGCATCATCAAGCGCACAATGATGCTTCCCTGTGCCTACTTTTCCGTATGCTTCAATCGCTTTCCATAATCCAGTTTGATTCCGTTCGCCAAAGAAACGTTTATACTCGAGCGATAAATCTCGGCACTGTCCCGAAAAAGGAAACGCCGCACCTACAGTCTCACAATTATGCCTTAGTACTTTCATATCCATGTTACCCCACGTTACAATTGTCGTTTGACAGCGTTTTTCATACTGCATCAGTTTCTCGATAAGTTCCAAAAAGGAGATCCCTCCGTCTACCGCGCCCTGATTAATTCCTAAAAATTTTTTACATCGATCTGTTAAACTCGGAAAAGTTTCTGGTCTTACATAAGATGAGTACGTATCTTCTACTATACAATCAACAACCGATACGAGTCCCACTTCAATGATTTCTGGAAAAAAACCCTTCGGCTTCTTCCTATGTTGCGGCATCGTGAACTCAAAATCTAAAAATAAAAATTGTTGTTCATCCATACAATCCCTTCCTTATCATTGTGTCTACTTTGTACCTCTACACGAATAGACTCGAATGCTATATACATAAAATACATTCAAATTAGATGTATCTTATGTATATGTCAAATAACCGCTAATATTTTCAAAAACAAGAAAAAATCACTTTTACAGAAAATACGACAAAACACCCCCCTTCCATTTACATCACACATTTTCCTACTTTATAATGACTTTAAGTGTGTTTCTTTCGTACATATATGAAACGCTAAACAGATACCCGAAAGGAGATGGAATTTTTGCACGAAACAACGCAAGAAATCGCAAACTGGCAATATTACTTTGCAATCGCAGTCTTTCTAATTACATACGCTATTATCATTTCAGAGAAAATTAACCGCGCTGTTATTGCACTTCTCGGCGCTGCAATGATGGTAATCTTCGGCATTGTCGATCTACACACTGCTTTTACAAAGCATATTGAGTGGGGGACTATTACACTACTAATCGGCATGATGATTTTAGTGAATATTACGAGCAAATCTGGTGTATTCCAATATGTTGCAATTAAAGCCGCTAAACAAGCACAAGGAAATCCAATTAAAATTTTAATTTCCCTTTCTCTGCTTACCGCGCTTGGTTCCGCATTTCTAGATAACGTAACAACTGTACTTCTTGTTGTTCCAGTTACTTTATCTATTACGCGTATTTTACAAGTAAATCCTGTCCCATATTTACTTTCTGAAATTATTTTTTCAAATATCGGGGGAACTGCAACATTAATTGGTGATCCACCAAACATTATGATTGGCTCTGCGAACAAGCATTTAGATTTTAATGCCTTCTTATTCAACTTAGCTCCAATCGTAATTATCATTATTGCTGTAACCGCAACAATGATCTTCTTTATGTATCGGAAAGAATTAATTGCTGATCCTGTTCAAGTAAAAAAATTAATGAGCTTAGATGAAAAGAAATACATTAAAGATGCTGTATTAATGAAAAAATCTTTAACAGTACTTGGTCTTACAATTCTAGGTTTCATGACTCACTCTATATTCCATATTGATGCAGCAGTAATCGCCTTAACGGGAGCTACAGTCCTTATGCTAATCGGTGTAAAAGAACATGAAATTGAAGAAGTATTCGCTCACGTAGAATGGATTACTATTTTCTTCTTTGCTGGTCTATTCGTACTCGTTGGTGGACTTATTGATATTGGACTTATCAAAACATTAGCCCAAAAAGTAATTGGTGTAACAGGCGGGGATATTTCCTACGCATCTATCCTTATTTTATGGGTATCCGGTATTGCATCAGCAACAATCGATAACATTCCGTTCGTTGCAACAATGATCCCACTTATTAATGATATGGCAGTCGGCCTTGGCCTATCACCTTCTGATGCACAAATTGACGTACTATGGTGGGCATTGGCACTCGGAGCTTGTCTAGGTGGAAACGGTACATTAATCGGTGCTTCAGCCAACGTAATCGTAGCAGGAATTGCAAACCGTGAAGGACACCGATTTAGTTACATGGACTTCCTAAAAGTCGGTTTTCCAATTATGATCGTATCACTTATCATTTCTCATATTTACATTTATTTACGTTACTTAATGTAATTACAAAAGCGAAAGCGGCTCGCTCAGAATCGCAGCGCGTTGGAGCTAGATTCACTAAAAAATGGATGCGGCTCGTCAAAAACTATTATGAAAAAGGGCTATCGCACGCAGCGATAGCCCTTTTCATAATATATCGATCGTTTCTCAACATATATCAGCGATTTTTCAAATATATCGATCGTTTCTCAACATATATCAGCGATTCGACACAACATATCGATTGTTCGACAATATATAACATAACTATCCCGATAAATTCTAATATTTCGTTGGTTCATTTCGAATCAAAAACAAGTGAATCGGAAGAAAAATAGAGCATGTTATCACGTGAATGATTGTAAATAATACCGCATTCGTACCGTACCGATCTAAAATAACGTATATTAAATAAATCGAAAGCACGAGCGAAACCGCTGCTGCCAATAAATTCAAAATAGGAACAAAACTTAAAATAAAACATAAAACATATATTCCAAACACTTTCCATCCTGCCTCTTCTTTCAAAAAGCTAGGTAATTTCTCCCTTCCTAAGTCTCCCCAAACTTTACTATTTAAAAATGGAATAAAAGCAAGAACCCCATCCTCAGCACCATCATTTTTGGACATTGTATAAAGTGCAAATGCTGTTAATACATACGCGAGGATACCCCAAATTACAATAATTAAAATGAAAGTAAAACTAAGGGCAAAAAAGCCTGCTAATATGCTTTGATCTTCCACCTTTTCCTCTCCTTTCTATCCTGATCATATTTCTTGTATTAATTTCGTATTACTTCTTTATATAATATGAGAGAGAAACCTGAAAGGAGAACAATTTTATGCATTCATTTGTAGAAGCATTGCAGCAACATTTTGTCACACATCAAAATCCTCAAAAAGCTGAACCGATGGCTCGTTATATGAAAAATCACTTCCCATTTCTCGGTATTCAAACACCAGAAAGAAGGAAGTTGTTACGTGAAGTCATACAAGTACATAACCTTCCCGAAAAAGAGGATTTCCAGCTCATCATTCGTGAACTTTGGTCTTTACCTGAACGCGAATTTCAAGCTGTAGCCCTCGATTTATTACAGAAATATAAAAAACATCTCAATGAAACTCATATTCCATTTTTAGAAGAACTTATTACAACAAAGTCATGGTGGGATTCCGTTGATGGCATTGTTCCAACATTTCTAGGAAGTATTTTCTTGCAACATCCAGAATCCATTCCCACTTATATTCCGAAATGGATCGCTTCAGAAAACATATGGTTACAGCGCTCCGCAATCTTATTTCAGCTAAAATATAAAAAACAAATGGATGAAGAACTTCTCTTCTCAATCATTGGACAACTTAACACTTCAAAAGAATTTTTTGTTCAAAAAGCAATCGGCTGGGTACTACGTGAATATGCAAAAACAAGTCCAAAAGTTGTATGGGAATACGTTCAAACCCATGAACTCGCTCCGCTAAGTAAACGCGAGGCGATTAAACATATTTACTCTACTATGAACAACTCTACAAACTAAAAAGGCACTGATCGCTCCTATCCATGAAGGGACGCTCTCTTCCATCTAAAAAAGCTGGGTTTATACAGGATTTTCAATTTATATGTCTCTATTGATTTTCCCACATATAACTCACGGCTATAAGTGCAAAACAAACATGCTCTCATTCCCTCTTTTTGTTTTTCACTTGGCATAGGGCGAAAAAAGGCACTGATCGCTCCTATCCATGGGCGGACGCTCTCTTCCACCTAAAAAGAATGGTTTTATATCGGTTTTTATATTGTATCTACACAGATAGGCTTGTTCCTCTATTGTGATTTAAAAAAGAACATGATAGAATATGGTCATTATTATTAAATATAGTAGCGATGACGGACTTATAAGTACTTGCATAAAAAGCGATTCAGGGATAGTGAAAGCCTGAAACAGCGAGGAAACGGCAGTCTCGAGCAATACGTCATAAAGCGGATATGTGTTTATGCGCATATCAACTAGGGTGGAACCGCGGGTATATACAAGCTCGTCCCTAGGCATTAATGCCTAGAGACGAGCTTTTTTATATGTAAAAGCGGATGCGGCTTGCTCAGAATGTGAGGAGGATGAAGCCTCTGACATAGGGACGCTCTTTGCCTCAGCGGAAGAAGCGAAGCCACCGAACATTCTAGCCGCTAGAGCTAGATACCACTAAAAGCGCATACGTCTCTGCCTTTCAACAAGTACGCCCCGTCATCGCCAATACGTTAACTTTTAAAAGGAGGATTTTTATTATGTATTCAATGGAACAAGTTGTAAACTTAGCGAAGCATCGTGGTTTTGTTTTCCCTGGATCTGAAATTTATGGTGGTCTTGCAAACACTTGGGATTACGGTCCACTTGGTATCGAATTAAAAAATAATGTTAAAAAAGCTTGGTGGAAAAAATTCATTCAAGAATCTCCATACAATGTTGGTTTAGACGCAGCAATTTTAATGAATCCAAAAACTTGGATTGCTTCTGGTCATGTCGGTAACTTTAACGATCCAATGATTGACTGTAAAAAATGTAAAGCGCGTCATCGTGCTGATAAATTAATTGAGGACGCATTAGATGCAAAAGGCATCGAAATGATCGTTGATGGTCTTACTTTTGATCAAATGGCTGACTTAATGAAAGAACACGAAGTAAAATGTCCTGATTGCGGCAGCGAAGACTTCACAGAAATTCGTCAGTTCAACTTAATGTTTAAAACATTCCAAGGTGTTACTGAATCAAGCACAAATGAAATCTTCCTTCGTCCTGAAACAGCACAAGGTATTTTCGTAAACTTTAAAAACGTACAACGCTCAATGCGCAAAAAACTTCCATTTGGTATTGGCCAAGTCGGTAAAAGTTTCCGTAACGAAATCACACCTGGTAACTTCACATTCCGTACGCGTGAATTTGAACAAATGGAACTTGAATTCTTCTGTAAACCTGGTGAAGAACTAGAATGGTTCACATTCTGGCGTAATACTTGTAAAAACTGGTTACTATCACTTGGTATGAACGAAGAAAGCATGCGCCTTCGTGACCACGGTGAAGAAGAATTATCTCACTACAGTAACGCAACAACTGATATTGAATTCAAATTCCCATTCGGCTGGGGCGAGCTTTGGGGCGTTGCATCTCGTACTGATTTCGACTTAAAACGTCACATGGAACATTCTAACGAAGATTTTAACTATATTGATCCGCAAACGAATGAACGTTACGTACCATACTGCATCGAGCCATCTCTTGGCGCAGACCGCGTAACATTAGCTTTCTTATGTGATGCATACGAAGAAGAGCAATTAGAGAATGATTCTCGTACCGTTCTTCGTTTCCACCCAGCTTTAGCGCCATATAAAGCAGCTATCTTACCACTATCTAAAAAGTTATCTGAAGGCGCTAGTGAAGTGTTCGCAGAACTTGCAAAAGACTTCGTAGTAGACTTTGACGAAACTGGTTCTATCGGTAAACGTTACCGTCGTCAAGACGAAATCGGTACACCATTCTGTATCACATATGACTTCGACTCAGTTGAAGACAAAGCCGTTACAGTACGTGACCGTGACACAATGGAACAAGTTCGTATGCCAATTAGCGAATTAAAAGGCTTCTTAGAGAAGAAGATCCAATTTTAATATAAAGTGAAACTTTAATCAGAGGGGCTTCATCCCCCTCTGATTTTTACAAGCAGTTTCCCCCACCTAACTTCTTTGCTTTTTGCTGAATTTTGATGTAGGGATATTAGCGGGATACATTACAGGAATAGAAGCAATCTCTTCTGTTCAGTCTCTCATTCTTTGGAGAATGTTCCCTATTTTATGTTACAATAAGAAAAAGCCTATTATGAAAGCAATTCATTATAGGCTTTTTTTGTTGCAACTAGGGATTCATAGAAAAAGGGGTTTTTTTATGTCTACATTATTATCATATTTAAAAAGGTTTACAGTATCAAAATTAGATCTTATTATTTTTACAATTTTTCTTTGGTGGAAGCTCCAGCTGTTTTACACTTCCTTCCTATCAGAACCATCAGCAACTAGAACCTATATTACGTTGTTGGAAATCTTGTTATTACCAGTAATTTTCCATCTATTCTCTAAAAAGTGGCGCATAATTTCTATACTTGTATTAGATACCTTATGTAGTTTATTATTGCTATCTAATATCATTTATTATCGCTATTTTCATGATTTACTTTCTATTAGCTTAATTAAACAATCTGGGCAAGTATCTAGTTTAACAGATAGCATTTGGACATTGTTTGAGTGGAAAGATATCATTTATTTTGTCGATATCCCTCTGCTAATTATTGTTTACATCATTATGTCTAGACAAAATTGGTTTTCGCAATCTAAACGCTTTATCAGTCACGTTATTGTATTTTTGATAATCGTACTACTTATATGCATTCCTCTCCGAGAAAGATATAAGTATGTAGAAGCAGCGGGAATAGCCAATGCCCGCTTTTCAAATATATGGGTAACAGATCATTTAGGGATTATAAACTATCACATATTTGATATTTACAATTATGTTAATAATATGATATTGAAAGAAGAAGTCTCACAAGAAAAAGTGGATGAGGTAAAGACATGGTATCACAATCAAAATAAAGAAATTACAAAAGGTGACCTTTTTGGAAAAGCAAAAGGTCAAAATCTCATTCTTATTCAAGCTGAATCTCTTCAAAATTTTGTCATCGATTTAACTATTGATGATCAGGAAATTACACCAAACTTAAACCGCTTAAAAAAGGAAAGTGTATACTTCCCTAACTTCTTTGATCAAACAGACCAAGGAAGAACATCCGATGGAGAATTTACAACTTTAGTCTCCATGCATCCATCACGATTTAACGGAAGTATTTATTTTAACTTTGCAGATAATACTTTTGAAGGATTACCATTGATTTTAGGAGAACATGGATATTCTACATTATCAGCCCATGGCTATGAAGGGGATTTTTGGAACAGGGCATTTATGCACCGAAGTCTAGGATTTCAAAAATCTTTATTTGCAAGCAATTTAAAGTCTGGGGAAAATATAGGCTGGGGATTATCTGATATGGACTTTCTAAATCAAATGGGAGACACGTTACCAAATTTAAAACAACCATTTTTCAGCTTTTTAATTTCGTTAACTAATCATCATCCTTTTGAATTACCACCAGAGCACCGCGAATTACAGCTTGGGGATTTAGAGGACTCATTAATGGGGAATTACCTTCATTCTGCTCATTATTTCGATAAAGCACTTGGCGCTTTCATTGACACTCTAAAAGAAAAAGGACTATACGATTCTTCTCTAATCGCAATATATGGTGACCATGATGCGGGATTGCCATTAGAGGAATTAGAAAAAATCGGATTAACACAACAATTTGATCGTCAATTTGATAAGGTACCGTTCCTTATTCATAGCACAGCACTCACAAACCAACAAGGTGTAGTTGATGAACGAGCGAGCGGGCACTTAGATATTTCACCGACACTTTTATATTTATTAGGCGTTTCACAAGACGATAAATATTTTTTAGGACAGCCTTTATTTGATCAAAATAGCGAAAATCACTACGTTCCATTCCGAGATGGTTCCTTTGCAAAAGGAGATTATATCTTCTTAAATACAACTGGCTCCTTTAATGAAGAAAATGTATGGAACTTTAAAACGGAACAACAAGAAAATGGATTATCGAAGGTAGATTTTGAGAATGTGAATTACAGGTTAACAACTTCTGACTTATTTTTAGAAGGAAATTTAATTCCAAAGGTAAGGAAATAAGAAAAGAGGCACCCACCAGTGGGATGCCTCTTTTTCACATATGCAACCTCTGTTCAAAATGCTTTTGATAACTCTCCAATAGAGAAATCACTATACCTTTACAATGCGATTTCTCTATTGACTTCTTTTTTCCTTAATCGCAACTGTACATCTTGAAATACAAAGCAAGTCATCATTCTCATCAATGATTCGCACATCCCAAACCATTGTTGTTTGCCCTTTATGAATTGGCATGCCGATTGCTGTTACAATTCCATCGCGTTTGGAACGAATGTGATTCGCGTTAATTTCAAGTCCAAAACAAATACATTTTTCTTGATCAATTAAATTATAAGCTCCTACGCTCGCTACAGTTTCCGCCAACGCAACCGATGCACCACCGTGTAAAAAACCAAATGGTTGGTGTGTGCGTCCATCTACTGGCATCGTTGCTACCACTTTATCCTCTGTCATTTCTAACAGTTCAATTCCAAGTGCATCCATTAATGTTTTCGGCATACTACTTCCCCCTTTTTCTTATTTAAAAATGTATAATTTTACCTGTTTCATTTCAAACTATCCATAACATTTACATAAGGAGGTTCTATCTAGATGAAAAACAAATTCTGTATTCTACTCCTCTTCGTCTCCTTGCTCATTATTGTACCAAATTGTACAAATGCAGCCCACCCTTCTAACCTGACAATCGATATAAAGCCTGTCACGCAAAAAGGTAAGAAACCATATTTAGAGTATGACATTAGCAGACCTTCTTTTCATAATTTTCATGATGAAAAGTTTCAGCAAAAGTTAAATACATACTATAAAACAACGGCTGATCGTTTTAAAAAAACAATAGCAAAAGATGCAAAAAAGTACTATGAAGAATTTCAAGAATCAAATACTCCTTTTCATCCCTATGTTGCAAATGTCGATTATAAAGTGACACTAAAAAACGCCCCTTTGCTAAGCTTATATGTAAATTATTATCAATATACAGGGGGCGCACATGGCATATACACATGGAAAGCAAATACGTTTGACTTACATGAAAAGAAGCTCATCAGTCTCACTGACTTATTTCAACAGGGCAGCAACTATAAAGATATCATCCGTACAGAAATCGTTAGACAGATTAAACAAAACGAAAATATTTACTTCCCAGATGCAACTGAAAAAGTAATGAGTACAAAAAAATTCAACTACTTTTTAGAACCAAATAACCTTGTCATTTATTTCTCATTATATGAAATCGCACCTTATTCAAGTGGAATTCCGCAATTTCGTATTCCATACACATTACTAAGGGATTCATTGAAGTCTACTTATCAAAATATTTTGATTGACAATGGATAAACTGATTAGCTACTATAATGTTAACCATACTACAACAGGAGGTTAACATTATGAAACAATTACGTGCTTTAGATTTATCAATAGCGGCTATGTTTGTAGCACTCATGGCACTCGGTGCGAATATCGTATCATGGGCACCGTTTTTACAAGTGGCTGGTGTTCCTCTTTCGATGCAACCATTCTTCGCAATTTTAGCAGGCCTTCTTCTTGGAAGCAGACTCGGTGCCTTGTCTATGACCGTTTATATGTTACTTGGCGTTGCAGGAGCACCCATTTTCGCTAAATTCCAAGCTGGATTTAGCGCACTGTTAGACCCTACTGGTGGTTTTATTATCGCATTCATTATTGTTGCTTATATAACAGGAAAACTAGTAGAACAGAAAGAAAAACCAAAGTTTGCTACATTTGCAATTGCATCTGCTATAGGAATTATTTTAACTTATATCATTGGTACCACTTATATGTATGTAGCTGTAAACGTTTGGATGGGCGGAAATATGGGTTACACAGCGGCTTGGAAAATTATGATGTGGTTTGCTGTAAAAGATGTCATCTTTACAATGTTTGGTGCCATTATCGCGCCTCGTATATATTATGCTGTTCGTAGTTCTGCTTACAGGCAGTCGCATTCGGCACTATAAAGTAAAAGTTTACCAAGCGGGAGTTATCATTGAACTTTGAGATAAAGCCGCTCTCAAGTCTCGAAATAACATTAAAAAAGAGTTGTTCCAACATATGGAGCGATTCTATGTCGAATTTGTAATTGTTGCATGGATCCAAACCATCCACCAACTATCTTCAAAAGAAAATCAAAAAGACATAAAAACAAGTGGAGAAAAACAAACCGTTTTTCTCCACTTGTTTTATTTTAGAGGTTTATTAGACACACCCTTTTCTGTTAAAACATCGCTTATTTACTAGATATAAATTTGATTTTTACATATAAATAAATTATGCTTGAAAAGAATTAAAATCGTATAAGGAATTGATTATTAATGATAGGAACAGCCTCTCAAGATAAGGCAAAAAGATTTCTCATCGTAACATTATTTTTCACACTTGGGACAGCTTTAGGCAAATTACTTGGATTTGCAAAAGAAATTACACTCGGAGCTTATTTCGGTACAAATTATGCTGTAGATGCATATGTAGTTGCTTTAAATATACCAACAATTGTATTCACCGGTATTACGGGGGCATTTGCTTTCTCATTCGTTCCTATTTTCATGGAATTAAAGGGGAAAGATCCTCTTAAAGCATATCGATTTATGAATAACTTTTTAAATATTATTTTACTGATTTTCCTTATTCCGCTTTTGTTCATTGAACTACAGCCACATTTTTTCGTTAAAATGTTTGCACATGGTCTACCTGAACAAACAGCAGTATTATCAGCCTACTTGCTGCAAATCATTTTCCCAACTGTATTTTGTACATTTTTTATTGATATCTTCAATGCTTATTTAAACAGTTTACATAAATTTCGAATTACAAGTATACAATGGGTTGTATTAAATGGAATTACACTGCTTATCTTCGTTTTACTCGTACAGTGGATTGGAATTTATGCACTTGCATTAGGTGTTGTACTTGGAAATATCGTACAAACTATACTTGTCTACATTGCTTCTAGACGCGAAGGATACCACTATCAATTTTTACTTGATTGGAAAGATCCTTCCTTAAAAAAAATGATGGTTTTAAGTGTTCCTGCATTCATTACAAGTGTGTCCATTCAAATTAATTTACTTGTAGATCGGACGTTAGTTTCTGGACTAGGAGAAGGATCGATTGCAGCCCTTAATTACTCTCAAAAGTTGTATTTTATTCCACTTGGATTAATTGCCGCTCCTGTCTTGACAGTAATGTACCCAAAATTTGTTGAATATGTAAACGGGGAGAATTGGAAAGCATTTACTCAGCTCATTGAAATGAATATTAAAGTATTATTATTTTTATTTATTCCAGTCTGTATCTACTTTACATTCTTTACTGAAGAAATTGTAAAAATGATTTATAACTACGGTGCATTTGGAGAAGATTCTATTGCGCTTACAGCAACTGCACTACAATTTTATGCAGTCGCAGCTCTTATGCAACCGTTAAAAGATTTACTTGATCGCTTGCTGTTTTCACTCAAGCTGAATCGTTATATTATGTACGTATCTATCGTTTCTATGATCGTTAATGTGATCTTGTGTATCATACTCGTTCATTATATTGGTTTGGCTGGTGCAGCACTTTCAACCTCTATTGCATCAGTAAGTACAGTATTTCTGTTATTATGGATGCTACAAAAGTATATGAAAGAGAAAGAACAGATAAATTTGCACTACACTAGCTTTTTATTAAAATGTACCGTTGCATCTTTTGTAAGTTTGTATGCTTCCAAACTACTGCTTCATTTCTCACATGACACAAAATTACTTATCTTATTAGCAATAACAGTCGGTGCTATCATTTACTTACTTATTACTTACATATTAAGAGTAAAAGAGCTACAACAATTGCTATCGCTATTTTTAGGTAAAAGGAAGGATATAAATGAATAAAATTATGTACCTTTTGAATTATGTCGGGGACGGTGGGTCGGAAAAATATGTCCTAGATTTAATTCAATCTATTGATCCAAAGCGTTGTGTTCTTGTATATTCTACTCCTGGCCCTTTCTTACATAAGTTTAAAAAACTAAACATACCCATATATCGTATAGAAATGAATCATCCTTTTGATATACAAGCTGCCAGAAAACTGAAGAAAGTTATCGCAAAAGAACAAGTGGATATTGTTCATGCACAATTTTTACGTGAAAATTACATTGCAATCTTAGCGAAGATGTTAGGTGCACCCATACGTGTCATCTGGACATATCATGTCGATGTTCCAATGGCACGACCTTTAAGATTGTGCAACTCGTTTTTTACTCGTTACAATGACACAATTATTTGCATTTCACAATTTATGAAACAACAGCTACTTGAAAAAGGTGTCCAAAAAGATAAATTAAAAATGGTTTATAACGGTTTAGAAGACCCTTATTCCAATGCGCTACCTACTCTTCATAAACCGATGAAAATCGCTGTAATTGGCAGACTAAGTGAGGAAAAGGGACAACCTTTTTTTGTGAAAAGCTTATACAAGTTAAAAACACAATATCCGTCTTTACAATGGCAATGTAATATTATTGGAGATGGGCCATTAAAAAGCCAATTAGAGAACTTAATCGAGACGTTACAGTTAAACGATTCCGTATCTTTATTAGGTTTTCAAGATGACATTATAAAAGAATACGAAGCACATGATATCATCGTAATTCCGTCAAAAAACGAAGGACTATCCTACGTTGCAATCGAAGCAATCGCCATGAAAAAACCTGTGATTGCGACAAATATTGGTGGGTTACCAGAAGTTATTGTGCCAGAGCGATCTGGCATCTCTATCCCATATGGAGATGAACAACAATTAGCAACTGCCCTAGCAACATTATTACAAGATGAAAAACTATATCATTCCTTGGCAGAATGCGGACGTGAATATTATTTACAAAACTTCACTTTCTCTAAAATGATACAAGAAGTGAACGATATTTATCGCATATCATCATGTTAAAGGAGACTATATATGATACAACTTACTCGATTTCACTATATAATACTAAGCATTTTGCTTGTTACACTTGGAATACTATTTCCATCAACTTATACCGGGCTATTCATTTCAGTTTTATTAGCAGTCTCTGCTTTCCGAGATGAAAAACTCGGTATTGCTTATTTATTATTATTTATTCCGATGCGTCCTTTTCTTACTGCTTATAACGCTGGATTCAAATTGATCGGTTTTCTCATTATTTTTGCTTTATTATGTAAGGTAGTTTTACAATATCGACATCATATTGCAAAGCTATTCTCATTTCATTACTTTGAGATTGCCTATTTTCTATTTTGTTTATTTGGAGCTATTTTAGGAATACTAAATGGCGTTTCGCTTGCAGCAATTGTAATGCAAATGCATACCCTTTTACTATTTTATCTTGTGTTCTATATTGTATCGCGGCTTTCTTTCCAGCACGATGATTTGCTATTCTTTGCAAAAATAACATTCATCGCTTCTGTAATTATTTCAATACATGGTTTAATTGAAAAACTCTCGCTTCGAAGTATGTTTCTTCCAGAAGCGTGGGAAAAGCTCGTGCTAGCCCCTACAAATAAAATACGTATATATGGGATGGCTGGTGGGCCAAATGAATTAGCCCTTTATTTAATATTAGCATTTCTCGTCTCTCTCTATTTGTTACGAAATGCTTCGGCCAAAATGAAATATATCGTCTATATCGGACTCACGCTTATCGCAACGACTTTATGGTTAACATATTCACGCGGCGCCTTTTTAACAGTGATGTTCTTTGCAGCTGTTTATATCATCATTCATCGACGTATACCGTATTGGAAATCATTACTTTCCGTGCTGCTCATATCATCCTTATTTGCCGCAGGTATCTCTTCTTTAACAAATTATTTAGAAGGCGATGCTCTTGGAGCTAAACGTTTTTCAGAAGCATTATCAGAAGAAACTGTTGAACTCAGTAAGCAAGATGGGCGCATCTATTATGTGAAAAAAGCAATAGAAATTTTCAAGGACAAACCAATCACAGGATATGGTTTTGGTACATTTGGTGATGCTGCTACGCAAACACATTCTTCACCAATTTATAAGCACTACGATATTACATGGAACTTTTATTCGGATAACCAGTACATTCAAGTCCTTGCAGAGACAGGGATTATTGGTACCATTTTAATCTTCATCTTTACATTAGGGGTGTTCTCGATTATATGGCCATTCAAAAAAGAACATGCACTCTCCCCGTTACTTTTATACATAATGGTTGGTGCCATTATAGGTAGTGCTTTTTACAACATATTAGAAAACAATATATTTATGTTGTATCTCTTCTTAGCAATTGGTTATTTATATCCTAAAAAAATAGAAAGAAGCTACTGATATTTCAGTAGCTTCTTTTACGTTCTAGTTACTTTTCCTTCTAAATATTTTCATTTGCCAAGCCGCTAATAGCCCTGTCAGCACAATACTTATACCCGACAAGATGAAACCTAAGTTAAAACCTGGAGAAGAGAATGAGAGGACAATTTCATGATTTCCCTCTGTAGCCTTCACTCCTAATAAGCCATCAGCTACTTTCTCCATCTTTCTTTCTTTTCCATCAACAGTAACTGTCCATCCCTTATCATAAGGGATCGGGAATACAAATGTTGCATCTTTCTTTAGTTGAATCGTTCCCTTGACCATTTTCCCTGTGTTTTCAGTAACTTTCATTGTGTTTTTTTGTAAACTCGCGATTGTCTCATTGAATTTTTCAATATCTAATCCGTATAAGTTTAACTTTTTCAATGAAAAGACATCTTTATTTTCAACCTTGATTTTCATTGTTACTACACCTTTTGAAGGGAAATATCCAAAATCAATTAATGTTTGCTCTAAGTCTGGTGGTAAATAATTCGTATAGTGATCATTTACTGATAGATCTTTCCACTCTTCAATCCCTTCAGCTGTCCCATATAGTTGCAATTCTTTTGGGACATTTACTTGAAGCGTCATATAACCAGGTTCCGCTTTATTTACTCTTTCATATTTTCCTTCTTCTTTTGAAGCAACCATATTTTGTAGCGTGATCTTTGGCTCTTCTAATTTTTTAAATAACGTTCCTTCTTTTGCACCAACTAATTGTTCCTGGAAGATGAAAGGATTTGTTTCATCTTTATTAGGTGTTTGTTCAATTGGATAACCGAATGGAATAATATTTTTATTTTCGTATACATGTACAAAATTGAATTGGTTTATTTGTTCATATCCATATTCCGGAGAATGCCCATCTTCCAGTCTGTAACCAATGCGTAAAATCGCATCTAATAATAACGTATCTCCATGGTTATTTGCTACTAAGAAATCCGGAGAGGTAGAATATCCCGCTCTCTTTAAAAAGCGATGAAAACCACCATTCGCCATTGAATTAAACGTTTGGAAAGCTGGATAATCATATTGCAACGAGTCATTTAATGTTCGGTAATATTTAGAAGTTACCCGTTGATGATCTAAATTGATTTCATTTACATATTGAATTGCGTTTCTCGTTTCTTTATTTAGTTTATATTCTTTATGTTTTGCATACTTCATTTCTTTATGAAGCCCATCAATATAAGTACTTGTATTGAATCCTATATCAAAGATTAAACATGCCAATAACAAGGTAGTTGTTACTTTAGAAAGCGTTGGCTTCATCATTCTAATATGAAGTAAAACGGTCATAATCGTAATACACACTGCATTGAAAATTAAAATGTTATTATGAATGACTTCAGCATCTTTTACAGACAGACTATATAGTAGGACCAGATGCACAACATAAAAAATCCATAATGGCTTCATATACTTACGATCTAGATGTTGAAACACTCGCGCTGCCATTATAATAACTAGCATGACAAAGGCGAATGCAAAACGATGCGGATATGCATTTGGTGGTTTATTTCCATGCCAAGCTAAGTTTAAGGATGGAATGGCAAAACTGCAAATCAAGAATAGAAACAGCGCTATAAACAAAAACTTTTCCTTTTTCTTAATTTCCCGATTGACGAAATAAAGAGGTACTAACACTAATACAAGTGTCGATACATATACGTTAGGAATCCCAAATAAACTTGAATCATATCCTCCCGATAATAATTTCCAATAAAACATTAATAAATCTAAATTCCATTCAAATGAAAACTGTACTGAACTAACATTATATGGACTGTTTGTTAAAGCCTCATAAGTCGGTAAAATAATAACGGCTCCCATTCCTGCCGCTAGTCCTGTACCTAAACAAAATAAAATGAAATATTTAAACCATTCTTTTATCTTTCTTATCTCATATTTTGAGAAAAGACGAATGACAAAATAAAGGAATGTAAAGATCCCGAGCATAAATGAAATGTAGAAGTTAGCAATGAACATAACCGCTAATGAAATTGTAAAGAAAATCACATTTTGGTTTCGTAAAAGCTTTTCAACCCCAATAAAAATCACAGGCAATAATACAATTCCATCTAGCCACATAACATGGAATGAATAGGCCATCACATAACCAGATAATGCATATGCCGTAGAGAATAATAATAACCCCTTATGTTCTTTACCAATCAAATAACGTAAAAACCAACCACACGTTACGCCCGCAAATCCAACTTTTAAAAGCGTAATTAAAAAGATAAATTCTGGGATACTCTCCTTGTTAAAGAAGTATAGCAGTAGCGAGAATGGACTCGATAAGTAATAAGCGAATGTCCCAATAAAGTTCATTCCCCCACCCAATTGGGTAGTATACTGCAGGCTACTTCCCTCTGTAAATACGCTATGTAAATATGAATAAAACTGAACATATTGTGTATTCAAATCACTAATTAAAACTGAATACTCTCCAAATGGATACACACCAAACAACGCAAAACTGGTAAGCAATATTCCAAATGGAACTAAGAAGAAAAGAATACCCTGTAAACTTCTTAATATCTTTATCATCTTACGTTCCCCCTTCTATCGTGTTTAACATACTACTTATTTATAGAAAAAATCCTCTCAAAGCAGGCACTGTTCTTCCTACTTGGAGAGGATTCTCTTACAACATTATTTTCCTCTCTTCCAAACGATAACCCCAAATATGAGTGTTATAAGGAAACTAATAACAGACACTATAGATCCGAGCATAAATCCTGGAGATGTATACTTCAATTCAATTGTATGTGTGCCTTTGGATAATTCAATTCCAAGGAACGCATCATTTAATTTCAGTAACTTTGCATCTTTTCCATCTACTGTTGCCTTCCAGCCCTTATCATATGGAATCGATAAGAATAAATAATTATCTTCTTTTGTATCAATCTTTCCTGTTACAGTACGACTTGTGTAATTCGTTACCTCAAGAGGCTGCTGTTTTAGTTCATTCACTCGCTTGTCAAATGCATCAACATCAAGACCATAGAATAATTGTTGTTCTATTTCCACTGCATTACGAGTGACTTTCACTTCAACTTCTACTTTTTCATTTTCAAAATATCCTAAATCTAAAATACCATTATTCCAATAGTAACGTGGATACTCTGTAAATTTCTTACCAAGTGATTCTCCGTTTACATACACTTTTGTCACATCAGTTGGTTCGACACGCAATTTCGTATACAACTGCTGTTTGCCTTTTACATCAAATACATACTTAATGCTAGCAGGTTGTCCATCTTGTTGTTTTATTAATTCAATTGGCTTTTGGTTTGTTTGAGCCATTTTTTTCTTTTCATCCGCTAATTGTTGCTTCGTTTTTTCATTCTCTACAACTGCCAAGTTATTGTATTCTACAGCACTTGGTTCAAGCGGGTTATAATAGCTAACATCTTGTCCATTTAATTTTCCAATAAATTCATTTTGCTTTGTAAAGGAATTTACATAGTTAATTTTTTGAACCTTTAACTTATCTTTCCCTTTTATATCAAATTCATCTTTGTTTACCATGTATCCAAATGGAAGAGCATTTTTATTCTCATATACATAGTTCGTACCTACACGATCAATTTCAGACCATCCATACTTGTTAAGTGGTTCGTCTGAAATCATATACTTCATTCCGAGAAGTGCATCTGTAGAAATAATCCCTTTACCGTTTTGTAAGATGAGTGCTTCTAAATAGCCGTAGCCCAAATCTTGCATATATAGGTTCAAATGTCCATTTGCTACAGAATTAAAGTGTGTTACACCTTTATACCCAAAACGCAGTGCATCATTCCATGTAACACCTCTTGTCGTTTCCATACGATACAATCCTTTATCCTTCTCAGCGACTTTTTGGATCGTTTCTTCGTATTTTGGATATGGAGAAGCGTATTCCTGACGATTAATATAACCGTACTCATACCCCATTAACTTAACCATATACACCGTATTAAGAGCAACATCAAGGCCTACCACAGCCACTAAAGCGAATGAAATCATTGCTTTATTTTTCTTCAGGCGTACTTTACCGAATAACAGTAATGCATATACAACAATGAAAAATGCATTTAACATTATTTTATTCGATTGCATATAGCTCGGTGCTACTTTTCCAAGTAACAACAACATAAATATGTTAAAGAATACAACCTTCTTTAAGGCTGGTACTAACTCTTCTTCAAACACCATAAATGTTCGAACCGCTACATAAATCAGTACAAAACAGAATGTAAATGAATAGCGATATGGGAAATTCGTTGGTGGCTCAAAACCATGCCAAGCGATATTTAAAAATGGAATTTCAAAAGAAAGAACTAAGAACAGTAGGACTACTCCATATACAATTTTTTCTTTTAACGAAATTTTCTTTGTAATAAAGAATAGCGGCACAAGTAATATCGTTAATACACCTGCATAAACATTTGGCATTCCATTTACTGTCGTATCAATGATTCCATTAAAGAATCGTGAATAAAACTCAAATGGATCGAAGTTAAATGCTGTTGAAAATGGGATCTTTGCCCGCTCAACAAAATTACTTTTTAAATCCATATATGTTGGTAACGTAATAAACGCAGACATGCCCCCTGCCAATCCTGTTCCGAGGCAGAACCAAACAAATCTTTGCATAAAAAGTTTTACATTTCGAATATCGTGAAGTACACAATATCGTGCTACAAAATAAATGAATGTAAAAACTCCTACCATATAAGAAATATAGAAGTTTGAAATAAATGTAAGAGCTAAACTAAACGTAAATAACATCCATTTCTTCTCTGTTAAAATCTTTTCAACACCAAGCAAAATGAGCGGAAGTAAATAAATACTGTCCAACCACATCACGCAGAACGAATACACTGTTACAAACGACATTAATGCATAAAAAGTTGAAAATAGCGTAATAGCAACTTCTCGGCGCTTCATCATATGACTTAAATAATATGTCATCGTTGTGCCAGCTAATCCAACCTTTAATAACGTCATCAACATAATCGCTTCTGGGATATGCGCACGATCAAAGAAAAGAATTAAAATAGAAAATGGACTTGCTAAATAATAGGCGAATACCCCAATAAAGTTGAGCCCCATTCCGCCTTCCCAACTATAAAATATGCTTTTTCCGTCTTTTAAAACATCATACAAATACGTGTAAAATTGTACATATTGCGAATGTAAATCTGTCACAAGAATGGACTTTGGGCCAAATGGTGCAACACCAAGCAACATGAAAATTACACTATAAATGGAAAACGGAAGTAAAAAGGCAAATGTATATAAAAACTTCTTTTTCTTAAATAAATCTAACATTTGTTGCATTATACTCCTCCATATCGTTCTAGGTTGATCATTTATCCTAAAAAATTATATGTATAAAAAACAATAGCCGGCATAAAGCCCAGCTATTTGTTTTTATGCATTTTGACCGTTCTCTACATCGGTCTTCTTTTTAAAAATAATATATTTACTTGCAAAGTAATTTACAACTACAACAATGACGTTTGCGATAATTTTTGCTACTAAATCATTCATACCTAGCCATTCAATTAAAGCGATCATGGATCCAATATCAATGAAATAAGATAAAACGCGGAAGCCCATAAAGTAAACAAATTCTTTTATTACATGAGCAAAACTTGTTTGTTGGCTGTTAAATACGTACTTCTTATTTGTAATATATGCAAACAGTACAGATACAATCCAAGCAATTGTTGTTGCTATTTTGTAATCCATTCCAATTAACGTTGCACAAACAAAATACGTTACAATGTTGATTAACGTCGTTAAACCACCGAAAAGCAAATAGTTAAAGATTTCCTTCGCTTTATTATTCACGCTTCTAATCCCCTAGTGATTTGATTTTACTTGACGATCTTCTACACTGTATAATTTCGCCATCTTCTGATCGCCGTCTATATTCGTTACTTTATCATCGTTATATTCATCCACAAAGTATAGTGGGCGTTGTTTTGTTTCATTGAAGATACGTCCTAAATATTCACCGATAATCCCGATAGAAATTAACTGTACACCACCGATGAATAAAATAGCTGTCATCATAGATGGGTATCCAGTTACTGATTCCCCATACATAAGTGTTTTAATAATAATCCAGATCATGTAGATAAATGCTCCAAATGAAACAGTAAATCCCATGAATGATGCAATGCGCAATGGAGCTGTTGTAAAGGATGTAATTCCTTCAATTGCAAGATCCATTAATTTGAAATAGTTCCACTTTGTTTCACCAGCAGCACGTGGATCACGGTCAAATAAAATCTCTTTCTTATTATAACCAATCCAGCTAAACATCCCTTTTGTATAGCGCTGTGTTTCACGAATTTTCTTTAATGCTTCAACACAACGACGATCTAATAAGCGGAAATCGCCTGTATTTTCTTGAATCGGAATTCTTGTTGTTTTCTTAAGCAAGCCATAGAATTTACCCGCAGTCCATTTCTTTGCCCATGATTCACCTGCACGAGAGCGTCGTTTTGCATAAATATCATCATATCCTTGCTCCCAGTACTTAATCATCTCAGGAATTAACTCTGGTGGATCTTGTAAGTCAGCATCGATGATAATGACTGCATCTCCAATTGCATGATCAAGTCCTGCAATCATTGCTGTTTCTTTTCCGAAGTTTCGTGATAAATCCACATATGAAATGCGATTATCATTCGCTCTAAATTCCTTAATAATATCTAATGTACGATCTTTACTTCCATCGTTAACAAACAAAATTTCAAAGTTATAATTTGGAATCCCTTGAAATACTCCTGTTAGCCGACTATATAATTGGTCTAATACCTCTTCTTCATTATATGCCGGTACTAAAATAGTAATAGTCTTCAAAGAAGGTACTCCTTTCTTTCTCAAGCTTTCTCAAGCTTTCTCATAAAGAATATTTTATAAGCACAGATTAGACATAGTAAACTGGATGTTTGTCTTAGAATGCCTCTTTCTCCAATTCACTATGTCTAAGCTTACACATTTATAGGAAAACTAATTTTTTACAGTATCTTTTCGTTCACTTACAAGCTCTTGCATAATTGCTAATAAGTCTTCTTTTAGCTCGTCATGCTGCAGAGCCATTTCAATTGTTGTTTGAATAAAGCCTAGTTTTTCACCAACATCATAACGTTTTCCTTCAAAGTCATATGCAAATACGCGTTGAATTTCGTTTAACTGTTGGATTGCATCTGTTAATTGAATTTCACCACCAGCACCAATATGTTGCTCTTCTAAGAAGCGGAAGATTTCTGGTGTTAATACGTAACGTCCCATAATTGCTAAGTTTGAAGGTGCTTCACCTTGCGCTGGTTTTTCAACAAATTGCTTCACTTGGTAACGGCGACCATCTTGTTCTAATGGATCAATAATACCGTAGCGATGTGTTTCATCTTCTGGAACAGATTGTACACCAATTACAGATGAAAGTGTATGCTCATATTCATCAATAAGTTGTTTTAAACAAGGTTTTTCAGCTTGCACAATATCATCACCAAGAAGAACAGCAAACGGCTCATCACCAATGAATTTACGTGCACACCATACTGCATGTCCTAAACCTTTTGGTTCTTTTTGACGAATATAGTGAATATCTACCATTTTAGAAGATGCTTGCACTTTTTCAAGTAAGTCATATTTTTTCTTCTCTAATAAGTTTTGCTCTAATTCAAACGCATTATCAAAGTGATCTTCAATCGCACGTTTTCCTTTTCCTGTAACGATAATGATATCTTCAATACCAGCCGCTACAGCTTCTTCAATGATATATTGAATTGTTGGTTTATCAACAATTGGTAACATTTCTTTAGGCATTGCTTTCGTTGCTGGTAAAAAACGTGTCCCAAGACCAGCAGCTGGAATAATGGCTTTTTTTACTCTCTTCATTCTGATTACCTCTTTCTTTATTGTGTTATATGTGCACTCATCAAATATTATCTTTAATTTGCCCTGCTCACCCGTATTTATCGGATGCATTTCTTTCTGTATACAAGACAGTCTCTAAAAAACGTAACCTCTCATATTATCTCTCTAGTAATCTAAGTGTCATCTTATTTTTGTATGTTACTTTTTTCACTTACTCTGAATGACACTTCCTACAAATTCTACATGATTGCCTCTTTATTCGTCAAGGTCTCTTATTCATGGTTATTATACAGCTATTTCTTATGACCATCTCGCTTTTTAATGTGCACAAAGAAAAATTACAGCACAATAAACGAACGGTTAACCAGTTAAAACTTTTGCCTTGTCTCACTTTGTACGATTTACAAAACAAGACAAGACAAAAGTTAAATTCCTAAATCAATTGTATGATTTTCTTTATATGGAAGATTTTTTTTAATTCCTTCTATATAAAGTATGATTTTCTCTCATTCATTTATAAAAGGTGCCCTAAGAATGATCATTTAATCACTCTCAGGACACCTTATTTATACTTATTGAACGCGGTTCATAATATCGTTCTTAATATTTTCCAATTTCTCTTCACTATGTTGCAGAGAATCACCTTGCACACCAAAGTAGAATTTAATTTTCGGCTCTGTACCAGATGGACGTAGGCAGAACCAAGATCCATCCTCAAGGTAATACTTTAATACGTTTGATTTTGGTAAATGAATCTCTTCCGTTGCTTCTTCTAGAGCTTTTGTTCGTACGCTCGCTTTATAATCTTCTGCAATCGTAACTTTTAAGCCAGCTACTTCTACTGGTCGATTCTCACGGAAAGATGTCATCATGGTTTGAATTTGTTCTGCACCATCTTTTCCTTTTAATGTTAGGGAAACAAGTCCTTCACGGAAATATCCGTACTTCTCAAACACTTCAAGCAATCCATCATATAATGTTTTGCCTTGCGCTTTATAATACGCTGCTACTTCACATGCAAACAATACAGATTGAACAGCATCTTTATCACGGCAGAACGGACGAATTAAATATCCATAACTTTCTTCATAACCGAATTGGAATTCATACTCTCCGCTTTCTTCATATTGCTTAATCTTTTCACCAATAAATTTAAATCCAGTTAACGTATCAATTGTATCCAGCCCGTAAGCTTTTGCAATTGTACGTCCTAGTTCTGAAGTAACGATTGTTTTTAAAATAACACCGTTTGCTGGCAGAATTCCCTTTTCTTTCTTTTGAGATAATAAGTAATCAAGCATTAATGCACCTGTTTGGTTTCCTGTTAACACTTGATATTCACCAGCATGATTACGAATTGCAACACCAAGACGATCTGCATCTGGATCTGTAGCAATTAAAACATCTGCCTGAACTTCTTCACCGTAACGAATTGCTAATTCAAACGCCGCATGCTCTTCCGGGTTTGGTGATTTTACAGTAGAAAAGTTAGGATCTGGCTGTTCTTGCTCTTTTACAACCGTTACATTTTTAAAGCCTACTGCTTCTAAACCACGACGAGTCGGAATATTAGAAGTACCATGTAATGGTGTAAAGACAATTTTCAGTTCTTCTCCATGTTTTTCTACTAATTCTTTATTAATAATCACCGTTTTTAATTGTTCTAAATATGCATCATCTACATCTTGTCCGATGATTTCTAATAAACCATTTTGCTTTAATTGCTCAGTATCAGCAATTTCTACTACTAATTCATCACTTACTGCATTTACATAAGAAATTAATTCATCTGCTTCTTTTGGAGGTAACTGCCCACCATCTTCACCATACACTTTATATCCATTATACTCTGGCGGATTATGACTCGCTGTAAGAACGATACCACTATATGTATGTAAATAACGAACTGCAAATGAAAGTTCTGGTGTTGGACGCAAACTTTCAAACACATATGTTTTAATACCATGCGCACCAAGTGTCGCTGCCACTTCCATCGCGAACTCTGGTGATTTATGACGAGAATCATATGCAACAACAACGCCGCGTGCTTTTGCTTCGTTACCTTGTTTTTCAATAAATTGCGCTAATCCTTCTGTCGCTTTACGTACTGTATATACGTTTAGACGGTTTGTTCCCACGCCAAGCTCACCGCGCATACCACCTGTACCAAATTCTAAATCTTTATAGAAACTATCCTCGATTTTCTTTGGATCTTGCTTCATTTCCTCTAATTGTTGCTTTAACTCTGCATCTAAATTCGCAAAGCTATTCCAACGTTCATATTCTGCTTGCCATTTCATTTAAATCTCTCCTCTCAGTCAAACATAACCTCATTATATGAAAAAAATAACGCTTTCCTCAATAGCATTTTATACTTTTACAAAATATTGCCTTCCATTAATCTAATACTTCATAACCTATTTGTAAAAATATATCGCTTCCTTTACGCATAACTTTTGCATGAAACGAAAAACTATACGTAACAAATATATTTTCTAACAGGGTGAATATCATGCAAGAATGGGCGTTAACAACCACACTGAAGCAGCATGTTCGAGCAACAATTGACGAAATTGCACATACTCTTCAAAATATGAAAATTGCATTAGATCATAACGATGAGTGCATTTTATGTAAAGTAGAAGATATCCAAAAAATGTTACTACATATTCAAGCAACAACTGCTTCTTACTATGTCAAAACATATTTATCTCCTTATACAGACTGCTACATGCATCTACTAACAGCAATCCATCATTTATCCGAAAAAAGACACGGCGCTCTCATTGCTGTGGAAAGGGAACAATCACTCGGGCCATCTATTCAACCTGGAATACAGCTCAATGCTCAATTAACCGCTCCGTTGTTAGAATCTATTTTTTATCCCGGTACTTCTCTCCATGATGGCGCTGTTCTTGTAAAAAATAATCACATTATATCAGCAGCAAATATTTTACCATTATCACAGCAAACACTAACAACTGATCGAAAGCTCGGAACTCGTCACCGTGCTGCAATTGGACTTTCTGAAATAAGTGATGCACTTGTCCTTGTTGTATCTGAAGAAACTGGAAAAACATCTTTTGCATTAGCTGGAACACTATATACATTTAGGTTATAGACCCCCTTACCATTCTTTCTGAATGAAACAGGAATTTTCTATTTAGAAATCGAATATTGCACATTACTTGGAGATAGTGAGGGGATGCATGATGAAAAATATATTTTATTTATGGATTGCCATGCTCTTTACTTTATTTATATGCTCGGGATGCATGAGCTCAAACTTATTAGAAAACAATTTATCTCAAATGTATGAAGCAGAAAAAACTGTAAAAAAAGAAGTATGGAACCAATTATCCAATCAAGAAAAACAACATATTATTGGAGCTTGGGAACATGCAACGATGACAAAAACTGTGCTGCATAAATACAATAGCCACGAAACAAACGAAGCTTACGAAGGAGAAACCGTCTATCTTGTTCATTTCCCCTCTGATACAGCAGAACATCTTAATGTATATGTTGATATAGAGACAAATGAAATTATTGGATATAATCAGTGAAATAGAGAAAGGCGCAATCGCGCCTTTCTCTATTTCATTTTGCACACATATGGACATTTCAAAATTAAGATGCCATTCACTCATTTTTTTGGTATTATTGTTAGTTGTATGACATTACCAATAAAATGCAAAAAAAATGTATTAAACTGTAAATTTTCATTCTCTATTAAAAAAATGATTCGTTTACGAAAATACATATAAGTAGGAGGCTTCACATGTATCAATTTGGTGGGGACGAACCAATCTTAACAATTGTAGTTCCTTGTTATAATGAAGAGCTAGTATTACATGAAACAACGAAAAGACTTGGAGAAGTATTAGAAGAGTTAATACATAATCACTCCATTTCATCAACAAGTAAAATTTTATATGTTGATGACGGCAGTAAAGATAAGACATGGGAGATTATCGACGAATTACATGAACACTCTCCATTTGTAAAGGGGCTAAAATTAGCTCGTAATGTAGGTCATCAAAACGCATTACTAGCTGGTTTAAATGTTGCTGCAAAATCTTCCGATTGCGTCATTTCCATCGACGCTGACTTACAAGACGATGTCGATGCAATTAAAGGCTTCATCGAAAAATTCCATGAAGGATATGAAGTTGTTTATGGTGTAAGACAGGAAAGAAAAACAGATACATTTTTCAAACGAAATACAGCGCTACTTTTCTATCGCTTAATGGATAAAATGGGAGTTAACATTGTATATAACCATGCAGATTATCGTTTACTCAGCCATAAAGTATTAATGCATCTTCAAGAATTTAAGGAAACAAATTTATTCTTACGTGGAATTGTGCCTTTAGTTGGCTTTAAATCTACAGAAGTATATTATGACAGACATGAAAGATTTGCAGGTGAATCAAAGTATCCACTGAAAAAAATGCTTACTTTTGCTTTTGAAGGGATCACATCTTTCAGTGTTACACCAATCCGATTAATCACTTCTGTAGGTATCAGTTTCTTAATTCTTAGCATCATTATTAGTATTTACACATTAGTTCAAAAAGTATCCGGAGAAACAGTTTCAGGATGGACATCTTTAATGCTATCGATTTGGTTTATCGGTGGAATCCAGTTAATGGGTATCGGCTTAGTCGGTGAATATATTGGAAAAATATACAAAGAAACAAAAGCCCGTCCAAAATATATTGTTGAAGTAGATTTATATTCTGCTCCAAAAGAGACAGAGAAACAAGGACATGAAAAAGTACTAACGACATCAATTTAACGTAAATAAACATCCTTATTTTTTGAAATAAGGATATTTATTTATTCACTTAAATGAAAAACCCTAAATTTAACATAAAATGAATAAAAATCTAGTATTTTATTTTTTATCGAAAAAGGAGTGAATGATATGAACAATCAAGTACTACAAAGGTCGGATTTACATCCAAAAACATCCATTACACAGACTTGGTGGTTTAAACCTGTTCTTGTACATTATCTGTTATTAATTATCGCAATTTTATTGCCATACTATAACAATATCCAAGAGGGTATGACAATAGAACATTTAAAGCACGCCTTAATTAATTGGGATACTGAATGGTATATCGGGATTGCGGAAAGAGGATATGAATCGGAAAAAGCGGCAGCATTCTTTCCATTTGTACCTATCTTACTTAAAATCTTTGGAAGCCGTTATATTGTCATTGGAATTACACAAATTGCCTTTTTCCTTTGCTTATATTTATTGCGAGAGTTCTTTAAACGTTTTCAACTGAATGAATCTCAAATGAAAGCAGGAATTTGGTTCTTTGCAGTAAATCCTTGTGCAATTTACTACGCGACACTTTATACAGAAGTATGGACCGTTCTATTTTCTCTTGCCTCACTTCATATGGCAGTGAAAGGAAGATGGTTTTACGCTTGTCTATTCGCTGCAGTTTTATCATCAACTCGGGCAACTGCCTTAATATTTGGTATTTTCCCGTTCGTTCTTTTCCTTATGTCATTATGGAAAAAAGATTGGAAAATGGTGAGAAACTCTTTACTGTGGGGAATGAGTTGTACAATCGGTTTATTATGCTACATGGTATATCTGCACTTTACTTTTGGAGATCCAATGATCTTCTCCACAACACAAGAAAAACATTGGGACCACTATTCTGTTTTACCGTGGGTGCAAATTATTGAAGGATTCCACAATGATTTTGCAATTGGCCTCGTAGAAATTCGCCAAGGGTTATGGACACTAGCAGTCTTATTTGCCTTCTTTGGTACCGTCTTTATTTGGCGTTTACGATCAACTGTAAAATGGGAGAGCCTTGGCGCAATTCTGTTTGTTGTCATTACAGTTATTTTCACATACAGTTTTGGTACTCGAAATATGCCAATGCATAGTACACTGCGATATTTAAGTGTATTATTCCCATTATATGCTGTTATGGCACTTGTTTTACCGAAACCACTTCGAGGGCTTTTAATTATTTTCTTTGCGATCGTATCATTTATGAGTGCATGGAATTTCACTCATCACATATGGAACCTGTAACGTAAGAAAAGCTGTCTCCAAAAGGTTTACAAAAACCTTTTGGAACAGCTTTTTTTTACTTTCTTATTCTTCGCCAAGACGTTCAACAAGTGTTGCCAGTGTACGAACCATCGCTCCCGTTGCTCCAGCTGGCCCTAAATCATGTGCACTCGTTGTATCAGAAGTTCCAGCAATATCTAAATGTACCCATGGCGTTTCTTCTGCAAATTCACCAAGGAATGTACCAGCCATTACTGCATGACCGTCGCGGCCTGGTGAGTTATTTAAATCTGCAAATTTACTGTTACGAACACGTTCTTTATCACGCTCAAAAATCGGTAATTGCCAAATTGGCTCATCCGTTTCCATTGATGCTTCTAGTACGTGTTCAAACAATGTTTCATTATTCGTCATCGCACCTGTCGTATGGTTTCCAAGCGCAACGATGACACCACCTGTTAATGTTGCCACATCAACAAGATAATTTGCCCCTAGCTTCTTCGCATACGTAATACCATCTGCTAACGCTAAGCGACCTTCCGCATCTGTATTTAATACTTCAATTGTTTTACCGCTCATAGAGGTAATCACGTCATCTGGCTTAAAGGCTGTACCGCTCACAACATTATCAGTTGATGGAATAACAGCAACTACATTTTGCTCAGGACGTAGTTCACCGATAATTTCCATTGCCCCAAGAACGGCTGCGGCACCGCCCATATCCCCCTTCATACCAACCATGCCTTCACGTGGTTTTAAAGAGTAACCACCTGTATCATAGGTAATTCCTTTCCCAACGAGTCCGATAACATCTGTCCACTCTTCTTTTCCTTTATAAATAAGAACGATCATTTTCGGCGGCTCGGTAGAACCTTGATTTACTGCAAGTAATGCACCCATACCAAGCTCTTCCATCTCTTCTTTCTCAAGCACTTTATACTCCATGTTGTATGTATCTGCTAATTCAACGGCATATTCTGCAAGCTTTGTTGCTGTTAATACGTTCGGCGGCATATTTACAAGTGTACGAGCTGAGTTTGTCGCACGGCCATGCACATATCCTACTGTTAATGCGGCCTTGATTTCTTTTGCATCTTCTGCTGTAATAACTGCAAAGTTTTCTAACTCTACATTTTCTTTTTTATTCGTTTTATATGTTTGTAAATCATATGTACCTAGGCAATACACTTCCGCTGCAATATGTGCAACATCGATTGCATCTAACTTATCTGTTACGAAAGAATCAAGTAAAATAGCTGCATCTTTTCCTTTATCAGCTTTTACTGTTTTAAATGCTTTGCTAAGTGAAGCACGTAATGTTTCTGTTGTATATGCTTCTTTTTTGCCAAGACCAACAAAATAATAACGTTTTACAGTTGTTTTTCCTAAGCTATGTACTTTCGAAATAGCTTTTTTCTTAGCAGAAAGTTCTTTTTCTTCTATTAAAACTTGTAATTGTCCTTCAAACGCTTGATCTAGTTCCGTTATAAAGCGACTCGATGTTTCTTCTTGGAATAAAGCAACGATAACCGCCTCATGGCTTGCTAATTCTTTTTGTACTTGAAACATATTCAAAACCCCCTATCTTTCTCTCTGTTCATTATAACTATATTTTTATAGAAATGCGATAATTCTAACTTCTCTTCCCGCTTATATATAAATAAATCCATTTTGATTTTTTGACACATAACCCGCTGCTATGAAAAACAAAAAGTGAACTACACTCATTTTCTCTCTTTGTTTCCACTTGGCATGGGGCTAAAAAAAGCACTGACCGCTTCTATACATGGCCGGATGCTCTCTCCCACCTAAAAAAATGGTTTTATGTCATTTTTTCAATTTGGATTTATATATTAATGAAGCTTTTTTCAAACAAAAAGTCTAGTGTTAACCTCACTAGACTATTTCTGCTTTAAATATTGACTTCGGAACACTTGCAACGTTTCATCTTGGTTCAGCATCGTTAACTGCTCTTCTGTTAACTTACCGTTACCTATTTTTACAATGTATACTTTAACGTTTTTCTTACCCCATTCACTATACACATCTTGTACCGTTTCATAATATAAATCGAGTCTGTTTCCTTTTATAGCACCGCCCTTATCTGCTACCACACCATATCCGTAGCCTGGTACAAAAAGAATGGTTCCAATCGGAAACACACGTAAATCAGCTGCGATTGTAGAATATATATCTCTTTTTGCCTTTACACCGGAATATGTAATACCATACTCTGGATGACCAGGTCTTTTACCGGTTGATTCTACACCTGACGTATAGCCAGTTGCTGTCATTTCCAGCACACGATATTTAGACCAGTTTTTTCCCTGCTCTAAAGCACTTATCACTTCTTTACTCGGAACAACCTGTTTTTCAGGCTCTGCTGCATGCACTTCTTGTACATTTCTTTCTTGATATGTTTTTACAATCTCTAGTAGAGAAACTCCCGTGAATGCTTGCCATGTCACACATAATGCGGCTACAAGTAAACAAGTCATCATAATGCGAATACCATATCGTTTTAACATTTTTATATTCCACACTCCTTCATCGTTCATCATTCCCTATACGATTTAGAAATATGCAAAAAAAAAATCTCCAAGTAAACTGGAGATTAAAACATTTGATATCCACTTTTCCGAAGCTGCTTTATCACAACTCCTGATAAAATCGCTCCTATTAATCCTGTTGATAAAATAAAAAGATCCGCTTGTCCAAGATGCGAGACACTTGTTCCAAATGAGGAAAATGTTTCTTTCGGTTTTGAAAAGTAGTCCCAGACACTTGCTTTACTAATGATTAGTATGCAAACAATTGGATAAATGATAACCATTACCCAAGTCGCACGTAAAATCATGTTAAGCAAAAATCCAATTCCGAAGAATAGTATTAAAAACAACATCATTGAAATAAGTAATACCGGAATACTCACGTTTCCCACGCCCCTTCTATTTCTTATCTCCTGCCGTAAACACATGATAGGCTGTATATCCAAATTGATCTCCTGGATTTAATGTTGGATCCATTTCAAGAAGTGATTCTGTATGACCCTCCAGTAAATATCGAATTAATATAGAAGCATCTTGATTATAAGCAATATCTTTCGGGTGTAAAAATGCTACCTCAGACAATTCCTTTTCTTGTACAGTGATCTCTTCTCCTTCTGGTTCGAGTCGAAAAATAACCATATTATCGCTAATCTCATCACGAATAACACCAGAACGAATGCCAATCACTCCTTTTACATGAGCAACAATGCCTGTCTCTTCTAAAATCTCACGTTTAACAGCTTCGTCAATCGTCTCTCCTTCGTTTACGAAACCAGCTGGCAATGACCATTTCCCCTTTAAACCTCCATATTTTTTCTTAACGAAGAGCCAACGACCATCTTTTGTCGCCACCATTCCACTTACAGCTAACCAAACTTTCCCACGCTTCCCCATGATGTAAACCCCTTCCAATTAAACGAACAGAATATTCATTCTTTTCTATGTATTATACTATATTTTTCAGTAAGAATAATATAATCTTCCTTGTTCCTTAGTTACTCCAGTTCTTTCTACCCTTCTTTATTTTCCATAAATTTGATATATTGTTAATATAGTGTATTGCCTATTTTGAATATAACATCACACCTATTCATTGTGAAAGGAGAAAAAATAAAATGAGAAATCAACCCAAAAAGACCAGTATTGCATTTGTGGCACTCGTTTCCGCATTGCTCTTCTGCTCTGTCTTAGCTGTCATTCCACTTTCGCCTCTTGCTGATTTAGGACCTAACGCAAATAAATTTAACTCTTTAGGCATGTGGAAATCAATCGGCACGATTTTACTATTTTATATCGTACCTCTACTTCTTTATATCGTAGGGCTGAAGGCAATACGATTCATCATGGCTTTTCTTTGCGGTATGGGGATATTCATACATCTCGTGATACTTACAATTGTATCTTTTACAATACGCACAGGTGACTATAACATCACCTCTTTCTTATGGGTCATCATTCTTTGCGCAGCGGTAATACTCACAAATATAACTTGGTTTTTTGTTGCTTTTCGCCCAAAAAGAACTTCTACTTATGCACTGAATGTACGATGAAATAGCAGTGTAAGAAAAGCTTGTAGTACACAAAAAGCAGAAACAGCTCATGGCCATTTCTGCTTTTCTCTACTATATCTCTTTTGATTTTCCATCATATCAAACACAGCTGTGAAAACAAAAGTGGATCTCCACTCGTTTACTCCCTCTGTTTTAACATGGCATGGAGTAGGAAAAGGCACTGACCGCTTCTACGCATGGCTGGATGCCCTCTTCCATCAAAAAGAAAAGTTTTTTCATTTATATTTATATATTAAAAGAACTTCAATTTACCTTTTTTAAGAACTAATAAAGGTCCACCAAGTAAGAATAAGTAACGGTTATCGATTACTTTCTTCATGAAAGAAGCTTTCCATCCCGTTAATTTTTTACCCATAACAACACCCATTGCATCGTCATGTCCTAATGAACATACAGACCCTTTATTATCAAACACGAATTTTTTCATTTCGCCTTTACCACGAACTAATACAGCTAAGTTATGTGCAATGTTGTAACCTTGTTGAATTGCAATTTGTGCTGTTGGTGGGTATGGACGATTAATTTCTTCATTAATGATTAACGCAGCGTCACCAACCATAAATACATCTTCATGACCTGGAGCATGCATATACTCATCCACTTTAATACGTCCGCGCATTGCTTCAAAACCAGACTCTTCCACAATACCGTTACCACGAACACCAGCTGCCCAAACAACAGTTTCAGATTTAAGTAACTCAACATCGTCGCCGTTTGCAACTAAAATACCTTCTTCAGTTGCCTCTTTAATTGCTGTACCAATGCGGAATTCTACACCTTTTTTCTCTAACTGTTTTACAGCATACTCAACTAATGCTGGATCAAAACCAGGAAGTGCTGTTGGAGCAGCTTCTACACAAACAATACGTGCTTTTTCACGTGGAACATTATACTCTTTACAAAGCTCTGGAATACGATTTGCAAGCTCACCTACGTACTCGATACCAGTAAATCCTGCACCACCAACAACGATTGTTACTAACTCATCGCGTTTTTCAGTCGCATATTGAGCGAATTTGTTTTCCATATGCTCACGAATTTGGCGAGTTGCATTAATGTTAGTGATCGAGAATGCGTGCTCTTTTAGTCCTTTAATTCCGAACGTTTCTGATTCGAAACCAAGTCCGATTACTAAGTAATCATACTCTAATTCACCATTTTTTAAGATAATACGTTTTTCAGCAGCTTTAATTTCTACTACTGTATCTTGTACAAAGTTCACTTTATTTGTATCAATAACGTCTTGAATATCTAGACAGATTTTATCATCATGTAATGTACCAGCTGCACTTTCATGTAACCAAGTTGCTTGGTAGTGATAGCTGTTGTTATTTACTAACGTAATTTCAGCTTCACTTACAGATAATGTTTTTTGCAGACGAACAGTCGTAATCATGCCGCCATAACCTGCACCTAAAACTACGATTTTTGGAGTTTTCACCAAATCACAACCCTTTTCTTTATATAATGAAATACTAAACAATAAGACCAAAGTGATAAACACTCAATTTGTCAAGAATGTGGAATTCCTCACATTCTCAAGCATAACAAAACGTATTCAAAAAATCGTACGAAATTTGTCATAAAAAATTAACATAATACTTTCCTATATTAGTCGGTTTTATTTCATAATTCAAGCGTCTAGAGAATTATCAATATTTTAAATTAACATAGCGTTTTCAAGGGTTTTCTAGCCTTTTTTTCATGTATTTTCCTTTTGATATATTGTATACACTTTCAATTTATCTATGCACAAGCTTACATATAATTCAGTCATTTCTTGCAGTATTCTAAACTGAAATATGTTATCATTTTTATTGTAAAATGCAATCTTATTTGCAGGATTTCCGTATACATATGAACAATATATGGAATCAATATGAAAATTCCAGCTATAGGGGGAATAAATAGTGACAGAAAATCAAAAAATTTACGACATAACGATTATCGGTGGAGGCCCGACCGGATTATTCACAGCGTTTTATGGCGGGATGAGACAAGCAAGTGTAAAAATTATTGAAAGCCTACCGCAGCTTGGAGGACAATTATCCGCACTATACCCTGAAAAATATATTTACGACGTTGCGGGATTTCCAAAAGTACGTGCGCAAGAACTTGTTAATAATTTAAAAGAGCAAATGAAAAAGTTCGAACCGACTGTTTGCTTAGAAGAATCCGTTGATACACTTGAAAAACAAGCTGATGGCGTATTTAAACTCGTAACAAATAAAGGCACTCACTATTCTAAATCTGTCATTATTACAGCTGGTAATGGTGCCTTTCAGCCGCGCCGCTTAGAACTAGAAGGCGTAGAAAAATTCGAAAAGAAAAATTTGCACTATTTTGTTGATGATATGAATAAATTCGCTGAAAAACGTGTCGTTGTATTTGGCGGCGGCGACTCTGCCGTAGACTGGACAATGATGTTAGAACCAATCGCCCAGCAAGTAACAATCATTCATCGCCGTGACAAATTCCGCGCCCATGAGCATAGTGTAGAAAGCTTAATGAACTCGCGTGCAGATGTCAAAACACCTTACGTTCCAGTTGAGCTAATTGGTGCAGATAAAATCGAACAAGTTGTTCTGCAACATGTGAAAACAGAAGAAAAAGTGATTATTGATGTTGATGATGTCATCGTAAACTACGGCTTTGTTTCTTCTCTTGGTCCAATTAAAGACTGGGGCTTAGACATTCAAAAGAACAGCATCGTTGTAAACTCTAAAATGGAAACAAACATCCCTGGTATTTACGCAGCCGGCGACATTTGCACATATGAGGGCAAAGTAAAACTAATTGCATGTGGCTTTGGCGAAGCACCAACAGCAGTTAACAATGCAAAAGCTTACTTTGATCCAAATGCAAAACTACAGCCAATGCATAGTTCTAGTATGTTTTAATGTATAGAATGAAACGGACTCCTTTCTTATGAAGGGAGTTTTTTTAAAAGGTGGGCTGACATGGACATTCGGTGGAAAATAGAGGAGATTATGTTTGACACACTAAGGGAATCTGAAGTATGGGCAGACTCAATTGCAAACGAAATACACGGGAGAACAATTGACGGGTACATCACCCCTGATTATAAGATTGCTTATGCCCTCTCATTTTTCTTAGCTTCCGTTCCTCACTTCAGCGTTCATACGGATACAGATTCGTTTGTTTATAAAGTTTGGGTAACTAAAATAGCATAGATCAAAAAAAACTCTAAACGATAGTGCTTAAACAACAAGCTATCACTCCAAGAGATATGCAAATTGATCTTTCATTCATTTCTTTATACACACTTCTCAAAGACGTAGCGATTATTCGCTGCGTTTTTGAAGTTTGTTGGGAAACAGTAGCTAGGTGGCTCTTGTTTTTATCGTTTTTTGTTGGTTAGTCGATATCCTTTGTCGAATCGCTGATATATTTCAATTTGCGCCGATATATGACGAGAAACGATCGATATATTTGAAAAATCGTCGATAAAATTTCATTCACCACTTTATACGGACACAATTCGTCAGATCAGCATGTTTCTTTTTATAATTTTTTAGCATTTTCCTTTCTCCACCGTCTGCAAAAACGTAGCAATTATTCGCTGCGTTTTTTGTATAATTCCACTCCATTTTATTATATAATCGACATCATACGTCTAATTTCAACAAATCTTACAAAACTGTTATGTTTTTGTAAGCTAAATGAATAGTAGGTTATTCCTTTTTCCTGCATACTAAAAGTATAAAAACAAACACTAACTTATGGGGTGACCGATTTGAACGGAAATAAATTATTATCTGCTTTTTCTTACTGGAGTATCTTCTTTGCACCGCTTCTTTTCCCAATCATCGTTTGGATTATCGGTGATAGCGAGACGAAAGCTCATGCAAAACGAGCTTTATGGACACATATCATTCCAAGCATTGCTGCTTTTATATCTATGATTGTATTAGGAATTATGGGACTTGGTTCTGATCAACCAGATGTAACACTTGGAATCGGTGCCATTATCACTGTATGCATTTGCGGGATTATTAGCTTATACTTCTTTATTTGGAATATCGTAAAAGGGATCAAAGTTATAAAATCATAACAAGAAAAACCATCAAACACTCCAAGGGAAGAGAACGTCTGATGGTTTTTTTCTGTTTTCTACTGGAAAATCTTTTATCAAAAAAAAATCCGCTGGGCAAATGTGGGATTTTTGTCTACAATGAAAAAGTGCAGTATAGAAAGACTCAAAACTGTATAAAACGATTGTTAATAAGATTTTATATCCACTCAAAATTGGTACATAGAAAGGACACAATATGGAGGAACTACAACAAAATAAATCTGCTTTAGTAGAAAATGGGACACCTTTGTTAAAAAATACAAATTTCCTATTTCTCTGGGCAGCTACTCTATCTTCAAGCTTTGCTTTAGCTTTTTTTACATTTTCTCAAACATGGTACATAGCAAAAACATTAAATCTTGAAGCTTCACTAGGCGTTGTCTTTGTTGCACTTAGCGTCCCACGACTCATCTTTATGATTGTTGGCGGAGCTGTCGCAGATAAATTCCCGAAAAAAAATATTATGTTTTATTCTAATATCATCCGTGCACTTCTCGTCGTAACAATTCTCGTTTGGTTTATCGTTGGTCATGTGACATTATATACATTTGCTTTGTTTGCTTTATTTTTCGGATTAGCGGACGCATTCTTTTGGTCAGCAGACGGTTCCATTCTCCCGGAACTTGTAGAAAAACATCGTTTAACACAGGCGAATTCTCTTACACAAATGACGAACCAAGCATCAGTAATTTTAGGACCTGTACTGGGCGGGATTCTCATTAAGTTTAGTAATTATGAGACCATCTTTACCATTACCATTCTGCTCCTCATTATTGCTGCTTTACTCGTTCAAAAAATTCAATTTACATTACAAGAAAAGCCGAGTTCAGAAAAAGGAATGTTTACATCTATTAAAGAAGGAATTTTATATGTAAAAGAGTCACCCTTTCTTTCTACTTTCCTTATCTGTAGCGCCTTTTTAAATCTATTTTTAATCGGCCCAATGCAAGTTGGTTTCCCGCTATTTGTCAAAAATGTTCTTCATGGTGACTCACTTCAATTTAGTTATTTAGAAGCTGCTGTAGGAGCAGGTATGGGAATCGGTGCTGTCATTGTTGGTCTTAAAAACATTAATCGTAGGCGCGGCTTGTTTTGTATTATTATGATGCTGTTATCTGGTGTTTTCTTCTTATCCATTAACTTTAGTACAACACTTTGGCAAGCGCTACTTGCAGGTGCATTTTACGGCATTACAATCGCGATGGCCATCGTTCCATTAATGGCGATGATTCAATCAACTGTAAAAGAAGAAATGATGGGACGTGTCATGAGCTTACTCATGCTCTCATCCATGGGCTTCATCCCGCTTTCTTATGCATTTACATCCCTCGCACTTGCTGCTGGCATTCCGATTGTAACAATTATGAAAAGCGGCGCGATCGCCGTTATTGTCTTCGTATTATTTGTCGCAATTCGCGTTCCTGTCGTACGCAAATTTGATTAATGACAAGAGTCATGTTACTTACACGCATGACTCTTTTTTGAATGGATTAAATAAATCTACCTTCATGCTCCTTCTTATAGCTGCTCCCCACTCTAATCCAATCTCTAAAAATAGATCCCGCATCGCGCTATACAAAAGAGCGTTAACATCTTTACGAATCTCCCCTAACTTATACGCTCTCACAACACTTTTCGTACGACGAATGAGCTGAGAATACATGTCTTCATCCGTAATCAATTGTTCCAGCAATACGCCCTGTTCGAGTAGACCACTTTTTTTATAAGCAAGTTCTACTTTACTCCAAAGCACATTGATCGTTTGCGGATTTCGCGACATCGGTACAATCGCCTGTATAAATGTTAATGGAACATCATGACGACAATATGTTTCATCAAGTTCATACGTTATATTTTTCTTTTGTATTTCTTTAGGGAGGTTTTTAAAAAGAATCGTTTCCCTTTCTTCTTGCACCTCTTCCTTCTTACAACCATCTACACTTTCCACCTTTCTACATGCGGTCATTTTCATACGGTCATCCATGCGGTCAACAGCGCCTTTACGAAACACATATAAGTTCGCACTATATCCTCCGCGCTTATGTCTTTCTTTCGTAGGAATTCGTTCAATAATCCCGAGTTCCTCCAGTTTCGCAACGGAACGACGAACCGTACGAATACTTTTTCCTATTTTGGTCGCAATTGTTTCCATTAACGGACAAGCAACTCCAACTGTTTTTTGTTTTTCATTAACGGCATATCTTCCTAACAAACGAATCACTAAAAAATCTGTTTTATTTATGTCAGCTCCATAACGCGTAAAGATTTGCTGCTGATACATATTGAATTCTTCTTTACTTTGAAATTCGCTATATGTTTTCATTAAATTATAAAAAGCTCCCATTTTTATCACCCCATATATACATAGGTGTCAGGAAGAAACAGGGGCACTTTTTAAAAAATTTTTTGATGAACCGAGGTAGAAAACATGATTGTAATTAGTGCTTGTTTAGCGGGGATTGCTTGTCGTTACGACGGAAATGACAATCTCATTTCCAGAATAGAAGAGCTTGTGCAAAAAGAAGACACTGTCCTCATCTGTCCAGAAGTATTAGGCGGATTACCTACTCCTCGTCCATCAGCAGAAATAATTGGCGGGAATGGTGATGACGTATTAGATCGAAATGCAAAAGTTATAGACCAAAACGGAAATGATGTAACAGAAGCTTTTATCCAAGGAGCTTATAAAGCGTTACAAAAGGTTGAACATTTAAAACCTGAATATATTATTTTAAAAGAACGAAGTCCATCTTGCGGAAGCTCTATCATCTATACAGGAGAATTTAATGGAAACAAGCAAGATGGTTATGGTGTAACAACCGCTTTGTTTCGAAGACATGGCTTTACAGTCATTTCAGAAGAAGATTTTGTAAACAAATAAAGGAGCTGGCTCATACGCCAACTCCCTCTTCATTATTTCGCACTTAATTTTTCTTTCACTTTTGCAGGAAGCTCGTCCTTTTTCACTTCTTCCCAAGACTTGACGCCTTTCTTCTCAGAATAGTATATACGTAAAAATGCTTCTTTACGCAGATTTTTTGGAGCAGTAAATTCTAATTCTTTTTCTTTTCCTTCTTTATCAAATCCAGTTAACTTATACTCGTATTGCTTATACTTTTCACCAGAATTGGATTGTGAAATTCCTTCTTTTCCATCAGCTGTAATTTGAACATAGTATTCATCTGTTCCAATGCGATTTAAATCACAACCAGCTAACAAGCTTGCAAATACAACTAAAATACTAAAAAGTGCAATATATTTTTTCATGTCCTTCACCTCATATATTCGTTTATTATATTGTTATCATAATCTCTTTTTACATGAGGCGAAATTCAAAAACATGACATGAACATTACACTTTTGTAAGATAGTAAAAACCTTCTCACTCATTTGTGAGAAGGTTTTGATTAGCACTCTTCCGGCTTACCAGCGTTCGTCGCTGTACGGAACGATGACCCACAGCCGCATGATGCGATTGCATTCGGATTATCGATTGTGAATCCACCGCCAAGCATCGATTGCTTGTAATCAACTTTTACTCCTTTTACAATCGGAGCACTTTCTTTATCAATAACAAATTCAACACCGAAAAATTCAAGCACTGTGTCGTCTTCATTTGGTTCTCTTTCAAATCCTAAGCCGTAAGAAAGACCGCTACATCCACCGCCATGTACAGCAAGACGAACGTACTTTTCTCCATCTTCAGCATCTTTTAACATATCTTTAATTTGAAATGCTGCTTGTTCTGTTACATCAATCATGAAATCCACCTTCCTTTCTTCTCTCGTTCTATTATACATCTTTACGCTTCTATCTTGTACTCATACACTCCGCGGCAAATGACTTCGGCTGGTCCTTTCATTAAAACGTTCCCTTCTTCTGTCCAGGCAATCATTAAATCACCGCCTGCTAAGTGAACTGTAATTTCCTCACCGCGCTTCATTTTTTCATTTAACACAGCTGCTACAACTGCTGCGCACGCCCCTGTTCCACAAGCTTGTGTCACACCTGATCCACGTTCCCAAACGCGGAAGTTCATTTCATTGTCATTTACAATTTCAATAAATTCCACATTCACTCGTTCTGGGAACATTTCATGAGTTTCAAGTACCGGTCCTAATGTTGTCAGCGGCGCTTTTTCCACATCATCAACAAAAATGACCGCGTGCGGATTCCCCATCGAAACAGCAGTAAACGCATAGCGATGATTATTGTATAGGAAATTTTCACGAATAAATGGTGTTTCTCCCTCACCAAGCATTGGTAACTCTGCACGGGTTAAACGAGGTGCTCCCATATCAATTTTAGCTAATGTAACGATACCGTCATTTACTGTTACTTCAGCCGTTACAATTCCTGCCAATGTTTCTATTGTAAAAACATTCTCTTCTACTAGCTTATGCTCATACGCATATTTTGCTACGCAGCGTAGCCCGTTCCCGCAGCTTTTCCCTTCCGATCCATCATTATTAAACATGCGCATTTTCACTGGTGCTACCTCTGATGGACAAATTAAAATCATCCCATCTGCACCAATTCCCGTGTTAATATTGGACACTTTTTCCGCTACAAGAGATAGCTCCTCTTCCGGAATTTGCTCTTCAAACATATTGACATATATATAACTATTCCCAAGACCATGCATTTTTGTAAAAGAAAATTGGTTCATCCTCATTCACTCCAAAAAAAATTTGTTATTTCAAGTATAAAATGCATGCTTTTGGAACACAATAAGAACGTCCCCGTTTCTCATATTTGACAACATTTTGATGGCTTATATATAAAAGCCGCTCTTACACAAATTGTGTAAGAAAAAAGCCCTTCTCGGAAAGGGCTTTTTTTATTCATCCAAACACCCCTATAGTTGCAGCGCTGAGTACATTTGCAAATCTGCCCAATACTGTTCATTCTGTCAGCTCTAACGTTCAAAGTCTTTCTTAGCATTTCCTCCGCAAAAATTTTTACACCGGTGCAACCACAAAAAAAGACGTTGCTTATGTGCAACGCCTTAAAACATTGGGTTTTCATCTAAATAATCATATACATTTTTCACAAGTTCCTCTACCGTTGCTCCTTGTACGACTTCACCATTTACAAGCGCAAACGGCCCTTCAAAACAAATACCACAATATCCAAGACAGCCATACTCCATAACATCTAGATTCGGGTCTTTTTCTAACTTTTCTAACGCTGCTTGTGAGCCGCTTGCAAGGTTACCTACACAAAATTCAATTAACGGCTTAATCAAAATAATCCCCCCTGTATCTATATAAAATCAATTTATATAAAGAAAACTCTGTTGTTTCTTGTTGGTTTCATTACACCTAATAAACTATTTAGCTACTTGACTATTTTATTTCGAAGCAAAAGATTTTTCTATGTATTTTCCACCATACAAATCACTACCATGAAAACAAAAAAGAACCTTCACTTACTTCCTACTTCTGGTCTCACACCGCACGGGGAAAAATTAGGCTCTGACCTCTTCTATCCATCAGCGGACGCTCTCTTCAAACGAAAAGAAATGGTTTCTGTTGTTTTTCACTAAAACAGCCCCCCACTTTTCTTCCTATTGTACAACAGAGTACACATTCATGCATTGTTATTTGTTCACAAATTCGATATAATTTGAATGAGTAAAGTCAAAATATTTTTTCAATATAAAATTGTATGATTAGGGGATATTTCAACAGAAAAGGGGTAATCCATCATGAAACACCTCGTATTACTGGGCGGGGGCTATGGCGGAATGAGAATTCTACAACGGCTTCTTCCAAACAATCAACTTCCAGATGATGTCCAAGTGACATTAATCGACAAAGTACCATACCACTGTTTTAAAACAGAATATTACGCATTAGTAGCAGGCACCATTTCAGAGACGCATATTCGCATTCCGTTTCCAGAACACCCACGCCTCAACATTCAATACGGTACTGTAACGAATGTTGACCTTGAAAACAAAGCCGTTCATCTCGATGGAGGCGAAGTTGTCGAATATGACGACTTAATTATCGGTCTTGGTTGCGAAGACAAATATCATAACGTTCCGGGTGCGAAAGAATATACACATAGCCTTCAATCAATTGAACAAACTCGTAAAACATATGAACAATTAAACAGTTTAGAACCAAATGCAACTGTCGCTGTTGTCGGTGCTGGTTTAAGCGGCGTTGAAGTTGCAAGTGAGCTACGAGAAAGCCGTTCGGATTTAAAAATCTATTTATTTGACCGAAAGGATCGTATTTTATTCCCGTTCCCAGAAAAATTAAGTAGATACGTAGAAGATTGGTTTGTAAAACATAATGTTACCATTATAAGAAACTCTAATATTACGAAAGTAGAACCGAACATTGTATACAACCACGATGAACCACTTGAATGTGATGCCATTGTATGGACAGCAGGCATTCAAGCGAACGAAGTTGTTCGGAACCTTCCAGTCGAACAAGATAGTAGCGGGCGGGTTGTATTAACAAAATATCATAATATTCCAAACAACGAACACGTTTATGTTGTAGGAGATTGTGCAGCCCTTCCACACGCACCATCTGCACAACTTGCTGAAGGTCAAGGTGAACAAATTGTCCAAATATTATTAAAACGTTGGAACAATGAACCACTTCCTGATGAACTACCTGTTATTAAATTAAAAGGTGTTCTCGGTTCGCTTGGCAAAAAACACGGGTTCGGACTGTTAGCAAATCAGCCGTTAATGGGACGAGTTCCTCGGCTTTTAAAATCCGGTCTTCTTTGGATGTATAAATATCATAATGGTTAAAAAACAAGAGCGATGCGCTCTTGTTTTTTACATTTTATCCCACACCATATTAAAATAAAGTGAGCAAGGGAAAGTTTACTTTTATTTTAATAGCCACGACTTATATCAAATCAGAAAGGGGAAAATTATGTTTCTATTAAAAAACGTAACATTTAAAGATATCTTACATATTCCTTACCTCGAAATTCACAGAGAAAAAGTCACCTGTATTATCGGTGAAAGCGGAAGCGGTAAAAGTACACTGCTTCGCATGCTCAACGATCTACAATCACCAACTTCTGGCGAAATCAACTATAACGGGGTACCTATTTCGTCTTATCCACCTATTCCGTTACGTCGTGAAGTCGTTATGCTCGGGCAAATGCCTCCCATATTTGATGGAACGGTAAAAGATAATCTGTTAATTGGACTTCGCTTTTCAGAAAAACCATTCCCAACTGATGAATCATTACAAGAAGTTTTAGCACTTGTAAGTTTGGAAAAAGATTTAACAAGTGTTGCTTCTTCATTATCCGGTGGTGAAAAACAAAGGCTCTCCTTAGCTCGTGTTTTCCTTATGGACCCATCTGTTTATTTATTGGATGAGCCAACTTCTGCACTAGATGCTGAGACAGAAAGACGTGTCATGAAAAATTTCATTGCCACCGCGAAACAAAAAAAGAAAACTGTTATTTTCATCACCCATTCACAACAGCTTCCAGCAGAAATCGCTGATGACATTATTGAAATTAGTAAAACGAAAGGCGCTATTAGAAAGGAAGTGTACGCACTTGAAGGGCGTTATTGAACTACAAATTTGGCAACTTGCTGCGGCATATATTTTCATTATCATTTTAATCGGACTTGTAAAATTAAAAGGCATACCACGTGAAAAACAAATTGCCATTGCTACACTTCGTATGACTATTCAGCTTGTACTTGTTGCATACGTACTTACATACATATTTGAAAATAGCAGTCCATTTTATACAATCGCTATCATCACTTCTATTACGACATTTGCTATTTTTAACATTTATAAACGCATAAATATACCTATGTCAAAAGAATTAAAACGCGTGGCCGCTCTCTCCATGATTGCGGGATCGATTGGGCCGCTTTTGTTATTTATCTTTGTCATTATCGGACACGATCCTTGGTATGCCCCTCAGTATATTGTTCCGATCGCCGGAATGCTGATCGGAAATGCTATGACTGGTATATCCCTTGGTGCAAATACATTCTTAAACAACATGAAATCAAGACGCGAACACATTGAAGGTGCGCTTATGCTTGGAGCAACGCCAAAACAAGCAACTGCTCCGCTTATAAGGGATGCTTTCGACTCTGCCATTTTACCAACGATTAATTCCATGGTCGGAATGGGCATCATTAGTCTCCCAGGAATGATGACAGGACAAATCTTATCAGGTGTTTCACCGTTTACCGCCATTCAATATCAAATTGCCATTATACTTGGTATTTCCGGAAGTACAGCTTTTTCTGTCATTATCTTTTTACAACTTGGGTATAAAACCTTCTTTAACACGCGGTGTCAGTTGAAAAATCTGGAACCTTAAAGGCATTGTGTCTCTAAAAAAAACATACTATAATCATTGAGACTATATAAATTAGAGGCGACTTTCATGAAAAAACATAAGAATTGTCAAAGCTGCGGCATGCCATTTTCAAAAGATGAAAAAGGTGGCGGCACAGAAAAAAATGGCGACAAAAGTACAACGTATTGCAGTCATTGCTATGAAAATGGAGAATTCACTCATCCACATATCACAGTAGATGAGATGAAACAGCTTGTGGAAAATAAAATGGTTTCATTTGGTTTCCCTAGATTTTTGTCTAAATTTTTCACACGAAATATTCATAAATTAGATCGTTGGAAAAATAGTTAATATAAAACGAGTTCGCATCCTATTGTGAACTCGTTTTATATTAACTCTCTCTATTAGTTACAAATGTTTTTGCATCCTCCCAGTTCACATCCCAAATGAATATTCTAAGTATCAAATTCCAATTTATGGTCATTATAAGTGGTGACTCTTTTAATTTGGATCGTTTTATAATGGAGGTATGTATGATGTACTACGTCAAATTAATTCAAGGACAATCATTCTATGCGTTTGATCACCGCTTCTTATTAGATCAAGAAGAACAAGTTACACAAAGAATTTTTAAATACCTGTGCAAAAATGAATTTTTTGAAGTGCGGAAAGACGAAGATACCTCTACCGCATAATAAAAGTAGCTAAGTAGTGTACAAAAAGGCCTCTATAGTGATGACTATAGAGGCCTTACTTTTAGGTTGGTATTATCTACATTTTGCTTATACTACGCTTCCCACTTCCTCCGGCATTCCTCTATCCCACTAAGCAAATACTTCTTCGTCATATTTGCCCGCTTCCAAATGGAAATCGTTCGTTTCGCTCCCTTATTATGACGTATCCGCTCTACCTCTTGTAGCAAAGGCATCCATTCTTCAGCTGACAATTTTATCATATATTGTAATCCCTCATCTTTTGAAACAATTGTTTTATGCTCTAACGTATACAAAATACGCCCCATCGTTACAACAGCTGATTCTACCCATTCTTCAATTAAAAACAAATATGGTCGTGATGCTTTTTCACTCCAGTACTGCTTTACATTATACTGCATCGTTTCTACTACATCACTCCATGGTGTCTGAAACGGAAGCTCATTTGCTTCCTCTCCAATTACAGTAATCCCTTGATTTTTTAACGTCCACCACGTTACCGCATTCACATCCCAATGTCCTGTATGGGATTTTCCCTCTGCACAATAGACATACTGCGACATTTCTTCATTAGCCTTTCCTAAATCAGCAAGGGGAATATACATACCGTCCATTCGTCTTCCTAACATGCTTTTACTCAGTTTTTTATGTAACTCGGTTATTTGTAGCTTCTTCGTTTCACTGATCGGCTCTCTCGTTACTGTAATAAAATCAACATCACTTGTATCTAAATGAAATGCTCCTAAAGCGATCGAACCATATACATATATCCCAATTAACTCTTCCTTAAAAAAGATACTCTGTAATCCCATCACATATTGGTCCATAAGACCCTTTACTTCCTCTGGTAACCCCTGTTTCACTACACTTTCCATATCCATCCCTCTCACTAACTATTTTTTCCATATAAATATGTAAGAAAAACCTTTGCAACCGCAAAGGCTTTTGTATTATAAATATTTCTCGATTTCTTCATATACATCCTTCAAACGAGGATTCCCTTCTCCGACAATTTCTCCGTTCACAAGAACAACTGGATAAAATAAATCCTCTTCAATGACACGCTCTGCAAAAGCCTTTTTCTCAGCATCTGCTTGTTCTTCTTGAATATCAATATATTCAAACTTAAATTCATTATCTTTCCCTTCATATTTGCGACCGATTGCAGCTTGTAGCCATTCGAATGTTTCAGTCGACGATGGCATCCCAACGCAGCTCGCACAAATTACTTTTGCCCCATATACTTGAACATTTACCATTATTTCTCCCCCACTTCTCTGTTCTAACAGTACACGTAAATGACTCATTTTATAAGCACATCTCTTTACAAGCTCAATTCTTGTCCACTATACTGAAAAAACACATTGTAAAACATGATACAATATTTCGACAATAAAACAAGAACAGAAAAAATAGATTTTCCGCTGTATCTTGATTATAATAAAATGGATGAAAGGAGTCGATAAAAATGGAAAACCCAAATATGCAAGAACAAGTACTAGAAGTATTAGATAAATTACGTCCGTTCTTACTTCGTGATGGCGGTGACGTTGAATTAGTAGATATTGAAGAAGGTATCGTAAAACTACGCCTTATGGGTGCATGCGGTAGCTGCCCAAGTTCTACAATCACATTAAAAGCTGGTATCGAACGCGCCCTACTTGAAGAAGTACCAGGCGTTATCGAAGTAGAACAAGTATTTTAAATTAAAAGCAGAAGCGGCTCGTTTAGAACAGGAGGACATTGAAGACCCTGAAGAGGTGCTCTTTACCTCACAGGAAGGGGCGAAATGGCCGACTGTTCTAGCCGCTGACACTAGATCCTTTACAAAAAAGAGACCAATATCGGTCTCTTTTTTGTAAAATTCATTTAAGACAACCAATCTAATTTTCGAATTCCAAGCTTATCAGCAGGCCGACGAAGAAATCCGTAAAAATGCTTCATAAATTGCTCTGAACGGTTCACATCGTTTAAAATGTCTTCTAAGTGGTCTCGGTACATGCTTTTTTGCTCTTCATCGCTCGTCAAGTAATATCGTTCTACCGTTTCAAAGTAGTGAAGTGGAAAGAGGAGACGCGCAAATAGCAGACGCCATCCGAAAGAAGAGAGCACGTAATTTTTCTCATAATCTGTTACAAACTGAAAAATGGTTTGTTCCCAATCTTTCTTTTTTTCTACCGATACATACCGGATCCATTCCGCCAAGTCTCTACTTGGATGATCAAATACCCAATCGATAGGGATTTTTAATTTATTAGTTTGCTGCCATAATAAAGGGCTAAAGCGTTCTTGACAGATTGTTGCTGCATCGGCAAGCTGAGGTATATCATCTATTTCTGTATCCACAACATATTGAATTGCATTTTCAGCAATGCCTAAATAATATGGGAAAGACTCAATAAATAGTTGATCAAATACATCTGACGGATGATTTATAAGTTGGGATTGCCAAAATCGCTCTAATTGATCAAGTCTTTTTTCCCATAATGCCTTCCATTCACCAATGCGACTTAATTGTTCAATTGCTTCTGGAAAAAAGGCACCTCGTTTGTGAAATAAAGAAAGCTCACTACCTAACGAAAGAGCATTTCGATCAAGCAAACGCATACCTTTTAATAAACAGTAATTTTTTTCTCCCATCTCACTTACATAGTAACCGTGCACTGTCGGAACGAAAGTCGCAACAGTCATATCCCCTTGCTGGTTCATATAATCGCTTAATTTTTTCATTTCAACAAGTACCTCTTCCTCCATATTTCCAATCGGAAGAAGTACATAAATTTTATTGCGAACCCAAAAACTTTTATAGGGGCCAAGGGGGATTAATTCTTGGACATGCATATGATAATGCTCATAAATGTGCTGGATCATCATCGTCGCCACCTATGTTTTTTCTATATATATATGAGCCTGTGCCCGCCTTTCATTCCTATGCATATGATAAAGCAGTAAAACGTATACAAATAATAAAAAGAAAAAAAGGTGATAAACATGAAAGAATCAAATCAACTACAAGAAAGAGCATTACAACTACTACAAGAGCGTGGTGTAACAATTGATGATATCGCTGAGCTTGTTCATTTCCTTCAAAAGAAATACCATCCTAATTTAGAGATGGCCGAATGCCGTTATAATGTAGAACGTGTACTATCAAAACGTGAAGTACAAAACGCCCTTATTACAGGAATCGAACTAGATGTCCTTGCTGAAAAGGGATTGTTAAGTGAACCGTTACAAGATATCGTTAAACGTGATGAAGGGTTATACGGAATTGATGAGGTTATCGCCCTTTCTATCGTCAACGTGTACGGCTCCATCGGGTTTACAAACTTTGGATATATCGACAAATTAAAACCAGGGATTTTAGAACACTTAAACGATAAATCATCTGGAAAAGTTCATACATTCCTTGACGATATCGTTGGAGGTATCGCCGCTGCTGCTTCCAGTCGTTTGGCGCATCGTGCGGAGCATGCTGATTAAAAAAGATAAAAACAGCAGCGGCTCGTTCAGAATATGAGGAGGATGGAGCTTCTGACATAGAGGCGCTTTTTGCCTCGACGGAAGAAGCGAAGCCACCGAACATTCTAGCCGCTGGAGCTAGATATCTTTAAAAGCGCAAGCGGCTTGCTTAGAATGTGAGGAGGATGGAGCTAGATACCAAAAAACGGACCCATATACTAGGTCCGTTTTTTTCAATATAAACCTCTTTTTATATAGCCAGTGACAATTGCTTCATACAACTCTCATCTTTTATTTATCCTCACAAACAGGAATAACCTAAAAAATAGCGAATGATTAAGTTTAACAGTTCTGCTTGATTGGAATCTGAATATGTATGAAAGATATGTTACTTACATTCCTTTTATTATTCAAAAAAAACACACTAAATGACAAAGGGAGCAGTGTATATGGATAATATATTAAAAGTATCATCAAAATCGAATCCCAATTCAGTTGCTGGTGCAATTGCCGGTGTATTAAGGGAAAAAGGTAATACAGAAATTCAAGTCATTGGGGCCGGTGCTTTGAACCAAGCAATAAAAGCCGTTGCGATTGCAAGAGGCTTCGTAGCTCCTAGCGGTATGGACTTAGTTATCATCCCAGCATTTTCAGATATTGTAATCAACAATGAGAAAAGTACAGCAATCAAATTAATGATCGGTCCTAGAAAAATTAGATCGTAGAAAAATAATAGATTCTCCTTGAGACTATCCATATGAAATATAAGAAGCCGATGAAAAATCGGCCTTTTTTTATTTCATATGCTGTACCTTAACCTGATTTTCTCTTATGTAATACTTCAATCCTTCTTTTCACTACAGGAATATATCATTAAAATAAACTCTCTTCCTCGGCTAAAAAAAGTTGCTTCTGCTGTAAAACCTATCTTCTCGTATAACGCAATTGCACGTCGATTAAACCCTGCCACACTTAAACGAATCTTCTTTGGTTGCAATTTCTCTTCCATAAATTGCATTCCTACCCGAAAAAAAGTGCGACCAAGCCCCTTCCCTGTTAAATCCGGTTTCATGCCAAGCCCAATGTCTATAGTATCTTCTCCTACGTATAATTTTGCCTCCCTTCCCCCTGGCACTTGTGCATTTTCCCCAAAACAAAAGTAGCCAATTAGTTTTCCGTGTTCATTACAACAGCCATAATATGTACCATCTAATAGTTCTTCTATTACCTCCTCACTTCCTGAAAAGCTATATAATGAATACGGCCTCTCATATTGCCATGTATTGATTTCTTTTGCTTCTTCCTCTGTTAGTTTGTGTATATCCATCTGTCCTCTTCCTTTCTAAAAACTACTCACTAACAAAGTTCTACAAAAACCTTGAAATTCACCTTCTATTTTTGAAAAGTTTGTAAATTTTACGAATAGTAAATTGGAAATTTTTTGTTAGCGTGTTACGATTGAATTAATTATTCTAAATGAGGTGAAATCGAAATGCCCCTACAGTTATGTAAAGGACAAAAGGTAGATTTAACAAAAACAAACCCTACATTAACTCATATAAAAATAGGTCTTGGCTGGGACCTTCCTACAAAATCAAATGCACATACATTCGATTTAGATGCTGCTGCTTTTTTATTAGATGCAAACGGACGTTTGACAACAACAGACCATATTATCTTTTATAAACAACAGTCTGCTTTACAAGGTGCGATTACACTTTCATCAGACAATCTTACAGGAGCAGGATCTGGCGATGACGAGGAGCTTCTTATCGCCCTTTCTAAACTCCCATCTCATATTGAACGCATTATTTTTACTATTACGATTCATGAGGCACAAACTCGTCTACAAACATTTGGACAAATAGCTCACTCTTACGTCCGCATTCTAAACTCAGCAAACGATGAAGAAATGTTCTGCTATAATCTTGAAGAACATTTCGCATCCGAAACGGCACTAATCGTCTGTGAAGTCTATCGTTACAAAGAAGAATGGAAATTTGGTGCTATCGGTCGTGGTTTGCAAGGCGGGCTTATCGAACTGGCCAAACAATTTGGTTTATCCCATATACCACTTGATTTTTTTGCAAAGGCGACTCCTGTACCTTCTTCAATTTCAAAAAGGAGTAACCTTTCTAAAATTGAACTAAAAAAACCTGGAGATACGATTAACCTGCAAAAAACGGACAAGCCTCTTGGAGAAATTACAGTGAATTTAAACTGGAGTAAACAAAGTACCCCAAAACAAAAAGGATTTTTCTCATCTTTATCGTCAAACTTCTCACCTCAAGTAGATTTAGATCTAGGTTGTTTGTTTGAATTTAAAGATGGATGGAAAGGCGTTGTACAGCCGCTCGGAAATGTATTTGGTTCATTTTATAGTGAGCCTTACATTCATTTAGATCAAGACGATCGTACTGGCGCTTCGAATAAAGGGGAGAATTTACGTATTAACGGGGATATGGTTCATGAAATAAAAAGGATATTAATTTTCTCTTATATTTATGAAGGCGTAGCTAACTGGTCACAGGTTGATGGTATTGTCACATTAAAACAGGAAAACGGCCCAGATATTATTGTAAAAATGAACGAGTACCGCAACGGTTTCAACACATGTGCAATTGCAATGCTCGAAAATGTAAATAATGAAACATTCAAAGTACAAAGGCTGGTGAAATATTTTAGAGGGCACCTAGAAATGGATCGACATTACAAATGGAACATGAACTGGGTCGCAGGCTCTAAATAAGGTGGTGACAATTTGAAGTATTTTTCTTACCTCTCTGTTGAAGAAAAGCAAAAACTTTTCTATCAGCAGCCTATTGAGTTTTCAAAAAACATACAAAAAGACCAATTAGCTTATGCATTAGGTGCTACTCTATATACACCTGGAACAAAGAGAACCATTGCAGATGACATCGTTAGAAAAAGGCACGAAGGTACAGCATCGATTGTACTTTGTTTAGAAGATTCCATTAGTGATGAAGACGTGAAACTTGCCGAGCAAAACGTCGTCATACAAATACAACTATTGGCTCATATGGTTGATATAAATAAATCTCTTCCATCAGATATACCACTTCTCTTTATCCGGATTCGTGAACCAAAACAAATGCGTTCACTCATTCATGAACTTGGGAGTGCCATTCAGTATATAAGCGGTTTTGTTTTTCCTAAGTTCACTCCGGCAAACGGACTGTCTTACATTCATGAACTATCGGATATAAACGAAACATATTCGCTTTCACTTTATGGGATGCCTATTTTAGAGTCTCCGGAAATTATTTATAAAGAAACGCGGATTGATACGCTACTAGCAATTAAAAAAATCTTAGATTCTTATCGTGATTTTATTTTAAATATCCGAATTGGTGCGACTGATTTTTCAGGTCTATTTGGCATTCGCCGTAACAAGGATACGACGATTTATGACATTTCTATTATTCGCGATTGTATTTCTGATATTATCAATATTTTTGCTAGAAAGGCAGATGAATATGTTATATCTGGGCCAGTGTGGGAGTACTTCGGAAACAATCAACGCGTACTGAAACCACAGCTCCGGCAAACACCATTTCGTGAATCATTAGGCAACGCTGGGCTTACAATGCGTGAAGATATGCTTCATCGGTACGAGGATGGGTTACTTCATGAAGTCTTGCTTGATCAAGCAAATGGATTGGTTGGAAAAACGGTCATCCACCCTTCCCACATTAAACTCGTACAAGCTATGCATGTTGTAACATTAGAGGATTATTTAGATGCAAAAACGATTTTCGAAGTTGCGAAGACATATAACGGCGTAATGAAAAGCAGCTTTTCTAACAAAATGAATGAAGTGAAGCCACATTATAATTGGGCTCGTAAAACACTTTTAAAATCTAACATTTACGGGGTGCTGCATGAACAACAAACTTTCATCGATCTCCTTACCGAAAAATCAAAGCAAAACGTACACATACCACATATTAAATAAAATAACAGTTCATATAGATGTGTTACATAATCCATATTTATTATCGCCAGATCGACTCTTTCAAATGGCCGCTAGAATGAATAAGAAACGCAGTTTTTTATTTGTAAGCACCATTTTAGGAAAACATCTTCCTGTTCAATCTGAAACTGCTTTAGCTAGTGGATTTGCTCTTGCTGCAAGATATATGGAAGTGCTACATCATACAAATCATCCATATCAAAAAGAAATTCTTAGCCTAATTTCTTCTAAAGACAGTACCCATAATGAGCTAGAGAGCATCCTTCATTATCAATTTCCGCTAGCAAAAGAAGTCTTATTTATCGGGTTTGCAGAAACAGCTACCGCATTAGGTCACTCAATGTTTCAATGTTTCCAAAATGCAAAATATGTTCATACAACAAGGGAGATGGTCTCACAAATCGATCCTATCATTACATTCGAAGAGGAACATTCTCATGCGACATCGCATCGTTGCTATGTGGACAAAAGCTATTTCCAAAATGAACAACCTATCGTCCTTGTGGATGACGAAATGACAACGGGAAAAACCGTGCTTAATATAATTAAGTCCATCCAAGAAAAATTTCCAAGAAAAGAATACATTGTTGTCTCTTTATTAGATTGGCGCTCAGATGCGCATCGAAAACAATTTACAGAGCTCGAACAAGAACTTTATATTACGATTCATGTGATTTCTTTATTAAGCGGTTCCATTCACGTAATCGGTAGTCCTGTTGTTACTTCCGATTCACATAATAAACCAGCTTACAAATCAATAGAGCCCGCGATAGAAAGACATATGATTTCATGTCCTACTCTTCCTTATACATCCGGGCAACATAAGGCCAACTACATCAACTATACAGGTCGCTTTGGTATTTCATCCGATGATCAAAATCATATCGACTCTTTTGCTAGAAATGTTGGCAGCAAATTAAAAAAAGCCAGAAAAGGCAAATGTACACTCTGCTTAGGAACTGGTGAATTTATGTACATTCCAATGCGAATCGCTGCTGAAATGGGAGAAAATATTTCCTATCAATCAACAACGCGAAGTCCGATTCATCCTTATAGTTCTCATACGCAATACGCGATTCATAATCGCTTTTCCTATGAAAATCCTGAAGATAAAGCCGTTACAAATTATTTTTATAACGTCCATCCTGGTGACTACGACGAAGTCTTTCTTTTTATAGAGCGTGATTTAGATGAGGTTGCTTTACGTCCCCTTCTCAAACAATTACAAGCAGTTATTCCGCTCATTCATATCGTTTCATTTAAGAGCTTAGTAGAAAGCGAGAGTGACGAAGTATGACCAGGGCCAAAACCCCTCATCTTATCGGTAGTTATGCGAAAGAGGATGCTATTTTTCTATTAAAGGATATTAGTAATGCCATAGAAGAACGTGCAACAGAGGAAAGGGAACAAGCAATTCAATCGGGCATACATTACGCTGAAATGCTTCCGATTGAATATAAACCATCTAAGCCTTATCTAGATTTATTTTTCGCTTCACTCGAGCAATACAAGCGGAAATTAGCTATTGCAGTCGGTGTAGTAGCTGAGCAAATTATAAAGACGAAAGGAAAGAAGCTTGTTCTCGTCTCACTAGCGAGAGCCGGTACACCAATTGGCATTTTAATAAAACGATACATTCGCTATCAATATCATCTCGACTTGCCGCATTATAGTATTTCTATTATTCGAGGCCGCGGCATCGATGAAAACGCACTGCACTATATTTTACAGCAGCATCCAAACCAAACGATTCAGTTCATTGATGGCTGGACTGGCAAAGGTGCGATAAAAAAAGAACTACGCCAATCTGTGCATACATTTAACGAAAAGAATCATGAATATGTTTCAGACTGCATGGCAGTGCTCGCTGATTCAGGCCATTGTACTTCTATATACGGAACACGAGAAGATTTTCTCATTCCAAGCGCTTGTTTAAACGCAACCGTATCAGGATTAATGAGCCGCACAGTTTTAAATGAAACTTATATTGGTCCGAACGATTTCCACGGCGCCAAATATTATAAAGAATTAGAAACAGAAGATGTATCTAATTTCTTCATTGAAGAAATTACAGCGTTATTCCCTACTATTAATGCCGACGTCACAACAGAACTAGAGCACATTATTACTACCTATGCGGAACCATCTTGGCAAGGTATGCAAGATGTTATCTCTATTCAAAATCATTTTGGAATAGAAAATATACATTTTATTAAACCAGGTGTCGGGGAGACCACACGTGTTTTACTTAGACGAGTACCATGGAAAATTTTAATCCAAAGCGAAAACAATCCAGATTTAAGACACATTTTACTTCTTGCAAAAGAAAAAAATGTACCAGTAGAACTCTATAAAAATATGGCGTACTCGTGCTGCGGACTCATTAAACCGCTTGGGAGGACAACTTCATGATTTTTGCAAGTGATCTTGATCAAACACTCATTTATTCACGTAAAGCGTTTCGCGCTCATATAGAAGACGAACAGATTCAGCTTATTGAGACATTAGATGGGAAAGAAATTTCTTTTATCACACACAAAACCATTTTTTTATTAAAACAATTACAACGACAATCACAATTCATCCCAGTTACAACACGAACGATTGAACAGTTTCAACGTATTACACTATTTCAAAACGAGATCATACCAGAATATGCGATTACGAGTAACGGCGGTACTATTCTTCACAACGGTAAGCAAGATAGCACTTGGAGAAGCATACAAACGAAACGCTTAGCAGCATGTATGGAGAAAGAAGACATTTTAACAGAATTTCAAAATATCTCCCATAAGGAATGGGTTCTTTCACAAAAAACAGCAGATAACTTATTTCATTATTGCATCATTAATCGAGAAAACATTCCGTATGACGAACTAACCACCTTCACAGATTGGCTAGACACACAAGGATGGACTCATTCACTGCAAGGTAGAAAATTATATTTTGTGCCAAAGCCTGTGAACAAATGGGATGCTGTCCAGTATGTACAAGAAAAAATCCAAGCAAAAACAGTCATTACAGCTGGAGATTCATTACTTGATTTATGCATGCTAGAAAAATCAAATTACGCAATTGCACCTCTTCACGGTGAACTTGAAACAAAGCAAAGAAATTTATCACCTCATATTGTAAGAACAACTGAAATGGGTATATATGCAGCGGAGGACATCGTGAGTAACGTACTCCAAATGATCCATAATTCTCTTCCTACTGCGTAATCTATACATTCACATGATAAAAAAGGAGCGATTATACATGAGTACAATTACATTACGAAAAGAAGCAGTACGCGTTGTATTGGAGAAAAAGAAATTAACAGGCGTTGTCGCAAAAGTTGCACTCGTATTAGATATTTCTGGATCTATGCGAACACTTTATAAAAACGGCACTGTTCAGGAAGTTGTGGAACGTGTTCTTGCGGTCGCAAGTCAATTTGATGATGACGGCTCACTAGATATTTGGGTATATGATAACGAATTTTCAAGATTACCAGCCGTTACTGAAAAAGACTTTGCTAGTTATGTAGAAAAACACATTTTAAATAATAACGCTATCCATAAATTCGGCCGAAATGAAGAGCCGCAAGTAATGGAAGATATTATTAGAAAGTACACCATTGAAGAGAAAAGTGAAGAACCTGCCTTTGTTATTTTTATTAACGATGGCGGCTGTAAAAAAGGCATTCAAAAACCGGTTATATCCTCTTCTAACCAACCAATTTTTTGGCAGTTTGTTGGGATTGGGAACGGTAAATTTGATGTTCTTAGAAAACTAGACGAAATGGAAGGCCGTTTCATTGATAATGCTAACTTTTTCTACATTCGAGATATCGAGAAAACAACAGATGAAACGTTATATAACAACTTGTTGAATGAATTTCCACAGTGGATAAAAGAGGCGAAGGAGAAACGGATTTTATTCTAAATATAGAAGGTGTTATTTTGATTGAGCAAATACTATTAGGGTTTTCTAATATTTTTCTCATTCGTGGTGATAAAACGATTATTGTAGATACAGGACGACCTGGAGATGAGAAGCTGATCTTACAAGCACTAAAAAAACGAAACATCTCTTCCGCAGATGTTTCGTTACCTTTATTAACACATGGGCACTTTGATCATTTTGGCAGTGCACAAGCATTAAGAGAACAGCTACATGTACCTGTGGATAGAATCACATCGTTTGACGAGATAACCACATCGTAACTATAATAGTTACATTAAATATTAGATTATTTGAACAAACTATCTACATACCCACAAATAGGAGGAAACAACATGAAACATGTAATCGTTTATGCACATCCAAATCCACAAAGCTTCAATCATGCCGTTTTAGAAACAGTAAAATCTGAGCTAGAAGGAAAAGGTCATGAAGTACGAGTTCGTGATTTATACGAGTTAAACTTCAACCCAGTATTAGGTTCTTCTGATTTCGTCTCATTTTCTCAAGGAAATACGCCAGCTGATATTAAAGAAGAGCAAGACCATATCACTTGGGCTGATAGCATTACTTTCATTTATCCAGTTTGGTGGGCTGGTCTTCCAGCACTCTTAAAAGGATATGTTGATCGCGTGTTTAGCCATGGGTTTGCGTATGCTTATGGTGAAAATGGCATTGAAAAGTTACTAACTGGTAAAAAAGGGTTGCTATTATCCACAATGGGAAATACGAAAGAAGCTTATACAGCAAGCGGTATGTTTGATGCAATGAAGAAAACGAGCGATGCTGGAATCTTTGAATTTACAGGAATTGAAACGTTAGAGCACACATTCTATACGAGTGTTCCTTCTGTGGATGACGAAGTACGAAAAGAATATCTTGAAGAAGTAAAAGAAGTTGTGAATCGCGTATTTTAATAAGACACGCCACCCTATAAGAAGGTGGCGTGTTTTTATTTTATAGTGAGCTTAGGAAGATATATATACCCAACTTGATTTTCTAACATCTAAATTGCGATTATGAAAACAAAAGGAAATCTCCACTTATTTCTTCTTTTTGTTTTTACATGGCATGGGGCTCAAAAGGGATCTGACCGCTACTACACTCGGCCGGATGCTCTTATCCCTCTAAAAAGAATGGTTTTTGTTAGGTTTTTAATTTAGATTTATATATCATTGTAAAATGTTTTCTAACTCCCCCGTCTCTTCTTACATCTTCTCAATCCACTCCGTTAAGTTATGCACAACTTGCGTTGGTTGCACGTCATATTCTGTTAACTTCTCCACAGTTGTGACTCCAGTGTGGACAAGAAGTGTATGCATACCAGCGTTTATCCCTGCCAAAATGTCAGTGTCATAGTTATCCCCAACCATTAATGCTTCGTCTTTCGCTATGCCAAGTACTTTTAATGCTTGCTCCATAATAACGGATTCTGGTTTTCCGATGAAAATTGGATCTACACCTGTGGATACTGCAACGACAGATGTTAGTGAACCGTTCCCAGGTAGCAAACCACGCTCAGTTGGAATTGCAATATCTCCATTTGTTGAAATAAATGTCGCACCATTACGTACAGCAAGACATGCTTTCGCCAACTTTTCATATGTAATTTCACGATCTAATCCAACAACGACAAAATCAGGATTTTCATCCACAAGCTTAAATCCTTTTTCCACAAGTGCTTCATACAAGCCCTCTTCACCAATCATATACACAGATGCATCTTGTTTACGCTCATAAATAAAATTCGCTGTTGCCATACTCGTTGTAAATACTTGTTCTGGTTTCGCTGGAATATCAAAACGAACAAGCTTTTCTGCCACTTGTTCTGGTTTGCGCGTTGAGTTATTCGTCACAAATAAATACGGAAGACCACGCTCCTCTAAAGCCTTTACAAAGTCGCTTGCTTCTTCAATTTGTTCTTCACCGCGATACATTGTACCGTCTAAATCAATTAAATACCCTTTATACATGTATGTATCTCTCCTTTTTGTCGTAACGTTCATACCCTTCTTATATTAACCGCTTTTCCAAAAGAAAAAAACGCTTCGTGTCAAAGCGTCCCATAACGTTCATTTTTTCTCTTCTATATGATACGAACAGTGACAGTCACCATCACACATATTTGATAAGACTTTCACATGTTCCGAAGAAAACAATCGCTTATACATATTTTCCTCTTCCAAACAAAGCTGTGGATATTTTTCAGCAACAGCCTGTAATGGACAATTTTGTTTTTGTAATATGTATGATTTCCCATCTTCCTGCTTCACTTGTACCATATATCCATTTTTCTCTTGAATAGCGGCAACTTCCCGGAGCTTTTGCAATACAGTATCTTGGCGGCTCATTCGCTTTTGTAAATGCTTTTCCATACGATTCGTCCTCGCCTTTAAAATAGCATTTACAAGTGTTTCATCACCGATTCCCTCTAAATCCTCTAACACTTCTAAAGCGAATTGCTTATAATCTTTCGGAAATAAATCTTCTCCTTTTTGACTTAGGCCATATACATATGTTGGTCTTCCAACATGTTGACGCACCATCTTTGACTGAATAGTTCCTTCTTTCTCAAGCTTACTTAAATGACGCCGTACAGCCATCTCCGTAATCTCCAAAATTTCAGCTAGCGCTCCAACCGTTCGTTCACCGTTTATTTTCAAAAGTTGTACAATTTCTTCTTTCGTTGTACGTGCTTCCCCCATTTTTCACCCTTCCCCCTTTCTCGCCGTTCCTATAGATGAAAAAGACCCCCAAAAAGGTGAATGGGGATCTTAATCCATGCGCTTATTCTGCTACGAATGCAGATACAGGTCCTAATTCCTTTTCTAAATAACGGCGAATATTCGCAGGATATTTTTGTACCACGGCAATTTGTTTTTGAATCGTTGTATATAATTCTTCATGGTTCATGTGAATATAATCTTGCATAAGCATTTTCCGAAGGACAATTACTTCTTTTATTCCTCGTCCCTCTTCCGCGCTTATGACTTTTTCATCCATTAAAATATCAATAATATCTTCATAACTTCCTGGATCACGCATAATAAATCCATCAATCATTGCATTTCCAACATCTAATATGCAATCAATGATAAGATGCGACATACGCTCTAATGCGTAATCTTCAAAAGCGCTTTCATATTGCTGCTTCTCTTGAAATGTATCTACTACTTGCTCTAAACATGTTAACATTTGCTCTATCTTTTTTCTGTCTACAAAGTACATGAATGTCACCTACCTGGAAATAAAAGCATTTACATTTTAATTGTAACCCTTTCTTCTGAAAAAATCGACAATTTTTCGAATTCACCTTTTCTTCGTTATTTGTTATAGTTATAACTGTATGATTTTTGAAATTGGAGGAATGTCACCTTGGAACGTGAACTCGCATTAGAAATTGTCCGTGTAACAGAAGCAGCAGCCTTAGCATCCGCACAATGGATGGGCCGCGGAAAGAAAAACGAAGCAGATGATGCAGCAACTACAGCTATGCGTGATATGTTTGATTCAGTAAACATGGCAGGTACTGTTGTAATCGGTGAAGGAGAACTTGATGAAGCACCAATGCTTTATATTGGTGAGGAACTCGGAACAGGTAACGGTCCAGAAGTAGATATCGCCGTTGACCCATTAGAAGGTACAAACATTGTTGCAAAGGGTCTTGCAAACGCAATGGCAGTTATCGCAATCGCAGATAAAGGAAATCTTCTTCATGCTCCGGATATGTACATGGAAAAAATCGCGGTTGGTCCAAAAGCAGCTGGTAAAATTAGCTTAGATGATCCAATTGAAAAAACAATTGAAATTGTAGCAGAAGCAAACAATAAAAAAATTCGTGATCTAACGGTTATCATCCAAGAACGTGAACGTCATCAAGATATCATTGACCGTGTTCGTGCAAAAGGTGCACGTGTAAAACTATTCGGTGATGGCGATGTTGGTGCCTCAATCGCAACAGCTCTTCCTGGAACAGGTATCGATTTATTCGTTGGTGTTGGCGGCGCTCCAGAAGGCGTTATCTCTGCAGCAGCACTGAAATGTCTTGAAGGCGAAATGCAAGCACGCTTAGTTCCAATGAACGAAGAAGAAGAAACACGTTGCCGTGAAATGGGATTAGAAGATCCCCGTCAACTTCTTATGCTAGATGACCTAGTATCTGGTGACGACGCAATCTTCTCAGCGACAGGTGTATCTGCTGGCGAGCTATTAGATGGTGTTAAATTCCTTGGTGGAGATTTAGCAGAAACGTATTCTATCGTTATGCGCTACAAAACAAGAACGGTACGCTTTATTAAAACGCATCACCATTTAGATCATAAGCCTCACTTAAACTTAGATATTTAAAAAAGGAGCCTGTATATATGGAAGAACGTTTCTTTCTTTACGACGATACAGTCGATACAAAAACGCGTTTCGTTAGCTTTATGGGAGAAAACGAGCGCCACGATTTAGCGCTTTTATATTCTGATCGTCATTACGGTAAAACCATCGTCCTTGATATGCAGCGCAATAAATTTGCAATCATTGGCACTGATGATTTAAACGAACCTGGCTACTTAGAGCACGCTTTTTCTGTATCTGAAGAAATCGCAGAAGAATTACGCTCATTTTTATTCGAACTTATATAGTGTGATGCACCAGCTACCATAGTAGCTGGTGTTTTTTCACGTCATTTATTTTGAATTTTCAATCTCTTGTGTTATACTTATGAACAAATCTATTTGGAAGAAAGGACGTCTACTACGTATGCCAACATTTACTTTGTAATGGATCAGCAATTGGATAGCATTACTCTCAAAAAAGCTGTGTGCTTTTTCAAGGGAGTAGTCTGCCCATTTCCCATTACAAAGGAACGTAACACATCTGTAGTATGATGTTTTACGGAGGTTCCTCGTGAGGGAACCTCTTTTTATTTTTGTCTATTGCGTACCAATTCATACTGCAAGACATCCAAATAGCTGTATTACGTTCCTTTACCACTATATACGAGGTGAAGGAAAATGCAGAAAGTACAACTTTCTTGGAATTTATATGAAAATGCATTTGAAACGACTATTGAAAAACATTGTAAAAATTGCGGGCATACAGCCCTATTTACTGATACAAACATTCGTAGGCATAACGCAAATGGAAAGAACATTTACCGCTTTGCCATTTATAAATGTCCAAAAGGCCATACGTGGAATAAAAAACTTCACATTTATAAATCGTTTTCTGATCATGTCGAAACGCTTGATGTGTTCCAGACAGAACGAGATGAAATAACAACTACAATCTCGCTTATGCAATATAAAGAAAATGGTACAACAGAAATAACCATTGTATTAGAAACAGTCGTGGGCTCCCATCGCATTGACAAAGCTTTATCAACATATATTTCAGATTGGAGTCGCACCTTGATTGTAGACAGAATAAAGAACGGGCACATTCAGCTAAATGGAAAACAGATGAAACCAAATACAACCCTTTCGGAAGGTGATCTTATTTCAATTTGCTTGTAACAAAAACTCCTCTTACACTTATCGTAAGAGGAGTTCTTGTTACTTTTTCACTTTTCGCAATACAAAGTGTGCACAACCAAAATTACAGTACTCATATAAGTACTCCGATAACGTACTAATTTTCGTATCATATGTCGCACGTTGGTTACTATCATCAAAAAATCCGCGTAATCTGAGTTGATCGTAGCCCCAGTCTCCAACGATATAATCATATTTATTTAAAATTTCTGCGTAGCGCTCTTTAAATGCTTCTTCACGAAAACCGTTACGATAGTCTTTAATTACTTCGTACTGAACATTATTCATATTCAACGTAGCATACATCTCTTGCTTTTGCTCCATCATGAACTTCCTTTCTAAGCATTCTTCTTTTTATCGTATCACAAAGCATAGCAACCAACAATTTCAAATACAAAAAATTGAAAAGTAGTACATGCTATGGAGAAGGAGGTGATTACTCGTGAAAAAACAAATAATACTCTTCCTTCTCACACTTTCTTTATTTATAGGCTGCCAAACAACAAATAAAGCTGAAATGGAACGTGAGGAAGGTAGTCGTGTTCTCGTTTCCAATAAAAAGGGTATGTACCATACTGACAATACAAAGCTCACTAAAATCGGCTACTCTTCTAAACAAAAGGATGAAGTATCTAACAAACAAGTAGGAGCGATTAACCGTGAAAAGGTTGCTGAAATGGTTACAAGCTTGATCGTTAAGCTCCCTGATGTAACAAATGCAGCTACGCTTGTTACGGATGATGAAGTATTTGTTGTATATCGTGCCAATACAACGAATCCCCCACTTGTAACCGATCAAGTGTATAAAACTGCACTTTCCATCGTTCCTCGCTATTATAAAGCATATGTATCAACAGACCAAAAACTGATCTCGCAAATTCAAGGACTTCAGTCTGGTACATTAAACGATACAGAATATGAACAAAGCATTGATATGTTAAAACGTGAAATGAGTAAAAATCCACATTTAAATAATAGTCAAAATGCCACACTACATGACATGATGAAAAAATAACGACAAAAACAGGAGCCTGCCGCCTCCTGTTTTTGTCGTTATTTTTTGCAAAATCGATATCCATTGTCGAATCGCTGATATATTGGAAAAATCGCTGATAAAATTTCATTTACCATTTCAGCTAACCAACACCATCACTAAAACAGCCTATTTTAGACACCTTTCATCCTTTCTATCTTTTGTTACGATCTGCATAAATCGCCATCGCATCACACATAAACTGCGCTAATCCTTCTCCAAACTGATCAATATTTTTTGTAAAACGTTCATCCGTAACATACATCTGCCCTAATCCTTTAAACGCCTCTAATGAATATTGACCAAATTTTTGCAAGTAATCATACCATACTTGGATCGCGTCTTGCGCTTCCTTACAATCAGGAGCACTATGCCGAAGGGTAGCAAGCTTCCTATAAATAGTATTAAATTCCTCTTGTTTTTCCTTACTCATACTAGCTGCCGCTTTATTCGCTTTATCTACAGCTTCATTTCCCCATCTTGTGCGTGCTTCTTCTTCGTATGGGTTATGACTAAAGTCAAACCCTTCAAACTTCTCTTTATTCGTCATTTCAATTTCTCCTTTTGTATGCTGAATTGTTTTATCAATTGTCGCAATCACTTTATCTAAGCGGGCACGCTTTTCGAGTAGCAGTTTCCGGTGCAACTGAAGCGCCTCTTCTCGGTCAAATGAAGGACTATTGATAATCTCTTTAATTTTCTTTAAAGGGAAGCCAAGCTCCTTGAAAAATAAAATTTGTTGTAATAGCTCTAGATTTTCATTGGAATACAGACGATAGCCTGACTCCGTCGTCTCGTCTGGGGTTAAAAGCCCAATTTCATCATAATGATGCAGTGTGCGCACACTAATACCAACTAAATCAGCTACTTCTTTCACCCTCATTGTCATGTATGTCTCCCCCTTACTACATACGATAAAGTATTACGCAACGTTAGAGTCAATAAAAAACTTCTTTTTCGCTTCTAAAAACTTCATTCCTCCACATTCTCCTACATTTCGTGCATAATATATATGTACATATATTAGAAAGCGGTGAAAGTATGGTTTCAAATACTGTAATTGCCAGTATCACAATTCAACTCGCTCTCTCGATTCTGGTTCCAATTATTGCGCTCGTTTATTTCCGTAAAAAATATCATATTAGTTGGAAAGTGGTTGGAATTGGTATACTTATCTTTATTGGATTTACCCAAATCCTCGAAACACCATTCCACTTATTCATGCGCGGAAATCCAGCAACAGCTAAAGTTTTAGAAAACCCATATATCTTTGCGATTTACGGCGGACTTACTGCTGGTATTTTTGAAGAATTAGGACGTTTTGTTGCCTTCTTCTTCCTATTAAAAAAATATCAAGAGTATAAAGATGGTCTCGCATATGGAATTGGACATGGCGGAATTGAATCTATTCTAATCGGCGGTTTTGCTGGTCTACAAACTCTTACCTTTGCAATATCCATTAACAATGGTAGCTTCGCTCAAATGGTTGAAAAATTACCGGAGCTAAGCCGTGTGCAAGATGCATTAATTCAGGCACCTGCCTACTTATATTTACTCGGTGGCTTAGAAAGAATTATGGCGCTTGTCTTACAAATCGCCTTCACAATGCTTGTCATATACGCAGTAAAACAGAAAAAATATATTTTCCTCGTATATGCTGTACTATTCCATGCATTTGTGGATTTCTTTGCCGCTCTTTATCAAAGACAAGTAATCAATGTATTTGTTGCAGAAGGTATCATCTTTATTTTGGCAATCTTTGCTTTTATTCTCATCCGAAAAATGAAAGACAACTTAACAATAGGATCAGAAAAAAGCTAAGTCCACAGGGCTTAGCTTTTTTCTATAGAGGATTTTTTTCCTATTTGTCGAAGTATATATGGTCAACTTGAAAAAATGAGGGATAGATTTTGAAAAAACTTATCGTAGTGCGTCACTGCCAAGCAACCGGACAAGAGCGAGAGGCTGAATTAACAATTGCAGGAAAAGAACAAGCACACCATCTTACTAATTTCCTCATGCAAAGTAACCTGCAAATAGATTCCATTATTTCAAGCCCTTTCACCCGAGCCATTCAATCCATTGCGCCCTTTGCATTACAATCACATTTACCGATTCAAAAAGATGAAAGACTAACAGAACGCATATTAAGCAATGCGCCAATGAAAGATTGGCTATACAAACTAGAACATACTTTTACCAATATAGATATTGCCTTTTCGGGCGGAGAGTCAACAAAACAAGCGATGGAGCGCGCCGTATCGCTTGTTCAAGGTATTTTACAGCAAGACCATAGAACGACATTGCTTGTTACCCATGGAAACTTATTAACACTCATTTTAAAACACTTCGATCATACAATTGGTTTTAAAGATTGGAAAAGCTTAAGCAATCCTGATGTTTATGAAATTACAATGGGTGAACAAACAACAATCCACAGATTGTGGAAAACGTAACATTCCTTTAGACTGCATTCAGTTGACATCACGAGAAGATACACTGTATGCACCTTGTGCCTTCAAAACATATGGAAATTTCAAGTACAAAAAAATTAAAGAGGACTATGCAGCAAATATAGAAAGGGGTATCACAAAAAGATGTACGAGGAAATAATTTCTTTATTACATAAAACAAATGCTTCCTATGAAAAATTTGAACACGAGCCCGTTCTCGACTACGAAACAGATCGAATCGTTCGTGAACGTCTCGGTTTACAAGGAACTCCTAGTAAAAGCTTATTTTTAAAATCAAAATCTGGAGCGTATTACGTTTTCTTCACATTAGAAGGTACTCGTCTAGAACGAAACGAAATGAAAGAACTCACTGGTGAGCGCCTATCCATTTGTTCACCTAATGAATTAAGAGAAAAAACAGGCTGTATTCCCGGATGTGTTGCTCCTTTTGGTTATTCACAGGATGTAACAATTATTGTGGATCATTCCATCTATGTCTATGAGAAAATTTTAATTACACCTGGTGTTCCGGAATTTACAATTGAATTATCCACAGCGGAATTGAAAAAGATTTTATCCACATGTCACAATACGGTTTTAGAATATAAAGTGAAACTTTAATCAGTGGGGGGCTTCATCCCCACTGATTATCAGCCCTCACCAATCGGGCTTTTACGAGATAAAAAAGAGAGCTAATTTTCAGCTCTCTTTTTTCATTATTTCGCTTCTGCTGTTTTTTCTTTCGCAGAACGTACTTGCTCGTCCGCATGATAAGAAGAACGCACAAGTGGACCAGCTTCACAGTGGCTAAAGCCTTTGCTAAGTGCAATCTCTTTTAGCTCTGCAAATTCTGCTGGTGTGTAGTATTTAATAACTGGTAAATGCTTTTTCGATGGTTGTAGGTATTGTCCAAGTGTTAAAATATCCACATTGTTCGCACGTAAATCGTCCATTGCTTCAATTAAATCTTCTCTTGTTTCACCTAATCCCACCATAATGCTAGATTTAGTTGGAATATCAGGCTGCATTTCTTTCGCACGACGTAAAAACTCTAATGAACGAGGATATTTTGCTCTAGCGCGAACTCGGTTAGATAATCGACTTACTGTTTCAATGTTATGGTTTAAAATATCTGGTTTTGCATCCATTAACATTTTTAAATTTTCTTCTACTCCACCCATATCAGATGGCAGTACTTCGATAGACGTGAATGGGTTTTTGCGACGAACAGCGCGCACTGTTTCAGCAAAAACAGCTGCTCCCCCGTCTTTTAAATCATCACGTGCAACCGCTGTTATAACAACGTGCTTTAAGCCCATTTGTACTACAGAATCTGCTACGCGTTCTGGTTCTTGTAAATCAAGCTCTGTTGGTAAGCCTGTTTTAACCGCACAAAAACGACAAGCACGTGTACAAACCGCACCTAAAATCATAAACGTTGCTGTTTTTCTTACCGCCCAGCATTCATGAATATTCGGACATTTTGCTTCTTCACAAACGGTATGAAGCTGCTTAGAACGCATCATTTTCTTTAAGCCTGTATAGTTTTCATTTGTATTTAACTTAATTTTCAACCATTCGGGCTTGCGCTTATATTCTGTTTGTTTTGTCATGTTATCAACTCCGCACAATATGAAATAGTTTACCGTGTTCGCTTCTTCCAATGTAACATATCTATTCTAACGTATGAAAGCGATTTGCTCAAATGAAGATGCCCAAAAATTTTACCAATGATTTACTATAATGAAATATCTCGTAAATCCCACACTAAAAAGAGTGATGTTGTGAAAGGAGTTTATTTACATGCTTCGAAAGATCGCCCTATTTCTTTCTATTTCCTTTTTTCTTGGGCAAAGTATTGCCTATGGTGAAATGGATCAAAATCAAATATACGAAAAACGGATGACATTATATAAAGAAACTGAAAAAGATACTCATATTCCATGGTATTTTGTAGCTGCAATTGATCAATATGAGCGCAATATTCGAAGCGTAAGAAAAGATATTCCAAAAAAACCTAATGCTATCGTTTCAATATACTTCAAACCAGAAATCTGGACTGGACCTGCCAATAGCTCCGCAAATGATACTCTTCCTCATACAATCTCTTTATTTGGCGGGATTGGTTTAGATGGTGATAAAGATGGGCTGGCAGATGCAAACAACGACCGAGATCTTTTGCATACAATGGCAACGATTATAAAGATGCAAGGAACGTCAGAAGATCGGATTAAAATTATGCTGTGGGAATATTATAGACGGGCGAAAACGGTTGAATTAATTACCGCGTATGCTCATATCTATAAGCACTATGGCCGTATTAACTTAGAAGGAAACGCTTTTCCACTTCCTGTCTATAGTGACCATAGCTACCGTAGCACATTTGGAGCTGGGCGTAGCTTTGGCGGAAGGCGAATTCATGAAGGTACCGATATTTTTGCAGGATATGGCGTACCCGTAAGATCTACTTGCTACGGAATTATTGAAACAAAAGGCTGGAACCGCCTTGGAGGATGGCGCATCGGTATTCGTGATTTATATAACAACTATCATTATTACGCACATTTAGGCGGATTTTCCAAAGAAATACAACTTGGACAAATCGTCGAACCAGGAAAAGTGATTGGCTTTGTTGGTAGCACTGGGTATGGCCCTCCTGGTACAGCCGGTAAATTCCCTCCCCACTTACATTTCGGAATGTATAAAGACAATGGATATATAGAATGGGCTTTTGATCCGTATATACATTTAAACTTATGGGAACGAAAAGAACGTACGAAGTTAAAAAACAACCGTAGCTAACTGCTACGTTTATTTTCAGGCCGTGGAGAAAGGGAAATGCTAAAAAATTATAAAAAGAAACTTGTTGATTTGCCGAGATTTGTTCATATAAAATGGTGAATGAAATTTTATCGACAATTTTTTAAATATATCGATCGTTTCTCATCATATATCAGCGCAAATTGAAATATATCAGCGATTCGACAAAAGATATCGACTAACCAACAAAAAACGACAAAAAAAACAGGAGCCCCTAGCTACTGTTTCCCAACAAACTCAAAACAACCGTAGCTAATTGCTACGGTTGTTTTCTGTTAATCCTCTGTTTTTTTAACAAAAATCTCCTCAACTTTAGTATCAACTTAAAAAACCAATAAAACACAAAAAAGTTAACGATAAACCCTAATGGATTAAAACCAAGCATCCCCCTACCAAAATAAAGAAATTCCCCATCACTTGGTCCTGTTGTAGGAATAAAGGCAAATATGGTAGTAAAAATCAGACTTATAAAATACAACTTCTTTTTGGTTGAATCCATTTTTCTGTGGCTTAACACATGACAAGTTATTGCGGATACGATTCCTAAAAAGAAAAGTATTTCTCCCATTTTATCCCCCGCACTTATTTTAATGCCTTCAACTTCCCAAATCTCTTTCTATTATAAATACGAACTGATATATCATTTGATTTATCTTCCCATTTTACAAAAATAAGTAAAAGCGAATGACTTACTCATCCGCTTTCTTCCCTTCTTTCCCCTCCGGTACAACAACCCCGTCACTTCCATAATAAGTTGGCACTTCCCCTTGTACAATTCGCGTTGCGATCGGGATATTTTGCTTCACTGTAATCTCTTTTGTACGAAAAGGAATAATCACTTGCAGCGTAACATCCACTTCCATAACGACTTCAATGGCAGTATTGTTAATGCCATGCGGTTTTACATTTTGCTTAATATCTGTATTCACATGACCAATTGTTGTAAAATCGATTGGAATATCTGGTCCTAAGTTACCAAGAAGTGCATTCTCCGTTATGCGTCCAAGGGGAACAGACATCGACACGCCGCTCTCTTCTGGCAGACCAAGCACTTTCATATCTCCCTCCTCCACTTGATGCAAATATTTTTCTATGTATGCAGTAGTCGATGTTAAAATCTCATTTACTTGCTTTGTATTTAAATCGATTGTGGATACTTTTCCATTTTTATCATTTTGTACTTTCATTAATGAATCCACATCAAATCCTTCCTGAATCCGATCCTTTACCGCTTTCGTCATCACAGCCGTTGCCATTTTATGTGTCTGCACTTCTCCATACTTAATCAATGTCGGTTGAATACTTTTATTTACAATCCAAACTCCTTGTAATGTTAACAATAAAAAAATGATAAACGAAATGAGTAGTACATGCCGAAAAGGAAGCGGTCCTTTTCGAAACCGCGAAGCTTTTGGACGAAATGTACGCATAAGAAAACCCTCCTTCTTATATCATTTCTATGCAAGAAAGAGGGACGATATATGCTTATATCATTTTTAATAACGCATCTTTTCCAATTGTTCCTGCCGGAATACCTAAAGCCTCAGCTCCAGTCGTTACCGATTCAAGCGGCGCTTCAAGCAGTTGCTCAATCGTTCTCACGCCAACCGCGCGGCCAGCAATAATCCCTCGGTCTCCTAACTTCTCGTTTAATAGACCGACATCTAAAGCTCCGCACATAATATATCCTTTATCGCTCATAACCGCCAACAAAGTTGTTTTCGGCAGCTTTACACTAACAGCTATAAACGTATAGTTATCAATAATAATTGGTTCTACATTCACCATCGCACACACACTCCTCTCTTTCTTATCTTTATGAAAAGAGAAAAATGAGTGTTACAGATTAACTAGCCTATAGTTTAATGGAAGATGTATACGTTATTAACATCTCTGTTACTACATCTCTCAGCAGTTCTGGCATATAATATTGCTTTTCAGAAAGTGTGGATAGTTCTGGGTATAAGTACCCGAACGTAAACATATCAATCGTTCCAACCGTATATACGCGATCTAGTTGTAAAGATTCCCCATTAATTAACACATCTTTAAGTAAAACTTTATTTCCAGGAATCGTATCTGGGATCACTTCGATACCATCATAAATCATTTTCCCCATCACTTTTCCGCGAAACCCGAGCCCTTTTACTTCAAGCTCTTCCATATTTGGACGACGTGCTTTTAAAATAACTTCCCGTAATGTTCTCCCTGGGACTTGTAACGCACACGGGTTAATAGGATGTGGACAAATGCGGTGGATATCTCCTCGTGTGACAATTCCTTCGTTTAATCCTTCTAATAATACACCTGCATTCACCATGCCAACTTCCGCATTACACCACTCTTTTAACGCGCTTGCCAGCATACTAGCAAATGCTGTTTCCTTAAACCAATCAATTGGTAACGGCTCCTTCAATTCAATAACAGGATCCGCCATTATGTTTTTGCTTTCCTCTTGCAACATTTCAATTGTGGATAACGATTCCCCATAAGCGCCTAGACGCTCGGTTTTAATTGCTCTTCCATCCTTTTTCAACAATTGCTTCGTTTCCTTATCCACAGTAAGCTGAACATGTCCGACGTAATGCCCCCACTTTTCACAGCAACAAAGCAACGTCCCATTCATAAGAACACCACGCTCAAATAAGTGATGTGTATGCGCTCCTAAAATTACATCAATATCATAATTCTCCGCCATATACTCATCAGCAGTTTTCCCAAGATGCGAAAGTACAACTGTTATATGCGCTTTCTCTTTTACTTCTGCTAAGATGGATTCTAAATGCATCATTGGATCTTCAATATGCCAATCTAACATTTGATAGAACTCTGGATAAGCTACCGTTAAACCGATTAAAGCGATTGTAATACCATCTGTCGTTGTATGAAGTTTATACGGCTTCGCCCAAGTAGGACGTACGCCCTCTTTTTCAAATAAATTTGCTACGAGCACCTCAAATCCAGCATGATTGTATAAATGGTTTAAATGCTTCTTCGCTAATGTAATTCCTTCATTATTTCCAATCGTTACATAATCATATAACGCCTCGTTTAATAACTTCGTATTCCCTAGTCCATTTGTCGCTTCCGTAATTCGATGAAACCGATCCACATGATCGCCAATATCTAACGTTAAAACGGACTCTCCTGCTTCCTGTCTTCGCTTTTTCTCCTCTCGTACAAACCGAGAAATTTGCGGCCAGTTTTCAAAATGACTATGTATATCGTTTGTATGATAAAGGTGGATGATTGTTTCTTTATTTATATCCAGAGAAAAAACCTCCTCTCAATTCCTTACTGCCTTTTACGTTATTTACTTGTAATAATCCTGTAAATACTTTTCGCCTTTTCTTGCTATTTTACATTGTACTCTCATTAAAAGAAAAAGCAAAAGATTCTCCTTTTTATGTGGAGTTTTTATATTACACTATATGTAATAGGAGGTAGATAAACATGTCTAATAGATATAGTCTTCTCTCACTGTGGCTGGCATTAGCTGGCGTTATTTTCTTTCTAATTCGTTATGCCCTCGCAGCAACTTCAAACTTTTTACCAAGCATTTTCTTCTTTACTAGTCTCACTTGTATCATTCTCGGTCTCATATTTAGCATGATTGCCATAAGCAAAAACGAACCTAGCAAATGGAAGTTCGTCGGTATTTTCGTTCTCCTTGCCGCAATTATATTCCTATTACTTACTCCAGTTCTTATTGGAGTTTTTGGATTTAGAGAGCCGTAAAAGCGGGATAAAGTGGTGAATGAAATTTTATCGACGATTTTTCAAATATATCTATCGTTTCTTATCATATATCAGCGATTCGACAAAGGATATCGACTAACCAACAAAAAACGACAAAAAGCAGACGTCCCCTAACTCCCGTTTCCAAACACTATTCATAAGAATTTTCTGAAAAAACATTGCATTTTCGATACATAATATATATATTGTATATAGAGTGTATATACAATATAAAGACTAAGAGGGATTTGCATGCAAATAATTATTTCAAATAGTTCGAAGGAGCCAATTTACGAACAAATTACCAATCAAATAAAATCGCTCATTTTAACTGGTGATTTAACAGAGGGATCACCACTTCCATCAATGCGCCAGCTCGCAAAAGATTTGCAAATTAGTATTATTACGACAAAGCGTGCGTATGAAGAACTAGAAAAAGCAGGCTTTATTTATTCGATTGTAGGTAAAGGTTCGTTTGTTGCTGAACAAAATTTAGATGTAGTGCGTGAGAAAAAATTAAAAGTGATTGAAGAGCAGTTAATGTCTGTCATTACTAATAGTAAGGAAATTGGGCTACCGCTAGCGGAACTGCGAGAATTATTAACTATTTTATATGAGGAGTGATATATATGGAAAATGTAGTAGAGCTACACAATGTTAGTAAAACATTTCAAGACTTTTCAATAAAGCAATTCAATTTACAAATCAAAAAAGGCTTTGTAACAGGATTCATCGGCACAAATGGTGCCGGTAAATCGACAATCATTAAAATAATGATGAACTTATTAAAGCCGGATGCGGGCGAGGTTAAAATTTTCGGCTTAGACTACGCAACACATGAAAAAGAAATTAAAGAGCGCATCGGTTTTGTTTTTGATGGCAACGTATTTTATGAAGGGTTAAATTTAAAGGATATTAAACGTATGGTCGCGCCTGCTTATAAAAATTGGGATGAAACGATATTTAAGCGCTATATAGAACAATTTGAATTACCAATGAACAAAGCGATTAAAACTTTTTCAAAAGGAATGCAGATGAAGGCTTCACTAGCGCTTGCGCTATCACATCATGCCGAGTTGATTATTATGGATGAGCCAACAGCAGGTCTAGACCCAATATTTAGACGTGAGTTACTTAGTTTACTACATGAATTAATGCTTGATGGCAATCGTACACTATTTTTCTCGACACATATTACAACAGATTTAGATCGCATTGCTGATTTTATTGCCTTTGTAAAAAAGGGACAATTAATCTTTAATCATTCCATCCATGAGGTAGAAGAAAACTATGCGTTAGTAAAAGGGAATACGGATTTATTAGACCGCGATACAGAAAAAGCCTTTATGCATGTTCATCGTGCACCAACTGGCTTTGAGGCATTAACGAATAATGTAACTGAAGTGGAACAAATTTTTGGTAATGAAGTTATGATTGAACGAGCTTCATTAGAAGATATTATGTATTACTCGAAAGGAGTAGGGCATCATGCTTAATTTAATCAAACGCGATTTAATTTTACAGAAGAAACAATTACTCATTTATTTAGGCTGTATCGTCTTTTTTATTGTAATGAACAAGCACCCTATTTTAACATTTACGATTGCAAGTATTTTTATTCCATTTAGTACGCCTGCCTACGATACAAAGACAGAAACAAATATTTTATTAAATTCTTTACCCTATACACGTAAGGAAATTGTCGCTTCACGTTATATTGGAGCAATTATTTACATGTTGCTGGCAATTGTAGTAACAAGCGCAATGCTTATCATCTTTCAAAAGTCATTTACTATAGAGCATATTGTAATGAGCAATGCATTGTTTTTGCTATTTGCAGCCTTTACCTTTCCACTATTTTATCAATTTAATCAAAATCATCTACTTTCGATTATTATCGCTTTATTTTTCGTATTAACTGCTTTTGGCCCACCTGCTGTACAATTTCTTGCAACAGAGTTTAGTACAGTTACCGATGCTATTTTCAGCTTATCTATACCTGCATTGTATAGCATAGCTACAGCTATAATCGTATGTGTTTATATCGTTTCATGGGGGGTATCATTAAATATTTATCAACGTAAAGTTTTTTGATTCAGAATTTTCTTTATTATGATGCAATCTCCTTTTTAAACGAGAAAAACTCGAGATCTAAACCGTTAGATCTCGAGTTTTTATGTGGAAGCGCCGATATATTTACTCGCGTACCAAAAGAAGCGCCCTGCCGAGCAGGACGCTTCCCTAATTCTACTTATTATCCAGTTCCAGCGGCTAGAACGTTCGGTGGCTTCGCCTCTACGTCAGAAGCTCCATCCCCCTCACATTCTAAACGAGCCGCTTCCACTTTCAAATTAACCGATACTGCCTTCCATCTCAAACTTAATCAGACGGTTCATTTCAACTGCGTATTCCATTGGAAGTTCGCGAGTGAATGGCTCGATGAAGCCCATTACGATCATTTCTGTAGCTTCTTGCTCAGAAATACCGCGGCTCATTAGGTAGAATAATTGTTCTTCTGATACTTTTGATACTTTCGCTTCGTGCTCAAGTGAAACGTAATCGTTTTTGATTTCGTTGTAAGGAATTGTATCAGATGTAGATTGGTTATCCATAATTAACGTGTCACACTCGATGTTAGAACGAGAGTTTTTCGCTTTTGGTCCGAAGTGTACGATACCACGGTACGTTACTTTACCACCATGTTTTGCAATCGATTTAGAAACGATTGTTGAAGATGTGTTTGGTGCTAAGTGAATCATTTTCGCACCAGCATCTTGGTGTTGGCCTTTACCAGCAATCGCGATAGATAATGTTAAACCACGAGCGCCTTCGCCTTTTAAGATAACTGCTGGGTATTTCATCGTTAATTTAGATCCGATGTTACCGTCAATCCATTCCATCGTTGCATTTTCTTCACAAACCGCACGTTTTGTAACTAGGTTATATACGTTGTTTGCCCAGTTTTGGATTGTTGTGTAACGGCAATATGCATCTTTTTTAATGATGATTTCTACTACCGCACTGTGTAGTGAGTTAGTTGTGTAAACAGGTGCTGTACAACCTTCTACGTAGTGTACATGTGCGCCTTCGTCTACGATAATAAGCGTACGCTCGAATTGTCCCATATTTTCAGAGTTAATACGGAAATACGCTTGAAGTGGTGTATCCACTTTTACACCTTTTGGAACGTAGATGAATGATCCACCAGACCAAACTGCAGAGTTTAATGCAGAGAATTTGTTGTCCGTTGGTGGGATTACTTTTCCGAAATGCTCACGGAAAATATCTTCGTTCTCTTTTAATGCGCTATCTGTATCTTTGAAGACGATTCCTAGAGCTTCTAGGTCTTCTTTCATGTTGTGGTATACAACTTCAGATTCGTACTGCGCTGATACACCAGCTAAATATTTTTGCTCAGCTTCTGGAATACCTAATTTATCAAATGTCGCTTTAATTTCATCAGGTACTTCATCCCAAGACTTCTCAGATTTCTCAGATGGTTTTACGTAGTACGTAATTTCATCGAAATCTAAGTCGTTTAAGTCGCCGCCCCATTGTGGCATTGGCATTTCATAGAACTTATCCAGTGATTTTAAACGGAAGTCTAACATCCACTGTGGTTCTTCTTTCATACGTGAAATCTCTTCAACGATTTCTTTTGTTAAACCGCGTCCAGCACGGAAAATCGAAACGTCTTTATCCTTGAAACCATATTTATAATCGCCGATATCTGGCAGTTGCTTCGCCATGTTGGTATGTCCCTCCTTAGATAACCTCGCGTTTCGGAACCTCTAACATTACTTATCTTCGTTTAAGCCTTTTTCTAACGCTTTCCAAGCTAATGTTGCACACTTAATACGCGCTGGAAACTTGCATACACCTTGTAATGCTTCAATATCCCCTAAATCTACGCTATCGTCATACTCTTTTCCTAACATCATGTCAGAGAAAATTTTAGAAAGCTGAAGTGCTTCTTCCATTTTCTTTCCTTTTACTGCTTGCGTCATCATCGAAGCTGAAGACATAGAGATCGAACAACCTTCTCCTTCAAACTTCGCTTCTTTCACAATACCATCCTCTACTTTCATCGTAAGTTGAATACGATCGCCGCAAGTTGGATTGTTCAAGTTAACGGTAACACTATCTTCTAGCACGCCATGGTTACGAGGATTTTTATAATGATCCATAATAACTTGACGATATAACGTATCTAAATTATTAAATGACATTTGTGAAATACTCCTTTGTCTTGATTAGCGATTCAACAAATGTATCAATTTCTTCTTTTGTATTATATAAATAGAAGCTTGCACGTGCTGTTGAAGAAGCTTTAAGCCACTTCATAAGTGGTTGTGCACAGTGATGTCCTGCGCGAACCGCAATACCTTCTACATCTAATACAGTTGCTACATCGTGAGGATGTACGTCTTCAATATTAAATGTAACAAGACCAGCGCGATGCTTTGGACCATAAATTGTAACGCCATCTACTTCTGATAGTCTTTCTAAAGCGTATTGCGCTAATTCATGCTCATGCTTTTCAATATTATCAAGACCGATTTCTTCTAGGAAATCAATTGCCGCACCAAGTCCGATTGCATTACCGATAATCGGTGTACCTGCTTCAAACTTCCACGGAAGTTCTTTCCAAGTAGATTCTTGTAAATCTACGAAATCAATCATTTCACCGCCAAATTCAATTGGCTCCATATTGTTTAGCAAATCTTTCTTACCATATAATACACCGATACCTGTAGGTCCGCACATCTTATGAGCAGATAATGCGTAGAAATCACAGTTTAAATCTTGTACATCTACTTTCATATGAGGTGTACTTTGCGCACCATCAACGACCATAATTGCGCCATTTTCGTGTGCGATTGCTCCGATTTCTTTTACAGGGTTAATCGTTCCAAGTACGTTAGACACATACATGATCGAAACGATTTTTGTATTCGGTGTAATTGTTTGACGAGCATCTTCTATTGAAATTGTCCCATCCGGTTGAAGTGGAAGATATTTCAAAGTTGCGCCAGTTTTCTTTGCAACTTGTTGCCACGGAATGATGTTACTATGGTGCTCCATGTAAGAAATAACGATTTCATCGCCTTCTTTTACATTTTCAAGACCATAGCTAGCCGCTACTGTATTTAATGCAGTTGTCGTTCCGCGCGTGAAAATAATCTCTTCCATTGATTTCGCATTAATAAACTTGCGAACTTTCTCACGTGCACCTTCATACGCATCGGTAGCTTTCGTACCGAGCGTATGAACACCGCGATGCACGTTAGAATTATATTCTTTATAGTAACGTTCTAACGTTTCAATAACTTGAATTGGTTTTTGAGAAGTTGCTGCACTATCGAAATAAACAAGTTGTTTGCCGTTCACTTTTTGATCAAGAATTGGAAACTGTTTGCGTATTTCATGAATATTCATTAGCGAACTTTCCTTTCGATTACCTCAACAAGCTGTGTTTTTACTCCTTCAATTGGAAGCTCATTAACTACAGGTGCTAAGAATCCATGGATGACTAAACGTTCTGCTTCTCGTTTTGGAATACCACGACTCATTAAGTAGTATAGTTGGATTGGATCTACGCGACCTACTGAAGCTGCGTGACCTGCCATTACATCATCTTCATCAATTAAAAGAATTGGGTTTGCATCACCGCGAGCTTTCTCATCTAACATAAGAACGCGAGAAGATTGTTGTGCATTTGATTTAGATGCACCGTGTTCAATCTTGCCAATTCCGTTAAAGATAGATGTTGCGCTATCTTTTTGTACACCGTGTTTTAAAATAAATCCTTCAGAGTGCTTACCAAAGTGAACAACTTTCGTTGTAAAGTTTTGTGTTTGGTTACCACGGCCAATTGTTACTGTTTTCGTATCAGCAAATGATCCGTCGCCCATTAAGTTCGTTACGTTCTCAGAAATTGTATTTCCGTCGTTCATAAGACCTAATGCCCACTCAATACGTCCATCGCGTCCTACTGTACCGCGGCGGTTTACATAAGCTGTTACATTTTTCGCTAATAGATCAACCGCACCGAATTTCACTTGTGCACCTTGTTCTACGATTACTTCTGCCACGATATTTGCAATACCTGTAATCATTTCGTTCGCTACGTAGTTTTCTACATATGTTGCAGAACTGTTAGCATCCGCTACGAATAATACGTGGTTATATACGTTCGCTTCTTCGCCGTCTACTAAAAATACAGCTTGAAGTGGTGTTTCAAGAACAACGTTTTTCGGAACATATACGAATGCACCGCCGTTGATTAATGCTGCATGAAGTGCTGTTAAGCGATGCTCATCCACTTTCACGCCGTCTTTCATTAAGTACTTTTGTACTAATTCAGCGTGCTCAGTTGCAGCTGTAATGATATCTGTGAAAATAACACCTTTTTCTTTTGCTTCGGCAGATAAAGAAGCAAATGCTGTTGTACCAGTACGCTGTACTAATACGCTGTTATTTTCATCAATTAAATTTTTCACTGCTTCTGGAAGCTCTGCTAAAGAACTTACAGGCTCTTGCTTAGCAGCGTCGCCTTTTCCGATAAAGTCCCATTTATCGATTTTTGTTTTATCAGGCGTTGGCATTGGAAGTTCAGTTGCTTGTGCAAGAGCTTGTAAGCGGAACTCAGTCAACCAAGCAGCTTCGTTTACTTCGCTAGCGCGCTGACGGATTGTTTCTTGATCGAAAGGTAATGTACCAATTGTCATGTTTATGCTCCTCTCTTACGCTTCTTGCTCTGCTGTTTCGTCTTCAATACCTAATTCTTTTTTAATCCAGTCGTAACCTTCAGCTTCTAGACGTTGTGCAAGCTCAGGGCCACCAGATTTAACAATGCGACCGTTCATCATAACGTGAACGAAGTCTGGAGTGATGTAGTTTAATAGACGTTGGTAATGCGTAATCATTAGGCAACCGAATTCTTCACCGCGCATTTCGTTAATACCTTTAGATACAACTTTTAATGCATCGATATCAAGACCAGAGTCGATTTCATCTAAGATTGCGATTTTCGGCTCAATCATCATTAATTGAAGAATTTCGTTACGTTTTTTCTCACCGCCAGAGAAACCTTCGTTTAAATAACGTTGTGCCATTTCTGGATCCATTTCTAGGAATTCCATATTTTTATCTAATGTACGGATAAATTTCATAAGAGAAATTTCATCGCCTTCCTCGCGTCGTGCATTAATTGCAGAACGTAAGAAGTCAGCGTTTGTTACTCCGCTAATTTCACTTGGATATTGCATTGCTAGGAATAGACCCGCTTGTGCACGCTCATCTACTTCCATTTCTAATACATCTTCACCGTCGATGATGATGCTACCTTCTGTTACTTCATATTTTGGGTGACCCATAATTGCAGAAGATAAAGTTGATTTACCTGTTCCGTTAGGTCCCATAATTGCGTGGATTTCTCCACCTTTTACTTCAAGGTTTACACCTTTTAAAATTTCTTTGCCATCGATTGATACATGTAAATCTTTAACCGTTAATGTAGAACCAGCCATCTCAATACCTCCATTAATCCTCTATATACATTTTAAAAATTCCTAAAACGTTCATATTCTCATTTTATTCTCATTCTAATTTTATATCAAATAAAATGATATCGCAAACGTTGAGAAAATGTAACAATTTTTTCACAAATGTATATAAGTATTTCCTTCACATTCTACTATGATACATCTTTCTTCTTATTTATATAAAGAAAAAAGAGCTGGAGATTTCTCAGCCCTTTTTCAAGTCATTATTCTTTTACAGGAACAACTGTCCCTTTATATTCTTTCTTAATGAAATCTTGAATTTCTTTTGAATGTAACACTTCTACAAGAGCTTTAATTTCTTTTTTATCCTTATCACCTTTACGAACCGCAACAACGTTTGCATATGGAGAATTATTATCTTCAATCGCAATCGCATCTTTCGCTGGATCTAATTTCGCATCAATCGCATAGTTAGAATTAATTAAAACAGCATCGCCTTCTTTATTGTTATACACTTGCGGTAATAAGCCAGGCTCAATGTCCGTTTTGAATTTCAAGTTTTTCGGATTATCCGCAATATCTTTTGGAGTAGCTTTAACTGGGTCTACACCTTCTTTAATTTTTAAAATACCTGCTTTTTGTAAAATGGCTAAACCACGCCCATGGTCAGCAACCGAGTTACTCATAATAATTGTCGCTCCATCTGGAAGTTCTTTTAAACTCTTATATTTTTGAGAATAGACACCAATTGGTTCTAAATGAATTTTCCCTGCAATTTCAAACTTGTAACCTTTATCTTTAATTTCTTTCTCTAAGTACGGAATATGTTGAAAGTAGTTTGCATCTATCTCTTTATCTGCTAACGATTTATTCGGCAATACGTAATCTTGGAATGGTTTAATGTCTAATTCGATTCCTTTTTTCTCAAGTAACGGTTTTGCCTTCTCTAAAATCTCAGCGTGTGGTACGTTAGAAGCACCAACAACAAGCTTATCTTCACTTTTTCCTCCGCAAGCCGCTAACCCAAAAATTGACGTTGTAATAAGTGCTGACAGTAATAATTTTTTCATGTTATAAACACCCTTCCCCTTTTTATTTATCGTTTATCAATTCGAGTTGTAACAAGGTCCCCAATAATCTGAATCAAAAACACAACGAGTAATATGCAAATTGTCGCAACAATTGTTACATCATTATGTCCCCTTTGAAATCCATCTAAATAAGCAAGTGTCCCAAGACCTCCAGCACCGACAACACCTGCCATTGCTGTATAACCTACAAGAGCAATTGTTGTTACTGTAATACCCGATACGAGCGCTGGTAATGATTCTGGTATTAATACTTTCCAAATGATTGTGCTCGTTTTTGCTCCCATTGCTTTTGAAGCTTCAATCACACCTTTATCAATTTCACGAAGCGCGATTTCAACCATCCTTGCATAAAACGGTGCTGCCCCAATAATTAAAGCTGGCAGCGCTGCACTCGCTCCAAGAATTGTTCCAAGAAGAAGCTTCGTAAATGGGATTAATAAAATAATTAAAATGATAAATGGGATCGAGCGGAAAATATTCACAAACGCTCCAATCACAGTATGAACCATCTTGTTTTCCCACAAATTATCTTTTGCTGTCATAAAGAGTAATAATCCTAAAATGAGACCTAAAGCAAATGTAGCAAGCGCTGCAATTGCCGTCATGTATAATGTTTCACCTGTTGCTTCTAGCATTTGATTCCAATCTACGTTTGCAAGTAACTTATCCATGCGCAATCACCTCCAGCTCTACTTGTTCTTGATGAATTCCTTCGATTGCTTGCTGGATTGCAGCCTCTGTACCATTCAAATGAACGACTAAGTTTCCATAAGATCCATTATTTGTTTGTGCAATATTCCCTTGCAGCACACTCACTTCTATATCATCCCGTCTCATCAATCTCTGAAGTACCGGCCGCTCTACAGAATCGCCAATAAACTGCAAACGAATCACTTTACCTTCTGGATATTTCTCTAATAGGCTCTCAATCGTTTCATTCGTATCTTCTGAATCTGTTATTTGTTGTACAAATCGCTTTGTAATCTCCTGCTGCGGGTTACGGAATACATCTAGTACAGGACCTGTCTCTACGATTTTCCCTTTTTCCATTACTGCAACGCGATTACAAATTTTTTGAATGACATGCATTTCATGTGTAATAAGTACAATCGTTAAACCAAGACGTTTATTAATATCTAATAGTAAATCTAAAATTTGATCTGTCGTTTCTGGATCAAGTGCTGATGTCGCTTCGTCGCAGAGGAGTACTTTCGGGTCATTCGCTAATGCTCTTGCAATCCCAACGCGCTGCTTCTGTCCTCCGCTTAGTTGAGACGGATATGCATCGCCTCTTCCTTCCAATCCAACAAGACGAATTAACTCATCCACACGTTTTTTTCTTTGTTCTTTATCTACACCTGCAATTTCAAGTGGAAACGCAATATTTTCACGAACCGTTCGTGACCAAAGTAAGTTGAAGTGCTGAAAAATCATACCAATTTCTTGCCTTGCTTTTCGAAGCTCACTTCCAGTAATCGCTGAAATCACACGATTTGCTATCGTAATTTGTCCGGAAGTTGGTTTCTCTAATTGATTAAACAATCTAATTAAAGAACTTTTCCCAGCGCCACTATATCCAATAACGCCAAAAATTTCACCTTTCTCTATTTTTAAATTGGCATTATCCACAGCAGTGACATCACCACTTTTTGACTTATATATTTTCTTTACATTCTCTAATAAAATCATGATGTTCACCCCTTTTTTAGTTAAAAAGCGTAAGCAGCTCGTTCTGATTTACTCCCACAATTTTTTATTTTTAATGTGAGAATTGCTTAAACCTAACTGTCGCTATAGCTAAATTTCTTGTTAGCTCTTCTTATTATTCGAATGTCCTCCTCATTCAAACAACAAAAAACCTTTCTGCTTTTAGAATGAGCAGAAAGGTTTATATGCGTATATCAACATTATCCCTTCCTCTCATCTCTCAAAGCATTTGCTTTGCAGGAATTGGCACCATTTCAACATAAAAGTTGACGGTTGCCGGGTTTCATAGGGCTCAGTCCCTCCACCTCTCTTGATAAGAGAAATCAGATTGAATTTTCGTCTGATTTAAAATTTATGAAATTGTCTATATTTTATGACTTGAATTGTATCAATATACAACCATTATGTCAATAGAAATTTTCGCAAAAAGAGAAACTTCAGAATATTAAGCCCCGACAGACATTGGTTTACATATATGAAATACAGATTCCAATAATAACATCGTACGATACGTTCCGTTATATTGAACACGCCCACTATTTAAAAGCGTTTGTAATCGTACATTTCCAGTTACTAATCGCCGTAAATCTTCCTCTTGAAAACAAACAAGTTGCTCTGTTCCCCTCGCCTCTTTCAAAAGTTGTATATACTCTCTTGAAATTTGAAGTGAGTAACACTCATCCCTAAAACAAATATTAATTGTCTTCTCTCTTTGGCGTAAAAGTGGCTCGAGGTGATATTGGCTATTGGCATACGTTACAAATGATTGAAGCAACGAATATAATTCCATTCTAGTCACATCCTTCATATCACTTTCTACTACATACCATTCCATCTCCTCAAAGGGCAATCCTGTTACTTTCTCTCGACAAATAATGTAGCACTTCTATCTTTCAAGCATATTTCCCAAGAAATATGTCGAGGCGGCAAAAACTTTGCCGCCTACTGTAATTCTTTATATAAATATTCAACCGAATGAAATGCATATATTTTCTTCATCAGTGCTCCTCTTTCAAATACAAGTAAACAAGGTACACTTTCTATTTCATACTCTCTCGCTAAATAAGGGGCATAGTTTAAATCTAGCATTCCTATTTCTAATTCAGCTATAGTAGCCTCTACCACCGTTAGCATCTTCTTTGCTAATTGGCATGTTCCACACATCGGTGTATATACATATAACACTATTTTTTCTTGGTCTGCTATTAGAGCTGTAGCTTCAGCACCTGTCCACTCAATCACTTCTATCATTCCTTACCGTAAATATTCTGTATAAACGTCGATGTCAGCTCCCCATAATACATTCGCTAAATGCGAAGACGGCGCAGTTGCCACTTCACGATACGAACGATCAATGTAAATATGCTCAGCTTGCGGAAATTCCTTACGAAATTGCTTTCTTAGCTTCTCCCCTGCATCATCTGCATCCACTAGCACATATACTTCTTTATCAAAAAACTGATCAATGAACTCATCCATTTTCGACAAACCAATTGTACCATTTGTACAAACAATTTCCACAGGTTCTCGAATAATAGATTCAATCTTTCTTCTATCTGACTTTCCTTCGACAATAATGACTTTCTCTACATAAACCATATGTCATCACCCGATCACCATGTACTATAAAACAACCTTATTAGTATATAGTATATTCGATATTTTCATGTTGTTTCCTGTTTATTTTTGTAAAGAAGAAAAGCGCAAGCGGCTCGCTCAGAATGTGAGGGGGATGGAGCTTCTGATGTAGAGGCGCTCTTTGCCTCGCAGGAAGACACGAAGCCACCGAACATTCTAGCCGCTGGAGCTAGACAATGAAAAGCGCAAGCGGCTCGCTCAGAATAGGAGGTCGTTGGCTCACAAAATGCAAAACAAAAAGGACAGCACATAGGCTGTCCCTTTTATCTCGACTAAAATTAGTCTTGGTTTGTCATTTCTGCGTATTTTTCTGCAGATAATAACTTCTCTAATTCACTTGCATCAGAAAGTTCAACTTTAACCATCCATGCACCTTCGTATGGAGATTCGTTAACAAGTTCTGGTTGGTCGCTTAAGTCTTCGTTTACTGCTACAACTTTACCACTTACAGGTGCGTATAATTCAGAAACTGTTTTAACAGATTCTACGCTTCCGAATGGCTCGTCAGCTTCAATTGTTGCACCTACTTCAGGAAGTTCAACGAATACGATATCGCCTAACTCACTTTGTGCAAAATGAGTAATACCGATAACAACTTCGTTGCCTTCAGTTTTTACCCATTCGTGTTCTTCAGAGTAACGTAAATGATTTGGAATGCTCATGACTGTACCTCCAGTGAATGTATTAATTATGTAAAAATACCTTATTGGTACTTTTTCCACACACTTTCAAACTGCTCTTCGTTAAAACCAAGTGTTACATTCGTGCCATCTGTTACGATTGGACGTTTAATCAACATGCCGTCAGACGCTAATAGTTCAAACATTTCGTCCTCACTTGCATCCTTTAACTTATCTTTTAAGCCAAGTTCACGGTAACGCATTCCACTTGTATTAAAGAATTTTTTTAATGGCAATTCACTTTTCGCATGTAAATTACGTAAATCTTCTTTTGACGGTGGATTTTCAACAATATGAATCATTTCATATGCTACATCGTTTGCCTCAAACCATTTCTTTGCTTTTTGACATGTGCCACACTTTGGATATGAATAAAATGTTACTGTCATAAATTCACCTACTTTTTACTAACCTTTATCTTTATCATATAGAAAACATTCTCTTATTTCAAACGATTCTTCTCCAAACTCTAACTTATTTCGTGATAATTTTCTTTTATCCTGCAAATTTTTCGCATTTTTCCGCCATTTCTATATATAAAATTTTTTCTCTCGATTTACGGTTGCACCCGAACATATATGTTAAACAAACGTTTGATTAAATAAAAAAAGAAGCAGCTCCTAAATCAAGAGCTCCTTACTGCCTACTCAAATAATCCGCAATCGTTTGAAATACTGTTATATACATATTGTGAATACTTTGCTCTGAAAAGGTATCATTATATAATCCCATCCCCCAATACTGGCCTGTGCTTCTTCCAGCGTTTACAAACCCTTGCGTATACATCATTGCCCCATCTTTCGGTGCATTACTATAATCTAAATCTTTATTAGTAAAAATTATATACGGTCGATCCTTTAAGCCAATAAAAAACACTGGCTTTTTTAAGTTTAAAAATAAGTCCGTATATTTTTCTGTTGATGCTTCTTCAAAATATTCTTTCATAACGAGAAATCCATCAACCTCCTCAGACTTCTCCTTCATTTCTTCTAACTTTACATTTACAAACTTTATATTTCTAAATGTATCCTTGGGCGCCTCGCCGACAACTCCAACCTTTAGTGCCCTCCCGTTATACTCTTGGATAGGCGGCACATTCTTCTTTTCACAACCCGCTCCCACTAGACAGAACAATATGAGAACTAACAGCCCCCACAAACGTTTCATATCTAACCCCTCCATTCAAAGTCAAGTGACAAAAATGTAAGGTTCATTTAAGAAAATGTAAGTAAAATCAATAGCCCCTTTAGAGTTTCTATATTATAATCAACAAGGTTTACTTATATTACTAAACACTAGGAGATCATCATGAAAAAATATAAGCTTTCATCTTTTCTTCCATTAAGTTATATACTTCTACTCGTACTCGTAAGCCCCCTTTACGATGTACTCAATAAATCTGGAACACACGCTGTTAATGTTACAACAGTAATTGATGATTGGATTCCATTTGTAAAGGCATTTATCATTCCATATTTACTTTGGTTTCCATATCTATATGGAGCACTCATTTATTATTGTTTCGCTAATCGAAAACAGTACTATATAACATTAAGCGGCGTTATTCTTGGAAAACTCGCATGCTTTTCGATCTATTATTTTTGGCAAACAACAGTACCTCGTCCTACTGTAGTAGGAACAGATGTATTTTCTAGCTTAGTTCGCTATATTTATAGTATCGATCAACCGGTAAACTGTTTTCCTAGCATCCACGTTCTCACAACATTTGTGATTATGCTAGCGGCTTATAAGCGAAGAGAGCAACATAAGTGGGAATATTCAATTCTTACTTTCTTTGGTACTCTCATTATCTTATCGACTCTATTTACAAAGCAACACGCTTTCTTAGATGCCGTTTCAGGTATAGCATTGGCGAGCACATTATACTTCGGTGTGCAATTATTATTAGTTAACAGAAAAGAAACTGTTACGGTTCCAGTAAAACAAACATATAAAATATGAATTAAAAAAATGACATAAAACCATTCTTTTTAGGTGGGAGAGAGCATCCGGCCATGCATAGCAGCGGGCTATGTGTCGAAAAGTCAAAATGGATTTATATATAATATAACTAAAAAGCAGACTGTAGCTTCTTCAGTCTGCTTTTATCTATAGAAAGGAGATTTGGGATCATGATTCAAGATTGTGGCACAGTCATGTCGCCAGAATGGATGCGACCTGCTTTTTTTAATGCAATGTAAATAATATAAGAAACAGCTACTGGAATTATGATATAAGTGATGACCATGGCTGGTACAACACCGACCCCTTGGCTAGAAATCAAATTAATTGGTGCAATAAAAGAACTTAATCCGAGACCTGCAATTTCTTTACCTGCTTCCAGTTGAAAAATCAGTGCAGATACAGGACCCACAATTGCGCTGGCAACGACAGTTGGGACGAGAATCATTGGATTTTTAGTAATATTCGGCAACTGTACTTTCGGAGTACAAAGTGCCTGTGCTAAAATACCGCCTAAATTGTTCTCTTTTGCAGAGATAACAGAAAATCCGATAAATTGAGCAACACATCCTGCAAGTGCCGCCCCGCCTGCAACACCATCTAGGCTAAGTGCAATTGCTAGAGCGGCAGATGAAGCTGGAGAAATAAGTAATAGTCCCCAAACAACTGCAAGTACAATAGAAGCAATAAATGGACTACCAGCTGAGCTATCTTTAATAAATGCGCCGACTGTATTTAAGACAGGGCTAATATGTTGAGCCAACCAAATGCCAACTAAACCAGAACCTAATATTGCCGCAAATGGAACAAGCATCATATCTACAGCTGTTTTTCCGCTTAATCGTTTACCGATATACACTGCTAAAGTTGCTGTTAATAACGCACCAATCGGTTCACCAGTTTTAATGATTAAACCAGCTTCAGTAATTGAAATGGATCCTGCTCCAATCGCCCCGGCAACCATCGCTGAGAAAATGACAAGTCCATTTGCTCCAAGCATGAAAGCAATCCCTGCTCCAATTGCTGGTGCCATAAGTGATTTTGCAACAACTCCAATTGTAATCAACATCGGAATATCAACAATTCTCCCTATATTTTCGATAAGTAAACCAATTCCAAGGGATACGAAAATACCTTGTGCAATTCCGGCAGAACCTTTAAAGACACGAGACATTATATATTTCTTCATTTGTTTCACCTTCTCCTAGTTTAGTAACCGATTATTTTCATATAGTCACGTAAAATATCATTTGATTGTGCGAAGCGGCTTTCTTCAGCTTCTGTTAAGTTGAGTTCTACAATCTCTTTCACACCTTCTCTTGTAATAACCCCTGGTACACCTGTACAAAGATTATATTCGCCATATTCACCATCTAAAATTGTTGAAACAGCAATTACGCGATGATCATCATTAAAGATAGAGCTTGCTATATAAGCGAGTGAGTTACCAATGCCGTAATAAGTAGTTCCTTTACGTTTGTAAATTTCCCAACCAGCTTTGGCAGTTTTCTCCACAATGTCATCTAAACTAATTTCGCTGAAACGTTCTTTTTGTTCATCTAAAATTTGTAAAATTGGTTTTCCGCCAACTGTAACATGTGACCAAGCAACCATTTGAGAATCACCATGTTCCCCTAATGAGTAACCGTGAATACTACGAGGATCCACTTCAAGCATTTCAGATAAAATTGTTCTTAAACGTGAAGAGTCTAAAGATGTTCCTGTACCAAGCACGCGATTTCTTGGTAAGCCAGACAATTTCCAAACTTGATAAGTAATAATGTCAACTGGGTTTGATGCGATTAAGAAAATGCCATCAAATCCACTTGCCATTACGTCTTCCACAACACTTTCCATAATCTTCGCGCTTGCCCCTAAAGTATCTAAACGACTTTGTCCTGGTTTTGGCGCTGGCCCTGCTGTAATAATGGCAATGTCCATATCTTTGCAGTCTTCATAATGGCCTGCATATACTTTTGTTCTTGTATTTGTAAAGTTAACGCAGTGTGATAAATCCATTGCTTCACCAACTGCACGTTCATGATTTATATCAATTAATACTAGTTCCTCACAGATTCCTTGATTCACAATTGAATACGCACAGCTTGATCCGACTAATCCAGTACCAATAATTGCGATTTTTCTTGTATTTCTATTCATAAGAACCTCTCCTAAGTCATTATGTAATATTTGTTCTTTACACTTATTATTATAAAGGTTCTCACTGTAGAAACCATGGATACTTTGTGAAATATTGAACATTCATATGTATATTTTGTGAAATGCTACACTATATTTTCATCATATTTGTTACAACTCAAAAAATATTTCTCTCATATACATTGATATATACAAATACAAAAACGAGTGAATCATTACCTACATTCACTCGTTTTTCCATATTACTGTGCACTTAATTGACTTTTCAATTGCTGTACAATCATTGGGTTTGCCGGGGCTGCTGGTTGATAATAGTTCTTTTGCTTAGCATACTCATATAAATTACGTTGACGCATTTCATCTTGATTACGAATTTGAATTAACGTTTGATGTAACTGCTCGTTATCCGATTGTGCAATGTAATTTGCATAACTTGTTAAACTTGCATTAAGTCCCGCTAAATAATCATTTACCATATCTTTTTCATTCATATCCCGCTTCCTCCTATCCTAAAAAAGTCATTAATTGCTGCTTCGTATTTCTCGCATCTTGCGCATCCTTTTGCAACATTTGCTTGAGCTGCGGGTCCGTACAGCCTTGGGCATACTGCTCCAATTTATTAATAATCGTCGCATGTCCACCAATTAAATGGCGTAAATTTTCCACTTCAAGTTCTGTTAAATTATGCATCGAACATACCTGCCTTTCTTTGTGCATTCCTCGTTTAGTATTTCGTTCTTTTTGAATCGTATGCATGAAAAATCATGGCACATTATATTCGTTTTTTCGCATAAAATAGTAAATGAAATTTTATCGACGATTTTTCAAATATATCGATCGTTTCTCATCATATATCGGCGCAAATTGAAATATATCAGCGATTCGACAAAGGATATCGACTAACCAGCAAAAAACGACAAAAAACAGGAGCCCCTAGCTCCTGTTTCCCAACACTCTGAAAAAGCAGTAGCCACAAACATGGCTACTGCTTTCCCTTACTTATTAAACTGTATAACGCTCATCCTCTAACACTTTCGCAGCAATTTCACGTTTCTTCGGAATTACGTTCAGCGGTGTGTGACGAGTGAATTTGCGAAGCGCTGATAACATCATACGCAGCATATCACCACTTTCAACTGCGATAATTGTTTCTTTCGCATCTGCTTCAATTTGGTTGAACGCTTCTTGGCAGAATACTTCAGTGTATAATACTTTTTGTTTATTCTTTTCAAGACCCGTTTCTTTGATTGCTTTTTCTGTACGAAGCAGCGCAGATTCCATTGCATATAAGTTGCTTACGATATCCGCAATGTTAACAAGAACTTCTTGCTCTTTATCTAATGCTTTACCGTATTTTTGAGCAGCTAATCCAGCTACCATTAAACCGATTTTCTTCGCGTTCTTTACTAAATATTTTTGAAGTGCTAATGGCTCATCGCCTACTTCTTCTGGCATCATCATCATTAACTCTTCTTGTAATTTTTGCGCTTTTTGCAGAAGTGGTAATTCACCTTTCATTGCTTTACGTAAGAACGTACCTGGTACGATTAAGCGGTTAATTTCGTTCGTTCCTTCGAAAATACGGTTAATACGAGAGTCGCGATACATTCTTTCAATCTCGTATTCTGCCATAAATCCGTAACCACCATGGATTTGAACACCTTCATCTACTACGTAGTCTAATACTTCAGAACCGAATACTTTATTTAAAGAGCACTCAATTGCATATTCAGCAATTGAAGCTGCGACAGCTTTGCCATCTTTTACTTCTTCTTCTGATAATGTGCTCATGCGGCTTTCAAATAAGCCAACTGTACGGTATACAGAACTTTCCGCTGCATAAATTTTCGCTGCCATGTTCGCAAGTTTTTCTTGAATTAACGGGAAGCGAGCGATTGGTTGTTTAAACTGTTGACGCTGATTTGCATACTGTGCTGAAAGTTCTAACGCACGTTTGGAAGAACCTACTGTACCAACACCTAATTTATAACGACCAATATTTAAAATATTAAAGGCAATGATATGGCCTTTTCCAATTTCACCAAGTACATTTTCTTTCGGCACTAATGCATCTTCTAAAATTAATGTACGAGTTGACGAACATTTAATCCCCATTTTCTTTTCTTCAGGGCTTGTAGATACACCTGGATATTCTTTCTCTACGATAAATGCTGAGAAGTGCTCACCATCTATTTTTGCGTATACGATGAATACATCAGCAAACGCTGAATTTGTAATCCATTGTTTTTCGCCGTTTAGAACGTAATGTGTACCTTCTGCATTTAAACGCGCTGTTGTTTTTGCACCTAATGCATCAGACCCAGAACCTGGCTCAGTTAATGCGTATGCCGCAAGCTTTTCACCTGTTGCAAGTGGTGGTAAATACTTCTTCTTTTGCTCTTCGTTACCAAATAATACGATTGGTAATGATCCAATCCCAACGTGCGCACCGTGTGTAATTGCAAAACCGCCAGCGCGAGAGAATTTCTCTGCGATTAATGCTGAACTTACTTTATCAAGACCAATTCCGCCGTACTCTTCTGGCACATCAGCGCCTAATAGACCAAGCTCTCCAGCTTCTTTTAATAAGCGGACAGAGCGATCAAACTCATGCTGCTCTAAATATTCAAGCTCTGGGAGAACTTCATTTACGATAAAGTCCTCTGTTGTTTTCGCTATCATTTTATGCTCATCAGTGTAATCCTCTGGTGTAAATACTTGATCAATCGTAATCTCATCAACTAAAAAGCTACCGCCTTTTACTGCATTTCCCACTGTTTTTTCCATGAAAATTTCCTCCTTCATATTTTCGTAAGCCGCTTCCCTCATTTTGAGAAAAGTCGGCTCTCCCTTTATTTTTCATACCCTTTTGTTGCTTCCATTTTTTATTTAATCTAGTTCCGGTGGCTTCGCTTCATATTCTGAACGAACCGCTTCTACTTTTTTTATAGTAATTCAAACACTCCAGCAGCTCCCATGCCGCCGCCAATACACATTGTTACAATACCGAACTGCTGGTTGCGGCGTTTCATTTCATGAATAAGAGTTAATGTTAGTTTCGCTCCTGTACAGCCAAGTGGATGACCAAGTGCGATTGCGCCGCCATTTACGTTTACTTTTTCTTCATCTAATCCAAGTTCACGAATAACTTGGATTGATTGAGAGGCGAATGCTTCATTTAGTTCAAATAGGCCAATATCAGATAGTTCTAATCCTGCTAGTTTTAACGCTTTTGGAATTGCCGCAATTGGACCAATTCCCATTACTTCTGGTGGTACACCCGCTACTGCAAAGGAGCGGAATTTCGCAAGTGGCTTCATGCCATCGCTCACTGCTTTTTCACGATCCATAAGAAGGACAGAGGCTGCCCCGTCACTCATTTGTGAAGAGTTACCAGCTGTTACAGAACCGCGAACGTTAAAGGCTGGACGTAATTTTCCTAAGATGTCTAACGTTGTCTCTGCTCTTACGCCTTCATCTTGTGCGAATGTAATTGTTTCTTCTTGAATCTTGTTATTACTTGTAATTGTACGAAGTGTTACATCAACCGGCACTGTTTCGTCGGCAAATTTCCCTTCAGCTAATGCCTTTGCCGCACGCTGGTGACTTCTTACCGCAAACGCATCTTGCTCCTCGCGAGAAATCCCATATTTCACAGCAACTTGCTCCGCTGTATGTCCCATGCCCATATAATATTCTGGCGCCCCTTCTACAAGGCGGCTATTTGGACGAACGACGTGACCCATCATTGGCACTAAACTCATAGATTCAGCTCCGCCAGATAATACCGCTTCAGAATGACCAAGCATAATGCGTTCTGCACCGTAAGCGATACTTTGTAATCCTGAAGAACAGTAACGGTTAATTGTAATCGCTGGAACGTCATAAGATAGTCCCGCTAATCCGCCGATATTACGCGCCATATTTAAACCTTGTTCTGCTTCTGGCATCGCACAGCCAAAAATTAAATCATCAATTGGTCCTTCATAATTATTTGCACGCTTTAACGTCTCTTTTACTACTAATGCTCCTAAATCATCCGGACGAACTGTTTTCAATGAACCTCTCTTTGCTTTACCAATTGGCGTTCTTGCTCCCGCAACAATGACAGCTTCTCTCATGAACGATATCTCCCCTCGTTATTAGTTACGTAATGGCTTTCCTTTTACAAGCATGTGCTGCATTCTTGCTTGTGATTTCATCTCACTTACTAAACTGATAAATGCTTCACGCTCTACATCTAATAAATATTGCTCATCAACTTCTGTTCCGTACGGTACTTTTCCGCCAGCAATGACATATGCAAGTTTTTTCGCAATGTGCAGATCATGCTCGGAAATGTAACCAGATAAGTGCATTGCTTCAGCTCCAAGTAAAAGCGTTGCATATCCTGTTTCACCGACAACTGGTACCTTTTTACGAATCGGCGCTTTATAGCCCGCTTCATATAAAGCAAGTGCTTTTTGTTTTGCATCATATAATAAGTGATCGCCATTCACACTAATACCATCTTTATCGCCTAAGAAATTATGAGAAACTGCTTCTTGTGCAGATGTTGAAACTTTCGCCATCGCAACTGATTCGAACACTTTATTCGCAACTTTTTGCAAGTCAAACTCTACACCGTTTGCCATCTTGTTTAAATGTTTCATATATAGTTCCTTATTACCGCCACCGCCAGGGATTAAGCCAACCCCAACTTCTACTAGTCCCATGTACGTTTCGCTAGAAGCTTGAATGCTAGCTGCTGGTAAACAAACTTCAGTGCCACCGCCAAGTGTCATGCCATATGGCGCTGCAACAACCGGCTTAGAGCTATACTTAATTTTCATCATTGCATCTTGGAAGTTTTTCACGACCCACTCAATTTCAAAGTAGTTATCATCTTGTGCTTCCATTAAAATCATCGCTAAGTTTGCACCAACGCAGAAGTTCTTCGATTGGTTTCCAATTACAAGCCCTTTATAATTTTTTTCAACTTCGTCAACAGCGTAGTTAATCATTTGTGTAATGTCCATACCGATCGCATTGCTCTTTGAATGGAATTCTAAGCAAAGAATGCCATCTCCTAAATCGATTAAGCTTGCACCACTATTTTTCTTTAATACGCCATTTTTCTCTTTTAATTGTTTAAGAGAAATTGCTTTTTTATTGCGTTCAATTAATTTGTATTCGCTATTATCGTAGTAATAGCTTTCACCGTTATCATGTTTATAGAAAGTGCTAAACCCTTTCTCTAACATGTCTTTCACCCATGCCGGAACAACTTTTCCATCCTCTTCCATCTTTTGAACAGATTTTTCTACGCCAATTGCATCCCAAATTTCAAATGGTCCTTGCTCCCAGCCAAATCCCCACTTCATCGCTTGGTCAATTGCAACAATGTCATCTGCAATTTCTTTATGAAGCTTCGCTGAATATAACAAAGTTGGCGTGATGATATTCCATAATAGTTCTCCCGCACGATCTTTCGCGTATACAAGCGCTTTCAATTTGTTTGCTAATCCTTTTTCCTGTTTGCTTAACTCTACGGATGCAGCTTTTAATTTTTTACGCGCCTCGTATTCCATCGTTTCAGGATTTAATTCTAAAATCTCTTTTCCTTGTTTTAAGAAGAAACCTTGGCCTGTTTTACTTCCAAGCCATTTCTTATTTAACATGTCATGCATGAAAGCTGGTACTTTAAATACATCGCGTTCTTCTTCTTGTACGTTTTCATATACATTGTTCGCAACGTGAACAAACGTATCTAAACCAACAACATCTAACGTACGGAACGTTGCGCTCTTTGGACGACCAATTAATGGACCTGTTACAGAATCAACTTCTCCGACGCTATAGCCGCGTTTGATCATCTCTTGCAACGTTACAAGTAAGCCGTACGTACCGATGCGATTCCCGATAAAGTTTGGTGTATCTTTTGCGATAACAACGCCTTTTCCAAGAACATCTTCGCCAAATAATTTCATAAAGTTTAATACTTGTGGATCTGTTTCTTTTGTCGGTATAATCTCTAGAAGTTTTAAATATCGTGGTGGGTTAAAAAAGTGCGTTCCTAAGAAGTGTTTTTGGAAGTCGTCTGAACGACCTTCTGCCATTTTTTCAACAGAAATACCTGATGTATTTGAGCTCACAATCGAGCCTGGTTTACGAACAGCATCTACTTTTTCAAATAGTTTCTTTTTAATGTCTAAGTTTTCAACAACAACTTCAATAATCCAATCTACATCAGCAAGACGCGCAATATCATCTTCTAAATTACCTGCTTCAATTAGTGCCAAATTATCTTTCACTGTAAGAGGAGCTGGTTTTTGTTTCACTAGTTTTTGTAGTGCCCCATTACTAAAACGATTTCTTACACTTTTATGTTCTAATGTAAGCCCCTTCGCTTCCTCTTCTTTCGTAAGCGCCTGTGGCACAATATCAAGCAATAATGTTGGTATACCGATATTCGCTAAGTGTGCTGCAATCCCTGAACCCATTACGCCAGAACCGAGAACAGCAGCCTTTTTAATTTGGAACATCCATTTCTCCCCCTATTCTTGAATGAATGCTCATTCAATTTTTCGACATAAGTCGCAATCAATGAGTGAGCCTCTACTAATAAATATATGATACTGTTTCAATTTTCGCAATATATTTATTGATAAAATTTTCTGAAATAAGTATTTTTCTTTTATTTGGGCACTTTATAACTGTGTATTTCTTAATAGAATACGCTTTTTTCTTTTTATACTTTGATGAAACTGGAGGCATATATATGGCGAAACTGAAAAAAGATCCATCAAAAGCAGGTGTTAGCGCAGCTAGTGTAACAGGCAATGCAGGACCGACTGATCGCGGCATTGAAAAAGGTCGCCAAGGAAATAACCAACAATATAAAAAGCACAATATGGGTGAAAAATAACGCGATATGCGCTTGTTCAAAAAGGAAGATAAAGGGAGCCGAGCAGTTCGAAGCGCGGAAGCCGGAAGTAGGCGAAGTGTAGGTGGAACTACATGAGTACCGGACTGGCGATGTAACGAAGAAAGCGGACGCCCATCTTTACCGGAATTTTTGAACTTCCGCTATATTTTTGGGCAGAGAACGTGGCATAATGAGTATTGGGCCGCTTTTTCTGCCCCATTTATTTGTATACATAAAAAAGAGGGATTGAAATAATGAAACGAACAATAGTCATAATTGTGATGATTGCCTCACTATTTACAAGTATGATTTTCTTCTCTTATGCACAAAGACAAACAAACGAGAGAGAGAATCAGCCTGCTATTGCAGGGAAATACGCCGTTACGATAGATGCTGATACTGGTGAAATTCTATATGGAAAGCGAGAACAAGAACGCTCTCATCCAGCTAGCGTAGCAAAAATGATGACAACCCTTCTTTTACTAGAGAATGTGAAAAAAGAGGAAGAAATTACAGTTACAGAAAACGCGATAACAACGGAGAGTCAAAGTAAGAAAATTAAACTGCGTGCAGGCGAAAAATTAAAACGAGATGAAGCATTGAAACTAATGCTAATTATTAGCGCTGATCCGATTTCTGAATCCATTGCTGAACATATTGCTGGATCAAAAGACGAGTTCGTCAAAATGATGAATAAACGAGCGAGAGAACTTGGGACAAAACATGCCACTTTTAAAAATGCGAGCGGTGCTGACGCAATTGGTAATAAAGTATCACCTTACGACATCGCAATCATTACGAAAGAAGCTTTAAAATATCCAATTGTGCTAGATTATATGAATTCAACTCGTACAACATTACATACTTCAGAGCGCACAGAAAAACTTGCAAACTATGGACGCGAGGAACTTTACGATGATCCATATGCAATTGGAAGTAAAAGCGGTTTATCTACTTTAGGACGTTACACTGCCATCACAGTCGATGAAAAAGATGGAAAGCGCGTTATTAACGTTGTCTTTTCTTCTAGTCGTACAGAGTTGTACCCTGATACAAAAAAGATGGCACATTATGCACTTGAGCAACTAAAATAACCAAGGAGTATGTCATCTCCTTGGTTATTTTTTTACCATTCCTTTTAAAACGAACGCAACGTTTGCTGGTCGTTCTGCTAGACGGCGCATGAAATAGCCATACCAATCATTTCCATACGGCACATAAACACGCATTTTGTATCCTTCTTTTACAAGTTCAAGCTGACGTTCTGTACGAATACCATATAACATTTGGAATTCAAATTGATCACGTGAAATATTATGTTCTTCAGCAAGTTTCTTTGTATATTCAATAATTGCCTCATCATGTGAAGCGATTGCAGTATAATTTCCATTTAATAAGTGCATTTTAATAATTTTTTTATAATTGTCATCTACATCTTTCTTATCCGGGAACGCTACTTCTTCAGGTTCTTTATAAGCCCCTTTTACAAGACGTAGATTCGGACTATATGCATTTAAATCCTCGATGTCTTTCTCTGTACGATATAGGTAAGCTTGAATAACGGTACCGATATTATCGTATTCAGATTTCAATTGTTTAAAGATTTCAATTGTCTTCCCGCAGCGTGTATAGTCTTCCATATCAATGGTAACAAACACACCATTTTCTTTTGCCGCCTCTAAAATACGGCGCATATTATTCAGTACGATTTCATCTGAGATATCTAACCCCATAGAAGTCATTTTTAAAGAAAGCTGTGAATCAAGTTTCTCGCGTCCAATTGCGCGAATTGCTTCAATCGATTGGTCCGCCATTTCATTTGCTTCTGCTTCATTGTCAACGAACTCACCTAAATAATCGATTGTCACACAAAGACCTTGTTTGTTTAATTGCTTAATAGCAGCCGCCGCTAAATCGATTGTCTCCCCTGCAACAAAGCGTCCTGCACCAAAGCGTAAACCATATTTCTTAGCAAGTTTTGTTAGCGCTTTATTTTTTGACAAAAAAAGAAACGAATTGCGCATTAATTGTTCCATGTACTTCACCCCTATGACTGTACTTTGTCTGTTTTTTACCCCTCTTTAGAATTATATCATTGTTTAAAATTATTTGATACAAATAATTATTTAGATAATTTACAAAATACTATAATAATGTTCAAAATCCTGATTTGTCGCTTTTTTGCACGCAAAAAAATTTTTCGACATTTAGAAAAAATCGAGAAAAATAGGTCAGTGGAAGAAATTGAAATTAAAATTCGACACGCTCCATCAAACTTCCTATTTCGCCCAACAAATTATATAAAAATATTAATACAATACAAACTCTTATAAATACAAATAGAAAAAGACCACTTATTTTGAAGTGACCCCAAAAAGTTAGACACGTTATTTCATTAGGCGTTTCATGCCTTTTAGTTTTTCCTTAATTCTTTTATGATTATAGAAATGTCTTTTCTTTAAATATATATGTATCAAGATTTATATTTTTTCACTGTACAAGGAATAGTTACAATATATAAATCTATAGCATAAATTGTAACTAAAATTCCCTTTCCTTCAGCTTCTAACTTTTTATTTAGTTGAGATAAATGCTCTGAAACTTTTCTTTTCCCCCATCTTCTAGGAAACCATTGAAAAACCTCAGGAACATTATATTTCTTGTTATACCACACATTCAATCGCCAAAAAACGAAAAAAAACGAGACAATAGTTATAATACAAAAAATATCAAAATATGACATTCCTAAAATCATATTATATATTCTACCTTTCCACTAGAAATAGCTTCATGATTCAAAAGAAAGTTATACTCAGAAAAAATATTACCATGAGGAAAATAACAACATACATAATCCCATATTTTGTTCGTTTCAGAGTCCATCTGTTTTCTTCCATAAATCATTAATGGATGTTCCCAATCTTTAAACATTACAACAGAACCTATTGGAAGTAATTCTAAATTTTGTTCCATCTTATTTTCCCCTTCTTAAAATAGCTTTTTTTATAATAAAATAAGTAATAGAAAATAATAAAAAAGTACCAATTATACCAAAAACTGCAACTGAAATATTACCTGCTAATGTTTCATTCGGATCTAATGCATTAGGTAAAATTGTACCAAAAATTGCAATACAAGCTAATATAATCATAAGATATTTAAAATTTTTCACTTTTTTATTCATACTAATTATCTCCTTTATTCCTTAACAGTAACTTCTAAACCAAATCCCCATAAAGCCTACAACAATCCTTCTTTAACAATATTTAGCCTTATCTATATTTCAAATCCTTTTCGGCGTTTTGAACCTCTTGTCTATCTGTTGTCACTTCTTCCGCTTTGTATTTCGTTTTCGGATCGCCAAAAATAAGCATCATCAACATAAATGTAGTAAAAGCGCCAACTACGACAATTGCGCACCATCCGATATACTCCCAAACCTTTGACTTCTTTTCAGCATCCACTTTCATTTCTCCCCTTATATATAAATTTAAATAAATAATATCAAACATATAAATTGTACAATGTCATATTATGTCGAAGATAATAAAAAACCACTCTATGAGTGGCTTTTAGTCTTTATGGTTACGATGTTCCTCATTTAACTTCTTAATACTAGAAATTAACTGGACCATCTCTTCTTTTGCATCTGGATACGTCTCATTCCAATGCTTCACTAAAGCTGGCATTGTTTTCGCAATGTACGAATACATCGCCCACTTTTGTACTTGTTCTTTTCTCTCTTCGTTGCTTTCTCCTAACAATAATTCTGTATACTTTTCCAATAAACCATCAAACTGTTCATTAAATTCTTCACTCATTTCTACTCTCTCCTTTACTATATAAATCCAATTTAATTTTCTAACAGATACATTATGGTTATGAAGAACAAATAGAGACCTTCACTCATTTTCTCCTTTTGTTTTCACATGGAATGGGGCTAAAAAAGGCACTGACCGCTTCTATCCATGGCCGGATCCTCTCATCCATCTGAAAAGAATGGTTTTATGTTCGTTTTTTAATTTGGATTTATATATTCTTTCTTTTCATACTAAAGGAGTTTATAAAATGACACAAATTTCCTATCTTATTCCTCTTTCTTATAAAAAATGGTTCCCTATTTTAGATTTTCATCACCCAAACACACCGCAAATCCAATGTTACATATTTTATTACTCCTACTATATCTGTATAAGAAAATGTCGCACAATCTCTATTTCGATCTACTTGAACAATTTGGAATACAGTCGGATTTGAAGTACACGGAATACTTAATGCCTTTCCTGTCTCTTTGAAAAAAATAATATATATTGGTTTTCCTGGAGATGGCGGAATAAAGATTGGATCTAGGCCAACTGTAATACGAGTTGTTTCACCTACTTCTACGTCCACTATAATTGTCTTCGTTCGATACGATGGGTTTGAAATAATTAAAGTATAGGTGCCCGCAGCAAGAGAAGAAACAGTAAAATCCCCAGAGGCATCTGTATGCACAGTTACTAAAGTACCAATAGCGTTTCGCACTTCAACTTTCGCATTTGCAATCGGTTCCTTCGTGAGTTGATTACATACGTTCCCTTGAATTCCTCCCGAACTATCCACGCCCAAAATAAAATCTACATTTTCCAACTGTTCGCCAGCGCGCACCGTAACAACACGTATTGCACGCGGAAATCCTGCTGCTGAAACAACAACCCGAAGCTCTCCAGGCGGAAGATTTCCTACGATATATATTCCATTCCCATCCGAAACACCAGAATTAATGAACAATTCATTTTGATCAAGTACACGAACGAAAGCATCATTAACTGGATTTCCATTTTGATCAAGTACACGAACGAAAGCATCATTAACTGGATTTCCATTTTGATCAACGATTCTTCCTTGAATAGAAGCAGGATTTGGAACTAAGCTAAAATCAGCCTGAACGATGCCACCTGGGGGTAATGAAATATTACAACTACTCGCGATATACCCTTGCATCGTGGCAACGACTGTATACGGTCCACCTGTTAATCCGTTGATAATATATTTACCTTCTACATTTGAAATAGCATTGGTAATAAAGTGACCATTTTCATTTAATACTTGGATTACAGCACCAATGATGGGTATACCTGAATTGGCATCCACCACTGTTCCAATGATAGAAGCTGGATTGGGTTGTAAAGCAACATCGATTATTTTTGTTTCATTAGCTAGTATCGTTACAGGTATAACAACATTTTGATAATTAGCATTAATAAATACCAATGTATAATTCCCTGGCATTATATTATCAATAAGATAATTTCCTGCTATATCTGATTGTACTTCCCGAAGTACGATCCCTCCTTCACTTATAATCTTAATTAGTGTATCTACTAGTGGCATTCCTATTGTATCCGTTACTTTTCCTCTTACAGCCCCAACTAGTCTTGGTAAAGATAATATAGCATTTGCTGTTTCATTGACTATCACTTGAATCGAAACAGTATCATTTCCATACCCTTCTGCAAAAGCAGTCACTGCATAAACTCCTGGTATTAAGTTTGCAGCTATAAAACCTCCATCCATATCCGTTACCGTTGTTAGTACAATAGGGCCTGACGGATTTAGAAAACGAATTTGAATATCTGCTCCTTTTATAGGTAAATGTGTCTCATCATCTTCCACTATTCCTACAATTGTCCCCGCGTTTTCTATTAATTGTAATGAAACCTCTGTTGTATGATCAGCCACTACAAATCCGCTTGAAATCCCCTGACGATATCCAGTTGCATTTACTATAATGGTGTACGTGCCTGATGCAAGGGATTCTACAAGGTAGCTGCCATCATTTTGTGTCACAACTGTCGTAATCACTGCATTTGTACTGTCAATTATAGTAATTACTGCTCCGCTTACTGGAATATATTGGATATTAGTAATTGTCCCGACAATCCGTCCAGGATTTAATTGCAATGGCAACGTCACATCGACCGTCTCATTTAGCAGAATAATAGCTGCACGAGAAATGGACGCGTACCCTGCTGCACTTGCGATCACATTGACTGTACCAACTGGAAGGTTTTCAATCTGAAACCTCCCGCTCTCATCTGTAACTGCTGTCCCGATAATAAAACCATTTATATTTATAACCTTTACACTACTACCGACAATCGGTTTATTAGTGCCAAACTCTACAACGGTGCCAGTAAGGATTCCCGCTGTTTTTGGCAACTGTATCGTTACATTTGCTGTTTCATTTCCTTTTACATTTACCCCTACTGTACTCGTTTGATATTGAGGTGCACTTGCCGTCATTACATAAGACCCAGGGGCTAAACCAGTTATAACGAATGCGCCGATATGATCTGCTTGCACGATGCGGAGCACTTGCCCATGTATATCCGAAATTTGAATGATAACAAGGGCATTTGCAATAGGCACCCCAGATGTATCTGTTATAATTCCAGCAATTGTTCCCGTCAAAGAGCTCAGTTCTATATTTGCTTCTACAGTCGTATTCGCTTCTAACACCGCTCCTACTTGATTCACACTAAAACCTGAGGCACTAGCAGAGGCTGTATAGACTCCTGGAGCAACATTTTCAATCATATATGTTCCATCACTTCTAGTAACTACCGCTACGATGAATACATTATCTTCAAGTAGAGAAACCGTTGCCCCTACAAGCGGGATTCCATCTCCTGTAATAGTGCCTATAATTTTCCCAACATCTCTCGTTAATTCAAAGTTAAAGTTTGTTATATTTTGTCCTGGAGCTACGATTAATCCTTTACTTACGTGTGCAAATTGAGGAGCTGATGCTACTACTGTATAGGAGTTTGCTGGTAAACCTCCCATTACGTAATTTCCATTTACATCTGTTACAGTTGATCCAATTAAAATTCCACTTTGATTAAAAAAGGATAAACCAGCATTATTGATTGGGTTCCCGTTTACTTCTGTAACTGTTCCTGAAACTAGAGCGGGATTTGGAAACAATAAAATCTCAACATTCGTTGTATCTCCAGAGACAACAATCGCTCCAACCGTATTGGACTCATAATTCAAATTAGATGCTACTACTGTATAGTTTCCAGGTTCTAAGCTTGAAATATTAAATTTCCCTGTTCCATCAGTTGTTCTACGTGCCACAGCTAACGTACTGCCACTTGGAAATATTTCTACAAGTGCTCCTGCTAGCGGTGTATGCGTTTCACTATCTTTAATGGCTCCTCCAAGATTCCCTGGAATTCCCTTTAAAGCAAAATTAACCGTTGCGGTTTCATTCGCGATAGCCGTAAAAGCAATTTGTTGTCTTTCGAAGTTTGGGTGAATCGCAACTACCGTATACTCTCCAGGCGTAATTCCATTTAAAACATACAAACCATTTGCATTCGTTTCAGTCGCCTGAATAAGAGCATTATTACTATCAAATAACCGAATAATGGTATCAGAAAGAGGCAGACCATTAACATCTACCACCACTCCCTGCAACGAAGCTATATTAGGTGACAATACAAAATTAAGGGTCGTTGTTGTATCTCTTACAACTAAAATCGAAGATGTTTGATCGCCATATTCGTTACTAAATGCAGTTAATGCATATGTGCCTGGAGCTAAACCACCCGTAATATATCTTCCTTCTCCATCCGTTAATAACGTCTGAATGACAGGACCATTAATTGTTAAATAGCGGACTAGAATATTAATGTTCTGTAATGGCCTCTCGTTTATCGTTTTCTTCGCAAATTCTAAACTTTGTAATCCCCCCACTTTTTCGATTACCACCCCTGTAATAAACCCAGGATTTGGCGATAATACGAAGCTTGCCAATGATTCTGCATTTGCGATTACAACTACTGCTAATACTCCCGTTGAATATTGTGATTCACTCGCTATAACACGATAAGAACCAGGTGCTAATCCCCCCACAACATACCTACCTGTTTGATCAGTAACAGCAGTTGCAATTACAATATTCCCTAATGTTGTAATAACAACATTAGCACCTGGAATTGGCAAAGCCGTATCGAAATCTGTTACAAATCCTGTAATTGTACCGACATCTGCTTGTAAAGCGATGGAGACATTTTGTATTTCATCCGCTAATAACGTAGTCGTCGTCGCTACACTTCCATAAGAAGAAGCCATAACGGTAATACTCAATACCCCAGGCGGTAAATTTGTAATCGTATAATTTCCATTCTCGTCTGTAATCCCTTTTCCTAGAAAAATACCTGTATTAGATGTGACTGTTACTGTACTGCCACCAATCCCCACACCTGTTTGCCCATCTGTAATCGTTCCCGTAATAATACCTGGTAACGAGGTTAATGGGACCGTTACATTCGTCGTCTGATTTACTTCAACTATGACTGAAACCGTGCTTGCCGCATAATTTGGCGCTATAACATTTAGTAAATACTGTCCTTGTTCTAAATCCTGCACCGTAAATGTGCCGTCTGGATTCGCTAAAAAGGATTGCAGCGGTACTCCTGTTCCATTTAATAAATGAATTTGAATATTTGCTCCTGTCACTGGATTTTGATCTTCATCAACAACGATTCCGCTAATATCTCCTACTATACTTGTTAATGAGAGATTGGCAGCTGTTGTCTCATCTCTTCTTACAATTGCTCCTATAATTTCCGTACTATAATTTGGCGCTGTAGCTGTAACTGTATAACTTCCTTCCTTTAATCCTGAAACCACAATATTACCAAATGGACTTGTTACAGTAGATACAACTAATACATCTTGACTATCTCTAATTAAAATCGTTGCTCCCGCCAATGGATTTCCCGTTATTCGATCTGTAACTTGCGCCGATATTGCTCCTGGATTTGACTGTAATGTGAAATCAAAATTGGTAACAATTTGATTTGCTTCCACGGATACCCCGCGTTGTTCACTTTGAAACTGCGGTGCTGTTACAATAACATTGTAAATACCTGGAGGAATACTTCCAGCGCTATATCGTCCTTCTTGATCTGTTAATCCAGTAGCAATAACAGTCTCACCCGAATCAATTATTTTAACTGTAGCATTGATGACCGGAGCACCTACACTATCTTGAACCAACCCTTGAATTTGAGCCGGATTTGGACTAGTTGTTAAATTTACAATTGCTGTTTGATTTGCATGAACTGTTGCCCCCGCCTGTGATGCTGCGTAATTTGGAGCTGCAGCTTTCACAATATATATACTTGGTGCTAAATTCGTAAATTGGTAGTTTCCATTGTCATCGACTGCAATGCTATTAATAAATAAATTATCTGTTGTATATAGTTGTACAATCGCATTTATATTCGTAGGGTTTATCACCCCTGCTATTCCCCCTGGATTTGGTTGCAATGATACCGAAATAGGAGTCGTAGTATTTGCTGATACAATCGCTCCAACAATTTGATTTTGATAATCTTGAGCAATGACTGTAACTGTATAAATGCCTGGCGGTAATCCCGTTGTTATCACATTCCCATTATTATCAGTCAAAACTGTATCTAATAGCACTCCTTGGCTATCAGAAATATTCACAGCAGCTCCTGCAATCGGAGCATTTGTAATAGCGTCTCTTACAGTTCCTGTAATAAACCCCGGGTCTGGAAGTAACGCAATATTGGTAGTCTCTGTTTCACCAGGCGATAACGTAACCGTTGTAATATTCGTTTGAAAATTATCTGCCGACGCGATAACACTGTAGGTGCCCGGACCTAAGTTATGAACAAAATATATCCCATTACTATCACTAAAGACAGATGCAATTACAACACCATTTGCATCAAGCACTCGGATTTGTATATTTGCGCCTGCAATTGGTGTTCCAGTTTGTGCATTTGTAACAACACCTGTGACGGCTGCCGGATTCGGTAATAAAATAAAGTTAAGTTGAGAAGTAGCATTTGCAGCAATAGTGATCCCTTTAATACTCGTTTGAAAATCAGGAGCTGAAACGGTTACGTTATATGTGCCTGGTGCTACATTTTGTACGTCATATCCCCCATTCGCATCCGTCACACTCCGGGTGACAATCACATCCGAATTCGCATCTCGAACAAGAAGCACAGCTCCCGCAATCGCTTGGTTATTACCAGTCACATTTCCTTGTAAATTACCTAGTAATGGAGATAGCGATTCATCTACCGTAATCATCATATTTGCTTGAACGATTGCCCCTACTATTTGTGTACCATAATTTTGAGCACTAAATGATACTGTATAATTCCCTGGTGTCAATCCTGTAAACGTATAGTTCCCCGCAACATTAGTAATTGTATTCGCAATCAAAACATTATTTAAAAATATGGAAACTGATGCCATATTAATCGGTAGATTTGTTTGACTATCAATGACTTCACCAGTTACACTTCCGGCTAACGGGATAAGAGACACATTTGTCGTTGATACTTGATTGGAAGCAATCACTGCCCCTACCGTTTGTGTACCATACCCATCTGCAGCAAATATCACAGAGTACGTGCCAGGTGCTAAAGACGGAACTGTATATGCTCCTATATTATTCGGTTGCGTTGTCGCAACAGTAATCCCAAATTGATTGACTACACGTATTGTCGCTCCATTAACCCCGGTACCTGTTTGAGAATCTATTACCGTTCCAGATAACGACCCTGGATTCACAATTAAATTTATATCTGCATTTGTCACTTGATTTGCTGAAACAACGGCTCCTACTATTTGTGTATCATAATTAATAGCATTCGCTATCACACGATATGAGCCCGGCGCTAATGCAGAAAACGTATATGCTCCTGCACCATCTGTCGTTGTTGTACTAACAAGCACTCCATTATTATCACGTAAAGTTACATTTGCTCCTGCTATAGTTATATTTGTTGCGCTATCTCGAACCGTTCCCTGAATCGTCCCTGGATTGGCAACAAGTAAAAAGTTTGCTGTGCTGCTCACGTTTGATTGCACCAATACCGCTTGCGTTTGTGATTGATAATTCGCTGCAACAGCTGCAATATTATACGTGCCAGGTATGAGCGCATTCACCACATATTGTCCGCTACCATTTGTTGTTGTTTGCGCGATAATTGCACCTAACGTATTCGTAATCGTGACAGCCGCTCCGACAATTGGAACATTTGTCTGACCATCTATAACAGTCCCTTGTACATTTCCCGGCGCAGGTGTCAGCGTTACATTTACCATAGAAGTAACATTGGATTGAATCGTGAGAGGCCTTGTACTTGTCACATAATTTGTAGCTGTGATTTGCAGTACATAATTTGCATTTGGAGTAATATTCGGTAAGCTATATGAACCAGCAGAATCAGTTATTGTTCCCCCTACTGGATTTCCATTTAATAAAACTTGAACGTTTGCCCCGGCTATAGGAACCCCGGTTACCCCATTCGTTACAGTACCTGTAACCCCACCAGTCGTTTGCGCGGTCACCGTAAGATTACTTGAAGCAGCAGTAATCACTCCCCCTGAATAACTATCAATTCCCGTCACCGTCGCTGTATTTAATATTCGGTTTCCCGCTGTAATAAAGCTACCTTTTTGAACAAATTGTAATGTCGCACTAGCGCCAGCAGACAAATTCCCGACATTCCATGTAATTGTAGAACCGTTAATTACAGCTGTCCCTAGTGAAACACTCGTTACTTGAACAGAGTCAAGAATGTCTAAAGAAATCACATCATTCACAAACAATGTCGTCGCTGTACTTTTACCGATATTTGTTAATGTAATACTTCCCGTCCATTCTCCCTGCACTCCAGTTACAATCGTAGTCGGACCTGACAATAACGTTTTTTCTAGACTAAGCGCCGCACGTACATCTCCCTGATTTGATTTAAGTAGGTTCGACTGTGCTTGCTGGAATTGAAACCCTTCCGCTGTTTGCAAAGAGTCCTTATTATAGTTATTCGAATTCGCAGAAGTAAAAGCAAGTAGGTTAAGATTAGAATTTGCTGTAATTCCTAAAAACGAAAAAAGAGTCGCTATTGGTATAAAAAAATCTAAAAAGTAGTCTGGATCCCCGCCAAAATTAGAATCCGCTTGGACGACGCGAGCTACGTCAAAATTTACAATCGGCCGGCTAAAATTTGCTCCACCTCGCCCATTAGTCCCTTCAGCTGGATCGTTCCAGGAATTAAACTCTTCTATTACATTTTGAATTAAGTTGACTGTACTCGTATTCCCATCCACATTTAATAACCATTGGTACGTACCTACTACACCACTTGTATTAAATAAAACGCCCCATGCAAAATTTTGAAAACCTGTTTGTTTACTGTTACGTGGATCAGCATGTAAACGCAGGCGAAAATATATATTTACTCCATCATATGCATAGTAAAAAGATGGAAATGAAGAACTCCCTACAATATCCGTGCTTGCAGGAGAGTGGTCTCCAACAATATCAGCATATACATTTCCATTTACTAAAACAGGTGTAAATTGTACACTCGTTGGAAATCCCAAATCATGTTCCTCCTTTCTTATCATTATTATTTTATTGGCTCATTTTCCATAAGTGCCTGTTCTTACGCACACAAAAAAGCATCCCATAGTAGGGATGCCTTTTTTCATTCTATAACTTCGATTTCACAGAATTTAATTTTTTCTCCATTGTACTTTCTTTATCTCGGCGATCATCGATACGAATCGTTGTCGCTACACGCTTTGCACCTTTTGTATATGGTACTTCATGCATTTGTTGAATCACTTCAAGTAATACAGGAAGATCTCCTTCAATTACTGTATTCATCGGTGTTAATTGATATTTCACGCGATCTGCATTTTTCTCTAACACTTTTTGTACTCCCGCTACATATTCACTTACGCTCGGATTACTTGTTCCAACTGGAATAATCGATACATCAACAATTGCCATGGTAGTTCCTCCTTATGTTCGTTTCATTTCTATTGTACAAAAATATGTCTTACTTTACTAACTGGAACCATACTTGTAATTTAATTTTCTCTAATATATTGATGTTATCCTTTGAAAGGAAAAGGTAACTTTGGCTCTATTCTTTCTATTCACCTCTCTAAACATGAAGCACTTGTATAAACGCACATACTTCTTTATTCTTAATATAGAATCTAACTTGTTCGGGAGGTACTATGTTACAAAAATTCGGTTTCTCACAATATGAAAGCAAGGCATATGAAGTAATAGTCTCAAGTAATGAACCACTAGATGCGACAACAATTGTAAAACATTCAGGTGTGCCAAAAGCAAAAATATATGAAGTATTAACACGCCTTATCGATAAAGGAATGGTCATGGATTCTGTTTCAGAAAAGAAAAAACTGTATACCGCCCTATCACTAGACCTTGCTATTCAAAAATTAACAACAGAATTCCAGTCACATATTAAAGAACTCCAAACAAATATTTCGAAACGCTCCTTTACAGATGACCGTGTTTGGAGCTTAAAAATGCAGTCCTCTATTCAAGTGCAAAGCAAGCAAATTGTAGAAGAGGCGCAACACTCTATTCGTATTTCTGCTTGGAATGATACCTTTTTAGAATATCTTCCTATACTGGAAGAAAAGGCAAAACAAGGCATTGATATCGAAGCGCTTGTCGTTGGAAATGTGAACACAGAACTAACAAATGTACACACTCTCATTCCAACTGAAGAACCGAACGCATTAGAGCGTTACTTACTACTTATTGCCGACGATCGCGAAATTTTATTTGCTGGGGTAGAACAAAATTCTTGGCAGGCGATGAAAACAATGTCTCCACCGTTCGTAAAATTTTTTACAGAGTTCTTCTACCATGATGTAGCACTTGCAAAAATTACAGAAAAACATCATGATCTCTTTATGAATGATGAGGAAATACGGAATATTTTAGTGAAATTGAGGTATTAATGCTTCATTGCATGATACTTTATATTGATTATCGGGAGTGTTTGTATATCTATTACAACCCACTCCCTTTTTGATTTACAAAATCAGTTACCCTTCATTAGCCGAGATTAAACCTGCTTCAATGATATATCTATCTGGAGCGTCACCAATATAATCAAAAGGATAACAAGTTGTTAAAGTTAATGTTGACTGATCTTTTTCCACAATTACCGTTCGATCATCAGCATGTGTAACCCAATGACGGTTAATTTGATACGTATACGTTTTATTATCATATTTTACAATTATTGTGTCGTTTTCTTGTAATTTACCAAGTTCAGTAAATACCGTATCCCTATGACCACTTAAAACAGTATGACCATTCCCAGAAGGAGTAGTCGTAAGATCACTTACAAACATTCCAACTCCTTTTTTTAGTACTTTGTCATCCGTTCCCCAATATACAGAGTACTTTTGTTCAATTTTAGGAATAATTAAAAGCGCTACTTTCTCACCTTGTTGATGCTGTACTTGCGAAGATGGAGTTTGTATATTTGAAGGTTCAGTTTCTTTTGATTCTGTGTCCTCTATTATGGACGAAGAGTGTTCAGCTTCTTTATATTGATTGACTTCCTCTTTTGTTAAAGATTGAGCGGAACTCTTTGCTTGATACCACTGTATAAAATAATAAGAACAAGCTGTTAAACCTATAATAATCAAACATAAACCAAACCATTGCCTTTTATTCATGTTATTCACCTTTATATTAAAACGACAGGATTTCTCCTGCCGCTTTAAGAATTTATATTATGCGTTTGTTTTTTTACGACGGAACATTAACGCTGAACCTACTAATGCTAGACAAGCACTTGCTAGCATCATTGTAAGACCATTTGACGCTGTGTTTGGCAATTTCTCACCTTGTTTTTTCGTATCTTTTTTCGCTTTTACAGTAGTATCTTTTTTAATTTCTTTTGTTGTTGTTGGTTTTTCAGTTTTTGTTTGCTCTTGTTTAGTAGTTGCTTGATTGTTTTCTTTTTTAGCAACTTCTTGTTTAGACTCTTGTTTATTTTCTTGTTTAGGCTCTTGTTTAGGCTCTTGTTTAGGCTCTTGTTTAGGCTCTTGTTTAGGCTCTTGTTTATTTTCTTCTTTTTTCTCTGTTGTAGCAGCTGTATCTACAGGATATTTATAATTTTCACAAGCGATACCATCCTTATCATTATCTAAGCGATGCGGATCGTTGCCAACACTATATCCATTTTGATTCCAAAAATCTTGTGCGTCCTTTTGACTTTTAAAATCACTACAGTTTTTTGTGTCGTTAGGACTCTTTGCTGCATATGCAGATGAGTTATACCCCATAGTTAAAAGCGCTAACGCAGATACTGAAACTAACGTTTTTTTCATTTTTTTCCCCTTCTCCCATTTTATGTATTTACATTGAAATATTTTACATATAAATATGACAAAATTCAATATTTATCTACAAATAATATAATTTTCAAATGATAGTTCATACTCTATCATCTAGAAGAAATTCCATATTGTTTAATGAAAGTATAAAAAGCCCTCAAAATGTGAGTGCTTTTTATACTTTCATTAATTCAACTTTATATAATTACAGAACAATCATTTTTTTATTAGTAAGAGCCCTGAAGCAACGGAAATGGGGTTTAGGGATTCGGGATTCGGGGCTCAGGGCTCTTATATGAGTGTTACCGAGTAATGAAGGGTGACTCGGTAAAGATATATTATCATAATTTTCTAAAAAGAAAACGTGGTAAATGTATCCAATTAGAATGTGCGGTATATTTGTCCATTACTAGCGTACAACACATTCTTTTATTACGAAAAACTGTCGATTCTTCCTACTTTTTATTTTATTTTTGGATCTCACTTAACAACTGAATCATTTTCTCATTCTGCTGAACTTGTTTTTCAGAATTATGATACAGAAACCGGATCCACCTTAGTACAAAAGCAATCATAACAACCGGTAATACCATCGCTACGAAACCTATTATTGACTCGAAATCCATATCCCTTCACTCCTCTCCCTCTATCATTCCATACAAAACGAGTGAATCCTTCCCTTCTCTCCAAACAAAAAAGAACCTATCCAATGATAGATTCTTTCTTTGCCGCACGAGTAGACTGTCCTCTCGTAATCGAGAAAATTGCAGACAGGAGCGCTAATATGACAAAGACTCCTCCGACCCATGCATTATACATAACAGACGATTGTTCAATTACAACTCCGCCAACAGCCGAACCAAGTGCGATTCCTAAATGCAGTGCTGAATTATTTAAACTTTGCTGGATGCCAGCTGATTCTGGCGCAATTTCAATTAAATAATTTTGCTGCGCTGGTGAAATGGCCCAGCTTAACATGCTCCAAATTCCCATCATAATAATGAATAATGGGAAGGAAAATGTCACAAGCGGCAACATACAGATCGCACATGCAAAAACGATAATAATCGAAATAATACTTTTCTGCGATCCCCACTTATCTGCAAGAAGGCCGCCAACTCCTCCGCCGATGACTGCTGCAATACCGAAAATAAAGTAAAATACACTAATCCAGTTTGCTTCTACATGCATCACATCTTTTAAAAATGGTGTTAAGTACGCATATAGTGTTAAATGCCCTGTTAAAAATAAAAATGATGTAAACTGCGCACTCACGATCTTTTTATCTTTCAAAGTAGCAATTTGTTCTCTTATAGATAAGACCGCTACTGGCGGAACTTTCGTTAAAAATAATGAAATACTTATAATCGCGATCACGGTTAATACTGCAATTAAAATAAATGGTACACGCCATCCATATGCATTTCCAAGTACAAGTCCTAGCGGTACGCCAAGTACAAGCGATCCACTAATCCCCATAAAAATAATTCCGATTGCACGCGCACGGAAATGTGGTGCTACCACACTAGAAGCTAACGTTACCGACAATGCAATAATAAGTGACCCACTTGCGGCACAAATCACCCGCGAAAACATTAACATCGCATAATTCACACTCAAAGCCGAGATGACATTCCCTATTAAGAAAATAAATAATGCCCCAATATACAATGTTTTACGCTCAAACTTTCCTGTCACCGCTAATAAAATCGGTCCTGAAAGCGCAAATACAACCGAGAATATTGTAATCAATTGACCCGCTGCGCGAATCGATACCCCTAAATCATTTGCGACTAAATCGAGCGTTCCACCAATAATTAGTTCGACCGTCCCAACTACGAATGCCGCAATCGCTAAAATATATACACGAAAATTCACGTTATCTCACACCTTCTCTTTTGGTTACTACAACTATAGTAACCAAAAGAGAAGGTGCAATCAAGTATAAAATTCTCCCGTATACGTTTAGAAAATATTCACAAATAAAAAAGTAGGCGTATTATACGCCTACTATATATCCCTGTTAATCTTCCAACTTAAAGATCAAGTTTATGTCGTTTTGTTATTTATATATAAATCCAATTTGATTTTCTAACAAATACATTATGATTATGAAGAACAAACAGAGACCTTCACTCATTTTCTTCTTCTGTTTTCACATGGAATGGGGCTAAAAGAGGCACTGACCGCTTCTATCCATGGCCGGATGCTCTCTCCCTCCTAAAAAGAATGCTTTTATGTCATTTTTTAAATTTGTATTTATATATCATTCCTTAAGACTGTGTTTCTTTCTTCTTATTTAAGTACCAATAAACCGGAAGACCTGTAAATACCATTCCAATTGATAAGAAACAGCTTAGTGGATCATTAATAATCGCACTACCAATAACAAACAATGACCCTAAAATCGCTACAATTGGGACAATTGGGAACAGCGGTACGCTGTATGCACGCTCTTTCCCTTCATTACGTTTTCGTAAAATGAAGACACCAATAAATGTCATCACGTAGAAAATATAAATAATAAATACGGAAATCTCAGATAGCTTATTTGGATCACTAATAATCATTAAAATAATACCAAGTATAATTTCAAAAGTAATCGCATTTGCTGGTGTTTTAAACTTTTCATGCGCTTTTGCAATAAACTTAGAAAATGGAAGTTGTCCACGTTCTGCCATCGACATTGGAATACGCGGAAATGTTAAAATCTTTCCGTTTAAGCATCCAAAAATAGAAATGATAATCCCAATACTAATAATCTTACCGCCATATTCTCCAAGTAACATACCAGCTGCTGTCGCTGTCGCATTCTCTCCAAGATTAACAATTTTTGCTGCTGGTAATACTTTCAATAGTGCTAAGTTAATTAATACGTAAGCTGCTGTTACAATTAAAATCCCTACTGTCATCGCCTTTGGTAATAACTTTGTTGGATTTTTCATTTCACCACCGATAGAAGCAAGTAAAATCCAACCGTCATACGCAAATAAAGTTGCTAAAATAGCCATTCCAATACTTTGATTTTCTGATATTGGTACAACAACATTAAAGATATCACTATTTCCCTTCCAAAAACCTAACACAACAATTAATACGATTGGAATCATCTTTCCGACCGTTGTAACGGTTTGAACAATGCCCCCGTATTTTGTTCCCATACTATTTACCACCCCAAGGAATACAACTGTCCCAATTGCGATTGGTAAATTCCATACTTTATCTAAATAGAAAAAATTAATCATTAAAGAGCTAAAATATAAGCCTAACGTTCCAATAATAGCTGGTCCATAAACAATTGTTTGCATCCAGCCCGATAAATATCCCAAAAAGCTTCCATAAATCTCCTCTAAATACGTATACAATCCACCATTTTTCGGAATTTGCGCCCCGATTTCAGCTACTGTTAAACCACTAGCTAAAGTTAACAAGCCACCTATGACCCAAGCAAGAATTGCCATATTTGAACTTCCTGAGTAATCTAATACGCTACCTGGCTTCATGAATACACCAGATCCAATAATTGTTCCTACAACGATAGATAGTGCGACTGTTAAACCAATTTTGTTTTTCTCATCATGATGCATACCGCATTTCCTCCTTCCAATTCTAGTGTGATGCAAAAATGAAATAAAAAAACACTCCTCCCTAAAAAAGGGACGAGTGTTGTATTCGTGGTTCCACCCTTGTTTAATCAGTAAAATAAAACATACTTCACCAATTCCTCAAGTCTAGATAACGGTGTTTGCCGGCAAGCAATTACTAGTTGTTCGTTCACTGCTGCAGTTTAGAGGTGGTAATCCATTTTTCCGTATTAGGAAGCTCACAGCCAAAGGCCTCCCTCTCTGAGAATCGTAAAAAATTGATCATGTCCTCATCATTACTTCTTGATGTCGAATTTTGTAGTTATTTTTCATTATATTGAATCTTTAAAAATAATCAACATGTTTTTTGTATAACACACAAAAATATTTCTTCTTATATTATAACAAAAACGAATACATTTCTCTAATTTCCGCTAAAATGAAACTTGAATCAGTAGCGTTTTCTCCATTCCCTATTGATTATCAGCCCCTACCAATCGGGCTTTTCCGGGCAGTTGATCCCATCTAGTTCCGCACGTTTTTCATAATCATTTTTACTTTTTGTTTCATTGCCTCCTCCAATTTTTGATTCACATTTCCGCCTGTACATGCGATAGCAAACTTCAATCGCGCAAAAAAACCACTCCTAATAGAGTGGCTTCCTTTTATGCATTTTGTAATTGTCCTTCTTCACGTTCCATTACTTTTCGTAATACAATCATTTGCAACATCGTAAATATGTTACTTGTAATCCAGTACACAACAAGTCCTGATGGTGCAGCAAACCCCATAAATAAAATCATGGCTGGCATCATAAACTGTTGCACTTTAAGCATCGGAACCTGTTCTCCTGCCTGAGTATTTGATTGCATAATTTTCATTTGCATAAACGTAGCGAGTGCTGCCAGAATCGGTAAAATATGATACGGATCTGCATGTCCTAAGTTTACCCATAAAAATGAAGATGTACGAATCTCTTCAGTTCGACTAATCGCATAATACAATGCTGAGAAGATCGGCATTTGTACTAAGATTGGCCAGCACCCAGCAAGCGGATTCCAACCGCCTGTTTTCATTAGTTCTGTCATTTCTTTCTGATATTGTTTTTGTTTTTCGATATCTTTGCTGACATCACCATGCTTTTCTTTCAACTTCTGCAGCTCTGGTTGCATTTTTTTCATTTTCATTTGACCACGGTATTGCGAAACAGCTAACGGAATCATCGCTGAACGAACAACGAGCGTAATGATAATAATCGCAATCCCGAAACTCCCGTCAGGTATATGATGTGAGACAAATTGAAGCATAAGTGAGATTGGGTATACAAAATAGTGATCCCAAATTCCAGTACTATTTGCATCAATTGTGCCGCTATTGCTGCAACCAGATAAAACAAAAACAAGTAATAATGATAAACTAACGAGCACAGCTCGGTATGATTTTAACATTTCCATTCCTCCAATGTTTCGTAATTATTTATCGAAACATTGGTGTATACGGACCACCCTCATCACTCTCTTCACTCGATTCTTGTCTACGAACCGAACGAACCATTCCATACTTATAGAAAATAGAAAAGAGCGAAATATTACCAGGATTTTCTTCACATGTATGAACAAGCGCAAAAGCTGTTCGTCTACCACTTGATGCTTGCTGCCGTACAAAGCGAGAAACATTAGCAAGAAAGAAGACTTCTAATAAACAAAGCGCTGTCGTTACAACAGATATATATAAAGCCACATCTTGCAATAAAAATTCCATCGATTCACATCCTTACTACACTCATTTTAACACATTCTCTAAACGTTCTCTATTTTCTTTTATTTTTAAGAAAAAGATATAAAAAACCACTGTATTCGCTTTCTTTTTTATATTCAAATATATATATGGATAGCACTTATTTTTTTAGAATTTTATAACATTTATTCATTCCAATAAAACTATTGCCAGTTTTTGAAAAAAGCATTATCCTCTTCTTGTAATCAAAAATGAATATGGAGATGAAACATACTATGGGTCAATTAGGAGACGCCGATTACGTTCCCGATACCGCCTTTTTATCCTTCCCAGCAGCTAGAACATTTCACTTGGAATTTATAATACAGTTGATTGTTATTTTTGTAGCTTCCATTTTGTATGCCATTTCGATGAATATGTTTTTTATCCCGCATAATATGATTAGCGGTGGTTTTTCTGGTGTAGGGATGATTATCGGTTATGTAACGCACTATAATATCGGTGCACTTATCTTTTTATTAAACATCCCACTACTTATTCTAAGTCACTTTTACTTAGGAAAGAAAACAACTTTCTTAACAGCTTACTTCGTGGCTGTATCATCTATAGCCATGAACATTATCCCAGTACATCAAGTATCGGAAGACATTTTACTTTCTTCTGTATTTGGTGGTGTGATTTGCGGTGCATCCTCAGGAATTATCTTCCGCTTCGCGTCATCAACTGGTGGTTTTGATATTGTTGGATTGATTGTCGCGAAACATAAAGACATTTCGATTGGTGCTATTATTTTTGTTTTCAACTTAGCCTTACTTGTTGTCGCTGGCTTTATTTTCGGATGGGATATTACACTGTACACGTTAATTAGCCGTTTTGTAGTCAGCAAAGTAATCGATGCTGTACATACAAAGCACATTAAATTAACGATCATGACAATTACAGAAAAAGGCGAGGAAATTAAAAGTGCACTACTGCATCACGGCATACGTGGTGTGACGATGGTAGATGCTGTCGGCGGCTATACCAACCATAAGAAAAAAATGATTTACACCGTCGTAACTCGTTACGAATTAGGAGAAATAAAGCGTATCATTCGTCATGTGGACAATCATGCGTTTATGAATATTACAGAAACCGTTGAAATCGTTGGACGTTTCAAACGAATATGAATCCCCCCCCACTTAGCAAAGCTTGAAGTGGGGGTTTCTAACGTTTCGGCCTAACGGACGATTAACGTCAGTGGAGTTAACACACTAGCGGGCTGTTTCACGCCTAACTCCTCTATCCCGTTTTTCCATGTATTCGGGACTACTTTTCGTAAAATATTCACCCAACCACCTTCACATATGTTTAGAGGTGGGAGTCCTCTCGAAAGATATGATAGAAAAACGCAAGGAATGACTATTCCTTGCGTTTTTATTTACAATCCGCTATCCATTACGATGTATATGTACCCGTTCCACTCAGTAATCTTTGATTGTAATTATGAGCAGCGAGTGCTCCCCAAACCATACAAATGAAATGTGTCACAAAAAGCCCAAGACCAAATGTTACAATCCCAACAATTAACTCAATAACGATCATAATAATTGCACCAATAATAGTGGAATATAACATGCCAAAAGAACCGAATAAAAATGTTAATACTAAAGAAATCCCTATACTTTTCGTAGGTGTAACAATAATATGCTGCTTTTGTGTCCCCATCGAATGCCCTCCTTTAATAATTGAAAATTCAGTCAAATTTATTGTACAACGAAATGGAATATAAATACAACTTGAAAAAATGACATAAAACCATTCTTTTTAGGTGGGAGAGAGCATCCGGCTATGCATAGAAGCGGTCAGCCCCTCTTCCTGCCCCATGCCAAGTGAAAACAAAGAGAGAAAATGAGTGTAGTTCACTTTTTGTTCTTCCTAGCAGCGGGTTATGTGCCCTAAATTCAAAATGTATTTACAATTATTACAAAATCAGATAATTCCTATTATTATTCCTCTAAATATGCTATAATACAGTAAGACTTACAAAAAAGAATGTATAGACTTGGAAGCTTCACTTACTTTCATAAGTAAAAAACGAGAAGTCAGGTATATTTCAGATGCAAGTTTACATAGTAATTCATTACTTTCACATCGTATACAAAACGGCTTAAATGACCGATTATCTTAGTTATTCTTCTACTTAACATTAACTTCTATTTACTATACCTACCTTTTTGACTTCCAAATCATCTTATTACATAGGGAGATGAACATATGAATCAATATATACGATACGCGGTAGCTGCTTTGTTTGCTATTGTTGGCGGCATGATTTGCTTCTGGACAAACATTCAGCTTGGAGAACATATCATTTTTAACGGAATCGAATCACTTGTAAGCGCTTCAATATTAGGTGGATATATTTACTTCCTCTTTAATCCAGAGGAGAATGCTCAAAAAACAATGCTATTAACAATGATCGGAATCGTCGGAGGATGCATCTCCTTCTCGATGACAAACTATACAATGCCACTACAATTAAGTTCAGCTTTCTTCCACGGTCTTTGGACTTGGTTTATCGCATTTTGCTTAGCAGATGTGTTCAACCTATTACAAGACCCTGAAGAAGAAAACGGACGGAGCATTGAAAGCAACTCTTAATAAAAAAGAGGCTGGAAGATACATCTTCTAGCCTCTTTTTTTCATATGTCGGCGATTCGAAATGTATCAAGCGCTCGGAATCCGAAACCACACATGCGCTCCGCCGCATACTACACTATTTTCTGCGAATATATTTCCGCCGTGCTTCTCTACAATCGTCTTCGCAATATACAATCCAAGACCCGAGTGTTCCTTACTACTTGAACGTGAGTGATCCTCTTGATAAAAACGCTGAAATACTTTTTGTACATCAGCAAATTGAAAACCAGACCCGGAATCATACACATGAAACTGAAATGCATCATGATGGATACATACTTTTAGCAAAATTTTACCTGCTTCTGGCGTAAAACGAACCGCATTCATCACAAGATTATCCATTACTTGACTTATTCTCTCTCGGTCAAATAAAAACGCCTTTTGATCATCAATTTCGAACAGAACGTCCCACTCTATCTCTTTCTTCTTTACGATATACTCATACTCTTCTATTTTCTTATGAAAGAAACTCTCTAAATTCACTTCACTTAACAATAATTGAAATGAAAAGTTTTCTAGCTCATTTATCGTATTGAACTCCCCAAGAAGCTTCGCCATCCGATTTGTATTCCGCTCAATCGTCTGTAAATAACGCTGCAACAAATCTTCATTTTTCCATAGACCACTTTGTAAACCTTCTGTATGTCCTTGGATAATTGTTATTGGTGTTTTTAAGTCATGAGAAATGGCTCTGACGTATTCTCTTCTTTCTTCTTCTAATTCCCATTGGCGGGATAGGCTATCGGCTAGTGCTGCACGCATACTTTCAAACGACCTAACTAATTCACCTATTTCATTTTTTGCGTTGTAGTCTATATGGAAATCTAGGTCACGTGCTTCGATTCGTTTAGAAGCATCTACTAACTCTCTCATTGGTCTGGATAACCTTTTTCCAATTCTATGAGAAACAATATACGATAACAAACTAACATATACAAAAGGGGATCCAAATACAAATACAGCAAATAAGGCAATCCAGCCATTTGCATAAGAAACATGTAACGTATAGTTAAGCCCTAATGCCCCTTTTAACTCTCCATCAGCATTCAAAAGCGGCGTATAATAAGTTGTGTTTTTATCTATATCTTCTACATGTAAACTTATATTTAGATTATTAGCTAGTGGATTATTGGGATCTATTATCCGTCTTGTATATGTTCCATACTGCTTATTTCCTTTTACATCGATTACTTGATATGTAATTCCTTCTTTTGGAATTAACTTTTCTAATTCTTGTTGCTCTTCTTTATCTAATAAAAGATCTCCTTTTTTGCCTGCATACTCTTGAATCATTGGGATCTTTTTTTCATAGTAATTAGCCGGGTGCATCAACTGCTCTCCACTCTTCTTCCACCAATATACAAATGCTCCAAGCGTTGCAATAGATAAAAGAATGCTACCCACTATTATAGTAATGAACCCAACAATTAACTGTTTTTTTATAGAGAGCTTTTCTAGCATAATTTTACACTCCACTTATATCCAATCCCCCACACCGTCTGAATATACGTGTGCTTCTGGTCATACATACTAAGCTTTGTACGTATCTTCTTCATATGCTCAACAACAGTAGACACATCACTTTCATTATCGTAACCCCAAATTTTCTCAAAAAGCTGTTCCTTTGTTAACACTTGGCCAGAATGAAGTGCCAGCATCTTTACAACCTCGAATTCCTTCTTTGTAAAATGAATTGTTTGATTTTTTACTGAGACTTCATAACTCTGCAAATCAATTAAGATGTTTCCGTACCGAAGAACATGCTTCTCAGACTGCTCTTGTAAATCTGTAACCCGGCGTAAATTAGCAATGATGCGCGCCTTTAGTTCCTTTAAACTAAAAGGCTTACTAATATAATCGTCCCCACCAATCATCAATCCTTCAATCCGTGATTGTTCCCTGCTATCGGCACTTACAAATAAAATGGGACAAGTTTGCCTCTCTCTAATCTTCACGCATACCTCAAATCCATTCATATCCGGAAGCATCACATCTAGCAAAACTAAACTGACATCATCATCTAATTGACGCAATGCTTCCTGACCATTTAAAGCCGTACGGACATGGTACCCTTCCATAGCAAGACTATCTGTAATAAACGTTAAAATATCTTCTTCATCATCAACAACTAAAATCGTCTGTGCCATGGCCATCTTCCCCTTTACTCATACAAATCTTTCGTTCGCCACGTTATAAAACTTAATAACATACAAACTACTAAAATTGTACCATTCACAAGGTAGAATATGGAATCTCCATTACTTATAATACGAATTGCTTCTTGACCAGCAGCAATAAAGTAAAGGAAACGATTATGAATATAAAGTGCACCAAACATGATTCCAATTGTCATAAAGAAAGCCATGACAACATTTGGCATCCATAGACTTACGAAACTCGCTAGCAGTAAACTCCCAGCTGTAATGAATACCAAAATCCCGTAGAATTTTAATGTATATAAAAGGGCTTCTACTGCATTATATTTGATATCTTGATGTAAAAATGTTGTATACTCGGCTGACGAAATAAATAATTTACCGTATATACAACTTACGACAAACATAAGAAGTAACAGTAAACATACGACAATACTTTGAGTGAGCCATTTAGCCACTAACAATTTCTCTCTCTTAATGGGCCTTATGCAAACGAGACGATAAGAACCAGATGACCGCTCTCCATTAAAACTATCAATAAATAAAATTGGAAAGATTAATAATGATAAAATGATATATACTTCTTTCCCTACAGCAACTTGAAAATTCAATTGGCTTATTGGTGCTGAAGCCCCTTCTGGATTGTAAATTGCGACGCCCCAATGTTGTATCGAGAGACAATCTATTAGTAACAAAAAGAAAAAAACACTACATAATACGATTGACTTTTTCCGAGAAAAAATCCTCTCAAACTCACTTATTATTAATTGCTTCATTCCAATCACCTCACACAAAATGATCTTTCTTTCCTACGACGTAAAACGTAATAAAATTAGAGATAGTAATATAGACGCTTAATACCATTAAACAAAGATACATAAACTTGCCTTTTCCTATAAGTGATAATGCAATCCCCTCATACTGTAAATTTACAATCGATGAGTAACGCACAAATACGGCTTGCCTAGTCGGTACAAAATGCTGCATAATTTCTGGAACCCCAAAAGAAAGAATAATAAAGCCGATACCTAATGCAATTGCACTCGTTGTAGATTTACTAAGTACTGTAAGCATCATAAAGATGCTTATTACACAAACCGTCATTACATAGGCCATACCGTAATATTTCAGTGTATAAAGAAAAACCTCCATTCCACTATTCGTTGGCTGTTCATAATAAAAGAGAAAAATATTTGGATTAAAATGAAAACAAAAATAACCAATTACATAGCTAAAAATGAAGTACACAAGGAAAAATAAAGCCATCATCAGACACATTGTAATCATTTTCCCGAGTAAAATTTGCCGATATGTATAAGCTCGCTGCAATACCATTCGCATTTGCCCGCTATGATATTCATGAGAAATCATAAGAGCCATTGTAACAAGCAAGATAAGATGAAATGCACTAATTAGCATTTCTGCTAAACCCATAACAGGAAATGTATTGGAATACGTATAATCTACAGCTGTTTTTGCAATAACTTGATTATGTCCGATATAATACTTTGCTGAAGCAAACAACATCACTGGTATTAACATAAAACAAAGCCAAGTCACCTTCTTCGCCCAAAGTCTCTCCCACTCAGAGCGCACTAACATCATCATGAGCTCATCATCTCCACAAAGATATCTTCTAAGTCTTTATTGTTACCTTTTAATTCCTCTGTTGTCCCGCGCCAAATGAGTGCTCCATCTCGAATCATCACCCATGAATCACACATAAGCTCGAGTTCACGAATTAAGTGACTTGAAATAAAGAAAGTAATTCCTTTCTCACGTTGTAAATCAAGGACAATTCTTCGAAGCTGTTTAATCCCAACTGGATCTAATCCGTTCGAAGGTTCATCTAAAATAATGAAATCCGGATCTCCGAGAAGCGCCTGGGCAATTCCTAATCGTTGTTTCATTCCTAATGAATACGTGCCCACCTTATCATCGGCACGATTTTCTAACCCAACAACCTTTAACACTTGTTCCACTTTTCGCTCTAAATTTTCTCCTCCAGAGTTCAGCGTAATTCTACCTAGGTTTCGTAAATTTTTCCGTCCAGACATATACGGAAAGAAGATTGGAGATTCTACAATCGCACCAACATACTGAAGTGCTTCTTCACGATTTTTTTGTACACTAACACCATGAATCAAAACCTCTCCTTCATTCGGCTTAATCAATCCCATAATCATCCGAATCAATGTCGTTTTCCCTGAACCATTCGGCCCAACAAACCCGCAAATTTCATTTTTATAAACAGAAAAAGACATATGATTTAACAAACTTCTCCCTTTTATCCTTTTCGTTACATCCTTTACTTCTAACACTGCTTCTTTCATTATCATCGCCTCCTTGCCTTTACAATAAGAGGTAAAAATAAACAATTTATAAACAAATAAAAAAGAAGCTGTAAACATGCAGCTTCTCTTTCATACATTAGATCCAATAAAATACAATATACCTAAAACTCTCAAAGACCGAGTAACTTTTCTCCAAATTGAATAATAAACACGATAATTAATACGATCGCTAATAGCTTTAATGCTACATATGTCACTTTACAAAACATGTAAATGAGCAATAGTAGTAAAATAAGCGCCAAAATACCCATATGTAACGCCTCCAAACCACATCTTCTTCCTATTTAGGAAGTTCTTTCATTCTACTCCCCTCCTAGCATTTATGGAACCAAATAAGATTACATATAGAAAAAAGGATATCTCACTTTACGTAAGATATCCTTTTTCTTCTAATTAAAGGACTAGTTTCTGTTGTAAACACTGAAACCATTCCCGTTCTAGTTGCAAATAACCAAATCCCATTTTCTCAGCATCTTTCATCTCTTTTTCAGCTTTTTTCATATAGGCATGAAATGCATCTCTATCTTTCTCTACATATTTTAAAATGGCATGTGCACGATAGTATTGATATAAATCGAGTCTTGGTACCGCTTGAACATGCTTTTTTATATCCTCTAAAGATACGTGCTCCCTATCATGTAGTGCTTTATATACGATATACCAACTATGGAATCCTCCAACAAAGTACTTATTTTCTTTTGTCACGGGGATTTGTAATACGTGGTCTAAGCAAGCAATCCCCTTTTCCATCCCTTCTGTAGCACTCGTATAATAAAACATTAGCATACATTCACTCATACTTTCTCTTACATCACAATTACACTGTACTTGTTCTTTACTTCTCTCTATTACTGTATGATCCCAATCTTTTGGTTGTCTCGAACCACAAAGTTCACTCATTACGCGAATACTTTGTAAATGTCGTTCTGCCTTCTCATCAGCTTTGATTAAGATTAAAAACTGTTTTCCATCTGTATAAAAAGCTCTTCCTTTCAGAGGAATGGCTGTCGCAAGAAAAATAACAAAATGAAACATCGCAAAGTATAAAACAAATTCATTATTACCCCATAAAAATACAAAACACGATAAGATACTAAAAACAAAACTAGTTAATGGCCCTCCTAAAATCGTCCACGCCCATTTCTTTGAAAGATTCGGTATATGTATAGAAGGTGGCAACAGCATTGCTACTCCGCCAAAGTAAAGCCACATTTTATTTTCTCTTATCCGTATCTTCTCTCTTTCCTTTCGAACCATAATCGGCCCTACTGCCATAAAGCTAAATTCCAAACCATTTAACAATCCAAAAACAACATGTCCTAGTTCATGAATCGCCAAAACAAGTACCCCAATCACCAATATTCCCCACATATTTATAAACACTTGCATCTTATCTGGTCGAATCCATATATATGCATTTGAACATACAAAAGCAGCGACAAGTGTAAACAGTGGCCTTTTGAGAATATCCATCGCTTTCTCCCCTCAGCACCCTATCATTTAATAAATCATTTTCTTATGCATTTCATACATGTATTTTCCGATATGTAAGACCCAAACAAATGAAATGATACCGATAAAGAAGAAACCTTCTCCTGACCAAAGTGTATAAAAAATTGCCGTTAACCATGCACACACAAGGACCACATTGGTAGACTGATACGCTCTATACCCCGCTTCATGAACAATATGACTTTGTCCTTCATCTGCGTTTTTCGCCCACATTTCCAGTGATTGCGAATACGTTACACTTTGTTCTGGGTACAGTGCGTTATATCGATTTTTCATCATAAAACCTAATAAGATAACGACAATAATCCCGACTGAAGATGCAATAACATTCCCAATTTCAAATAGTGACATTGTATTTGTTGTATAAGAACGATAGCAAACTATGTATGCATAAGCCCCCCAAGACGGTACAATGATTTCACTTGCACGTAAGTAAATTAATTGTGATCCTAACCATCTACCTTGCATACTTTCCTCTTCGTCACGTAATTTATTTAAGAAACGTGTCGTTTTCCAAATTTGATATATAATCGCTATCACCAATACAATAAGCGCAATACTTACTACGTAACGAGACGTAGGTACGATTCTTCGCCCTGGAACAAAAGCATCCGCTACTATAAAACCTACAAAAAAACCACATACCATACCTACTAGAACTTTCAAGACTGGGACACTCTTCCCCTTCATGCTATTCTCCACCTTCCTCTTCTCCCTCTACTAACGTAAATATCTCCTCCACTGCTACCCCAAAAACACGCGCGATCTTAAGCGACAACACAATGGAAGGCGCATAATCTCCCCGCTCAATTAAGCTGATCGTCTGCCGCGATGAATCAATTGCTTTCCCTAAGTCTCCCTGTGACATTCGGTGCTTTGCTCTGAGTTCTCTCACTCGATTTTGAAGCCTCATACTTAAACCTCTTTTTCATTTATTTAATTAAATAGTAAATAATATCCTTTCGTTTGTCAATTATCATTGTCATTTTGACGTGAATATATGTCACAATAAACTATACATTCTGATTCAGAAATCCTATATAATGTATGTAAAATACATACTATGCGGGATGAAATATGGATAAAAAAAAGATCGCCTCTTATCTTCTCATCAAACTTTCGGCAATCTGCTTTCTCACTTTTTCTTTTCTATCTTTTGCCTTTATACAAGATGAATTTAATCTTTATAGACTATCAGAATTATTATCCGGACTGCCATATAGTCCTTGGTTTTATGTTCTCCTTTGCTATGCGCTGTTATGTTCATTTATCATTGATAAGCTCTCTCTGGAACATCCAAGCGTTGCCAAAAAAGTTTTTCTGTATATCATTTGTGGTTATCTATTTTTCCTTCCTTTTCACTTGTTCAGCGATGTATCATTTAGTATCTTTTTCATTGCAGGAACAGTTGGAGCCATTTGCGCTGTTTTCTTTTACTACTACACCTATATCGCACAAAAAAAGAAATGGTTTCGATATAGTACTCCGATTCTGATCTCCATTTTATGGATTACGATTGCATCAACTGACTTTACAGAGAAAGAACAATGGGTAGAACATACGACAAAAAATGAATTTGAAGCAACTTTTTCTTATTTTAATGGGGAACATAAAATCCTTATTCACCTTACAAAAGGAGAAACACTCGAATTTACGCTCTCCTTTCCTATAACCGGCGGATATGGATTCCATGTGTCTAGTGAGTTTAACAAAATAGAATCTATGTCAGAAATAAACGAAGACACTAACCAACTTTCAGTAATGCAAACTGGAACCTATTATATCGTAGTTACTGGTGACAAACTTAAAGGTACAATAAAAGCAAATTGGAAAATATACTAAAAAGCGGCTCGCTCTGAATGTGAGGAGGATGGAACCTGCTTATAGAAAAACAAAAAAGGCAGTGTCTCTTCACACTGCCCCTTCCAATTATCGACATAGAATGGATTTCATATTAATTTACACTTTGCACCAATGCACGTTTTAACTGCTTACGGAAACGAACTCCTAGTGTAATGGCTATAATGACAATCACTCCGAAAATAATTTTTCCAATGTGTTGCCCAAACACAGCAAAAATATCGTGTAAATTTCCTCCTAACCAATAGCCACCGATTAAGAAGAAAGATACCCAAAATAGAGCACCCGTGTAAATTGTTATTGCAAAGCGACGGAACGGTAAATTAATAATCCCCGCAAAGTATCCAGTAAAATGGCGAACACCTGGAATAAAGAATCCGATAAAAATAAGGAAATAGCCATATTTATCAAACCACATTCTCGTTAAATCAATTTTTCGTTGTGTTAAAAATACATACTTCCCATATTTCTGTACAAACGGCATACCGAGTTTATTTCCTAAAAAGTATTGAATTGTCATCCCAACACTTGTACCAATAAATGATAAAATAATTAAAATAGGTAAATGTAAATCACCTTTATGGGCCAAGAAACCTGCATACGCTAAAGTTGGCTCTCCAGGAAAAGGAAAAGCAATGTACTCAAGCAGCAACCCAACGAGCACTACATAATAACCATATTGCTGAAACAACTCATGAATCCATTCCATGTCGATCTCTCCTTCTCTCTTATCTACAAATCACGTACAACTCGTTACTATTTATTGTATAAAAAAATTGTCGAAATAACTATCACAATAGCTTACATTTAGATTACATTTTTGTAAGGAAACAACTAAAATAACCCATATTCATACGAATTCTCTTAATATCTATTATATATTTTCGATTTTTTTCATTTCTCCTTCATTATATATGAAAAAATAACGTTTTTCGCCATTTTCCTCGCTCAGCACGCTAAAAAACTCACTTATCCCATAAAGTGAAACTTTAATCAGCGGGGGGGCTTCATCCCCCACTGATTATTAGCCTTCACGAATCGAGCTTTTACGGGCAGCCCGACTCCCACCTGTACCTTTAAAAGAAACATAAAAAAATTACTATATATAAATACATTTTGATTTTCCGACACATAATCCGCTGCTATGAAGAACAAAAAGGGAATTACACTCATTTTCTCTCTTTGTTTTCACTTGGCATGGGCCAGGAAGAGGGGCTGACCGCTTCTATGCATGGCTGGATGCTCTCTCCCACCTAAAAAGAATGGTTTTATGTCATTTTTCCAATTTATATTTATATACTTTATATTGAAAATGAGAAAGGGATTGCTATAAACTAAAGGCAGACTATATATCCACTTTCGTTTACAATTAAAAACAAAATGTGGCCGAATACCTCTCCCTTAGAAAGGGGAACGAGGTTATGTCGTTTTTTCAATTATTCTATACCCAAACTCACACAAGTTTGTGAGTGGCGGAATTTTGTAGAGTCTGTACTCTGTTTCGTTCGCCCGTTGTCCTCTATTGGACAGCGGGCGTTTTTTTATTTTCAAAAGGAGGATTTTTTTATGGAAAAGGTTAAATTTTCATTATTAGTTTTATTAGGAGCCTGTAGCTACGGTATACTTTCTACCATTTTCAAACTTGGCTTTCTAAATGGATTTTCTGCACATGAACTACTAGGCGGACAATATGTATTCGGCTGGACCGGACTACTACTACTCGTTCTGTTCTTCTCCCGTCATACAGTTTCAAAAAAACAAGCACTCTCCCTACTAGCTGTCGGAACAACGATGAGCATGACTGGCATTTTCTACGCCATTTCTGTAGAGGAATTACCTGCTTCTATTGCTGTTGTTCTTCTTTTTCAATTTACATGGATTGGGGTAGTCATTGAAGCATTCGCTAATAAAACATTACCAAGCCGTGAAAAGGTAATCTCAGTTATCATTTTATTTGCCGGGACACTATTTGCAGGTGGTCTGTTTGAAGGACTTGGACAAAACTTCTCAGCAAAAGGCATTATATTTGGACTATTAGCCGCTGTCTCATTTTCCTTTTATGTTTTTGTAAGTGGCCGCGTTGCGACAAATGTACCACCCTATACAAAAAGCTTCTTGATGACAACAAGTGCTACACTTATCATCTGCTTCATCTTTCCGCCAACCTTCTTAACGGATGGTGCTTTACAAGCAGGATTATGGAAATACGCATTTTTCCTTGGACTCTTCGGTGTTGTTGTACCGGTCGTTTGCTTCTCAATCGGTGTTCCGAAAGTAGGAACAGGACTTGGAACCATTTTAGGAGCTGCGGAACTCCCAACAGCAATCATCGCTTCCATTACACTTGTTCATGAAGTCGTCTCACCACTGCAATGGCTTGGTATTATTTGTATCGTACTTGGAATATTCACACCACAAATTTTGAGCGCAAGAAAAACAAGGAAACACACTATACATCTATAAAAATTGTGTTATATTTCTCATCCGTAACATCCCCTCGTTACGGATGAGAAAATTGGATACATTTACCACGTTTACTTTGCAGAAAATTATGATAATATATCTTTACCGAGTTACCCTTCATTACTCGGTAACATCCACATAGAAGAGCCCTGATTCCCTCAGCACCCTATTGCACGGGGCTCTTCTATTTTATGTTCAGCATATGCATCAATCCGATAAAAGAAACGCATACGTTTCTTTTACTATTTATATAAAACAAAAAGACTGCTAACTAAGACTGAATGTCCTAGCTAGCAGTCTTTCATTTTTTATTATTGCACCTGCATCCTTCTCACAACGAAACCTCCACAGCTTTCTTAATAAGAACAGCATATCGTATGCTCTGTTTTACTTTACTGCCTCATATAGCTTTTCGACCTCTTTATCAATTTGTTTCACATCAATTCGCTCAAATAATGGTTGCACATGACCAATCCGCTCTGGTAATATATTTTCGCCTTTCCAATTTACATTCGTAATAGATAATATGTCCCGCACCCTTTCACTAGAAAACGGTAAAAATGGCTCCAATAACTGTACAAAGTTCACAATGAAATATAAACAGTTGTAAATTGTTTCTTCACAGGCAAGAGGGTCTTCTTCCCTTTGTTTCCAAGGCGCTCGCTCATCAAAATATTTATTTGCAAAGCGCACCGTTTCAAAAATGAGTTCTAGTGCCACTTTAAAATGGGCCTGCTCAATTGCACTTCCTACTTTGTCATATAACGCTTCAATCTTTTCTTGTAGTTCTACATTTATATTTCCATTCGGCACTACCGCGCCATAATATTTTTCAATAAACTTTAAAGTTCGGTTTACAAAATTCCCATATGCCCCTAGCAATTCACCATTATGACTATAAATAAATTCACGCCAAGAAAAATCGGTATCACGATTTTCAGGTGCATTGATCGTTAAGAAATAACGAATCGAATCTGGATCATATCGCGTTAATATATCCGGCACCCATACAGCCCAGTTTTTACTTGTCGATAATTTCCGTTTCTCTACCGTTAAATATTCATTGGAAACGATATGACGCGGAATCGCCTTTTCTCCGGTTCCAAGTAATACAGCTGGCCAAATAATAGAATGAAATGGGATATTATCTTTACCGTGTACATAGTACGTCTTCGCACGACTATTCCAAAACGCTCCATCATCTTGCCTTGTTTCTTCAGCCCAGCGCTTACTTGCTGAATAATAACCAGCAACTGCTTCAATCCACACATAAATTTTCTTATCTCCATATCCCTTAACTGGAATTGGCACACCAATTGGTAAATCACGTGATACAGCACGATCTTGTAATCCCTCTTCTAAGTAACGCTCTGTTAATTGAATCGCATTATCACGCCATGCCCCTTCTCGTTTTGCAGCTGTTACTGCCTCTGTAATCTGTTCCTGAAATTTACGCAATGCAAAGTAGAAATGCTCCGTTTCCTTAACTGCTGGCGGATTTCCGCATAACTTACATTGCTTTTCTAATAAATCGAGTGGATCTAAAATGGCTGAACATGCATCACATTGATCTCCGCGCGCTGGTTCATGACAATGTGGACAAATTCCTTCCACATAACGATCCGGTAAAAATTGTGTACATACTTCGCAGTACGCTTGCTCAACCGTATTTTTATAAATATACCCTTCTTCTAATAAACGCAAGAAAATCTTCTGTACTGTTTCATGATGATGCTCACTATCTGTACGCGTATAACAATCATACGTAAAACCAAGTTCCTCAAAACATCGCTCGAATTCTTCATGATAGTGATCAGCAATTTCTTTTGCTGTAACCCCTTCTTGCTTTGCCCGAATGGCAATAGGAGTTCCATTACAATCGCTTCCTGATACGTAAAGAACATTCTTTCCTTTCGCTCTATAGTAACGCGCTAAAATATCCCCTGGTAATAGCGACGCAACATGTCCAAGATGTAAAGATCCATTTGCATACGGCCAAGCGCCTCCAATAAAAATACTCATCCTACATTCCTCCTTTTAAATATAAAAAGCCCCGCCCCTATCTTTAAAAAAGATAAGGGCGGGGCTGTATAAACAGTCGCGGTACCACCTTATTTCGTCCGTTATTCGCATAACTGACCTCATCAAGTACGGAGCAAATTACGCTCTTATACTGTGGTTTTGATAACGAGAACCAACTCTCGTCGCCGCCTACTATTATCGTTTGATAAGTTCAGGACGCAGCTCAAAGGCCATTGTTCAAATGAACATTCTTGCTTCTTCTCAGCTTCCGAAGCTCTCTGGAAAGAATCGTTTCATTCTACTTTTCCTTTTCAACGCTTTTCATATATAACACGTATTTTACGACTAAAACACAGAAAAATCAAACTTTTTTACAAATAAACAGGAAATACAAAATTCCTTCCGAATATTTATATGTTTAGAAAAAGGAGGGGTTCTATTGAATCAACAGCAATTCAGTACCATTAATCAAAAAAGCTGGAATGCCGCTGCTTATGAAGCATGGACAAATCGGCACGGTACACCAAAAGAGTATGCAAAGAAACTCATGCAAGATCCTGCCCATGAAGTAGCCTACTACTTACCCTACACACAAAATCCGAAAGGAAAGCGGATTATCAATTTACTCGGCTCTAAAGGTAATAAAGCTGTTGCCTTCGCATTATTAGGTGCTGACGTAACTGTTGTAGATCTTTCTGAAAGTAACGCAAAGTATGCAACTGAACTAGCCGATGCTGCTGGAGTATCTATTGAATATATCGTATCAGATGTACTTGAAATAATGCCTTCTCAATCATTCGATGTTGTTTTGTTAGAACTCGGTGTCCTTCATTACTTTTTAGATCTCAAACCACTTTTTGAGCTTATCTCGGGACTGCTTAAAAACAATGGTACATTTATACTTCGTGACTACCATCCCCTTTATACAAAGTTATTAGCGATAGATGATCAAAAATTTAAGGCAAGCGGAGATTATTTCTCTGAAGAAGTGGTAGAAGAGCACGTCGCTTATAGCATTCTCCTTGATAAAGCGCAGCAAGAAACATTACCAAAAACGATGATTCGCCGCTGGACGTTAGGAGAAATTATTACAGCAGTCATAGAGGCGAACCTGTGCCTTGAAAAGCTTATTGAAGAGCATGGTTCACATCAGCGCTGGGTCTTTCCTCCTTCAGCTCCAGAAGGAATGGAAGAACGTGTCCCAGGCCTTTACACATTAATTGCGAAAACAGTATGCAAAAAAGGATCCCTTCACGGATAGGATCCTTTTTGCACGCTAAGCGCATATAAGTTGAGGTTGGAGATTACCATAATTCTGTAGAATAGGACACAAGGTATTTCAACATTTTGTCTCTGACTTACGTAGTCAAAAGGGGTATGACCAACATAACGAAGAACAATGTTTTAGTTGATATTGATAATCGTTATCAACTAATTAGAAGTATACATGATGTATATGAAAAAGACAATAGCAAGTTCGTATTTTTTTATTTTATAATCAGTATCAGAAAGATTATCATACTGTGAGCTATATAAATCCGTTTTGGTTTTCCAACATCTAAATTGCGGTTATGAAAACAAAAGGAACTCCCCACTTATTTCTTCTTTTTGTTTTTACATGGCATGGGGCTAAAAAGGGAACTGACCGCTTCTATCCATAGCCGGATCCTCTCATCCATCTGAAAAGAATGGTTTACTGCTCGTTTTTTAATTTGGATTTATATAGAATCAGTATCAGAAAGATTATCATACTGTGAGCTATTTCCCTGCATCTTTATCGTATTTCCTTTATAATGAGAATGGATATCATTAATATTAGGAGTGTTGTGCATGTCGCAAGCGTTCGAAGAGAAATTATTTGCCAATTTAGAAGCTGTTATCGATCCTGAATTAGGTGTGGATATTGTCAATCTTGGTTTAGTATATGATGTAACAGCCGATGAAAATAATAATGCTGTTATTACAATGACGATGACTTCTATCGGCTGCCCGATGGCTGGACAGATCGTATCCGATGTAAAAAAAGTATTATCGACAAATGTACCTGAAGTAAATGAAATCGAAGTCAATGTCGTTTGGAATCCGCCTTGGTCCAAAGAACGTATGTCACGTATGGCAAAGATCGCGCTCGGTATTCGTGACTAACTGACAACAACATACTGCAAAAAAAAAGACCTGACAGCCAAGCGTCAGGTCTTTTGCATTATTTTACCCCTACTGCGTCATACGCTTTCGTTACTGCTTGTACTTCTTTAGAATTTCCACCATATAAATCTGTCGCAGCTTGAAGTGCAGCTTGACGCATTAGTTTAAAGTCAGAGTTCGCCGTTAAATATTTTGTCAGCGCACGGTAATAAATTTTTTCTGTTGCTTCACGGCCAACACCATCTACTTTCACATCGTAATGCGTGCCTCCTTCAGACACTAAGTATGCCGCTTTGTTATTAATACTACTGTTAATGTGAACTCCACCATTATCATATGGACCTGTATAACGTTTGCTGTAATGATCTGGGTAACCTTCACCAGGTTTTAATGGATTCGGAATAGACGCTGGATCACTTAGAGAACGAAGCGAATCACCTTCTACACCAGGTGTGTAAATATCAGCACCTAACTCCCAGCTTTTCTTCTCAACCATGACACCCATAATATCAGATAATGATTCATTTAATGCACCTGGCTCATCTTTGTAAACAAGATTTGCTGTGTGCTCTGTGACAGCGTGTGTTAACTCATGTCCAATAACATCTAATCCTGCTGATAATGGAATGAATGTTTCCCCATCTCCATCACCATACATCATTTGGACACCATTCCACGCTGCGTTATTCCATCCTTCACCTACGTGAACAGTAGAAATTAACTTCGCACCTTTATTATCAAAGGAATTACGATTAAATGTCTTTTTATAATAGTCATATACTTTCCCTGCATTTACATGTGCATCGACAGCAGCTTTATCCTCGAAGAATTTCGCTTTACTTTCTACTTCCTCACCTGTATAGCCAAACCATTGTGAGAAAATATTAAACCAGTTCTCGTCCATATTTTTCGCATCGAACGTATGAACACCGTTTCCTCGTTTTCCATCAAACAAGTTAAATGCCCCTGTTTTTTCATCTTGAGCAATTTCAAATGATTTTCTCTCACCTAAAACACCGTAGCCGAATCCTGTAATATGATCAATTGCGTTATATTTCTCAATCACATTTCCATTCGTTGCATCGACAAAATAATGCCAGTAACCTGGAGCTGGTTTTGAAACAGATGCTTTAACAAGGTATGAAAGATAGTATTTTCCATCTTTTTCATACACATATAAATCTTTTTTCACACCATCATATTTATCCACTTTTCCAATTTCTTTCTCAATATCAGCTTTCGCAATATTGACTGCTTGCTCATCACTAATATTCGCTGATGCTGGAATATTTTTATCTTCTAAATTCGGAATAACCTGTCCGAAGAACGCCTTTACATTGTTGTCTTTATCAAGTGCAACTGTTTGGTCTGATCCATATACAGGAACATCATTATATTTCTCCACTAACTTTACATGTGTTGTATCTGATTCTGCATCCTTTTCTTCCCCAACAACATTAAAATGCTTTTTAATATTTCCTGCTAATTTAAACATTTCCTTCTTACTCTCTAAATATTGAAATACTGTTTCTTTTTTGTCCAATCCTGCTGGAGCTTTCCATTCCTCACCTATGTAAGCGGGTGTTTTAAATTCTTGGTGGTATTGAATTTGCTGTTCTTCCGCTTTTGTGTTTGTTGCTCCAAATGCACCAAAACCTCCAAATATAACGGATAAAGCTAATGCTGATGAAACGACTTGCTTTTTCAATCTAACACTCCCCATTCCCCAAAAATTTTTTTGACACTCTTATACATTTCTAAGAGAGGAAAATATATCCTGTCAAAAAATGTTGAGAAATAGTTTTCTTACAACTTCATCCGAAAATAAACTGTAAAATATTCCAAATACATGTATATTTAAAATGAAATACCTTTTTCTACAACCAAAATATAATGGACAAAAGGGGGTGATCATCATACTCCTGCAAATTACGATGGATCTCTTCTTTCCGGTCACACTATTCGTCACTTTTTTACTGACTATGAAACTACGTCAAAAACCATTCCTCCATTTTCTCCCTGCTATATTTTCAGCAATACTTGGGATTCTTTTTTATATCCAATTTTTATTCAATAACGGATTAAATGAATTTGTTTTGATTCTTTTCTTTACATGTATCACCTTAGCAAATTTATTTGTAATTGCTATATTAAAGTTTGTTCTCTCAAAAACTTGAGAAAAAAATAGTAAAAATCGAAAAGAAATAGCGCATCTTTTTGATGCGCTACTTCTTTTTATGAACGACGTCCGTTATTGTTTTTTCATTTCAATTGCTAAATAATGAGATTGCTCTTTTGCCTGAATGTGAAGATCTTCTTCAACTGCTTCTGCTGCATCGCGCATTACTAGTTGCTCACCATTTACAACACCGCTTCCTTCAATTTGTACAAGATAAACTTGGCGTCCTTCACTAACAGGGAAGCAAATTTCTTTTCCTGCTTCTAACGATAACGAATATAAATTCGCATCTTGGTGAATTCCAATCGGCGCTCCTCCTTCAACTGGAGATACCATATGGAACCATGTATTTTCACGTTTATTCCAATCAAATTTAAACTCACCGTAATTTGGCTCGTGACCTACACGATCTGGTAAAATCCAAATTTGTAATAGACGTAACGTTTCATTTCCTAAATTATGCTCACTGTGAAACACCCCTGTACCAGCGCTCATATATTGAACATGTCCACGCTCAATTGTGCCACGGTTTCCCATGCTATCTTGATGTGTTAATGCACCATCTACAACATAAGAAATAATCTCCATATCACGGTGCGGATGCATATCAAATCCTGTTTGCGCCGCTACTAAATCATCATTAATAACACGAAGCGCTCCGAAGTTCATATTATCTGGATTGTAATAATCTGCGAATGAAAAATGAAAATGTGTATTTAACCAACCATGATTTGCTCTTCCCATATTTTTATGATCAATTTTTTTAAACATATCCTTCACCTCATATTATCTCGAATTCGAGATATTTATTTAAAATTTTTTATTGTAACTTTCTCAGTAATTCTAGTAGTTGTTTTTGTTCATTACGCTCTAATTTTTCAAATTGTTCAGCTTGGAACGTTTCCTGTGGTGGAACGACTTCTTCGTACAAAGCTTTCCCTTTTTCTGTTAAGGAAAGATACTTCGTCGTACCTTCTTGTTCTCTTCTCACAAATCCAAGCTGTTCCATTTTATTTAAAAGCTGCGTGATGTTCCCTTTTGTAACAAATAGCTTTGTTCCGAGCTCCTGCTGTGTTAATCGGTCTTGCCCACCAATTTGGGCTAGCACATCAAACTGAGCAGCAGATAAACCCCACTTTTTCAAATGTTGATTTGTCTCACGAATGCTTCTGTTATAAAAGCGTGATAAACGAAACCATAACAATAATCCTAATCGTTCTTCTGCTTTCATTTCATCACCTCGCTTACTTGATGCCTTTAGTTTAGAACTAAACTTATAAAAAGTCAATCACTTTATTTTAGTAAGTAAAAAACGAAAAGTATAGTGATTTTCTCCTCACTACACTTTAACTTAAGTTCCTTCTTATATATTCATTCATTTTACGTTCCGCAAATGCCCTGGCATCTTTTTCAATCCAGCGTTCTTCATATACTTCTTTTCCTATATACAATATGTTCTCCTCATGCTGCATCGAATGGCGAAACTCGTGCAGTAAAGTTTTCAGCACTTGTTCATACTGTTCCCACATACAAACAAAAATTAGTTGTCTTTTTTTATGATAAAAACCGCTTAAAGGAAATAAAAATTCTTCTTCCTCTTCCCCCAAGTTTACAAGGACATTATTTGTATCACACGTATCGCAAAAAATAACCGGAATTTCGCGCTTATCAATAAGTGAAAATACATCATCTTTCACTCGTTGAATATCCCATGGAAATTCTGAATCCAGCACATACCAATTCCCAGCTTGCTGATATACGTTTTGAAACTGGAGTTCCATTGACCCCATTCCCCTTTCTACCTTCCCTTTTCCTATACATATGCCACAATCTAGTAAAAAATAAACGTATATTGCAATACAACATTATATCCAGTTCAAAAATAATGTTTGTAAAAGATTGATTTATATTAACTACTATATTATAATAATTATAAATTAGTAATTGGTATAATAATTCAAAAGGAGATTGATCATATGAACGCACAAGTAATCGAAGTCTTAAACAAACAGGTAGCCGATTGGAACGTATTATTCACAAAACTACACAACTTCCACTGGTATGTAAAAGGACCACAATTCTTTACACTGCATGAGAAATTCGAACAATTTTATACAGAAGCAGCTGAACACATTGATGAAATTGCAGAACGTATTTTAGCAATTGGCGGTCAACCAGTCGCAACAATGAAAGAGTACTTAGAACGAACTTCTATTCAAGAAGCGGCTTACGGAGAAACTGCAGAAGGGATGGTAGAAGCAATTATGAAAGACTACGAAATGATGTTAAGCGAACTAAAAAAAGGCATGGAAATCGCCCAAAACGCTGACGACGAAACGACATCTGACTTACTACTCGGCATCTACACAGAACTAGAAAAACACACTTGGATGCTACGTGCATTCTTAAACTAAAAGCGCAAGCGGCTCGTTTAAAATCGCAGGGCGTTGGAGCTTCTTGGAAGAAGCGCTTTTTGCTTCATCCAAGGGGACGAAACGACCGAAGATCTGGATAAACTAAAAGCGCAAGCCACTCGCTCAGATTGTAAGGGGGATGGAGCTTCTGACGTAGAGGCGCTCTTTGCCTCGCAGGAAGATGCGAAGCCACCGAACATTCTTGCCGCTGGAGCTGGATATCCCTAAAAGCGCAAGCGGCTCACCTAATAAATCCCCTCAATTCACTTGAGGGGATTTATTAGGTCTGTGGAGAACGGGACATGCTACAAAATCATAAAAGAAACATGTTGATCTGATGAGGGTTGTTCGTATAAATCAGTGAGTGAAATTTTATCATCGATTTTTCCAATATATCGACTGTTTCTCACAATATATCAGCGATTCGACAAAGGATATCGACTAACTAACAAAAAACGACAAAAAACAGGCTCTCCCCTAGTTCTTGTTTCCTAATAAACTGAATAAATCCTAACCATTTCCATGTTAAAATATAGAAAATAGCATTCTAATCGTTACGTCTAAATAATACTTTTCCAAATTCATCATTTAGGTCATATCACCATCAAATGACGGGAGTGGTTCAGTTGAAAGACTATTTGATTCGAGTATGTTTCGCTTCATTAGCTGTTGGAATTACTTTCATAATAGCCCATATTTTAAGTATAAACCTAGATGTAGAAAGCTATCCTGTTCTTATCTGTATCACGATAGTTGGTGGCTGGGGTGGCTGGTACTTTTATAAAAAATTTCCGAAAGAAAAATCTAAAGGCATTCCGAAATGAACGGAATGCCTCTTTTTTTATTGATCTTATTATGATAACTGCTTCCACTTATTCCCCACAACAGGGCGCTTATAATTTTTCATATGAAGCAATAATTCTTCTGCATTATCTGCCGAAACAATCAGCTCTTTATTCGATGGATTCATAAATCCTTCTTCTGCTGCACGATTAACCATTTGCAGAATCGGCTCGTAAAAATCTTTAATATTCAATAAACCCACTGGTTTATCATGAATTCCAATTTGTGACCAACATACTACTTCAAACAACTCTTCAAATGTTCCGTATCCACCAGGTAGTGCAATAAATGCATCCGCAAGCTCTGCCATTTTTGCTTTACGCTCGTGCATTGTCTCCACTTCAATTAATTCTGTTAATCCTTCATGAACAATTTCACCTCGGAATAAACCACGAGGCATAACACCAGTGACACGTCCGCCTAAGCGCAGCACTTCATTGGCTACTTCCCCCATTAAACCAACACATGAACCGCCATATACTAGTTCACAATTATTTTGAACTAGTACTTCTCCAAGCTTAATCGCTTGCTCCTTAAACTCAGGTCTCTCCCCTAGGTTAGAACCTGCAAACACACAAACCTTTCTCATACCTACACCCCGAAACTATATATTGTTATGATACAATAAGTATTGTACAACATATTGAGAGGATGAGAAAGAAATGAATATAATTGAATTTCAAAGTTGGGTTGAAGAATTTTACGAAAAACGAAGCTGGTCACAGTATAATTCTTTTATTCGCCTAAATTTCTTAACGGAAGAAGTGGGAGAAGTTTCAAGGGTTGTACGCGCCATTGAAATTGGACGTGATCGCCCTGATGAACAGGAAAAACGAGTAGAAGAATTGAAAATTGAATTAAAAGAAGAACTTGGGGATGTACTCGCTAATCTCATTATTCTTTCTCAAAAATATGATTTGGACTTGCAAGATATTATGGAAGCACATGTAGAAAAACTTTCTAGAAGATTTCAAGAAACGAAATGAGAACACTTTTCAATTATGTTATAATATTTCCGATATAATAGTAAGGGGGATTTCAATGTTATCTACTAAATTACACGACGCACTTAACGATCAAATGAATTTCGAATTTTACTCTGCTCATGTTTATATGGCAATGGCTGCTTACTGCACATCAGAAAGCTACGATGGATTTGCAAATTTCTTTCTTGTGCAAGCAGAAGAAGAGCGTTTCCACGCAATGAAGCTTTATAATTACATCAATGACCGCGGGGAACGTGCCATTATTACTGGATTCGAACATCCAAATAATGAATATGAATCTGTTTTAAGTGCATTTGAAATCGCACTTGAGCATGAGCGTGAAGTAACAAAGCGGATTTACAACTTATCTGATATCGCTTGGGATGAGCGTGAACACGCTACAATTACCTTCTTAAAATGGTTCGTTGACGAACAAGTTGAAGAAGAAGCTTCGTTTGACAGCATTATTCAAAAACTAAAACGCATTACAAATGATTCTAACGCTCTATTTATGTTAGATGCAGAATTAGAAAAACGTACTTTTACTCCTCCTGCTGAGTAAAACTCTTATCACCTTAACCGAGTTTGTTAAGGTGATTTTTTATGCACTCCTGTACATCTCCTCTTACCTTAACACTTGATTAAAATCAGCTTAATTCTTCGTTCATTTTACATAGGAATGCCCTTGAGAATGGTATGATTTGTAAAGGGAAAATAAAAATAAGAGGAGAAAAAACGATGAATCAACGTGTAGAAGCAATCGATGCTATTCGTGGTTTTGCTTTATTCGGTATTATGCTCGTGAATATGACATTAATTCAATTTGGCATGTTTAGCGATGAACAGCCTACTTATGTTCTTGGGAAGATCGATGAGGGCACCAACTGGTTTATACAATTTTTTGGAACCCACAATTTCATCTCCCTATTTTCTTTTTTATTTGGACTTAGTATCATCATGCTGCAAAAAAGCATTGTCGCAAAAGAAAAACGGTTCTTTCCTGTCTATATAAGACGCATCATCATTTTATTACTCATCGGATATATTCACGGCACCTTTATTTGGGATGGAGATATTTTATTCGGTTATGGAATTATTGGAATCTTATTAATGATCTTTATAAATCGCAAACCAAAAACATTACTGATTTGGGCCTCCATATTACTAGTATTAACAATATTCATGTCTTATCCTACCGAATCAGATGCCAATATGGCCAAAGACTTTGCACCTTATATCGCCAAAGAACGCGACGTTCATGAAACTGGTAGCTATATGGATCATGTAAACTTCCGGCTAAATGAAAACCCTTTTGAATATTTAGGAATCACTGGTTTTTTCGGCACATTTTTCATAACATTGTTCGCACTGATTTTCATGACACCATTATTCTTATTAGGAATGTATGTCGGAAAAAAAGGTTGGCTTTTTGAAATAGATAAACATTTGCCTTCCCTCAAAAAGATCTGCCTAATTAGTGGTATTTTTTCTTTCTCGGTAAAAATTTTAGCACTCGTAACAAAACAACCGCTTCTTATTATGTTAACAGACAGTGTGACACCGCTCAGTATGACTCTTTTTTACGGAAGCTCTATCCTTTTATTATTCCAGTACAAAAAAGCATCACGCTTACTAACTTATATGGCGAATATGGGGAAAATGTCCGTTAGTAACTATTTAGCTCAATCTATCATTGCGACTACAATTTTTTATGCGTACGGTTTCGGCCTATATGGAAAAATAGGTTACTTCTTTGGCATTGTATTAACAATTTTCATTTACGTCATTCAATTATACGTTAGCACGTATTGGTTACGAAAATATCGTATGGGACCAGTTGAATACGTCTGGAGGCTTGGGACTTATTTGAAAAGACCTGCTTTTAAGCGACAATTAAAGAAAGTGAGTTAAATCGATGCAAAAACAGGAGCTAGGAGCTCCTGTTTTTGTGTCATTTTTTGTTGGTTAGTCGATATCCTTTGTCGAATCGCTGGTAAAATTTCATTCACCCTTTTATCCGAACCCATCTCGTCAGATTATCATGTTTCTCTCCAAATAAAAAGCAATGAGCGATCCGCTCATTGCTTTCTTCATTTTATAACATAACTCCAACGATAACTGCTGATAATACACTTACTAATGTTGCACCATATACAAGCTTTAATCCGAAAGAAGATACAACGTTTGCTTGTTTTCCATCAATACTCTTCGTTGCCCCTGCAATAATTCCGATAGATGAGAAGTTTGCGAAAGATACAAGGAAAATTGATAAAACACCTACTGTACGAGCTGATAAGTCACCAGCTACTTTTCCTAAATCAAGCATCGCCACAAATTCGTTTGTTACTAATTTTGTTGCCATAATTTGTCCTGCAGCTAGCATCTCTGATGTTGGAATACCCATAACAAATGCTAACGGTGAGAATACATATCCTAAAATAGTTTGGAACGTAATACCGAAAATAGAATCAAATACACCGTTAATTGCTGTAATCAATGCTACGAATCCAATTAACATTGCTGCTACTGTTACTGCAATCGAGAACCCCAGCATAATATATTCGCCTAACATTTCAAAGAATGTTTGTTTCTTATCGTCTTGTAATTCTAAAATGTCTTCTTCTTCACTTACATCATAAGGATTAATAATATGAACAATAATAAATCCACTAAATAAGTTTAAAACAAGTGCTGTTACTACAAACTTAGGATCAATCATTTTCATATAAGAACCGACGATCGACATTGACACTGTTGACATAGAAGATGCACAAAGTGTGTATAAACGATTTTTTGGTAATTTGCTAAGTTGATCTTTTACTGTAATAAATACTTCCCCTTGACCAACAATCGCAGCAGCTACTGCATTATATGATTCTAGTTTACCTAGACCGTTTACTTTACTTAATACAAATCCAATTGCTTTAATAATAACCGGCAAAATTTTGAAGTGTTGTAATATCCCAATTAATACCGCTAAGAAAATAATTGGTAATAATACCGTTAAGAAGAATGGTGCTTGTCCATCATTCGCTAAACCACCAAATACGAAATTAACTCCTGCTTCCGCATATTTTAAAATGGCACCAAAACCATTTGAAATTCCTTTTACTAATGCCAATCCAATATTTGTATTTAATAAGAAGTATGCCAATGCTAATTGAATAACAAGCATAATTGCAATCGGCTTATATTTAATTTTCTTCCGATCTGAACTTACTATAAAACCGAGTACAAATACAACAAGTAAACCGACTAGAAACATAACTAGCTTCATATGTGAATCCTCCACTTCCATGAATTATTGGTCGTCCAACGAATGACGTCTGACCATAGATTTTAAAAAAATAGAACCCTTACATACTATTCACTTTACAATATCGCCTAAAATCAGTAAGCGTTTACATAAATTTCAATTAGTAGCCTCTTCCTCTTTACTTATTTGAAAGTATGGAAATGATGCCACCCACAAACAAATTGTAAGCGTTATCTATTTGAAATGCAACATAATTTTTTAAAGAAATGATATGTAAATTTATTCCTGACACATAAAAAAAGATGGTTACGGTCTAATACCGAAACCATCTTTATACGAAACTACAAAAGGATCTACCCATGAACAGGTCCTCTTAAGTTTTTTCAATCTATTTCCTTATAACATAACACCAACGATAATCGCTGACAAAATACTTACTAACGTTGCACCATACACAAGCTTTAATCCAAATGAAGATACAACATTTGATTGATTTTCATCAATCCCTTTCGTTGCTCCTGCAATAATTCCAATAGATGAGAAGTTGGCAAACGATACAAGGAATACAGATAAAATTCCAACTGTACGAGCCGATAATTCTCCTCCTACTTTTCCAAGGTCAAGCATAGCAACAAATTCATTTGATACTAATTTTGTCGCCATAATTTGTCCAGCAGTTACCATTTCTGATTGCGGGATTCCCATTACAAATGCAAGTGGTGAGAAAATGTATCCTAAAATCGCTTGGAATGTAATACCGAAAATAGAATCAAATAGGCTGTTAATTGCTGTAATTAACGCCACGAAACCAAGTAACATTGCTGCCACTGTTACTGCAATTGTAAAACCAAGCATAATATATTCACTCAACATTTCAAAGAACGATTGCTTTTGTTTATTTTCTAACTTAAGTGTATCCTCTTCTTCTGTAACATCATACGGGTTAATAATATGAATAATAATAAAACCACTGAATAAATTTAATACAAGTGCTGTTACTACATATTTTGGTTCAATCATTTTCATATAAGAGCCGACGATTGACATCGATACTGTCGACATAGACGATGCACAAAGTGTATATAAGCGATGCTTTGGTATTTTGCTTAGTTGATCTTTTACTGTAATAAACACTTCAGCTTGCCCAACAATAGCTGCCGCTACCGCGTTATATGATTCTAGTTTACCTAAACCATTTACTTTACTTAATAAGAAACCAACTGAACGAATAAATAACGGTAAAATTTTAAAATGCTGCAGAATTCCAATTAATACGGCAAAAAACACGATTGGTAATAATGCTGTTAAGAAGAAAGAAACCTCTCCTTTATTAACAAGACCACCAAATACGAAAACGATTCCAGATTCCGCATATGTAAGTAATGCCCCAAATCCGTCAGAAATTCCTTTTACTAAAATATAACCAATCTGCGTATTTAATAAAAAGTACGATAATGCCAACTGAATAACAAGCATAACCACAATTGGTTTATACTTAATTTTCTTGCGATCCGCACTTATAAGAAAACCGAGTACAAATACAACAAGTAATCCTACAAGAAACATAACAAACTTCATATATAAAATCCTCCATTTAAACCTTATTCAACGTTCCGGCAATGTATTAAAACGTTGAACGTCTGACCATGTAAAACAAGAAATAATCCGAACTTTCACCTAACCTATAAAAAGACATCTGATCTGAATAAAAATCCACCTTATCTCTTATCTGGAAAGACCTTAACCATTCTAACATAATTTCCAACTGACATCTTCAGATTTTCAAAAAAAATTACAATAAACACAAAAAAACTATTAATGTTCGTCTTTTACGTCAAAATAGAAAAGAGGCATCAGATTTTTTCTGATGCCTCTTTTCCTATTATACAGCTTGTTCTTCTTTTTCTTTTGTTACCTTAGAATCTCCCCAACACTCTGTGTTTTTCAAACCCGGAATCGAGTCTGCATGGAAGACTGGGTCTTTCCCTTGCTTCTTTTGTTTTACATAGTCTGCCAACGCAGCATATGCAAATCGGCCAAGAAGTGTAATCGCAATTAGGTTTGTGATTACCATTAACCCCATAAATAAGTCTGCCATACTCCAAACAATTTTTAGCGTTGCAACAGAACCGAATAGAACCATTCCAACTACTGCAGCACGGTAAACCATTAACCATGTTTTACTTTTCTTAATAAATTCGATATTTGTTTCACCATAATAATAGTTTCCTAGAAGTGAACTGAACGCAAATAGGAAAATAATAATTGCTAAAAAGCTACTTGCCCATGGACCAATTTGTGAGCTTAGCGCCTTTTGCGTCAATTCAATTCCTTCTAAATTTGTTGCCTTATATGCTCCAGAGCATAGTACGATAAATGCTGTTGATGTACATACTAAAAATGTGTCTACTAAAACTCCAATTGTTTGAATAAATCCTTGTTTAGCTGGGTGTGTTACATCTGCTGTTGCAGCCGCGTTTGGTGCACTCCCCATACCTGCTTCATTCGCAAATAATCCGCGCTGAATCCCGTACTTCATCGCTGCTCCAATACCACCACCTACAGCTGAATCTAAACCGAATGCACCTTTAAAGATTTCGGTAAAAACATCTGGTAGTAAATAGAAGTTTTTAATAACAACGAAAAGAGCCACTCCAATATAAAGGATTGCCATTGGTGGAACAATCATTTCTGACATACGTGCAATACTCTTAACACCGCCAAAAATAATAACCGCGATTAATACAGCTAACGCAATCCCAACAATTGAACGTTCAAAACCGAAAGCATTTTCAAATGCTAATGTAACTGTATTCGCCTGTACTGAGTTGAAAATTAAACCGTAACTAATTGTAATAAGAATAGAAAACCAAATTCCCATCCCACGTTTATTTAAACCTTTTTCCATATAATAAGCAGGACCACCACGGAATCCACTGCCATCTTTTATTTTATAAATTTGTGCAAGTGTACTTTCTACGAAACTGGAAGATGCCCCAATAATTGCAATTACCCACATCCAAAATACGGCGCCAGGTCCTCCCATAGAAATCGCTAACGCTACACCAGCTAAGTTACCGATCCCAATGCGGGCTGCTGAACTCATACAGAAAGCTTGGAAAGAAGATACGCTTCCCTTTTTACGTGTCTTTCCAGTTAGTCCGTCACTCATCAATCGTACCATTTCCCCTAAATGGCTAATTTGTACAAATTTCAATTTAAAAGAAAAATAAAGCCCTAAGCCAATTAACATTGCGATCAGAATATATGACCAAAGAAACGTATTCGTTGATGAAACAAACTGTTCTAAAATATTCATACTGTTAGTCCCCTCCATTTTTTCCTCATAAATCGAATTATATTTAAAAAATATTCAAAAATCAACATTTTTCGACAAAATTTCACTTCCATATGTTAGGTTTTATTACATATCCATGTTATATGAAAGGATATATGACTCGTTATTTTAAGAAACGCACATACTACATAAAGAAATAATTTTTATAAACAAAGCAATTGACAAAAAATAAACCTGTAACTATAATGGTTACATCGGGTGATAAACAACCTGATTTACAGACATCTATTCATTTTCAGACATACATTTTAAGCATTAATTTTATAAAAAACACTTGGAGGGATACATGATGAAAATCGGAATTATCGGAGCAAGCGGAAAAGCGGGAAGTCGTATTTTAAAAGAGGCAATTGATCGTGGTCACGAAGTTACTGCAATCGTAAGAAATGCTGCAAAAATCACAGAAAATAATGTGAAAACCTTGGAAAAAGACGTATTTGATCTTACTGCTAATGATCTTCAAGTATTTGATGTAGTTGTAAATGCATTTGCTGCTCCAGCAGGAAGAGAATATCTTCATGTAGATGCAGGAAACGTATTAATCGAAGCAATGAAAGGTGCTCCAAACACAAAATTACTTGTTGTTGGCGGAGCTGGAAGCTTATTTGTAGATGAAGCAAAAACAACGCGTGTATTTGAAACACCAGGTTTCCCAAATGAATACCTTGCGACAGCTCAAAACCAAGGTAAAAACCTTGAAATTCTAGAACAAACAACTGATATTACTTGGACATTCATCAGCCCTTCTGCACTATTTGCATTAGGGAAGCGTACTGGTTCTTACAAGGCGGGTAAAGATCACCTTCTTGTTAACGAAAAAGGTGATAGCTACGTAAGTTACGAAGATTTCGCTGTAGCTGCACTTGATGAAATCGAAAATCCAAAGCATGTGAACGAACGCTTCACAGTTGTTTCAGAAGCTGAATAATAGTAATCTGACGAGGTTGGTTCGTATAAAGTGAAACTTTAATCAGTGGGGGCTTTCCCAACCATCTTCCTTGCTTCTCTCTGAATCTTGTGGTGGGAGTCTTACTGCCCGTTAATGCGGGATAAAGTGGTGAATGAAATTTTATCGACGATTTTTCAAATATATCGATCGTTTCTCATCATATATCAGCGATTCGACAAAGGATATCAACTAACCAGCAAAAAACGACAAAAAACAGGAGGCCCCCTAACTCCTGTTTCCCAACACTCTGAAGAAAGCACTGGCAATTCGCCAGTGCTTTCTTATCTTTTATATGGTTTATTCGGCTTTTGTGGAGCTTCTCCTTTTTTCCAACTTACCGCCAATTCTGGTCCTGTTTTTTCCTCACTACGCTCTAATAAAACGACTGCATTTTGAATCGTCGCTGTCCCTTTATGGGCAATGCCTTTTAATTTCGTTAACGTTCCTGATACTTTAAAGCTAAATTCACCTGATGGAGTTTGTTTCGGAATTAAAATGCGGAACTTTTCTCCTACATTAAATTCTGTTTTCGCTTCACCTTTTTCATTTACAAACTTTACGCCTTCAGGTGCTCCTGTCGCTTGCACTCGGTACGTTCCACTTGTTGCATTTGTTTGTACTGTATATAAGTCTGTTTCAAAAAATCCATCTTTCAATGTCGCTTCTTGTTTTTCTGTCGGTGTAACACTCATCGTAATGTCTTGTACCTCTGTACTACTATTTGCTTTCGCTACAATATCTTTCGTTAACTTTTCCACATTTTTATTACGGAATTCTAAATCATCCATATTAATTTGTTTTAACGCAAGCCAAACAGCCAGTTGCGTGGCATAATGCGCCTCTTTCCAATCTGAAACACCTAATTCTTGTGGACTTTTTTGTGGATATCCATTTAATAATACACGGTATACACCGACATCCACATTACCCATTTCAGGTAAATCATGACCACTTGGAGATAGTAACGGCTCGTTTAAACAAAAGACAATTTTTCCATCATCTGTTTTAATCAAGTCTGTTTGAATCTTTCTCTTTAGAACGTTACTATAGGTCCAGTCCAGTTCATACTTTGTATGATCCATAACCATTGCAAATGCTTTTTGAAGTGGGAATAATAAATTCGCAAATACAAATAAAACACCAAAAACAGCAACCAATACCTTATACGATTGTTTCATGTTCACAACTCCTTATAAAATAACCAATTTACTACTGTATAGTATTAAGTTAAAGTTTTCTTTTATGCATGATAGCCATCAAAAAAAGCATAGGATCACCTATACTTTTCACGTTACAATGATTTAATTTTCTTGAAGAAGTAATTTAGAACGCACTAACGCACCTCGTACTTTTATTCCAATCCACGCTGCTAGCGCAGCCTTTATCACTCCTACAATTAAAAAAGGAACAAATCCACCTAGGAAAGCCGCTTGCCATCCTAATGATGCTACATATTTTAAAAATACAGTTCCAATCGTTAACGTCACAAGCATCCCTAAAATATTCGCTACTAATGAATTCAAAAATGTAAGTTTCATTTTTTCCGTTAAAAAACCAATTAAAAATGCAGTTGGGATAAATGCGAATAAAAAACCACCTGTCGGACCAAATAAAACTGATAAACCACCACTAAACCCTGCATAAACAGGGATTCCAGTTGCACCGATTAACACATACAACAATACAGATAACGTACCATAACGAGATCCTAAAATTGTAGCAGTCAGTCCAATCGCTAGCGTTTGGCCCGTGATAGGGACCAGCGGAAGCGGAATTGTAACTTGTGCCAAAATACCGATAATAGCAGCGAATAGCGCGGTAGTAATTAACATTCGGAAATGACTTGTTCGATTGTTATTCATATATGCCTCCTACAAATTTTATATTATAAATTTAAGATATCCCATTTTATATAAGGAGTAAATATTTTTGTTAGAATATTCAATTTTTACAAACAAAAAAGAAGAGTGCACCCTTGCACCCTTCTTGTTCACACGATTAGAAATCGAAATTATCCGGATCTGGACCGACGCGATGATTTTGATTTAACGCATCAATTTTTTCCATATCTTCTTTCGTTAATTCAAAGCCGAAGATGTCCGCATTTTGGATAATACGGTGTTCTTTTGTTGATTTCGGAATCGTTACAACTTCATTTTGTAGATCCCAGCGTAAAATAATTTGTGCAGTCGTTTTACCGTATTTATCTGCAATTTCTTGTAATGTTTCGTTATCTAATAACTGCCCTTGCATTAAAGGTGACCAAGCTTCCATTTGAATGCCTTGCTCACGGCAGAAGCTTTGTAATTCTTTTTGTGTTAAACGCGGATGATATTCTACTTGGTTAATCATCGGTTTGATTTCTGCATCCTCCATTACATCTTTTAAATGATGGATTTGGAAGTTACTCACACCAATTGCACGTACGCGTCCTTCTTTATAAAGTGTTTCTAACGCTTTCCATGTGTCTTTATATTTGCCAGCTACAGGCCAATGAACAAGGTATAAGTCTAAATACTCTAGACCTAATTTGTTTAAACTTTCTTCGTATGCAGCTAACGTCGTTTCATATCCTTGATCTGCGTTCCAAACTTTTGAAGTGATGAATAAATCTTCTCGTGAAATACCAGCTTCTTTTATCCCTTCGCGAATACCTTCTCCTACAGCTTTTTCATTTTGATAAATTGCTGCTGTATCAATACTGCGGTACCCCTCTTTAATTGCTGTTTTTACAGCATGAACAAGTTCTGGCCCCTCTTCTACTTTAAACACACCTAAACCAAACCAAGGCATTTCTACGCCATTATGCAATGTTGTTGTACTTTGTAAATTTTTCATTATGCTGTTCTCTCCTTTAATTCTTTTATTTGATCTTTCTTTTCTAACCTCATACTCCATGCCGTTAACACGACTGCACCAGCTACCATAATAGCTCCAACCCACGCTGTATGAATTAATCCTAATGAATTCGTTACAATACCACCTAAGTATGCACCAAGTGCAATCCCAGCATTAAAGGCTGCAATATTCATAGCGGACGCAACATCTACAGCACTTGGGACAAAGCGCTCAGCTAACATCACAACATACACTTGTAATCCCGGTACATTCATAAATGCGAATAACCCCATTAAAATAATTGTAATTATTCCTACAACCTTAAATGGCGCTGTAAATGTAAGTACGGATAGTACAATCGCTTGAATGAAAAACATATAAAATAACGCACGAATCGGATTACGATTCGATAGTTTTCCACCAATCGTATTTCCAATCGCAATGGCAATTCCATACACAAATAGAATAATCGTAACAGTACTCGGTTTAAAACCAGTCACTTCTTGTAACAGTGGTGATAAATACGTAAATGTTACGAATGTTCCACCGTACCCAAGCGCCGTAATAATGAACACAAGTAGCAATCTTCCATTTGTTACAAGTTTTACTTGATCACGAAATGATACCCGCGTACCTTGGCGTAAATTTGATGGAATCAAAATATTGTTCGCCACTAAAGCAAAGACTCCAATCACTACGATAACCATGAAAGAAGCTCTCCAACCAAATTGTTGACCAATAAACGTTCCAATTGGTACACCTGTAATTGTCGCAACTGTTAAACCTGTAAACATAAAAGCAATTGCACTCGCACGTTTATGTTCTGGTACAAGTTCGGCTGCAATCGTTGAACCGATTGACATAAATACACCGTGCGCAAATGCAGATACAACTCGCGCACTAAGTAATACTGCAAAACTCGTTGCCATCGCCGCTATACTATTACCAATAATGAAGACGATCATAATCCACATTAATAATGTTTTCCGTGACATACTAGCTGTTAGTGCCGTTAAGACCGGCGCACCAAACGCTACTCCTAATGCATATAAAGAAACTGTTAAACCAGCGGTTGTAACGGAAACATGTAAATCATTTGAAATCGATGGTAATAAACCAACGCTAATAAATTCAGTTGTCCCAATGCCAAATGCACTAATCGCTAGTGCTAATAAAGCAAACATACTTCTTCGATTTGTTTGAACACCTGAAGAAAGTGCCGTATATGAACTCAATTGAACTCCTCCTTAATGCGAGAAATCCAATCATAATAGTGTGATAAAAAGGCCCTTTTATCTTGTGATACATATAATGTTACTGCTCTTAACTGCTATTATGAATGGTTTCATTCTTATTTGAAAGAACGCACTTGAAAGTACGATAGGTACCTAAAAGTAACTTAGGTACCTTTTTGTAACGTACTACTCATTTGCCTCTTACGTATGCTATTATGAAACATGTTCAACATAAAAAACAGTACGTACTTTTAAGTTCTATAGGCACTAAAAAGTAACATATGACTATAAAATACTCATTAAAGGGGGTTGTAATATATGAAGAAATACAATATTCCTGTAGAAGCAACCTTAGAAGTAATCGGCGGGAAATGGAAAGTTGTTATTCTTTGTCACTTAACAAAAGGGACAAAAAGAACGAGCGAACTAAAACGTTTAATGCCCGGTATTACCCAAAAGATGCTTACACAACAATTGCGTGAATTAGAAGAAGACGGTGTTATTCAAAGAAAAGTATATAATCAAGTTCCACCAAAAGTTGAGTATTCCCTTACCGACTACGGTTGGTCCTTAGAAGCGATCCTTGATTCCCTTTGCACTTGGGGAGAATGCCATCTCGAGAAGAACGGAAATTCCTCGATGCTCCTATCGCAAGGAAATCAATCCTAACCAAAAAAGGAAAAAAGAACAGTCATCTGCTCATTTTTCCTTTTTTTCTATCTATTTAAGTAACAGTAAAATAAAATATATACTCTTTTCCCTTGCTAATACTAGGTTACAGACTCAAATTCGAATAATTAGAGATCATTTTTATGTTAACATGAGTGTATATAGTATATAATATAAGATATATTATATACACTTTCCGATAAAGGAACTTTCTATTATACGGACAAGCCATGTATCGGTCAGTTCATAAATAACAGGTAAGAAATTATGGTTTTGGATTTATGACCAAGTTACTACTCACAGTCATAAATTTAAAAGCATTTTATTGCGTTTTGTGAAGAGTTGTATAAACTTTTGCTAACGCTTACCTGCTAATCGGGAATGTTTATTCCTAAAAAAATAAGAGTATTGCTATCGTAAAGGAGAATTGGAGATGCCAGAAACTATGACGCAAACAAAGCCTGAACAAGAATCTTTACAAATTTCTGCTAGCCAAGGACAACTTGATGTACTTGATCAATTGTTAAAACCTGAGGTACAAGAATCATTAACTACACTAGTAGAACAGCTTCCAAAATTAACTGAGCTTGTTAACATTTTAACTAAGTCTTATGACTTCGCTCAAACTGTTGCTACTGACGAAGTATTAAAAAGTGACACTGTTGGCGCAATCCAAGAGATTGTAGAGCCTGTAAAAGATACAGTGAAAAGCATGGCTGCAACTGCAATCGAAGCGAAAGATCGCGCTGATGAAAGCACAGAAGTTATCGGTCTTTTCGGTCTGTTAAAATTACTAAAAGATCCACAAGCACAAAAAATGTTCCGCTTTGTCAATGCTTATCTTCAAATTAGTGCAGAACGCAATAATAAATAATTTATCTTATAACAACAATTAGTAAAGACGGGGGATATCATACTATGTCAAAACAAATTGTCATCTTAGGCGCTGGTTATGGCGGTCTTCTTGCTGCTTTAAACGTACGTAAATACTACAGCAAATCAGAAGCACAAGTTACAGTGATTAACCAATACCCAACACACCAAATTATTACAGAATTACACCGCTTAGCAGCAGGTAACGTTTCTGAGCAAGCAATTGCAATGCCTCTTACAAAACTTTTCAAAGGCAAAGACATCGATCTTAAAATTGCAACTGTTGAGTCATTCTCTGTAGATAAAAAAGAAATCAAACTAGCTGGTGGCACTACTTTATCTTACGATGCACTTGTAGTTGCTTTAGGAAGTAAAACTGCTTACTTCGGCATTCCAGGACTAGAAGAAAACAGCATGGTATTAAAATCTGCTGCTGATGCAAACAAAATCTTCAAACACGTTGAAGATCGTATTCGCGAATACGCAAAAACAAAAAATGAAGCTGATGCTACAATCTTAATCGGCGGCGGCGGATTAACTGGTGTTGAGCTAGTTGGTGAACTTGCTGACATTATGCCTAAACTTGCAAAAAGCCACGGCGTAAATCCGAAAGAAGTTAAATTACTTCTTGTTGAAGCAGGTCCAAAAATCCTTCCAGTATTACCAGACGATTTAATTGCACGTGCAACTACTAGCTTAGAAGCACGCGGCGTTAAATTCTTAACAGGTCTTCCTGTAACAAACGTTGCTGGCAATGAAATCGACTTAAAAGACGGTCAAAAAATCGTTGCAAATACATTCGTTTGGACAGGCGGCGTACAAGGTAACCCATTAATCGGCGAATCAGGTCTTGAAGTAAACCGCGGTCGTGCAACTGTTGATGCATACCTACAATCTACTTCTCACAAAGACGTATTCGTTGCTGGAGACAGCGCTGTTGTCTTCGGTCCAGAAGGTCGTCCATACCCACCAACTGCACAAATCGCTTGGCAAATGGGTGAGTTAATTGGATATAACTTATACGCAGCACTAGAAGGCAAAGCATTCGAAGAGTTTGCACCAGTAAACTCTGGAACACTTGCAAGTCTAGGACGTAAAGATGCTGTTGCAACAATCGGAGCAAGCTCAACTCCACTTAAAGGCTTACCAGCATCATTAATGAAAGAAGCAAGTAACGTTCGTTACTTATCACACATTAAAGGATTATTCAGCTTAGCTTACTAATCCAAGTAATTAGCCCGAATCATGGTTCATCATGATTTGGGCTTTTTTATTAAAAAAAACTTTCTTTTTTGGGCAAAATAGAGCATCCGCTCATGCATAGAAACGGTCCATTCCCTTTTCTATCCCATACCATGTTTACAACAAAAGGAGCGAATAAGTGCAAGACCCCTTTTTTCTTCGAAGCAGTGCTTTGTATTATAAAGACTAAGGAATTTTATACACATCATTTTTTTGTAAATACTAGATAATCTCTTTCTTTTTGAGAGGAAGAGGTTATCTACTCATGCCTAGTTTAAAACATCTAATTTATATATTATTTTTATTCGGCAAAAAGGCTCAATAAACCTCTATAATAGCCTTAATATACTGATTTTTTTGTGACAAAATTGTGGAATGGAAACCCTACTCTCCTAACTTCACCAAACTGTAATTCTTTTTACCTTTACGAATAATGATAATTCTTCCCCCTGAGGAGTTTTCCACCGTAACATCTATATTTACATCCGTTACTTTCTCTCCATTCAACAGAATGGCTCCATTATGAATATCTTCCCTTGCTTGCCGTCTAGAAGGTTCAATTCCTAAATCGACTAACCATTCCACAATATTTTTCGTTTCCTTTGCCGCATGGAATGTCGGCATATCTTTAAACCCTTGTTCAATTTCATCCGCAGTTAACGATTTAATATCCCCACTAAATAGCGCCTTTGTAATTTTTACCGCTTGCATGAATGCATCCTCACCATGAACAATTTTTAAACAAAAAATCCCTATGTCTACAATAGACATAGGGACGATTATTCACCGTGTTACCACCCAGTTTGCATAAATAGCATAGCTATTCATATCACTCACAGCAATAATATCGATTGCCATTCCGCTTAGCATTACCTAAGGATACTCCAGAGTGTAATTCACAAGTTTGTTTGTGCTAGGTTGCATCAACCCCTAGCTTTCTTCATAACAGTGACAAACTGCTACCGGGCTCTTTCCACGTATTTGATATGTTAAATTATTAGCCATTATATTGAACGAAAACTAAATTGTCAATCATAGCCAAAAATCATTCACATTTTCATACGTCTTTATCTAAACAAATGATTACTTATCTTCTCCAATAATCCGTACTTCTCTTTCTAACTTTATACCAAATTTTTCTTCAACCGTTTTTTGAACGAAATGAATTAAATCGATATAATCTTGCGCTGTTCCGTTATCCACATTCACCATAAATCCAGCGTGCTTCGTAGAAACTTCCACACCACCAATTCTCTTTCCTTGCAGTCCAGAGTCTTGAATCAACTTACCAGCAAAGTTGTTCGGCGGACGCTTGAAAACACTACCACATGAAGGATATTCTAACGGCTGTTTCGATTCTCTCTTGTATGTTAAATCATCCATTTTCTCTTTAATCTCTGCATACTCACCCTTCTCAAGTTCAAAAGTCCCCTCAAGAATAATGTAATGATTATTCGCGAATGTACTTTTACGATATCCAAAATCAAAATCGTCTTTTGAAAGAGTAAGTAACTCTCCCTCGTCTGTCATCACAACCGCTTTCGTCAGTACGTATGCAACCTCACCGCCATACGCACCTGCATTCATATATAGAGCTCCGCCAACTGATCCTGGGATACCACAAGCAAACTCAAGTCCTGTTAAAGAATGCTCGAGCGCGATTCTTGACACATCAATAATCGCCGCACCACACTGTGCTACAATCGTCTCTCCAGTTACAGTAACATTCGTTATATGAGTCAAACTCAACGTGATTCCGCGAATACCACCGTCTTTTATAATAACATTTGAACCATTTCCTAAAAACGTAATAGGAACGTTATGTTCACTAGCATACTTTACTACTTTTTGAATTTCAGTATACGTAGTAGGTATTACAAACACATCCGCTTTCCCGCCTACTTTAATATGCGTATGATCCTTTAACATTTCATCTTGCTTCACATGTTCTTCTGATAATATCGTACGTAAATTTTCATATACTTCCTGCATATTCATATTATGATTCCTCTATTTCTATTAATGATTAATGGCCTATGAAATACAAATTGAAAAACCGACAGAAAGCCTCTCTTTTTCAGTAGAAAAGAGAAGCAACATGTTAGCAATTCAAGATGGCTATATCGTTTTCCATTCTTAAAACCATTCTCCTTATTCTCTTCCATTCCGCTTACAAGTTCATTCACTACACTACTTGTAATACCATGCTGAAAATAAGTAGGTAATCGGCCACCACATAGATTACCCGAATAGTTTAGTAAGATAGCTTCTATCTCTATTTTATCAAAAAATCACGAAGAAAACTTTACCTTCAAAAAATTCCCTCTATCACGAAATGCAAGCTAGAAAATCTCTACCTTTACAAAAGTCTATTATATCGCATGTCAACGTGAAAAAATATGTTTAAAGAAGGAACTTTTCAAACTGCAAAGAATGTCTGTGTTTTGTCATATCAAAAATAAATATGAAGAAGCTGTAAATCATTTGTAATATGCAAAAAGATGCCTACTTATTTAAAGTGGCACCTTTTTGCATATTATTTTAATTGAATTCGAACTGGTGGTAATGGTTTTTCGGGATGATATGGTGACATCTCTACTTCTAATACATAATCCTTTAAACTAAAATTCTTTACACCATATTCTCCGTCTAACTGAAACGTTGCCTGGAATTGTAATTTCTCCTTATTTAACACCTTCACATCGCTTCCCTTTATAACATGACCAATTGGCGCAAACTCTTCATCTAAATAAGAAGAATCTGTTACATTCATAACTTCTCCGTAATTTATCAATTCATCCATAGATATCTGCTTTGTATCAACATTTTGAAGCGTATACTGCACGATCAATCGCTGTTTTTTCTGTTGAATTTTATTAACAATCATCTTGAAATCACTACGAGTACTTTTTATTTCAAATGGTGTTGCTTCATTCAATACATGTATAGGTTGCTTCTCCGACAACCTTACATTTGGATGTAGCGTAATATATTCTGCATCATTTGGGATTTTCCCAAAAATAGACCGTTCATCAGATTCTATCCGATTCCCAACTTTGTTTCGCCCAAATTCAATACCCGATGTTTTAAAATCAATTTCATTTCCTTTATCATCCGTCACTTTTCCAATTCTCGCTAAATCATTTTCGCCTATAAGTGGATAAATGGCTTTATAGTCGATCGCAACGGATCCTTTTCCAACTGTAATCTTTTCAAAGTTAAATGTATGTTCTTTATCTTCACTACTTACTGATTGCTGCGGCGTAATGATTTTATTTTCTAATTGCTGCACTGGAATATCAAACTTCCAAATCCCTTTTGTGTCTCCAATAGATGTAATCGTAATCGGCAATGTTGTATTTTGCGGAAGCTCTTTTTCTGGATAATCAATATGGATGTTACCAAGCCAACCGTCTTTAGTTATCTTCCCATTAAATGAAGCTGCACGCCCCCATTTCGGACTGTCATCAACAAGTTTAAAATCATAATAAAAATCTCTACCCGAATTATTTTTCATTACTACTTCATCTGGATTATCTACTTTAAATGTAATCCCAATTCTGCCGCCATCATAATACACGCTATTCATCGTTACACTAATCCCATTGCTCACTGCTTGCTGATTTAACTCTGTTACAAGCTTGCTTGCCGACAGATTTTGACCAATTGAATCATGAAAATGCGAATAAATTTTCCCAATGAGCGGAACTTCTGCTAATACACGAGTCATTTGCGGGAATACAAATCCCGACCCTAGTACACCAATACATATTGAAGCTGCTGTTAACAAAGCGATTTTTCTTTTCTTATGTATCTTTTTCACTGGTTTTTCTGCCTTCGCTCTAGCTATACCTTGCTTGATAGACAAATTCAATTCCTGCTTTGGAACTTCAATTTTATTTACTTCATCATGAAACCACTGTTTATCCAATTCTCGTCACTCCCCCCTAATATTTTTTTTAGCAATTGTCTCGCTCGATATAAATATGTTTTTACTGTTCCATCTGGTATGTTCATTTGCCAAGCAATTTGTTGGATTGGAAGATCATGATAATAATATAAAATGATTACAGTTTGATAATTTTCATCCAACCTTTGAATTGCTCCCTGCAAATCAATATTTTGTTCAATTTGATATACTGTATTTCGCAAATCACCATATGTATTTGTTTCTCTTCCGTCTTCTATCTTCTTCACTTTCTTCTTCTCACCTAGTAACTGATAAGCATTATGTATAAGAATACGCGTTAACCAAGTTAGAAAATAGTTCGGTTTCTTTAACTGTTCTATGGATAGATATGCTTTATATACTGTTTCTTGTACAACGTCTAGTGCATCCTCTTTATTCTGTACATATATATATGCAGTGCGATACAACTGATCTTGATATAAACAAATCAATTGCTCAAAAGCCTCATCGTCACCTTTTTTTGCTTTTTTAACCAATTTTATTTCATCCATCGTATCCCTCCTTTCACTTATTAGATAACCGACTGGTCTATTTGGTTTCAAAAAATTATATTTTTATTCCATACAAAAGAGCACATCCAATGGAATGCGCTCTTTTCATGTGCCCTATACTATTTATCGTTTTCTTCTTTTTCTTTATCAAACCATAGTAACTCATCGTCATCAACTTCACCGTTATAGTTGATGAGTATCTCTTCCCCTGCTTTTATATCCTTGTAAGCAAAGAAGTTAAACGTATGATTCTCAAACACGATTTCATACGTCGCATTCGGCGTGTAAGAATGGTTAAATAGCATACCGTACCCTAAAAGGATTGCAGTATGGTTCACTCCATACTCAAATGCATAATCAGCAAGTAACGTTTTCTCTATGAAAACATGCTCCTCATTCGGATAAGAAATAACTGGCGCTGCGTGTATAAGTTCACCTTTTTTTATATCACGCGTCGCAAATACACCTCTATTGAATTCTCCATCGCTAAGTGTGGAAGTCTTTATTTCGATCATATTCTTCACCTATACATTTCTTTCTCTGAAATATTTTATCTTCTTAAGCTTGGCAGATAATGAGGAGAAAAGCAATTCATTACAGACATATTCATTAGAAATCCTCAAAAATATTTAGTACACTAATATTTGAAATACATACGGCGACGGAGTTCGCCATAACTGCTACTTAGCTAATGACTCCTACCAGTGTATCAAACTGGTAGGAGTCTATTTTTCGAGCAATCTATAGAAGAGGTGAAACAATGGTATATATTATTGTTGGGATAGCAGGAATATTAGGCGCCCTATCTCGTTACTATTTAGGAATAAGCATCGGTTTGTTTTGGCATCATCCATTTCCACTCGCTACACTGTTTATTAACTTAGTTGGCTGTTTTTTATTAGGTTGGATCACTACTTATATTTCTCGATTGAAACTACTTCCTGCAGAAATCGTAACCGGAATCGGAACGGGGTTTGTTGGAGCATTTACTACTTTTTCTACTTTTAGTGTTGAGACGGTTACATTCATCAATCATTCAGAATGGACTTTTGCGATTGTATATGTAGTATGCAGTGTATTAGGTGGCCTTTTCATGTCTGGATTAGGTTATAAACTTGGAGATATTTCATACGAAAAGCGTACACAAAAACAGCCCTTCTCACTGTCAAAAGGAGGTACGAAACAATGACAGGATATTACGCTTTATTCGTAGCAATTGGGGGTTTTTTTGGAGCTATTACACGTTTCGGAATTAGTAATTGGTTCAAGAAAAGAAACGCCACCTCTTTTCCGGTTGCTACATTTCTCATTAACATAACAGGTTCCTTTTTACTTGGCTATCTACTTAGTAAAGGAATTAGTGCAGAATGGCAACTATTATTAGGAACAGGATTCATGGGAGCCTTCACTACTTTTTCTACTTTTAAATTAGAATCCATTCAACTATTCACCACTAAAAAATTAGCGACACTCTTTTTATATGTAAGTGCTACTTATACGATTGGTATTCTCTTCGCATTTCTTGGAATGAAATTAGGGGGCATATAACAAAAGGATCGTGACTAAAAAATCACGATCCTTTTGTTATATCATTACTTCGCAAACAAATGATTACCAATTTCAGCAACTGTTTGGCGTGTCGTAATCCATTTATCGGTAGAAGTTTTTGGATTATAAAAATATACCCAATCAGAATTCGTTCCCTTCGTAGAAATCGCTTCTTCTACCGCCATTCTCGCTTCACGTGTTGCTGGCTGATTAATCCTTCCATCCGTAACAGGTGTAAATGCATAGCCATATTTAATAGGCTCATAAACTACATCTGTAATTGTATTTGGAAATCCATCTGCATCTACACGATTTAATATGACTTTCGCCACTGCAACTTTTCCTGCATAAGGTTCCCCGCCAGCTTCTGCCGTTACGAGGCGAGCCATTAAATCGATTTCTTTTTCCAAAATCCCTGTCGTAATAATTAAATGCTGACCTGCATAAATTCGGTCCCCATTTGTACCATTAGCTTGTCTAATTGCTTCTATTGATACATTATACCGCTTTGCAATTGCTTCTAATGTATCTCCTCTTTGAACTTGATAAACAGCTTGAAGTGAATGATTTGTAGCTGTTTCATTATTTTGAGAGACTGATTCACTTGATGTAGTAGCAGTTGGAATGTTTAAACGTTCGCCAACATAAATTCGATCATTCGTTTTATTATTCGCTTGTTTAATTGATTGAATAGATACCCCGTATTGTTTACTAATACTCCAAAGAGCTTCATTCTCTTTAACAGTATGAACCGTTGCAGCCTCAGCCGTCCCTTGGTTAGATACTAGTGTAATTGTTGCAGCAGATAAAGGTAACAAATTTTTCAACTTATGTAATTTCATTCGAAAACCTCCTGAAAACATTTGAAGCATACATATTTACGAATAAATATAAACACATATGACTATTTATTCTATAATTACAATCTACCTACTTATATAGTACCAAATTAAACAGGACACGTCACCACTGTATATAACTGCATCTTTTAATCTTAATATAGTTAATATCCCTATTAAACATATTTCACCTTCAAATTTTATATTCATTTATTATTCATTTTATTGTAATTTTAAAATATTAATGAATACATTTTCATCCCGTATTAGCAACCCATTTACATAAGAAAAAAGTAGCACAAACCAATTACTCAGTCTGTACTACTTTTTCAATGTTTTTTCAAATCCCTCAAATTAGATATATATAAAGCAACCACTAAAATGAGAATAGATCCTGCATATAATAATGTTTCAAATGGCTCTTCATGAGAAACAATAATCAATCGAATAAGAGCTGTAATTCCTATATAAATAAAATAACGTAACGGAAAATGATAATTCGATTTAAAGTACTTAATAATTAATGCGATAAATTCAAAGTATAAAAAGTAAACAATAATACTTTCAACTAATTTATATGATGTATATTTTTTTGCAGAAAATATGTATTGTACAAATGTAATGGTTTCATTAATTAAAAAGATAGATAGAACAATGGATAATATAATAAGGGCTATATTTAATATCCATTGTAAAACGCTAGCAATAAATTCATCAACATTAAATGATTTCATTTCTTTTAACACTCCTTTATAGGTGAATCGTACTCAGATATTATAGCAAAATTATCCCGATATATATATTCGGGAAACGTTAACTCTATATACCTTACATTAACGATTTTTATCCCACTATTTGCGGGCAGTAAGACCCCACCTCAAGATTCAGAAAAAAGCAAGGAAGATAGGCAACCCGTAAAAGCCCGATTAGTGAGGGCTGGTTAAAGTTTCAATTTATAAGAAAGCGAAAACCACTTCTACTACTTAAGAAGTGGTTTTCTTGCTATTCCATAAGCGTTAAATCATACTTTCTCCCTTTATTCTCACCTGTATAAGACAACTCCATCATGTGAATTAATCTTCTCACTACTGAACTCGATTCAATATTTAGAAATTCTTTCAGTTCTTTATTTGTAACAGTCGTTCCTAAAAGAAGCGCATAATCTTGCATGGCATATTTGTGTGCTTCTTTCGAAAACGTGTTACACTCCTTACACTGCCATCCAGATTTTATTTTAGCCATTGAAATAAACAGACACTCTGGACATTGCACACCTCTTATTAATTCATCTTTCGCAACACTGTATTGCTCAAGAATATTTGGCTGTAACGGAAAATGTTCCGCCATAATATGCTGTACTAATTTTTGTTGTTTTTTTGCTGATAACCATTTTTTTACATACACACTTTCTAACTGCTTAATTCTATTTGGAAGATTTGCGCTATGAGTAATTTTTTGAGGAAGTTCTTGATTATGGAACGCTGCTTTAACAATTGTATGCGGTTTACTAATTACTACGAGGGATTCAATTGGGAAGTTTGAAAATCCATGTGAGTGTAACCATGCCCGCAGTTGTATTTCCTGTCTTTTAATTTGTAACATTGGATCTGGAAACCCCTCTGAATTTTGTTCGGATATGCGGATAAGTTGATTAAACTCAGTATCAAAAAGTAATGTACCCGTCATATTTTTAATTTCTAGAAAAAGAATGAAACGTGTGGATACGATAAGGGTATCAATTTGAAAGTAATGTTTCTGATCAAACAGTCGTACATCATGTAAAACACTGTACTCTTGATCCGGTAGAAAGCTTAGCGGATAATCTATAGCTTCTTCACCTTTATAACCCGCCATATATTTTGCAAATTTTTCAGCGATTATATCCCTTTTCGGATGATTAACGGGCAACCTCCTCAATAATGCTTCTAACTAACGCAAATAAATCGGCTTTTTCCGCTCTTTTACAATCATTTCAAGCACCCCTTTAAAATATATCAGCGATTTTTTAAATATATCGATCGTTTCTCATCATATATCTGCGCAAATTGAAATATATCAGCGATTCGACACAACATATCAACCATTCGACAAAAAACACTACACTTTTAAATTATACATATCCACATTGCGACTATAAAACATAAAAAATCACCTTTTCGTCAAACGAAAAAGGTGATTTTTTGCGAGACTATATTCAAGTTGTCTAAGCTATTATTAATGAATATCATGCTTTTTGAAATTTCCGCCCTTTACTTCAGCTACGTCATATACCGTAACAAAGGCACTTCCATCAATTTCATGAATGATTTCTTTCATTTTACTTTCTTCTAAACGGTTAATTACACAAGTGATTTCTTTAAATTGTTCCTTTGAATAACCGCCGTACACTTCATTATACGTTGCACTTCGACCTAAACGATCTCGAATCGTTTCCACCATTAATTCTGGTTCCTTTGTAATAATCTTAAATGTTTTAGAACCACTTAAACCAACTTCAACGATATGAATGACTTTCGAGGCAATAAAGTAAGCAATTGCCGAAAGAATAGCCCCTTGAAGGCCAAACACTGTTGAGACAACAATGAAAACAAACATATTTAAAAATAAGATAAGATCACTTGTCCCAAAAGGTAATTTTCGAGAAAGTAATACAGCTAACATATCGATTCCATCTAATGCGCCACCATTACGGAGTGCTAGTCCCATCCCAAAACCGATGATAATCCCACCGACAACGGTAACTAATAACGTATCACCTTCAATAATTGTGTGTACGTTGTGCATAAGAACCGTACCGACCGCTAGTGAGGCAATACCGATAACCGAATAAATAGCAAAATTTTTACCAATTTGTTTATACCCTAACCAAACGAAAGGGATGTTAATGACTGCAATTAGAAGTCCTAATGGCAATCCAAATAATTGCGAACTCACGATACTTAAACCTGTTACACCACCGTCTGAAACGTTATTTGGGATTAATACCGCTTCTAATCCGTATGCTGTTATAAATGCCCCAATCATAATCATTAATACCCGTAAAATGATTTTTAGCTTATTGGGCTTTCGTTTTTTGATTGTACTCATACCATTCCTCATTTCAAACTATTTTCTCTGTTCATTCCTACACATTTTTAGCCAGCTAGGTTTATTCCTACTAACTATTCTACCACATTGCCATCAGAATACTTATTGGAATGTTTCATCCCTAAAAACAGAAATATTCATACTATTTTTGGAGGACACTGAAAAAGTCCACTTCATAAGAAAAAAGGAGTTCATCGCCTACTATATAGGTGATGAACTCCTTTTCGTTTTTTTGTATGCTGATGTAATATGAAGTGTTTTTTCAATGACTTTCATTCCTCGCTTTAATTTACAAAAATGCAACTTACTTTTAAAAACTTTGCTACAAGCTCTTATTTAATGTGATCGATTAATTTCTTTATAAGGAATAAACCCAACAAAAATCAGGCTCGCAATACAACGATCCTGTAGTATATTTCCGGGCTACTTGACGTTCGCTATACCTCCTTATTAAGAAAGGATTAGGTTTCAAGACCTAATCCTTTTCATACATTTATTTTTGTTTTACTAACCGAGTATCATCTTTTTCCTTACCGTCATTCAATTCGAGTTTACCATTTTATTGAAAAACATATGTGAATTTTACAATAATGGTAAATGAACAGACTTCGTTTATAACACCATCAGGTATTACGTTAACTTATAAGAGGTACATATCCTAACAAAAAATGTTTATGATTATTTAATAAATACTTTCATAATTTGATCTGCAAAGGTTGTATCTAAAGTCCATTGATTTTCCCCGTGTTTCAGCATAGTAATTTTAACTGTTTCTTCCGTATCACTGGTTCTTGCTTCCGGTATTAACTGTACTGCATAATCGAATAATTTCTTCGTCAACTCTTCTTTGGTGATATTTGGGTTTTGATTTGCGATTGTCATCGCTTCACTTTGAACTCTAGATCTCAACTCGTTCAACATAATTGGTTTTGCTTTTAGTTCAACTTGAGCTCGATCTCCATCTAGGGATACTACCTTCGTTTCGAATTTTACATTTTTTTGAAATGCTGTTTTTAAAGTTTTATAGTAATTTAACATCCCTTGCTCATCAATTTGATTGTTAAATATTCTTTCATTTGTACTTTTAAAAGAAGATTCTACGCCTTTCACAAACGCAGTACCATCTTCGCCTGATAAATCATTAATTTTATCAGAATCTTTATCGTAGAAGGCTGCATTTAAATATGCATTCAGAGCCTCAGCTGGTCTTTGTAGCTCTTTTGCTTTTTTCGCCAATTCTTTTCCTTGGATTTTAAATGAAATTTTCTCTTCTTTTTCTTTTTCCGGATTCATAATGTACTTTTTATAAACTAATTCATAAGAAGACGAATCTTTCACATCATAATAAATGGTTCCAGATACTTTCTTCCCGTTATCGACATCTCCTCCTTTTAACTCACTTGGATCTGCCGTATAATAAAGGTTCGTTTTTTCATCTTTTTGGTATAGTGAAAAATCTTGTGGCAACATTTTAATTACCTTATCCCCTTTATTTTTCAAACTCACCTTCACTTTTAAAATTCTATCATTTGTTTGTTTCGCAAATTGTCCTGGTAAGACAAATTCCGCACTTTCTAATTTCAGCTCAATATTTTGTGATTTTCCCGTATCCCCAACTTCATATACCTTATTCTCTTTTACTTTCGTTGAGCTTTTGGATGAATCACAGCCACTTACAAAACCTACTGTAAGAATAGCCGCAAAACACACACTCATAAACTGCTTAATCTTCATGCTGCATTTCCGCCTTTCCCCTTAATAATTCTAAGAATTTCTTCAACTCCCATTTTATAACAAAATTTAAAGGTTTGTACATATCTTAACTTTAACTTTCATTCAAGATTAATATTAAGTGATTATCTTTTTTCCTCACTGGTTATCAGCCTTCTGAACCGAACTTTTACGAACAGTTGATTCTTCTTTTATCCCTTTGAAGACTGCTGTGAAATTCTTAATTTGAAATAAACAAAACGTAAATATTTTCAACTCACACTTCTTATAAACGGTTAAACTTTTTTCAGTTCTGTTGCAAAGTTTTCTACATGAAGCTACATTCTAGAAAACAAGATCTAGGAGACTCAAACATGAGGTATTTTAAAGGAAAACAATTCAAGAAAGATATTATTTTAACAGCTGTCACTTTACCTATAAGTTGGCCGCAGTTGGAAGCGTAAGTTGACCAGAAAACACTTATTTTGTAGGTGATTATCTAATTATTCAACGGAATTAGAAGCATAAATTGGCCGTGAATTCTACAAAACAGCAAATAAAAATACCTATAGCAACATAGGATATTCAAAATTACTATCTTATTCATTAGAATCTTTATATGATAAACCCATTAACTCTAACAAAAGTGTCTTTGTATAATAACTTAATGATAGGAGAGCTATTCTACGGTAGCCTTTGTGACTTCCGTAGAATAGCTCTTAAAGAAATGGGATGTATACCTGTTATTAATCACAATTGTTTATGATTCCCTTGCAAAAACTGTCTCCTGTTTCCCTCAACAATTCAGCCCAATTGTTGAATAGAATGACTCGCATTTTTCAAACAACTTTAAAAAGCCTTACTATCCAAGATAAAAAGTTAACGACTTTATTATCTCTATACAAATAGGGATTAGCAAATAACGTTACTATCCCCTCCGAAGAAAAGAAACCTTATTTTAACTTTCCTATTGATAGGTTAACACGATAATTCCCATACTTTAATAGTCGCCCTAGAAAGTTATCCAATTCTTCATTAGAAGCAAAATGTGTTTTTAATAGATAACATCCTTCACCACTTATACGATGTACTTCAGAAATTCCTTCTTCTTTTTGAAAGAAATTCATAAACTCTTGGTGATTAGCTGTTGTTACAAACAAAGTAACAAATGCAGTCACTATTTGTCCTAGTTTGATTCGGTTTATTGCGATTGTATATTGTTCAATAATCCCTAAATCCTCTAATCTCCGAATTCGATTTCCTACAGCCTGCCCCGTCATATGTATTTTTTGACCAAGTTCTTTCCATTGTATTCTTGAGTTTTCTCCTAATAATTTCAGTATCTCAAAATCTGTTTGATCAATGATATAAACCAATCCTTTCACCATGAAAGTAGAAAGCCAGAAAGTGTTTCGCCAACTTATTCTGCTTATCGATACAATTCACTATACTTAGTTTATCCTCTTACATCACATTGTTTATCAGTTATATTTACTTATAACACAGAGGACACAACAAAAAAATACATCTAGATTTAAAGGAGGTTACAAATATGTTATTACAAGATATTTTATCGTTCAATGAACAATTTGTAGAAAACAAGGAATACGCTCCTCGTGAAACGACAAAAATGCCTAAAAAACGTATGGTTGTTGTTTCTTGCATGGATGCTCGTTTAATTGAGCTACTTCCAAAAGCTTTAGATATACACGATGGTGATGCAAAAGTTATCAGAAATGCAGGTGGTAAGATTGCTTCTCCTTTCGATAGTGTTATGCAAAGTGTTGTAGCATCAGTATATGATCTAAATGCAGATGAAATCTTTCTTATCGGACACCATAGATGTGGTGCGAGTCAAACTAATCCAAAAGGAACACTTCAAAAAATATTAGATCGTGGAGTAGCTTCACCAGAAATTTTATCAGCTATTGAATATGCTGGTGTTGACCTTGAAAAATGGTTATTTGGATTCGATGATGTCTGCGATTCAACTCAAGCTAATGTTGATTTAGTAAGAAATCATCCACTTATTCCCAAAGATGTTCCTGTACATGGTTTAGTTATTGATCCTCACACAGGTAAATTAGATTTAGTAGTTGATGGATATAAAGCATTAAATGATATGGAAAATTAATTATTATTACTTAAATGAAGGGAAGTTATTAGATATGAATAGACAAGAAGCTACACAAAAAATTATGGAAGCAAAAATTAAAAAAGGTTTAACATGGGAAGAAATTTCAAAAGTAAGTGAAAACTCTGAGACTTGGGTTGTAACAGCGTTATTAGGACAAGCTACAATGACACGTTCAGAAGCAGAAAAAATCGGTAAACTATTAGAATTAGATGAAGAAGTAGTTCAAGCATTAACAGTAGTTCCACTTAGAGGTCAAGTAATGCAAATGCCTCCTACTGACCCAATCTTATATCGATTATATGAAATGATGTTACAATACGCACCAACTCTTAGAGAACTAATCTTAGAAAAAGCTGGCGAAGGTGTAATGAGTGCAATTAACTTCAATCTAGGTGTGGACACACAAGAAGATCCAAAAGGTGGCGATCCTCGTATTGTTATTACACTTAACGGGAAATTCTTACCATTCCGTACATGGTAATTAATTGAAAATCTATCTATACAATTAAAATAATTTATAGTTCTAAAAAAATCCATCCTTTTTAATCTAACTGTGTAGAAAGGATGGATTTTTACTATGAGATTCTTTTTCGGCAAAGGAGAGTAATATGAATAAAAAATATTTTGATACGAGCTTTAGTATTCTACAGTGGTTTGTGTTTCTATTAGCAAATGCAATTGCATTGCCTATCATTATTGGTGGCATATTCCATTTATCAATAGAAGATATCTCAACATTAATGCAACAAACTTTTTTAGTTATGGGAGTAAGTTCATTTATACAAGCATGGTTTGGGCATCGCTATCCCATTGCAGATGGTCCAGCCGGTTCATGGGTAAGTATATTTGTCATATTGGGACAAGTCGCTATGCATCAGGGACAAAGTGCAAAAGATGTATTACAACTTTTAGAAGGCGGATTAATTATTGCAGGTATATTACTCTTCGTCTTTGGTATAACAGGGCTTGTGCATCGAACCTTACGTTTATTTACACCTTTGGTTACAGGAACTTTTCTTTTAATCTTAGCTCTTCAGCTTAGTGGTGTGTTACTAAAAGGAATGATGGGATTACAAGGATCTGTAACTCAACCTGATTATACAACAGCTACTATTGCGCTCTTTGCTTTTGCCCTTATTACTTTTTTATCAATTAAAGGGAAAGGATGGATGAAAAGTTACGCTGTGTTAATCGGAATTTCATGTGGTTGGCTTTTGTATGCTTTATTAGGAAAATCATCTCATATGCCTTCTCACACACCGTTAGTTAAGTTACCAGAGATATTTGCTTGGGGCACACCTAGATTCGATATTGGAATGACTCTAACTGCAACTTTATTTACATTTCTTTTAGTTGCGAATACGATTGCTGCTATTTCGGCTGTAAAACAAGTGGCTCCGTTATCTAAAGAAAATGAAAAGCAAACACTGAATCGTGGTGTATGGGTCGGAGGTATATCACATATTATCTCGTCGTTGTTCTCTACAATTGGAATTGTACCATTACCTGCATCAGCAGGATTTATTCAACTAACAGGACAAAGAAAAGTGAAGTCGTTCCTTATAGCAAGTCTTATATTAGCAGGAATTTCTTTTATTCCCTCAATTGTAAGCTTTATATCCTTGCTACCAGGTCCTATTGCTAATGCTGCACTTTTAGCAACATTTGTCCAAATAATAGGAATTTCATTTCAATCGATTTTACGTGAAGAATTAAATCAACGTCGATTAACTATATTAGGAATTTCATTATTAATCAGTTTGGGAATAATGTTTCTTCCAGAAAGTGCATTTAGCGGAATTCCTCCTTCCTTACAATATGTTTTAAGTAATGGATTACTCGTAGGTACCATGATTGTCATTCTACTGGAACAGTTTTGGAAAGATTAAAGTATTTATATGCTTTTTTATAAAAAGGAGTATTAGAAGGTTTAACTTGGTGGAAGCATAAATTGACCGTAAACTAAAAGAAGCATAAGTTGGCCAAAACGGCCATCTTATGCTTCTTGTTATATACAAAATAAAAAAACCACCAAATATGTATTGGTGGAGACGGTGGGAGTCGAACCCACGTCCAAAGATATTGCCACTTAAGCTTCTACGAGCATAGTCGATATATTGGCGTTTCGCAAACTTTTCGGCCTATCGACAGGCTTCCAAGCTGCTAGTCTGATTGTTCTCTTCCTTCGCCCTCAGACGGCGAACTCCGGCGTAGTCCACTTAGTTTGAGTCCCTTACCCTACCACATGGACGATGGAGGGAGGAACCGCTAAGCTGTATTAAGCAGCTAAAGCGAAGTTGTTTTGTTGTTTGCCAGTTATTGGCTTTGACGTTTTAACGAGGCCGATCCCCTCGACTCGCAACTTAAGCTCAAACTACCCCTGTCGAATCCGTAACGTCCCCATATAAGAAATGGAGCATACGAAGTATATTCGTGATAGCTACTTAATGAGCTGTTTTTCAATGTTCAACTGGCCTTACAAAAATTATTATATCATACGTTTCTCATTTTACAAATGTAAATTTCTGTATTACATCTTTTGACGATCGCGGAACGCACGTGCAATTTCACGCTTTGCTTCTTTCTCTTTTAAATCATGGCGCTTATCATATTGTTTCTTACCTTTTGCTAAACCAAGTGCCATTTTTGCAAATCCATTTTTCAAATAGATTCTAACTGGAATTAACGAATAACCAGTTTCTTTTGCATAACCCATAAGCTTTTCAATTTCTTTTTTATGAAGAAGTAATTTTCTTGTACGAAGCGGATCATGATTGAAACGATTCCCTTGTTCATACGGACTAATATGCATATTATATACCCATACTTCACCATTATGTATACGTGCGAACGCATCCTTTAAGTTAACACGCCCAGCGCGAATTGCCTTAATTTCCGTTCCTTGAAGGACAAGTCCTGCCTCGTATGTTTCTTCGATAAAATAATCATGAAATGCTTTTTTATTTTGTGCGATTACTTTCCCTTGACCTTTTGGCATGTCTCTTGCTGCCTCCCTCCATTTTGTACTATTGTAGCAAAATATAGCAGAAGAAGCTACTGATCAAACATAAATAAGGATTCCTACATAACTTCTCTTATTCTTCTCGTACATTCCTTTCTTATCATCCACTATCCTTATACTTACTCTAAATGAAATTTGGGCTATCACTAAATCTATCCAAACAAAACAAAAAAATAAAATATATCCCTTATAGTATTATTTGTTCGCTGCCTAACATTTTATAGATAGTAACCGAATGAAAAATAAGAGATTTTTCTCATACATATAAGGAGGTAGACAATGTCTAAAGATAAGGACAGAAAAAAGAGTCCCTATTGTAATTATTTTTGTCCATTTCCGCTTCCACCAATTGATCCCACTTGCCGCATAGGGCCTACCGGGAGCACGGGTGCGACTGGTAATACTGGGTCTACTGGCAGTGCCGGATCTACTGGCAACACCGGACCCACTGGCAATACTGGGACTACTGGCGACACTGGACCTTCTGGTAACACTGGACCTTCTGGTAACACTGGACCGACAGGCGACACCGGACCCACTGGCAGTGCCGGATCTACTGGCAACACCGGGACTACCGGCAATACTGGACCCACTGGCAGTACCGGATCTACTGGCAACACCGGGACTACCGGCAATACTGGACCGACTGGCAACACCGGGACTACTGGCAATACTGGACCCACTGGCAACACCGGGACTACTGGCGACACCGGAGCTACTGGCGGCACTGGACCGACTGGCAACACTGGGACTACCGGCGACACTGGACCGACTGGCAACACTGGGACTACCGGCGACATCGGGCCCACTGGCGACACCGGGACTACCGGCAATACTGGACCCACTGGCAACACCGGGACTACTGGCGACACCGGAGCTACTGGCGGCACTGGACCGATAGGCAACACCGGACCTGCCGGCGACATCGGGCCCACTGGCGACACCGGGACTACCGGCAATACCGGACCCACTGGCAGTGCCGGATCTACTGGCAACACCGGGACTACCGGCAATACTGGACCCACTGGCAACACCGGACCCACTGGCAGTGCCGGATCTACTGGCAACACCGGGACTACTGGCAACACTGGACCGACTGGCAACACTGGACCGACTGGCAACACTGGGACTACCGGCGACATCGGGCCCACTGGCAGTGCCGGATCTACTGGCAACACCGGACCCACTGGCAACACCGGGACTACTGGCGACACCGGACCCACTGGCGACACCGGACCCACTGGCAATACCGGACCGACTGGCAATACCGGGGCGACAGGCAACACTGGACCGACTGGCAACACCGGGACTACCGGCGACACCGGACCCACTGGCGACACCGGACCCACTGGCAATACCGGGGCGACAGGCAACACTGGACCGACTGGCAATACCGGGGCGACAGGCAACACTGGACCGACTGGCAATACCGGGACGACCGGCAACACTGGACCGACTGGCAACACTGGACCTAACATAACCGCTGATAGTGCCCGTATCATTAATGCTGCCGGACAAAATGTCGCTGATGGAGCAGCAGTTCCCTTCGCGACTAATGCTGAAATTAATGGTACAGCGATTACACATACAGCAGGATCTACTGATATTTCGTTATCACCTAACCAAACATACTGGATTTTTTTCGAAGCTGAATCTGGTGTAGGAACTGGTACTGCAGAATTAGAATTTCAATTAAATGGAGCTATAGTTGGCGGAACACAATCTAGAGCAACAAATCAAACGGGTGGGAGTACAGTATCTTTATCGTCAGGAGCCGTCCTTACTACTGGTGCTGCGCCGAATATATTAACGTTAGTTAATAATGCAGGTGGCGTTAGAACAATAACAGGAGCGAATGTCAATATAGTAAGGATTCAGTAAAACCAACACGATATAGACTACAGCAACTATTCTTTTTACGTTTCACTATGTAATGAATCTTAAAAAAGATGGTTTCAGCACAATCATACTGAAACCATCTTTTTTATTTCTTACTTACGTTTTTTCTTTTTCTTCTTAAATCCTGGTACATTTTCAAAGAATGGCTTTTTCTTTTTACCATTGCCATCTTTTTGTCCCGGGCGGCCGGATGCTTTCCCTTGTCCACCACGTTCGTGTTTGCGTCCGCTACCGCGTTCATTGCCACGTGCGCTACCACTACGCTCGTTATTACGTTCGGCGCGACCATTGCGTCTCTTCCTACCACCTTTTGGTTGTTCAATAACAACTGGGCGATCTTTGAATTTACGTCTTGGTGTTCCTTTCATACCGACGATTTCAAAATCAATTGCGCGCTCATCTTTATTTACGTTAATAACGCGAATTGTAATTTCATCACCGATGCGGAAGACATTCCCTGTACGCTCACCAATCATCGCGAAGTGTTGCTCGTCATAACGGTAGTAATCATCCGTTAAATAACTTACGTGAACAAGACCTTCAATTGTATTCGGTAACTCTACGAATAAACCGAAGTTTGTGACAGAGCTAATCATACCGTCGTACTCTTCACCAATTTTATCAAGCATATACTCTGCTTTTTTCAGTTCATCTGTTTCGCGTTCTGCTTCAACAGCACGGCGTTCCATATTAGAGGAATGCTCTGCGATCTCCGGCAATTTTTCACGCCACTTCGCCTGTGTTTCATGATCAATTTTACCGTTAATAATATATTCACGAATCAATCTATGAACAATTGTATCTGGATAACGACGAATTGGTGATGTGAAGTGTGTATAGAATTCAGTTGATAAACCGAAGTGTCCTAAGCTATCTGCATCGTAACGTGCTTGTTTCATGGAACGAAGCATCACTGTTGAAATCACGACTTCTTCAGGTTGTCCTTTTACCATTTCAAGAATTTGTTGCAGCGCGCGAGGATGTACTTCATTCGCACGTCCTTTTACCGCGTAACCGAAGTTTGTTACAAATTCGAAGAAACGCTCTAACTTATCTTCTTTCGGATCTTCATGGACGCGGTACATAAACGGTACGTTCATCCAGTGGAAATGCTCCGCTACTGTTTCGTTGGCTACAAGCATGAATTCTTCAATGAGTTTTTCTGATACAGAGCGATCACGCATTACAACATCCGTTGGTTTACCCTCTTCATCTACTAATACTTTTGCTTCTTTAAAATCAAAGTCAATCGCGCCGCGTCTCATGCGCTTGTCACGTAAGATTTGCGCTAATTGTGCCATTTCCTTAAACATTGGTACTAACGGCTCATAACGCTCCATTAACGCTTCGTCTTCATCTTCTAAAATGCTTCTTACATCTGCATATGTCATACGCTCTGTTGTTTTAATTACACTTTGGAAAATCTCATGACTAACAACATCACCAAGGTGATTGATTTCCATTTCACAAGATAGTGTAAGACGATCAACTTTTGGATTTAATGAACAAATTCCGTTTGATAAACGGTGTGGAATCATCGGGATAACACGGTCTACAAGATACACACTCGTCGCTCTTTCCGCTGCTTCCACATCAATTGGAGAACCTTCTTGGACATAATGGCTTACATCCGCAATATGAACGCCAAGTTTATGGTTACCGTTCTCAAGCTTTGTTACGGTTACCGCATCATCTAAATCTTTTGCATCTGCACCATCAATCGTCACAATCATTTGGTCGCGAAGGTCTCGGCGATCCTTTAAATCTTCTTCTGAAATCGTTTCTGGTACACTGTTCGCATGTTCCATCACATCTTCTGGGAATGTTAGTGGTAGGTGGTTTTTATGAATAACAGATAAAATGTCTACACCTGGATCATTTTTATGACCGAGAATTTGAATTACTTCGCCTTCCGCACTTAAACGATCCTGCGGGTAACTTGTAATTTTCACAACAACTTTATGACCTTCTACTGCACCCATCGACGCACTTTTCGGGATGAAAATATCACTTGTCCAGCGCTTATTATCTGGAAGTACAAACCCGAAATTTTTTGACTCTGTATATGTACCAACTAACTCCTTCGTACCTCTTTCTACAATACGAATAATTGTACCTTCTTGGCGCGATCCACTAGTTTGTGAACTAATACGAGCTAATACTGTATCACCATGAAGTGCACCATTTAATTCTGTAGGTGGGATAAAAATATCGTCATCCCCAGTTTTCTTCTCTTCTGGAACAACAAATGCAAAACCACGTGCATGTCCAATTAATTTACCGCGCACTAAATTCATTTTCTCCGGAAGACCGTAGCGATTGCTGCGCGTACGCACAACAAGTCCCTTTTCCTCCATCATAACAAGTGCCTTAACAAAATCTTTAAAACCTGCGGAATCTTCAATCCCAAAAGCCGATTCTAATTCTTGTATCGTTAGCGGTTTATACGCTTCTTCTTTCATAAATAATAACAACTTATCAATATGTTCTTGAATGATCTCTTCCAAGCACAAATACCTCCTTTAAATCCTCATATTATCTAGTGTATCCGAAAGGTGAACGATGTATAAAGTGAAACTTCTATAAACACCTATTTTTCACCATTTATTCTCTGCATCATGCTCCTATTAAAAGCTTCTTTCTATATAAATCCTTTTTGCTTTTCAAACACCTAAGTCGCGGTTATGAAAATAAAAGAAACTCTCCACTTTTTGTTTTAACTCCGCATAGGGCTAATAAAGGCCCTGACCGCTTCTATCCTCGGGCGGATCCTCTCTTCCCAACCTAAAAAATGCTTTTAATTCCCTATGAAAAAAAGAGGCAACTAGATCTTACCAATCTAGTTGCTCCAAGAAGTTATATACATCTTCGTGTAGCTCATCACGCTGCTTATCAAGCGTAATGACATGCGTAGAGTCTTCATACCACTTAATGTCTTTCAACGTGGATTCTACACCGTTATAAATAATATTTGCACTGTCTGTATTAATCATTTCATCATGACGTGCTTGTACAACAAATGTTGGCGCATAAATCATGTCAACATTATTGCGAACATCACGAATTAATTCTTGCAGTGCTTTTAACGTATTCATTGGTGTCTTTTTAAATTCCATCATTTCTTCTGCAATTTTCTCTGGTGACTTCTGTTCACGTTTTTTATATTCACGAGCATATGCCAGTATCCCTTGGTACATAATCTCTTCACTCTTAATGTACATTGGCGCGCACATTGGGACAACCCCTAAAATTGGTAATGTATAAGAAAGTTTCAACGAGAAGACACCACCAAGTGATAGTCCAACAGCGGCGATTTTCTCATATCCTTGATCTTTCAAATGTTGATACGCAGCCATAACGTCTTTCCACCAGTCTTCAGGACCTGTATGAACAAGCTGTTCTGGCGGTACACCGTGTCCTTTATAAATCGGGGCGTGACAAGTATAGCCTTTTTTCTCTAAAAAACGCCCAAGCATACGTACATCAGCTGAATTCCCCGTGAATCCGTGTAGTAATAAAACAGCACGGTCCCCGCCTTCAAATGTAAATGGTTTCGGAGATGCTAATTTCATCATCATCTTCTCCTCTTTCTCTTCTGTAATCTAGTCGTATTGTTTCTATATATTCCTTAGTTTACCATAGTTCCATTTCCATAATCTAATTAGAAACTTTTTCTACATAATAAAAAAGAAGAACTATTCACACGAGTGTGCAAACACTTCTTCTTTTCCATATCGTTAAAAAGCAAGCCTTTACTATATGCTTAAGTACGTAACACCAATTGTTAGTGCGAAAAACAGTACAGCTACAACTACAGTAATACGGTTTAATACCGCTTCAATTCCACGTGCTTTTTGCTTACCAAATAATTGCTCTGCACCGCCTGAAATTGCACCTGAAAGGCCTGAACTATTACTAGACTGCATAAGTACTAAAACAATCATGAAAATCGATACAACAATAAGTAAAACTGATAATAACGTATGCATCGGGCGTTCCTCCTACAAAAATTCAGTTAATCCAACTTTAGCACAAATCCAATAGAAAAGCGAGAGCTGTTCGCCGCTCTCACTTTTCTTCATTATATAAACAAACCTGCAAATAACGGTCCGAGCAAACAAGTTAAAATTGCAGTTAATGTCATTGTTACCGATCCAATAACACCTTCATGTTCATTATTTTTCATTGCTCTCATCACACCCATAATATGTGATGCGCATCCAAAACCGATTCCTTTACCAACAGAGTTTGTAACGCGGCTCCATTTCAATAGAAGCGGGCCTGTAATGGTTCCTGTAATCCCAGCGACAACAACGAATGCCGCCGTTAACGATGGAACGCCGCCAACTTGCTCTGATACACTCATTGCAACTGGCATTGTTACTGATTTTGGTAAAGAAGATAAAATTAAGCTTTTATCTGTTCCCATAAGCGTCGCGATTACTAAGTCACTTGCAATCGCAACGGTTGTTCCGACTAATACACCACCTGCAATTGGTATAACATATTTTCGGAGCACATGACGCTGTTTATATAGTGGAATTGCAAATGCTACTACACCTGGACCAAGCAATTTGGAAATCCAGCCACCACCACTTTGCATATATGTTTGGTATGGTATATCCAACACAAGTAATAAAATAATCATAAGTGCCGTTGCTACAATCATTGGAATGGTAAATGGTGTTGGCAATACTTTATAAATCTTTTTCGATAATTGATATAATAGCACTGTAAGAATAACCCAACCAATTCCGATTAATATTTGGCTCATCTCGTCTCTTTTTCCTTTCTATTCGCAAGATATTGTCCTGTATGTCCTGCGACAATAATAATTAAAAATGTACTCGCTACAACCGTAATGAAAAGAGAAATTCCTTTATCCATAAAAAAAGCACCGTAATTCATTAAACCAATTGTTGGCGGAATCAATAAAAACGGCATAATAGCAACGAGTGTTTCTGCTCCTACATCAAACCATTTCACAGGAAGAACTTTAAGGCTTAATAAAACAAGTAACAAAAACATCCCAATCAAGCTTCCTGGAATTGGAATATCCAACATTTCTTGCACCCATGTTCCAATCATGTAAAACACGTAAAGAGCGGCAACTTGAACAATAATCTTTGTAAATTTCATGTTCATCATCCCTCATGTTTATACGATCTTCTATTTTCTATTCTTATCATAGTATAAAATGTAAAAACCTGCAATTTATCAACTTAATGGAAAAAATCGCATTTTTTATACGCTTACACCCTTGGTATGACTGAATTTACCATTGAAAATTACGTCAAAAACATTGACCTAAAAATAAAAGTTTTTATTTTCTGAATTTTAACGTTTATTATTTCGATATAACAAATACAGAAAGGTATTCTATTCACTGAGAAAAAACATATATATATTTGTGAACAAAAAAACAGACCGTGATTTCTCACGGTCTGTCTTTATTTTCTACAATTATTTTTTTAAGTTGTAGAAAGATTTTAAACCATCGTAAACAGCGATTTCAGCTAGTTCGTCTTCGATGCGTAATAATTGGTTGTATTTTGCAATACGGTCAGTACGGCTCATAGAACCAGTTTTAATTTGGCCAGCGTTAGTTGCAACTGCGATGTCAGCGATTGTAGCATCTTCAGTTTCACCAGAACGGTGAGATACAACTGCTGTGTAACCAGCACGTTTAGCCATTTCGATTGCTTCGAAAGTCTCAGTTAAAGTACCGATTTGGTTAACTTTAATTAAGATTGAGTTAGAGATACCTTTTTCGATACCTTCAGCAAGTTTTTGCGTGTTCGTTACGAATAAATCGTCACCAACTAATTGAACTTTTTTGCCAAGACGGTCAGTTAATAATTTGTGACCATCCCAATCGTTTTCGTCTAAACCATCTTCAATAGAGATGATTGGGAAGTCGTTGCAAAGACCTTCGTAGAAATCAACCATTTCTGCAGAAGTCATGCTGCGGCCTTCGCCTGTAAGATCATATTTACCAGTTTCTTTGTTGTAGAACTCAGAAGAAGCAACGTCCATTCCTAATAATACGTTCTCGCCAGCTTTGTAACCAGCTTTTTCGATAGCTTCAATGATTACTTCTAATGCTTCACGGTTAGAACCAAGGTTTGGAGCGAATCCACCTTCGTCACCTACTGCAGTGTTAAGACCTTTGTCATGTAATACAGCTTTTAATGCATGGAATACTTCAGCACCCATACGGATTGCTTCTTTGAACGTTGGAGCACCAACTGGTAAGATCATGAACTCTTGGAAGTCAACGTTGTTATCAGCGTGAGAACCACCGTTGATGATGTTCATCATTGGAGTTGGTAATTGTTTCGCATTGAATCCACCAAGGTAACGGTATAATGGAAGACCTACGAAGTCAGCTGCTGCGTGAGCTACTGCCATAGATACACCAAGAATAGCGTTAGCGCCTAATTTACCTTTGTTTGGAGTGCCATCTAATTCGATCATAGCACGGTCGATACCAGCTTGGTCAGTTACGTCAAAACCAACGATTTCTGGAGCGATAATTTCGTTTACGTTATCTACTGCTTTAACTACACCTTTACCAAGGTAACGAGATTTGTCACCGTCACGTAATTCTACTGCTTCATGTTCACCAGTAGATGCACCACTTGGTACGATAGCGCGTCCGAATGCGCCGCTTTCTGTGTAAACTTCTACTTCTACAGTTGGGTTACCACGAGAGTCAAGGACTTCGCGAGCATAAACATCAATAATTGTTGACATAATATTTTCTCTCCTTTTATATATACAATTTCATTATTTAATAATTGTTTTACCTGTCATTTCTTTCGGTTGTTCTACATTTAAAAGTGTAAGCATTGTTGGGGCGATATCTCCTAAAATACCACCTTCACGAAGCTCAACATCGTTCTTTGTAACGATGAAAGGAACCGGGTTTGTTGTATGAGCTGTCATTGGCCCACCATCAGGAGTTAACTCTTGATCGGCATTACCATGGTCAGCAGTAATAAGTGCTACACCATCTTTTGCAAGAATCGCTTCTACAACTTTTCCTAAACATTCGTCAGTTGCTTCTACTGCTTTAATTGTTGGCTCCATCATCCCAGAATGGCCCACCATATCACAGTTTGCAAAGTTAAGAATGATAACATCATGTTTATCATTTTCAATTTCATTTACTAAAGCGTCGGTTACTTCGTAAATGCTCATTTCAGGTTTCAAATCATATGTTGCAACCTTCGGTGAGTTAATTAAGATACGTTCTTCTCCTGGGAATTCAGCCTCACGACCACCGCTAAAGAAGAATGTAACGTGCGGATACTTTTCAGTTTCCGCGATGCGAAGTTGCTTTAATCCCGCTTGCGCAACAACTTCACCTAAAGTGTTATCAAGGTTCATTGGCTTAAATGCCACGTAACCATCTACTGTTTCACTGAAATGTGTCATACAAACGAATTCAGGAATGTGAGGTACTTTTTCACCACGATCGAACTCACGGAAGTCTTCGTTTGTAAATACACGAGCAATTTGAATTGCACGGTCTGGACGGAAGTTATAGAAGATGACTGCATCATCATTATTGATTGTTGCAACTGGCGTTTCATCCTCATTCACAATTACAGACGGCAATACGAATTCATCGTAGATACCATTTGCATAAGAGTCTTCTACACACTCTTCTGCTGATTTATAAGTAGGGCCTTCACCATTCACCATAGCACGGTAACATTTTTCTACGCGATCCCAGCGCTTGTCACGGTCCATAGAGTAATAACGACCAGAGATAGTCGCGAATTGTCCTACTCCTGTTTCTTTAATCACTTCATTTGTTGCATCGATATAACCTTTTGCTGTTTGTGGTCCAACATCGCGGCCGTCTAAGAATGCATGGATATAAACCTTCTCCACGCCTTCTTTTGCTGCTAAGCGAAGAAGAGCAAACATGTGGTTCATGTGACTGTGCACACCACCATCAGAAAGTAAACCGAATAAATGAAGAGCAGTACCTTTTTCTTTTACGCTTTTAATTGCATTTTGGAAAGTTTCGTTCTTATCGAACTCACCTTCACGAATTGCAACGTTAACGCGTGTTAAGCTTTGATATACTACGCGGCCAGCACCGATATTTAAGTGACCAACCTCAGAGTTACCCATTTGACCTTCTGGAAGACCTACTGCCTCACCGCACGCTGTAAGCGTTGTGTGAGGGAATTTATTCCAGTAACCGTCAAAATTAGGTTTTTTAGCTTGCGCTACAGCATTCCCGTAAGTTTCTTCACGTAGTCCGAAACCGTCAAGGATGATTAAAGCTGTTGGCTTTCTCATTTTACCGCCCCCAGAAGACCTAAGAAAGAAGCAGGCTCTAAGCTCGCACCGCCAACTAAAGCGCCGTCGATGTCAGATTGTGCCATATACTCTTTAATGTTTTCTGGTTTTACGCTACCGCCGTATTGAATACGAACAGCTTCTGCAGCTTCTGTAGAAACAGCTTCTGCAACAACTTTACGGATGTGCGCACATACTTCGTTTGCATCTGCAGAAGAAGAAGATTTACCTGTACCGATTGCCCAAATTGGCTCGTAAGCGATAACAGTAGCTTTAACTTGCTCTTCTGTTAAACCTGCAAGTGCTTTTGTCACTTGACCTGCTACTAGATCAAATGTTTTTCCGCTTTCGCGTTCTTCTAAAGTTTCACCACAGCAAACGATTGGTGTTAAACCGTGTTCAAATGCTGCAAGAGTCTTTTTGTTTACTGACTCGTCTGTTTCAGCAAACATTTCACGACGCTCAGAGTGACCAAGTACTACGTAGCCTACTTTTAAGTCGCTAAGTGCTACTGGGCTAATTTCGCCAGTGAATGCACCATTTTTTTCGAAGTGCATGTTTTGTGCACCTACTTGTAAGTCAGTTCCTTCAGTTGCTGCTACAAGACGCTCTAAGAAAAGAGCTGGAGAGCAAACTACTGCATCAACAGCTGTAGCTGCTGGGATTTGACCTTTTACTTCCTCTACGAAGCTAACTGCTTCAGCTAGAGTTTTATTCATTTTCCAGTTACCTGCGATAATTGGTTTACGCATGCTTTGCACCGTCCTTTTTCTTTGGCTGCTACTTATTTGTCGTTAAGACAAACTACACCTGGAAGTTCTTTACCTTCCATGAATTCTAATGACGCACCGCCGCCAGTAGAAATGTGGCTCATTTTATCAGCCATACCGAATTTTTCAACAGCTGCTGCAGAGTCACCACCGCCGATAACAGAGTATGTACCTTCTGCATCTGCTAATGCTTGTCCTACTGCTTTTGTACCTTGAGAGAATGGAGTCATTTCGAATACACCCATTGGTCCATTCCATACAACAAGCTTAGAATTTTTAATTACATCTGCATAAATTTCACGTGTTTTTGGTCCGATATCTACGCCTTCCCAATCAGTAGGAATAGAGTCGATAGGAACAATTTTAGTTGTTGCAGTTTCAGAGAATTCTTCTGTGATTACAACATCAACCGGCATGTAGAAGTTTACGCCTTTTTCTTTCGCAAGTTCCATAAACTCTTTTGCCAAGTCAATTTTGTCATTTTCACATAGAGATAGACCAATTTCATGACCTAACGCTTTAACGAATGTGTAAGCAAGACCTCCACCGATAATTAAGTTATCTACTTTGTCTAATAGATGACGAATTACACCGATTTTATCCTTTACTTTCGCACCACCGATAATTGCTGTAAATGGACGATCTGGATTAGAAAGTGCTTTTCCTAGTACTTCTAATTCTTTTTCCATTAATAAACCTGATACCGCTGGTAAGAATTCTGCAATACCTGCAGTAGAAGCGTGAGCACGGTGAGCTGCACCGAATGCATCGTTTACGAAGATATCAGCAAGATTTGCAAATTCTTTCGCAAGTTCAGCATCGTTCTTTTCTTCGCCCGCATAGAAACGTACGTTTTCAAGAACTAATACGTCGCCTTCGTTCATTGCTGCAACCATTTCTTGTGCAGCAGGTCCGAATGCTTCGTTTGCTTTTTTCACGTCTTTACCAAGAAGCTCACCTAAACGTGCTGCTACTGGAGTAAGACGTAATTCTTCTACTACTTGACCTTTTGGACGGCCTAAGTGACTTGCTAAAATAACTTTCGCACCTTGCTCTACTAAATATTGAATTGTAGGAAGAGCTGCACGGATACGAGTCTCGTCTGTAATTTTGCCTTCTTTCATAGGTACGTTGAAGTCAACGCGGCAAAATACACGTTTACCTTTTAAATCTACGTCACGAATTGATTTTTTGTTCATTGGATTTCCCTCCGACTAGTTAGGATTGACAAAACCCATTCAAAAGCTTATCACATTTGCCTTTAAAACGAAAGAAGAGAGAGAGGGAACAAACCCTCTCCCTCGTTTTGTCATTGATAACTTATAAACTAAGAATTAAAGACCTTTAGAAGTCATGTATGCAGCTAAGTCTACTACACGGTTAGAGTAACCAGTTTCGTTATCGTACCAAGAAAGTACTTTAACCATGTTACCTTCCATTACCATTGTAGATAATGCATCGATTGTAGAAGAAGCTGTGCATCCGTTATAGTCGATAGATACTAATGGCTCTTCGCTGTATCCAAGGATACCTTTTAATTCGCCTTCAGCAGCTGCTTTGAATGCTGCGTTTACTTCTTCAACTGTTACTTCTTTGTCAAGTTCAACAACTAAGTCAACAAGAGAAACGTTAGCAGTTGGAACACGTACAGCGCCACCGTTTAATTTACCTTTAAGTTCTGGTAATACTAATGCTACAGCTTTAGCTGCACCAGTAGATGTTGGAATCATGTTTTCAGCTGCTGCACGAGCACGACGTAAATCTTTGTGTGGTAAGTCTAAGATTTGTTGGTCGTTAGTGTAAGAGTGAATTGTTGTCATCATTCCGCGTTTTACGCCGAATTTTTCGTTTAATACTTTAGCGAATGGAGCTAGACAGTTTGTAGTACAAGAAGCGTTAGATACTACGTTGTGGTTAGCTGCATCGTATTGTTCGTGGTTAACACCCATTACTACAGTGATATCTTCGTCAGAAGCTGGAGCAGAGATGATAACTTTTTTAACTGATCCACCTAAGTGTTTTTCAGCGTCTGATTTTTTAGTGAAACGGCCAGTAGATTCTACTACTACTTCTACTCCGTAGTCGCTCCATGGTAATTGAGCTGGGTCACGCTCAGCGATAACTTTAATTTCTTTACCGTTAACAACGATGCTGTTTTCGTTAGCAGATACTTCTGCATTTAAAGTTCCGTGAACTGTGTCATATTTTAAAAGGTGAGCTAAAGTTTTAGCATCTGTTAAGTCGTTGATTGCTACTACTTCTACCTCAGAGTTGTTAAGAGCTGCGCGGAATACGTTACGTCCGATACGTCCAAATCCATTAATACCAATTTTAGTCATTTGAATTTCCTCCTTGGGGGATTATATTAAAGGGTAATACCCTTTGTTAACTGTTTTGCTGCACCTTCATCTGTAATTAGAATTGAAGTGTGCCCTTGTTTAATTACAGCTTGTATTGCTTTTGCCTTTGAAGATCCTCCAGCGACCGCAACAACATGAGATACGTTTTGTAAATCTTTAAGTTGCATGCCCACTGTTTGTACTTTATGAACAACATGACCTTGTTCATTGAAGTAATAACCGAAAGCCTCGCCGACTGCTTCACTTGCTTTAATTTTCATCCAATCTGCTTCTGAAGTACTTCTGCGACGTGCCATCGTTAACGCATCACCTATTCCATGAATGACGATATTGGAAGATCGAATCAACTCAAGAACTTCTTTCACGGAAGGTTCCGTCACAATGGACGCATATGCTTCGCTACTTACATGATCTGGAACATACAATAAGCGGTAATTACTCATCGTATTTTGTGCCATTTTCGCACAAATGGTATTAGCTTCTAATTCCACGCCTTCTCCAATTCCACCACGTGCTGGGACAAATAGCATATGTAAATCCTTGCAATCTAGTTGCATCATGTCCGCAGCAGCAGCTAGCGTTGTTCCTCCAGCCACAGCAACGATATTATTCGCTGTCAGACGGTCTTTTATACAAGTAACACAAGCACGGCCCATCTCCAGTTTGACCCACGGTGATTCATCACTATCACCAGGGACAACGAAAACTTCATCCAAGTCTAATGTTTCCTTAAGTTGTTTTTCTAAAACCTTTAACCCGGAAATTTCTTTCATAAAGTCTTCCAAAGCAAGAACTAAAGCTGTTCCTTCTTCTGTCAAAGTCATTCCAGAAGAAGCGACGTGAACTAAGTTTTGTTCTTTCAAAACTTGCACTTCACTTCGCAATACTCGTTCTGTCATACCAAGACTTGCAGATAAGTTTCTTCTTCCGATCGGCTGCATAAGCCGAATGTACTGAAGAATTTGCATTCTTGTTTGCATAACAGGTAGCAGATCAGGTAATAATTTTTTTGTGTTCTGAATCCATGAGCGCATATTTTTTCTCCTCACTACATTGGTTCATTTTCCATTGTGGTCACTTTATGTCCCGTAGTGACATTTTATGTCCCACATAGGTTAAAAAAATAATCCCTGCTACGTGTATTATTGTAACAGGAGATAGAAACTTATTCAACTCTTAACTGCATTGTTTATATAGTTTATTATGACGTCTTTGTGAATGACACCGCATTCCGCCTGTTTTCCGTTAATTTCTACAACAGGAATCATAATTTGATACTTTTCTAAGAGCCCATCATCTTCATATATATCTATTTCCTCAATTTCAAAAGAATACACCTTTTGCACTTCTTTTAAGACAGATTTCGCCTTTTCGCAAAGGCCGCAGTCCCTCTTCGTATATAAAACAACTTTCATCTTCTTCACCTATCCAATTGTTTTTCGTAAAGAAGAAGCGGGAATATTCATTTGTTCTCGATATTTTGCAACTGTTCTACGAGAAATAACAATTTCATGCTCTTCTTCTAACAATTTGGAAATTTTTTGATCGGAAAGTGGTTTTTTCTTATTTTCTTTTTCTACAAGCGTTTGAATCAATTGTTTAACACGCTTTGTAGAAACAACTTCATCTTCTGTTGTCACCACTGCATTACTAAAAAAGGATTTCATCTCAAATAATCCGTGCGGCGTTTGTACATATTTATTACGTGTAGCACGGCTAATAGTAGATTCATGTACTCCTAGTTCCTCCGCCACCTCTTTCAAAGAAAGTGGTTTTAAATATGCCAGACCATTCCAAAAGAAATCACGTTGCTTTTCTATAATGATTCCCATCACTTGTAAAATCGTCTGTTTCCGCTGTTTTAAACTCCGCATAATCCATTGTACGTGCTGATATTTCTCTGATACATAAGAAGCAACTTCACTCTCACTATTATGAAGAAGCGCACTATATTCTGAATGAATTTCAATTCTTGGCATATTCCGTTCATTCATTTGTAAAACGAGACGATCACCATCTTTTTTCACTGCAATATCCGGGACGATATAAAGTGGTTTCTCAGCAGAAAACGCAAGCCCTGGCTTCGGCTGTAACGATGTAATACAATCAACAGAAGCTTGCAATTCTTCATTACTGCATTTCATCATTTGAACAAGTTTGCGCCAATCTTTCTTAACAAAATAAGAAAAATGTTCATCTACAATCATTTCCGCAAGTACATCTCTTTTTTGTAAGCGCTTCAACTGAAGGGATAAACACTCCTGAATATTACGAGCTCCCACCCCTGCTGGCTCTAATGACTGAACGAGCTCCATAGCACGTTCTACTATATGGATAGGTGCGGCAAGCAATGCTGCTAATTCTTCATTTGTTTCTTGTAAATAACCATTTTCATCCATGTTCATAATGATGAACGAAGCTATCTTTCGCTCTATTTCATCTATTTTGTAATACTGTATTTGATCCAATAAATGCTGCTGAACCGTTGCCGAATCCACGCTATAAATTTCCATTTGATTTTCGACTTGTTTGCTTGTACTTTTACTTTTCGAACTCTTTTTCTTCTCCCTCTCAAAGCCACCTAACTCAATAAGGGGATTCTCTAACGATTGCTCATACAAAAATTCCGATAGTTCTTGCACATTATATTGGAGCATTGTAATCGCTTGCCTTAACTCTTGTGTCATCGTCAAACGTAAGCTTTGTTCTTGTAAAAGACTTGCCTTCAAACTAATCTCCCCCTTGTTTCTATTGTACAATAAGTTTACGAAAAGGAAAATCCTGCATATATCCTTATTCCGAATATTATTAATTTATATGTATTAATGAAAGTCGCATCTTACAACCGAAAAATGAATAATATTGAGAGAAAATAATAAAAAAATATATATACATCTAATTAAGAAAAGTGATTTATCTTTTTCTGCTCCTCTATAAATCCATTTTGATTTTCCGACTTATTTGCTTTGGCTGTAAAAATACAAACTGTTCTACGCATAATTGGATACTCTCATCCACCTAAAAAGCATAGTTTGATGTTGATTTTTCATTTAGATTTACATAAATCATAACTACATATTAATAGTAAGTCCTATAACTAGATATAACAAGAGAAAAATAAAAAAGGTCCTAACCTACAAATGTAAGTTAAGACCTTTTGACGCGCCCAGAGGGATTCGAACCCCCGGCAGACGTGGTACCGGAAACCACCGCTCTATCCGACTGAGCTATGGGCGCATAAACAGTATATTGGTAATTATATCTCCTTATGCTAATGTACGCAACCACTATGATGCAAAAATACTGTCACAGTATCTTTCTAAAGTACGACTTATTTTAGCCTATTATCTTTCGTTATATCTACAAATCCTACATTACGAATGTAAAAGGATTTTATTACAACAGAGAGGAGATCCTACATGTTCTTAAAAAAATACAACGGGTTACTTCTTGCAATAGTCGGTGCTGCTATTGCTGTTTTTGCTGTTCTTTATCTTCAACACCTACCTTACATTTATAAACTGTGCATCAAAATATTTGCAGCACTATTAGTGATGATTGGATGGACCATCGCCAGTGAAACGAAACACTCTTACAAAAAAGAGGGATAACGACGTATATAAAGCGTCATTATCCCTCTTTTTTATTCCCAAATCTCAATACTTCTAAAGAAACAAACCTAAATTTGGAAATTATATTTTGAAGCCGATTTACAAATTATAAGCTTTGAATGCACATCCAATAAGGGGGATTTATTCAATGACTGTTATTACAAAATTAAAACAAACTGTTTCTGGGTTAAAAAGTGCACAAGCAAGTTTAGAAGGCTTCGCTCTTGATACAGACAATCAGCAAGCGAAACAACTTTTCCAAACAGCTGCACAACAAACGCAATCGGTTATCGATTCTTTAAACCCACGAATCGAAGAAGTTCAGCAAGAAGAGCCCCAATATTCACAACAATAGTGCATCATCCTCTATGATGCACCGCAACAAGGTGATCTTAGATCATCTTGTTGCAATTACATTACATAAAGCAATAGAAATGGAATGATTGCAATGCGAAAATTTAGCACCATTACCGTATTATTCGTGCTTCTACTAGGTTTCATAACAGGATGTACGAGTCATTTAGATAAAGAAGTAAAACAAGAAACACATAAAAAAACAGAGAAAAAAAAGGAACCTCAGTTAACGAAAGTAAGCATGGAGCAATCTTTTAATCAATCTATATCACATGACGCGAAGAAAAATGTACTTGCCATGGAAGAAATACTAGAAGCTAGGGCTGCTAACTCTAACACAGATCTTTACATAGCTGTTAAACCAGAGCATCATGAACGTTTTCAATTAAAATCATTAAAAACAAAAATTAAAAAACAATTGAAAAAAGAGAACCCCACTTTCAATATCTATGTCAGTACTGATCGAAAGATTTTCATGCTACTAGATAAGCTGGAAAAGAAAGTTAAGAACAAAGAGGCTGATAAAGAATACATTAAAAACAAACTAAAAACAGTTCACACAGAAATGAACTCCAATACTTAATTGTACGTTCTCTAAAAGAAAAGGATGGATTCACATGGCAAGTAAAGATAAAGATTTAACACCCGTACAACAAGAATATAAAAAATTTGAACAACAGCGCGAACCGAAGCGGCCCGTAGTAAAAAATTGTATAAAAGCCTTTTTTGTAGGTGGTTTCATTTGCTTCATCGGTCAACTTATTTCTACCTTCTATATCACATACTTTGATTTCACAGAACGTTCAGCAGGAAATCCTACCGTCGCAACACTAATTTTTATTTCTATGTTACTTACAGGCTTCGGTGTATATGACCGCCTCGCCCAGTTCGGCGGCGCTGGTACAGCTGTACCCGTTACCGGATTTGGAAATTCCGTTATCTCTGCTTGTATTGAACATAAGACAGAAGGTTTTGTCCTTGGAGTAGGTGGCAATATGTTTAAATTAGCCGGATCTGTTATTCTATTCGGTGTATTTGCCGCTTTTGTTATCGGTCTTATTAAGACCATTCTCATTCAATTGGGGGGACTGTAAATGTTACTAGGACACCGAACATGGATATTTGAAAATAAACCAGTCATTATTTCAACAGGTGTCATCGGTGGACCATTTGAGGCAAATGGTAAAATTCCTGAAGACTTCGACACCCTTCATGAAGATTTATGGCTCGGACAAGATTCTTATGAAAAAGCGCATAGAGTTTTATTTGAGGAAGCTTGCAGTCGCGCAACTGAAAAAGCCAATCTCCGAAAAGAAGACATTCAATTCATTTTAGCGGGTGACCTTATTAATCAAATTACGCCCTCTAGCTTCGCTTGCCGTACACTCGGTGCTCCCTATATTGGGTTATTTGGTGCTTGTTCTACTTCTATGGAAGGCCTCGCTCTTGGTGCCAGTATTGTAAATGCAAAAGGAGCAAAATATTTATTAACCGGAGCCTCAAGTCACAATACTGCTGTTGAAAAACAGTTCCGCTATCCGACTGAATACGGTGGACAAAAACCACCTACCGCTCAGTGGACTGTGACAGGAGCTGGCGCCGCTCTTTTGAGTGATCAAGGTGAAGGTCCTCGCGTTACGTCAGCGACAATTGGACGCGTTGTTGATATGGGCTTAACAGATCCCTTTAACATGGGAGGCGCAATGGCTCCCGCTGCTGTCGATACAATCGAAGCACATTTACGCGAAAGACAAGTTGATGCATCCTACTATGACTTAATCGTAACAGGCGATCTTGGTCATGTCGGACGAGAAATAGCCTATGATTTACTGCATAAGCACGGAACGAAAGTAACAAGCGAACAATTTCAAGATTGCGGATTACTTATTTATAGAGAAGGTCAGCCTGTAATCGCAGGCGCAAGTGGCCCAGGCTGCTCTGCGGCCGTCGTATACGGACATTTGTTAAACAGAATGAAAAAAGGTGAGTTCAGCAAAATACTTGTCGTAGCTACTGGCGCACTATTATCTCCGCTTACCTTCCAGCAACAAGAAACCATTCCATGCATTGCTCATGCCGTATCAATTGAAACTGGAGGTGTACAATAGATGATCTTTTTTTGGGCTTTTGTAATCGGCGGATTGATTTGTGTAATCGGACAACTTCTATTTGATGTCGGTAAACTTACGCCCGCTCACACAATGTCAACGCTCGTTGTCGCTGGTGCAATACTAGATGGATTCGGTCTATACGAGCCTTTAATTGATTTCGCAGGAGCTGGTGCGACAGTTCCCATTACAAGTTTCGGAAACGCTCTTGTTCATGGAGCTATGGCTGAAGCTGCAAAACATGGCATTGTCGGTGTTATAACGGGAATGTTCAAAGTAACCAGTGCTGGTATATCTGCTGCCATTATTTTCGGATTTATCGGCGCACTACTCTTTAAACCAAAAGGATAAGAGGTGTTCTCATGACTGTTATTGCGAGTGTAAAAACATGTCTCGCTAGTTTAAAAAGTGCACAGGCAAGCTTAAGTACACTTTCCCAAAATGCCTCTGATGAAGAAGCAAAACGGGTCTTCCATGAATGTATGATGGAGATGGACAGTGTAATCGCTGACCTTAACAGTAGAATTTCTGTATTAGAAAGAGAAGAACCTCAATATAAAGGATTTTAGGAAAACAGGAGGGAATAAACTATGCCGCATTTACCAGACTGGCTGATTGTCATTATACGTTCCTTCGCTATCTTAATTATTTTATTCTCAATAACAAAGCTGCTTGGAAAAAGACAAATCTCACAGCTTTCATTTTTCGAATACGTTGCAGGCTTAACAATCGGTAACATCGCAGCTGAAGTATCGACAGGGCTTGAGCGGAACTTTTGGCACGGTATTTCTAGTATGCTTGTTTTTTCTCTCATTCCATTTTTCGCAGGTCTAATTGCCTTAAAAAATAAACATCTCAGAAATTTTATTGAAGGAAAAGCGACGGTTTTTATAAAAGATGGAAAAGTCCTTGAAGATAATTTAAAAAAGGAAAATTATACGATCGATGAGTTACTAGAACTTCTAAGACAAAGGAGTGTATTCAACATATCTGATGTTGAATTTGCTGTATTGGAATCTGGCGGCGAACTCAATGTCTTGTTAAAAAGAGACAAGCAGCCGCTTACTCCAAAAGATATCGGTTTACAAGTCGCACCTGCAAAAGAAACACAAACGGTAATTATGGATGGAAACGTACTAGATGAACCTCTTTCGGCTAGTGGTCATAATCGCGCTTGGCTTCATGCTGAACTAGAAAAAATCGGAGTCGTAATAGAAAATGTGTTTCTTGGACAAGTTGATTCTTACGGACAACTCACTGTCGATATTTATGATGATAAAATTCAAATACCTTCTCCTCAAGCTAAGCCGTTACTCTTAGCTTCTTTAAAAAAATGCCAAGCGGATCTAGAATTATTTTCTTTAGAAACGAAATCAAAATCAGCAAGTCAAATGTATAATGAAAATGCAAAACAAATCGAAAAGATCCTAAATAAAGCAACCTACCTCTTAAAAGAATAGGAAACAAGAGAACGCTTCTATAAGAAAAAGCGTTCTTTCGTTTTTTCACAAACAACATGATTCTCTCCGTACGTTTAAATTTATATAATTCGGTTATGATGTTGAAGATACATAAGCAGGGAATTCCAAAAATATAGCGAATAAATCATGTTACAACTACATATTTTTTTGATTTAAAGTGGTTTTGTTTGACCTTTATTGACCATAATTGTATTATAAGATTAAGAAAGCTTTCAAAGGAGGAAATAACAGATGAATTTAATTCCTACAGTAATTGAACAAACAAATCGTGGAGAACGCGCTTACGATATTTACTCTCGCTTATTAAAAGACCGCATCATTATGCTTGGTAGCGCAATTGATGATAACGTAGCAAACTCAATCGTTTCTCAGCTTCTATTCTTGGAATCTCAAGATCCAGAAAAAGATATTCATTTATACATCAACAGCCCTGGTGGTTCTATTACAGCAGGTATGGCAATTTATGATACAATGCAGTTTATTAAACCAAACGTATCAACAATTTGTATTGGTATGGCTGCATCTATGGGTGCTTTCCTACTTGCAGCAGGCGAAAAAGGAAAACGTTTCGCTCTTCCAAACAGTGAAGTAATGATTCACCAACCACTTGGCGGTGCACAAGGACAAGCAACAGAAATCGAAATCGCTGCAAAGCGTATCCTATTCTTACGTGAAAAATTAAACCAAATTCTTGCTGATCGCACAGGTCAACCATTAGAAGTTCTACAACGCGACACTGACCGTGACAACTTCATGACAGCAGAAAAAGCACTAGAATACGGCTTAATCGATAAAATCTTTACAAAACACTAAACAAAAAATGCTATCGCCACGTGCGATAGCATTTTTTGTTGACTGCCATTCACAATATATCCTTCAACAGCCTGAAAAGGGAAATGCTAAAAAATTATAAAGTGAAACATGGTGAGCTGACGAGGTTTGTTTATATAAAATGGTGAATGAAGTTTTATCAGCGATTTTTCAAATATATCAACCGTTTCTCACAATATATCGTAAATTTGAATATATCAGCGATTCGACAAAAGATATCGACTAACCAACAAAAAACGACAAAAAAACAGGAGCCCCCTAGCTTCTGCTTCCAAATAAACTGAAAAGCTATCGCTCCATGCGATAGCTTTTACTGTTTATTTTGCACGTAAGCAGCTAACGCTTCTAACGCTTCTTCTGCATCTGAACCTTCTGTTATAATCGTTATATTGCTGCCAGACCCAATAGCTAAGCTCATAATCCCCATGATGCTCTTCGCATTGACTGTTTTCCCATCTTTTTCAATAAAAATATCAGCGTGAAAACAATTTGCCTCTTGTACAAACAACGCAGCCGGACGTGCTTGCAAACCATTTTTTAATGCCACCTCAACTTGTTTCTGAACCATAGCTCCCATTTCCCCTTTACCGTTATTTTTTTGCTACCGGTTCCCCCGCGCGTAATTTCTCTGCAATTTCATCGATTTTACGCAAGCGATGATTAATACCTGATTTACTGATTTTCCCCCCAGATACCATCTCGCCTAATTCTTTCAATGTTACATCTTGATAACTAATACGTAATTGTGCAATCTCTCGCAGTTTATCTGGCAAAACATCCAGTCCCACTGTTTCATTAATGTAACGAATATTTTCAATTTGCCTTAAAGCGGCACCAATTGTTTTATTTAAATTGGCGGTTTCACAATTCACTAGACGATTGACCGAATTACGCATATCGCGAACAATACGAATATCTTCAAATCTTAACAATGCATTATGCGCGCCAATAATATTTAAAAACTCCGTTATTTTTTCCGCTTCTTTTAAATACGTAATATACCCTTTACGCCTTTCCAACGTCTTACTATTTAAATCAAATCCGTTCATCAATTCACATATAGAATCATTATGTTCCTTGTATAACGAAAAGACCTCTAAATGATAAGATGATGTTTCTGGGTTATTTACTGAACCACCTGCTAGAAATGCCCCTCGTAAATATGATCGTTTGCAGCATTTCTTTTCAATCAATTCCTGTGAGATATTACGAATAAACGAAAAGTCTTCCCTGACAATATGCAAATCTGCTAATATTTCACGGGATTTCTCAACAAGCCGAACGATATATACATTATTTTTCTTCAGTCGCATTTTTTTGCGAACAAGCAATTCTACCGTCACGTCATATCCTTTTTTGAGCAATGTGTAAATTCTTCTCGCAATTGCTGCATTTTCTGTTTGAATATCAATTGAAAGACGACGATTTGAAAAAGAAAGTGATCCGTTCATTCGAAGCAGCGCTGATAGTTCTGCTTTCTCACAACACTCCTTCATCTCAAGCTTTGTCAGTTCTTTCTTTGTCTCTGATGCAAATGACACGGCCCCACCTCCTTATACAATATTTCGGAACAAAAATCTTGTCCTATATGAATGAGTAGCGTTATCTCATTCTGAGATAACGCATGTTTATAACAATGAATATAAGATAGAAGCTAATTTTAATGTATCATGCCTTACAACTTGATCATCATACTTTGCTAATTCATCTTGAATTAAACAAATGTTACTTTCAGCAAAACGTTTTTCATCAACTACAACAGGTGCAGACATCTCTTCTGCATACAGACTACGTAACTCAGCAGGAATGTTACGATTATTTACAATCGCTGTATCGATAAAAGGCGCTCCAAGGTGATCATGCAAAGCCTGCACATGATCAAATGCTGTATACCCCATTGTCTCCCCAGCTTGCGTCATAACATTACATACGTATATTTTTTTTGCATCTGCATGAAGAACAGCATCACCTATTTTTTTCACAATTAAGTTTGGCAAAATACTCGTATACAAACTACCCGGTCCGAAGACAAGTAAGTCTGCCCGCTGAATTTCTGCCAACGTTTCATGCAGCGGTTCGACATCACCAGGTGTTAAAAACACACGATTGATTTTCTTCCCAAAATACGGAATTTTCGATTCACCTGTTACAATTTCTCCATCTTCTAGTTCTGCGTGAAGTACCACACTTTGATTGGCCGCTGGTAAAACACGCCCTCTCACATTTAATACTTTACTCGTTTCGGTAATAGCGTGGAAAAAGTCTCCTGTAATCGAGGTCATACCAGCTAACAATAGATTACCTAATGCATGACCCGTCAAACCTTCTCCGGATGTAAAACGATGTTGAAATAAAGCTTCCACAAGCGGTTCGACATCTGATAACGCAACAAGCACGTTACGAATGTCACCCGGTGGTGGAATTTCTAACTCATCACGTAATCTACCCGAACTGCCACCATCATCGGCTACTGTAACAACCGCCGTAATATCAACGGGATACTGTTTCAACCCTCGTAATAAAACAGACAGTCCAGTTCCGCCCCCCATGATAACAATTTTAGGTTTTCTCTCTTTTTTCATCCCTTAATGGCCCTTTCTCTTCTCCACATCACGATGAGATATATGAACGATATATTCTGGTTTCAAATATTTTCCTAAGTACTCTGTAAGTGTAACAGAACGATGTTGTCCACCTGTACATCCAATTGCAATTACAAGCTGACTCTTACCTTCCCTTTTATAATGTGGAAGCATGAAAGTAATAAGATCCGTCAGTTTTTCTAAAAACTTATGTGTCTCATTAAATTTAAGCACATATGACGAAACTTCTTCATCTAGTCCTGTTAACGGCTTCATCTGTGGAATATAATATGGATTTGGTAAAAAACGAACATCAAATACTAAATCTGCGTCAATTGGAATACCGTATTTAAATCCAAATGACATTACATTTACACGAAATGCTTGCTCATTTTCTGTAGAAAATAAATGAACAATTCTTTCGCGTAATTCTTTCGGTTTTAGCTCAGACGTATCAAGTACAATGTTAGCTCTAGCCTTCATGTCTGTTAATAAACTACGCTCAGCCTCAATTCCTTTTAGCGGAAGTCCCGTTGGCGCGAGCGGATGCGAACGTCTCGTTTCTTTATAACGCGTTACAAGCGTGTTATCTCTCGCATCTAAAAATAAAATATGCGGAATGATCCAAGTGCGTTCTGATAAATCATCAAGTGCTCCCCATAAATGTTCAAAAAATTCACGGCCACGTAAATCAATACCAAGTGCCACTTTATTCATTTTCCCTTTTGAATCTGCCATCAGTTCAACAAACTTCGGCAATAACATAGGTGGTAAGTTATCTACACAAAAATATCCTAAATCTTCAAAACTTTGCAGAGCTACTGTTTTTCCTGCACCGGACATTCCTGTAATAATCACCATTTTAATATCATTATTTGCTGTCATTGTATCCCCTCCTTGAAGATTTAGCTTGGATCCAATCGATATGAAAGTAATTCAAAGTCTGGTGTATATACAAACGTCCCGTAAATGATTCCATTTCCTTTAATTAAATAATCAATAATATGATAGTCTCCAGGCGCCATTGGTAATTCATCAATTTTATCAAATGTATGCCAACCAATGATGCCTTCTTCGCTTTCCAATTTGTTTTCTCCTGCAAAATCTGTCGCTAAAAAGGAGAACATCATCCACTCAGAAACAACTTTATCACCTTCTTGGATGACGAAAGTGAAGACCCCCTTTAACGCTGGGTTCTTTAAATAAATACCTGTTTCTTCACGATATTCGCGAACAACGGAGTCCCTTACTGTTTCACCGCGTTCCATTTTCCCGCCAGGTGCAACCCACCAGTTCCGGCGTGGTTTTTGTAATAGGAGAACTTCATTACCTTTAATTAACACACAGTTTGTGACCCTTTGCATGCTTCTTCACCTCAGCTACTTATGACAAATTTCTTCATCACATACTCATTTCATTATACTATCAAAAACAGTTTGTCACAATGAAGGAGACTAGGCCTTAAATAAGCTGAACTTTGAGGCGGGAGTCTTACTGCCCGCAAATAGCAGGATAAAAAATCCCTTAACGAATTTTATCGTCAAGGGAACTCAGCTATGTAAATTCATTTTAATTTTCTGGCCTATAAGCTATGGCGATGAAAACAGTTTTCTACTTACTTAAAATTTCGCTTTATGTACTCCATTAGAAATGCAACAAATATTTTACATTTCTAATCAAAAAATAAAGAAAGCTACCCTTTATACAGGTAGCCTTCTTCCCTAAACAGTTTTATATCCTTATTCTGTTACAGCCTTTAATTCTTCTAACAACTCTTCTACGTAGTGTTGTGCACTTTGCGCTGCAATACTACCATCACCAGTTGCTGTTACAATTTGACGAAGCATCTTTTCGCGAACATCACCAGCTGCGAAAATACCAGGAACTTTCGTTTCCATACGCTCGTTCGTTTCAATATAACCATTTTCATTTGTAATACCGAGCTCATTAAATGGTTTTGATAATGGTAACATACCAATGTAAATGAAAGCACCATCTGTTTTAAACTCTTGCTCTTCACCAGTGTTAACATCTACAAGCGTTACACTACCTACTTTACCATTCTCTTCATTGATTTCCTTCACAGTATGATTCCAAATGAAGTCTACTTTCTCATTTTGAAAAGCACGATCTTGTAAAATCTTCTGTGCACGAAGAGCCTCGCGACGGTGAACGATTGTTACTTTTGATGCGAAACGTGTTAAATATACACCTTCCTCAACAGCAGAGTCTCCGCCGCCAACAACAACAAGTTCTTTCCCTTTAAAGAATGCGCCATCACATACTGCACAGTATGATACACCGCGGCCGCCAAGTTCTTTTTCACCTGGTACACCAATTTTTTTGTACTCTGCACCACTTGCAACGATAATTGAACGTGTTTTATATTCTTTTTTACCAGCTACAACCGTTTTATATTCTTTGCCATCGATAACTGCTTTCACATCACCATATGCATACTCAGCACCAAATTTCTTCGCATGCTCAAACATTTTATTTGATAAATCAGGCCCTAAAATGGATTCATAACCTGGATAGTTTTCTACATCTTCTGTATTTGCCATTTGTCCGCCTGGAATACCACGTTCAAGCATAAGTGTGCTTAAATTTGCACGAGACGTATACACTGCAGCTGTCATCCCAGCTGGTCCAGCACCAATAATAATGACATCATAAATTTTTTCTTCTGACACACTACTCACTCCTATTCATTCCTACACGTAACTTACCCTCATTATACTGTTAGCATCTGTTTTTTCCCAATGATTTGCCTATGCGTGAGTACGCTTTACCACTTGCACATATTTCCTCACAGTTGCCACAGATACATTATATATATTTCCTAGTTCGGCCTGTGTCATTTTATTTCTCCGCTGACCACGCACAATGTATTCGATTGCCGCCGACCACCCAAAGACATTCGTAAAAGCCATTCCAGATGTATATAAACGTATAAAAGTACAAAACCAAAAATGCAAACATTCTTCAATCAATTCATCATCTTTACTTGTATAGTTATATAAAGCATCCGCAATCCTAATACACTGTTCAAATGGCTGTAATTCACCTGGGATACTCTTATGACTGCTCACCAAAAAGAAATATTTCGCTAATTGCGAAACAATCGGCACACGATTTTCCGCCTGCGTCACATCAAAGAAAAAGCCAATTTTCTCAGGTGTTGTTAATTCATTCATTAAATATAACGCTAGCATTTGCTCTTCCAACGTGTCGCTTTTCCTGAAAGATTTTTGCAGCTCTTTAAACAACATGTTCTGTCCTTCATCAGCTAAGCTTAAAGCATTCCACGGTTCTTTCCCCTTTTTATCAGGATGTAATTCTACAACAGATTGCCACATCTTTTCTGCTGTCTGTTGATCCTTTATCATATAGGCAGAGTATGCGAACCAATAGTAAAAGCTAACATCTCCTTCATAACCTTGACGCTTTAATAATTTTAACCATTTATACGCTGATTCAAAGTGACCAATTGTTGCAAATGTTGTCCCTAACTTCAACCGATGCTCAAATGACATCGGATATACTGATTTTAGTTGTTCAGCTAATGATTCTACTTGTTTGTTCTCTCCAATTGAATATAGAAAAATAAGCGTATTACATAATGCATGCATATTACCAGGATTTTTCTCTAAAATCATCTCTGTTAACTTTAATGCTGTATCTACATTTCCTAACTGAAAATGAGCAATTGCTAAATTATTATAGCCCGACCAAAATTCCGGATAATCTTTCGTCACAATTTCAAGTGTAGCAATCGCTTCTTCTAATTGTCCGTTGCGAATGTAACGATTCGCTTCTTCCTGCATGACAATTAGCTCATCTTCATCTTCAAACTCTTCCGCATCCATCGATTCTTCTTCCATAATCTCAAGTAATTCTAACGTCTCTTCCACAAACTCTTTCTCTGTAGCAATCTCTAAATATTGCTCAGCGTATTTCTTCGCTTGCTGAAACAAACCAAGATATGCGTAATTACTTGCTATAAAATAATAACACTGTTCAATATCTGGTTGTGAACGAATCAGGTTCAAGAAAATTTGATTCGATTCTTGATACTCCCCCACTTCAGATAACACCGTTGCTAATTGGCATAAAATAAACGGCTCTTTCTCACTTTGTGCCGCTCTTCGAAAATATTTAATTGCATCTTGTAACTTATTACCTTGATAAGATCTCATCCCTTTTTTATAAAAGAAATCAGCCAATTGATTAAAAGAGATAACTTGTCCGTTCTCCTTAAATATTCTTTGATTTTTCCCCATATATCCTCCAGTTTTTTGTTTTCTTCGCTCACACATTCTTTTATCTATAAGTATAAACGATTCCGTAAAAAACAAAACAGTATATTATACTCAATTATTTCCTTTTTATTCATAAAAAGAGAAGGGAAATGTTACATTTTTAACATCGACCTTCTCCCTTCTGCCATTTCTTCCTTCGTATATATGATCTGCATTGGATTTCCACCCACAAAAGCACCACTTGGTACATCCCTGTGGACAAGTGTACCTGCTGAAACGATAGCACCGTCTCCAATCTCCACACCTGGTAACACTGTTGAATTCGCCCCAATCATCACTTCATTCCCGATTATCACTTCTCCGAGGCGGTATTCCGTAATTAAATATTCATGAGCCAAAATCGTTGTGTTATAGCCAATTACTGAATTCGTCCCAACTGTAATCTTTTCAGGAAACATAATATCTGGCATTACCATAAGGGCAAATGCTGTTTTCTCTCCGACTTTCATTCGTAAAAATGTGCGGTATAACCAATTTTTCACCGATAAAAATGGCGTATAGCGCGCAATTTGAATGACAATAAAATTTTTCATAACCTTAAAGAAAGACACTGTTTTATATACATTCCATAACGAATTTGCTCCTGAAACAGGATAGCGCGTTGTACGTCGCACTTTTTTCTCTCCCTCTATCTACTATTCAGATAAAACCGATAACAAATCGCTCATTTTATCTAACACATAATCTGGCTTATACGATTCTAAATACGCTCTACCTTTAATCGTCCATGCCACTGCTGCTGTTTTTGTACCTGCGTTTTGTCCACCTACAATATCATGATGATTATCGCCAATCATTATCGTTTCTTCCGGTTTTGCATGTAGTAACTTGAGCGCCTTTTGAATTGGTTCTGGATGTGGTTTCACATGCTCGACATCATCAATCGTCACAACAACATCAAAGAACTCGTTTAATTTAGAAAGTTTTAAACCCATTTCTACTGTTTGTCTTGCTTTCGTTGTTACAATTCCAATTTTATAACCTTGTTTCTTTAATTCCTGAACTGTTTCATAGACAGTTTCATATTCTTCCACTAGTTCGTCATGGTGGTCATGGTTAAACTGGCGATAGCACTGAATCATCTCATCCACTTTTTCCTCATCCATTGAACGAAACGTCTCATGCAAAGATGGGCCGATAAACGGCAATACATCCTCGCGCTTATACTGATCTGGATAGTATTTATTTAACGTGTGTAAAAAAGAAGAAATAATAAGTTCATTTGTATTTATTAATGTTCCATCTAAATCGAATAACACTGTATTTATTTTCATATGATAAGGTCCTTTCGCTGCCTGAATATGAAAGAAGCAGCATCTCATATAAGATGCTACTTTTCTGAATATCTTTTATCAGCTTGCCCTAGTTTACGTCTCACAATAATGAAAATGATAGAAATAACAACAAGTCCGATAGACATCACTTGCGCAATGCGAAGCGGCCCTAACATTAAGCTATCTGTACGTAAGCTTTCTACAAAGAAGCGGCCAACTGAATACCAAATTAAATATGTAAAGAATAATTCACCGCGGCGTAAATTCGCTTTGCGTAATAATAATAATAAAATTACCCCTGCAAAATTCCATAATGATTCATATAAAAATGTTGGATGATAATATACGCCATCAATATACATTTGATTCACAATGAAATCTGGTAAATGTAAGCCTTCTAAAAACTGTCTTGTTACTTCATCACCATGAGCTTCTTGGTTCATAAAGTTTCCCCATCGACCAATTGCTTGTCCAAGAAGAATACTTGGTGCTGCAATATCAGCTAGCTTCCAGAAGGAAACGCCGCGTCTTTTCGCAAAGATAATGCCTGTAATAACGGCCCCAATTAAACCACCGTGAATCGCCAAGCCACCTTGACGAATATTAATAATTTGGCTCGGGTTTTGCATATAATATTCCCACTCAAAAATAACATAATATGCGCGCGCGCAAAGAATCGCGATTGGTACCGCGATTAAAACAAGATCGATAAAAGTATCTTTTTGAATACCTAATCGTTCACCCTCGCGCGTAGCCAGCCAAAGCCCTAAGAGTACACCTGTCCCAATAATAATCCCATACCAATACACTGGGAATGGCCCAAGTTGAATCGCTACACGATCTAGCTGTGGTACAGAACCTAACAGCATATGTATAACCTCCCTCTCCCAACTTACTCTTGATTTCCTAGTTCAATCGCACTCATCAAACGCTCAGAAAATTGCTGAGCTGCATTAACTCCCATTCGCTTTAATCTGAAGTTCATCGCTGCTACTTCAATAATAACAGCCAAGTTTCGACCAGGGCGAACTGGCAATGTAATCTTCGTAAGTTCTGTATCTATAATTTTCATTTTCTCTTCATCAAGACCAAGTCGATCATAATTTTTCTTTTGATCCCAAATCTCAAGGCTAATTACAAGTGTAATACGTTTATAATTACGCACCGCACCTGCCCCAAATAACGTCATTACATTAATAATCCCTAAACCGCGAATTTCTAATAAATGCTCAATCAAATCTGGAGAACTTCCTACTAACGTATCTTCATCTTCTTGACGAATTTCTACACTATCATCTGCAACTAAGCGATGACCACGTTTTACAAGCTCAAGTGCGGTTTCACTCTTCCCGACACCACTTTGACCTGTAATTAAAACGCCAACCCCGTAAATATCTACTAATACACCGTGAACAGCAGTTGTCGGTGCTAACTTACCCTCTAAATAGTTTGTTAAACGACTTGATAGTCTTGTCGTCGTTTGGGACGAACGTAAAAGAGGCACACCAGACTCACGTGATGCTTGCAGTAATTCTTTAGGTACATCTTGACTACGTGTAACAATAATACACGGCGTCTCTTCTGTACAAAGGACCTTCATTCTTTCTTGCTTTTGTTCACTCGTTAACGTATCAAAAAACGTAAGTTCCGTTTTTCCAAGAAGCTGTACACGATCTGCTGGATAATATGTAAAGAATCCTGCCATTTCAATTCCAGGTCGCGATAAATCACTTGTATCAATTGGACGATGAATTCCTTCCTCACCACTTACTAACTCCAGTTGAAATTGTTCAATTAAATCTTTTGTCCTTACTTTTGGCATATGTAAACCTCCACTCCGCTGCGGGTTCAGTCTCATTTGATGTAACATTCCATTCTAACCGATATTGTACCATTTTTTTCTTAAAACAAGAAATGTCGTTTCTACTAAATAGAAAAAATCTTCTCACATGAATCGTTTGAATCTATTTTATGAGCTACATGAAATGTTTTTCCAGGCCATTGAGAAAGGGAAATACTAAAAAATTATAAAAAGAAACTTGTTGATTTGCCGAGATTTGTTCATATAAAATAGTGAATGAAATTTTATCGACGATTTTTTAAATATATCGATCGTTTCTCATCATATATCAGCGCAAATTGAAATATATCAGCGATTCGACAAAGGATATCGACTAACCAACAAAAAACGACAAAAAAACAGGAGCGCCTAGCTACTGTTTCCCAACAAACTCAAAAAACATTTCATGAGCTCCATGAAATGTTTTTCTCTTTGTCATTTTCCTATTTCTTTTCAGACAATGGCTCGACAATTACTTTATCAATTAGCATATTTAAAATCGAAATACAAATTGCCGCAAGAATTGCTACACCAAATCCTGATATGTTAAAAGCGTCACCTAATAAAGAATCTGTCATTTTTAACGTAATTGCGTTAATTACAATGAGGAAGAAACCAAATGTTAAAACAGTAATCGGTAACGTAATTAAAATTAATAGCGGTTTTACAAACACATTTAAAATCGATAAAATAATGCTCGCAATAATCGCAGTCTGTATATTTTCTATGTAAAATGCGTCTGGTGCAATTCCTTTTAAAAGACCTGATACTACAATTAACACAACGCTATTTACAAGAAGTGATAGAATCCATCTCATTTTCTCACACATCCTTTTGACATATATATGTAATCATACGCTAATGAATAGGAAACGCCAAGTCACCATAAAAAAAACGAAGAAAAATCTTTCTTTTTCGATGGGAAGAGAGCATCCGTCCATGCATAGAAGCGGTCAGATCCTTTTTCCTTTCTTCTATGTAAAAATAGAAGAAAGGAGATGCGATGAAGTTTCCTCTTAGCTTTGTAGGCGGAAAACCGAAATAAGTTTATAAATTGAAAAAGCGAGTTTATATAAAGAATTATTCCATACCTTATATTTGTATACCTATCATGCTAACTCTTCTCTCAAATGAAAACAAGGAGCTAACCAATTGGCTTAGCTCCCTACTTCAACCTCTTTCATTTTCTCTTTCATACGAGTTGTATCACGCTCTAAAATTTCTTTTAAATACTTTCCTGTATAGGAACGCTCTTCTTTTATAACTTGCTCTGGTGTACCTGACGCAACGATTTGACCACCTTTGTCTCCGCCTTCTGGACCAAGGTCAACAATGTAATCTGCTGTCTTAATTACATCTAGATTATGTTCAATGACAAGTACTGTTTCACCACTTTCAACAAGGCGCTGTAATACTTCTAGAAGACGCGCGATATCATGTGCATGTAATCCTGTTGTCGGCTCATCTAAAATATATAACGTACGCCCTGTAGAACGGCGATGTAATTCAGATGCTAGTTTCACACGTTGTGCTTCGCCACCTGATAATGTTGTAGCCGGTTGTCCTAATTTCATATAACCTAGCCCTACATCAACAAGTGTCTGCAACTTCCGTTTAATTTTCGGGATATTCGCAAAGAATTCTACCCCATCTTCAATTGTCATTCCTAACACTTCAGAAATATTCTTATCTTTATATTTCACTTCTAATGTTTCACGATTATATCGCTTCCCGTGGCACACTTCACACGGAACGTATACATCTGGTAAGAAGTGCATTTCAATTTTTATAATACCATCACCGCGGCAAGCTTCGCAGCGGCCACCCTTCACGTTAAAACTAAAGCGGCCTTTTTGATATCCACGTACTTTCGCTTCATTCGTTTGTGCGAACACATCACGAATATCATCAAACACACCTGTATATGTCGCTGGATTTGAACGCGGTGTACGCCCAATTGGTGATTGGTCAACATCAATTACTTTATCTAAATGCTCAAGCCCTTTAATATCCTTATGTGCTCCTGGCTTACTTTTCGCTTTATATAATTTCTGTGCTAACGATTTATACAAAACTTCGTTAACCATCGTACTTTTTCCTGAACCAGATACGCCTGTTACTGCTACAAATGCCCCAAGCGGGAATGACATCTTCGCATTTTTTAAGTTATTTTCTTTCGCACCAATAATCTCAACCTTGCGCCCATCCCCTTTACGTCTTTCGAGTGGAACCGGGATAAACTTCTTACCGCTTAAATATTGACCAGTTAATGAATTTTCATCATTCATCACTTCATCTGGTGAACCAGCTGAGACAACTTGCCCCCCATGAATTCCTGCGCCTGGACCTATATCAAGTAAATAATCGGCCGCCATCATTGTATCTTCATCATGTTCAACTACGATTAACGTATTTCCTAAATCACGCATTTCCTGCAATGTACGAATCAAGCGATCGTTATCACGCTGGTGTAAACCGATAGACGGCTCATCTAGAATATATAATACACCTGTTAAACGAGAACCTATTTGCGTTGCCAAGCGAATACGCTGCGCTTCCCCACCTGACAATGTTCCTGCGGCACGGCTTAATGTTAAATAATCAAGTCCAACGTTAATTAAGAAACTGACACGCTCTTTAATTTCACGTAAAATTAACCGAGCAATCTTTTCTTGCTTCTCCGTTAACTCAATGGTTGAGAAGAAACCATACACCTCTTGAACAGAGTACTTCGTTACATCCGCAATTGTTTTCTCACCAACAAAAACAGCTAAGCTTTCTGGCTTCAAGCGGCCACCCTTACATTTCGGACATGCCTGCTCCGCCATATACTTTTCCATTTGTTCACGAATATAATCAGAGCTCGTTTCACGATAACGACGCTCAACATTTGGAATCACGCCCTCAAATAAAATCTCGCTTTCCTTCACTTGTCCGAAGTCATTTACATAACGGAAATATACCTTTTCTTCTCCGCTGCCGTATAATACTTTATCAAATAAATCTTTCGGAATATCTTTAATAGGCGTATCCATATCGATTCCGTAATGATTGCACACCGACTGCAGTAGTTGCGGGTAATATTGCGAACTCGTCGATTCCCAAGGGGCAATCGCATGCTCATTTAACGACAAATCCCAATTTGGAATGACAAGTTCTAAATCTACTTCTAATTTTGAACCAAGTCCATCACAAGTCGGACAAGCTCCAAACGGACTATTGAAAGAGAACATACGTGGCTCTAGTTCACCGATTGAAAACCCGCAATGCGGACAAGCGTGGTGCTCACTAAATAAAAGCTCCTCTTCCCCGATTACATCGATTAACACACGCCCTCCGCCAAGTTTTAACGCACTTTCAAGGGAATCCGCAAGACGACTTGCGATTCCTTCTTTTACAACGATACGGTCAATTACAACCTCAATGGAATGCTTTTTATTTTTATCTAACGTAATCTCTTCCGACACATCAAGCATTTCTCCATCAACACGAACGCGAACATAACCTTGTTTCTTTATATCCTCTAATACTTTCACGTGTGCACCTTTACGTCCCGACACAATCGGTGCTAACACTTGTAACTTTGTACGTTCTGGATATTCAAGCACACGGTCTACCATTTGTTCTACTGTTTGTGATGTAATTTCGATCCCATGATTTGGACAGATTGGCGTTCCAATACGCGCAAATAATAGACGTAAATAGTCATAAATCTCCGTCACTGTTCCCACTGTTGAACGCGGATTACGACTCGTCGTTTTTTGATCAATTGAAATCGCTGGAGACAATCCTTCAATCGTATCGACATCCGGTTTATCCATTTGTCCTAAAAACTGGCGCGCATACGCCGATAAGGACTCCACGTATCTACGTTGTCCTTCTGCATAAATCGTATCAAATGCTAATGATGATTTTCCTGAACCAGATAACCCTGTCACAACAACGAGCTGATTTCTCGGAATGGTTACATCAATATTTTTTAAGTTGTGCGCTCTCGCACCTTTTACAACGATAAAGTCTTTGCTCACTCTCTTCACCCTTCCGCTTTTAATTCTAGTAGTAAATCTCTCAGCTCAGCTGCACGTTCAAAGTCTAGCGCTTTTGCTGCTTCTTTCATTTCTTCTTCTATCTTCGCGATTGTTTTTTCTCTTTCTTTCTTCGTCATTTTCTTAGTAGATGCCGCCTCATATACTTCGGTTTCCTCTGCTGCTGTCGTTGCACGAATTACATCACGCACTTCTTTTTGGATCGTTTTCGGCGTAATACCGTGCTCTTCATTGTAAGCCTCTTGCTTTTGACGACGACGCTTTGTCTCTTCCATCGCAATATTCATTGACTTTGTTATACGGTCTGCGTACATAATTACGTGGCCATGTTCATTACGCGCTGCGCGGCCAATTGTCTGAATCAATGATCGCTCTGAACGCAAGAAACCTTCTTTATCCGCATCCAAAATCGCTACAAGCGATACTTCCGGAATATCAAGTCCTTCTCTTAATAAGTTAATCCCAACAAGCACATCGAATTTACCAAGGCGAAGATCGCGAATAATCTCAATTCGCTCTAACGTTTTAATCTCAGAATGAAGATAGTTTACTTTAATCCCGACGTCTTTTAAGTAATCTGTTAAGTCCTCGGACATTTTCTTTGTTAATGTCGTAATTAAAACGCGCTCATTTTTCAAGATGCGGTCTTGTATTTCTCCTAGTAAATCATCAATTTGTCCTTCAATCGGCCTCACATCAATTTCCGGATCTAACAAGCCCGTTGGACGGATAATTTGCTCCACAACTTCTGGTGTATGCTCTAATTCGTATGGCCCTGGCGTCGCTGATACATACACAACTTGATTCGTTTTCTCTTCAAACTCGTCAAATGTAAGCGGCCTGTTATCTAGTGCGGATGGCAAACGGAATCCATGATCCACAAGCACTTGTTTACGTGCCTGATCCCCGTTATACATCGCTCTTACTTGCGGTACAGTTACATGTGACTCATCCATCACAATTAGGAAATCTTTAGGGAAATAATCTATTAATGTATATGGCGTTGATCCAGCTGGACGAAGCGTTAAGTGCCGCGAGTAGTTTTCGATACCTGAACAAAATCCCATCTCGCGCATCATTTCTAAATCGTAACGCGTCCGCTGCTCGATTCGCTGCGCTTCTAACAATTTACCGTTATCATTTAATTCCTTTAATCGTTCTTCTAATTCTTTTTCAATATTTTCAATCGCAACTTTCAGTTTCTCTTCACGTGTAACGAAATGCGATGCCGGGAAGATTGCCACATGCTCACGTTCTGCTAATACTTCACCTGTTAAAGCATTCACTTCACGAATTCGATCAATCTCGTCTCCAAAAAACTCAATTCGGATGCAATGTTCATCAAGCGATGCTGGAAAGATCTCAACTACATCCCCGCGTACACGAAATGTCCCGCGCTGGAAATCAATATCATTGCGGCCATACTGCACATCAACAAGTTCGCGAAGCAATTGATTGCGGTCCTTCTCCATACCAACACGCAAAGAAACAACGAGCTCACGATATTCTTCAGGTGAACCTAAACCGTAAATACAAGAAACACTCGCTACAATGATGACGTCATCTCGTTCAAATAAAGCTGATGTTGCTGAGTGGCGCAATTTATCAATCTCATCATTAATTTGCGCATCCTTCTCAATAAATGTATCCGTTTGTGGTACATACGCTTCTGGCTGATAATAATCGTAATAACTAACAAAATATTCAACCGCATTGTTCGGAAAGAAATCTTTCAGCTCACTGTATAGCTGTCCTGCTAACGTTTTATTATGAGCCATTACAAGTGTTGGTTTTTTCACTTCTTTAATGACATTCGAAATCGTAAATGTCTTACCCGTTCCTGTCGCTCCAAGCAACACTTGCTTTTTCTTACCACTTTTAATCCCTGCTACTAGCTGCTCTATCGCTTTTGGCTGATCGCCCTGCGGGGAATATTCTGAGACAATTTCAAATTGATGTTCCAAACAAAACCGACCTCCTCGTGAAAAATCTGTATTCTCATTTTACCACGAATACTCATAAAAAAACCAAGAAAACGAACAGATATTCGGTAAAGTTTTCGACATTCATTTCACCCAATCAAAGTGCAATAACAAAAAAGATACCTATCCATATAAGTATCTTTTTTACTCACTAGGTACCTTCAACAAAAAATAGTTTATGTACGCGAGTTTTTTTTGGCATTCACCTAATTTATAATTTATACTTTCCCCACTTCCCTCTTTAATAACACCTCTGCACACATCACTCTTTTTTCCTTTATGAGTACCACCAAACTTATCATTTGAATCATCAAACATATAGTTTATATTCATCCCATCATACTCTAATGTTTGAAAGATTGGATTCCCTTCATCTGTATAATTCACAATACGCACTTTATCCGATTGACCATTTTTAACATGAACAAGAAATTTCTCAAACTTATCTAAGTTGGTCACTCCGCCCATTTTTCCAACTATATCATTTTTTCTATCAAGTTTTACTTCACCATTTCCCTGTTTATCTCCTGTAGATTCCGCAGAAGATAAACACCCTACTAAACTGCCAATACAAAATAAAAAACACAGTGTAACAATTCCTTTTTTCACATTCATCCTCCCCAGCTTCGTTTCACTTTATACTATTATTTCACATAAGATTAGCTAGAAAAAAAGCTGTTTCCCTAATTAGGACGACAGCTTTTTTTCTTTTTTTGGAAAAATTACATATGAAAATGTAATGATCGTATCGATTAAAAATACAATGCCCCATACTTGGCTTACCCGACTTGCCGCCTTATTTAATACAATCCCTTTTTCAAACCAATCGCCCCACTGTTCAACCGGCATCAGCCCATACGTAAAGAAGAATATAATATGAATCGCAATAAACATAACAAGATGTAAGCTCCATTGGCTAAGCTCCTGCTTCGTATAAGCCCATCCTTCTAACCGTTCCACATTAGGCATGGGTTCATTTCGCCATTTCGCAACACGTCTTTGCACCCATACATCTAACTTTTTCAAATCCTTTTTTCCATATAAAAGCGCATATAATAATATGATTACTGTGATGATTTGAAAGTTAGAAAACGTACCGGTTTGATAGTAATCAATAGCGCCCAGTGCTAAAATAAACACTTCATTAAATAGTAATACAATCCCCGCAATGAAACTCGCCTTCTGTAAGCGCAAACCGTAACGTAATAAAAAGAAACCAATCGCCGATACCCAAAATACAATTTCTGCACCAATTAGAAAGTACCAACGATATTCTGCAAGTATACTCATTTTCTCCTCTCCCTCTCATCATATATACGAAAAGCCTCATCCATATACGCTAGAAGCTCATCTTCAATTGGATACATATTCATCTTTTGCGAATCCTCTTTCGATTTTCTTACTTCCCACAATTTCTCTAGAAATGCCTCATCACCGTTTGCCATCTCTATACATTTCGCCATTAACCTTTTCGTAGCCCCTTGTACTTCATCATGAGATGCACTTTTCCCTTCTTGCATAAAGCTACGCAACTGCTTCAACAAGTCCACCCATTCTTGAACATTTTTATCTTCCTCACTCATATTCGGTAAATTGTGAAGAAGCTTTTGCTCTTCACCTGAAAAGGTCTGTTTCTGAAACATTTCACGTATACGAGGAGACTGCTTTGACAATTGAATTAACTCGAACATAATTTTCCAATCTAACTCTCCTTCAAGTTCCGCTGAATACACAACGGCCTGTAAAATTCGTTCCATCCGATTGAATTTTCGCTGCTCTTCTTGCACAAACTTAAGCTGCTTTTCTAATGATTCTTTTAAGCTGAATTCATCTGTTACTAACATATTCATAATCTCTTTCAATGAGAAACCCATTTCTTTTAGAAATAAAATTTGCTGTAAGCGAATCACATCCGTTTCATTATATAAACGGTGTCCCCCTTCGGTTTTTCCGCTCGGTCTTAGCAAATCAATTTGATCATAATAACGAAGCGTTCTTACCGTAACTCCCGTTTCCTTTGTAAGTTCTTGAATCGAAATCATTTCCATCACCCTTTCCTCTTTTATTGTAAAAGATGACGTAACGTAACTTTCAAGCGTTTTTGTAAAAAAATACAAAAATGCTTGTTACACCCCTCTGTTTTATCAAATTTTACCAGACCATGAAGAAAGGGAAATGCTACAAAATTATAAAAAGAAACAGGGTGATTTTCCGAGGTTTGTTCGTAGAAAGTGGTGAATGAAATTTTATCGGCGATTTTTCAAATATATCGACCGTTTCTCACAATATATCAGCGATTCGACAAAGGATATCGACTAACCGACAAAAAATAACAAAAAAACAGGAGCCCCTAGCTCCTGTTTCCCAACCAACTTTTACGGAAATAGTATTTTTGGAATTGTGCGTCCACATGCTAAAACAATCGCTCCCACTAAAACGCTTGTTGCCGTTTTATGATAATGCGCTAATGCTAGTAAATAATACGATAACCCAACGACGCCAATAACAAAAAGAAGACATATCAATAATGTCTCCTTCTACCTCTTTACATAAATCCTAATGCATATACAAGAATATAGCCAAGAACCGATAAGCAAACCGATCCGATTAACCCAGCTACAAATGCTCTACTACCTAATTTACGGAACGTCTTAAATTCTACGTTTAAACCAAGCCCTGCCATCGCCATCGCAATAAGCATGTAAGCAATGACCACGATATAACCTGCGATAAACTCCGGTATAATTCCTAACGAATGAACAGCACTCACTGCTAAAAATCCAAAAATAAACCACGGAATCGGTAGATCACGCCATGAACCTTTTTTCCCTTCACCTTCACTACGTCCAAACCAAATTCCAATTAAAATCGCTACCGGTACAAGCATAGCAACGCGCGTTAACTTCACAATAACCGCAATATCAACCGCTGTGCTCCCGCCTGGCGCTGCCGCAGCGATAACGTGCGCAATTTCATGAAGCGTCGCCCCAGAAAAGACTCCGTAACCGTAAGGAGATAAACCAAGCACTGGATATAATAACGTATAAATGAGCGTAAAAATTGTACCTAAAATTGCAATAATCGCTGCTCCAACTGCCGTTTCATCATCCTTCGCTTTAACTTGCGGCGCAATTGCCACGACTGCAGCCGCGCCGCAAATTGCTGTCCCGCACGCTGTTAAAATCCCAAGTTTTTTCTCTACTTTAAACACACGCGTTAACATGTATACAACAACAAGTGTAAAGGCAATCACAACCGCAGCAATCACCAATACTTTTGGTCCTGCATTTGCAATATCAACAAGATTTAAACGCATACCAAGTAAAATAATTCCGAAGCGAAGTAACTTCTTACTTGCAAAATTTGTACCTGCAACCGCGTATGTTGGAACACCAATTGTCGCTCGCCAAATCATTCCAATCAGAATAGCGATTACTAATTGTCCCATAATACTTAAAAATGGGAGCTCTGCTAAATATTTCGCAACAATAGCGATTAGCAATGTAATTCCGATCCCTTGCGCAAAACCGAAGCCTTTCTTCTGTATAGAAAGTGTTTGTTCCATTTGAACCACTCCAATAACCGTATTGAAACATCCTTGTTTCTTATATTTCCATTATAAAAGGAGTTCAATAATAAGTTTAATACCAATAAATAATATCAATCATCAGAAAAACTTATGATAAACTATAAAAAACGGAGGTGTCCCGCCCAAAAGGAGCTGGATTACATAAAAAGCGGACAAGCATCTCTCTAAATCAATAACAAAAGAGTAAAGGAGCAAATATAATGAACGTTGATATTTTAAAAATATTTGTTACCGTAGTCGAACAGCAGCATTTCTCGCGTGCTGCTGAATTATTAAACCTTTCACAGCCAGGCGTTAGCATGCATATTCGTAATTTGGAAAATGAATTTGGTACAACGCTTATTCAACGTTCTCCAAAGCATGTCCAAGTGACGGAAGCAGGTAACATTTTATATACGCATGCAAGACAGATGCTATCGTTATATGAAGAAGCTAAGCAAGAAATTAACGAATTACATAATGTCGTAACAGGGACATTACGCATCGGAGCCAGTTTCACCATTGGCGAGTACTTACTTCCTAAAATATTAGCGCATTATGCGAATGAAAACCCACGCGTAGAAGTACATACATTCATCTCCAATACAGAAGAGGTTCTTCAAAGCATTCGTTCCAATCAAATTGATATCGGTTTAGTAGAAGGACAGGTTGTATATACTGATATGGATGTAGAATCTTTTATGGAAGATGAGATGAAGCTTGTCGTTCCGCCAAACCATCCCCTTTTGCACACAAAGGAAATTAACGAAATATCCTTACAAAATCAAGTATGGATTTTAAGGGAAAGCGGATCTGGAACACGCGCTTACAGCGACCGTTTTATCCATCAGCACCATTTAAAAATGAAGCGCTTCTTTACATTTAGTAGTATTCAAAGTGTGAAAGAAGCCGTTAGCGCGGGGCTTGGCATTGCAATCCTTTCTGACTGGACTGTAAGGAAAGAGTTACAAGCTCAGGAGATTTTCCATATCAACGTTCCCAATGAAAAACTGATTCGTCCCTTCTCCATCGTGCGCGGTAAATATTTCATCCCTTCTAAAGCAATTCAAGTTTTCTTAGATCACGTTCAATCATTTGCAAAAAAACAGAGTTGTAAGGAAGCACGCTAATGTCTTCCCTATATATCGACGAAGCTTTTTCGATTTCCCAAGAAATATGTATAATTCGACAGAGGATATCATGTGGTTCCATACTATCCAACAAAAAAGCCGTGCAATTAGCACGGCTTTACATTATATACGGACAGTTGTACCGCTGACCGCAACCATTAACATCCCTTCGCGAACTACTTCGTAATCTACATCGATACCGACAATAGCATTCGCACCTTTTTGCTTCGCAAGAGTTTTCATCTCTTCCATCGCAATATCGCGTGCTTCTTTTAATTTACTTTCATATGCGCCAGAACGGCCACCGACAACATCACGAACAGAAGCAAATAAATCACGGACGATATTTGCACCCATAATCGCTTCTCCGTTCACAATATCAATATACTCCACAATTTCTTTCCCTTGAATAGTCGAAGTTGTTGTTACGATCATATTTGAAAACCTCCTTATTATATGTATCTTTTCCTTACCTACCTATATGGTACGCTAATCCCACCAAATTTACATATACAAAGGTTTTTTATTTAAGACAGCAAATACAACTTTCCTTCTTAAGAACTAAATTGCGCTTCGTATAACCTGCTATATCCTCCGCCTTGTTCAATGAGTTCTTCATGTGAACCTTGCTCTGCAATTCCATCTTTATTTACAACGACAATACGGTCTGCATTTTTAATCGTCGCAAGTCTATGGGCAATAACCAATGTTGTACGCCCAACTGATAGTTCCGCAAGTGATTGCTGAATCGCAAGTTCTGTCTCTGTATCAAGCGCAGAAGTTGCTTCATCTAAAATTAATATTGGCGGGTTTTTCAAGAACATACGAGCAATTGCTAAACGCTGCTTTTGTCCTCCTGAAAGCTTCACACCTCGCTCACCAATAACTGTATCTAATCCATCTGGTTGCGAGTAAATCAAATCTTCTAATTGTGCACGTTTAACTGCTTGCCAAATCTCAGCTTCTGGAGCTTGTAAATTTCCGTAAGCAATATTTTCTCGGATTGTTCCAGAGAATAAAAATACATCTTGCTGCACAATCCCAATTTGCTTACGAAGTGAAGAAAGCGTCATATCCTTCGTATCAATTCCATCGATTGTAATAGAGCCATCTATAGTCTCATAAAACCTAGGCAATAAGCTACATAATGTTGTTTTCCCAGCACCTGATGGCCCAACAAAGGCAACCGTTTCTCCCGCATGAATTTTCAAATCGATATTTTTTAGGATCGGCTCTTGTTTATCGTATCCAAACGTAATATTTTTATATTCAATATCACCATGTACTTGTTTTACTTCCATAGCATCCTTAGCATCTACGATATCTGGTTCTGTTTCGAGCAGTTCCACATACCTTTTAAAACCTGCAATTCCCTTCGGATAACTTTCAATAACTGCATTAATTTTTTCAATTGGACGGAAGAAAATATTCGTTAATAATACAAAACCAATAAATCCGCCATATGTTAATTCTCCTTGCAGAACAAACCAAGTTCCGCATATTAAAACAAACAATGTAACAAGGCGCATTAACATATAACTAATCGATGAATTTAAAGCCATAATCTTATACGCCATCAACTTTGTTGTACGAAAACGAGCGTTATTTACCGCAAATTGCTCTTTCTCAAACTTTTCGTTTCCAAATGCTTGAACAACACGGATTCCCCCTACATTATTTTCAATACACGCATTAAAATCTGCAACATCTGAGAATAAACGTCTAAACGTACCTGTCATCTTACGGTTGAAATACAGCGCCAACCAAAGTAAAAATGGAATAACGAAAAACGTAAGAAGCGCTAACTTCCAGTTAATCATCATCATAAATGAAAAGGCCCCAATTAAAGTCATAATTGCAATAAATAAGTCCTCTGGCCCGTGATGGGCAATTTCACCAATTTCCATTAAATCATTTGTAAGACGTGAAATTAAATGACCTGTCTTATTATTATCAAAAAATCGGAATGATAGCTTTTGAATATGATCAAACAATTTTTGACGCATATCTGTTTCAATGTTAACTCCGAGCATATGCCCCCAATATGTAACAACATATTGAAGCCCTGCATTTAGCATATAGATGGCTAATAAGCCAATACATGCCCATAAAATAAGGGCCCAATCTTGTCCTGGCAATAACTTATCGATAAACTGATTCACAATAAGTGGAAAGCCAAGTTCCAGTAGCCCTGCAATGACAGCACAAGAAAAATCGAGCACGAATAAACCTTTATATGGCTTATAGTAAGAAAAAAATCGGCGCAGCATACATTACCTCCTATAATCAAAATAAAAGGACTTTGCATCATAACAAAGCCCCATTAAATGATAACCATTATCAAATGATTATTCAAGCTATCTGCTTACAAAGCTCCTAATCGAAAAAAGACCTTCATAAATGAAGGTCCCAGCTTATTAGGAAACAGGAGCTAGGGGCTCCTATTTTTTGTCGTTTTTTGTTGGTTAGTCGATATCCTTTGTCGAATCGCTGATATATTGTGAGAAACAGTCGATATATTTGAAAAATCGCTGATAAAATTTCATTTACCATCTGTCATATCACCATGTTTCTTTCGCCGCCTTTTTCCACGGCCTGAAGCCTTCATCTATGAAGGTCCTTTACATTACACAGCTTCCGTATCCCACTTATGCTCCTGCTCGACAAACACAATTCCTAACTCATGATGTCCCCCTGCGTATAGTGCTGTTTGAGCAAGACGAAGCTCACCGTTCGTATCTAGTACTTCTAATTTACAAAATGCTCCTGTTGTCTTAGACTGAAGTGCATCATAAAACTCCTCTGTGCTTTTAGGAACAATACCATTTACTTTCGTTATAACCTCTCCAGGCCGCAAATTCATTTCTGCACCGACTGTATTCGGAATTATTCCTAATACAACTAATCCATCATCACGCACTGCAAAGTAAGGTGGACGTGTTTCGTCAGCTATCCGTTCCCTCATCGAAATTGTAAAGCGACCAAGCATCGCAACTCCCATTGCAATGATTGCTAAAATGGACCACCAATAACTCGCTACACCTAATACAAGAACAAGAGTCGCTAAGCCAAATATGCGTCTTCCTGTAAATAATAAAGCCTTCGTCGGTTCCTCACTTCTAATGGTTCGCATAAAGCCAAGTAAAAATGGTACAAGGAATAAAGAATACGTTTCTGAGCCAACAGAAACGACCGGCCACCACGAAACAAATTGTGTAACAGCATCTCCCGGCACAAGAATAAAAATCGGAACGAGCCATAGGCGCTTTGATTCATGCAATCCAATGTTTAAACCACGCTTCCCTTTGCGCATTTTAGGTGTTGAATACTGCACCGCATTTTTCGAAATTAATAACCCTTCTACAACTAGCATCAAGCCAAGCAAAATGGCAAGTGATGCAATCGTACTCTCTTCTCCTTCTCCAAGCTGTAAGAAAGAGATTGGGAGCTTAGAAGATAATAAAACTGCTACAATCGCTACGCCAAATGTGTAAGCTGCAGATAAATATCGATACCCTGTAGCTAGTCCAAATATGAGTGTCCAAATTAAAATCACCCATATACTCGCTTCTGATAATACTAACCCCGCGCCAATTGTAAGAACAGATACAATAAGTCCGTATCCAATGCCCGCAAACCAAGATGTTCGCAGTTCAAACAAAACATCATATACTTTAAAAGAGAAATTTTTTCTCTCTCGTAATACACGCAAATATCCAGCAAAAATACTACTTATTAAAAACACATAGACAGCAGGGTGTAAGAAAAAACGCCCAACCGCTCGCATTATCTCAAAAGACCACGCCTCCACGAACTGTTTCACCACCATTTATATAGTCATTTCTTTTTATCTTATCACAACTAATCAAACGTTTGTTTAACGCGCACAAAAAAATACAGGCAATCATATGCCTGTATTTCTTCTTACTTCGCCATCAATTTTAATGCTGCCTGTAATTGCAGATCATTTTCTCCTGAGCGGATCTTTTCAATGATTTTATTTTGAAGCACTTCAGCTGTCTTTTTATCAAGCTCACCTGTTGCTTCCATTTCGTTTGCATTTTGGAAGGCCTTAAGCGCCGACTCTGTTTCTTTACTAAAGTAACCATCTTCACGTCCAGGCACATATCCTAAGCTCTTCAGCATTTCTTGTGCATGTTTCACTTGTACATCATTTGCATTATAAGAAAGTGTTTTCTCAATTTGAATTGGCGTTGCATGATAATAATCTGGCTGCTTCACTTCCACTGTTGGGGCAATTCCTTTTTTATGAATCCAATTGCCATCTGGTGTAAGCCATTTAAACATTGTCAGTTTAATATTGCTGCCATCCTGAAACGGAACAGCTTGCTGAACAGTGCCTTTTCCAAATGTTTTCTCACCAACTAAATCATATCCTTCTCCTTCTTTTAATGCTCCTGCTAAAATTTCTGAAGCTGATGCACTTCCTTTATCAATTAATACTGAAATTGGATATGACTTTCGCTCTTTTAATTCCGTTGAGAATTTCTTTTTCTCACCATTTCGTTGTTCAACTTGCATCATTGGCTTTTTATCTGTCATGATTAATCCTAAAATATCTTGCACGCTATTTAAGTAGCCTCCTGGATTACCACGTACATCAATGATAAGACCTTTTATATCTTTCTTTTCAAGCTCTTTTAATTGATCTTTAAATTCTTTCGCTGTATTTTCAGAGAAAGATGTAATTTGAATATAACCAATATCTGTTTCCTTCTCTTTCTTTACAGAACTAAACACAGTGAAAACCGGAATTTTTTCACGCTTAATTTTATATTCTATTGGATCTGCCACTCCTGAACGTTTGATCTCAAGCGTAACGTCCGTTCCTTTCTTACCACGAATCTTTAAGACCGCTTCTTCACGTGATAAATCTTTTACACTGTTTCCATCTACCGATAAAATTTGGTCATTCGGTTTAATCCCTGCTTTTTCTGCTGGCGAGCCTTTAATTGGGGATACAATGATTAGTTTCCCATCCGTTTTGTTCACCTCAGCACCAATACCTTCAAGTTCAGGATCAAGTGATTCGTTAAACTGCTTCGCTGTTTCCTTATCCATATACGTGGAATAAGGGTCCTTCAGCGTAGACAACATTCCTTGTATTGCACCTTCAACAAGCTTGTCGTCTTTCACGTCTTCCACATAACGTGAATCAATCAGTGCATACGCCTCATTAATTTTTGCCAAATTTCCTTGTGTTGTGCTAACACTATCTTTTGATATTGTTTGCGCCATATACGCTGGATTAATTCCAAACACATACATACCTACAAACATTCCGCCAGCACCAATTAAAAATGTAACAACCATTCCAATAATCGCAACTCTACGTTTCAATGCGGAATTCCCCTTTCCAAAGCACACAGGTGGTGTAGCAAAAGGCATCACACAACGTGTGATGCCTTTACCTATTTCTACTATATGATAAGCTTGTACGAATTATGTTTGCAACTTTTTATACTTTTAAGAAGCGACGAATTGACATGACACTTCCCCACATACCGATTAATGCGCCAATTAACACTAATAAACCGGAAAGTTGGAATACAAACGGACTATATGGAAGAAGCTCGAAAATCGTTCCACCAAGCTTTTCATTAAACACACCTTGAAGTGAATTATAAACAGATAAAATCACGATAATTGGGATAATCGAACCGAGTACTCCTAAGAATAGACCTTCTAATAAGAACGGCCAACGAATAAACCAGTTTGTTGCCCCAACAAGTTTCATAATTTCAATCTCTGTGCTTCGTGCATAAATTGTAATTTTGATTGTATTAGAGATTAAGAACATTGCTGTGAATAAAAGACCAGCAATTAATACAATCCCAATATTACGACCTGTTTTTACTGTATCAAATAATTTTTCAACTTGGCCTTTGCCATATTGAACTGTACTTACAAATTGCATTTTCCCAACTTTTTTCGCAATTGTAGCTGTATCTGTTGGCTCTGTCGCTTTTACAACAAATACGTCTTTAAGTGGGTTATCTTGCTCAAATAGCTCAAACGTTTTTCCACTGTCACCTAAGCTTTTAATCAAACGTTTTAATTCTTCTTCTTTAGAAGAATATTTAACAGAATCTACTTTTGCAATTTTGCTAATATCTTCTTCCAATTTCTTTTGATCCGCTTCTTTTGCTGCTGGATCAATGTGTACACGAATTTCTACATCTTGCTCCACTTTCGTTGCGAAGTGGTTCATATTCATAATCGCTGTTAAAAAGACACCTACAAGTAATAATGTAACTGTTACTGCACTTACAGAAGCAAACGTCATCCATCCGTTACGGGATAGATTTTTTACACCTTCTCGTAAATGTCGACTAAGGGTTTTAGTCTTCATATCCATATCCTCCCTCAATCTCATCTCGAACAATTTTTCCGCCTTCAATCGCAATTACGCGATGACGAATTGTATTTACGATATCCGCATTATGCGTCGCCATAATAATTGTTGTATCACGCTTCTCATTAATACGTTTAAAAATATCCATAATATCAAGCGCTGTATCAATATCTAAGTTTCCTGTCGGCTCATCGGCAATCACAACTTTTGGTTTGTTTACAATTGCTCTTGCAATTGCCACACGCTGTTGTTCTCCGCCCGAAAGTTCACCTGGAAGTGCATCCGCACGATCTTCAAGACCTACAAGACCTAACACTTCAGTAACACGCTCTAGAATTGCCTCAGGTTCTTCTTCAATTACCTCTAAAGCAAATGCCACATTCTCATATACCGTTAATTTAGGTAGCAATTTAAAGTCTTGGAAAATAACGCCTAGCTGACGACGAAAATATGGTACATCTCGCTCTGCTAGCGTTTCAATTGTAAGACCGTTTATATTGATTGATCCTGTTGTTGGTTTTTCTTCACGATACATCATCTTAATAAATGTAGATTTCCCGGCTCCACTCGGTCCAACTACGTATACAAATTCACCCTGCTTAATGTTAACTGTGAGTCCATTAATGGCTTTCATACCATTTGGATACTCCTTATAAACATTCGTCATTTTTATCATTATTTATCACCCAATACTTAATGATTTTTTTTCGACACACTTTCCTGTCTATCTGAACATGAAAGTAAAAGCTTCCACTCTTACTTATACTCTGTTGCATTACAAACTTATAGGAGTATTTCTGTTGTTTCAAATAACAGCATATATAACCTATTACTGTTTTATGTACATGTTTCAGCAAATTTCTACAAACTACATTGTAACATCATTCAGTTTCCAATTCGGATACATTTTTGTTACAGTTATGTTACAGCAGTGCGGACGGTGAAAAAATAACATAAAACCCTTTCTTTTGGACTAGATACATAGTAACAGTCGCTCAAAACAGAACGAGAATATGAGTGCAAATCACCTGTTCCTTTATAGCGGTAATTTATATGTTGTAACATCAAAACGGGTTTATACACAATTACTACTAAACGATGAATGATCTTATAATCTAGCTTTTTAATATTTCATAAAATAAGCTACGGCGTCCAAAATCGTAGGATGTTGGACGAGCCGCCTCTGCTTTTCTTATTTATGTTCTGCTAACCATTCTGATACTTTTTTTGCATCTTCACCTTGAATAAGTCCTGGCGACATCGAACCGCGCCCTTTTTTAATAATATCTGCAATCTCCGCCGCGTCGTATTTACCGCCTACTTTTCGTAAATCTGGTCCAGTTGCACCAGATAAATCGCTAGCATGACAACCTGCACAACTTTTTTGAAAGATTTGTTCTGCACTATCAGTACTTGCAGATTGGTTTGAAGACGTGCCTTCTTCTTTCTTTCCACATGCTCCTACAGTAAGAGCTAATGATGTTCCTAATGCAATAGCCAACAATTTCTTTTTCACTTATATCGCTCCCTATTGTTGATATCCTTCTTCTTATTGATATAGCCATACTTTCACATAGCACTCACTTGTCATTATAATAATTATCTCTTTATAGAAAAACCAACCTTAATAGGATATTTTTCACAAAAACAATGAAAACCCTATTCATATAAAGCTTTCACCAATTGTTTCAATTCTGTGAACAAATGGATTTCACTGTAAAGATACTGCTTTTACAAAACAAAAAGTAAAAAACCTACTAAGTTTCCTTACCATATATAGCTCGATTCTTATATTTTCTTCTTTTTACAAAACAATATACGAACTTGTATGATACAACTAAGCCCCATTAAAAAGAGAAGTTGTTATCCAACTTCTCTAATCAATAAAGACAAGATATGCCTCTTTATACCCTCTCTATTTCCTCACCAATGCCAACATTCCGTTGGCTTTTTTCTTAAGAAATACGAGAACGTAAATACGCATCAATAAATGGATCAATTTCTCCATCCATAACCGCTTGTACATTACCAACTTCTGTATTTGTACGATGGTCTTTCACTAAAGAATATGGGTGGAATACGTAAGAACGAATTTGACTCCCCCAACCAATCTCTTTTTGTTCACCACGAATTTCAGCTAACTCTGCTTGCTGTTCTTCTAATTTCTTTTGATATAATTTCGCTTTTAACATTTTCATCGCATGTTCACGGTTTTTAATTTGTGAACGCTCTGATTGACATGTTACTACTGTATTTGTTGGTGTATGCGTAATACGAACCGCGGAATCCGTCGTATTAACGTGCTGTCCACCTGCACCACTCGCACGGTACGTATCTACTTTTAAATCTTCCGTACGTATTTCAATTTCGACATCATCATTAAATTCAGGTACAACTTCACAAGATACGAACGATGTATGACGACGGCCTGAAGAATCGAATGGTGAAATACGTACAAGACGGTGTACACCTTTCTCTGCTTTCAAGTAACCGTAAGCGTTATGACCTTTAATTAATAATGTTACGCTTTTAATTCCAGCTTCATCACCTGGTAAATAATCAACTGTATCCACTTTAAACCCACGCTTTTCAGCCCAGCGTGTATACATGCGTAATAACATAGAACCCCAGTCTTGTGATTCCGTTCCACCAGCACCTGGGTGCAGCTCTAAAATCGCATTATTTTTATCATAAGGATCGCTTAATAATAACTGAAGTTCATATTCATTCATTTCTTGAACTAAAGATTTTACCTCAGCTTCTAATTCCTCATGTAAATCCTCATCATATTCTTCTTTTAAAAGTTCATGTGTCACTTCTAAATTTTCAAATGTTTCATCTAACTGACGAAACTTTCCAACCATTTCTTTTAACGCATTCGCTTCGTTAATAACTGTTTGTGCACTTTGTTGATCATCCCAAAAGCCTGCACCCATCATCGTCTCTTCTAATTCTGCAATGCGATTTTCCTTTGTAGGAAGGTCAAAGAGACCCCCTAAAAGCCGCTAATCTCTTAGCCATTTTTTCTAATTCTTGCCTAATTTCTACTAATTCCATGCTCTTCACCTCTATGTAATTGCTTTCGCTTTTATATAAAACAAGGGAAACTCCCTCCGCTTGTTACAGAGAGAGTTTATCCCTTCTTATTATATGGATATTCCTAAATTTTTTCCATTTGGAAAATGAAACGTTGTGGGTTAAACAATCGGCGTTCCAGCTCCGCTTTTACTTATTTCCCAATGCCACAGCAGTTTTTATATTTTTTGCCGCTACCACATTTGCATAAGTCGTTACGTCCCATTTGGTCACCTTTTACAACAGGTTTCTTTTTCGCTTCTTCACCGTCATCGCTTGGACGAACCGCTTCACCTTGCGCTACTTCTTGGCGCTCTAGATTTTGTTCAATTTCTGCTTTCATAATGTAACGAGAAATTTCTTCCTCAATAGAAGCAATCATTGACTCAAACATTGCGAATCCTTCCATTTGATATTCACGAAGTGGATCAATTTGACCGTAAGCACGTAAATGGATACCTTCACGAAGATGATCCATCGCATCGATATGATCCATCCATTTCGTATCGACAACGCGGAATACAACAACTTTTTCAAATTCGCGCATTTGTTCTTCTGGTAGAAGTTTTTCTTTTTCATCATAACGCTTCATTAATTTTCCAATGATTGGCTCGCTCATTTCCTCTGGTGCAAGGCGACGTAATTCTTCGTCCTTAATATCGCCTTCCTCAAGAAGGTTTGTATTTAAATAATCAATCAAGCCTTTAATGTTCCAATCCTCTTCAATCTCATCTTGCGTATGAAGGGCAACAGCACGTTCTACAGTAGATTTCATCATACCTTCGATAATGCCACGTAAGTTTTCAGATTCCATCACTTCTTGACGTTGTTTGTAAATAACTTCACGTTGTTGGCGAAGTACATCGTCATATTGCAGAAGTTGTTTACGTGCATCATAGTTATTTCCTTCTACGCGTTTTTGCGCAGATTCTACAGCACGAGATACCATTTTACTTTCAATTGGCTGTGAGTCATCCATACCAAGACGATCCATCATTGATTTCATATTATCGGAACCAAAGCGGCGCATTAATTCATCTTCCATTGATAAGTAGAACTGCGTCACACCAGGGTCTCCTTGACGTCCTGAACGACCACGTAACTGATTATCAATACGACGGCTTTCATGACGTTCTGTACCAATAACTGCTAGACCGCCTGCTTCTTTTACACCTTCGCCTAGTTTAATATCCGTACCACGACCAGCCATGTTTGTCGCAATCGTTACAGAGCCTTTAAATCCTGCTTCTGTAATAATATCAGCTTCACGTGCATGGTTTTTCGCATTCAAAACGTTATGACGTACACCTTTACGCGTTAACATATTTGAAATAAGTTCAGACGTTTCAATCGCAACAGTACCAACAAGAACTGGTTGTCCTTGTTTATGGCGTTTTACAATGTCCTCAACAACCGCATTAAACTTACCTTCCATCGTTTTGAAGATTAAATCTGCACGATCATCACGAACAATCTCTCTATTTGTCGGGATTACGATAACATTCATATTATAAATATTACGGAATTCCTCTTCTTCCGTTTTCGCTGTACCAGTCATACCTGATAACTTTTCGTACATACGGAAGTAGTTTTGGAACGTAATGGTTGCTAGCGTCATACTTTCATTTTGAATTTCTACGCCTTCTTTTGCTTCAATCGCTTGGTGTAATCCTTCACTATAACGGCGTCCTTTCATAAGACGACCAGTAAATTGGTCTACAATTACGATTTCGCCTTCTTGTACAACATAATCTGTATCGCGGTGCATCACAACATGTGCACGAAGTGCCTGATTAATATGATGAAGAAGTGCAACATGTTTTAAATCAAATAAGTTTTCAATATGGAAAGCTTTCTCAGCCTTCGTAATCCCATCTTCTGTTAACATGACATTTTTCGTCTTCACATCAAATGAGTATTCTTTTTCATTTTGTAACGTACGAACAAAGGCATTTGCAAACATATATAGTTCTGTTGATTTTTGCGCTTGTCCTGAAATGATAAGCGGCGTACGTGCTTCATCAACTAAAATGGAATCGACTTCATCAATAATCGCGAAATGAAGCGGACGTTGAACGCATTGCTCTTTATACAGAACCATGTTATCGCGCAAATAGTCAAAACCAAGTTCGTTATTTGTACTATATGTGATATCAGCCGCGNAAAGGCATTTGCAAACATATATAGTTCTGTTGATTTTTGCGCTTGTCCTGAAATGATAAGCGGCGTACGTGCTTCATCAACTAAAATGGAATCGACTTCATCAATAATCGCGAAATGAAGCGGACGTTGAACGCATTGCTCTTTATACAGAACCATGTTATCGCGCAAATAGTCAAAACCAAGTTCGTTATTTGTACTATATGTGATATCAGCCGCGTAAGCAGCTTGCTTTTCCTCACGTGACATACTATTTAAGTTAATTCCCACTGTTAAACCTAGGAACTCATGTAGGTGTCCCATTTCACTCGCGTCACGCTGTGCTAAGTATTCATTGACTGTAACAACATGCACACCTTTACCTGTTAAAGCATTTAAGTACACTGGTAAAGTAGACGTTAGCGTTTTACCTTCCCCTGTTTTCATCTCAGAGATATTTCCTTCATGTAAGGCAATACCCCCCATTAATTGCACAGGATAAGGGCGCATACCAAGAACGCGTGTCGCTGCTTCACGAACAACCGCAAAAGCTTCCGGTAATAAATCGTCTACTGTCTCACCTTTCGTAAGACGCTCTTTAAATTCAATTGTTTTCCCTTTTAACTGTTCATCCGTTAGTGGCTTAATAGATGATTCTAAACCTTCTATTTGATCCACAATTTTCTGCATACGTTTAATTTGGCGTTGGTTTACATCAAACACCTTTTTTAAAATACCGATCATAGGGAATACGCTCCTCTTTTATTAAAATAAAACTTCTGATCGCGCTCTATATTTCTGTTCACAAATCAGTCGTTATAAATAGCTCATTTATTTACTGCCAATTTCTCTCCTACTATAAAAACAAATGTATAAACCTAATGATAATTGTAACACTTGTTTTATAACTATGACAACAACTGGCCAAATGCATGACCGAAATTAGCAGAAACTTTGATCAATAAAAGTTTTATCTTGTTCTTTCAAACTACATCGAAAGTAAAAGAGTTCGCTTTAGATGTAGGACCAACTGCCCGTAAAACCTCGATCATCAGGTAGGATCAATACCTACCAGCTTAGCTATAAGAACTTCTGCTAAAGTACCATTCAATTAAAAAAGAAACATGGAAATTTGACGACGTGGGTTCGTATAAAGTGATGAATGAAATTTTACCCCGCATTAACGGGCAATAAGATCCCCACCTCAAGATTCAGAGAAATGCAAGGAAGATAGGTGGGAGTCGGGCTGTCCGTAAATGCCCGATTGGTGAGGGCTAATAATCAGCGGGTGATGAAGCCCCCACTGATTAAAGTTTCACTTTATCGACGATTTTTTCAATATATCAACCATTCCTCACAATATATCGGCGCAAATCCGAATATGTCGACGATTCGCCAAAAAACAGGAGCCCCTAGCTCCTGTTTTCCAATAAACTGAAAAACGCAGCCTTTTACAGCTGCGTTTTTTACTTATTATTTTGTTTCAATTACGCCATATTTCCCATCTTTACGGCCATATACAACATTAGTTTCATTTGTATCGGCATTTGTGAAGACGAAGAAGTTATGTCCTAACATATCCATTTGTAAAATCGCTTCTTCTACATCCATTGGTTTTAAGTCAAATCGTTTTGTACGTACAAGTTCTAATTCATCCTCATACACTTCTTCCTGAGTAGCCGCTGGCTCTGTAAGAATAAATGCAGTTTTAGCAGAACCTTTTTCACGTAATTTACGATTTACTTTTGTTTTATGTTTACGAATTTGTCGCTCAATTTTATCAACAACTAAATCAATTGCAGCGTACATATCGCTATGAGTTTCTTCAGCGCGAAGTAATAAATCTGTGAATGGGATTGTTACTTCGACACGTTGTTTGTCAGAGTATACTTTCAAATTAACTTTAATCTCAGGAAATGTATCAAAATAACGCTCTAATTTGCTAAGTTTTTTTTCTACATATTCCTTTAATGCTGGAGTTACTTCAATATTTTCACCACGAATGTTGAATTTCATAGATGAATTCCTCCTTTCAAGCCTATGTATATAATTTCGACAACGGCTTAAAAACTCCTTTTAACTTTTTAAAAAAGTTAATAAATTTGCAATTTATTATCGCTTTTTGTTGAAAAGAAAAGATGCATCGTTTCTATGCTTTTATTTTACCCTATTAACACCGTAGTTAACGAAGGTAAGTATGGAGAATTCGTTACAGAAAAGAGGCAACTTTTTGACATTTTTATCATTGTATTGAAAGACCTATCCCCTTTCTTTTAGATGGAAGAGATCATCCGCTCATGTATAGATGCGGTCAGGGCCTTTTTTAGCCCCATGCCATGTAAAAACAGAAAGAAATAATGAGTGGACATCTCTTTCTATTTTCATAACCGTAATTTATATATTAGAAGATCCAATTAGGATTACAAATCGAAAAAAAGCTCTCAATAAAAAAATCATCCACTCATGCATAGACGTGGTCAACACCATGCAAAAGCAGAAGGAGACATCAAATAGACGTCTCCTTCTGCTTTTCATAGTCATAATTTATATAGCCACTAATCCAATTAAATATATATAAACCGTTGCCACAACTACAGCTTTATGCTTCGCCAAAAACTTGAACACAAAATTATAATTTCACAACATTTGCTGCTTGTGGCCCACGCGCACCATCTACAATATCAAACTCTACTTTTTGTCCCTCTTCTAACGACTTATAACCATCTTGTTGAATTGCAGAAAAATGAACAAAAACATCATCACCATCTTCGCGCTCAATAAACCCAAATCCTTTTTCTGCATTAAACCATTTTACTCTTCCTTGCATGCTCGTTCCATTCCCTTCACTCTAAAAATAAGGGGATTTCCCCCGTAATTTGACTATAACGACTGACAACATATCAAGTCAAAGAAGTCTTGTCGTCTTTTTATTGTATCTTTCGACATTCACATGTTATCCGCGGCAAAGGGTAAGACTAGAAACAGTTTGAGCACCTGCATCATATAAACACGCCGCAACTTGTCTAACCGTAATTCCTGTCGTATATACATCATCAATAAGTAACAGATGCTGCCCAGTAAACCTTTCTTCTTTACGAAAATAAAAAGGATTCGTTCCCCTCAGTCTTTCAATACGTCTTTTTTTACTTTGCTTTTCCGTATCTTTTCTACTCAAAGACGTTTGCAGCACCATATTTGGTAAACAAACTGCTAACAACTCCGCTTGATTAAAGCCACGCTCATATTCCCTCTCCTTACTAAGCGGAATTGGAATAATCGCATGACAATCTAAAAAGTACTTGCGAAACGTCGCTACAAAATCCGCTTGAAAAATTTGAACAAGCTCAGCATCACCGCGAAATTTAAACTGAGCTAACAACTCCTTCATCCAATCATTATAAATGTACACAGATCGATTCTTTATAGGTAAAAATCGGTCCGCCTTCTTCCACCTTATACAATCCTTACAAACATTCCCTTCTCTATACTCCTTTGAAAGAAACTCAAAAGGTCTACCACAGTCATCACAAATATCTCCTATAATATGGGGAAGTTTCCGTTCACACCTCTCACATATACATCGCCTTTCAAACTTAATAAAAAATGAATGCCAGCTAACACTCTCTAAAATAAAATCATCACAAAGTAAACAATGCATTAATCTATCAATCCTTCTCGTTTCGCCCTCGCATTCATAGATTGAATATGCTTTTTCGCGTGTACCATTGCTTCTGTTTTTCCATAATGAAAATAAAAAACATCACCATCTGGCTTACGATGACTTCTACCAGCCCTGCCAGCAATTTGTACAAGTGCACTTTCTGAAAAAATGGCTTCTTCCGCCCCTAACACAGCTACTTGTAAATTTTCTACCGTCACACCGCGTTCTAAAATCGTCGTCGTTACTAATAACGGGATCTCCCCTTTTCGAAACGCAGCTACTTTTTCTTTCCGCTCTGAATCTTCCGCATGAACACCTTCAATTCGATTATCTAATGGTTTTAACAATGCCGTTACTTCATCAATGTAACGTACGTGGGGAACAAATAGAAAAATAGGAGATTGTTTGAGGAGATGATACTTTAACCATGTTAAAACAACGAGCGGAATTCCTTGTCGCTTTAGCGCCTTTTTCCAATTGCCGCACCACCTGAATCTCGGGACTGGCAAAGGATGACGATGATAGCGCCCTGGAATAATTACCCCTTTTTGTTTCCCGTTCGCTAACTTACGCTTCCATGTTTCTGCTGGCGTTGCAGTTAAGTAAATGTGTGCTGCATTCTCTTTACTCGCCTGCGCTACTGCATAATGAAGCATCTTGTCCGCCGCATATGGAAAGGCATCAATCTCATCCACAATCATGACATCAAATGCTCTATAATAACGAAGCAACTGATGTGTTGTAGAAACAAAGAGTCTTGCTTCCTTTTCACGATCGAAACTACCACCATATAGTGCAGCAATCAATACATCAGGAAAAACAGCCTGTAAACGAGGTGCTAACTCTAACACAACGTCGGTCCGCGGCGTCGCAATACAAACCCGCTCTCCTTTTTTGAGCGCCTCTTCTATTCCATAAAACAGCATCTCTGTCTTGCCAGCTCCGCATACTGCCCAGATAAAAAAAGATTCTTTTTGGCGTACTGCTTCTGTTACTCCGCTAGCTGCCCTCTCCTGTCCAAGTGATAATTTCCCCTCCCATCGTAAAGGATTCGGCAAACTCTCCCATACTACATCTCGTATATCTCGAACGAGCACGGTACATTCTCCCACTCGCCCCATCGTGATGCATTTTCGGCAATATGTGCACATTTGATTGCACTTTTTACATAAAAACGAAGCAAATAACCGCCCTTCCATATTTCCGCAGCGCTGACATACATAGCGTGAAGATTTCTTGATAACACCTCTTTCTAAAGAGATCTTTCCTTGTCCTTCCATACGATCTAATTCATCCTTTGTAACGAATAGCTCTTCTAACAACACCTGTCTTCCTGCTAACATCGTAACACCCCTATAAAGTGAAGTTTTAATCAATGTTTTTCCTCTCCACTACTTGTTCACCCTCAGTAATCGGACTTCTATCGGATTCATTTCCCATTAGATTTCCACATGGGGCTTAAAAAAGAACTGACCGTTTCTATCCATGGACGGACGCTCTCTCCTATCTAAAAAAGATGTTTTTATTTGTACTTACATCGCTTAACTGTACTATACCGCCTTCTCTTTCTCTCGTAAAAACGCAAAAAAGCCGATAACCTACTTTTAAAATAGTAAGCTATCGACTTTATACACATGTTTTATATCATTCAAATCCTAGAATCTACCGTAACCTAAGAAATGTTTTTGATTATAGCTGCTGTTAATATCACCGTATGCGATACCTTTATCACTAGCATGAATCATTTGGCCATTACCAACGTAAATACCAATATGAGAAGGACCCGCCTTATAAGTACCTTGGAAGAATACTAAGTCTCCAGGTTGTGGGCTACTTACTTTAGAAACTGAGTTCCAGTAACCAGCAACATCTTGACGACCTACACCAAAAATGTAAGAGATGAAACCACTGCAGTCAAAACCGCCATTTGATGGAGATGCACTTCCCCATACATACGGAAGACCAAGGTATTGTTGTGCTTTACCAATTACGCCACCTGTATTTGGTGCTGGCGTATCTTGTTTTTTCTCTTGCTTTTTCTCTTCTTTTTTAGGCTCTTCTTTTTTAGACTCTTCTTTTTTAGGTTGCTCTTGTTTAGGTTCTTCTTTCTTAACTTCTTCTTTTTTAGGCTCTTCTGCTTTTGCTGGTGCTGCCGCTTGCTCTGCAGGTGCTGCTTGTTGTTTTTGAGCTTCTTCTGCTTGTTTCTTCGCAGCTTCTTCTTGTGCAGCTTTTGCTTTCTCTTCTTCTTCAGCTATACGTTGTAATTGTAACGCTTGTTTTTCAAGATCTTTTAATTGCTCTTCTGTGCTTGTCATGCTGTTTACAACTGTATCCATTTTACCGCTTAAATCATTTACTGCTTCTTGTTTTTTTGCTTTTTCAACATCAAGTTCTTTCTTTACATCTTCGATTTTCACTTGTGCTTCTTTTAATTCTTTTTGTTTTTCTTTTACCGTTTCAACATCTTTTTTCACATTTGTTTGATCTTCTTGTTGTGTTTTCATGATATCTTCATCAGATTCAAAAATTTTAGAAACAGAAGTTAAACGATCTACTAAATCAGCAATATTTTTAGAGTTTACAACAACTTCAGTTACGATGTTCGTATTTGGTTGCTCTTGAAGTGCTACTAAGCGCTTTCTTAATAAATCTTCACGCTTTGCGATTTTTGTTTGTAACTCTGCAATATTTTGATTTTTCTTCTCGATTAGTGCTTGTGTTTCTTCTACTTTTTTCGTTGTTTCTTCAAGTTTTCCAGCGTTTTCTTGAACAGACTTATCTAAACCTTGAACTGTTTTATTTAAGTCATTCATTTGTTTTTGAAGCTCATCACGTTCTTGTTGTTGTTTATGTAAAGTGTCATTTTGTGCGTTAATTTGTGTATTTACATCCTCAGCCTTTTCCGCAAACACATTTGGTGTTACTACCGAAAACATCATAAATCCTGCAGCCAATGCGCAAGACGCCATTTTTAGCTTTTTCATTTTGTTTTTTACACCGCTTTCTTTTTTTCTTTTCCGTATATAATCTATTAAAATTTATATCATATTTCAGGACATATTTTATCAATGTTACGCTTTTGTAAAATAAATGTAATATTTCGCATGTCATTTCCTGACATTTCTCTTCTAATCCTGTATTTCTTTGTAGAATCTTAAGACAATCACGCTATATTTTTGTGTAATTGTCATAAAAAATCACAAGGAGTTTCCCTTGTGATTTTTTTCCCTATTCATCGATTACTCTGTTATTTCACCCATTTTTCAGCCCAGTTTTGGACTTCATTCATAACACTTTCTAACGCTTTTCCTTTATCTGTCAATCCATATTCGATTCTAACAGGTACTTCTGGATAAACATTACGTACGACGATACCTTCACTCTCTAATTCCTTTAAACGCTCTGACAACATACGATCACTCATATTCGGGATAATATCCGCAATTTCTCTAAAGCGTTTCGGTTCTTCTAGCAAAGATTTAATAATTAAGCCCGTCCACTTTTTACTAAGTAGTGTAAAAGCCGACTCAAACTTTGGACATAAACAAGAATTATGCTCCATATGTTTCACCTCTCCTTCATTATAAAATAGTTTCTTATAAAAAGTAAGCAATAAAACTTTCCCCATTCTATATAAACATTTTGATTTACCAGTATATAAATCGCAGCTATGAAAAACAAAAAGAAACTCCCTCTCTTTTTCTCCTTCTGTTTTCACATAGCATAGGGCTTAAAACGACTCTGTCCGCTTCTATCTATGAACGGTCCTCTCTACCACCTAAAAAAATGCTTTTTTATCGCTCTTTCGTAAGTTAAATTTTACCAATTTTAACTTACCAATTCAATATGAATATCCGTAAAAAAACTCTCTACAAAAAGAGAGCTTTTACATTTTTATTATTTTATATACCAGCCTAAGCCTAGTGCACCTTCTCCTAAATGCGTTCCAATTACAGCACCGAAATAGCCAATGCTAATTGTAGCATTTGGATACTTTTCTTGTAATTCTCGCTGCCACTCTTTCGCCTCTTCTTCACGATTCGCATGAATAACAACAGCTTCCATTGGCAGACCTTTACTTGCCTGCTCATCAAGAATTTCGACGATACGCTTCAGCGCTTTTTTACGTGTACGAATTTTTTCAAACGGAACAATCACTTTATCTTTAAAATATAAAATAGGCTTTACTTGCAACAAACTTCCAATAAACGCCTGTGCACCATTTAAGCGACCACCACGTTGTAAATGATGTAAATCATCTACAACAAAATATGCATCCATTGTTTGTTTCATTTCATCCAGCCTAGCTAAAATTTCTTCTGGCGTTTTCCCTTCATTCGCCAGTTTTGCACCTTCACATACATAAAACCCTTGTACGGCACAACTAATTTCAGAATCATACGTATATACATCAATTCCTTCTACCATTTGTCCAGCTGTCGTTGCTGTTTGATACGTACCACTAAATCCACTTGAAAGAAAGATACTAACCACAGCATCGTATTCTTTCGATAGCTCTTCAAATAGCTCTACAAACTTTCCAATTGCTGGTTGAGAAGTTTTCGGAAGTTCTTTCTGTTCACGTACTTTTACATAAAAATCCTCCGCTGTAATCTCTGCCTCTTCTTGATAAGATTCCGTCCCAAAAACTACATTCAATGGGATCATATATATATTGAGTTCTTCACGAATATGCTTCGGTATATATGCTGTACTATCCGTAACAATAGCTGTTCTCATCTTCGTACCTGCCTTATAAAAAATTTTTATCTCTTAATTTTACACGAAAATAGAAAAAGGTGCATTACTGTATGAAAAATGCCGGTTTACGATTATAATCAGGAGCAGGGCAATTTACAATAAAAACATTCCATTTATCATATAATTTATTATCTTATTACAAAAAATGTTTGAATCTGAAAACGCCCCCTTTTACAATAAAAAGTACTAGTAATCTTGAAAGGTAGGAGCATACCATTGCTATTACAATATTTAACAATTAAAGAATACGGTGAGCACGAGATTGTCATTCAAAAATCACGTTTCATTTGCTATATAAGCCGCGCGAAAACAGAGGAAGAAGCGCAAGAATTTATTCAAAAAATAAAAAAGCAACATTGGAACGCAACGCATAACTGTTCGGCCTATTTAATTGGAGAACAAGATCAAATTCAAAAGGCAAATGATGACGGGGAACCAAGTGGTACAGCTGGTGTGCCGATGCTAGAGGTATTAAAAAAACGAGGCTTAAAAGATACCGTCGTTGTCGTCACACGCTATTTTGGTGGTATTAAACTTGGTGCTGGTGGTTTAATTCGCGCATATGGAAAATGTACAAGCGAAGGAATTAACCATGTAGGTGTCGTTGAAAGAAAATTAATGCGAGTTATGAAAACAGCAGTCGACTATACACTGCTCGGAAAAATTGAAAACGAATTACGTCACTCCAACTATGCAATTAAAGATATACATTACCTAGAAAATGTGACCTTTGACACTTATGTGGAAGAAGATCAAAAACAAGTTTTCACAAATTGGATGATTGAGTTAACAAATGGGAAATGTACAATACAAGAAGACGATATGCTTTATTTAGAGCAAAACGTTATGCAACAATAACATATAATTAAAAGGAGATTATGTATGGAAAAGCGTTATCATCATCTCCAAAAGAGAAGAATTAAAAAAAAGCGTAGACGTAGATTTTTCATCTATCTCATTGTTATAGGCCTCATTAGTAGTGTAGGACTTTATGCATTTAATTCTTATTCATCGCTTATGGAGATGTATAGTGGTTATACTCGTGATAAATCCAAATTACGTGAAACAAATGTAAAAATTACAAAAGAACCTTTCAATGTCCTCATTATGGGAATTGAAGATTATGCCACAGATGGACAAAATGGACGAACAGATTCCCTTATGCTCGCAAAAATTGATCCACAAACTAAAAGTGTTTCGCTTATGAGTATTCCACGTGACTCACGTGTTACGATTGCTGGAAAAAATAAAAAAGATAAAATTAACGCCGCACATGCTTATGGCGGAGAGAGAATGGCCATAGATACCGTCGAGCTGTTTTTTGGTGTACCTGTTGACCATTATATTAAAATCGATTTCAAAGGCTTTAAAGGCATTGTCGATGCTGTCGGCGGCATTACAGTTGATGTTCCGTTCGATTTTGAAGAACGATCTGATATCGATTACTACAAACTCATTCAGTTTAAACAAGGTAAACAAGAATTAAATGGGGAAGAAGCACTCGCTTATGTCCGTATGCGAAAACAAGACCCAAATGGGGATTATGGCCGTGCTGCAAGACAACGACAAGTACTTGCTGCAGTTGCTCATAAACTAAATTCCGCTTCCACTGTCTTTAAAATTAAAGACTTAACAGAAGTTGTTGGAAAATATATAAAAACTGATATACCTGTCTCTGACGGTCTGTCCTTATATAGTAAGTTTGCTGGCTTCGACCCTTCTACTATACAAACGATTAAATTAGAAGGTGCCGATAAAAAAATAAACGATATTTATTACTTTATCCCAGACGAAAAAAGCGTTCAAAACGTTCGCAATATCCTTTCGAAAAACTTAGAACAGGATAAGACAAACACGAATGCTACAACTGATTCAAATACAAATTCAAACACTCCACCTACTAAGAAAAAGGAGGAGGAAGAACTTCCTTCGACGAACGCGAACGCAGAATGGTTAATGCGGAATCATCAATAAAGCAGCAAAACAAAGAGCCTCTCCCTAGATCGACAGATAGGGGAAGAGGCTCTTTTTACTTACTTTTTATTAAAATATTGTAAAATCGCTTCTACAATACGCTCTGAAGCTAGGCCATCACCGTAAGGATTAGATGCCTGCGCCATTTTGTCATGCGCTTCTTTGTTCGATAACAATTCATCTGCAAGTGTGAAGATTGTTTCTTCATCTGTTCCTGCTAGTTTTAACGTACCTGCTTCAATACCTTCTGGACGCTCTGTCGTATCACGGAGGACAAGAACCGGTACACCAAGAGATGGCGCTTCTTCTTGTACACCACCAGAATCTGTTAACATTAAGTATGAACGTGCGGCAACGTTATGGAAATCAATAACATCTAGCGGTTCAATTAAGTGAATACGGTTATGATCCCCTAAAATATCGTTAGCTGTTTCGCGCACAACAGGATTCATATGTACTGGATATACAACCTGTATATCTTCATACTTTTCAACAAGGCGCTTAATTGCACGGAACATGTTACGCATTGGTTCTCCTAAATTTTCACGACGATGTGCTGTCATAAGTACAAGTCGGTCATTTCCAAGCTTCTCAAGCACCGGATGACTATATTTTTCTTTCACTGTCGTTTTCAGTGCATCAATCGCTGTATTTCCTGTTATGAAAATATGTGCTTCATTTTTATTTTCTTGTTGCAAGTTCGTTGCTGATTTTGCTGTAGGAGAGAAATGAAGATCTGCCATTACACCTGTTAATTGACGGTTCATTTCTTCCGGATATGGAGAATATTTATCCCATGTGCGCAAACCAGCTTCCACATGACCAATCGGAATTTGATTATAAAAAGCAGCAAGGCTTGCAATAAAGGTAGTTGTTGTATCTCCATGTACAAGAACAATGTGCGGCTTTGCTTCTTTCATTACTTTATCTAAACCTTGTAGACCACGTGTTGTAATATCAATTAATGTTTGACGGTCTTTCATGATATTCAAATCAAAATCTGGTGTAATACCAAAAATATCTAATACTTGATCTAACATTTGGCGATGCTGCGCTGTTACTGTTACAATTGACTCAATTCGCTCAGGGTGTTTTTGTAACTCTAATACAAGAGGTGCCATTTTAATTGCCTCTGGACGTGTTCCAAAAATCGTCATTACTTTTAAACGCTCAGTCATTTTATTGCCTCTTTTCTTTCAATAGTTACAATATGTAAAAATTAACATAAAACCTATCATTTTAAGTGGGAGCGAGCGTCTATGCATAGGCTAGACCTGCTTTTAACGCCATGCCAAGTGAAAAAAAAAGATAAAAAAAATCTCCTTTCTTTTTCATAATCACAACTTAATTGCCGGCAAATCCACATGGTTTTATACAGCATTGTTCCCCCCATTATATAGGAGAGTATACAAGGACAAAAGAAAGCGTTCTTAATAGGCAGTAAAACTTTTCCTATTACAGATGCTCTTTCTGCCAATAGAATAATAGTCTATTCTATGTTTCTCAACATCTTCCCCAGTATAACAATTTCTCCCATCAAATAAAATAGGTTCACGCATCAGCTTCACATACTTCTCTAATGGGTACGTTCGTATAGATTCCCACTCCGTTATGATAAACGCTGCATCAGCTTCTATGATGGCCTCATCTAAATCAGTTGTATATTTTATTTTGTCTCTAAACAACTGTTGCATATGCCCAATAGCCTGCGGATCATATACACTTACCTTTGCTCCTATCTCTAATAATTCTTTTATAACGAGCAGCGACGGCGCTTCCCTAATATCATTTGTATTCGGTTTAAAGGCCGCACCTAACACCGCAACTTGCTTTCCCCTCATATTTAGTACATTTCTCGCTTTTTTAACAAGCATCATTTGTTGTTTATTATTCACTTCAATGACCGCTTTTAGTAACCGAAAATCATGTTCAACATTACCCGCAATTTGAACGAGAGCATTTGTGTCTTTTGAAAAACATGAACCCCCATACCCAATACCTGCTTGTAAAAAGTGAGGACTGATTCGCCGATCCATCCCCATACCAACTGCTACTTCTAATACATCCGCATCCACTTTCTCGCATATATGAGAGATTTCATTGATAAAGCTAATTTTTGTGGCTAAAAAAGCATTTGAAGCATATTTAATCATCTCACTACTGCGAATATCTGTAACAAACGTCGGAATGGACAGCTTACTATATAACCACTCTACCTTCTCGGCAATTTCTTCTGTTTCTGATCCTATGACGATACGATCACCATGAAAAAAATCATATATACCAGAACCTTCACGTAAAAACTCTGGATTGGATACGATCTGTATCGTATGTCGCCCTTGCAATTTCTCCTCGATCCATTCCTTCATTTGATTGTTTGTCCCTACAGGAACTGTACTTTTTGTAACAACAATTACATCTGAATTGGCGTACGTACCAATTGCATAACAGCTATTACGAATATATGTTAAATCCGCTGTTCCATCTGGTAAAGAAGGTGTGCCTACTGCTACAAATATGAAACTTACCTGCTTAAATGCTTCTAGTTGACTTGATGTAAACACGAGCTTTTTTTCTTGGACAGTGGTCTCTATAAATCCCTCTAAATCCGGTTCATAAATAGGCATTTCTCCTTGCTTTATTCGCGCTATTTTCTCTTGATCTATATCAAAACAAGTAACTGAATGACCTAATGTGGCTAATCCTACCCCAGTAATTAATCCAACATATCCAGTACCTATCACTGTAATTTTCATTACACGCTCCGCACAGAGTACGTAACATGGATGCGGTTACGTACTCTGTCCTTCCCCCTCTCATACGAAAAATGAACATGGAACTCGCACGCTGGCTCCTATTCCCTATTATATGAGACGTTTTCTCTTTCTTTTTTTAAGATTTTGTAAAATACCATCATTTATTTGCATGCATTTCTTTACAAACTGTTCTATTATCAAACATATTAGAAATTTCCATACTTTAACATGAAACATACGTATTTTAACGTGCAACACTTATAGTAAAGAGATTGATTACCAGCGGCGTCATAACATTCCTACTTACGAAAAGAACTCGTATGTACAAATGATAAATCGATACTACAAATTCAAAGATAAGCGGTATAAGTTCAGGAGCAACTATATCGCAACCTTTTTATAAGACATCGCATTCGTCATATTTTTTATTCATTTTCAATTACGGTGTAAAAGAAAAAAGATTGAATTCTAATCTTTTTGTGATACCATATGTTATGAGCCTGCAAATAAGCATCAAAATTTTCAGATAATTAAAAAGAAAAACTACGTTAAAATATAAAAGGTGGGGTATTAATGGACTCACAAGTGATTTATGCAATTTTGGCATCTTTCATTACCGTATTAGCCGTTACTCCCTTCGTCATCAAATTAGCATTAAAAATCGGAGCAACCGATAAGCCAAACGCACGTAAAGTACACCAAAAAATTATGCCTCGCCTAGGCGGACTAGCAATTTTCATTGGTGTAGCTGTAGGATTTTTTGTTAGTGGATTGTACGAAGAAAGAATGATGTCAATTAGTGTAGGAGCTGTCATCATCGTCATTATCGGTATTTTAGATGACATGTATGAATTATCAGCAAAGGTAAAATTTGGTGGACAACTAATGATTGCCGCACTCATTGTAAAAAGTGGATTATTAGTGCAAGTTCTATACATTCCAATACTAGGTGATACAGAGCTTGGGCTACTTGCATATCCAATTACAGTATTCTGGATTGTCGGTATTACAAATGCCATTAACTTAATTGACGGATTAGATGGACTATCCGCTGGGATTTCATCTATCGTCCTTGCTACCTTAGCATATATGGCCTTTACTAGTCCTATCGGTACTGGTGCTGTCATTATTTTACCGTTGGCACTTATTGCACTTGCAAGTACACTTGGATTTTTATTCTATAACTTCCATCCAGCAAAAATTTTTATGGGAGACACAGGTGCACTGTTTTTAGGATATTGTATTTCTGTTATCTCGTTACTTGGACTATACAAAAGCGTAACATTATTCAGCTTTGTTGTTCCAATTATTATTTTAGGTGTACCAGTATTCGATACAACCTTTGCGATTATTCGTCGTGTTGTAAATAAAAAACCAATTTCTGCACCAGATAAGTCCCATTTACATCATCGTCTATTAGCAATGGGATTCTCTCACCGTACAACGGTACTAATTATTTACGCATTTGGGATTTTCTTTAGCGTCAATGCGATTATATTCACGAGCGCAACATTATGGTTATCCGTTATCCTACTGTTCGCTTTAATCTTCTTCACGGAATTAGTAGCAGAGATCATTGGTATTGTACACGAACGTTACCAACCAATTATTTCCTTCTATAAAAAAGTAAAAAAACGCGAAGAATAATTGTAGTATAGCCTTTACTAATAAAAAATATTCCAATAGCACTCTTTCTTTTTTAGAAAGGGTGCTATTTTCATTTCCAAAATATAGTTTGTTTGAGAGTTCTTCTATTGGAGAAAGATATACATATAAAGGGAATAATGAAAATGGATCTGCATTCCTTCTTCATGACTGTTAGACTGAGGGTGAGTATGATGATGAAGCAAATATTTCGATGCACAATTATATTTTTGTGTATGACTACATGTTCAGTATCCTATACCGAAGCTGCCGCTAACTCCCCACGTATACATCAATCTCCAATTCAGGAAGCGGCTCTTCCATCCAAAATTGCATACTTAACATTCGATGATGGACCAAACAAATATACAACACAAATTTTAAACATCTTAAAACAAAAACAAGGAAAAGCAACCTTCTTTGTAATTGGCGGCAAAGTTTCACATTATCCTAAAACAATGAAACGACTCGTACAAGAAGGTCACTATATCGGGCTTCATAGCATGTCTCATGATGTGAAACGTCTATACACTGGTGATCCCTCCATTTTAATTACCGAAATGGAACAAGCCCGCTCAATTGTCAGCCATATAGCAAGTTTGGATACACACCTCGTCCGCGTTCCATATGGTAGTATGCCTTATTTAAAAAAGAATTATCGTGATGCACTTGTTTCTGCTCGGTACAAAATGTGGGACTGGACAATCGATACATATGACTGGAAAAGTTATCACAATCCTTCTGCTATACTAGAACGGGTAATAAACCAAAGTGACGAACAAGTTGAAGTTATTTTAATGCACGACTCTAGCGTCACCGTGCAAATTCTTCCAAAAGTAATTGACTACCTTAAGGCGAAGGGATACACACTTCTCCCATATAATCCTTCCTCTCATTTAGAAGTTAATTTTTGGAAGGACACAAGATTATAACAGCTTGAGTATAAATACTGGAGCTGTTTATTCTTTTTTCTTCCCACATTTCCTATTTTTGTGTAAAATTTTAAATAGTGATGAAGTTTCGAGGTGAAGAAAAATGAAACGAGTGGACCTCATTTATAATGCAATAAAAAAAGGGACTTACTCAGAAGGTGTAACAGCGTCTGAACTCGCTACACTTTTAAAGCTAGATCGTGCAAATGTAAGCAGTGATTTAAATAAACTTGTGAAAGATGGTCGTTTATCTAAAACAGGAACTCGTCCTGTCCGTTTCTATTTAGAAGTTAACCTTCCTATGGAAACGCATTCAAATGATGATACTTCACTTGATGCCTTTGCCAAAGAAAACACAAGTCTCAAAATTGCAATTGAAAAAGCAAAAGCCGCTGTACTCTATCCTCCAAATGGTATGCATACATTACTACTTGGGGAAACAGGCGTTGGTAAGTCTATGTTTGCATCTTTAATGCATGAATACGCAATTGAAGTCAATCAGCTTCCAAAATCGGCACCGTTTATCGTTTTTAACTGTGCGGATTACGCAAATAATCCACAGCTTCTTCTTGGACAACTTTTCGGGATTAAGAAAGGTGCTTACACTGGTGCAAGTGACCAAAAAGGATTAATCGAAAAAGCACATGAAGGCATTCTCTTTCTAGATGAAGTGCACCGACTTCCGCCAGAAGGACAAGAAATGCTCTTTACATTTATTGATCGCGGCGTGTATCGTCGCCTTGGAGAAACAGAAAACGAACGTCAGGCACGCGTACTCATTATTACAGCAACAACAGAAGAACCGAACTCATTTTTACTCAAAACATTTACAAGGCGCATTCCGATGACTGTAACGCTTCCACCACTTCGTGAGCGCACGTATCAGGAACGCTTCACCCTATTGCAACTCTTCTTTACAAATGAAGCGATTCGCTTGCGAAAGAAAATTCATGTTAGCCCAAATACAATGCGCGCTTTCGTCTTTTATCAATGTCCAAACAATATCGGGCAATTAAAAACCGATGTACAAATTGCCTGCGCAAAGGCTTATTCTGATTTTGTCACAAAGAAAAGAGACTTTGTACGCGTTTCTAGTACTGATTTACCATGGTACATGAAAGAAGGCTTATTTATCGAAAGAAAAAGCCGCCATCTATATCAAGTACCAAATGAAACATTTGTGTTTACAAGTGATAAAGGATGGAGTAAACATAAAACAGAAGATACACGCTCTTCCATTTATGATTACATTGACCATAAATATGAAGAACTACAAGCACGCGGGATTGAAGAAGAAGAATTAGAATTGCTCATCGACAACGATATCCAAAGCTTCTTCGTTCAATATTTTAATCAAATGTCAAAAAAGACAACTCATGAAAACGTCTTCAAAATTGTCGATCGAAATATCGTTTCCGTTTGCGAAAAAATTGCTGAACTGGCAGAAAAACATTTAGCTAAAACATTCGATGAGAAAGTATTTCTCGCTTTAAGTTTACATGTACAGACAACTTTACAACGATTGCAAGGCGGGAAACAAATTCACCACCCGCAGCTCAATCAAATTCGCACAAAATATAAAGAAGCCTTCTCGGTAGCCATGCAGTGCATTCAGCTACTAGAAGAAGAATTACAAGTTACAATGCCAATTGATGAAGCAGGATTTTTAACAATGTTTTTCGTTGTCGATCCTATTCCAGCATCCCAAACAGAAGTAAAAGTATTAATTTTGGCTCACGGCAATGGTATCGCAATAGAAATGGCAAATGTCGCCAACGAGCTTCTCGGTATTGATGAAGTAACAGGAATTGATATGCCGCTTCATGAATCACCGAAAGATTTCTTAGAACGAGTAAAAGTATATATGAAAACACTCGGGTCTATAAATGGTCTTCTTTTACTTGTTGATATGGGATCACTCGCTTACATTGGCGATATATTAGAGACTGAATTTCATATCCCTGTACGTGTTCTCTCAATGACAAGTACGCCGCACGTACTAGAAGCAGCTCGAAAGGCCCAGCTCGGTTACTCGTTAGATGCGTTATATGAAACTGTGAAAAACTTAACACCATTTTACCTGAACGTACAAGAAGAAAAGAAAAAGCCACTCGCTCCAATGAAATCAGTCATTTTAACAGCTTGTTTAACAGGAGAAGGAAGCGCACTGGCCATCCAAAAAATGCTGGAAAACTATTTAAGATTTGATAAAGATTTAATAGAAATTATTCCAATTAGTATTGTTCATGAAAAAGACTTAACAAAAATGATCGAAAACATAAAAAAAGAACGCAATATGATTTGTATTGTCACCAACTTTGATGTACAAGTCCCATGTTTAACGTATCATTTCCAAGATATTGTAAACTACAAAGCGATTCAACCAATCCAAGAATTAATTACATATGAAGAAACATACGCAAAAATGGCTGACATTCTCGGGCAACAAATGCAGCGCGATGATGGAGCACTAATGATAAAAACAATACGATATGCACTCAATACAATTCAAGAGCTCATCTCCTTACAGTTAAATCCTGATAGTTTAATGGGCGTTATTTTGCATATGAGCTGTATGATCGACCGATTGCAAAAGGGAGAAAAACTCCTCCCTTATCCTGATAAAGAAACTCGTAGACAAGATGAATACTGGATGTATATGAAAGTGAAAAAAGCTCTGCAACCGATTGAAAATACATTTGACGTACAAATTCCAGATGACGAAGTGTTTTATGTAATGGACTTTTTCATAAAGAATCAACCAGAAAAAAAAGAATAACGTAAACACATCCGTGAATACTCATATTCACGGATGTGTTTACTTAGCGGCTCATCGATCGACTATACTCCTTTACGTTCCCGCGAATTTCTCCCCGCGCATGTGCCTTTGTATGAACATTTACATATGCATTCACTGCATCAATTGCCTGCACAAGATTTTCAAATTTCTTTCCTTGTAAAGGACCTTCTAACTCTTCAGCAGACACCACACCCGTTATCGCTCCTTGCTTCACGCTAATTCCCGGCTTCATAGGTCCATATAAAAAAATAACTACCGGTCCTGTCTGATCCCCTTTTCCTAAATGAATTTGGCAAGATGTTACCTTCTCAATATTTTTCAAAATAACCCTATAATGTAATTTTGTGAAATCGCTATTAAAGATCAATTCTGCTACCCCATAGGCTTTTGTTTTTACAGGAGGTAATTCATTATCACCTTTTAGCTTAGCAACAAAGTGTTTTGTCATACTAGCAACATTCTCCTTATCTAAATTTCAAATGCATACTGATATCCCTTTAACTAATTTATTGCCAAGGCACGACCAATTATGACTGTTTCAACGTTGCTTTTTATACGTTCTCCTCTTCCTATCAAAGAATCTTTACGAAAACTTTACGTAATCCTAATTCCACTCATCAAACTAACTCTTGTATAATACATGTATATATAAATCTGGATTCTCTTGCCCACCTAAAAAAGAATGATTTTATCTCATTTTTTCAATTGGCATTTATATATTTACATGTACTAAGGAGGCTCTCTTGAAAATTATAATAGAAATTTTTCTCGTATCACTTAAACTAGGCCTTACTTCTTTTGGAGGACCTGTCGCTCACCTTGGATACTTCCATCACGAATATGTACAAAAACGAAAATGGATAGATGAACGAAGCTATGGAGATTTAGTGGCACTCTGTCAATTCCTTCCCGGCCCTGCAAGCAGTCAAGTTGGAATTGGCATCGGTTTATCGCGCGGAGGACTTCTTGGAGCTATAGTCGCTTGGGCCGGATTTACACTCCCATCAGTTTTTATTCTTGTCTTTTCCGCTTCACTACTCCAGCAGTTTTATGTAGTGGATGCTGGTTGGATTCATGGTTTAAAACTTGTAGCAGTAGCAATTGTTGCCCATGCAATATGGGGAATGGCTCAAAATTTAATACTAGACCGAAACCGAGCAACCATTGTCATCCTTACTGCTGCAATCGCATTGTTATTTCCAAGTGCTTGGACACAAGTTGCACTTATTCTAGTTGCTAGTCTTATCGGTTGGCTCTTATATCGTAAGCATGAAATTTCGCCTGCTAGTAAAACACATATTCCTGTTTCACGTATAACAGCCGCCACATGTCTCCTACTATTCTTTAGTTTATTATTCCTGTTACCAATCTTACGACCATTTTCACACTGGATCGCCATGTTTGATAGTTTCTATCGCTCTGGCTCACTCGTGTTTGGCGGGGGACATGTCGTTCTTCCTCTTCTCGAAAATGAATTTGTATTACATGGGATGATGACAAAAGAACAGTTTCTAGCAGGATACGGCCTAACACAAGGCGTTCCAGGTCCTCTGTTTACATTTGCATCTTACATAGGAGCTGTGCTAGATGGGACGTTAGGAGCTACTCTTGCGACAATTGCTATCTTCCTCCCTGCATTCTTACTTGTCATTGGCGTACTGCCATTTTGGGATCAAGTTAGACGCTTATCTTATGTACAAGGCGCACTCCTTGGCGTTAATGCCGCTGTTGTTGGCATTTTACTAGCTGCTTTTTACAATCCAATTTGGACAAGCTCCATCCAAGGTACGTCTGACTTTGTCATTGCCTCTCTCCTATTTTGTCTAGTAACATTTTGGAAAACACCACCATGGATCATAGTTGTTCTGGGTGCTTTCAGCGGCTATATTATTTCTATTATCTATTAATACAAAAAGACGGTCTTAATAAACCGTCTTTTCTACTCTAGAAATTTTGATTCTCAAGCATATAAATCATGGCTTGGGAACCAAAAGAAGATCTCCTCTCTCTTACTCCTTTTGGCTTCACTTGGCATGGGAATAAAAAAAGCTCTGACCGCTTCTATCCATAAGCGGATCCTCTTTTCCAACCAAAATTTCAGGTTATATATATCAAAACTTCACAAGCTCTATCCCTTCTGGCAACTCACATTCTATTAAAATGCGTAACTCTTTCACACGATCTATTACATAAGAAGAAAGCTTCACAAGCGCAGGATCAATATAAGCAGGGTGCGCCATCACCTCTACTAACTCGCCATCCTTCACACGCTCTTTTAACTTAACAAAATAATCTTTCTGCACACCATCACCATAGAAGTCACTGTAAAACACATCCGAAAATGGCTGTACTGCTCTCTCTTGGTCACATCTGCGAATCGGTACATTATATTTTTCTGCCAACCTTTCTAGAACATCATGTAAAATTGGTAAACCATGTATATGATGATGGCTATCGAAATGAGTTGGTGTTAGTCCAGAAGATAAGAACTTTTCAATTTGAGCAGTCCATTCTCTTTCAACATCTTCAGGATTTATACGTCCTTCTCTTACAATACGTTGCTTATGAAAGAAACCATCTTCACTTACAAGTGATGGTACATCAGTAAGCAGCGGTTTGCCCGCTGTTAAAACGAGATGCACCCCTACCCCAAGTGTCTTATATTCTTTCGCTAAGCGTACCGCATGCTTCGTTCCTGGCATGTTCATCATCATTGTTGTAGAATTAACGAGCCCATTTACATGGCCTTCAATAATTCCATAATTTACTCCCTCTGTAAGACCAAAATCATCTGCATTTACGATTAATTGAATCATACGTTTTCCCTCCTAATTGCATAAAAAAAAGCGGGCTTTGTCAGCGCCGCTTATTATTTTTCAACTTTTTGGAAGAACTGCGGAAGATATTCTTTATGTGCTTCCAACATTTCATCTAAAATTTGTTTTGCTACTTTATCTGATGGTACAAGCGGATTAATTGTCATAGCTAGCAGCGCTTTATAATAATCCCCTGTAACAGCCGCTTCAATTGCTGTGCGCTCAAATGATTTAATTTGCTGAACTAAACCGCGAACAGAAACTGGTAAGTCTCCTACCGTAATCGGCTTCGGACCATCCTTTGTAATCATACAGTTTACTTCAACAGCTGAATCATGTGGCAAGCTTGCAATTGTACCATTGTTTCTCGTATTAACAGGTTGAATATCACCTTTGTTATTATAAATAGATGTAATTAAACTACATGCCGCATCACTGTAATAAGCTCCGCCCCGTTTTTCTAATTGCGGTGGCTTAATATCTAAATTTGGATCTTTATATAACTCGAATAAATCAGCTTCTAATTGTTTCACAACTTCTGCACGTGTACCTTTTTCAAGCGAAGCTTGTTTTTCTTCTTCTAGCATTTCACGTGTTTTATAGTAGTAGCGATGGTATGGGCATGGAATTGCACGAAGAGCACGAATGAAATCTGGCTCCCAATCAAGAGCTGCGATGTTTTCCATCGTAATTTGATTTTCTGGATCCGTTACGAGTTCTAGCACACGATCCATCACACTTACTCCATCTACATACACATTTAATCCATATACCATATGATTTAAACCTGCAAAATCAACATGAACGCGACTTGCATCGACTTCTAATAATTTCGCAAGCCCCATACGAATACCAATTGGAACGTTACATAATCCCACCACTTTTTGAATGCTTGTATAGCGAAGTACAGCCTCTGTTACCATACCAGCTGGATTAGCGAAGTTAATAAGCCAAGCATCTGGACAAAGCTCTTCCATGTCTTTACAAATATCCAAAATAACCGGAATCGTTCTCAATGCTTTGAACAATCCACCAGGACCATTCGTTTCCTGACCGATTACATCATATTTTAATGGAATTGCTTCATCTTTCGCGCGTGCCTCTAATAAACCAACGCGAAGTTGTGTTGTTACAAAGTCAGCGCCCTTAAGTGCCGCACGGCGATCCAGTGTTAAGTGAATATCAATTGGCAAACCAGCTTTTTTCACCATACGCTTTGCTAAATCACCAACGATTTCTAACTTTTCTTTTCCTTCTTCAATATCAACAAGCCAAATTTCACGAACCGGAAGCTCATCATAGCGCTTAATAAATCCTTCAATTAATTCTGGTGTATAACTAGATCCACCACCGATTGTAGCAATTTTAATTCCGCTCATATGTTATTCTCCTTTTGCATCAAGTTTTTTATAAAGATCAATAAATTCTGCTGCTAACTCTTTTACAGTCATTGAATTCATTAAATGATCTTGTGCATGAATTAAAAGAACGCTAATCTCTGTTTTTTCGCCTCTTGCTTCTCCTTGAATAAGCTCTGTTTGGAAATGATGTGCTTCATTAATGGCTTCTTTCGCTTTTTCCATCGCTTCATCTGCTTCTACTAATTTCCCCTGTTTTGCATATTGCAGTGCCTCCATCGCATAACTTCTTGCGTTACCGCTGTGTAAAATTAATTGAAATGGAATTTGTTCTGCTGTAGTCATCATAAATACCGCCCTCTCTATTAAGTTCCACCGATTTGACATACCCCTTCAGTTTGAACGTGTCTATCATATTATTATTTTATTAATCTAGTTTTGGTGTTCTTCTAGATGTGTGCCATCTTTCGGAACATGATATAAAGGTGTTGTTCTCACAGGCTACGTTAGCCTGTGAGAACAATACTGTGTTACATAGTTACGGATTGATTATTTCCCTGCGCTGCTGCTTTTTCAGTACGAACAACGGAACGGTCACATAACACAACAAATGGATAGTAAATGACCATCGCAATCACAAAGTTGAATAATTGTAGAATTGCACCAGAAATGTGTCCACCTGTTACAAGATAACCACTAATAATTGGTGGTGTTGCCCACGGAATTATCGCAACTGTTTTTGGCACCCAGCCAAGAGAAATTGCCATATAAGAAGTAATAACTAATACAAGTGGTGTTACAATAAATGGAATGAATAAAATTGGGTTTAAAATGATTGGTGTACCAAAAATTACTGGTTCGTTAATATTGAATGCACCTGGCCCAATTGATAAACGAGATACACCACGTAATTGTGCACTTTTTGCTACAATTAATACCACTACTAAGAATGCTAATGTCGCACCAGAACCACCAAGATATACGAATGTATCAAAGAATGGTTTTGTAATAATGTTTGGAACATCAAATGCAGATGTTCCATCTTGGAATAATTTAACATTTTTTTCTATTGCTGGTAAGTATAACGGTTCAATAATACCAGCAACGATATTTGGACCATGTAAACCAAAGAACCAAAGAACATGAACGAATAAAACGATAACAATTGCACTAGGTAATGTACCTGCTAAACTTTGTAGCGGTACTTGAAGTGTATTAAAGATAAATTCATGAACACTTGTACCTGCTAATTTCATTGCTAATTTAATTCCTGCAACTACAGTTAAAATTACAAAAGCTGGAACTAACGCTGCAAATGACTTAATAACTGCTGGTGGTACCCCATCCGGCATTTTAAGAGTAATTTCCCTTTGAACGAAGAAACGAAATACCTCAGTAACAAGAAGTGCTACAATAATCGCTACGAACAACCCTTGGGCACCCGTCCAAAGGAAATTCAAACCGCCTTCTTTTGGTGTTGTTGGTGTAAGAATAATTAAAGAACAAAATGAAATAAGACCTGCTGATAGCCCATCAACATTATAAGATTTCCCTAAATTATAAGCCGTTGTAAATGCTACACTCAGTGCTAAAATTGCGAAAGAACCAGTCCACATTCCACCACCGATATCTTTCCAAACTTCTCCAAATGTATCTTTCATAAAGTTTTGGAAAGCTTCAGATGGAAAACCATTAATCAGTGATGCAAATGCACCAACTAAGATAAGTGGCATAACTGCAATAAATCCGTCACGGATCGCAGCTAAATGACGTTGTGATCCGATTTTACCAGCGACTGGAACAATGTACTTCTCCATAAATGCAATAAACTTTTGCATTATTTCTTCCCCCTAATTATTTTTTAAGTGTTATTGCGTGATCTAAAACTGCATCCCCATTCATCATGCCGTAATGCATTGGATTAATAACGTCGATACCAACGTTCTTTTCGTCAGCAAGCGCTTTCATAGAAGACAGCATATAGCGAACTTGTGGTCCTAATAATAATACGTCTGCTTCATCAATGTTGTTTTTTACTGCATCCCCAGATACAGCCCAAATCTTTCCTTCAAGGCCACGAGCTTTTGCAGCCGCTTCCATTTTTGTAACTAGTAAACTTGTAGACATCCCTGCTGAACAACAAAGTAAAATATTCATTAATAAGTCCCCCTTGTGTGATATAAAAAATTTATGTTTTTTTATTTTTCTTTACGCTATTTATTAATGCAAGTACCGTGCCAACTTTTAAAAACCGCTTAAAAATAACATTTTATCAAATGTTTTTCTTGTGTGTTACCGCTTTCAAAAAGTGTGTTATCAAAAATATCAGTAGTGTGTTACAAAACAACACGCTTTTAACACATATTTGTATAAAAACAGGTTAGTGTTTAGTTGTCTAGTTGCATGTTACAACAAAAATTTTATTTTTTTATCGAAAAATAGCAAAAGATGGCCGGTTAGTGTGTTTAAATATATAAATACAAATTGAACAAATGACATAAAACCATCCTTTTTAGGCGAGAGAGAGCATCCAGCCATGCATAGAAGCGGTCAGCCCCTCTTCCTGCCCCATGCCAAGTGAAAACAAAGATAGAAAATGAGTGTAGTTCACTTTTTGTTCTTCATAGCAGCGGGTTATGTGCCCTAAAATCAAAATGGATTTATATATCAAAAAACCGATTGTCCAAGCTTATTCTATTTTTTACACAAAATAAAATAGAACGGAAATTACATCTATGCCAAACCAAAAAAAGAGCCTAAAGGAAATCTCCCCTAAGCCTATTTCAATCCATTATTTAAGCCTTCAATTTTTTTCTTCCAATACATTGTCATCGCAAACCATATAATGAAGTAAATAATGAGAAAACTCCCCGTGCAAATAAGGATCGGAACAAGACGGCCCGGAACCCAACCAATCCAAATCGCAATCGGTAAAAATGTGCCGAGTAAAAGGATAAAGTGAATGATTGTTTGCTTCAAAATCCCCCATTCTTCTCGTTCAAACACAAATGAGGCAAATGAGAAAATGAGCCCTACAATATTTGCTGTTACAAGATGAATAAGCAATGTCTTTGTCTCTAGTACATCCATGCCATTTACATAGCCGATCCCTAAAAACAATAAACTATACGCCATCGCCATCGCCATTCCCCCAATAACTTTAGCGCCGATTCTATCAAATAAAGTAACCACTGCTTTAACCCCCTCCTATATTTAAAACCTCTTTAATAAGAGTTACATATTTTCTGGAAACATACTCTTTCATTCCATTAGAAAAGTGGGCGCACATACTTCCGCTAAAAGACATTTCAAAGCTTGTTACATGTTGTAAATTAGCAAGGGTAGACTTTGAAAATCGTGCAAAGCGATCACCTTGTAATTTTGCTTCTAATTCGTATAAACGTGATTTCACCTCAAGAATTCCTTTCGGCGTTTGAGCCATTACCTTTCGATCCTCTGCATAAAACCAATAAATATCTTTCAGTTCTAATAAATAATATTGCTGACCTAAAATTCCAACAATTTGTTTCGTACCCCCTCCTTCTATCCTTTTTAAAAGATGCTGCACTTCATCGGTTACTTCTTTTGTCTTTATAATAATCTCTATTTCATCTTGTGATGGATTTAATTCAAGGTGAATCTTCACTCCTTTCCACCTCCCTTACACTTTTATTGTTACATATAATTGGAAAAAGGAAATAGATTCGCACATAAGTGGTTATCTTTTTCACATAACCGACCTTTTTTCCTACATAAATAAGACTAGACAGGCCGCGTGGAAAGGGAACTGCTGCAAAATTATAAAAAGAAATATGATGTGTTCCTATAAAGTGGTGAATGAAATTTTATTAGCGATTTTTCCAATATATCGATCGTTTCTCATCATATATCGGCGCAAATTTGAATATATCGACGATTCGACAAGGGATATCGACTAACCAACAAAAAACAACAAAAAAAACAGAAGTTACCCAGCTCCTGTTCCCTAACACTCTGAAGACCTTGCATACGCAAAGTCTTATTCTTTCACTAACATTTTCTTATATAGTTCTACAAATTCGCTCGCTAATTCCTTCACCGTTATGGCATTCATCAAATGATCTTGTGCATGAACCATAAGCAGTTTAACTTCCGTTTTTTCCCCAGCAGCTTCTCTTTGTATCAAGTCTGTTTGCAAACGATGTGCTTCATGTAATTCTTGAAGCGCGCTTTGCAATTTAGCTTCCGCTTCTTCAAATTTTCCACGCTTCGCATAATCAATTGCTTCCATTGCGCAACTTCTTGCATTTCCACCATGTAAAATTAAATGAAAAGCTTTTGTCTCTACTGTATCCATCTTATCTCTTTACGCCCCTTTTTCCTTGCGCTACTTATTGCTTATTCTATACTTTTATAAATCTTAAATAAAGAATACCATCGTAACCCTAAAACTATCTGTATCGATTTGTCATATTTGATATCTCTTTTTTCGTCTCAAGACCACCCTGCTCTGTAAGCGATTCCAACATTAACTACTAAAGACATTATAGTAAATGAACCCTTCTTCAAACAACTCTTATGTTTTTTTGAAAAAGGGGAATTTTTTTACAATATTTCTAGTTTAAATAACCTTTCATATGACGAATATAAAAACAAAAAAATCTCTATTTTCGATCATTTTCCTCTATCTGTGTTTTCCTAGCAAAGAATACTTCAACTCGTTATAATGGTTCAGTAAGATTTTTTTCAAATAGATAGGAGGATATATATTATGAAGGCTTACCGCTTTCCACTTATTTTATTATCTTCCATCCTAATTGGTGGTTTCATTGGTTATTTCATGGGTACCGATGCAGTTGCTTTAAAACCGCTTGGTGACATTTTCTTAAACTTAATGTTTACGATTGTTGTACCTCTCGTTTTCTTTAGCATTGCCTCATCTATCGCCAATATGGATGGATTAAAGCGTTTCGGAAAAATTATGTCTAGCATGGCTGGGACTTTCTTATTTACAAGTATTATTGCTGCTATTTTTATGATTATTGTTGTGAAAGTATTCCCGCCCGCCCAAGGTGTTGTCTTAGAATTAACAAAGCCTGATAAAGTTGCAAATATTAGCGTTGCCGATCAAATCGTTGGCATCTTTACAGTATCAGATTTTTCTAAGCTACTATCTCGCGAAAATATGCTAGCTCTTATTTTCTTCTCTATTTTAATGGGAGTAGCAACTTCAGCAGTTGGCGAAAAAGGAAAACCATTCGCTACCTTCTTACAATCTGGTGCAGAAATCTCAATGAAAGTTGTTTCTTTCATTATGTACTATGCTCCAATTGGACTTGCTGCCTACTTCGCAGCGTTAGTTGGTGAATTTGGACCACAGCTTCTTGGAACATATTTCCGAGCAGCAATGGTATACTACCCAGCTTCTATCATATATTTCTTTGTTTTCTTCACATTTTATGCTTACCTCGCTGGACGTAAGCAAGGTGTACAAATCTTTTGGAGAAACATGGTTTCTCCTACAGTTACATCACTTGCAACTTGTAGTAGTGCAGCCAGTATTCCAGCGAACTTAGAAGCAACGAAGAAGATGGGTATTTCTTCTGATATACGTGAAACGGTTGTCCTTCTTGGTTCTACGCTGCATAAAGACGGATCTGTTTTAGGTGGCGTCATTAAAATCGCGTTCTTATTCGGGATTTTCAATATGGAATTCTCAAGTCCAAAAACATTAGCAATCGCACTTGTTGTTTCCCTACTAGTTGGAACCGTAATGGGTGCCATTCCTGGCGGCGGTATGATCGGTGAAATGTTAATCGTATCTCTATATGGTTTCCCGCCAGAAGCACTACCAATTATCGCAGCTATTAGTACAATCATTGATCCACCAGCAACGATGTTAAACGTAACAGGCGATAACGCTTGTGCCGTTTTAACAGCTCGTCTTGTTGAAGGAAAAGATTGGGTAAAAAACAAACTTGCATAATATAGAAGGGGATGCTTAAAATGGGCATCCTCTTCTTTTCACTTTTCATAACTTTGTTATATATTTCACAAAGTTTCCACAGCCCTTTCCCCTCCTTCGTACTATAATCATGTATGACAAAGGAGATGGAAACTATGACACAAAACGCACCAGAATTTAAAGTTTTGCAAAGCATTGCATTTCTTGCTGTTGTTTTGCAAACTTCCCTACTATATACAATAAACCAAGGAAACATCGCATTAGAACAATCTCTCATTATGGGAATGCTGTTTAATCTCGCAAAATTTTCAGCACCCGCATTCATCTTCATTGTTGGGTTCCATTTAATACGACAATACACAAAGCGAATTGTTTATACAGCATACATCTATGAAAAAACAACACACTTGCTTGCTCCTTACTTCTTTTGGTCCATCGTGTACTTATTTACAACAAATCAAGTCGTAACAATGCAAAACGGAATAAAAAGCCTGTTCCTTGGAACCGCTGCTCCTCACCTTTGGTATGTCATTATGATGTTCCAAATTCATTTAATGTTTCCCTTGCTATGCGGAGTGTTCCATTGGTTTCAAATACGAGCACATAATCAGCAAGACTTATACAAATATATGATCGTTTTTGCTAGCATCTATTTTCTCTTAATGTGGTACTCTTCCCACTATATTTTTAATGGCGAAGTCCTCACGCAATCAACCATTTTGCATTATACAGATCGTTCCTTCTTCTTTTATTCATTTTACTTTGTTATGGGAGGAATCGCAGCTGTAGCACTTCGAGCTTTTCGTTTATTTGTAATCAAACATATGCCACTTATAACGATCTTATTTTTTATTCTATTCTTATTCATCAACTATGAACTATTTAGCTTTTATGGTGTAAATTCCATTCACCTTACTGTATCTACCTATTTAAAGCCATCTATGTTTTTATACATTGTATGCGAAATTTTAATACTATACATGTTATCGATCATGATTGTTCAGCGGCGAGGCGTGTTATATAAAACATTACGTTTTATCGGAAATTACACGTACGGATCCTATTTAGCACACTTTTTCTTTCTACAGATTATCACAAATTTACTATCTCTATTTCCAATACAAACAAATACAATTCTATATAGTTTATTACTATTTTTTCTCACAGCAACACTCTCTATCATCACAATGGTTCTATGTAGCATACTTCCCTTCCATACATGGATTACAGGCCCTTCTCCAGCACCCGTATTAAAATGGCTGGTGCCCATGCCTTCCCTACCATTATTAAGAAGCAAAAAATAAAAGAAGTTGTCCAATTTATTTGGACAACTTCTCAGTTTGTTAGGAAACAGGAGCTAAAGGGCCCCCGTTTTTGTCGTTTTTTGTTGGTTAGTCGATATTCTTTGTCGAATCGCTGATATATTGTGAGAAACGGTCGATATATTTGAAAAATCGCCGATAAAATTTCATTCACCAATACATACAAACCAACCTCATCAAATTAAGGCAGTTCCCTTTCTTATTAAGAAGAAACCTGTTCTACAGCAGTTTCTTTATGTTGCAGATGACTTGTAATCCAAGCGATTCCACCCGCAACAACTACATAACATAATAAAATTAAAATTTGCATTCGTAATTGTGACCAATCTCCTAGCGAGATAACATCCTGAAGTCCTCTGAGCGAATGAGACATTGGAAGGAATTCACCAATCTTACTTAATACCGCTATATTTAATTCTCCCGGGAATGTCCCGCCGCTTGTCGCAAGCTGAAGAACGAGAAGAGTTACTGCTAAAAACTTCCCAACAATACCAAATACCGTTACTAACATAAGAATAAATGTCATGAATGTAAAAGAAATAATAATGCTTGATACAATAAACAACGGCGCGCTTGCAACTTCTAGTTTCAATATTCCAAGAACGGCCGTATCTACAATAAGTGCTTGAATCAATCCAATTAAGTAAACTAAACCTAATTTGTTAATAAAATGAACCGTTCCACTTACCTTCATATTTTGTCTTCTTCCAAGCGGTAAAATATTTGATGCCATAATTCCACCAACATAAAACGCAAGCGATAAGAAATAAGGCGCAATTCCAGAACCGTAATTCGGTACTTCTGAAACAGATGATTTCACAAGTTGAACAGGTTCTGAAAACATAGATGTCACCGCATCATTATTACGAACATTGGCTGTCTTTTCTGCTCCTTCGCCTAATTTCGTATATAATTCATTCGAGCCATCTTCTAATTGAACAAGACCATTCGTTAATGTATCGGCGCCATTATTCAGCTCTTTTCCGCCGCTTACAAGATGATCAATCCCATCATGTATAGCACCAAATCCTTTGCTCCATTGATTAAATCCATTATCCAATTTCGTAGCACCGTCAGATAATTTCTTTGCTCCTACAGTAGCTTCACCAAGCTTACTACTAAATTGGTTCATGCCACTTTCTATATGCGCTTGTCCCTCAGCTAATTTCTTTGCTCCTTGAGATAGCTGTTGTTGACTACTATTCAATGTATTTGTCGCACTTGCTACACCATTCGCTGTCGCAATAATTTTTTGAAAAGCAGGATCTTGCTGAAATTCTGGATGATTTTGTACATAATCCGCTAATTGTTTTTTTAAAGAGCTTGCCGCATCATCCGCTTTCTCTTGACCTTCAGCCAACTTTTCATTTCCAGCGATCCATTCATTTGTTCCAGCAGTTAATTGACCTACGCCTTGTTGTAATGCTTGCTCACCTTGAGATAGCTGCTCCATACCACCGTGAAGTGCTTGTGTTCCTTGCTTTAGTTCTTGTGCACCCTGTACTAAAGCAACTTGACCTTCTGCAAGTTTATTACTACCTTCTTTTAATTGCCCCGTTCCATCATTAAAACGATGAATGCCATCAGCAAGCTGCATTGTTCCATCTTTAGCTTCTGTCGTTCCTTGATTTAATTTTTTTGCACCTTCACTTGCATCTTTTAATCCGTTTGCTAAGTCTTGAAACTTCGAGAAGACTCCCTCTGTATATGATTTCGTAATACTATTTGAAATTTTTGTTTTCATATTTTCGACCGCTGTTGTCCCAATTTGAGCCGCCACAAAGTTTTTCCCTGGATTTACTGCGTACTGTAGCTGCGCCGGCTTAGGATGTTCATCCATGAGCGTACTTACTTTTTGAGAAAAATCTTTTGGAACCGTAACAACCATATAATACTTGTCTTCTTTCAATCCTTGCTCTGCATCTTTTGCAGACACAAAATGAAATGCGAGTTCCTTATTCTCTTTTAGATTTTCAACAAAGTCATCCCCTGCCTGAATGGATTTTTCATCCATTACAGCTCCTTGATCCATGTTTACAACTGCAACAGGGAGTTTATCTAATCGGCCATATGGATCCCAATATCCAGCTAAAAAGAATCCTGCATAAATTAAAGGAACAATTAGCAGAAACATTAGAGCAATTCTTCCGTGCTTATGGGCCCACATCGCCTTCCAATCTTTAAAAATGAGTTGAATTCCTTTCATGTTACGTGCCCCTTCTTCTACCTAATCACGATTGCTCACTTAAAGGTTCTCAACCGTGTAACAGATTTACTATACACGTCACTTTTCATATTGTATAATACATCTTTAATTATCAATTCATTCCTTTAAGTCTATAAGAAGGAGAAAAAGTATGGAACTTCTTCAATTGAAATACTTTCAAACTGTTGCCAAGTTAGAACATATGACAAAAGCAGCTGAAGAACTACGCATTGCCCAGCCTTCACTTAGTAAAACAATCGCTCGCTTAGAAAAAGATTTAGGAGTCCCTTTGTTTGACCGACAAGGGCGAAAAATAACATTAAACTCATTTGGCAAAGTATTTTTAAAACGGGTAGAACGAGCTTTTCATGAATTAAGCGAAGGAAAACGGGAGATTAAAGATTTAGCCGAATTCCATCAAAATTCTATTACATTAGCCGTCTCTATACCTAGAATATTGCCAGAACTGCTCAGTTCGTTTTTAAATGAACAGCCTAATGTTCGATTCCAACAATTTCTAGAATCTACTTCTTCTATGAAACGTCAACTTGAAGAGATGGAAATTGATTTTTGCATTTCTTCTGTTCCAATTGAAGGTCCTGAAATCATTTGGGAACCACTCATGACTGAAGAGATTTTCTTAGTTGTTCCTTCTGGACATCCTTTAGCAAATCGCGGTAGTATCCATCTTCATGAAGTGAAAAACGAACCATTTATTAGCATGAATACAGGATATGGCTTTCGTCAATTAACAGATGAATTTTGCAAAGAAGCTGGCTTTATACCACATATTGCTTTTGAAGTGGACGAACCTGGAGTCATCAATGAATTAATTAACCGAGGCTTAGGTATTGCCTTTGTTCCAAGTCTTACTTTATTCCGAAATCCTAATCTTTCATCAAACCGGCTGCATATTATCGAACCAAATTGTAAGCGAACCATCGGATTAGGTTGGTCAAAAAGCCGCTACTTATCCTCGGCTGCGCGGCAGTTCCGTGAATTTGTGATTCATTATTTTTCAAACATTTCATCAAAGTAGCACATATATAAATCCAAATTAAAAAACTAACATCAAACCATTCTTTTTAGGTGGGAGAGAGCATCCGGCCATGCATAGAAGCGGTCAGCACCTTTTCCTGCCCCATGCCAAGTGAAAACAAAGAGAGAAAATGAGTGTAGTTCACTTTTTGTTCTTCATAGCAGCGGGTTATGTGTCGAAAAACCAAAATGGATTTACATAGAGATACGAATTTCAGATTTCCGGATAACTAACCTAGCAAAAAAATAATAGCTCTTCTCATAACCTTTTTCGGCCATGAGAAGAGCTATTATTTTTATCCTGCATTAACGGGCAGTCAGACCCCCACCTCAAAATTCAGAGAGAAGCAAGGTAGATAGGTGGGGGATCAACTGCCCGTAAAAGCCCGATTGGTGAGGGCTAATAATCAGTGGAGGATGAAGAAACTCCCCACTGATTAAAGTTTCACTTTATCAGTTCCTATTTAGGACAGCTTTTCCTATTCAGAAATCTGTTTCTTCTTCTTTCTTCTCTTATAAATGAGAAATGCAAGTCCACCTATAACAACAACTCCAGAAGCTGCTACTAGCCTTTTGTCTATCGTAGATGCCTTCTGCATAACTGCTTCTTTTTCTTTTACATTATAAGGAACTCGGTGCCCTCTAATTAATAACCTATGTGTATTCACACCATAAGGCGTACACGTAATTAAAGTGGCATAGTCTTCCCCTTTTACAACTCCTAAGTCATCTATTTCATTCGGCAATACCACTTTAATTTGATCAACTTTATAAGCAAGAACCTTATCTAGTGAATGAATATAAAAAATATCAGATTCCACTAATTTATCTAAATTAGTAAACAGCAATGCTGAAGGGAGCCCGCGGTGCCCTGTCAAAATGGTATGCGTACTTTCTCCACCAACCGGTAAAGACGACTGCTCGATATGGCCCACTCCTCTACTTAAAACTTCTTCAGAAGTCCCATGATAAATAGGAAGTTTTACATCAATTGTCGGTATCTCAACATACCCCATTACCTCTCCTAAGTTTAACGCATCTGCATAAGATTTCGAATCGCCCTTTTTGTCTGTACTAAATGGATCTGTAAATGATTGATTCTCATTTTGAACCTTTTTATTATATTCGTTTGCTTCTTTTTCCAAACGCTCGATTTCTTTCTTTTGAAGTGCTTTTACGTTCTTATCATACGTGCTAACTTCAGAATAATGTGCCCTTGTCGCTAGCCAATTACTTACAGTTGGATATAAAAAAATACTAAGGCCTAATAAAAAAACACATCCAAAAATGATATTACGCTTCATAATATGCCCCTTTAATTCTGTTAAAATGTTGAAAAGAGAAAGTCGTTTACTCTTCCACGTTTCACATTATACCATCTTATTTTCCTATAACATTAGTTTTTTGCAGGCTTTCTTCTAAAAAACAAATAAAATTACCGCAATCTTGACAGAACATACGGAAACGTTTAAAAGACAACCCTTTAGGTTGCCCCTCATTTTCTATTCTTTCATACGTTTCTTAATTAGCCTCATTCTTAGGGCGGTACAGTGATTGAACAAGGTGATCATATTCACGTCTTGTAATTTCTTTATTGTATAACTTTAATAATAAATCTTTATGCTCTTTCGAAAACGCCATTTTTCTAATGACTTCAGGATACATACAAACATCCTCCTCCGTTTTTACATGAACTTCTTCATTTATTAATTTCGATCGCTCCGAAACAGAACTAACGTTCGCAAAAGAATTATAAAAGATTTTGTTTTAAAATACAAATAAAATTATTTTCCTTGTACATTTTTCAGAAGATTTCAAAAAACATAATATCATAATCAGTTTTTAAAATACATATATATTTTTGGCAGTTTTTTGAATAAATTTTCCAGTTCAATCAGAAAATAATGGCAAAAATGAAGAGGTGTAGAGTTATGGATACTGTTACATTGTCACGAGCTTTCTTTGGATCGTCACTCGCATTCCATATTATTTTTGCAACCCTTGGAATCGGACTCTCTTTAATGATTTTTATAAGCGAAGTATTATACCACTGGAAGAAAGATTCCGATTACGCCATTATGGCAAAAAGGTGGACAAAGGCCTTCGCCATCCTTCTTGGTGTGGCGATTCCTACTGGAACAATCGTCGGTGTACAAATTTCACTTCTTTGGCCTGGATTCGCCAAAATTGTCGGTCAAGTCATTTCTGTTCCATTTCAAATTGAGATTTTCGCCTTCTTCTTAGAGGCTTTATTTATGTCCATTTATGTCTATGCAGCAGATAAATTGCCCCCATTTATGCGATTAATCTCACTCTTTTTTGTGATGCTCGGTGCCACTGCATCCGCTGTGTTAATTACTTCGGCGAACACATGGATGAATACACCTGCGGGCTTTTCTATGAACCCTGATGGCTCTGTTTTTAACGTTGATCCGTGGAAAGCGTTCTTTAATCCAAGTTTCTTCACAAGCTCCTTTCACGTTGTCATTACGGCTTATGCAACAGGAGCCGCCGTCATCGCTTCTATCGCTGGCTTTAAACTATTAAAACGAAATGTAGATGCACGTGAAATTACTTATCATAAAAAAGGACTATTTTTAGGCCTCGTTGTCACATTTATTACCGGTGCAATCATGTGGCTGTCTGGGCATGAATCCGCTATCGCTTTACATGAACATTCTCCGGAAAAATTAGCAGCAGCGGAAGCATTATTTGATACAACATCACACGCTCCACTTGCAATTGGCGGGTTTGTTGATTCTGCAACCCATGAACTAAAATACGGTCTAGAAATCCCAAATATGCTCAGCTTACTCGTTGGCTTAGACCCCAACACCGTTGTTAAAGGATTAAAGGAATTTCCGCAAGAAACGTGGCCGCCATTTTATACGCATACGTTCTTTAATTTAATGGTCGGTACAGCTGCATTTACCTTTGCTGTAGCCGCGATTGCCCTTGTATATTGGTACTTCATCTATCGAAAAAGAGGAGCGGCATTACCAAAATGGCTTCTATGGGCTACCGCTGCATGTGGACCGATTATGATGCTCGGTATTGAATTTGGGTGGATTTTCAGCTGTAGCGGTCGTCAGCCTTGGACAATTTATGGGATGCAGCGCACAACGGATGCCGCTACGCGCGCTGATTTCGTCGGGCCCTTATTTGTTTTATTCATCATTTTGTATATTGGTCTTGGCGCTTTAACGATTTTCGTACTACGAACATTCTTTAGAAGACATCCATTAAAAAACGATCTAAAGCAGCAAGGAGGAGATCCTCGTGCATGAGGCAAATATTGCGATTATCATCTTATGGGCCATTATCTTCGTATACAGCATTTTAGGTTCCATTGATTTTGGGGCCGGGTTTTGGGGCATGGTATACGCGAAACATCCGACGCTAGCTGGAAAACTAGCCAATCGTTATTTATCTCCAACATGGGAAGTAACAAATACATTTCTCGTCTTTGTTGTTGTCGCCTTTCTTGGCTTCTTTCCGAAAGCAGCATTTACACTCGCAACAGTTATGTTCGTTCCTGTAACACTAATTTTAGTTCTCGTTGCGATTCGAAGTACATTTATGGTGTTTGCTTACTCTGTTCCAAAATACGAACATGTCCTGCGCTTCATTTCTGGCATTACCGGACTTTTAATCCCAGCCTTATTAATTACAGTGTTGCCAGTAACAGAAGGTGCCTACATTTCGACCGCTGGCGGAAAAGAAGTTCTATTATATGGGAAACTACTATCAAGCCCTGTTATCTATTGGTATATGTTGTTCGGATTAACTTCTGAGCTCTTCCTATCTTCTCTATTTCTAGCTGACTTTGCGAGAGAACAGCGCTCAGAAGATACGTATCGTCTGTATAGACGCAACGCCATCATACTCGGCCCAGCAACACTCGTTACCGCCATCATCGCCCTTGTTGTTATGGATCCAGAAACACACTGGCTCATGCAAGGATTAATCAAACAATTTCCATGGTTCACAGTCTCCATTATTTTATTTGTAATCGGTTATTCTTCTCTTTGGTGGACGAATAAAAAACACGGCTCACTCGGCTGGCCTCGCCTTGCAGTATTAGCAGTTGTTGCCCAATATGCATTTGCGAGCTATGCGTATGGCGTTGCACATTTACCGTATATCATTTATCCAGACGTTACTGTATTTACAAGCTTTACAACGAAAGAAACATTCTATGCACTACTCATCCTCTATGCAGTCGGCATCGCGATTTTACTGCCAGGCTTTATTTTCTTCTGGAATTTATTCTTGAAGGATCGAACGTTTCTAAAAGAATAATAAAGATGAAACAAGAGGCTATTCCAAACATTTACGGAAGATAGGGATTCTTGAAGAATAGCTTCTTTTCATCTCACAAATATTACCATTCCGCTCACAACAGTTATAACGTTATCCCTCTAAAAAACAACAGCCCCCTTTGCTACCGTCTTAGCAAAGGGGGCTTCTTCTATATTTCAATTAGGTACACGTGATCAATCAAGTAAAAAGGTGTTCGGGGCAGTACATATCTCTCGCTGCTTGCGAGTATTCGTACCCCATCTCAAATTCAATTATTGATATAAATGACTACCAGTTTCTTTAAATTCTTCTGCTTTCTCTTTCATACCTTTTTCAATTGCTTCTGTTGTTTCTAAATCATTTTCTTTCGCATATTCACGAATGTCATGCGAAATTCTCATACTACAGAACTTCGGACCACACATGGAACAGAAATGAGCTGTTTTTGCTCCTTCTGCTGGCAATGTTTCGTCGTGGAAATCCATTGCACGTTCAGGATCTAACGATAAGTTAAATTGATCGCGCCAGCGGAATTCAAAACGAGCTTTTGAAAGTGCATCATCACGTTGGTGTGCTGTTTTGTGTCCTTTCGCAAGGTCAGCCGCATGCGCTGCAATTTTATACGTAATAACCCCTTCGCGAACGTCATCTTTATTTGGCAAACCTAAATGCTCTTTCGGTGTTACATAGCAAAGCATTGCTGTACCAAACCAGCCGATCATCGCTGCACCAATCGCAGATGTAATATGGTCATAACCTGGTGCAATATCCGTTGTTAAAGGTCCGAGTGTATAGAACGGTGCACCTTGGCAAATATCAAGTTCTTTATCCATATTCTCTTTAATTAAGTGCATCGGTACATGACCTGGTCCTTCAATCATAACTTGAACATCGTGCTTCCAAGCAATTTTCGTTAACTCACCAAGCGTTTCAAGCTCAGAGAATTGTGCTTCATCATTTGCATCCGCAATCGAACCTGGACGTAATCCATCTCCTAAAGAGAATGACACGTCATATTGTTTCATAATTTCACAAATCTCTTCAAAGTGAGTATATAAAAAGTTTTCTTTATGATGATATAAACACCACTGCGCCATAATAGACCCGCCGCGTGAAACAATCCCTGTCGTACGTTTTGCTGTAATTGGAATGTAACGAAGTAATACACCTGCATGAATTGTAAAATAGTCAACGCCTTGCTCTGCCTGTTCAATTAACGTGTCGCGATATACTTCCCACGTTAAATCTTCAGCAATGCCATTTACTTTTTCTAGCGCTTGGTAAATCGGCACTGTTCCAACTGGTACAGGAGCGTTGCGAATAATCCATTCGCGAGTTGTATGAATATTTTTCCCTGTCGATAAATCCATAATTGTATCTGCGCCCCAGCGCGTTGCCCATGTCATCTTCTCTACTTCTTCTGCAATGGAAGAAGAAACAGCAGAGTTGCCGATATTGGCATTTACTTTCACATGGAAATTGCGGCCAATAATCATCGGTTCTGCTTCTGGGTGATTAATGTTTGCTGGTAAAATAGCGCGTCCTTCGGCAATTTCTTTTCGAACAAACTCAGGCTCTACCCCTTCACGAATCGCAATATATTCCATCTCAGATGTAATGATGCCGTTACGTGCATAGTGCATCTGCGTCACATTTGCACCTTTTCTTGCACGAAGTGGCCTGCGATCCATCTGCGGAAACACAGGAGTATGGTTAGATGCTGCTTTTACACCATCATCTTCTGGCTTAATTTCGCGCCCTTCATACTCCTCTACATCTCCGCGCTCAACAATCCAGCTGCGGCGAGGTGTTGGAATCCCTTTTTCTAGCTCTACTTTGTACTCAGGATCTGTGTACGGACCACTTGTATCGTAAACACGAATGGATGGATTTGGTACACCGTTTGTATCACTTTGCTCAATCTCACGCATCGGTACTTTCATACCTTCACGCGGACCATCAATATAAACTTTCTTACTCCCTGGTAAACTCGACTTCAATTCAATTTGCTCAGCTGAAACAGATTGCTTCATAATTTGTGTTTCCTCCCCTTTATCGTTTCAAGAAACCTTCCTTACTCAGAGCCTCCAACCAACCCTGAGTAATTTCAGCTATCTTGATTTGCACTTCATCCGACCAGAGTGATCGGTTCAGCTTTAGGACGAGAAGAGAACTTGTGGCCAGCGCATGCCAAAATAAAAAGAGCCAGGTCCATAGTAAAACAAGGACCTGGCTCATAAAGACATCGTTATGTAAAGCCGTTAACTTCCCTACGCTGGTACGAGCCAGATCAGGTCCAAAGGGTTAAGAAGTTCTCGCGCTTCTCTCTCAGCCCACGCACAGCTTGGGCACCCCTAGTTTATCACTGATTTAATTTTCAATACTTTCTCATCATACACGATAATCAGAAAAATGCAAAGAACCAAATTTTAATTTTTGACTTTATATTTCATGTAAAACTTTAATCAGTGGGATCGTTCTATCCCTCACTGATTATACGCTAAACAACTACAATTTTTAATTCAAGACTTACGTAACTTCTTCCCTTCGCAACTTTGTCACAAAAAGCTTTTATTCACGCAGATTGTGTATAGCATGTTTTGTCTTTTCTAATTGCTGTACGGTAAATTCATATTGAGAAGATGAGTATGCAAAGAAAACAACATCGACTACTAATAGTTGAGCAAATCTAGAACTTGTTGCTGCACTACGAATTTTTGCTTCCGGTGCTCGTGCTGTAAATAAAGATACATCTGCTAGCTCAGCAATCTTACTATTTCCTAAACGTGAAAGGCTAATGGTCTTTAATCCAAGCTCTTTTGCTGTTTTCATTAGTTCTATTACGTCTCTCGTTTCTCCACTATAAGAAATCCCCCAAAATAATGCATTTTCAGATTGAGTCGCCATTGCTACTGCTAACAAATGACGGTCTGAAATTGCATAAGCTTTTTTACCTAAACGAATCCATTTCTGCGCTACATCCTCTGCAATAAGAAAAGATGCTCCCACACCATAAATATAAATAACTTCTGCCTCTTTTAAGAAATGAACTACTTTTCCAATCGATTCCGTTTCCAATTGGCCCACTGTATCATGAAGTGTTTGCACTGTATTCGATAACGTTTTATCAATAATTGACTGCACTTTTTCATTCGGTTCAATATCAAAATATCCTACAGGATGTACATGCTCTACTTCAGCATATAGACGTGCTTTCAAATCCGGAAAACCAGCCACCCCTAATGATCGGCAAAAGCGAACCACAGCCGCACTACTTGCGTCTGCTTCTTTTGCTAATTGATGTATCGTCATCTGGGTTACTTCCTTTGCATGAGAAAGAATATATTCTGCTATTTTTTTCTCCGAATCAGGTAACTCCCCTAAAACTAACTCTACTTGTGTTCGAATACTATTCACCGGCAATTATTTCAGCTTCTTTCTATTTATACTTTATTTCACTATAGCATTTCTTCTTACAAAAATACCTATGACCAGTTTTTTTCCTCTAGTACATAGGTATTGCCCTCTTCGTTATTGAAATTTAATTTTCGTTCCTGCTCTCACATACTCTAACAGATTTACATATTCATCATGTATATTTCCAACGTTATTTACTCGCGGATCCTCTGGTAAATCTTGTTTCATAATTTGTGTTTCACCAATATATCGTAAATACTTAGCATTATCTACAGTAATTGTTCCTATCAATCTTTCGCCGGATTTTGTAGTCGTATATAACGCTTCTTTCTTAGAAAACAATTCTCTTCCTTGTTCAATTCTTATAACAGCTTCTGATTCATCAAGACGATTGTTATAAATCATGTCTTTTGGAATGTAAGGAGACAACTCACTTGTAGGTAAAGTAATAATTCCTTCTTTTTCAAATCTATTTATCATATCCAATGCGTTATCATCTATTTGAGGATCCCCAATAAAGATCCCATCAATATCGTACCCCTGTGATAATTCCACATAACTTACATACGGGGATTGATTTCGATGTTTTTCAACAGTTGGTAATCCTGCAAAAATCGGGCCTCGTAATACTTTATCTCCTGGAATGAATGCCCAAACCTTAATTCCATATTTTTGAAACACTTTGTTTTTATTAGAAAAGAACTCCATTGATATCCCTGTATATTCTCTCGGATAAAAGTTATGCATAGCGATCACATGCCCCAGGTTGAATCCTTTTTCCTGTAACTCGCAAATTTTTTGTTCATCGAGGGTACTAGCGTTTAGTACAATCCGAAAATGCTTTTGCAATTCTACAATTTCCTCATCACTAATGCCAAAATCAATACGAACTGTCTTCACTCCAAGCTCTTTCATTTCAAGGTAATCATCAACACCAATTACTTGAAGAGTATTAGGAGAAATATCAATAACAACGTCTCTATTGTTTTCCTTTGAATCCTTCAAAAAATTTCGGATCATTTGATGCGTCATTTGTTCTTCAGGGATATGGAGAGAAGTAAAGATTGTCTTTATTCCCTTTTCATCCATTTTCTGAACAAAGGACATATTTAGTTGTGAAAAATAAATTGAGTATCCTAGCATGAGTATCACTCCTAAAATGAGTTGACGTTTTGTTGTAAAAGTCTAGCTACCATTTATACAAAAAATACAATTGGCCAAAAGCTCAATCGTACTTTTTATGGAAGTATCAAATTTGTTTAGATTCATGAAACAATTCTTTTCAATTCAGGCAAATAGCGCTTAAAAGTACAATTAGTGAGAGCTAATAATCAGTGGGAATGAAGAAACCCCACTGATTGTTACTCTTGTTCCACCATTGCTTCTTTTGGTACACCGAAGAAATATGTGAGAACAAATCCAGCCGCATATCCTGCTAGTAAGCCAATGATATATTTCAGCCATAATCCACCAGCAATTAACGGAATTAATGCCATACCTGATGGTCCAATCGCAATTGCACCGACATGACCAAGCCATCCGATAACCGCCCCTCCAATACCACCGCCGATACATGCTGTGATAAATGGTCTTCCTAATGGTAACGTTACACCATAAATAAGTGGCTCACCAATTCCAAGAATCCCAACTGGAAGTGCACCTTTAATCATATTCGTTAACGATTTATTTTTGCGACAACGAATCCAAATTGCAATTGCTGCACCAACCTGACCTGCTCCTGCCATCGCAAGAATAGGAAGTAATTGTGTCGCACCTGTTGAATTAATCATCTCAATATGAATTGGTGTTAATACTTGATGCAATCCTAACATAACAAGTGGTAAGAACGCTGCACCAAGAACAAATCCTGAGAATGCACCACCGCGGGCTAATACCCAGTTAATCGAACCGATTAAGTTATCTGAAATGAACCCTGCAAAAGGCATAATTAAGAAAATCGTTACGAGACCTACTACTAATAATGCAATGGTAGGTGTCACAATAATATCAATTGCATCAGGAATCACTTTACGTAATTGCTTTTCGACCATTGCTAAAATCCATACAGCTAATAATACTCCAATTACCCCGCCCTGACCTGCTGATAAAGGTTCACCAGTAAAGACATTGTGGATAGGATTGTCTGGCGTCATTCCTGACAATAGCGTTGTTCCACCGATTACCCCACCAAGAGCTGGAGTTGCTTCAAATTCTTTCGCTGCATTAATCCCTACATAAATTACTAAATAAGCAAAAATAGCATTTTTAATAACATTTAATATCGTTACATATTGATTCCAAGTATCTCCATCTAAGTTTCCGGCCGTAATATTATTTGACAAAATCGATGCGATACCCGCAATTAACCCTGCCCCAACAAATGCTGGAATAAGCGGAATAAAGATGTTACCAACTTTTCTTAAAAAGTTTTTAAAAGGTGTGTTATTTTTTTTCTTTAATGCCGCCTTCATATCTGCGCCCTTTGCTTGTAATTCTTCTGCAGAAGGAGCCTCTGAAGTACCACTTTTCCTTTTTTCTTCTAGTACAATACCAAATTGTTCTGCTACTTTTGTAACAACACCTGGTCCGAGAATGATTTGATACGTTTCATCATCCACCGTGCCAAGAACTCCGTTAACTTTCTTTAAAGCTTCTTCATTAATTGCGCTACGATTTATAGGTGTCACGCGAAGACGTGTCATACAGTTTGTATACGAGGAAACGTTTCCACTGCCTCCAATAGCATCTAAAATTTCGGTTGCCATATTTCGGTATTTACTCATGATCTTTCCTCCTTCTATTCTTTCAGGCTCGGGAGTTAAACAAGGCTATGCACATTATTTAATAGCTTGACGAATAAAACCTTTTGTTTTTTCTAATCGTTGTATAGCTTCTTCCTTTGAAAAACCTGCCAAGATCATTACAATTGCAATTTTCGGCTTATTATCAGCCTTTTCTAAATATGATTCAGCTGTTTCATAATCACAAGACGTAGCTTCCATTACAATACGTTTTGCGCGTTCCACAAGCTTTTCGTTTGTTAATTGTACATCTACCATTAAATTTCCATATACTTTTCCTAGCCCAACCATAGATGCCGTTGAAAGCATATTACAAACTAATTTTTGAGAAGTACCAGCTTTCAATCGAGTAGACCCTGTTAATACCTCTGGTCCATTATTCACTTCAATCGCAATATTTGCCTCTTTGCCAACTGCTGAACCTTTATTACAACTTACTGCTATCGTTTGTACTCCAATAGAATTGGCATATTCTAATCCACCAATTACATATGGCGTACGTCCACTGGCTGCAATTCCTACTACAATATCTTTTTCTGAGAGATTCATAGCTTTTAAATCTTGAACTCCTAATTCTTTACTATCCTCTGCACCTTCTACTGCTTTAATGAAAGCTTTCTCGCCACCAGCGATTAATCCAATTACCTCTTCAGGTTCTGTACCAAAGGTCGGGGGACATTCAACCGCATCTAACAAACCAATACGTCCACTTGTTCCAGCCCCAATATAAATTAAGCGTCCGCCTTTTCTCTTTGCTTCTACAATTGCTTCTACTGCCTTCGCAATTTGTGGAAGTTCTAATTTCACTGCATCTGCTACTTTTGCATCCTCTTCATTCATTACTTTAAGAAACTCTATCGTTGACATCTCATCTAAATTCATCGTTTTTTCATTACGCGTTTCAGTCGTTAAATTTTCTAACATATATACCACCCTTTTTGATTGAAAGTATTTATTAAAATCACTTATCGAAAGCGCTTTCTTTATTACAAATATAGAATAGCACCTTTGAAATTTAATTTCAAATAAAATTTAAATATAATAAAACTTAATTTCAAAGATTTTGTTAACAAAACTCACATTTCAACCATGTTAAGTTGCCGGATACGTGCTCGCTATGGCCTTTTCAGTTTGTCGGGAAACAGGAACTAGGTGACTCCCATTTTTGTCGTTTTTTGTTAGTTAGTCGATATTCCTTTTCGAATCGCCGATATATGGTGAGAAACGGTCGATATATTTGAAAAATCGTCGATAAAGTGAAACTTTAATCAGTGGGGGGATCTTACTGCCCATTAATGCGTGGTAAAATTTCATTCACCATTTTATCCGAACCCACTTCGTCAGATCACCAAATTCCTTTCTCCACAACCAGAAAAAGGACATAGCATGCTCGCTATGTCCTTTTATTTCTAAGTCTTCACCTTGATAATTTCTTTCATAATGACCATTACGGTATCATCCACGTGAAATAGTAAGCTTGTACATACGTCATAATACCAACAATAATTACGAAGAATAAACTATGTTTTACTGTAAAGCGGAATAGATCAGATTCTTTTCCAGCAAGTCCTACTGCTGCACACGCGATCGCAATCGATTGGGGCGAAATCATTTTACCCGTTACACCACCTGTTGTATTTGCCGCAACAAGCAGTACTTCTTTTACACCAACTTGTTGCGCTGTAATCGCTTGTAAATTAGAGAATAGTGCATTTGCCGATGTATCTGACCCTGTTAAGAATACACCTAACCAGCCAAGAAATGGTGAGAAGAATGGGAATAATCCCCCTGTCCCCGCTAATGCTAACGCTAGTGTAGACGATAAACCAGAATAGTTTGCAATGAATGCGAACCCTAATACGAAACCGATAGATAGAATTGGCATTTTTAATTCTTGTAATGTCTCTTTAAATGTTTCTACAGCTTGTTTTGCACTCATTTTTAATACAAATATTGAAATAATACATGCGATTAAAATTGCTGTTCCTGTTGCTGATAAAACATCGAATTTTAATACCGCATCGTAAGGCGTTGGTTTGTTAACAATTGGTTCTGCTTTCATTACTACATTGTGCAAACCTGGAACTTGAAACTTAAATACGAGACTTTCTAACGCTCCGCCTGAAGCAAATAATGCTTTAAAGAAATTTTGACTCCAAATAACTACCATAATCGTCAAAATAATAAATGGTGACCAAGCCTTTACAACTTTTCCTGCTGTTAATTGCGGCGTAGATACAGTTGTTGCTGCCGCTTCCGCGTTTACTTGATTCGATTGATAGATTTCTTTCGGTTGCCACACTTTTAGAAATAACGCTAAACATACTAAGCTGACAAGCGCTGATGTAATATCCGGAAGTTCTGGCCCTAAGAACGTCGCTGTAATAAATTGTGTAATCGCAAAAGAACCACCTGCTACAAATAATGCAGGCCATGTTTGTTTAACACCCTTTAGGCCATCCATTAAAAATACGATAAAGAATGGAACAAATAGTGATAATAGCGGTAATTGGTGCCCCGCCATTTGTCCGATTTTGTGAGCGTCAATACCCGTTACTTGCCCCGCAACTGTAATCGGAATCCCCATTGCCCCGAACGCTACTGGCGCTGTATTTGCAATTAAACAAAGTCCTGCTGCATATAATGGGTTTAAACCAAGACCAGCAAGGAGCGCTGCCGTAATTGCTACTGGTGCCCCAAATCCTGCTGCCCCTTCTAAAAATGCACCAAATGAAAAGCCAATTAAAATAACGAGCAAACGATGGTCATTCGTAATCGATAGTACCGATGCACGGATCACATCGAACTGTCCTGTTTTAACAGAAATTTTATATAAAAATACCGACATCACAATAATCCATGCAATTGGCCATAGCCCATATAGAAAGCCATATCCGGTTGCTGCCATCGCCATTGTAAACGGCATTTTATACGCAAATAGCGCAACTAAAATTGTGAGTACAACTGTAATAAATCCTGCTACATAACCTTTCATTCGAAAAACTGCTAAAGCCAAGAAAAAAAAGATAATTGGAATAAGTGCTACCGCTGCAGAAACCCAAATATTACCGAACGGATCGTAAACTTGTATCCATGTGCTCATTGTCCTCTCCCTTTCTGTCATCCCCTGTTTTCAAAAAACTTATAACCTAATCAATAGACCACCAGGTCATCACACCTTTAAAGCCAAAATAAAAAACGTTTTGAGAAAACGTTTTCATCTAGCGTATTTATACTTTATCATACCGTTTTTATTTTAAAAAGAGTTTTTTGAAAATTTTATTATTTCAAACCGGATTTCTGATTAATTATGCGTTTTATATTACTAATCTGCATGATCCTGGATAAAAACACTCTATTTTTTACAATTGATTCGATACTATCTTTTTCAAAAGATTACTATTTTTAAACAAACGTTTGATTAATAGTAGAAAAGGCTGTCATTTCAATGGATTCCGTTTTAAACAAACGTTTGATTAAAAAAGAAAAACACTCGCAATTTGCAAGTGTCTTACCTTCTTCTTCTTTTTTTCTTTCGTCTCATAAGCTTTTTTCGGCGCGTGTTCAAGCGATCCGCTATAATATGGAGTGCACTCGCAGCAATGACTCCAATTACAAATGCCGTTAAAGCAACTTCATGTTCCTTTACAATCTCAAGCAACCTTCCATCTAATACCGTTTTATTTACTATGTATAGGAATGGAGAAAAGACGAGCAGCATATACAATATACGAATAATATCACCGATTACAAGCGTATGCGTTAAAAACGAACGATGCGGCATCACACATTGATACGGATACCAAAAAATACGCAGTAATCCCCATTTATTATAGGCATTACTATGAATATCCAAATCTGGTGTTAAGAAAAACGTACCGGCTAAAAATCCCATCGCAAATGTAAGTAAAAAATCAAAATTTGTTAATCCATACGAAACGAGCATAAACAAAACAATAGGAAGAGACAGTAAATTTATTTTCGTATGTGTTTTTCCTGATGGCATAGCACACTTCCTCGCTTATAGTTCTAACTTTTGATCGATAAACGATGTGTCTATATCCGAACCAAACCAATCTGCTAATTTCATCTGTGCTTTTTCTTTTACATCTTCATTTACATACATAGATGCTTGTAACAGTGCGGCTGTTAATGCTCCTAAATCATCCGTATAACCAATTCCAGCCAAAAAGTCCGGAATCGCATCAATTGGCGTAATAAAATACGCAAGTGCTCCAATAATCATCGCCTTTACTCGTTTTGGAACATCTCGTCTTTGCATAACGTAAAACAACAATAAACTCGCATAAATAACCGATTGTCCCGCTTGCTTCGCTACATGTTTCACTTTATTCCAAAACGCTTCAACTGAAAAATTTCGTTCCATATAACGGCCTCCATGTTTCATTTTCTTCATTATATGCAAAAAGTAGATACGCCTTCAAAAGAAAAGCTCGCCTCACAAATGAAAAGTTCATCAAATAGACACATAATCGACCAACGAAAACTTATTTTAACAGACAACAGCTAAAAGAACAAGTGTTCGCAACCTTAAAGACGAAATAATTCTACTCTCTCTCCATCCTTTTGTTCTTAACTCGGCACGGGGTAAAAAAGGGCACTGGCCGCTTCTACGCCCAGGCGGATCCTCTCTTCCACCTAAAAAGAAAGGTTTTTACATTCTCAATATTTCTCAATATCCAATGTTCTATTTCTCTTACTATTCTTTATTATCTTTGTTATATTTTCTAGTTGACGCGCATATAAACCAATGTTAAAGTTTTCTCTGGCAGCAACAATAAAAAATACAAAAACTGTAAAATGTTATAGTGTTTCTAAGAATTGAATTTTGTTGTATAATACAAAAATGACGTTATACTTATGGATCAACAAAAGAAATGGTAGGAAACCAAAAGGGTATGCATAGTTAAAGTCGTATATGAGAGATATAGAAACTTCTGCTCATGGCCAAGGAAACTATGTATTTTTTATTTTAGCTTTTTTCGCTCCAAAATCGACCAAGCCTGATAGAGAAAGGGTGGAAATGGATGAAGGAATCTTTAAAATCACAATTTCTTAATGTGCGCTTTACTTTGTTTGTTGCTTTGGCATTATGGCTAAAAACTTACATCATAACGCGTACGAGTTTTGATTTGAAACTTGAATCTTTCATGCAAGAATTTATTTTATTCATTAGTCCGTTAGCAGCATCATTACTGCTTGTGGGTCTTGCATTATTCACAAAAGGAAAGAAACGTAATTATATAGCACTTGGAATTGATTTTGTTTTAACAATCGTTCTTGTTGGTAACGTAATGTTCTACGGATTCTACAATGACTTCGTTACTTTACCGGTACTTGGGCAAACATCCAACTTCGGACAACTAGGCTCTAGTGTAAAAGAACTATTTAATTACAAAATTATCGTTGCATTTGCTGATATTATTATCTTCTCTGTTCTATTAAAGAAAAAGAAAAACTTTACAAAAACTGAGCGTGTATCACGCCCAATGCGTTCTTTATACTTCGTATCAACGGTTGCTATTTTCTTTGCAAACTTAGGTCTTGCAGAAACTGAGCGTCCGGAACTACTAACACGTTCATTTGACCGTGTTATGCTTGTAAAGAACTTAGGTTTATACACACATCAACTATATGATCTTGGTTTACAAGCAAAATCAAGTTCACAAAAAGCACTTGCTGATGGTAGCAAATTACAAGAAGCAGAAAACTATGTGAAAACACTTAAAGAAAAACCAGATCCAAATATGTTTGGCGCTGCAAAAGGGAAAAACGTAATTGTCGTTTCTCTTGAGTCCTTGCAAACATTCCTAATTGGTGCAACAGTAAATGGTCAAGAAGTTACACCATTCTTAAACCAATTCGCAAAAGAAAGTTATTACTTCGATAACTTCTTCCACCAAACTGGACAAGGAAAAACATCGGATGCTGAATTCTTAGTTGATACATCACTATATCCGTTAGACCGCGGTGCTGTGTTCTTTACCCATGGTAATAACGAATATACTGCAACACCAGAAATTCTGCGTCAGCAAGGATATTACACAGCTGTATTCCATGCAAACAACGCAACATTCTGGAACCGTAACATCATGTATCCTGCACTTGGTTACGATCGTTACTATAACGAACTTGATTACAAAATCACACCAGAAACAAAGTTAAACTGGGGATTAAAAGATATTGAGTACTTTAACCAATCAGTGGATATGTTAAAACAAGTGAAGAAACCATTCTATACTCGCTTCCTTAGTTTAACCAACCATTATCCATTTACGTATGATGATGACACAAAATTAATTGAACCTTACAACTCTGGTGATGGAGTATTTGACCGTTACATGGTAACAGCTCGTTACTTAGACGAAGCACTGAAAAACTTTATTGAACGCCTAAAAGCAGAAGGCCTTTATGATAACTCTGTTATCGTCTTCTACGGTGATCACTATGGTATTTCTGAAAACCATAACCGTGCAATGGCACAATTCTTAGGCAAAGAAGAAATTACAACATTTGATCATATGAACTTACAACGTACACCAATGTACATTCATGTTCCAGGTCAAAAAGAAGGTAAAACAATTTCAAAACCAACAGGTGAAATTGATATTAAACCAACGATTCTAAACTTACTTGGTGTTGATTCAAGCAATGACATTAGCTTTGGTCATGACGTATTCTCACCAGATTATAAATCATTCGTTGTACTTCGTGATGGTAGCTTTATAACAGAGAAATATATGTATACAAACACTACATTCTATGATCGTACAACAGGAGAAATTGTAGAAGTACCAAAAGAAGAAGCTCAAGCAATGATTGATCGTGCACAAAATGAATTGCGCATGTCTGATAAGCTTATTGAAGGAGACTTACTTCGCTTCTCTGAAAGCAACAAAGTGAAAACAGGTGAAGTAAAAACCGTTATTAAAGAAGACCAAAAAAACGCTGAGTAATTTCAGCGTTTTTTTTTTAGCTTGTTGGGAAACAGGAGCTAAGGGGCTCCTGTTTTTTTTCGTTTTTTGTTGGTTAGTCGATATCCCTTGTCGAATCGCTGATATATTCAAATTTGCGCCGATATATTTGAAAAATCGCTGATAAAATTTCATTCACTATTTTATATGAACAAACCTCGTCAGATCTCAGATCATCCATGTTACTTTTTATAATTTTGTAGCATTTCCCTTTCTCAGCGTTTTTTTCAGCTTGTTCAGTTTCTATTTTTGTCACAAGGTCGATATATTGGAATTTACACTAATAAAATTACACAATCTTCACCAAATATTTACATAAAATTCATGAAGCATCTCTATAATAGAACTTGTAGACAATGTTCTCCTATTCCCCACCTATCATCTCACACCTTTCTGAAAGGTCTCCCTGGGGAATAACAGAATCATTTGTGTAACAATGCCTTTAATGTTACTTTCAAGTAACATCCATTGTCTTAATATGGTGCCTTTTTAAGCTATAGGAAGACAATATCCCTATAATTCAAGCTACCCTCCTTGTGCAACATTGTTGCGAGCAACGTTCTATATGAATGTTGCTTTTTTTTTTACTTCTAAAAAGCAGGATTCTCATTTCTTATTTACGAATTTGTATATGCGAAATACATTAGGGTGAAAGTTCCAACATAAATGATCCACCACGCATCATTTAACCAATTAAGAAAGGATGGGAAGTACAATGGCATACGAAAGATTTATATTATGGAACGATCAAATTATTGATACAAATAAAACAACACCGTACATACAATTAGAAGAACGCGGCTTACAATTTGGAGACGGGGTTTATGAGGTAATCCGCATTTACAAAGGAAACTTTCACTTATTAGATCCACATTTAACTCGTTTATATCGTTCAATGGATGAAATAGAATTAACATTACCTTTCTCTAAAGCCGAACTCATTACTTTGCTCTACAAATTACTTGAAAATAATGCCTTCCAAGAGGATGGGATTATCTACTTACAAATTTCTCGAGGCGTGCAACATCGTGCACACACATTCTCTTTTGATTTAACTCCAACAATCTATGCTTATATCTCAAAAAAAGAACGGCCCGCTTTATGGATTGAATATGGAATACGTGCTATATCAGAACCTGATACACGCTTTCTCCGCTGTGATATTAAATCTTTAAATTTATTGCCAAATGTACTAGCTGCCACAAAAGCAGAACGAAAGGGATGTAAAGAAGCCCTTCTTGTGCGTAACGGAATTGTTACGGAGGGAAGTCACTCAAACTTCTTTTTTGTAAAAAACGGGATCATTTATACACATCCTGCCAACCATTTAATTTTAAATGGGATTGTCCGCCAGTACATTCTCTCTTTAGTAAACAAACTACACCTTACAGTACAAGAAGGACTATTCAGCGTTCGTGATGTCTATCAGGCTGACGAATGTTTTTTCACAGGGACAACTGTCGAAATTCTGCCCATGACACATCTTGATGGAACTGCCATTCAAAATGGACAAGTTGGACAAATTACTAAATTACTACAAAAAGCATTTAGCCAGAGTTTTTCAAATTCTAACATCCCATTACCTTAAAAACGGATCATTTCATCTGAATGCCAACTTAATATATGTATTTCCATAAAAAAAACAAGGCGGAGCATACACCTTGTTTTTTTTGTAATACTTTTGACATATTCAGATTCCAGCATAAACCTTGACAGTAATCGACATGCCTTTTAGAATTTTTAACAGTTGGTAAATATTTCACATCACTATATTACAGACAGAAAGGAATCGACAAACATGAAAAAATATCTTGCCGGTCTTGCGGCAGTGTCTGTAGCAGGAGGCGCAGCCCCGACATTAGATACCGTTCAAGCTGCCCCTGAAAATACAGCAAAACCTGCTGCACAATCTGTTCAAGCTGCATCCAAAAACAATTCAACTTACACAGTAACTGCTGATGTACTACATGTTCGCTCTGGATCCAATACTTCTTCCGACATCATCTCTCGCGTATATGAGGGACAAACATTAGACGTAATTGGCGAAGAAAACGGATGGTTTAAAATTAACCATAATGGTAAAACAGGTTATGTTAGTGGAGAATTTGTATCAAAAGATGGTTCTAAAACAAACGTAAGCACAGGTGGTAGTCATAAAGTTACTGCTGACGTATTACGCGTTCGCACAAGTCCAAATGCTTCTAGTTCTATTATGGGACGTGTATACGAAGGACAAACCGTACAAGTTATTGGCGAAGAAAACGGTTGGCTTAAAATTAATCATAATGGTAAAACAGGTTATGTTAGCGGAGAGTTTGTATCTGGTGCTTCTTCGAATAATGGGACAACTGTTAAGCCTGCAAGCGGAAACTATACTGTAAACGTATCTTCCCTTCGTGTTCGTACAGGTCCTAGTACTTCTCATACAACTTTAGGCTCTGTTCATAAAGGACAAGTTGTACAAGTTGTGGGTGAAGTTCAAGATTGGTTCAAAATTAACTATGCAGGACAAACAGCATATATTAGCAAAGATTACGTAACAAAAGGCGGTTCTAATAACGGTACTGCCGAGGGTAATAATCAACAAGAAACGAATAACAATGGTACTGTTCAAACTGGTGGTACTTATGTTGTAACTGCAACATCTTTACATGTTCGTACGGGCCCAGCTACATACCATGGTGTAATTGGCGGCGTCTTAAACGGACAAACATTAGACGTAACTGGCGTTGAAAACGGCTGGTTCAAAATTAATCACCACGGTAAAACAGGTTATGTAAGTAGCGAATTTGTGAAATTCGTTAAAGGTGGCACAACAGCACCTGAAAAACCAGAGCAACCACAAACAACAGTTGGCGAATACTACATTAATGTAGCTGCATTAAATGTACGTAGCGGCGAAGGTACAAATTACAGTGTAATTGGCGCTCTTCCTCAAGGCCAAAAAGTCCAGGTTATTTCTGAACATTACGGATGGAGCAAAATTAACTACAACGGTCGCACTGGCTATGTAGGAACTCGTTTCCTATCAAAAACACCAGTTGGCGGTGCTGTAGACAATACGAATAAACCAAACAACAATAATAATAATAATAATGGCAATAACAATAATACAGGCAATAGTGGTGATGCATCATCGATCCTTGCATACGCAAAATCAATGCAAGGTGTGCCATATGTATGGGGCGGTACTTCTGCTAATGGCGTTGACTGCAGTGGTTTCATCTTCCATGTATTTAACAAATTTGGTCATAACATTAGCCGCCAAAGTGTTGCGGGATATTGGAGCAGCCTACCAAAAACTTCAAATCCACAACCAGGCGACTTAGTCTATTTCCAAAACACTTATAAGCCAGGTCCTTCTCACATGGGTATCTACCTTGGCGGTGGATCATTCATTCAAGCTGGCGATAATGGCGTGAAAATCGTTTCATTAAATAACTCTTACTGGAGCAGCCACTTCTTAGGATACACAAAAGCACCTTAAATCATAGTTTAAGAGTCTTCTAGATTACTAGAAGGCTCTTTTTTAGTTTGATAGATTTTTAAATGTGTAGTCTTCTTCTCATTTTAGACACTACATTCCGCAAAAATGTGCTAAAACACCATAATAATGATGTATTTTTTTTAAAAAACATAACTAAATTCTTCATTTTAGGATCGATATGTGTTTTTTCGCAAAATTTTCTTTTTATTTAAACTTTTTGTAGACGTTTGACCTCCGATGTCCGGTATGATACGTTACTTAAGATGCTATTTTTGCAAAAGTATAGGCATCTTTTTATTTATACTTTTTTACTATGAGAAAGGAGATTTACACTGCATGAATTTTTTATGGGGAATTGGCGGCGTGATTGGAGTTTTAGCGATTGCTTTCTTACTATCTTCCAACCGCAAAGCTATTAATTGGCGTACGATTTTAATCGCGCTAGCGTTACAAATTACATTTTCTTTCATCGTGTTACGATGGGATGCTGGAAAAGCAGGGTTAAAAATTGCCTCTGACGGTGTTCAAGGCTTAATTAACTTTTCTTATGAGGGGATCAAATTCGTTGCCGGGGATTTAGTTAACGCAAAAGGTCCTTGGGGCTTCGTTTTCGTAATTCAAGCACTACTTCCAATTGTATTTATTAGTTCATTAGTAGCAATTTTATATTATTTTGGTATTATGCAATGGTTCGTTAGTATTGTTGGTGGTGCACTAAGTAAACTTCTTGGAACTTCTAAAGCAGAAAGCTTAAATGCAGTAACAACTGTTTTCTTAGGACAAACAGAAGCACCAATCTTAATCAAACCGTACTTAACACGTTTAACAAACAGTGAATTTTTCACGATTATGGTAAGCGGTATGACAGCTGTTGCCGGATCCGTTCTTGTTGGTTATGCAGCAATGGGGATTCCGCTAGAGCACTTATTAGCAGCTGCAATTATGGCAGCACCGTCAAGCTTATTAATTGCCAAGTTAATCATGCCCGAAACAGAAAAGCCTGATGACAATGTAACACTTTCTACAGAGCGTGAAGATGCTAACGTTATCGATGCAGCTGCACGTGGTGCATCTGAAGGGATGCAACTTGTTATTAACGTAGCTGCAATGTTAATGGCATTCATCGCCTTAATCGCTGTATTAAATGGCTTATTAGGATGGGTTGGGTCTTGGTTCCACATTAAGCTTAGCCTTGATTTAATCTTTGGTTACTTACTATCACCATTCGCTATCTTAATCGGGGTTTCACCAAGCGAAGCTGTACAAGCGGCTGGTTTCATCGGTCAAAAACTTGCAATCAACGAGTTCGTTGCTTACGCAAACTTAGGACCACATATGGCAGACTTCTCTGATAAAACAAATATGATCTTAACATTCGCAATTTGCGGATTTGCCAACTTCTCTTCTATCGCAATTCAGTTAGGTGTAACAGGGACACTTGCTCCTTCTCGCCGTAAACAAATTGCACAATTAGGGATTAAAGCAGTAATTGCTGGAACACTTGCAAACTTCTTAAACGCAGCAGTTGCGGGTATGATGTTCCTTTAAATTGTACAAAAGCTGATCCGAATTTCGGGTCAGTTTTTTTTATGTACATATCCTCCATCTTCTATTTATTTTCTGAAGCATGGTTACATTTATGGAGTACTTCCACACAATCTACCTATATCATCGGTCATTTCCTAGCAATCGCAAATTTCTTTCTTATATATATATCGAGCTATATGTTAAAAAAACTCGTGAATGAAAATAGACGCCTGCGAAAGCAAGTTCAAAAGCTCGAACAATACATCGGAGAAACAAAGCTATTAACAAGACAAGAATTTGAAAAGCGCGGCGACTCTTTCAAAACTAAACAAACGTTTGTTCAAAAAAAATAAGCACAGAGCGCCGTATGCTCTGTGCTTATTTTTACCGTAAATCTATATATCAGACAATACCCCTTAGTCGAAAGTAATTTTCACGTCCATCCCCCAACGAACGATCTACTTTCATTATATATACGAAAAAGTGACTGCTATTTTTGTAAAACCAATTGCTTCTCTTGTTGTTCTTTAGATACCCCAGTCTTTGGTTCCGTGTTTTCTTGAACACTACGATGTGCCACACGTTTCAAACAAATATGCTTCCACTTTCTTTCGTAACGCTTCATTATTCTAGTTGTCCCCCTTGAATACGCTTAAAAACTATTTGAAATCGCTTACAGCAAATAATATAGCACATATACAGAAAAGTGACAACACATTTCCGACAATTTTTTGACAAAAATTTGGATTTCTTTTCATAATGTACCTTTCTTTTTGACATATATCGGCGATTCAACAACTCATGACACCCTATAGGAACTAGGTGCTCCTGTTTTTTGTCATTTTTTGTTGGTTAGTCGATATCCTTTGTCGAATCGTCGATATATTATGAAAAATGATTGATATATTTAAAAAATCGCTGATATATTGTGGGAAATGATTGATATATTTGAAAGATCGCTGATATATTGTGGGAAATGATTGATATATTTGAAAGATCACCGATAAAATTTCATTCACCATTTTATACGAACCAACTTCGTCAAATTACCATAATTCTTTTTATAATCAAGACCTGAAAAAGAGCTGATTCAACATCAGCTCTTTCCTTCTATTATTTATGATGCTCGGAATGAACTTCTTTCTGTAGTTCTTTAAATAAAGAAATAGCCATAAAGAAGATAACAAATATGAACGGGAATGCTGCAATAATGGAAGCCGTTTGTAATGCCTCAAGTCCGCCTACATATAGTAAGATCCCTGCTAAAAATGCTTGTACAAGACCCCAAACTAATTTAATACGGCTTGGTGGATTTAAGCTACCGTTTGTCGTTAACATACCAAGTACAAATGTCGCTGAATCTGCCGATGTAATAAAGAATGTTGCAATAAGCAAAATCGCGAGGACTGATAACGCTGGGCCAAAGCTTCCCATTTCATGGAACATAGCAAAGAGTCCAATTTCAGTACCCATCTCTTGAATTTGACCATGAATGTTCGTTCCTTCAAATAACTCCATATGAATACCTGTCCCCCCAAATACAGAGAACCAAAGCGCACCAATAAGAGTCGGAACGAGTAATACGCCAATGACAAACTCACGAATCGTACGTCCACGTGACACACGGGCAATAAATGTACCAACAAATGGTGACCAGGCAATCCACCATGCCCAGTAGAAAATCGTCCACGATTGAATCCACTGATTTCCACCCTCATCTAACGGACTTAAGCGGAAACTCATGCTTGGTAACTCTTGAATATAAGAACCAATTGTCGAAGTAAAATAATTCATAATAAAGTTTGTCGGACCAGCAAACAATACAAAAATCATGAGAGCAAATGCTAGTGCGATATTTGCATTACTTAAATACTTAATTCCTTTATCTAATCCTGTTTGTGCTGATAACATATATAGAACCGTTACAATCGCAATGATAATAATTTGCGTCGTTAATGAGTTCGGAATTGATGTTAAGTAGCTAACGCCACCTGCAATTTGTTTTGCTCCTAACCCTAATGAAGTTGCAACACCGAATACAGTCGCAAATACAGCTAATACATCAAAGGAACGCGCAAAACGTCCATTTTCACCACTTTTAAATAAAGAACCCACTGCTCCACTAATTGTGCTTTGTTTTCCTTTTCGGAACGTAAAATAAGCAATACATAGTGCTACAAGTGCATATAGCCCCCACGGATGCAATCCCCAATGGAAAAATGAAAAACGAAGTGCAAGACGTGCACTCTCTTCTGATGCACCTTCTCCAAACGGTGGTACTTGTAAGTGATTTAACGGTTCCGCAACACCCCAGAAAACCAAACCGATTCCCATACCAGCACTAAATAGCATAGCAAACCATGTGAAATAACTATAATCTGGTTTATCGTTGTCTTTCCCTAAACGGATCGAACCATATTTTGAAAAAATTAAAAAGATAGCTAAACCTAAAAATAGCGAAACAGATATAATATAGAACCATCCAAACTTACTTACTAACGCCGTTTGAATTGTCGTTGTTACATTGCCTAAACTACCTTCTCCGATAATAGATTCAGGGATACTCCCCCAAATTGTAAATGCGATACATAATGATAATGAGATAATAAATGTTTTTGTTACTTTCCTCATAAAATCCCCCTTCATAAAATATATAATTCCGATGCGATAAATCGGATAAATCATAATTTAAAATGAGTATGGTTTTTTCCCCACACTAATACTTATCAGATTTCTACATATTGAGATAAGTGTATTGCTGTCCGCAAGTAGCCGGATCAAGTGAAATGTTTCTTGTGGTGTTTTTCTTACATCCCACGAAAATGAATTTTCTCCAAGTGAATAAGTTATATTTCCTTTAAAAATAAGAAAGAAGAATATAATCGTTCATTGGTATAAGAAAAATGCGGATGGAAACGTGTATTTTTCCAAAAAAACGATGTGTTACAGTTAGAAAAAAGGGAGATGCACGGATTGCACTTCTTTCTTTTTGTAACAATTATGCGGTTGTTTTTGTAAGGATATAGCACTTCTTTGTGAACAAACAAACAAATTGTTTATGTTTATATAACTATTTTAGTCATAAATCGACGAATTACTCAAGGAATGCAATCGTTTAGTAACATTATTGTAATATTGTCGTAATGTTTTTGGTTCAACTGAAAAACATCCTCTGCGCTACCAATAATAAGGATATATACGAAACCTCCTAAAAATACGGAATGAAAACCGTTTTCTCCACTTTTTTTCTATATTACAAAGTATTAATGGTTTGTTACGAATGGTTTGTAATTGTGTGTTTTCCCAAATCCCGAAAAAAACTGTTGCTATAATGAGGACACGAAAACAAACGCAATGGAGGCTATCATGAAAAAATTAATTGGTATAGCAACGGCAGCGGTTTTTGGTCTTGGGATTTTCACTGCTTCTGCAAAAGCAGAAACTGTTGTAACAACAGACGTATTAAATGTACGAGAGAACCCAACTACTGAATCACAAGTTGTAGGAAAATTATTAAATGGTCATAAATTAGATGTTACAAATACAGAAAACGGATGGTCACAAATCAAATTAGATGGTAAAGACGTATTCGTAAGTGCAGATTTCACAAAAAACATCTATTACGTAACAGCAAACGTATTAAACGTACGTGCTGAAGCAAATACAAACTCAGAAATTCTTGGTACGCTGAAGAAAGACGATATGATTGAAACAACGAACCAAGTACAAAATGAGTGGTTACAATTCGAATATAATGGGAAAACAGCTTACGTTCACGTTCCATTCTTAACAGGTACAGCACCTGTTATTGAAAAACAAGAAACGTCTGCTCCTGCTAAATCGGAAGCACCTGCTAAAACAGAAGCGCCAGTAGCACAAGAAAAACCAGCTACTAAGCCTGTTGCAAAAAAAGAGACAACGAACGCTCCTGCTGGCGGCCGTGAGCTAACAGTTGAAGCTACAGCATATACAGCTCATCCGAGCGAAAATGGCGGCACATATGGTGGCCGTGTCTTAACTGCAATGGGTCATGACCTAACAGCCAATCCAAACATGAAAATGATTGCTGTTGACCCGAAAGTGATTCCATTAGGATCAAAAGTATGGGTAGAAGGATATGGAGAAGCAATCGCTGGTGACACTGGCGGTGCAATTAAAGGTAACCGTATCGACGTTCTAGTTGGCTCTGATTCAGCTGCTGACAAATGGGGACGTAAAACGATTAAAGTGAAAATTTTAAAATAACCAATGACTGCTAAACGTTCAGCCAGCTCTCTTATTATTTGAGAGCTGGCTTTTATTTTTTATAAAAAGAACACACTTTTAGGTGGAACAGAGCCCTTTTAGCGCCATGCCCCGTTTAAAACAATAAGACAAGATGGGTCAAAATCTACTTTTCTTTTCAAATGGAAGAAAGCATTCGCTCATAGAAAGAAGCGCCATGGTCTTTTTCGTTGTATACATTCAAAGAAAACTTAAGTGTGAGTCACATATTGCTCTTCATAACAACAACTTATATGTTGGAAAATCGAAAGAATTCGATATAATGACGATAAGGAGGGTTACAAGATGAACGTACATGCAAAAACAGACTGGATTGGTACCCCAAAACCATACAACGACGGATATACAATTGATTTTTCATTGGAACAAGACGATAATCGTTATAAATTAATGGTGCGGAGGCACGATCAATCTGTTCCGTATAAGCTCGTTCAATACGGAACGAAGCCGGGATCACAAAAACCATTTCCAATCGATATACCATTTCAAGAAGACATGCTTCCGTTAATAAAAAGAATTCTACAAGATCCATATGTACAGGCTTTTGGTATTTTGTAAAAGTACTACGATATTTACAAAAAAATACTATCTCTTGCTCTAAAAGAGATAGTATTTTCACGTTCTATATATCCAATTTAATTTTCTAACATATAAATTGAGGCTATGAAAAACAAAAAGAGGCTTCTACTCATTTTTCCCTTCTGTTTTTACATGGCATGGGGTTAATCATGGCACTGACCGCTTCTATGCATGGCCGGATGCTCTCACCCACCTGAAAAGAATGGTTTGATGTTACTTTTTTAATTTGGATTTATATATTAACGTGTTGGACCAGATACTTCTTCTGATTTCAACGTATTGTTTGCAGCAATGGAATGATATAATATTTTTCCATCCGCATTTACGGTAACGATGTGTTCATTATTAAAGCTTTTGAACTTCACAGACCCATCACCATAACGAATATTATATTCTTCATATGTTGTTACTTTATATTTCGTAGAGCTTTGACGTTCAACATTGCGCACTTCAAAATTCAGTAACTCCTCAGTAATTCCTTTTTTCTTTAAATAACTCAAGTAATCACGGTCTTCCTTATACGACTTTCCGCTCTTATCATAATCGTTTTCAATTAAACTAAAATCATTTAAAGAAATAGCACGTACATTATTATAAATATGGCTGCGAACGAAATCACCGATTGCCATATCCGATGTTTGCGTTGGGAATTTCAAATAATATGAGCTTTCTTCCTCAACAATTTTTACGCTTTCTGTTTTCACAACACCAAAGTCGTTTTGTTTCTCTAAATGAACTTCAACGGTTCCATCTGTTGGTACTGGACCAAGTTTATATCTACCATATTCCAGTTTCCCACGTTTCTTACCATTTACAACAACACTCGCACTATTTTCATCAGAAGAGATAGTAACGTATTTTCCTTCCAGTGATAACTCTACATCCACTTTTCCATTTTTTTCTCCAGCTAACTCAACTTCCTTTTCCGTTTCTAGTTCAGTCAGCTCCGTCTTCGCCTTTGCTTTTACAACATACGTCCCAGGCAAATAAGGTCCAAGTTCTTTAGAAGACTTTTCACTAGAAATTTCAGTCTCTTTTTTATCATTTACATATACTTCAGCAGATTTTGCAGTTGTGCTAACCTTCATGAAATACGACTTAATGCTGAACTTATATTTCGGATACAAGAACCATTCATTTCCGTCTTCTACAATCTGTCCATCCACAAAAGTCTCCTTATCTGCGAGCTTTTGATCCACAGTTTGCTTTTGTAAATATGATAATAACTGTTTATTATACGAAGGATTTTCTTTTAAATACTGTAAATAAGATTTAATATCTTCCGTTTTCATTTTCAACCCCGGATCATCCGATTTTACAAAAGAATCAATTGTGTTTATATCCTTTTTATTGAAAGCTTCAATTAATAAATTGACTTGCTTCTCTTTCGAAAATTTATATGCACCAAATTTATATGCGCCAAACAGTAACGCCGCTATTACGACAAATACAAGGAAGAGAATAATATTTTTCTTACTCTTCTTTGGTTGCATGTCCCGCTGTATATCCGCTCTTGAAGCAGCTACATTTTCTTCAATTACTTCCACTTTACTTCCGCATTCTGGACAAAAGTTTAAATGATCTGCGACTTGCTTTTTACACGTTCCACAAAATTTCAACATCATTTCCCCCTACTTTTTTGCTAACTTCATTCCGGAAAAGGCAGCTATATAAGTCAAAACAAAACTACCGAGTATTAAATAGAGCCAGCTGTTGTGCATAGAAAATACGGTTCCAACTGTCCCCAATCCTCTTGCTAGCTCTCCGGTTACATTCACTTCAAATTTAGAAAGCAAATTCATTACAATCATCATCAATGTATAAGCACCGCTACATACAGCTAACGTTACATACATATTAGAGAATGGAACCTTCGCTAACTTTTGTCCTGCTCTAAACATAAAGAAGAATGGAATAATAAGGAGCAGTAAACCAAGGTGGAATTTACTATTTATCTCATCATACACTTCCATTATTAATACCGGAGCACCTTCAGCGATTAAAATATCTTTTATTTTAACGCCGCCAGCAGATATACCTGATACAAATGAAAATTCCATTATGCTTTTGTCACCTGTTGTCACTACTTTAGACAATTCCTTTTGTAAGAGGGGAGTTTTTATTTCTACTGGTGCCAGATGAATCATGTTCCATATACTTGGTGTGAGTTGCAATGCTACCATTGCTCGAGAAGAAGTTGTAGGTAATATATTTTCAAATGACTTCGTATTACTACCAGATAATGCAATCAATGTCGTCACACACAAAATAACAGCTGTTAATAAAAACCCCTTCACCATCGCCGTCATGCCATAATATAGCGCGGATCCGTATGGAAGTAACTCCTGAAACGCATCTGCTATATGATTTCGACTTGTATGTGCAATCAATCCGAATAAACTAAACAAAGTTCCACATATAAAACCACTTACTAAACTTTTAAATGAAGAGTACCCAACTGTTATCATTCCTACTTCTGGGAATGATGCTGATTTCGAGGCAATAAAACTGATGACAAATAAAAATAAGCCATACATAATACCAACCGTTGCCGCTAATATAATCTGTTCTCCAATTGTCTTAGCAACACGTTGTTTCCCCATCCAAATTCCTACTCCACATAAAATAAGAAATGGAATGATTAATAATAAGAAAAATGGGGTGTCCCAAGAGAGTGTCATAACAACTTCATTTGTATCTCCTGCTGAAAATCCAAGTAAATGATAGCTTAATAGTGTAGAAGTTGCGCTCGCATAAAAGTCAGGTAACATTGGTAATTCCCTAACAAACGTATAAAATATTTTCCCCATTATCTCTGAAACAACTACACTTCCAATCCATCCTGCAAGCAACATCAGAACACTCGCAATCGCTCCACCAATTACACCCGTTATTAACCCGCTCTTATGTAACCCGAGTTCTACTTTAGAACCATTTTCTACACTCGGTCCCATCACCATACTTTCCTTCCTCTTGACGGTAAATAAAGAATGCCCACACGTTTGACAATACAAATTTTGCTGATCATTTTCAGAACCGCAACCGCGGCAATATGTAACGGTATCTCGTTCCAGCATAACACTGTCGCCAGCCACCATTGTCATACTTCCCTCGTTAGGACAGTAATTCACTTCTTCACCATGTTGATTCCCGCACATGCGACAATACATCTCGCTCACTCCCCACCTTGTTTAGTACCACAAACTGGACAAAAGATGGAGTCTTTTGTGATATGTTCATTACATGATAGACATGCAATCTTTTCAACACTACTCTCTACCCTTAACATTGGATTGGGTTTCCCGCACGAACCACAAAATTTATCACTGATCGATAAAGCCCCCCCGCACTCACATATCGCTTTCTCTCCTTGTTGTTTTTGCAGTTCCACAATTCGTTTCCGCGCTTGATAAATTGCCACATCAAAGTCTTGAATAGGAGTAATTAACGACTGTAATTCAGCTTCCTGCACTCCCGTGTCCCGAAGCTGAACATACACCTTTTGGCCAAGTTCTACTAAAACTTCCGTCTTCTTCTGAATTTGCACTTGTATTTCCTTTTTTAATTGCGCGATCTCTTGCGCAACCTGCAACTTCATCTTCCCCTGCTCAATTCCTTCTTGCAACTTATTCATACCGCTTCCTAATTTCGTCTGCAAATCTGACAAATTAACTCTCCCCCTAAATAGAAAAATTAATATATTTTACCAATTATATGTTACCATATTTACCCTTTTTTGTACGATCAAATTCATTTTTTCTGTTTTCACTACTTTTTGTTTATAATGGTAAAGGAAAGAAATCTTTTGTACGGAGGAAAATTATGCTGCAACATTCAATTACGAAAGACGAAATTATGATGATCGCGAATGAATTTGTTCAAGGACTCGATCCGCAGCAAGCAGCCGATCAAGAACATGTTGCCACAGCCCGTCACTTATATCGCAGCGGCCTTGTCTACAATGTTGATTTTGATGGCTATACCTTATCAGGAACCGTAGATGCTGAAGGAAATGTGTATAGCGTTCATATTCCGATTCGTAATATCGCGGAAAGCTATTGTGATTGCTTTGCGCCGACGCAGTGTGAGCATATGCTCGCTGTTTTACTATCTGCAGCTTCTAGCTTCGGACAAGTGGGAGAAGTATTAACATTATTTAAAAATAAAACAAAACCATCACTCCCTCCCATTCGAACAGCACGGCAAATATTACAATCATCTGCCTTTGAAGATACGGATTTTAAAAGTTGGCACGCATATTTTGAAAATGAATATGACGCATTTAAAAAAGAACAAGCACGGCTCACGTATAAACAAATGTATTTTCTTATGAGCATCTTTACAGACTTTCATATGAAATTAGAACGAAAAGCACCGCGCGTTATTGCTATACATGAGTTGTTCAAATTACATAGCGCCCTATTTTGCTTTCAAAAGTTATTAGAAGAAATTCAGGAATTTGAGACAAACAAAACGTATTCCTATCACCAACCCATTCACGTTGTTCGTCTATTTGTCGATAAAGTTGAAGCGCTTGTACGTGACTTGAAATCAGAATCGATTCCAAGTGAATGTAAACCAATTTTGCAAGAAACAGCTCGCCAAGTGCACAGTATTTTCTTCTCCACCAATTCCTACACACAGGAAAGGTTCTTTATTTACCGGCATATATGGGGCGAGCTTCTCACAGAAACATCTTGGATACGAGAAGAAGAAAAACGAATTGACGCGAAGATGCATCCACTCTCGAAAGCACTCGCCTCTTCTCATCTACTCTTTTTAAACCAAGAAGACAACGCCGCCATGGACTTACTGGAAACACAACCAACAGAAGTTGTCGGTCTTTATTTCGACTGGCTCGAAGAATTACTGAACACAATGCAATGGGAGCGCGCCAAGAGCTGGCTTTCTTTCACCTATAAACAAGTGAAGAAAACAATACATGATCAGGCCGATCCTCTTTTTGTAAAAGATATCGTTCGTTTGTTCATCATGATGTATGAAACATATGCGACGCACATAAATGAACAAGCGGGTTTAGAAATGATTTTGCAAGAACTATTGCCATACAGCTTCATAAACTACGAGCAATACGCACTAGCAAAAAAGCAATATTATGAATGGACAGAACTTCATCTCTTATACGGATTTGAAGCAATCGAATTACTAAAAGAGCCTCTAAAAGAAATTGAAAAAGAAGCACCAGATGCAGCTCTTCCGCTCTATCATCTTGCAGCGATGCAAGCAATTGAAGAAAGGAATCGCAAATCATATCGCCGCGCGGTCCGTTACTTAAAGAAATTGCGTATGCTCTATAAGCGGCTCAAACGAACGGATGAATGGAACACTTTCATTATCCAAACCGCTAACTTATATTCACGCCTAAGAGCACTACAGGAAGAGCTGCGGAAAGGAAAATTAATCGATGATCATACAAACTGAAGTAACGATTCGGCTCCAGCACGTAAATCAAGGTTGGTTCCTTTGGGGAGAAGATAAAGCTGGTACCCTCTTACCGATAGAAGAGTGGAAACAACACGCCTTCACATGGCATGCAACGTCCTTTTTCGGCACCTTCTTGAAAGAAGCTAGTTATGAAGGACGCAGCGGGATTATATTAACGAATGTTCAGGCATTTGAATATATCGCCAATAGGCCAATGAATTCATTTGCTAAGCTGAAAATGAATGGTCCTGTTACTGCGCTTACAAACGATGCAAAAGAACTATGGAACGCCTTTGTAACTGGAAGCTTTATACCTGATATGAAGCTGTGGACCAATCATCCAGCATGGAAAGTGAATGATATTTCAACTGATGATGAGACACTCTCATCCCTTTTCTCTCAGGCAGTTAATGAGAGTATTCTGCAAGACACGCGCTCAAGTGATGGCTGGGAAAATGCGAAGCGACTATATGAACACTATGATTTCGCGAAAAGACAACTTGCCGCAGCGATGCACGAAGAAGATTGGTTCCGAAAAATCGGTTACATCGAGGATGATCTTCCCTTTACAATTGGTCTTCGTCTCCAAGAGCCGCAAGATGATTTTGAAATGTGGAAGCTTGAAACAATTATTACAACAAAACGCGGAGCCCACCGGATTTATGTATATAATGGCATCGATTCACTACCAAAGAGATGGCATAACTATGAAGAACGTATTCAAGAAACGCAGGAAGGATTCGGCAAGCTAATTCCATGGCTTCAGGAAAATAATCACTTTCGAAATGAGCTCTATGAAACGGAAGCATGGAACTTCTTAACCGAAGCAAGTAATGAACTATTAGCAGCTGGCGTTGATATTTTACTACCGTCTTGGTGGCAAAATTTAAAAGCAACAAAACCAAAGTTACGCGTGCAATTGAAGCAGAACACGAATCAAACCGAATCCTTCTTCGGTATGAACACTCTCGTCAATTTCGACTGGCGCATTTCCACAGACGGTATCGACCTATCAGAGAGTGAGTTTTTTGATCTAGTCGAACAAAACAAACGACTCTTTCATGTAAATGGACAGTGGATGAGACTTGATCCTGCCTTTATTGAAGAAGTAAAAAAATTAATGAAGCGCGCAGATAAATATGGTCTCGAAATGAAAGATGTCTTACAGCAGCATTTATCAAACACTGCTGAAGCAGAAATTGTAGAAGAAGACAATCCATTTACAGACATTGAAATTGAACTAGATGGCTATTACGAAGAGCTTTTCCAAAAGCTCCTGCATATCGGTGACATTTCGAAAGTTCAAATACCATCTTCTTTACAAGCCACACTTCGGCCATACCAAGAGCATGGCGTAGAATGGCTCTTATATTTACGAGAGCTCGGATTCGGATCATTACTAGCCGATGATATGGGTCTCGGTAAAAGTATCCAAACCATTACTTATTTATTATATGTAAAAGAAAATAACCTCCAAACAGGCCCGGCACTTATTATTGCACCGACATCTGTTCTTGGAAACTGGCAGAAAGAATTTGAACGCTTTGCGCCAAACCTACGCGTGCAATTACATTATGGAAGCAACCGTTCAAAAGGCGATTCGTTTAAAGAATTCTTGCAAAGTGCCGACGTTGTATTAACTTCTTATGCACTAGCACAACTTGATGAGGAAGAGCTTAGTACAGAGTGCTGGGATGCGATTATTTTAGATGAGGCGCAAAATATAAAGAATCCACAAACGAAACAATCAAGAGCGGTTCGGCAACTGCGAGCAAATCACAAAATTGCTTTAACAGGTACGCCGATGGAAAATCGTTTAGCAGAGCTGTGGTCAATTTTTGACTTCTTAAACCACGGATATCTTGGGAGTCTAGGTCAATTTCAGCGCCGTTTCGTCTCGCCAATTGAAAAAGATCGTGACGAAGCGAAAATTCAGCAAGTACAAAGATTCATCTCACCGTTCTTACTGCGCCGAACAAAACAAGACCAAACAGTCTCATTGAACTTACCGGAAAAACAAGAACAAAAAGAATACTGTCCGCTAACAGGGGAACAAGCTTCATTATATGAACAACTCGTACAAGATACACTGCAAAACATCCAAAGCTTAACAGGTATTGAAAGACGCGGCTTTATTTTAATGATGCTCAGTAAGCTAAAACAAATTTGTAATCACCCTGCGCTGTATTTAAAAGAAGAAGCGCCAAAAGATATTGTGCAGCGCTCGATGAAGACACAAACATTAATGGATCTTATTGAAAATATTAAAGATCAAAACGAAAGCTGCCTAATTTTCACGCAGTATATTGGAATGGGAAATATGTTACAAAAAATATTAGAAGAGAAATTTGGTCAACGTGTTCTCTTTCTAAACGGTAGTGTACCGAAGATGGAACGAGATAAGATGATTGAACAATTCCAAAACGGGACATACGACATCTTCATTCTCTCATTAAAAGCTGGTGGTACAGGTCTAAATTTAACTGCCGCAAATCACGTCATTCACTATGACCGCTGGTGGAATCCAGCTGTGGAAAACCAGGCAACCGACCGTGCATATCGCATCGGTCAAAAGCGATTCGTACACGTTCATAAACTCATTACAACAGGTACACTTGAAGAAAAAATCGATGAAATGCTAGAGCGTAAACAATCGCTAAGTAGTGCTATTATCACAAGTGACAGTTGGATGACAGAACTATCAACAGACGAATTGAAAGAGTTACTTGGTGTATAACATGCAGAAAAAGAGCTATCCCGAACGGGTTAGCTCCTTTTTCTATGCCAAAACCAATTGCTTATAATAATGCCTATCAATCCGCCCGACGTATCTAACACAGAATCTTGCCACATCGGCGTACGGTCACCAGTAAAACACTGATGAATTTCATCAAATGTTGCATATCCTGCTACAAAGAAAAGTGAAAATAAGAAGGCACGCCCTCTTTTATACCCTGAGCGCTGCAAAGCATAATATGTCAACGCACCAAGCATAAAAAAGACCATAAAGTGAGCCCCTTTACGAAGGAAAAATTCAATAAAACCATCAACACCTTTATTCTCAATACTAACTGGTGTACCCCCGCCATAATCAATGGATACCCACGAAAAATGTTCTTTCACAAATTCTACATTCACATACTGCACAATATTTGGGCGCAGATCCTGTTTTTGATACGGCTGTGCCGAAGAATAAAAAATAATCCCCATCCATAGTAAAACGGGAATCCAAACTAACCATTTACGATTCATCTTTAGAAACTCCTCTCTTATTCTTCTAAGAGTACCAAAAAAAAGAAAAAAATTCACGCCAAAATATGATCTTTACCTCCTATATATATGACGAAAAGGGGGTGAAAAACATGGCGATTGAAACGATTGTAACTGATTTAAGCTTACGCCTTGTCCTAAACGGCGGTACAGGCGCAAACGGAAAAGCAATTTTAAAGAACAAACAATTTAAACGCGTTAAACAAAATGCCGATGTAGCAAAAGTACATGAAGTGGCACTTGCAGTTGCTTCCTTACAACAATTAAAGCTTCATGCCGTTCAGCTTTTAAGTACATCCGATATCTCAAATCCGTAAACTTTTCATGAAAAGGAGGTAAATCCAAATGAACGTACTAGAATTAATTTTCTTGAAAGAAGATGGGAAAACAGTTGTCTTCTCTATCGACAACCCAATTACACCTGTGAATGAACAAACGATTAACAGCGTGATGGACAAAATTCTCTCCTCGGGCATTTTCTTGTCACTAGATGGAAATACCCGTAAAAAAGGAGCACGACTTGTTGAAAAGACTATCTCAGAACTAAACGTCTCTCCTTAAATAAAAGAAGACGAAGCTGCACTACTTTGCAGCTTCGTCTTTTTTCTTCGGCATCTCAATCGGAATAAAAATGTGAGAAAACCCGACTGAAACATATTTATAATTTTCTTTCCCTAGTGTAAATTCTGTCGTATATGTCGAAAAGAACATATAATCGTCACGCTTTGTATAATGATTGATGAGCAAATCAACTTGTGGCTCGACATATTTCTTCGCTAACTTCTTACCAATTGTCGCCAGTTCACCAACAAGTCCATCTGGATTTTCTTCCTCAACCTCTGTTAACTTTTTGCTAATATCATTGCGATTCATAAATTGTTTTGCTGCCCACTCTGTATATTCCGTTTTACTAGGATTACTGCTTGCTAAGTATACGAAAAGAATGGCAACAAATGCCACAATAATAATATATTTCCGCTTCATATTCTATCACCGCCTAACTAGTTCTATTGTCATATATATGTACAAGCGATGCAAATTATATAAATTTAAATTGAAAAAAAGATAGAAACCCTTTTTAAGGAGGAAAAAGTCGAAAATTCACAATAACTTTATATGGAAAGCCTATCATTTACAAACTCGAACAAAGTTTTACAAATATTTACATTCATTTCCAAATTTCATCTATATAATAGAATATGTAAGACCACTAACTTTTAAAGGAGGCTATTCAGGTGCATGAGCTAACTAATTTGTATGCCATGTCTAGTGCCGTAATGATGATGTCGTCTTATGAAGACCCTTTTTATCGTACGCAAATCCATACCACCAAAGGAATTCTCTACTCAAAAAATACACCATTACAACTCATAAAAGAACTCATTCTCTCACACAATTATTCCACATACGAAGGAAGACGAAAAGCAATTATTAAAAAATGGGATTTACGACAAAATACACCGATCCCCATTAATCATCGTCTCTTCATTTGTGCCATTCCAACCAAATCACCGGCCGCTTGGGATTGCATCTGGGTCTTCTACAAAAGTATTAAACATATTCAAAAAGGCACAAATAATCGAGCGATACTCCGTTTTCATAATGGAGAAACGACCATTCTTCCCATATCCTGCTATAAAATGAAACAACAATGGCGAAAAACTGGTAATCTTATCGCCCAAATGATGCTCGACGATTTTCGTAATAACTTCTAACATACATGTAAGAGATGGAGACAAGGTATATTCCCTCGTCTCCATTTTATTTTTTATTTCTTAATGCGCATCTTCTCTAGCGCCCGCCGATAAATCCAGCGCACCTGATAATACGTCATCTCCATCTCGTCAGCAATTTCATGGATCTTCTTCCCTACATAAAAACACTCTGAAATCACACGTTTCTCTTTCTCATCTAACAAACTCATATACTCCCAAACTTCTGACGATATTTCCGCTCCGCACACATTTTGCAACATTTCCTGACCGGCAAATGTATGTCGCTTTTGAAATCGACTTTCTTTCTTCAACTTCTCCAATAAATAGCCACGCACCGTTACAAAGGCATAAGCTGAAAAGGTCCCTTTCTCTTCCTCATACTTTTCATATGCCATCCAAAGTCCGATTAAGCCGCATTGATAATACTCTTCATAATCTTTATACAGACAAAGCTTCTTCATTTGATTTTTAATCATCTTCTCATACGACGTAACAGTTTCTGTAAAAGTAGCCGGTTTCATCTCATACCTATTTCTAAAAGGTATACCTCTTTGTTATTCCGCGGTACCTTTACAATATAAGAAGAGAATGGGAGTTTCATGGGAGGGTATTTGAAATTCTCTCTAGGGAAATTTCAAATTTGGCTAGGGGGAATTTCAAATTCTAAAATGGATATTTGAAATACATACAAAAATAAAAAAGCGGCATCGGGTGTTCATATAAAGTGGTGAATGAAATTTTATCAGCGATTTTTCAAATATATCGATCGTTTCTCATCATATATCGGCGCAAATTTGAATATATCAGCGATTCGACAAAGGATATCGACTAACTAACAAAAAACGACAAAAAAACAGGATCCCCCGAGCCCCTGTTTCTCAACAAGCTGAAAAAAAACGGCTCCTTATGAGCCGTTTTCATACATATATCCTATATTACATTCCCGGGATCATGGCGCTGATTGCACTAAAAGCTAATGTTAAAATAAAGAAAACGACAACAAGAATCGTTGCTTGTTTCTTACTTAGACCAGCTGTAATGTGTAGTCCTAATCCAGTTACCAATAGTCCCCAAATTGTAAATACCTCAAAATTTTTCAAAATACCATGTACAACGCCGCCAGTAGAAGCAAATACTGTCCCTAAACCTGTGTACATCTCCTGCCCATTTCCACCAATAATAAACGCGATTACCATATTTATAATAATACCAAGTGTACCGATAATACTAGAATAAACAGTGATCGTTAATAACTTTTTATAAGAAGTATCATTGCTCATAAACATCATTAACACTTTATACACAACAGCACTAAGAAAGAATGTAATGATAACAACAACAGCTGCAATAAGAAAACCACCGCCTAATGTAAATGCTAATGGTAATTCTATTCCAAGCTCTTTATTGCTCGCTATAGTCGCAGGATCTTGAGAATATAAATAAGATGCAAGAGCCCCTACAATACCAGCTAATACGGTCACTAACCAAAATGCACCCCATACCGCATTACTATTCTTCATTCTCTCAAACTGCAATCCAGGAGATATAATCATTCCGAGTAAAGATGGTTTTTCTCCACTAACCTTTTGTGCATTAACATTCGGTTCCATTCTAAAAAACCTCCTTCTATTTATGTAACCCGTTCTAACGGGCGGTTCACATCCTCTTTATGAGAAGAAGCAAATCGCCCGTTAGAACAATATAAAAATTGACTTATACCCTTGCTCTCTCTTTCGCTTCACCTAGCATAAGGACAAAAAGATCTAAACGTGGTTATGACTAGAAAAGAAGCCTTACGCTCACAACCTCCTTCTGTCTTCACGCCGCATAGGGCCAAAAAAGGACCTGACCGCCTCTATCCTCTGGCAGATCCTCTCTCTCCCCTAAAAAATAGAGTTTTATATTTCTATATGTAGTAGAGAGCTCTCTCTACTACACTAACAATCTACTCGTAACGAAGTGCTTCAATTGGATCTAATTTCGCTGCTTTGTTCGCTGGAATTAATCCAAAAATAATACCAAGCGTCATAGAGAATAATACGCCGCCTACGACAACTTCCCATGAAACGAGCGGTGGCCATTTTGCAAATGTAGAAACAATATATGCCCCACCGTATCCAAGACCGATTCCGATCAATCCACCTAGAAGCGTTAGCATAACAGCTTCAATTAAGAATTGCAGTAAGATTTTACTACGCGTTGCCCCAAGTGCTTTACGTACCCCAATTTCGCGCGTACGCTCTGTTACGGATACAAGCATAATATTCATAACTCCAATACCACCAACAACTAAGGAAATACCGGCGATACCACCGATGATCATTGTCATAATACCTGTTACTTTCGAAACACCATCCTGGAATTCTTTTAAGTTCACCATTTCATATTTACCGGTATTTTCACTCGGCTTACGACTATTTAATACTTCAACTGCTTTCTTACCAGCAGACTCTAAATTATCTACATTTTTCGCCTGTATTGAAATACTTTGAATTTCATCTGTTCCGTATAGGGTTGGCCATAATGTAAGCGGAACTAATGCTTCTGAAGGCCCCATTCCCATAAACGAATTATCTGATTTATACACACCGATAATTTGCATCGGTTGGCCTTTCATTTCAATAATTTTCCCAACAGGGTTTTCTTTCTTAAACAACTCATCTTCCATTTTTGTACTAATCATGACCACGTTATTTCCTTGTGAAATATCGTTTTCATTGAGTGAGCGACCTTTTACTACTTTCGTTTTATTGACTGCAAAATATTCATTATCTAACCCGATAACATTAACCATCTCTTTTTTATCATTAATCTCAAGTGGTTCCATCGTATTATTGGTTGTAATAACATGAGAAACTTCCGGAACTTTTTTCACTTCAAAGATGTCTTCTTCCGTTATTTTTGGTCTCTCACTTGCTCCCATTCCATATGGATCGTTAATATCCGCAGTAAATTGAATTGGCATAACATTATTACCAGAACCAGCGATTTGCGACTTTAACATCGCTTCCCCGCCTTGCCCAATCGCAACAACGGTAATAATAGAACCGACGCCGATAATAATCCCGAGCATCGTCAGTGCTGAGCGTAGTTTATGAGCTAAAATAGAAGAGAGGGCAATTTTGATACTATCTAGTAAACTCATACCGCACACCTTCTATCTTCTGTAATTTTCCCGTCTCTTAGCACGATTCGGCGCGAAGAATATGCCGCAACTTCCTCCTCGTGAGTAACCATAACGATCGTTGTACCTTCTGCGTTTAACTTCGTGAATATATCCATAACTTGTTCACCTGATTTTGTATCAAGAGCCCCCGTTGGCTCATCGGCCATAATAAACGTTGGATCATTTGCAATCGATCTCGCGATAGCTACACGCTGCTTTTGTCCACCTGATAATTCACTTGGCAAATGATGTACCCGATCTGATAATCCAACTTTCCCAAGCGCTTCAAGAGCCCTTTGGCGACGCTCCGCTTTCTTTAGACCACCATAAATAAGCGGTAATTCTACATTTTCTACTGCTGATAGACGTGGTAGTAAGTTAAAGTGCTGGAAGACAAAGCCGATATATTCATTACGAATAAGAGCAAGTTTTGTCTCGTCTGCTGTTAAGATATTCACATCATCCAGCATATATTCACCTTCTGTTGGACGATCTAAACAACCAATAATATTCATAAGCGTTGATTTCCCAGAACCAGACGGTCCCATAATGGAAACAAATTCACCGTTTTGAATCGTTAAATTAATACCATGCAAAATGGGTACTGCAAGTTGCCCTTGATAATATGTTTTATGAATATTGTTTAACGTAATCATTTTTCTTTCACTTCCATTCCGTCATACACGTTGTCGGAAGGATTTTTAACCACCTTTTGCCCCACTGTTACGCCTTCAAGAACTTCTGTCCAATCTCCATCAGTAGCACCTTTTTTCACATTTTGTTTACGAAGTTTTCCTTTATCTTCAACATAAACAAATGCATCTTCACCTTTTTCTACAATGCTCTTACTAGGAACTGCAATCATCTTCTTATTTTCTAAATCTACTTGCAATGATACGTGATAGCCTGGAGATAAACCTTCTTGCCCATCAAGACTTGCTTTATATGTATACTGAGACATATTTTGCGTGCCTTCACCCGCTCCAGCTGCTTGTGCCATCTCTGCACTCGTTGGGAATTCACTTACTTCTGTAATTTTCCCTGTCCATTTCTTCTTACTATTTGCTTTTGCAGTTACAGTAAATGTTTGATCTTTTTGAATTTGTGATTTTTGAAGTTCTGTTAATGTTCCTTGAATTTGGAATGGATCTTTCGATGCGATTTGTAGGAATGCTTTTCCTTGTCCACCCGCTGCTTGCGCTGAACTTTGCGCTGCATCTTTATCTAGCTTTTGGACAACACCTGCAAAATCACTATAAATTGTGAATTCACCTTGTTTTTTCTTTAACTCTTGTACTTGTAATTGTCCTTTTTCTTTCTCAAGATCACTTGTTTTTTGCTGTATTTCTAGTTCACTTACTTGCTCTTCTAACGGATCTGTTACTTCTTTCCCAGCGCCGCTATCTTTTGCTTTCTTAATGTCTTTCTTTAATGAATCGATTTTCTTTTGTGCTTGGTCGTAGCGCATGCCAGCCATTTTTTGATCCAGCTCAGCTTGCTTCATTTGTAAATTAATTTCTTCATTATCATAAGAGAATAATTTCGCACCCTTTTCTACTTCCTGTCCTTCTTTCACTTCAATATCCTTTACTTTTCCCTTTGCAGGATCTGCGTAGAAGCTCTCAATATTCCCAGGTTTTACTTGTCCGGAAATCAACTTCGTATTATTAAGTGAACGCTCCGTTACTTTCTCAAAACTTACAGCGTCGTCCTTAGCCGCGCCTTTTTTATTTCCTTGCATAATAAAAATATTGACGGCTGCAACGATAGCAATTAATGCAATAACCCCAATGATAATCCATTTCTTCTTTTTGTTTGGCGTACGAACGGTATTTGGTATCATACTCTCGCCCTTTCTATATCTCAATATAGTGATTCTTGATTATATAAAACTTTCAGAAAATAACAATGATAGAAATCCTAATAAAAAACAATATACCTGTTCTCTTTAGATAAGAGAAAGCAGCTAGCCCCATACTAATTCAAAATAGTTAGAGAAAATAAGTGCAGGTCACCTTCGACTTCTCATAACAGTGACGTATATACCGAAAACTCAAAATGGATTTTTACATTATTACGCTTTCTTTACAAAGTTTTACACTATCACTTATATTGTAACAAAAATTCAAATGTTACGAAATATAATAGCTTATCTTTTAAGCAGGTTTTAAGAAAGCAAAGAAAACCGCCTTACATAAGGCGGTTTGAACGTTTTCTTATAAGATTTATTCTCTCTTCATCTAAGTCATACTCCACTTGAAGAGGTGTCGCATCTTTTCTCATCTCACGCGGAATATTCTTTTCTACCGTTTGAAATGCTTCATATTCATCTATTCGCATCGCTCTTTGAACAATGCCGTCATGATCTCCTTGCTTATCTAGCATCCAGCCCGTTTCACTATTTAATTGGTTGCGAAATTCCTCTTTTGCCTCTTCATCTGAAAACATACTTCCATTCACTTCTAAATATGTCTCTACTCTCATCGGAAGCCACTCTACTTCATAATCTTCTACTAAACAAATCGCAATCCCTATCGGCGTGCTACGAACGACAAAATCAAATGTACAATCTCGCTGTGTGACAGTTGCTGAACAAAATAAAAATGTTTCTACTTCTGATACGAAAATTCCCACGTTCCAGCATCTCCTTTATACATATAATTTGTCTTGCTAACTTCTACTAAATTTTAACATTCATTTTTGAAGATACTGTAAAATGAATGTTAAGTTTCTATATATAATGGATACATAATTTTTTTAAACAAACGTTTGATTAAACACTTAGAACCCACCAATTGATAGGCTCTATTTCTATAAACAGGATTCAAAATTACGAGTATGAAAACAAAAGAAGATCAAACTAGAAAAGCGATCTAGTTCGGTCTTCTATTTATTTTAAATTCATGAATGATCGCTTTTTTGACATCAGTATAAAATACCATTATCAGCATCCCCAATATAGTTATAAATAAAGAAATCCCCTCAATACCAATAAATATCCCTATAAATATGAGTGCAATACCTATAAAAAAGCCAAAATCATTCTCATTATCATCGTCCTCACATTCATCTTTATCTTCTTTATCTAACTCCTCACTAACATCTTCTGGTTCCTTTATTAACTCATCAATTGTTACTTCATACAATTTGCTAAGTAAAATCAAATTCTCAATATCCGGATAACTTTTATTACTCTCCCATTTATAAACGGCTTGTCTAGTTACTCCAACCTTTCGAGCTACATCTTCTTGTGAAAATTTTTTGGATTCACGGAACTTTTTTAATTGCGGACCTAAATTCATATTATTCACCTCTAAAAAATTATTACATATAAAACCCTAATTCATAAAGAAACCATCAGTTTAATCGATGTAAACCAATGGTTCACATATTGAAATTCTTGCTACATCACTTACATCTACATTCAACCAACGATATATTATCAGAATACAAAAAAGAATCCAAAAAACATAGAGTAAACTTTTACATATTAATTTTCTTCCATTCTCCCTTAATCATTGAATTCACGCCACCTTGCACTAACTCCCCCCTTCTTTTCCCCTATAAGGATCAACTGCATTCTAAATATTTTTGTCACATATAATTGACATTTTATCCCTCCCAACATAAAATGTCATATATAGATGACATTTTTTCTAAGACGATAGATTGAAAAGGAGGCTTATATTTGAACCATGTAAGGACATACCGAAAATTAGCAGGGCTTTCCCAATTAGAATTAGCTAGAAAAGTGAAGGTTGCTAGACAGACAATCAATTTAATTGAAAACAATAAATATAATCCTTCTCTATCCTTATGTATTGAATTAGCAAAAGCGTTACAAACAGATTTAAACACTTTATTCTGGGAGGTAGATTAAACGATGAAAAAGAAATGGAAAGAAAAAATATACACTCGCTTTATCGGCGCAATGAGTGAAAGAGATGAATATCAAAAACAAGAAATTAATAAAGAATTAGCAATTGCAGGCGTTGGTTTATGGTATTTAAATATATTAGTCATGTTTATTATGCTCATCGTTGATACTATGAACAATACAATCTCTATCGGAACTATATTGATTTTTCTTGTTAATATGATTTCCTCATTATATATATTTCAGAAAATAGAAAAGAAAAAATTAAACGATACAGAGTGTGCAACAAAAGAAGAATATGAAGAAAAAAAGAAACAATTAAGAAAATCCAGTGTAAAACAAGGTTTAACTTGGGGAGTCCAAATGTTCATCTTAATGTCTTATGTTTTTCCTTATTTACGTTCAGAGGAAATCTCCATTTCTTTATTTAACGTTATTACCTATAGCTGCGCGGGAGCATTTTTCGGATTGTCCATGTATGTAATTGGATCATTCAATTTAAAGAAATTATATTAATTTATAATAATAAATAAATAAGTTAATATAATTAGATGTTATATAAAATAACATCCTATGTTGCTCAGGAAGTCATTTCATATAAAGGACTGATTATAAATGAAGTTCAAAGTAAAACAAAACCCTATTCATCTACTTATACTTTTCATAACTATTTTTATTTTTATCGCTTTATTATTCACACAAGGCACTAACAGCACACTCTTAATCTGCACGATTTTAAACATACTTAACCTTATATTCACTTATCGCTCCACCTACACGATCACAGATAAATCAGTAATCATTAAATACTATTTTGCAAACACTGAAATACCATTTGAAGATGTTCAATACATTAAGTACTCCGGGAAGTCATTACATTCAAACAAATGGACAAGACAACGACTAGAAATCATGTATGGGTTATTCGATACACTAACAGCGGGTGTACCACAAGAAGAAGACGAATTCATTCGTTTATTGAAAGACAAATGTCCTAACATGAAAATTATTGATAGACCCGTTAATCTATAATTGAAAAAAGTAACATCAAATCATTTTTTTAGGTGGGAGAGAGCATCTAGCCATGCATAAAAGCGGTCAGTTCCTTTTTTAGCCCCATTCCATGTGGAAACAGAAGGAGAAAATGAGTGAAGGTCTCTGTCTATTTTTCATAACCATAATGTATCTGTTATAAAATCAAATTGGATTTATATATAAATGAAAAGGGCCATCTAAAAGTATTTTTAGATAGCCCTTTTCAATACACGATTATGCTATTTTATTCTCAGAACCTTTTCTCTCATGGCCAAATTGAACGATAAATAAGAATACAGTAGATAAAATACCGCCTGCTAATAATAGAATGAAACAGCCGTCCCAACCAGAGCGATCAACGATAACACCGATCGCTGCGTTTGCAACAAGGCTTCCTCCTAAATAGCCGAACAGGCCACACATACCAACTGTTGTACCTACTGCAAATTTTGGTACTAATTCCATTGCACTTAAACCAATTAAGAACTGTGGTACGTAAATTAAACAACCAATAATCGAAACTGCCGCACTCACAACAAGTACATTCGATGCTTGCCAATATACTAACGTTCCGATAACAACACCAACCATACTAAACACACATAGTGGCATACGTTTCCCTTTAAATAACTTATCACTTAACAGACCTACGATTAATGAACTTGGAATTGCCATTGCTTCAAAAATTGAATATGCTGCATGCGCTTCTGTTTTTGTAAAGCCTTTAACTGTTGTTAAATAAATTGGTACCCAGTTAATTACACCGAATCGAATTAAATACACAAATGCATTTGCAATACATAAGTACCAAACGAATTTGTTTTTCACTACATATTTCATCAAGATTTCTTTTGGTGACATCTTGCTAGCATTATCTGCTTTCTCAAGATCTTCATAATCATTGCGATATTCTTCAATTGATGGAAGACCAGCAGATTCTGGTGTGTCCTTCGCATTTATCCACATAAGAATTGAAATGACCATTGCAATGATCGCTGGGAAGATAAACACGCCAGCTTGCCAATGACTTTCACCGAAAATACCAACACCAATTCCAACAAGCGGTGGTACAAGCATCGCACCAACATTATGTGAAATATTCCAAAGTCCTGTTTTTGTACCGCGCTCTTTCTTCGAGAACCACTTCGTCATTACGGTACTACAAGGCGGTGCCCCCATCCCTTGGAAAATATTATTGAAAACTAATAATGTTAAAATCATTCCAAATGAAGATGCAAACCCAAAACAAATATTTATAATTGCTGATAAAAATAAACCGACCGCTATAAAACGCTGAGCATACGCTTTATCTGATAAATTTCCCATAAAGAACTTACTTAGCCCATACACAATCGCCGTAACGGAACCTAATAAACCATATTCCGTTGCACTAAAACCATATTCTTTTATTAAGTACGTACTCGATAACGTAAAGTTACTACGAACTAAATAATACGCTGCATACCCAATCGAAATTCCCAGTAACACGCGGATACGCAAAAGTTTGTATACTTTATCAATCATGTCTGCTGGTAAGCGCTCTATTATTGGCGCTGGCTTAAGCCAATTAAACATATCATCTCTTCTCCTTTTCTCACTTTTGAGAGAGACGTTGTCTATTCCATAACTCGATCATTCCACTATCTACTAGCTGTTTGTCCGTTCTTCCAACAGGCTGACCTTCTATTTCCTTCTGCGTTTCTGTGAGCATCGTTGGCACGCCAAACGAAACCTTTTCTAAAATATGCCCCGCTTCTTTTGATAAACAATAATCAATGAATAAATCCGCTATAATACCACTTGGTGCATGTTTTAGTTTCGAAATCGCATTGACTGATAATCCTGTCCTTGCCGGAACTTTACTCACAATCGGAAAGCCTTGTTTTTGAAGCATCCGTTGATCCCCCATAAAATTAATACCGATCATGTACTCACCGCTTGCCACATACTCAGCAGGCATGTACCCATTCACCGTCACCTCTGCAACTTGCCCTGCAAGCCCTTTTACATAATGACTAGCTTCTGCCTCGCCAAATGTATCAATAAGGGACTGAAAAAACGTATATGCTGTTCCTGATACATTCGGGTCAGGCATAATAATCTTTCCAGCATACGCAGGATGTAATAAATCTTTCCATTCTGACGGATACGAAATGCCAAGCGGCTCCATCTCCTGTTTCCATCGCTCTTTATTAATAACGATGGCAAGTTGTTCTACTTCATAACCGTACCAATAACTATCCTTATCTTTAACGGCTTCTGAAATACTGCTTGCTCGCTTATTTGTAACAGGCATCGATAATCGTTTCTCTTTCATCGTTTGATGCGCATCTACTGTGCCGCCAATAATAATATCTGCCTTCGGATTCCCCGCTTCTTCTTCCACTCTTCGCAGAAGCTCTTCGGTCGAAAGGCGAATGAATTCATACGTACACCCCCGTGGTTTACAAAACGATGATAGAAGTGCTTCACCAACTTCTTCACGCGCTGCTACGTACGCGACAAGATGACGATCTTTTAAATTTGGAAGACCATTTTTACTATATTTGATAGAGGTAGTATCTCGAGAGCAACTAGACATCGCTCCTCCAATTACTAGCAAAAAGAAGAAAAAGGCTATCTTTCTCATGAAACACTCTCCTTTACAAATAGATCTGCTAGGGAGCCTTTCATATACATTACATTCCCGTTATTATCGCCAAGATACTGTACAACAAAATAAGAAGGATATATCGAAATTGTGACAATATCCTCACGTTCATTCTGTACATGTTTCCCATTTTGATAGGCGGTCATATAAGCGATTGGATCCTTCTGCGCTTGCAGTAATTTCTGTATTTCTCCATAGTCCGTAATTTGCTTTGCTTGGCGGATTGAATCAAATATTGGCGAGAGATTCATAGTTCGCACTACTTCTCCTTGCCGCAAAATGACTTCCTTTGCTGATGCAAAGAAATTGCCAATACGCTCTGGCGTATAATATAGACTAAGCAAATACGTTTGGAAAGCAGAAATCATCGGATCTGTACCACTCTTCCCGTATACGTTTTCCTCGTACTGAAACAAGTCACCTACTGCAAAAGTACGCCTATGACCATTCAAGTACGTTACTTCTCCAGTAAATACTTGTTCGTGAACTTTCGCTTCTGTTTGCTTCATTCGAATTCGGTCAAAGAATGAAACAATCGTATGTAAGCGCACTTCATCTGTTACAACGACTTCTCCCCACTTCTCATGTCTTACTTTCATTTCGGTAGGAAGAGATTCACTTGCTCTTTCTAAAACAGTTTGCTTGTCGTCCACGATTGTAACGCGGTTATACAATTGCTTCTCTACACAATAAAATAATATAACAGCTAGAATCGCGCTAAAAACAAACAAAAGAACTTGAAATGATAGCCTTTTCATTTCTGCCTACCTCCACAATAAAAAAACGTTGTTTCGAAAATACCGCATAATTGTTTCATAAATGTATCATTTAACCGCTTTCAACTTTTTTATATCTTCCATATACCGTGGTAACAGAAATTTGATAACCACCGTCGTTCCCATTTCCTCACTGCTTTCAATTTGTATACTCCCACCTTGCTTATTCATAATCTCCTGACAAATGAATAAACCATATCCATTCCCATAGCTAGAAGACAGTACTTTTCCTTTTGGAGAACGATTCCATTCAGCAAGCACCTCGTCATCTATACCAATTCCATCATCGTGAATTAAAACTTGTGCTTCCTGTTCATTTTTAGCAACATTCAGCCTCATTCTCGTGGCATCGCTATATTTAATCACATTATCAAACACATTTAAGAAAATTTGCTTCGTTTTATCAAAATCAGCAACAACATGCGCTTCTATTAATTCATTTATCACTTCTATTTCATATTGCTGAAGACGAGGCTTCACAATCGAAATTGCCTCTTCTGCAACTTGCTTCATATCAACAATCGTTGGCGAAACTTCAAACGTACTCTTTCCATACTTCGAAGATTGTAATAACTCCTCAACGAGCGCTAATAAACGCTGACTTTCAATTGAAACATAATGAAGGCTTTCCTCTACATCTCGCGTAGATTGTAGTTTCGGAATTAAATCTACATATCCAATAATTGCCGTAAGCGGCGTTTTCAACTCATGTGTAATTCTATCTAAGAAATCCCTCTGCTTCTCTTTCTCTTCCTTTAGCTGCGTTACATGTAATTCAATCGCATCAGCCATCGCATTAAAAGACGCTGATAACTGGGCAATTTCCACATATTCATTTAGCTCAATTTTGCTTTTATAATCCCCATTTGCGAGCCGTTGTGCCATTTGTCTTAACTGATCAATCGGCTTATGAAGAGACTTCGCTAAACGAATCGCAAAGAAAATCCCGCCGCTTGCTAAACAAATCGATGTAATAAGAAATGTCCAGCTTACGTTCGTTAAAACTTCTTTCTCATCTTCTAGTTCATCAATAAAGCGAATTGCTCCAATGACATCATTGCCATGATAAACTGGACTTGAAAATAAAAGAAGCGGCGCTGGATCTGCATTTTCAAACACATATGCTTTCTTTCCCTTCAGCGACTCAGCAATATCGATATTTTTATAAAGCAAAGCTCCTTTCTCCGTATCCGCAACAACGTCTCCATTCTTCCCAATCATCTGCACACGAATATCCATCCGCTTCGCTAAATAAGAAGCAATGAGCAGTGAATTGGGTCCGATTGTCTCCACATCTGCTTCCTTCTCCAAATAATTCATCGTATAAATTTGCGCCTCTAAGCTTAACTTCTCAAGTGAACCTGCCGCATTATGATACATATTCTTTTCTAGCGCAATGTACACGACCGTATAAAGAAGGAACAAGATCGGAATTAATAAGCCTACAATACCAACTACCATATTTCGTTTTAACGACATCTTATCACCTTTTAACACTCTAACTTATACCCAACGCCATAAATTGTCTTAATACACTCTCCGTTTTCTCCAAGCTTCTTCCGAAGGCGCTGCACCATAATATCAACCGCTCTCGTATTTCCGCTATATTCAAAGCCCCACACTTTCTCTAACAGCTCATCACGCATAAACACACGCTCCGGATGTAAAGCAAACAGCTGGCACAAATTAAACTCACGGTATGTTAAATGAATTTCTTCTCCGCTCACATATACTTTCCGCTCTTTCAAATAAATAACCAATTCACCAGCACGAATCATTTCTTCGCCTTTGGATATTTCTTTCTTCGCCACGCGCCGCGCCATATTTTTCACCCGAAGAATTAGCTCTGCATAATTGAACGGCTTTGTTACATAATCATCTGCACCAAGCTGAAGTCCAAGTAACTTATCATTCATCTGGCTCTTCGCCGTTAACATAAGGACGGGAATATCTCGGTCCTTCTCCCTAAAGAGCCGAAGCAGTTCATAGCCATCCGTATCTGGAAGCATCACATCTAAAATTAATACATCCGGCTCATCGATCCACCTTTGCAGTGCCTCTTTCCCATTAGCCGCTGTAAGAACTTCATACCCTTCCATTTCTAGCTGCATCCGAATTAAGTTTCGAATACTCGATTCATCATCAACAACAAGTATTTTCATGCACACCCTCCTTCCGCAGTACAGTTTAGTATAGCAAATATATGACACAAAAAAGAGTGCATCATCGAACATACTTTGAACGATAATACACTCTTTTGTTATACTCTCTTCTTACTTCTCATATCCGCTCGGCTTACTTTGATGCCAATTCCACGCATGTTCAATGATCGTTTTCACATCTGTGTATTGCGGATTCCAGCCTAATTTTTCTTTTGCCTTTTGAGAAGATGCTACAAGGCGCGCTGGATCTCCAGCTCTTCTTGGCGCAACTTCTGCTGGAATTTCATGATGTGTTACTTCGCGCACTGCTTCTACAATCTCTTTCACACTAAATCCGTTACCGTTCCCTAAGTTGTAGAAGTCGCTGTCTCCACCATTTTGTAAATCTTTCAGTCCAAGGAAATGTGCAGCTACTAAATCATCAACGTGGATATAATCACGAATACATGTACCATCTGGTGTATTGTAATCATCACCAAACATCATGATTTTCTCACGTTGTCCTAAAGCCACTTGCAATACAAGCGGAATTAAATGCGTTTCAGGACGATGATCTTCACCAATAATACCACTTGGCGTTGCACCAGCTACGTTAAAGTATCTAAAGACCTTATATTTCAAATTAGAAGCTTGGCTATACCAATGCAACATTTTTTCAATCGCTAATTTTGTTTCACCATATGTATTCGTAGGGTTTGTTGGTGTCTCTTCTGAAATTAACGCAACATCTACATCTCCATATGTCGCAGCAGTTGATGAGAAGATAAACTTATTAATCTCAAACTCTTCCATCACTTCTAATAAACATAGTGCACCATATACGTTGTTATTATAGTATTGAAGCGGCTTTTCCATGCTCACACCAACTAAAGAATCCGCTGCAAAATGCATAACCGCGTCGATTGTTTCCATCTTAAACACGTCTCTTAAGAACCCTTTATCGCGAAGATCGCCTTTATAAAACTTTACACCTTCTGTAATCGCATCTTCATGACCTGTTTGTAAATTATCAACTACAACTACAGATTGTCCTTCATCAACTAATTTCTTTACTGCGTGAGAGCCAATATAACCAGCTCCGCCACAAACTAAAATAGAACCCATATTTTCCACCCAACTTTTCGTTTTTTTATCTATAAACTATAGCTTAGCTACTTTTACTTTATATGACAAGGCAAATTCCATTTTTTTCATAGAATAAACAAATAAATATAACAAATGCCCGGCCGTATCCGACAGAGGATACAACCAGGCATTTCCATTATTTCTTCAAAACATTTGATGATATATCAGCTCATAAAAACCATTTACAACATTATATTCATTTCAAATTTCCTGCACTTTGGTAGCCATTCTTATTATTTACTTGCCACTTCCATGAATCCGCACACATCTCTTCCAGCCCGCGCTTTGCTTCCCATCCTAATTCACGCTTCGCTTTAGATACATCTGCAAAACATACCGCAACGTCGCCAGGACGGCGCCCAATAATCCTATAGGGGATGCTCTTTCCTGAAACTTTCTCAAATATTTTCACCATCTCAAGCACAGTATAACCTCTACCTGTACCAAGATTATACACCTCTATCCCTGTCGTACTTAACACTTTTTCAAGAGCTTTCACATGCCCTTCCGCAAGATCAACAACGTGAATATAATCCCTTACACCCGTACCATCTTTCGTCGGATAATCATTCCCAAACACACTCAGTTTCTTTAACTTTCCAACTGCGACTTGCATGACGTATGGCATTAAATTATTAGGAATTCCGTTTGGATCCTCTCCAATCCGTCCGCTTTCATGTGCGCCAAATGGATTAAAGTAACGAAGAAACGTAATGCTCCATCCAGGATGCGCGATTACGACATCACGCATCATTTGTTCAATCATTAATTTCGTTTGACCGTACGGATTTGTGGCGCTTAAAGGAAAATTCTCATTAATTGGTGAGGTTTCAGGTGTACCGTACACCGTTGCTGATGAACTAAAAATTACTTTCTTCACATTATACTTCTGCATCACTTCACATAACACTAACGTACTTGTAATGTTGTTATGATAATAAGTAAGTGGAAATGCTACCGATTCTCCTACTGATTTGAAACCAGCTAAATGAATAACAGCTTCAATTTTATTCTCCTTAAAAACCATATCGATTGCATCACGATTGAGCAGGCTTTCTTTATAAAATGCAAACTGCTTTCCTGTTATCTCTTTCACTCGATTCAATGATTCTACTGAACTATTTGAAAAGTTATCAACTACTAAAATATCATAACCACGGTTTAATAATTCCACACACGTATGACTCCCGATATATCCTGCTCCACCTGTGACGAGTATAGCCATAATGAAGGCCCCCTCAGAATGATTTCCTGCTTATTTATGCATCTTTTATTACTTTATGAGCTTCTAGCAGGGTCAATTCTAAAAACCTTATCTGCACCCTGTAAAAACAGGTGGAGAAAATAAGTTGAGCTCATATGCAGGAAAATGAAAATAGTAAAAATCCCTCAGATGCAAAAGCATCTGAGGGATTTTTACACACTACGGTATGTGCCGTTCTCTTTAATTCTCATTAATCACTTTAAATCTTAATATTATACTTTAGCGGTAATGAAGTTCGCACTACCCACCATTTCGTACGCTCCTAACTGATTTGGTAATATAAAATGATCTCCTTTTTGAAAGAAATAATGCTTATCTTCTTTTATTAGCTCACCTTCTCCATCAATAACACTCACAAGGAGAAATGGACTTTGCTGCTCTAAATGCGCTGACCCATCTAGCTCCCACTTTTCCACTGAAAAATAAGGACATTGGATAAAGCTCGTTATACTCAAATCGTCTATTTTTCCATGTTTCACCGCTAGCTGCTTTTCTGTAAATGGTACTTCGGTTACTTCGGTACTCTTCTCCAAATGAAGATCACGTAAATTCCCGTCAGAATCTCGTCTATCATAATCATATAACCGGTACGTTGTATCAGAATTTTGCTGCGTTTCTAATATTAAAATCCCTTTTCCAATCGCATGAACCGTTCCACTTGGTACATAAAAGAAATCTCCTGGTTTCACCTTTACACGCCGTAACAATTGATTCCATTCTTTCTGTTCAATCATCGCGATGAATTCTTCTTTCGTTTTCGCATGATGTCCATAAATAATTTCTGCATCTTCTACGGAATCGATCACATACCAACATTCTGTTTTTCCCAGTTCTCCACTTTCATGCACGTTCGCATACTCATCATTTGGATGAACTTGAACAGATAGATCTTGATTCGCATCTAAAATTTTTGTAAGGAGAGGGAAGCGCCCCCCCTCCACATTTCCAAATAAATCTCGATGTTCTTCCCATAATTCACCTAGAGATAACCCTTTATACTTTCCGTTCTTCACAACACTTTGTCCATGTGAATGTGCTGCAAAAGCCCAGCACTCTCCCGTTTGCTCTGAAGGGATCTCATACCCAAAAGAAGTTAACCTTGTTCCACCCCAAATTCTTTCTTTAAACACAGGTTCAAAAAACAATGGTTCAGTCATGATTAAAATCCTCCATTCTATGCAATCTCATCTAGTAGTTTGTATGCGTCTTCTTTTGTTTTGACGGATAATAATCGCTCTCTATAACTGTCATCCATCAATTTTCGAGAAAGCATTTGAAGAATTTTTAAATGTTCATTTCCTTTACTTTCTTTTGGTACGGCAATCATAAATATTAATTTTGCTTCCGTTCCATCAAGGCTTTTCCAATCTACGCCTGATTGCTTCATTCCAAATACGACACGTGGTTTCTTAACAGCATCTGATTTCCCATGCGGAATCGCAATGTTCATACCAATACCTGTCGTACTTTCTTCTTCACGATCCATAATCCCTTGTTTAAATTCTTCCTTTGAATATAGCGCACCAGCATGATTCAATTTTTGAATCATTTCATCAATAATTTCATCGCGTGTATCTCCTGTTAAATGCGTTTCAATTAACTCTAAACTTGTAATGTCTGTTAATTTTTTAATCTCTACTTGCGTTTCTTCCTTTACTTGTGGCATTTCTTGTGCCGCTAATACTTCTTTCATTTCGTTTACTTCTGGTGTATCTACTTTTTCAATATCTTTTTTGAGCACATTGACTACAATAGCGGTCACAGTAGAACCAACAATGACAGCAACAAAGAATATAAACACATTATCTACGGCTCCTAATACAGCAACGATCGGACCACCATGTGCTACCCTATCTCCTACATGACCAATCATTGCAATAACAGCACCTGTCATCGAACCCGCCATAATACTTGGAATAACACGAAGTGGATCTTGTGCTGCGAACGGAATCGCACCTTCCGTAATCCCAAATAGTCCCATTGTAAATGATGCTTTCCCCATGTCTCTCTCAGAAGCTTGGAACTTTCTCTTCCCGATAAACGTAGCAAGTCCCATTCCAATTGGTGGAATACAAATTGCCGCAGCAATTGGCCCCATAATCTCATAATTTCCTTCCCCAATCATTGCTGAACCAAATAGAAAGGCTACTTTATTGACTGGGCCACCCATATCAAATGAAATCATCGCTCCTAAAATTAATGCTAAAAGAATGGAGCTTGACCCTTGCATACCAGCTAACCAAGCTGTTAGTGACTCGAAAACTTGCGCTACAGGAGCTCCAATAATAAATACAAACGCTAAACCAACAAGCAGTGACGCAAATACCGGAATAATAATAATTGGCATAATGGGTTGAATCGCTTTTGGAACTTTTAACTTTTTAATCCCTAATGCTACATAACCTGCTAAGAAACCAGCGATTATTCCGCCAAGGAAACCAGCGCCGCTCTCACTTCCATAAAAACTTCCTGTTACTGCAATATATCCGCCAATCATACCAGGAACAAGTCCAGGTTTATCGGCTATACTATATGCGATATATCCAGCTAAAATTGGAACCATGAACGCAAATGACGCAGCGCCAATTTGTTCAATCGTTTTCCAAAAAGAATCATCTGGAATGACTAAACCTCCAGGTGTTTTTTCCCCACCAAGCGTTAAGGCAATCGCAATCAATAATCCACCCACTACAATGAACGGAACCATAAACGACACACCATTCATTAAATGACGATAAATTGGATTTTGTTTTTTTCCCTCTTGGTTACTTTCTACCGCTTTAGACTGCGAATGATAAACAGGTACATCCCCACTTGCTACTCTCTGAATTAATTCTTCTGGTTTACGAATACCATCTTGTACCCCAACAACGAGTAATTTCTTTCCTACAAACCTATCTTTATTTACCACTCTATCAGCAGCGATAATAATACCGTCTGCTTCGCGAATATCTTGTTCTGTTAGTTCATTTTCTACCCCAATCCCGCCTTGGGTTTCAACCTTCATTTGAACGCCTAATTGATCCGCCGCTTTTTGCAAATTTTCCGCTGCCATATACGTATGGGCAATTCCATTCGGACACGATGTAACCGCTAACAATTTCATTTTTAACCCTCCTCATACCGTTTTGGTAAGCGCCTACGTTTACTATATATCAATACAAGAATGGCAAAAGTTTTGTTTTTTACCGTAGTTTCCGGAAAAATAAACCTTTTACCGCAGTAAAAAAAGCGAGATCGTTACACCTCACTTTTTGCTTACTCCTGTAAATAAGATAAAAACTTTAAGATATTCGTCTCTTTCGTAAGCTTTTGAATAAAAGATGGTTGTTCACTTATACAAGATAGCTCATGAAATAATCGCTTCGTTACCTCTTGTCCATCACTCTTAACTGCAAGCATAAATACAAGCGATACTTTCTCTTGTCCCCAATCAACCGGTTCCTTTAATGTCGCAATGGCAATCGCTGACTCTTTAATAAACTTCGGATTCGCATGAGGAATCGCAATTCCTGCTCCAATCGTTGTTGCTGACATTTTTTCTCTTATAATCGCATGTTCCGCATACTCTTTCTCCACATAACCTTTACTATGTAAAGCGTGCGCTAACTTTTCAATTAATTCATAAGGGTGTTTGATCTCTTGTTGTAAAAATACTAAAAATGGAGTTGTGTAATGTAACATAACAAAATCTTTTTTCTCTTTATCATTCGGTTCACTCAATTGTTTAATAAAGTCTTCTAGTTTCTTTTCTTCTGTCCAATTTAATAACGGAGATACAACGAGGTGAGGGATCGTAATATCCGGAAGAGCAATAGTAGAAATAATAAGTTCCACATCATGATTCTTCATGACACACTCCTCCAAATCAGCTTTCGCAACACAGTCCATCACATGAACATGACGAAACTTTCGTTCAATCTTCGTTCGCAACAGCTGTGACATTCCAATCCCCATATGACACACAATAATTACATTTCTTAATTTTTCCTCATGATGCAAGCGTTCAACAAATGCTTCAAAGTGCAAAGTAAGATACGCTGCCTCTTCTTCTGGAATATACACCGTCAAGTCCGCGTTGATTTCTTCTAATACCCTAATCAACATATCAAACATATACGGATACATTCTTTTTATATCATGAAGCATTGGATTTGATAGTGATAGATTATAATTTAAACGATTCAATGTTGTATATAGATGAACATATAAACCATCTATAAGAACTTGGTCCTTGCTGAAATCCATTCCATGTAACTGTGACATACGCTGCACCAACTGCTGCACAACTTGAGAAAGCATCGGATTATTCTCCGAAAATGCACTCTCTTCTCCTACTTTATCTGGAGCGCGGAACTTCCCTCCTAAAATATGAGCCGTTAAACACGTCACTTCTTCTTCTGTAAAATGAACCGCAAAAACCGACTTTAATCGCTCTAAAAATTCCAACGTCCATTCATATTCCTTCGTGTCTTTCACTATTTTCATTTCTTGTTCCGAAATAGAAATAGACTGATTTAGCTTCATCCTTCGTACCATAAATAACGTATGAATTAACAAACTTTCAAACGTATCATCTGTAAAAAATAACGACCGTCTATTTTGTAGCGCTTTCAATTCATTCATCACAAATTCAACTTCATGATATAAAAATTGATCTTTAATAAATTGATTTGCCAAATCGACATTATGAATTAAATCTGATAATCTAGCTAACGCTTTTCTTTTATTCTTTTCGCTTCCCTCAATATGCACTCCCACCCGCTGCCTTGAAACAACCGTAACATCAAAACGACTTAACCACTGTTCAATTTGCTTTACATCTTTCTTTATAGTAGCCCGATTCACAAAATGCTGATCCGCCATATCTTGTACCGTGACAGGCTTTACATTCATTAATAAATGATACGCAATCTGCAACACTCTTTCCTCATCCGACTCATACTTTGTACGCCGATGAACACCATACAATCTATTAAATAAATCTATCTTTTCACATTCCTCAATCTCTAAGTACACTCCTAACCCCGGTTTCCGGACAAGCAGTGCCTGCGAGTACTTCGCCATATACTCCTCAATGACTTTAAAATCATTACGAATTGTTTTCTCCGAACAACTCACACGATCCGCAAGCTCTTGTACCAATACATGCCCATCAGATTCAGATAACAAACTATATAAAATCTCTTGTTGTCTCTTATTCATCTGCCTCACCCGTCCTGTTTATCCCTCACAAAAAGGATGTTACTTCGTGCGTTCATCATACCATATTGCCGGGCTCGTACATCTCTACAGCTCATAGTTTGAAATTTGTTCATTTTTTCCGTCACAAAAAAGCCCCATTTCTCATTTGGATGAGAAATGGGGCTTTACATACACGTTACTGCTTAGGTAATTCTAAGTGCTCTCTTAACTTATTAGAAAGATCGTTTCGATCCTTCTCTGACACGAAATAGTACCAAATTCCATCTTGTTTATGACCATCACCAGGGATTTGAATCTCTTCTTTCTTATTCATCGCAGATTTATAGTTGCTTTGAAGATCCCACATTTGATCTTGGTTTAAATTTGTTTTTATGTTTTTCTCAACAGCCTCTAACATCGTGCCCAGCTTTGTAACGGATGATATGTTCGCACCTTTACTAATAACCGCTTCTAGCACTTGACGTTGGCGCATTTGACGACCGAAATCACCGCGCGCATCCTGCTTACGCATACGTGTATATTTCAGTGCTTGTTCACCATTTAAATGAATGTTACCCTTTTCAAATGACATACCTTCAAGTGTAAATGCTATATCATTATACACATCAACTCCGCCAACAGCGTCAACAATATCTTTAAAACCTTCCATATTTACTTCAATATAATAATCAACCGGTATATCTAAGAAATTCTCAACTGTATTTACAGACATATTAATTCCACCAAATGCAAATGCATGGTTGATTTTATCCTTCTTACCTTTACCAACAATCTCTGTATACGTATCACGAGGAATACTTACCGTCTTCATAGAATTTGTCTTCGGATTTAATGTTAACAACATAATCGAATCCGAACGACCTTTATCTTTCCCACGCTCATCTGCCCCTAGCAATAGGATAGAAATAGGTTGTTTATTCCCAAGTTTTACATCTGTAGATCGCTTCGTAGAATGATCACGATCAAGTGGCGCATGAACCTTATCTAACGTACCCGTAACAGATGAATACATATAATACGCGTAACCGCCACCTGCAATGACAAGAACACCAATAATACCAAGTATCCAAAATAGAACCTTTTTCATTATGTAACCTTCCTTCTTAAATCGGCTTTATAAATTTTTCAAGGGATAAAGTACCAAATTCATTATACATGCAATTAGAGTTCCCCATCAAACTATACTTTGTTTCACGCTTAACATTCTCTCATATAACCTCTTATCTATACAAAAAGAACATCCCCGCCTTATCCATAAAACTGGATAAGGCGGGGATGTTCTTTTACTCTCTAATATAAGTATGGCCCCACTGGTCAAAACAGTGGGGCTGTATTCTTCAAACTAAGAATGTTTTTCTTACTGTAATTAAATCAAAACTTTCTATTTCGTATATATAAGCTGTGCTTCTGCATAACCATTTTTATTATTCGACTGCCATTCCCATGAATCCGCACACATTTCTTCAAGTCCACGCTTCGCTTCCCATCCTAATTCTCGTTTTGCCTTAGATACATCTGCATAGCATACAGCAACATCTCCAGGACGGCGCTCTGTAATTTTATAAGGAATAACCTTTTTTGAAACTTTCTCGAATGCTTGTACCATCTCTAACACACTATAACCAGTACCTGTACCAAGATTATACGCATCCACTCCTGTTGTCTGTAATACTTTTTCAAGAGCTTTTACATGGCCATTCGCAAGATCAACAACATGAATGTAATCACGTACACCAGTACCATCCTTTGTTGGATAATCATTTCCAAAGACACTTAATTCTTTTAACTTACCAACTGCTACTTGCGTTACATATGGCATTAAGTTATTTGGAATACCGTTTGGATCTTCTCCAATGCGCCCACTTTTATGTGCACCAAACGGATTGAAATAACGAAGTAATGCAATACTCCACTCAGAATCGGCTACAGCTATATCACGCATCATTTGTTCAATCATTAATTTTGTTTGACCGTATGGGTTTGTTGCACTTAAAGGAAACTCTTCTGTAATTGGTGATGTCTCAGGAATACCATACACCGTTGCTGACGAGCTAAATATCATTTTCTTCACATTGTGCTTCTGCATCACATCACATAATACTAATGTACTTGTAATGTTGTTGTGATAATACTTAAGCGGAATTGCTACTGATTCACCTACCGCTTTGAAACCAGCGAAATGAATCACTGCTTCAATCGTATTTTCTTTAAAAATCATATCAATTGCTTCGCGATTCAAAAGATCTTCTTTATAGAAACGAAATTGTTTTCCTGTTATCTCTTTTACTCGATTTAATGATTCTACTGAGCTATTAGAAAGGTTATCAACCACTACTATTTCATAACCATTATTTAATAACTCTACACATGTATGACTACCAATATATCCTGCTCCACCTGTTACAAGTATTGCCATAATGAAAACCTCCTAGATTTATTTATTTATTTATTTCTTATTTATAAGATTTTCATTTCACCTAAAGAAAGACTAAGATCACTTCTCTCCATCCGGCTGAGATACAAGCTTCGTATAAGCGATAAAACGATCTGATGTGTCACCGATACACTCGTACGGATAACATGCCATTAACGTTAAAGTTTCACAATCTGTTGACACAATAATTTTCCTTATCCTTCGCATCCGTAATTTTAAAACCCGTTTCTTCATATACAAACTCTCCATATGGCTTTGCAAATTTGATTAGATCGCTCTTATTCACATTTTCCAGCTTACGAAAACTCATATTCCGGTGCCCGCTTAACACAACATTTCCGCCCTGTCCTAGCAACATACTTCCAGTAAAATGTCCAGCTCCTGATTTAAATTCACCACGCTTCTCTCCTGGATCAGGAATCTTAGATCGAATTTGTTTAAACTTCTTTTCTAGTTCCGCCATCTTGTATAGCGTACTGATTGCATGAACTAGCAATAACGTTAGCTTCGTTAACTCCTCACCGAAAAAAGGCAATCATCCCAAGATCAAACAAAATAATAGAAACGTGAATCCCAATAATTCCACATCTCCATTGTGATTTACTCTTATGTACTTTCTTTCACTTTTACCATATCTCTTGTTGGATTAATCGTCGCAAATAATTTACCATCTAAATCGTTTAATTAAATTAATACATTCCCTTAAACTGATAGTTTAAAAAATCTAAATCATGCTCTTTACCATTCACAATTGCTACTTGTAAATGAGCAAGCTTTGCCTCCTCTAAGAATAGGCGAAGTGCTTCTGCTTTTCGTACATTTATTAAATCCATCACATTATTCACACCAAAAAGCATTTGCATTAATTTGAACTTACCTTAATCAGTTAAGCTCATTTTTTGCCAATATGCATATAAGGAGTCCATATGACCAGGATTTAAAGTTTTTAATACATTAATAAGCTTTTGTTAAGCTTATTTTCCATACGTTTAAACCAAGAGCTAGTGCAGCGACTAATAGACCTTTTTTATAACAAATTTGACACTCATGGTTATTTCTCCTTGTTATAACAATCTAAAAATCCTACTATTTAAATATAACATAAGTAATCCTTAGTAGGATAACTTAACCACAATCTCTTAAGAGGGACCTGTTACATAAAATCTCAGAACTAAACATTTTTTGATATAAAAATGGCTAATTCTCATAACCGTTCGGATGGTTACTGTACCATTTCCAAGCTGAATGAATACCTTATACTTTTGTTTCCATCCTAATTTTGTACATATCTTTTTACCAGACATAAAAGTGAATGATCCTTATCTCTTATAAAATCATTAAAGAGTACATTCATATTTTCACTTGTTGTTTTCTCACACACTTGGATCAATTCATATTCTAAAGTTTCCACACCATGCCCTACATGATAAATTTCGTTTATTTTAATATAGCCTTCTCATAAACTATGGAGTGCTAGCACATGTGCTTTCGCTACATCCATGACATGGACATAATCACCTACCGCACTACTATCTTTGGTACCGTAGACACCACCTATTATAAAACTCTCTTCTGGTTGTTTTACCATGTGCAATTAAACATTTGGTACAATGTGTGTTTCTGGACAATAGTCTTCACCTATTGTTTTATCTGTATGAGCGCCTATAGTATTGTGATAACAAAGAGACATATAACGTAAATCATATGCCTTATAAAAATCTTCTAAATCCTGTTCAATAATAGGGTTAGAATTCCACTGAGAAACAACTCGGAATGTGGCATATGTTTCCTGCACTCGATTTTTATAAGGCATACAGTGAATTGATATAGATAATAAAAAACAAAATGTTTAGATATCTGATCATCATTTTTAAAAATTGAAGAGTCGCTACAATATTACTTTTAGCAGAGTACATTGAATAATACGATAATTCAAACTCGTTATGACACAAGCAAACATCATGACAGCTCCAATACTATACCGCAAGGATACTGTCTCTAAATCAGCACTATTATGAAGATCGCCTTTTTCAAAACTCACTTTTCGATCAAAACTTTCACGATGCCCTGTTGATAAATTATTTAATACAACAATTCGATGTTTTTGTGATAATAATTCTTTTCCAACATAACTTCCTATATAACCCGCACCAATGATTACTAGTATCACACAATCAACTACTTAAAAGAAAAAAAGTGCCCCCCAAACAGGAATGCACTTTTTTCTTTTATTTCGTTACAACTTGCTTTGCTAATACCTCTTTAATAGCAGCAATAACTCTTTCTTGATTTTCTACTGTCATACTTGAACCAGAAGGTAAACATAAGCCTTGGCTAAACAACTTATCAGAGATACTCTCTGTTTTACCATGTGTATAATATTTAGACCCAACAAAGACAGGTTGCTTATGAAGCGGCTTCCAAACTGGACGTGCCTCAATATTTTGTGCTGATAAAGCGTCAATTGCATCTAAATATGTGACGCCTGTTACTGTTTCATCAATTAATAATGCAGATAACCAACGATTTGGAACTGCATCTTTGAATTCTGGCATAAAAGTAATTCCAGGTAATCCACCTAAAGCTGCTTTATAACGAGCAAAAATATCACGACGTGCTTGCACACGACTATCTAATACTTCCAACTGCGCTCGTCCTATACCAGCCACAATATTACTCATTCGATAGTTATAACCAATATGGCTATGTTCATAATGAACTGCTGGATCACGTGCTTGTGTAGAAAGGAAACGTGCTTTTTGAATCGCCGCTTCATCATTAGAAACAAGCATGCCACCACCCGAAGTCGTTATAATTTTATTACCATTGAAAGAGAAAATACCAAACTTACCAAATGAACCAGTTTGCTCGCCTTTATATGTTGTTCCAAGTGATTCCGCAGAGTCTTCCACAACTGGCACACCATACTTATCACAAACAGCCATAATTTCATCCATCTTCGCACTTTGTCCAAATAGATGAACAACAATTACTGCTTTAGGAAGCTTCCCTGAAGCTTTTGCATCTTCAAAAGCTTTCTCAAGTGCAACCGGAGACATATTCCATGTATCAGGCTCTGAATCTATGAAAATTGGTTCAGCTCCTTGATACGCAATTGGATTTGCGCTTGCTACAAATGTTAATGAAGAACAAAATACAGTATCATCTCTAGTAACATCTAACAGTTGAAGTGCTAAATGGATCGCTGCAGTACCTGCACTAACAGCTGCTGCACTTTTCACCCCAATATACTCTGCAATTTGATGTTCAAATGCATCTACATTAGGACCTAATGGCGCTATCCAGTTTTGCTCGAATGCCTGATTTACATATTTTTGTTCATTTCCGCTCATATGTGGTGGTGATAAAAAGATCCTTTTGTTTTCCATGATTCCATTACACTCCTTATGGTAACATAACTTATTTTATAACTCTTGCTGGCGAACCTACCGCTGTACAAGAAGGTGGCATATCATGAATGACTGTTGCTCCTGCACCAATTATACTCCATTCACCAATTTTTCGATTCGGGATAACGATTGCTCCTGCACCTATCTGCGTACCTTCATTAACAAAAACTGTTCCCGTTAACGTTGCATTTGGAGAAATATGTGCAAAGTTACCAATCTGATTATCATGTTCTATCACTGCTGCAGTATTAACAATAACATGACTTCCAATTACAGTATCCGCATTAATAACTACTTTAGGCATAATAACAGTTCCGAATCCAATGGAAGCAGACTCACTCACTACAGCAGTTGGATGAATAATTGTCTCATAACTTTCATCCTTCAATTCTAACTGCTGGGCTATCCTTTTTCGTACAGCATTATTCCCAATTGCAATCACAAGTTTAAATCCAATCTCTTTTATTATTTCTTTAATAGAAGAGATTGGCCCATAACATATGTCCTGTTCCTTACTTAAGCATTCATATTTATCATCAAATACAGCAACAATCTTATAACCCGTATTTACATGAATCATATCTGTAATAACTTTCGCATGTCCACCTTGACCAATTAAAGCTATCCTTTTCATTTCACCACTTCTTTATTTGAGTTTGATCCTGTAAATTTCTGCATCGTCACATGACCTTGTTGACTAATTCCCTCTGACTTAAAAACCTTTGCAACTGTTAAAAATAAAATCTTGATATCTAACCAAAAGGACTGATTATCTACATACCAAACGTCTAATTTAAATTTAGCTTCCCAAGAAATTGCATTTCGTCCATTTACTTGCGCCCATCCAGTAATACCAGGACGTACTTCATGGCGTCTCGCTTGCTCAGGTGTATACAGTGGGAGGTATTCTATTAATAATGGACGAGGTCCCACTAAACTAATATCTCCTTTGACTACATTAATAAGCTGTGGTAATTCATCTAGACTTAACTTTCTAAGCAACTTACCAAATGATGTTAAACGAACATCATCTGGTAAGAAATTACCCTCTTTATCTTTTGCATCTGTCATTGTCCGAAACTTGTATACATAGAAGGATTTTCCATGTAATCCTGGACGTTGTTGTTTAAAAATAATAGGACTCCCTAATTTAATCCTCACAAGAAGGGCAACAATTAAAATTACAAAAGATAACAACATCAGGGCTAAACCTGCAGTAAGAACATCAAAAGCCCTTTTCATAACACCCATCACACGCCTTTAATTGTTTACTAATCGCTTCTCAGCAACATCTAAATCTTTAAGTTCATATAAGTTATTAAAATTAATATAAATTATTTCTGGATTTTCACATTTCACACAATTACGTGTATCTAGAATAACAGGTTTTTTTGCATGTTCTAAAATACTTGTTTCATTCAGGTATTTAAATTCATTATGATCTGTTAAAACAAGTACACAATCTGCACCTGTAATCGCTTCTTCAAAATCATATAGATTAAATACTACTTGTTGTTGATGAACATGCGGGTCATGTACTGCTACTTCATATCCTCTAGCTGTTAATAAGTCTACAATTGTCATCGCAGGACTTTCTCGAACATCATCGATATTTCCTTTATAAGTAATCCCTAGAACAGCAATCTTCCCATTAGCTGGAACCATTTTTTCTACCTGATCTGTAATAAATGTAGGCATAGAATTGTTAATTTCTCTAGAATCTGAGATTAATACGGATTGCCCTGGTGCCTTTTCAATGATGAAATAAGGATCGACTGCTAAACAATGCCCTCCAACACCTGGACCTGGTAGGTGTAGGTTCACACGTGGATGATGGTTAGCTAAACGAATTACATCTAATGCATTAATATTTAACTCTTGAGAAATTTTAACCAATTCATTTGCAAGTGCAATATTAACATCACGGTATGTATTCTCCATTAACTTAGACATTTCAGCTGTGACAGCAGTAGTCTCTAATATCTGTCCTGTAACAAAGCTACGATATAACTCTGCAGCCTTTATAGTAGAAATATCATTGATTCCTCCAACAATTCGTGTATTTTCAACTAACTCAATTAATATGCGTCCTGGTAATACTCTTTCTGGGCAATGAGCTAGATAAATATCTTCTCCTACAATCCATCCATGTTCTTTAAAAATTGGCGCCACTACATCATCAATTGTTCTCGGAGGAATTGTAGATTCAACAATAACTACATTTCCTGGTTTCACAAATGGTACAATAGATTTTGTCGCTTCAATTACATAATCTAAGTTTGCTGTATGATCCGCCTTATGTGGTGTCGGCACTGCAATAATATACGCATCTGCATGAGACGGTTGGAGACTAGCTTTTAATCTTCCCTTCTCAACCATTTCTTTAACTAATTCTCCTAAACCAACTTCTTCAATATGAATTTCCCCTTGATTAATCATTTCTATTGCAATTGGATTTACGTCTACACCAGTTACATAATAACCTGTTTTTGCAAACATCGCAGATGTTGGCAATCCAATATACCCTAATCCTATCACACATAGATTTTTATTCACTTTTAGGTCCCCCTATTTAATTACTTTTGCAATTTCCTCAATATATTTATCTGCTAATACTTTTCTACTAAATTGTTGTTGTACAAAACTATATCCATTAGAACCCATTTCCTTTAGCTGATCCTGATTTTGGTATAAATCCATTATTGCTTCTTTAAATTTAATTGTATCCTCTGGATCAACATACACCCCACACTCACTATCTTCTACTAGCTCTCTAGCAACTCCATCAATTCCTAGTAGAATCGGCTTAGCGCATGACATATAATCAAACACTTTATTGGGATATACTGTTTTAAATGTATCTACTTTTTTCAAAACTGCCGTACAAATGTCTGATGCATTGCAGAAATCTGGAATGACTGCCTTCGGCTGCGAATCAACAAAATGGATATTTTGGATATTTTCATCCTCAACCCTTTTCTTCAGTCTTCCTTTTTCCATTCCATCCCCAATTAATAGAAAGACTATATCTTTATTTTCTTCACAAGCTTTAGCAACATTTAAGAGGCTGTCCAAATTATTCGCTAATCCATGTGCCCCCATATAAGTGATTATAAATTTATCTTTTAATCCATATTTTTCTCGAACCCAATTATCTTTTGGGCCTGGTTCAAAAATGTCTAAATCTGCACCATTAGGTATAAAGCTTATTTTATCCTTTGAGATATTTTTCCGTTCTATTAGCACATTTCTAAAAGCTGGTGTTAGTACATTAATTTTATTAGCAAACTTATATGAAAGCTTTTCAACAAAATAAGCCATTTTTATTAATGGCTTACTTTTTAAAACTCCTGTATCAATAGCGGATTCTGGCCATAAATCACGAACCTCAAATATCATAGGTATTCGTTTAAACCATTTTGTTAAAATACCAGTAACCCCTACAAAGAGAGGTGGCGATGTTACAATCACAACATCATGTCGCTTTACCTTAAATAAAGTTGTCGTTAATGAAGAAACCGTAAACGAAAAATACCCCCATAATCTTCCCAAAAATGACTTGTTATATGCCTCTGATACATAAGTTCTTAATACTTTTACATTAGGAGAGTACTGCTCTTCTACAATCCATTTTCCTTTATACCTTTCTTCTTTATTTCCCGTTGCATAATGTACTGTTCCAGCTACAACAGTAATTTCATGCCCTTGCTCTTCCCAGTACTTAACAAATTGATTAAATCTTGAACCCCCTGGATCATCTTTTCCTAAAAAGTACTGGTGAATTAATAGAATTTTCATATTAAACTACTCCTTCTCTATATTGGATATTATGGAATTTATACCAATATCATTTAGATGTATAACGTGTCCTGCAATGCTTATGGAAGAAGTAGACACACGTGTTACCTTATATTCTTTTGGCTTTATTACCGTTATAAGTCTTGTATTATTATTAATCTTCAGCTTTCTCACCATCTGTTGTACTGGTTCCTTTTCCCCATAATATAAAGATCGCCAGCCTCTACTATTCTCTTCATCACCATAATAGAAAAGATTTTTGGAATCATTTTCATCTAGCATTAACAATTCTAATTTCGTATCTTTTAAATTTAATTCAATAGTATTGGAATTAAATTGCACATTTTGGATTCCAAATAACCAACTTTGATTCAATGTAATTGGTTCTATAAAACTATCCCCTAAGATATCATCAATTATGACCCAACTATCTTGAATGTTACACACTGTCCTTTTATGAACATATGGTTTATAACCATAATGTTCACCTTCAAAAATAGAAAAATAATCATTTACATCAAATTTTCTAACTTTAGATTTTAGCCATTTATACCAAATAAATCGGGACCCTTTTTCCATCTGGTCTTTTTGATTTAGCATAATTGTATTATGTGACCTCGTTCCATTAAAATAATTTAGCCATTTATCATCGGTATTATAAGAAAAAGTACCCGCATCTGTAAGTACATTTTCCCCTTCCCACCATAAATCTAATGACAACATATCCGCTTGAAACGGTCGATGTTTATAAGTAGCACAGCGAACTGTTCCAGATGATTGTTTACCTTTTAAAATATAGTAACCACCCTGCTCAAATAACTTCGACTGCTTTTCTATCTTTTCTATTTCTGATGTTAATGCCTCTCTACCACGTACCCAATAAAGATTCTCATCATAAATACCCGATTCATATAGTCTCTTACCAGTTACAATGTGATACGCAGCATTTAGTTGAGGACGATAGTCCAAGTAATCACAAGTTGATAAAGGATGGATAAGCGCCCCATCGTTCATACCATAATTCGGAAGTTTCCCTGTATTTTTATCTTGATGATAATATAGAAAAAGCACAGCTTTTTTTACTCTCTCTAAAAATTCAATAGAAAACTGTTCACCATTAATCTTCCCTAATTGAATTGCCCAAGTATAATCCTGTAGCATTAATCGATGATAATTCATAGAATGTTGAAGATATGAACCATCGGTATAAATTTGCTTCATAGCCTCTTGTTGTAAATGCTTCAATCCTTTTTTCTTCCATAACTTAGACTTATCAAAAAAGGGAAATAGCAATCCGATCGTATACATTCCTACCGCTTCAGTAATTGTATGATTATTTTTAACAGCCCTCAAAGAAAATTCAAAATGTTTTTCTATATGATCTGCATGCAGATATATTGTTTTAAACAATGAAAATATTCTATCGCTAGTAGATAATGGATGATTCTTAAAAGCATGTAAACCAAAAATCCAAGCCATAACCCGAATAGACATCTCTTGACAACATTTATAGTTAACTCCAAGTTGATTTGGATTATTTTCAATCCAATCCTCAATGATATTCCAGAAGGTTTGCACATATTTCTCATCTTCTGTTATGGAAAAGGCACGTACTAGTGTATAAACAAAAGAAAATCGAGATAATTCCCAAATATACTTTATATCTCCAAACTCTCCTACTAAATCAGGAATCTTCATCCAATGCTTATCTTTAGGGGAATTTTTCTTAGTAATAGGACTATAATGCCAATCTAAATCTTTATACTTAACTTTCCATTTACTAAAATAAGTAAACGTATAATCACAAATTTCATTAGCGTCCTTAATTACCTTATCCTTCTCTTTTTCTAAAAGATCGATCAACGTTTCATGACTAGATGTTTCAACTGATGAAAAAAATGGTATTGAATTCTCTTTCCACCATGAAACAAATTCATTTTTTGAAGACTTATATGACGTTATAGTTGATAATAACTGTTCATCACTAAAAAAGGTTACTGGATATTTCCTTTCCAGTAACCCGATTCTCTTTCTGAGCTCATATGTAATTCTATAAGTTGTCCAACCTATCCCCATATTTTTCACTAGTTCAAGCTTTCTTTTCATCGTTTATCCCCTCTTAGAGCGAGCATTTTCTACAATATTAAAGCTAGCTTCTGTTACTTCTATAATTTCTTCAAAAGGTATTGGAGATGGTAAACCATTATTAATTGCTTCAATAAATGCATGTATACCAGCTTTATGCCCTTTATCTTGATTCCATAATTTCATTTTCTTAAAGTTTGACCATCCATATCCTTCTAATGTTTTGAAGTTGTTTAATGAAAGTATTTTCCCACCAGCAAATACCTCTAGCTTTTCTTTCGGGTATGACTTACTACCATTTGCAAAATAATGTACTGTTCCAATTGAACCATCTGCAAAAGATAAAGTAATTGTCATTTTATCTTCACATACAGCAACCCCTGGAGCATCCCCTATCATCGTAGCCGAAACATCTACAATTTTATGCCCTACTAAGTAGCGAAGTAAATCCACAAAGTGAATTGCTTCTCCGATTATTCTTCCTCCACCCACGTTTGGATTTTGAGTCCAATGATCAATAGGAATTTCTCCTGCGTTAACCGTCATAATCATTGTTTTTGGCTCTAAAACATTATCTAATAGGCTCTTCATCTTTTGAATATGCGGAGCAAATCTTCGGTTGAATCCAACCATTAGTATTTGTGAAGATGAATAATCCAGTGATTTTAACATTTCTAATTCTTCTCGATTAATACATAAAGGTTTTTCTACAAATACATGCTTTCCAGCTAATAACGCTTCTTTTGTAAATTGAGCATGAGTATTATGCCTTGTAGTGATAATAACAGTATTAACATCTAAATCTTGATTAATCTCACTAGCATCAGTTGTCGTATTTTCAAACCCGAATCTTTTCCCTACATGAACACCATTTACACCACCACTACTCGCTATTGTTTTTAATGTAGCGTTACATCCTTTCATCGCAGGCAATAATGTAGCATTAGTATAATTCCCTGAACCAATTAACCCAATAACAGCTTTTTCTGTCGCCTTCTCATGATTACTATTTAGTACAATCGTCCGTTCTTCTTCCATCTTATCCAAATCATATTTATGTTCATCATAGTTTAGAAGGATACCAATAGCTGTTTTATCCTCAGTTAAAGTTTGATACGCATCCGTCGCATCTTCAAACTTAAATCGGTTTGTAATTAATGGTTGAACATTTACTGTTCCAATCGATAACATGTCTAAAATCGCTTCAAAATTCCTCTGTTCTGTCCATCTTACAAAACCAATTGGATAATCCTGTCCCTTTTGCTCATAATTAGAATCGTAACGACCTGGCCCATAAGAACATGAAACTTGAAAACTTAATTCTTTTTCATAAAAATCTGCTCGTGATAATTCAAGGCCCGTCACCCCAACAAGGATAATACGTCCTCGTTTGCGACACATATGTGCAGCCTGTTTAACTGGATCATTGCTTTTAGTAGAAGCCGTAATAATTACTCCATCTACTCCCCTACCATTTGTATATTGATTAGCAAATTCAACTGGATTGATACCAGCAGCAAGGTCCACTACTTCTATACCAAATTCTTTAGCTAATTCTAATTTTTTCTTATCAAAATCTGTTGCAATAACTTTACAGCCATGTGCTCTCAATAATTGAATAGTTATTAAACCAATTAACCCCAAACCAATAACCACAAATGTTTCACCCAATGTAGGCTGAGCTAGACGAATACCTTGTAATCCAATTGATCCAATAACAGTAAAAGCAGCCGATTCAAAATCAACATTATCTGGAATCTTAGCACATAATTTTTTTGGTACACATACGATTTCAGCATGTGGTCCATTAGAAATAACTCGATCTCCTACTTTAAATTCTTCAACACCACCGCCCACAGCAACTACTATACCTGCATTAGAATATCCTAATGGAAGTGGTTGATCTAATTTTGTTTGAACTGCATGCATTGTTGGACCTAGACCATCCGTTTTAATTTTATCTAGTACCTGCTTTACCTTTTCAGGTTGTTGTTTTGCTTTTTCTAAATAATTTGCTTTTCCGAAATCCACAAGCATACGCTCAGTTCCAGCTGAAACTACACTTGACATAGATTTAACTAATACATGACCCTTTTTCAATTGTGGTGTTGGAATTGTAGTTAATTTTGTTTGACCTGTTTTCAAATTTTGCAATACCTGAAACATTTTAGCACCTACCTAAAATCGATTGATTTAAATATTTTTATATATTGTTTAGCAACAATATCCCAAGAAAATTCCTTTGCTCTATTTAAAGATGCTCGTGAATATTCACTTATTTTTTCTTTATCGTTCATAATATCTAATATTTTCCTTTTAAACTCTTCCTTATCGTTTACATTATTTACATAGATTCCTGCTTCACCTAAAATTTCTGGCATTACACTAGTATTATTTGCTATTACTGGACGACCACATGCCATTGCCTCAACTAATGGAAGTCCAAAAGATTCTACAGAGGACAGCAATACTACTATACTCGCTTCATTGTAGTAATCTACTAATTTATCATTTGGAACATAACCTTTAAAAATAATTTGTTCTGTAAGATTTAAAGATCTAACTTTTTCCTTTAATCTCTTAGCCAATGCATTATTATCATTTCCTATTAGTATAAGTTTATTTGTAAGTCCCGTTTCCTTTATAGTATATATATAATTACTAACTAATTCCTCTATATTTTTATGAGGTGAATAACTTGCTACACTTAATATATCTCCTTGATTACTAGGTTTTTTTAGTAATTTGAAATTTTTTGTCACACCTTCATAAATTACTGTTATCTTACCCTTGTATTTATTTAATTTTTCTGAGTAGTTAATAATATTACGTTGAGTTTCATTTGAAACTGCTATAACTCTATTTGCTTTCATAATAGATTTAGGCGTCATAAATTTAAAATAATAACATTTGATTTTCGAAAGTATATTAGTTGTTTCAACCTTATCTTGAAAATATTTTATATTTTGAACTACCAAAACATTTTTAGTAAAACTCACTAACGGAATTGTATCTCCTGAACTTAAAAGTATATTTATTTTATGCTTCCATAATAAAAAAGGTAATATAAAATTCTCATACAAAATTCTAAAATGGTTTTTCGACGTCCACGATGGAGCATATACATATTTAACATTTTCACTATTAAATTGAAATAACTCTTCATTTTGTTTATTCACTACAATATAAAACAAAATATCACTATCTGTATTAACTAAGCTCTTAATTAGATTTTTTAAAAATACTTCTCCACCCCCATTTCTATTTGGCACAACATATAATGTGTTTATTGCAACTCTCATAGACTCTTTTCAACCTCCATATTACTTAGAATTAATAGCATTTACAGCCCTTTCAAATCCAATAGCAGCATGTGTATGCGAAAAATCCTGTATTTTTTCCCAAGACTCTTTTCCCATCGTTTTTAATTCTTCATTGTCTAGTAAATCTTTTATTGCATAATATAGTTCATCCACATTATTTGCTTTTACTATCCTACCATTCTTAGAAGTTACTAAATCAATACTAGCCCCAACCTTATTCGTGGTAATAATAGGTAAACTAGAGGCCATTGCCTCATTTACTACTAACCCCCATACATCTCCTTTTGATGGGAAAACAAATACATCACTAATTGCATAATATTTCGGCAACTCTTCTACTTGTATAAAACCAGTAAAAATAACCTTTAAGTTTTGTTCATCTACAATCTTTTTATACTCTTCAAACTTTTCTCCATCTCCCACTAATAATAAGGTGACGTCTTTATTTAAAAGTTGATAACTTGCAAATGATTTTAACAATACATCTATGCCTTTAACATCTATTAAACGTCCAACGTTTAATATTACTTTGCTCGTATCAATACCAAGATTTTCTTTTATTTCTTTGATTGACTCTTTGTAATATTGATATTTCTCTCTAAAATAGGTAATATCACATGTTGTTGGGGCGGTAATAATATTATTATTTTCAGCACCATAATTCATCAAGTATTTTCTAGCCTCAGTACCCGGAACTATATATTTATCGAACCTTTTAACCATATATTTTAAAAATCGTTTTTTGAATTTTTTTCTCAAGGAATTCCCTTCCTGATTATGGTCTCCTAATGTACTTTCAGACCATAGAATTAAAGAAGTATTAGTTAACTTTGCATATAAAAACGCCAATTGTAAAGTAGGAATTGCATATCCCCCTAATATAACGACATCATATTTATGTTTAAATAATTCCTTTAATATACTTAAATTAACATGAAATATGTTTTTAAAAGTGAAGCCTGGTAATACTTTATACTTATAATTACTATAAGCTATATTCCAATCTCTTGTTTTCTCTGTCTTTGCACAATAATAAACTGTCAAATCTATATTATTACGTCTGTTTACCTCTTCAAATAATCCTTGCCTATAAGGACTAGGAATGTTTTTAATAAGCGCTACTTTTTTCATAGTGTATTTTCACCCGATATCTCCTAAATTTATTAAATTTTTTCAAAATAAAAAAACAAAAAAACTAGAAATACTAACATCTAGCCTCTTTGTTTTTTTTCACTTTTACTATCTAGATAATAAATCTTATTAATTAATAAAATTAACAACCAAAATACTATAGAAATTGGACTGCCTGGTAATAATAAGGACGATTCAAAAAAACCATTACATAATAATCCACTAAGTATCACTACAACTGCTTGTGCAACCTTCTTATACTCGACTGTTTTTATCTTTTTAAAATTATATATTGTTACAAATATAATCATCAAAAAGAGTACCATACCTAGAAATCCAGTTTCTATTATAATTTGCAAATAACTGTTATGAAATGAAAAACCAATTAATTCATTTGATAAGTTGATTGGATAGCTTTCTTTACTAATTCTCCATAAATCTTCTTGCCTACCAATTCCTAATCCTTGAATAGGTATATCTTTAAATGATTTAACTGCAAAATTATATAGGCCCGTTCTATCGCTAAATAATCCATGCTCTTGAAGAGAGTTAATTCTAAAGTATTCATAGATTTTATCTATACTAATGCTATATATGAGTATAAATAGAGAGGATAAAGCGAGTACTCTTTTAAACTTCTTATTAAATATACATAACATAACGAAAGCTAAAACTAACCCGACAATAGATGCTCTTGAATTAGAGAGTACAGTTGTCAAAAAGGTAATTATAATATTGATACGTAGAAAAACAAATACCCTTTTACTAAAATATCTTTTGAATCCCAACATACAGATGGTCGATATACAACCTAGCATCGAAATCATTCCGAACGTATTATTGTTCTGAAAAATCCCTTTAAAACCTATATTTTCTCCTCTATGCACAATACTATTTCCATTAAATAAAATTACTGAAATTAAATGAAATATAAAAATCACTATTATTAGTGAAAATATATAATTCAAAACATCAGCATCCGTTTTAACCTTGCTAGTTATCCCATAAATTAAACAGATATTTAAAAATAGCCACAAGAAATATACCAAAGAATTTATTGGATCTAAGGATGTAATAACTCCACCTAATAACCAAAAAACAAACAGATAAATAATGGATAGTACACCTAACTCAGCTTTTGGAAATACAATCTTATTTCTAAAGTTTACTAGTACATACACTATTAATAGAAACACAACCATTGGAATCCTTAGCATACTTAATACATTGCTATAAAAAATATATGTAAATGCTAATGTGTTCATGAAAAACAATAAAAATAACATAAAGTTATACCTATATGTTAATAGAATCATAATACCCTATCCTCATTATCTTATTTTTAAAATTTTATTCGTGCCCCCTTAATAGCCTTGTTTACTTGTTATTGATTTAAATAGTGATCTAATGTTAACAATTAAAATACTATTAACTAGCATATAAGAAAACAGAGTAGCGAAAGCAGCCCCGAATAATTTATAAAATGGTATTAATAATATATTTAAGCTGAAATTTATTATTATTGAAATTACTACAGCTATATTTACCACATAAAACTTCTTATTAATAGCTTGGAATAACATAATTAATATCTTCATTAATCCTGCAAAAAACAAACCAGGTATTAGGATTAAAGCAACCTGACTATACTTAGAATACTCAGGAGTTAGAAGTATAGATATGATTTGATTGCCATATAGATAAAAAGCTAATATTAAAAATACTGAAAACATCAGATATGTTGCAATTATAACTACCAATAAACTTTTAACTCTACGAATTTCATAGTTATCTATAAATTTTATCACCTTGGGTAATCCCCAAAGTACTAATATAGACTGTGGGAATAATACTATAAAATTTAATATATTATATATCCCTGAATAATATCCGCTAAAATTAATACCTAAGAAAGATTTTACCATTAATACATCTAAATAACTTAGGATGATATCTAAAGAAGAAAAAATAGCTAACGGAATCCCAAATTTAAAATACTTTTTAAATACGGCTAAATCTAATCTCTTTAGATTTAGCCGTACATTAGCTTTATTAAAGTTAATTAATTGCTTATTAATAAGCAACAAAGGCACAAGCATGCCTAAAAAAACACCAATATAATTATCTACTAGAAAAACAAATAATATACCAAACAACGTTTTTAAAAGTGAATAAATTGTTTGATAACTTGCATATTTTTTACTTTCTTCCATAACATTTAAAGCAGTCATATTATTTTGATATATGCCTAAAGCAACATAATTCAACGCAATAATTATATTAAATATCAAATTAAAATTACCAAATATAATATAATTAATAACAGAAAATATAATTGTTGCATATAAGGATAGGTGAATAGTAATTGCCATGGCCTCATTTAAGCAAGATGGATTTTTTTTAAAATTCCTTTGTACATAATACGTTGTTAAAAGCAAAATTGTATTTAATAAAAAGAAAAGTTGCGTATTAATGTTTAATTCGCCATATTCTTTTACATTTAACATTCTTACCATAATGGGTAGAAATAATAAACTCAATAACGCTGGGAAAAATTTCGAGATAGTATAGTTAATTAAATATGCTAACTGTTTAGTCATAATTTCTTAATCATCTTTCCAGGAACTCCTCCAACTAAAGAATTTTCTTCTGTGCTCTTTGTCAAAATTGTCCCTGCTGAAATTATATTTGCTTTCCCCACTTCTACCCCAGCTAGTATAGTTGTATTTATTCCTACCCAAGTCCCTGAACAGATTTTAATATCTTTTGTATAACCTTTTCCAGCCCTTTGTATTTGACTTCCAATTTCATGACTACCAGTACAGAATGTACAGTTAGGAGCAATGTCAATATTATCTCCAAAAATAACCATAGAGTATCCTGAATTATAAATGGTCGTATTATTTCCAATCCATATATTATCTCCAAAACTCACATTATCAGTAGAAATTTTTAATTTCCCACCGATTCTAACATTTATACCACATTGCACACCAGCTTGTATTAATAAGAAACGTTTGAATCGGTAAAACCTTGTAAAGGGTATTAAATTAATTAATTTTATAAAAAAATAAAATTTAATTCTTTTTAAATATTTAATTAGAGTATGCATAAGATATTCCCCTAAGATATTTTATAATAAAATTTTAAGACAAAGTCATAGATTTATCATTTGTAAGATTAAGTAGTTTTCCCTTTAATTCTAATTTTTGCATCTGACTGTAACTATCTAAAATTTCTCGGACATCGGACAACGGTATTGCTATTTTTTTACCCACGTATATTTTAGGGTATATTTGATTATTGTTTACTTCTTTAGAATTTAAAAGTTCCTCAAACAATTTCTCCCCGGGTCTTACCCCTGTGAATTCAATCCCAATCTCTTCAACTTTATAACCTGAGAGCTTAATAAGATTCTTAGCCAAGTCCAAGATTTTAACTGGATCCCCCATATCTAACACAAAAATCTCTCCCCCATTAGCCAAAGCACCAGCTTGAATAACCAAACGTGAAGCCTCTGGAATTGTCATAAAATAACGAACCATATCAGGATGTGTAACAGTGACTGGTCCACCTTGCTGAATTTGTTTCTTAAATAAAGGAATAACACTTCCCCGACTCCCAAGTACATTCCCAAAACGGACAGCTACAAAACGCGTATCACTTACAGTATCCATATGTTGAACAATCATTTCAGCAATACGTTTTGTTGCGCCCATTACACTTGTTGGGTTAACAGCTTTATCAGTAGAAACCATAACAAATGTGTTTATACCAAAAGTAGCCGATGCTTCCGCAACATTTTTCGTACCAATAATATTATTTTTTACAGCTTCCTCGGGGTTCCTTTCCATAAGTGGAACATGTTTGTGTGCCGCTGCATGATACACAATGTATGGGGTATGCTTTTTCATTACTTCAAACATTTTATCTCGGTCTTGTACATCTGCAATTTCTGTTGTAATTTCGATAGAATCTTTATATAGCGAACGCAATTCCATTTCAATTGTATAAATACTGTTTTCTCCATGACCAAGTAATACAATTTTATCTGGTTTAAATTTCATTACTTGTCGACAAAGTTCCGAGCCAATTGATCCACCAGCACCTGTTACTAATATTGTTTTTCCTTTAATCTTTTCACCAATACCCACATCATCTAATTTCACAGGTTCGCGTCCAAGTAAATCTTCCACTTGTACATCACGAAATTCATTAATAGAAACTTTTCCGTCTAGAATATCTTCTAGCATGGGTACAATTTGAGTTGTTGCTTTCGTTTTTGTACATGCTTCAAAAATTCCATTTACTTCTTTACGACTAAGCGAAGGAATCGCGATAATAATATGTTCAATTTGAAATTTATCAACAACTTGCTGAATATCTTCTGTTGCTCCTACAACAGGAACATTATACATTTCTAACCTTTGTTTTTTTCTATCATCATCAACAAACGCAACTGCTTCTAAAGGTGCCTCATGATTTTTTTGCAACTGGCGTACAACCATCGCTCCTGCTGATCCAGCCCCAACAATTAATGTACGAACTTTGTCCGTTTTCTTTGAAATATATGTATCTCGGAAAATACGCCATATAAAACGTGAACCACCAATAAGTAACATATGTAGCATCCATGCAATTACTAAAATACGAACATAGATATCTTGATTGATAATTTGTTGAACGATTGCAGTCACAATAATAGAGAATGTAACAGCTTTAAAAATATTTGCTACCTCCCCTATACTTGCATACTCCCAAGCTTTTTTGTATAACTTGTAAATTGCAGCGAAAACATGATGACTACCGAGTAATGTAATTGAACTAATAATAAGTGTAGTCGGTATATTATTTAATGCATCGGGGTGAATAAACCAATAACTCAAGTACACCGATGTTAGCACAATAAATGAATCTAGCAATACTAATAATGAGAGCCTCTTTTGATAACTCAAGATACATATTCCTTTCTTTTATATAACTTTGAGACAAGGGTTCTTCCCACACCTAAAATTTTATAAACCATATCCTATACTTTTGTATAAAAAACAACCTACTTCCTAATTATATAAAACCTATAATTTTAAAAGTTCTTTCTGCACAAGTTTATCCATGTACTTCACAAGCTCATTTTTTAGCTCATCATGCTGCAGCGCCATCTCAATCGTCGTCTGAATAAACCCTAATTTCTCACCAACGTCATAGCGCTTTCCTTCAAAGTCATATGCAAATACACGTTGAATTTCGTTTAAGCGTTGAATGGCATCTGTTAGCTGAATTTCTCCGCCAGCACCTGTTTGTTGATTTTCTAAGAACATAAAGATTTCTGGCGTTAATACGTAGCGTCCCATAATTGCGAGGTTTGATGGTGCTGTTCCTTGCGCTGGCTTTTCAACAAATGTACTCACTTGATAACTACGTCCTTTTTGTTCTAACGGATCGATAATGCCATAGCGATGCGTTTCATTTTCTGGTACGGTTTGTACACCGATTACGGATGAGTTTGTTGCTTCATATTGGTTCATTAATTGACGTAAGCACGGCGTGTCTGCTTGTACAATATCATCGCCAAGTAATACTGCAAATGGCTCATTCCCAATAAATTTACGTGCGCACCATACTGCATGTCCTAATCCTTTTGGTTCTTTTTGTCGTATGTAGTGAATGTTAATTTTGGAAGATGCTTGTACTTTTCCAAGCATTTCGTACTTCCCTTTTTCAAGTAAGTTTTGTTCTAATTCAAAAGAGTGATCGAAGTGGTCTTCGATTGCGCGTTTTCCTTTACCTGTTACGATGATAATATCTTCAATTCCAGATGCAATTGCTTCTTCTACGATGTACTGAATCGTCGGTTTATCAACGATTGGTAACATTTCTTTCGGCATTGCTTTTGTCGCTGGTAAAAATCTTGTCCCCAGTCCAGCTGCTGGAATGATTGCTTTTTTTACTTGTTTCAACTTTTATATCCTCCCACTTGAATATATTTATATATTTAAATATAATAAAAGTTATAACTATACCTTCTATATTTCTAAAAGATATAGTTATAACTTCTAACAAAATAATAATAACGGGCATCTAACCCGACCTCACACCATGCTTTTGACAACGAACGCATCTAAGGTAGAAATATTCTACCCACAGCATAGCCGAGTGTCTCCGTTGATATTGGTTAGGAGGCATCACCAAATGTTTTTCTTTAAAAGATACCGAATATTTTTTTACGCCTTATTTTCTCGGGTTCTTCTCGGTAAATCATTTTTCCACCTATTAGTGAGTATGGATTTTCCTTGAAGTAGTAAAGTGTAGAACTCCCAAATGTTTTTTCTACTGTTTCATAAGCCAATTGTAAGTGAAACGAACGCGAACTCGTGTTATGAGCATCTGATGCGATCACGTGTGTTAACTGATGCTCAATAAGTTGCATTGTAAATTTTTTAATTTTTTTTCCGAATTTCCCTGTTACGCTTCCCGCCGTAATTTGTGTAAGGGCTCCTTGATGAACGAGCTTATACAACAACTCGGGGCGTTCAATTATTTCCGTATTTCGCTCTGGATGTACAATGATTGGCGTAATTCCTCTTACACGCAGTTCGTATAACATTTTTTCTGCATAGCGCGGAACATGGTTTGCTGGAAACTCAATAGTTGTATATACATCCGTACAATTAAGTGTAAGAATTTCCCCTAATTGATAATCTTCTAACAGTCCTCCGTACAACCTGATTTCTTGACCAGGTAAAATGGTTAAATGTATCTCTTCTTCTTTTAATCTATTATTTAACTGCTTTACCTGATGAAGAACACTTTCTGCTGGATTGATATAAACACCATTTTGATGATGCGGCGTAGCAACGATCGTATGAATCCCCTCTTTACATGCAGCTCTTGCCATCGCAATGCTATCTTCCATTGATTGTGCACCATCATCAACTCCCGGCAAAATGTGACAATGTAAATCAATCATTCTCATGCATCCTCTCTTTTCATGATCAAGATAAGAAGAAAAGATAACACTGTATCTTCCCTTCTTACTTATTTAGTTAGATCCGTAATAATAATATTCGGATCCGTTTTGTTCTTTATCATTTAAAATAACGCCAAGAAGTGTAGCCTTAGCGCTATCTAATGCTTGCTTCGCTTTTAATGCTGCATCCTTTTCTGTTGCACCGCTTCGAATCACGAGCACAGAAGCATCACATTGATTTGCCATAACTTGCGCATCAGTAACTGGTAAAATTGGTGATGTATCAAAGATAACGAGATCATACATGCCATATATCTCTGAAAGTAAAGCTTTCATCGAGTTTGCCCCCAACAATTCAGCTGGGTTTGGTGGGATTGGCCCACATGGCAAGAAGCTTAAATTTCTAATTTGTGTATTTGTTACACATGTCTCAAGTGTTTTATTACGTGTTAATACACTTGTTAACCCAAAAATATTCTCAGCTTGTAACATTTGATGTAATGCTGGTTTACGTAAATCCGCATCAATGAGCAATACTTTTTTACCTTGCTGCGCAAAGACTATCGCAATGTTAGCCGCTGTTGTTGTCTTTCCTTCACTTGAATTGGCAGATGTAACTACAAGAGAACGAATTTTTTTATCCACGGATGCAAATTCAATATTTGTTCGTACATTTCGATATTGTTCCGAAACAGATGATTTCGGTTGTTCATATGCAATAAGCTGACGACGTGCGCGTAATGCCTTTTTCTTAAGAACCAATTGTATGCCCTCCTACTCTCTTTTCCCTTGATAGACTTTTTCTTTTTACATTGCCTTCTTCCATATGAGAAATTGTTCCAAGAACTGGTAGACCTAGAAATTTTTCGATATCTTCTTCTTTTTTGAATGTGTTATCTAAATATTCTAGTAAGAATGCAAGTCCAACAGAGGCCATTAAACCAACGACAAATGCAATAGCTACATTTAACATCTTGTTAGGCTTAATTGGAGATTTTCCCTCCGCCATTTCTGCTTTTGATAGAATTGTTACATTATCAACACTCATAATTTTCGCAATTTCACTTTTGAATACTGCCGCTGTCGTGTTTGCAATATCACGGGCTAGTTTTGCATCTTTGTCTTGTACTGTAACAGCAATAACTTGCGAATCTTTTTCATTTGCTACGTTAATTTTATTATTTAATGCTCCAGTTGATATATTCAGTTTTAACTTTTCTTTTACCTGATCTAAAATAACAGGGCTTTTAACGATGACTTTATATGTATTTGTTAATTGAAGGCTTGTTTGCACTTCGCCTGGTTGGAAAACACCTTCTTGCTTCTTTTGGTTAACAAGAATTTGTGTCGAAGATTGATAAATGGGTGTCATAAAGTAGAAACTTACAATTGCGCTTACAAGTGCTGCCCCAATCGTTATTGCGAGGATCATAATCAAACGTTTTCTTAAAATAGTAAATAGTTCTTTCAAACTTATTGTTTCTTCCATGCCTTCCTCCAGCTTTCAATAATTTGTCATAAAAAAACTTTCACATATAAATAAAATGTCAGATTTTAATCTGACACTGAAAAATCTATTCTCTATTTCTCACAATGTTTAGGAATAGGGAATCATTTATTATATTACATAACTAACATTAGTATAGCAATAAACTTGAGAAAATTATTTATAGAGTTGACAAATAAAATAATACTAAATCCGACATGTATCGATTCTTTTCGACATGTATAGACATTTATTTACTATGAATTATTATATCCGTATATTTATTTATAATTAATAATTAGATAAACCTTATGATTATAATACCTTTCAAAGAAGATATTTACAACATTTTTTTATCGCTTTTCATACACCTTAAAAATCATACTGATACAATTTTTAAGGTGTATGAAAAAAGAGGATTGATCTTGTCGAAAAACTCTCTTACTCTTCTTCCATTTCGTAACGCTAAGTTCATATTCTAAAAGTTTCTTCATATAATTTAGAAGATCCTGTTTTAATTCTTCGTGTTGCACCGCTATTTCGATTGTTGTTTGAATAAATCCTAGCTAGCTAGCTAGCTCGCCCGCTTGCATGATATCATCGCCTTTGGTACAGGCAAAAAACGTGTTTTTAAACCAGCCGCTGGAATAATTGCTTTTCTTACTTCTATTATATACATTAATACTAATAATTTAATAATAAGATTATTCAGTTTCTCAAGTTCCAAATCAGCTCGACCTTTGTTCATGAAAAAAGGAGACAAATGAGGATGTCCTATTCATCTCCTAAAGTAAAACATATCTATTCTTTTTTATCACCAAGCGCGAATGTAATCTCAGCTTCACAAGCAATTTCACCATTTACAGTTGCAACTGCTTTCCCTTTTCCAATTGGTCCACGTACACGTGTCATTTCCACTTCTAAACGAAGTTGGTCACCGGGACGTACTTGACGCTTGAAGCGGCAGTTATCAATACCAGCGAAGAATGCGAGGCGTCCACGATTCTCCTCTTTTTTTAATACCGCAACAGCGCCTACCTGCGCTAATGCTTCTACAATTAGAACACCTGGCATTACAGGATAATCTGGAAAGTGTCCATTAAAGTATTCCTCATTTGCCGTTACATTTTTAATTCCAACCGCACGCTTTCCTTCTTCTACTTCTAGGATTTGATCGACAAGTAGAAATGGATAACGATGTGGAATAATTTCTTTAATTTGCCCTATATCTAGCATATTACTCTCTCCTTACACATCAAATTGGTCATACCACTAATACACTGTCTTTATTATCCCATTCTCTCTTGTTTTTGTCACGAAAAACAAGAAATGCTTTCTATCCCAAATATCTATTAAGACTATGTATACAAAAAAGATACACCCTTTTTCCCCTCGCTAAAATAGGTATAACAACATAATAGCAATTAACACGGAGGTTAGAAAAAAAGGTGTATATCAAAGTTAGGGAGAGGCAATATACATTATTTGCCTCATGTGTCGTATTCATAGCTCATTATAAAGGACAAAAATAAGAAAGAGAAACTTAATATTTACTGGTTTTTACTATCATAAGCTGGTTTTTCTACAAATTTCTACAAATTTCTGCATTTCTCTTATATTATCTTAAATAATATATTTGGAAATTAAGATTCTTCATTTAGAACACTACTAGACTTTATAAAAAACTAAATCTTTGTGGATTAACCTTTAATAAAAGTCATATAAAATATCCTCACAAAAGGTATATTCATATTTTATAAAAACATTAAATTCCGTATATAAATTCTTTTCAAATCTATTTAACAATACATAAAAACAAAATCTAGTTATCCTTAAATCACAATTATATAGACAGATCTCATTTTCTAAAATGAAAATAGAAGAGACCCCTAGTCCTAAAAACGAGGGGCCTCACTGCGTTTGTTGTCTAGTATAAATAAAACTAGGTTCCACCTTAAATTATAACATTTGTATATACATATGTATATACAAATGTATATAGGTGGTATATTAATAAGTTACAACAAGTATTTCTAATTTTTTTCTGGTCACACCATTAAATTAAGCTCATATATCCATAAAAAGACTAATATATAAATACCAATTATCCTCCAAATCAGAAATAATCCAATTGTGTACCGGTCCAAAAGAAATAAAGGCAGTGTATTCCCTAATTTATAAAAAATAATTGTGACTAGTCATATTTAAATGTTTACCTTAGCTTGCTGATCAAGTAGACTGCTAAACAATCCACTTTTATCTTTTGCTAATTGAGTAAAACTACCACTTTGAATAATTTGTCCTTGATCTATTACAATTACTTGATCAGCTTTACGTATAGTGGACAATCTGTGTGCAATGACAATAATTGTCATTCTCCCTTTCAATCTTTCTAATGCATCTTGTATTTTCGCTTCATTTTCAGCATCCAATGCACTTGTTGCCTCATCTAATACTAGAATAGATGGTTTCCGAAGTATCGCTCTCGCAAGAACAAGTCGTTGTCGTTCTCCTCCTGAGAGTTTAACTCCTCTATCACCAACAAGTGTATCCAATCCCTGTGGAAGCTTACTGACAAATTCCGTAGAAGCAGAAAAATCCAATGCCTCCCAAATTTCCTCTTCACTCGCATTGGGCTCAACCATTCTCAAATTATCCCTTATACTAACATTAAATAAAAATGGATCTTGAGGAACATAGCTAATCGTCTTCCTCAATGACAATAGATTTTTACTCGTTAACGGTTTATTATCTATTAATAATTGACCATTTTCTGGTTGCAGAAGCCCCATTACAATATCAATTAATGTACTCTTCCCAGCACCAGAACGCCCTGAGATGGCCGTCATACAATTAGATGGTATACATAAATTGATATCTTTCAGCGCATATACGGAATTCTCTTTATTGTAACGAAAAGAGATATTCCTACACTCAATAGATTGTTCTATCTGAATAGGATTCACACAATTATAATCCTGCTCTACATTTTGTAATTCCACGCTTTGCTTACATTCTTGCTGTAATTCTAGCAAAGCTTTAAAAGCAGGAAGATTCGCTGCAATTTGCTCCATATTTGATTGTATACTTGAAAATCGCGGCCACAATCGAGAAAATATAAGAATAATTAATAATAATTGCTCAGTTTGTGTCTGAAACAGATTAACCGATAGTAGAATCAGAAAGGCTATGAAAAACGCTGATGCTATCTTATAAAAAAGCTGGGAATTATTTCTCACCTTAATATATGCAAATTGTTCACGTTCTACATCCTTCACCCAATTACGTAGCCACATATAACGAGATTGTTCTAGGAGATTACTCTTTATATCCTTAATCCCATTAAAATTATCCGTTATGCCTGCCAGATAAGCTTTCGAATTCTCTGAGGTCCTTCCACCTAACCGTTTTGATTTCTTAATAAATTTTCGAGAAAAAAAGGCAAGTACTACACCACAGCATAATACAAAGAGTGTTATGTCTGCTGCTAACCAAAAAGCAAAACCAATCTGTATGAATGTGAAAATCAACGAAGTAAGCAATTGTAAAAATAAGTTAGTACCTGCACTGACACGCCCTAATTCCGTTGTTAAAGAGTTAATAAGATCCGACTTCCTTTTTTTTACAAAAAAACTCCAATTGCTCTGCAATAATTCACGATACGTTTCCAATCTCAAATGATTAATAAAGCGTATCTGAATTTTCGCATTGCGAATCGTTATATTTCTTTGCAAAACGGCTTGTCCCACAACCAATACGAGATAGATCCCCAATACAAGTGGTAACCCTAAAGTTGTAGGGAAATCATTTAAAAATCCCAATACTCCTGAAAGCGGGCTTGCTTTCTCATTCATTTTCGCAATCCCACTAATACTTAGCATAGGAATTAATAATAAAATACCGATTCCTTCTACGAGACTGACAGATACCATTCCCAAGAGATTAACAATGAGAATGTTTCCAGTAAAAGAGTATAACTGCTTTGTAAAGTATAAAATATTTCTCATTTTCACATCCCCTTATGGTATCTTGTTTTCCTCCAAGTCCATAAAACTGGCCGCAAAGGAAAATACAAAACATGCAATTGTTTTGGTAGTGGTAAAGTTTCCACATCCTGAGGATAAGGATACAACCAGCTAAGATGAAACAGTAATTTTTGATGGATTGTCTTTAACGAATATAAATACCGTTCATGATATTCTGAAACCTCTTCAGGAACAGGATCTGTATGCAAATTAATCATACTTTCCAAATAATAGATCGCAAGCTGTGCTAATTCTGTTAACCGCTTCTCTGACATGAATACTCTTGTTTCTTCTGTTATTGGAGTATTTAACAGCTGGGAAGATAAAATAAGTGCCTGACCTACTAAATGCTTACATTGATACTTTTTCAATAGAACATTAAGCTCTTTCCAATCCACCTCTTGCCTTACAATACGATCGATATCTGCTAACCATCGAAGCCTTGACCACCCATGTCTAGCCCCATGACAAACAAGAAACATAAGTAAATCCTCTCTACCTAGAAAATAGACAGGATAATTTGTAATAGGGCTCATTCTTTTCCGTCCCCACAACTCATCAAATTTTGGTTCCTTTCCAGGGCCCGGATGTAATCGCCAATGAATCTCCAATTTCACCTTACTCACTGGATGCATATAAGTTGTATGATGGCGTCTCCACTTCCATTCATTCATAACTGTTGGAAAATCTTCCTCTTTAACATAACCATTCTTTACAAGTAATTCGTTTACTTTTTCAAGATCATCCATAGGAACGAGAACGTCCAAATCTCCAGATGTTCTAAGAGAAATATCTCCATACAGATCTATCCCAAGAATAGGTCCCTTCAAAAATAGGAGACGAAGCTGATTTTCGGCGAATAATTTACTTACCTTTCCCATTTCTCCACTTAGATGAAGCATATGGAATGTATTCCTTTTAAAGTATGTACTTAACACTTGCACAACCTGTGAAGGAATTCGTTGTTTATCGATGTTCTTCATCTTTGTGTAGATGAAGGCATACATGCGATGATGCAGTGCCAATTTCAAAAATTTGTTCCAATCAATATCGATAAACCAATCTTTTGGAATTGTTTGTAGCTCTTTATCTTCTTTCTTTATAATTTCAAGTAACAGTTTCAGTTCTTTAGGTAAATGGCTCAAATTAAGATTACAACCTGTATCCATCTCATTCTCCTTCAAGATTTTTTTACCCTATCCTTTTTGCAAATTTACCAACAACCGTGAATCTCTTCATTTCCTCTGCACCGGTAATGTAAAAGGGCCCACTGCGTAACCACGCATGGGCAATCATGTTTCCTATCTCATCTTTCGCGGTTCCTAAATAAAGCGTACTCTCGATATGGCGTTTTTCCAGCATTTTCATTGCAGCAATAGCTTTAACAAGACATTGGCTCTCCCAAAATGTGTAACGGCTCATCATATGTACTGCTTGAGAAATTTTCCTTAACATGATTTTTTCCGATTCATTATAGCTTAAAGACGTTTCATCCATGTGAATTCCTAACATAGGAGCAGCTTTAGAAAACGGTATACTTTTAAGAATACGAGCCCAGCCTAAATAAAAGAAAGCTTCTACTAGTAACAATTTTGTTCCCGTATCGAACGATAAGAAAGCTTTTGCTTTATTTTTGATATTCATCGATCCTACTCCTAACCTATTAAATCTGAAACATTCAGCTATAAATCAATTTTTATCCTTAACCAAGATTAAGCCCTCTGCATCCAAGTGATTCAAGAAAGAGAATACTTGTTCCTGACATTCTGCCTCTTCAACCATATATCGGGACATTAATATATCAACCAATTGCTTAACGGATATTAATTCATTTATTAACTCCCAAATTTCACCGCCTATCCCTCCTAAATTGTAGTATTTTCCATTATGGATGCTCATCATAACTTTCTCTCCATCCATATCACTCACTACATTTTCTTGACCCTGTACGATAAAACTGTTTAATGAAATTTTTTTGTTAGTAATCATTATTTTTCCTCCTCTTTTAAAGATTTTAGAACTGTGGATACTAAATCCTGCGCCGTAAACTTTGAAATAGGGCGCCTTAATTGAAACATCTCCACCTTATTTACGATATTTGTAGAGTTCATAAAATGCCATTCCATCAGCCCCAACCGTGGGATTAATGAATTTCGATATGTATGGCGTAGTAATGTACGTAACCTTTCTAGCCCTTCAATACGTTGAATTTCAACATTCTCATTTTCCGTTTTCACTAATTCAAATACACCAGCAAGCGGTAACGGCTCATTGAAAAAGTTTGACGACACTGGTACAGCATATTTAGTCTCTCTTTCAAATAAAGGCTGATAATGCGTTGTTTCCATTCCAAATTGATCAAGGCTCTCTTTCCATAACTTTTGTTGTGGATAAGAGGGTGTAACAAACGGAATATTATCCTCAGAAAAAGATACCGCAATTACATCATCACTTAAAAGTTGATACCCCTTGCTCAAGAGAGCTGATGCAAGAGTTGACTTTCCAGCTCCCGATCTTCCTATAAAAATATATACCTTCCCATCGATGGCTATTGCACTCCCATGCAAAGGAAGTATTTTTCTTTGCATCAATAATGCACCCATGCAAGTTCCAAGAATATAAAGCCTAATCTTATCTTGATCAGATCCTTCCATAGGTGAAACGATAATTTTTTCTCCATTTTGAATACAAAACGTGGCAGTTTCGGGGATTTGGAACATAATTAAATCTTCTTCGACTACGAATACTGATTTTGGAGAGGACAACTCCTCCCATAACTTAGACAAGTCTGCAGTTTCGATTCTGATGTCTACTTTATTTTCATAATTGCTTATTAGAGGCAATTCCGGCAGAGGAATCTCACTTAATAGAGTTAATCCGAAGGCTTTGTAAACCACTTTCTTTACAGTATGTATCATCTTTCTCACTCCAAATAGTTGAAAAATTGATTAGAAAAAAACCCTTATACCGTTGTTAAACTATATAAGGGCTGTAAAGCATATAAATCTCATTTAAATATTAGTGCATTAGCTGTGGTGAAGTGCGCCTTGCTCATCCTCATCTTCAAACACTTGGTCAACAAGTCGTTTTCCAGGTCCAGCCATTGTCATGTTTATATCAAGCTCTTCTAATACTGGTGATTGCCATTCTTGTTTCATAATTTCACCTCCCTTCAAATAAACTTCTTGATAAATCGATAAACGATAAGACTGCGCATTAAAATTCTAAAATCAGGATCAAACACGTATTCTGGCTGTGGTTTCCCTTGAATTTTCAAAATCGCACTCTTAATGATTTCCATATTAAAAAAGTTAGCGGCTACAGGATCTGTGCTAAGTTGTTGTAGCTCCTCGATAAACATTTTCCATGAAGGAATCATGCGATGAACCACATCGGCAGCCTGTATCCCACGCACACGTTGATTCAATCTTACTTTGTCAGGAAGCAATCCCTTTGTAGCTCTTCGGATAAGTGCCCGATTGAAGCCATTTTGAACAAATTGTTCGAGTGGTAGAGATAAACAAAATCGAATTACCCGTAAGTCATTCGTCGGGTCATGCCCCTGCAAGCCATAGCGCAAGGAAAGTTTTGTTCCACTTGTACCAGTGGTATTCCATACATTTAACTGTTCAAAATGTTTCTGTCTTATTTCATATATGTTAGGTATAGAAGCTCCCGTTGCTTTAACACCATGTTCCTCAAGTTTGTTGAATACATCAGTACGTTTTGCAAGTTCTGGATTGACTAACGTCGGCAATTCATATTGTTGTTGTGGAGAGAACATGTTGTTTATAGATGGATACGCCTTCTTTCCTATAACTTTCAGTATCCGTGATTTTTTAACTTCAACGTTTTTACCGTATAAATCAATTTCGCGATAAAGTTGGAACCACTTGAACTTTTTAAGTAAAGTTGCATAATAATCTAAAGCTGGTCCCCAAGAGATGGTAAAATTTCCTCTTGCCCCATTTAAGAGCACTCCAACTCCTTGTTGCTGTGCCTTTTCATAAATTCCCTTTACCCAAATAGAGTTTTCAAAGAATTTATAAGGCATTTCCATAATATCAAGCCAGTCATCAATTTCAGAGTATGAATTTTCCCCTGGAAAATTCAAATAGTGTTCGTTCATATTTCCTACATGCTGTACTGTAGATTGGATAAACGGCTTCTCATCTGCAATGGTATGACTACGAGTCCAATCAATAAATCCTTCTGCAGGTACAGAGCTAAATGTATATAATTTTTTATTTTCCTTCTGCAGGGCTCCTGCAGCAAAGCTAGCAACGGCACCTGAATCTAATCCCCCACTTAAATGGGAACCAACATTACGATGAGTACGCAATCTTGATGTCACTGCACTTTTAAACACGTCTTGAAATGCCTCTTCATACTCCTGATTTGATTTGAGCTGCAACTTCTCTCCTACAAATAACGCATCATATTTCGAAATACTAACTTTTCCATCAATTACAGAGATAGTATGAGAAGGAGGCACTTGTTCTATATTTTTATGGACTGTAGAAAATGCATCTATCGTATCCAGCATATTCGGTATCGCTAAATATTCAGCTAACCACTGCTCATTTAAATCCTTCTCGACGTAAGGTAAGGAAAATAGCGGCCCTATGCTGGTACAAAAGGCAAATTGATTTTGGTTACGGAAAAAGTAAAACGTTCGGCTTCCCGAAAAATCACGCGCGCCAAAAAGTAAACGTTTTCTTTCATCCCAAATCATAAAGGTAAAATCACCAATTAAATATTTCGGTGCATCTTCCCCCCACTTTTGATAAGCCAGTAAAATCAACTTACTGTCAGATATTTCTCTTCTAAATGCTCGTTCCACTTGCAATCTATCAAATAATTCATCACGATTATCAATAATAGCATCAGCCGTTATGACCAATTGCTTTTCATAATCATAATAAGGTAACTGTTCGTTGATAGATTGAGATGTTATCCATTTCATATGGGCACCCAAAAAAATATTTTCCTTGTGCCACGTATCGGTACTATCGGCTGGATAACGAGATAAAGCTGACATGATTCCAGTGCTATGCTCAAACGGTATGGGTTCCTTATTTAAATGATAAATTCCAGCTATTGCGCTCATTTCTTTCCTCCCGCTACGAAACAAGTAAGGGCAAACTCGATAAACAAGATAATTACCAGATATATCAATAAAACATTATTTATATTCCAGAAAAACCCTTTCTCAAACTACCGTGTTTCCGCATAACAGATTTTAAAGTTGTAATTTTTAGGCTATCTACCTTATAACAAACCCTTGCATTCTCATTTTGATATCAAAAAAGAACAAGGGTATAATTTCCTTATTTTCAATAAAAATTATTATGTATTTTTTGTTCATTCAAATAAAAATATATATAATTTTAATATACTAATAAAACATTTATATTCTTTATAAAGAATATAAATTCAGGTTATCATTTCACTATTGCATTGTCAAGCATCTATATAATCAAAATAACAAATATTAATTTCTCTTTTTTGGATAGCTAAAAAACGAATAAATTTTGTTATATTTTCTCCCGCTGCTTTAATAGTAGCAGCCATGTCATTCAACATGGCTGCTACTTGATAATTGAACAGAAAGCAAATAACTTTTTATAGTTGTACCATTTTTTCTTTTATATACTAAAACTTATCGTCAATGCATTTTTGATGCATGTAATAACTCTTGCCTGATCTTTCTCTGTCATACCTGATCCAGATGGAAGACATAAGCCCGTTTCAAATAATTTTCTAGCAATATCTTCACAACCACTATGAGGGTAATACGTTATTCCCTTAAATAGAGGTTGCATGTGAAGTGGCTTCCAAACAGGGCGCGCCTCAATATTTTCATTTTCCAGGTGTTTTATTAATTCCTGAATCGATACTCCCGTTTTTTCTTCATCTATAGTAAGAACTGTAAGCCATCGATTCGAATAAGTATCCTTTAACTCAGGCATAAACTGTATACCTGGAATCTGAGATAATTCTTGATAGTATCTATCAAATATTTTTCTTCTTGCCTGAACCCTATCTTTGAGGATTTGCAACTGCGCTCTACCTATACCTGCCAAAACATTACTCATTCGATAGTTATATCCCATTATACTGTGTTGATAATGCGGGGCAGGATCTCTTGCCTGAGTAGCTAAAAATCTTGCTTTTCTTAAAGCCTCAACATCATTAGATACAAGCATTCCTCCACCTGAGGTTGTAATGATTTTATTCCCGTTAAACGAATAAATCCCAAATTTCCCAAATGTTCCGCTCGCTTTACCTTTGTAGTAAGAACCAAGTGATTCTGCTGCATCCTCAATTACTGGAACTTCATATTTATTACATAATGAAAGAATTTCATCCATCTTAGCACTTTGTCCATATAGATTTACAACAATTACTGCTTTTGGCAGCATTCCCTTTTCGGCTGCATCATGCAATGCACATTCTAAAGCTTGTGGTGACATATTCCATGTTTCAGGCTCTGAATCAATAAAAACCGGTGTAGCCCCTAAATATAAAATTGGATTTGCGCTCGCTATAAAAGTAAGACTTGAACAAAATACCGTATCATCATTTTTTACATCCAGTAAACGCAACGCTAAATGAATGGCAGAGGTTCCTGAACTAACTGCAGCTGCATCCCGAACTCCCACGTGGGATGAAATCTCGCTTTCAAACGCATCAACATTTGGACCAAGTGGAGCGATCCAATTCATATCAAATGCTTCTTTTATATATTTTTGTTCATTACCGCTCATATGTGGGGCGGAGAGATAGATTCTTGTTTTTTCTTGTGCATATACCACTTTAAACACCATCCTACAGTTCTTTTTTTATCACTCTAGCTGGAACGCCCACTGCTATACAATTTGCTGCAATATCACAGATCACTGTTGCCCCGGCACCGATAACAGACCACTCACCAATTGTAATATTTGGAATTACATTAGCCCCTGCCCCTATATGTACGCCTTTTCCTACAGTTACAGTCCCTGTAAGCACAGCCTTTGGGGAAATATGTGCAAAATCGCTTACCTTATTATCATGTTCAACAATAGCACCTGAATTGATAATAACGTGATCTCCAATTTCAGCATCTGCATTCACGATTGCACCTGGCATAATAACCGTACCATTTCCAATCGTTGCACTTAAACTAACGATAGCTTGTTTATGTATAAGCGTCACATAACGATGACTAGGAATCCCTAACTGCTCCATAATTCGTTTTCGTATTCTGTTATTCCCTATAGCTACTACGAACCTTACATCTGTATGCTCATTCATTAGCTTTTCAGCTGCAGAAATAGGTCCAAAATAAACGCCATCCTTAACCCTTAATTGTTCATACATATCATCTAATCGGCCAACAATTTTATAATCCCTATATGATGATAGTATAATGTCTTGAATAACCTTACTATGGCCACCTGCCCCAATCATGACTATTTGCATTCATTCACCTCCTCAAAAGTCTTTGGGCCAGTAAATTTCTCAATAGTTACATGTCCAACTTGGTTAATTCCTTCTGATTTAAATACTTTCTTCACCGTCAATAACAAAATTTTCATATCCAGAAGAAAAGTTCGATTTTTCACATACCACACATCAAAATCGAACTTTTCTTCCCATGAGATTGCATTTCTTCCATTCACTTGCGCCCATCCTGTAATTCCTGGTCTTACATTATGCCGCTTAGCCTGTTCTTCTGTATATAACTCCAAATATTCCATCAATAATGGTCTCGGACCCACCAAACTTAAATCACCTTTTATAACATTAACTAACTGTGGCAATTCATCCAAACTATATTTTCTAAGAAATTTACCGAACTTAGTAAGTCTTACATCATCTGGAAGCATATTTCCCTCACCATCCGTCTCATCGGTCATCGTTCTAAACTTATATAGAAAAAAAGGTGCACCATGTAATCCTGGGCGTTGCTGCTTAAATAAGATAGGGGAACCTAACTTAGCTCTAACTAAAATTGCTACTATTATAAGAAGAATTGAAAACAACGCTGCTAATGACAAAGAAACGAACAAATCAAAAAGCCTTTTCATAAGTAATTATACTCCAATCAAAAATTTTTTACGGCGCTTCCCACAGAAATCTTTCAACTACCTTTAGGGTGGCCAATTTAACTCTACACCTGTATAAAATCAAACCAATTCGCAACTTACATTCTGCTATGAATTTCAGTCAGTATATTATAAATACATGTCCTCATCCCCTAAAGATTAGGTGCTTAAACTCAATAACAAAATCGCTATATTTTTATGAAAATATAGCGTTTTTTTCTTTCTATATTCAGTTAATAATAGTATTAGCTATCGATCTAGTAGTTGTACTTATATCAGTAGATACATTATTAAATACACATTTAACTATAGTTATCGCCTTTTCCATAGTTAACCAACGTAAACTAAGTAGAGTGTCTTCTAAACAACTGTGCGTAATGATAAAAACAACAGAATTGGCACCATCATTTTTAATGTAACCACCAAGGTGCATTTTACACTTTCTGCTACGTTCTCTTTTACACTTTAAGTGCGCATAATCTACTTGACATGGAGCCTCTACAGAATTAATAAACAACCTTGATATTAAAAGAACCACGGCTGTTACTGCAAATAAAGTGGGCAACACATGTAGATGAAAGTGCAAAGTTCATATTAGTGAAACAGGTAAAATTTATTCTAGCGTTTACATTCCCCTATTTAACTTGAATTTTGTTAATAACTTTTGTGAAATCCCTCTAACAATTCCAAATAAATATTTAAATTCAGTTGTTTTATAGAAAATTAATATATAAATCACATTAGGAACTATGATACAAATGATTCCCTTTAACAATAACTCAAAAAAATTATTTGATAAGTTGAAATTGCTCACAAAACTGGTAATAAAATACGTTCCTATACCTAGCGCTGTGTAGTAGGAGTATTTAAAGAAATAATCCATTACAGACCTATTAAATACATTTTTGTATGCTAAATAAGGAGTAATCCAGAAAGGAACAGTAATCACACTTACAAGGGTACCAAGAAATACACCCATTATCCCCATATATTTAACTAACACAATAGAAACAGCTAGGTTGACAGCAGCTTGAACTAAAGGTGCATATCTATCCTCATGGAAAACACCTGCTGTAGTTTTCACAGTTGTTATGGAGTTCCTCATGCCCCTTTCATAAAAAATAATTACTAATATAAACAACACACTTTTACTCATAAGATACTCTGATCCAATCCATAAAGTGATAAAGGGCTCCATTATAATACATAAGAGTATAGAAAAGAATGAGTATAACCAAAAGTTCAAAAGCATATAGACTTTATACACACTATAAACCTTCTCTATACTTTCTTTTGCTACTAAATTCCCTACGCTATGGTATGTATTATTAAAAATTTGATAAGTAAAATTCCTACAAATTTCTATTAACATATTGTAGTTAGAATACAGTCCAACTGCCGCTACACTAATAAATGAAGATATAAGAATATTATCCGTACCTAATACTAAGTAATTACCTATGTTTTGCAACACAATTGCTTTCACATTCTTAACAATTTTTTCTTTCGTTTCAGCATCTAATACACCCGAAACTTTATCCTTTAAAAATGGGTACATTCTGTTGACTATGATTGCCAAAAGAATGCTAGTAGTAACTGTTATTACACTATCAATAACTAAATATAAAATATAATTTTTTGTAAAATGAAGGATTCCAATTTTGAGACAAGCAGATACAATTGAAGATATGGAATATATCCCCGTTACAATATAACCCTTCTGAGAAACACTTAAAAATGAATTCTTATGCATATACAAATAAGGAGCAACTGTATTGAATAAAAATATAAGGTAAATCCAATGGATGTTTTCTACATTCGAGTCTTTAATAAAATATCCAAGAAACGGCATTAGAGACAATCCGAGTAACAAGACAATCAAAGCGATTACCATATATGCTTTCCGATACAATCTCATAAGTATATTGATTTTTTCTTGATCATTTTCCGCGACTGGCTTATAAAGACTGTACATTATACTAGCGCCTATTCCTGCCTCCGCTAGCGAAAGCATAGACAATATATTGGTAAGGAATCCATTTATACCTAGATATTCAATGCCCAGATTATTAATAAATACGGTTCGTGAAATAAAACTTAAAGATGTGACAATAATTTGATTTCCGATTCCAGCAGATATATTAATTATGGAATTTTTTACTCTCATATTAAAACCTTCTTGATATAATTTTTTTACACGTAGTCAACAAGATAGCTGATCGTAAAGTAAACGAATGAATACCCAAATACTCTGCTGCTTTCTTTACATTTAAATTAGACTTAACAAAATCATAATATAAATTATAATAGGATAATTTACCTTTCAGGCCACACCTATAAAATTCAATTTGCTGATTTATGTAATAGGCTGTACCTTTAGGACTTTTGGCAAATATATCCCTCATATTTTTTGTTAAGCCATCCTCTAAATAATTACATATGTATATTGTCTTATTAAACCATCTTATTTTATAACCTTCATAAGCTATCCTATTCCATACCGTATCCTCTGTCATAAATTTTTCCCCTTCAAACTCATGAAACTTGTATTTCCTTAGTATATCGGTATAAAACACTTCCGCTTTATCTCCTGTTATATTGTATTTATTCCGTTCAAGAGAAGTTGCATCAACGTATTCACCTTTAAACGTTGTTCCTAAAAAATCCTTACTGCTCCCTCCCCTATTACCAGAAACACCACAAAATAGTTTTTTATCCTCCAAACTATTTTCCCATTCTACTATGCTTTCTAACGCATCCTCTGTAATATGATCATCAGAATCTACTATAAAAAACATTTCTCCCTCAGCCAAATCAACACCTTTGTTAATCGCTCTATGTTTCCCGCCATTTTCAACTTTATAATACCGTATAGAAAATGAATTTTTTTCTAGTTTCCACATTTCGAATAATTCTTCTGTATTATCACTTGATCCATCATCAATAACTAACCATTCAAAATCTGTATATGTTTGTTCTTGTAACGATCTATATAATTTCTCTATGATATAACTCCTGTTGTATGTTGGAGTGAAGACTGTTATTTTCATTTAATTCCCTCATTTTTATCCTAACTTTTTCTTTCCATCTATTCACAGTAATCATTTCAGTTAATTGTTTGCCTATTTCAAAACTTAACTTCTACAAATGAAAATATATCTTTTAATATCACAAAAAGAAAATCCATTTATACTCCCTCTCATTTACGTACTAAATCTATTACACTTTATTCTATTTGTTATCTTTAGATATTAATTTTTTCGAGCTATGAAGAGGAAAATGTTTGTTTTCTAGGACTACATTTAACAATAATCTTTTATAAAAACCTCTTATTTAAGGCATTCTTTTGGTGAAGACACTTGTATCTTTTGATGTTTTTTTTGAAAACCAAAACGAAGTTTCTTACGTAACGGCTCTTCATAAAATTGATAAATTACTGCACTGAACAATAAAGAAACTATTAAACAAACCACAAAACTATATGTATTTTCTAACTTCAAGAAACCCGAGTATCGTATCACTAATTGGTGAATCATATAAAATGAGAAACTAATTTCACCTAAGTAAACAAATAGCCTTTGTGATAATAATTTTGAAAATATACCGCCTTGAAATGAAAAAGTGAAAATTAACAAGCACCATAGTGGAACAAAATAAACACCACGAACAATCCCTGCATCTAATTTTATCGAATACGATAATGCTGCAATGGATAAAAGTAAACATAGGAGTTCTAAAACAGTAAATATGTTTTTGTTAAAGTTTGCTTTATCGGATTTTTCAATATAGATCAATCCCAAAAGTATACCCGTTGAAAATTCGAACAATCTAGTAACAGGGAAAATATGTAATAACCAAATAAAAAATGGATTATTCTCATCCAAGTTTTTATTCAATAGAAATAAAATTATCCATGCTACCAAGAATATCAATATGGATGTAATAATGTTCTTTTTAACTTTAAGTTTCATAAATACCCATAGCAAAAAAGGAAACATAACATAAAAGAAAGCTTCAACTGATAATGTCCACGAAACGCCGTTAAAATTAAAATAAGTACCCTGACTAGGTACAAAACTTTGTACCAATAGCAAATTAATGATTGACATAAAAGCAAGTTTTATAAAATATAAACTATTAGGGTGAAAGTATAAAATAACTAATGGTACAGAAAGAAAAAAGGTTAATACATGAACTGGATATACTTTAGAAAATCTTGCTTTATAGAATTTTTTAATACTGTGTTTATTTAGTTCAGTAAATTTAGAATGATAATTATAAGCTAAAATAAAACCAGATAAAATAAAAAAGAATTGAACGCCCGCTGAACCTAATTGATATTGGCTAAACACACCCATATGAAATAAGAAAACCATTAGCGCAGCAATAAATCTAAATGACGTTAAAGAGTTTAACATAGGATTCCCACCTTTCTCATTTTCCCCAAAAATAAATGGTTCGAATTTTCAAATCATTTATTTTCTTTATCAATACAGTTACCTCATACAAATACGAGTAAAGGGGATGAAGGTTTAGTTCCTACTTAAATATGCATTGATTAATCTAACGCAAAACCCTTGAGTAAACGGCAATATATTGAACAGTGTGGAATACACTCCTATGTCTTTTGTATCTCCTTGAGAAAATTCAACTGCCCCATCTTTTCTTGTAACTTGCATTAAATAATGCATGGCTCTCTCTACGCTATCCATGCATTCACTTGAAATTCCATCTATCTTTGAGGCATTTAACATAAACCATCCAAGTGTAGCCGTAGCAGAAGAATCAGGTCTACTCTCATTTCTAGTTACCGTCCAATTCCAACTTCCATTATCTTGTTGAAAACTCATTGCAGTTTTCGCAAATCTTTTCACACTCTCCTCAAATGATAATTTATACTTACTATCTTGGGGCAATTCATTCCAAGCATCTATAAGACCAATAGCAAACCACCCAAGACCTCTTCCCCATCCATATAATCCAAGAGGGACTTTATTCTCTATTTTGTAGACATGACATGGTAGCGAATGTTTATGTAACATTCCATACTTTTCATACTCCTGAATTTGTTTCACCGCTAGATCTATACACTCTTCCTCGTTATATCTAGTACCATAACAAACTAAAAAGGGGCATATAAACCCTATCGTATCTACATATCTGTAGCTCTTCATAAACTTCCTATATTCTACTGTACCATCTTCACCTATATGGTCCTTAATCATTTCCCATGTATAATCTAATGCTTTTTTATATTTATTTATATCAATGTAATCTAGTTTCATAATGGCGTAAGCGAGTATAGCCCCGTCTATATGCTTAGGTTTTTCCACCCATTGACCACTACTATCAAATTTTGAATTCAAAAATCTTTCAATCTCTGATTTCATTTCCTTATCATCATTATGTTTTAAATACTCAGATAAACCTAATACTAATGATGCTTCTTGCCAATGTTGTATCGTACTTTTCGTATAATTTCCTTTCAGCATATCCAATACAACCAATCTTGTATTGTCTGTTACTTTTATTTTCGGTGTATTTAGTAACCACTTAGACCCTTTTTTCGTTATAGTCTTATTCCATGTGGCTTTACTTTCATATCTCCCTATATGAATTCTTAGTACCCAATCTTTTATTACAGGTACTAAGTCTATGGTAATAATCATTAAAATAATAAAAATTATAATGTAGCTCAAAACTTGAAATATCATCTTTATATTGCCCTTTCAACGTGAAAATAATTTAAATACTCATTTAACATATCCAACCGTACTACCTAATTCTTCCGACATTTTCGTACACATATCTGGTGTAATATTCTCACCTATTGTCCAGCTTTTATCATAACAATGTGCTGTCTTTATATTTAATTTGTGCTTATTGATATAATCTTTTGTTTTCCCTATAATTTTCGCGGGATTCCCACCAACAATACACTCTTCTGGAACCGATTTTGTTACTACACTTCCCGCAGCCACAATAGCATTTTTCCCTATTGTAACTCCAGGCATTATTAAAGCCCTTGCTCCTATGAATGCATTGTCTTCTATTTTTATTTTCGCTATTTTTGTATAATCTAGATATCGTTTCGTACTGGCATCATGTGCAAGGAGATATACTTGAGGTGCAAATGTAACGTTATCACCTATTTCTATGAGCCAACAATGAGCATAGTCAATTGTACTCCCAGCTAATCCACTACAATTTTCTCCTACCTTCATACCTCTTTGTACACACGCTTCTACTGTTAAATCTTCAAGACATACCATTCCCAATCTTACCATTAAGGATTTTTTTATCCAATTAAACATAATGGCCTCCAATGGATGTATTATTTAACGTACTTTCAAATGCTAGATTTAATCCTCTATTAAATTATACAAATGATCGACTTTATCCTCTGTCCCCAATTCTTCTTTCTTGAGATTATCGATGAACTTACTTCTTAATTTTTCATCTTTTATTAATAATTCAAGATGATTTGCCACTGACATAGGGTTCATCTCTGCGATTACTCCATTGATATTATTTCTTATATGATTATTAGCTGTCTCAAAATTAGTAATTATTATTGGCTTTGCAAGTATTTTTGCTTCATCTATAGAAATAGATTTACCTTCATATCTAGATGTCTGTATATATATATCTGATTGTTTTATGTATGGATATGGATTTTCTTTTACACCTAATAATTTTACTCTTTTTCCTAATTTTTCTTCCTTTATAATTCTTTCAAGTTCTTCTCTTACGTTGCCTTCTCCAATCAAATACCATGTAAGATCGTACCCTTTTTTTATGAGTATATTAAATGCTTCTAAAGAGATATCCAATCCCTTTTCTTTAGCCAACCTTCCTACTGAAATTAATGATATACTGCTATCGTTTTCTTCTTTAAAATCAACTTTCTCTAATGACATTTTCCTTATCATTTTTGAAGAAACTATATTGTGTATGCATCCGATTTTATTTTCATATTCAGGAAAAATATCCTTTAAAATATTTACTAGCTCTTCTGATACAGTCACTATATGGTCCAATTTACCAAAATAAGATTTTTCTTTACTATAATCAATCCCTAATTTATTATAATCCGTGTGTATCCATCCAATCTTTTTTTTCGCTTTTACCTTGTCTACACAAAAATATATAGGATTTTTTTCTTGGAATCCTATAGCTACATCATATTCCTTATTGATCTCACCTATTGAATCCGACATGTATTTCCATATTTTCTGCTCAATTATGGCTCCATTTGTTTCTGTCTTCGCCAGATAACCTAATATTCCTCTAGAAAATATCGTTTTAAAATCCCCTATTTTCATTAATTCGGTCAAAGATTTTTTTATAGGCATATCAAAATATTTATATTTTATTGGTTCCGGTAATACAGTGACTTCTTTTGGTAACTTATTTATAAATATTCCTTCATGCTTAAATAAGAATAAATCTACTTTGTATCTAGAATAATCTATAACTTCCAATAAAGAAATTAGGGCTTTTTCAGCCCCACCACAATTTAAATTATTCATTATAAATAATATATTTTTTTTCATGAACTTCACCCATTATAGAATTTCATATAACTTATATATTTCTTCTTCCGTTCCTAATTTCTCTTTCGAAAGATTACTTACTAATTTTTTCTTTAGTTCTATATCTTTTATAAGTCTCTCAATTCCCTCTGCAATAGCCTCTGGTTTCATGTCTACAATTAACCCATTTATCTCATTGTCAATTTGATCTTTTGCAGTACTAAAATCAGTAACAAGTATAGGCTTATTCAATATCTTTGCCTCATCAATTGCTATAGATTTCCCTTCAAATTTAGATGTCTGTGCATAAATATCTGCTTGTTTTATATACGGGTAAGGATTAGATTTTAACCCTAACAATTTGAAATTGTTTTCTAATTTATTTGCTTTTATCAAATTAGTCAGTTGTTCTCTTTCCTCTCCCTCACCTATAATATTCCACTTTATTTTGTACCCTTTATCTATTAGTTTCTTGCAAGATTCTATAGCCAGTTCAAAGCCTTTTTGATAGTGAAGCCTACCTACTGAAAGGATAATAATTTCATCGTCTTTCTTAACATAAACATCCTTATCTTCTTGATTAGCCATTTTATGTATCATTGTCGGTGATACAATATTGTAAATAACACTTATCTCATCTTTTTGATTAGGAAATCTGTCTTCTAGGATATTGGCACACGCTTCCGATACTGTAACTATATTGTTTAGCTTTTCGAAGTACACAGTATCAAAATTCGAATCCATTCCTAATTTATTATAGTCAATATGTACCCATCCTATTTTTTTATGTGCTTTCACCTTATCTACACAAAAATATGTAGCGGTTTTTTCTAAGAACCCAATAGTAGCGTCATACTGTTTCTCAATTTCATTTAAAGACTTAGCAATATATTTCCAGCTGTATTGTTCCTGTATCGATGTATTTTTTCCCCTTCTATTCTTTATGGTGAACATACATCTATTATATGCTAGCGATATTTCTCCCTTTAATAAAAATGCTTTGACCGATTTAACCAAAGGTAAAGTAAACGTCTTATATGCTTCTGGTATAGGCAAAATTTGTACATGTTTTGGCAAAAATTCCATAAATATACCTTCATGGTTAAACAAAAATAAATCTACACTATATAACTGATAATCTATTTGAGATAGTAAATTTACCAGACTCTTTTCTCCACCACCAGCAGATAGACTAGGCATAACAAATAATAATTTTTTTTTCATAATATAACCTCGATTTACTTAGCTAATTCTTGTAAGTATTCTATCGCTTTATATGACATTCCTTTAATATTAGGCATAGTTTGCTCTAGTTTGCTCTTCAATTGATCTTCTTCTCTTATCATCTCATCGAATTTAGCTTTTAATTTATTACTATTAGATATTTCTTCAATATTTAAGACTAATTTCTCTTCTCCAAATAAATCTTTAGCTATTCCCTTCGACTTTATACTGTATCCCAATACCATAGTTGGAACACAATTTGAGTAAGCCGCTATCGTTGCATGTGTTCTAGCTCCTATAAAGAATCGCATTCTAGCTATATACCCTTTATATTGTATTGCATTTAAATTGTTTGGTAATATAATGACCCTACCTGTATTTTTAAATTCTTCATAATATGTATATAGAACTTCATAATCATTATTTCCATCCTGCATAACATGCGGCGTGAGAGCGATTGTTGAATTTGTAGTATCCAGTATATGATTAATTAAATCTCTTACTGCAACTTGTGAATCCTTATTTCTCTTCCATACAAGTGGACTGAAATTAAGGCCTATTGTATTCCCCTCTTGCCATCCTTTAGGTAATTCCAACTCTTCTTTCTCCATAGTAAATGCAGGATCTGCACATAATTTAACATTATTAAGTCCCTTGTTTTTCAACATATTATAGGTAAGAGTTTCACGAGCTAATATTAGGTCAAACTGTTTTAAGTCTCCTAATTTTCTCTCAGACATATCCTCTTCACCTATAGAACATCCCCATAACACTAATTTCTTTCCTGCTGCTTTTACTCTTTTATCTATTTCATACAACGCAGGCTGCTCCCCGTAACAATAATTATCTCCGCCTATAGATAAGCATACGTCCACATTTTTTATATGTTTAATTATATTATCTTCCATTTTAGCTATTGCATAAGATTCATCATTAAACAATTTCACTTTCAGTAAAGCCATCCACCAATCATATGAGTACTTCGCTATACTCTTAGTAGAACCATCATATATTCCATCTAATTTTGTTATAATCTTATCTGTTTCAGGCTTACTTGATACCAAATATATCTTTGCTCCATCTACCTTTTCTTTTATGATATTAGTAGAGGATCGAACAATAGCCTCACATCCTCTATTAAGACTTCCACCATGGGCAAACATCATAATTTTCATACTTAAACTCCCTCACTATTACTTATTTCTGAATCTACTGTAGGCTGTAACGCAATAAAGCCCCACAGTTGATTGTCTCTTTATTAAATTTATTATTAAGCGTTCATACCTGCCTAATTTGTTATAAATTTCACTATAATACATAGGCAGTGCCTCTCTCACATGTTTATTTCGTATCATACTTTTTACGTATTTATACCGCTTACCAAAACTTATATCTTTAGATGGGGTAAAATAAACATGTATATAGGACATTACACTGTTCATAAACTTTATTGATTTTAATTGATTTATCTTTACTTTATTAAGTTTATCAGTATATATTTTGGGCAATTCCATAGTATATACCTCTACAGCCCTCTCAAAGTAATCTCTTTCCGATATATTCCTAGTGGCACTACCAACTACTTCTCTATAGTGATAACCTGTATAATTAATATATTTCATACGGGTTGCGATACTAAAGAATTCAACGTTAAACATTCCATCTTCCCCCAATGCAATTCCATTTGGGAATTTAACGTCATTTTCTTTAATTATATGATTTCGATACATCTTATTTACAACAGTATTCAAGTTATCCGCCTTTAGAAAATAAGGTAATAATTCTTGCTCTATATAATCTCTTTTAAGAACAGTATCTATAGGAAATGGATATTTTGTAGTTACCTTATGTCCTTCCATTTCACTCTCAAAATTGGATATAACTACATCACAATTATTTTCTTTTACTGAATCATATAACACCCTATACATATCTCTTTTTACAGAATCATCAGCGTCAACAAACCCGACATATTCCCCAGCGGCTAAATCTAGCCCTCTATTTCTAGCAACACTTACACCTTGATTTCTTTGGTTGATAAGTATAATCCGGCCATCTAATTTTCTATACTTCTCAATTATTTCTCTGCTGTTATCTGTTGAACCATCATTCACAAATATAAACTCACACTCTTGAAGTGTTTGATTTAAAAGTGATTCTATACACTGGGTGATATATTTTCCTGCGTTATAAACTGGTATTATTACACTTACTTTTGGGTTCATACCTAATCACACCTTTAGGAGAAATCTCTTACGCCACTATCATAAATACACTGCTATTTTTGTTCCTTACACTTAATGTATTAATTGTTTAGACGTCTATAATTTGATATAGCTTGTTTAACTCAGCGTTATTGCTATAATCTCGCTCTCGCAAATTATTGATTAATGTTTCCCGTAGTTCATCATCTCTGTATAAATTCTCGATACCTTTGACTAATCCCTCTACACTTGAATCACATATAACGCCCTCAATCCCCTCATCCAATTGGCTGGCCGCAGTAGGATAATTGGTTATCAATATGGGTTTTTCAAGGATTTTGGCTTCTGTAACTGTAACGGCCTTCCCCTCATATCTGGACGGTTGAACGTATAAATCACATGATTTCATATAAGGATATGGATTCGTTTGTTTGCCTAATAATATAAAACTGTCTTCTAACTGTTGTTCCGTTATCAGTTCTTTAAGGATAGATTCGTCCGATCCGTAACCTATGACATACCATTTTATATTGCTTAACCCTTTATTATGTAATGCTTTAAGGGCTTTTATAGCAACATCAAACCCCTTCGCATATGACAACCTTCCAACCGATAAAATATTAAAGGTGTCGTTACTTTGTTTATGAAAATTCACAGTGCTTTTAGCCATATTTCGGATAAATTGGGGTGAAGTAATATTTTCTATTTGTACAATTTTATTTTTTAGCGATGGATATACAGTTAAAAAAGCCTTTGTACATTCTTCCGATATTGATGCTATGTGATCAAATTTATTCCACATAGCAAAATCAATTTCATTATCAATTTCTAACGTACTATAATCTGTATGAATCCAAGCAATCTTCCTATCAGCGCTGACATTATCAGCTAAAACATCATGTGGCCATGCGTAACTAATCGCAACATCATACTTTTTTTTCTGCTTAGGCAAAGAATATGCTGCATACTTTGACACAAGCTGCATCTGAACATATCCTGGACCTTCTTTTAACTGTCTCTTTTTCGATATTCTACCCGCCATATACTTACTTATTATTCTTGTGATTACCGCCCCAAAATATCCTTCACGTACACATTGCACAATTGACTTCCTAAAGACGGTATATCCACCTATCTGTGGTAGTACGTTAACTTTATTAGGTACTAGATTTAAGAATTCTCCGGTATGATTAAATATTAATAAATCTATGTTGTATGTATCATAGTCGAAGCTTTCCAACATATTAATTAAGCTTCTTTCTATTCCACCGATTTCCATATCATAGATAGAGATTAAAACATTTTTTTTCATACGCTCCCTCACATTCATGTTTTATTTCGATGTAAGTAAATGAAAATAATCGTATTATGTGAATTCATATGGAATAAACTTTTCATTAGCTACTTAAATTATTACGATCAATACACATATTCTCCCTTTTATTCACGAATAACGTATTAGAAGGAATCTGCCCCTTTACAACGCTTCCAGCGGCTATTACGGTATTATCGCCTATAACAGTTCCCTTTAATATAACTACATTCGAACCAATCCAAACATTCTTCCCTATCTTTACTTCACCTTTTACCAGATGGCCATCTGTAGGGTCTTTATAATTATGGTCATGGTCATTAATGCACACATTGGGTCCTATCTTTGTACCCGTTCCAATCGATATTCTATTTACACAGTTGATATTACAGTTATCATTAATAAATACTTTTTCTTCTATATCTAATACTCCGTCAAAATCCAGTCTAATGCTGGCATTCTTTCTTACAAATACAAACTTTCCAACATTAACTTTTGAACGTTTATTAAAGATCTCAATTTTGCTATTTGCTTGAAGAAAAAAGATTGAGCATTTTATATTCCGGAAATATAGTACCTTATAGAAGGCACCTCTTAATGCACCTATTACATGTGATATATTCATGAGTACAGTGAAATATAGTCCTCTATTACGGCTTTCTGCAACTATTGTTTGAATAATCTTCTTGAATACCTTAATCATGTGTATTCCCCTTAAAACCTTCTTTTCCTGTTATACTTCTTAACCTAGCAATATTATTTCCACCTATTATTTTCGCTAAGATCAATTTTATATTACCCTTGATTCTTACTTTGAGCGGCAACCAACTTTTATAAAAATGATGCATTGCATATGTATTTTCAGTTATAAATTTTCTACAATTGATATAATCATATGGAGAAAAATATGTTTGTGGATAAAAAACTCCCATACCGCTTATTTCTTGATATTCTCCATTTAATTTCAATCCTGCATTTTTTAATATATTCGTTACAATAGCCACATTGGTTAACTCATCATGGTTTCCATCTTCCTTGATGAACTCTTTCCCTTCATATGAATCTAAAAATATTTTAATTAACTTATTTCCTTTCATAGCTCCTATAGTACTTGTAGCTATATAATTTTCTTGTTCAAATCCCCAAAATGAATCATGATGGAGCATATTATCAAAAGGTTTGAATACCTCTACATCGGTATCTAAATAAATACCTCCGAACTTATACAGAACATATACCCTTACATAATCACTTACAAATGCAAATTTTTTCGAATCATAGGCTTCTTTGACATATAAGTTACATTCTATGTCAAAATTATTTTCATTCCATTCAATAATTTCATATTCTGGGAGGTTCTTCTTCCAACTATCTATGCATTTTTGTACAATCTCAGGTTTCTCTCTACCACCAAACCAACAATAATGTATAGTTGATGGAATTTTCCTCACGTTCTCCAATTGATACACGCTCCCTCGATATACTTAGACGTAGTATTACTAAAAAAATTTATAAAGATATATATTTACTTGTATAAATGATACCTAAACTTATTACACTCTCATAAAAGTAATAAATGAGATAACATAGTAAAAGTCCGTAATATACGAGTTTCCTATCCTTTTTAGAAAATAATACAACAATCCATGAAATTAAAATTAATTGATATAAACTGAAATAAATGGTAAATCTCGCGAATATCCAATTTTGCGTTGAAATAATCATAAACACTAAACCAATTAAAGACATGTTTACAATGTAATCACTTTTCGGGAAAACTTCTCTTAATTTTTCTTTTCCAAGATATGCAATAACTAATGGGACACCACTAACTGCAACACGTAATACATTTGCTCCTCCCTCTGCAAAGTTCTTATAGTGTCCATACTGAGTTGACTCTAATGCCGAGAATAAAGCTGATGAGAATTGGTTAAACCCAATCACTATAATAACCGAGAAGAACAGCAGTACATACGTATCCCAAGCCCAAGCCTTTCTCCTAACCAAAAAATAAATTGGGATTAAGACAAGCGCTGATTTATGAATCATAGCTGCTAAAAGTACAATTAAAATATATTTTTTGAAATTCCCATTGAATATATATTTCGTGGCCAGAAAGACAATGGATGCTGCTAAAAACTGTCTAATTCCATTCATGGATACCAAATACATTCCACCTGTAATGTATACGAATAAAGCTAATTCAAACATCCGGGAGTATTTATAAAGAGTTATTACAATTAATATATTTGTCACTAAAGCGACAAAAAACACCATTATTTGTGAATCTTTTGAGAAATGCTGTAGAAACATCTGTAAAATGTCAAACCCAAAATCCCCTGAGAAATCAATACTGCTCCAACTAAATTCATTGTGGTCATAGGAATACATGTAAAAATAAGTATCACCAATATTATTTCTAAGTCCCGATACAATAACAAGAGATGTCATTGCCAAGAAACTAAACATTTTATTTGGTTGAACTGGAACGATCCCATTGCTCATGCTCTTTGCAGAATATCTTGCAAAAAAAGATAACATGTAAACTACAAAAAGGTTTATCCATAATATAGTCATTCCATAACTCCCTTCACAGAGCAAACAAGCAAGTAACTTAAACAAGCAAAGACAAAGGAAAAAAGTAGATATCTTTACACATAAATATATCAACCAATTATCGCCATCTTAAATAGCAATTACCGGCAAACCTTTATCATTCTAATGGCGCTTCGAAACAGTTTTATTACTTGTATTCTGTATATAAAGATAAAGAATAATCCCGAAAGGTATCGCCAAGAAAGTAGTACCCTTACATGGTGATTCTTTAAGAAAAGCATAATTTCTGATCATTAAATTACTCGATACATAATGTATAGATTCCCGAAATCTCTCCTTAAAGGATGGAGCATACCTCATAGCAACCTTTCTGAAGAATAAAAAGCCACGCGGATTTTTCTTATATTGTTTAATCATATTCATGCTTGAACCATCATCTAAATATTCCACATGGCATAAAACTTCGTTCATAATGAGTAAGGGGCATTGTTGATCAATTAAAATATACTTATAACTGAGCGGACAATATTTTTCTCCTGAAAATATAGGATATGGCAAAGAATTTCTTGTCAACTCTGAACGATAAACGAGTTTCTTATCGCCGCTAACCCCATGAAGACCATACAAACCTGACAATGTGGATGATTTAATATGAGATGGCATTTTAGTTCCAATGATTTCTCCATTCTGTTTCGCATCCAATCCAACTATTCCAGCAAATTTCTTACTCCCATGCGTCTTCCAAAATGAAACAATCTTTTCAACGGCATCTTCAGCCATATAATCATCCGAGTCTATACAAACATTTAACTCTGTATTAATTAATTCATAAGCGGTATTGTGTGCTCCGTGCATACCTTGATTTTCTTGGTAATGATAGCGAATGGGAACGACATCTTCTGCAATCCAAGTATCTATAAGTTCCTTTGTATTATCAGTAGAGCCATCATCAATGATTAGCCAAATAAAATCTTTACATTTTTGTCTCTTTAAACTTTCGTAACATAAATGAAGGGTATATGCACGATTATATGTAGGCGTAAAAACGGTTAAAAGTGATGTCATTGCAAACCCTCCTGCATCAAGTTTTTATTATTTATAGGCATGTGCATAATAGTAATCTGTCAGCCAATTTGCCATAGTAGCCGTATCATAGCCCATATTTTGCATGATATTTGTTGTATCCTCATGCTCTAATGATGAGGATAGAATTGAATCTGCCCATAATTCCGTTGAACTCTTTAAATCCATGAATTTCATTCGGCCAGTCAAGTTAGATTCACTAGTAATTGCATCAGACACCACACAATTTAAACCAGCAGCCTGTGCTTCCACGAGTACAACTGGCAAGCCTTCAAAAAGCGACGGAAATAGAAAAACATCAAATCCTTGCATCAATTGCGGAATATCGGTTCTAGTTCCTAGAAATCTGACTTTAGAAGACAACCCTAAGTCAGCGACTTTTTTTTCAATGCTTGCACGTAAGGTACCCTCCCCTATGAGAAGCAGTATAGATTCTGGGTTCTTTTTATGTACAGCATGGAAAATATCTATTAAAAATTCATGATTTTTTTGCTTATTAAATCTTCCAACATGCCCGATAACTAACGTATTATCGTTTGCTCCAATTTCTTCCCTTACTTTATTTCTGTTACTTTCGTTATATTTAAATTCTGCAGCATTCACTGCGTTATTTAGAACTTTAACTTCATTAGAACTTGCTCTTTTCTTCCCAAACAACCATTCCCCTGCTTTTTTTGAACATGCAAAATATGCAGTTGGATTTTCTTTCATTGTGAATCTTGCATATAATCGAAAAGGAAGTTTTATATCGATACCTAAATCACTTAAATGACTGTGAGCAATACGGCACGGAACACCTGCTTTTTTTGCTGCTCTCAATACAAAACTACTGTTCTCATTGATATGGGAATGTACTACTTTATACTCAGGATTAGTAGCGAAGAACTCATTGAGTAATTTAAAATAACGGCGATAATTGCCAGGACGTATTTGTGGCATTCGATAAATCTTTCCACCAAGCCTCTCAATTTCATCATCATAATGTCCCTTATCTGTTCTATGTACCATAAAATCAAATTGAATCTTGCTACGATCTATTCTTCGGTAATAATTCATCAACATAGTTTCAAGCCCGCCACGATTCATAACAGTAACTACTTGAAGTATACGAATAGGTTTCAAGAGTACCACTCCTATCTAATCATCTTTCTGAGTGAATCTATTGCCACTAACATGAAATAATATCCTGCAGTAAACCTGTATTTCACACAAAAGTAAAACGCCTTCCAAACAATCGGAAAGTAATTCATTTCTAATTGTTTAAAAGAACGTTTTATACGATCATCATTCAGTATTTTACTTAATATATTAAATTTCTTTAATGGCGATACACGATTACTTTTACTGATTGTGTTCAGACCAAGTCCGAGCGTATTAAGACAAATACGATTCTTTAAAGCTAATTGAAAATTCCCTGATAGCCCTTTATCTTTTAAAAATCTCTCAATAATATCATACAAGTTAAACCATTGGTTCATCAATTCCGATTTGTAATTAGATGTCACCGAAGCCGCATTTGTTTTCCAATAATGATAAAATGGCTCGTTTAAGAAAATAAATTTATCTATATAATAAAACGCCTGTATATTAAATAATGAATCTTCATTTGTACCAATATAACTCAAATCTACAAACTGAATAGCATTTTCCTTAATAACCGTAGAACGATAAAGCTTTGACCAAACAGTCCCCCAAGCATCTAAGAATGCTGGATTTCCCATTTCTTCATTTATAGGACCAATTAAACGTCTCATTACATTCGCTTTAATTTCTTCGCCTTCATAACAAATTTTTTCAGGGAGATCAAATTTCTTCTCTTTTGAATGACTTCCAAATTCACGAGTATATGTACACATAACAACGTCGGCCTTACCTTGAACTGCTTCCTTATACAAGGTTTCATACATTTCCATGTCTATCCAATCGTCCGGATCAACAAACCCAATATATTCTCCGCTCGCGGCTTGTATACCTGCATTTCTTGCTGAAGAAACACCACCGTTTTCTTTTTCAATCACTATGATTCTTTTATCTTTCTTTGCATACCTCTTAAGTATATCTGCACTCTTATCTGTTGAACCATCATTTACCATGATAATTTCAATATCTTCAAGTGTTTGTGATATTAAGCTGTTTAAACATCTTCCTAATAAAGTTTCAACATTATAAACAGGAACTATTATACTTACTTTCGGCTTCATCTGTTTCCTCCAGAATATATTTCCAATAAATAGAACTCAATTCCGATTTAACTTGAACAATCGAATATTTATGTATTTTTCGTTCACTTTCAATACCCATTTTCACAAGTAATTCCTTTGATTTGCTGATCTCTACTACTCTTAAAGCAAACACTTGAGCATCTTGATCGGAAATAATATAACCATTCACTCCATCTTCTACAAGCTCCAAATGTCCCCTATTCTCACTTGCAATTATCGGTAACCCACAAGCCATTGCCTCCATAATATTAACCGGCAGACCTTCGCGAAGACTCGATGCAACCGCAATATCACAGGCGGATAAAATTTTCGAAATATCATTCCGATAACCAAGAAATTCTATCATTTCAAATACGCCAATTTGTTTAGCCAAGTCTTTACACTCTTCTAATAAGGGACCGTTTCCAGCTAATAGAAGCTTTGCATTTGGAACACTATCCTTTATTAAAGCCAATGATCGAATCAACAATTGTTGATTTTTATTTTTATTAAACTCAGCTGCATAGAACATCAAGAAATCATTGGGCTTATATCCCATCTCACTCTTCGTACAAAGCTTTTGAATCTCATCAGCTGGTTGAAAGTATTCTGTGTCTACTCCCACTCCGTGCACTTGCTCAATTTTAGTTGCTTTGAAATGCCGCTGAACAGCCAAATCATAATCCTCTTGATTTATTGTGATCAGGCAGTCTGTGTAATTTGCCATCACTTTTTCAATAGGATAATATAATAACCAATTTATAAGCGGGGCACCTTTACAAAAGTGGAACCCGTGTGCAGTATATAAAACCTTCGTTCCATATTTTCTAGCACTTCTTGCCGCTAAACGTGTAATTACGCCCCCCATTGGTGTATGACAATGAATAATTTTGTACCCATTTTCATCAATGATCGCTTTCAATTCTTTATACGCCTTAATATTCTTGGACTGCAAAGGTGATCGTTGGATAGAAAGCTCATACTTCTTATCCACGTAAGGGAGTTCCATGTTACCCGCAGCAGCAACATGAACTTCCCATCCCTGTTCTTTAAACCATTTCATATATGGCAAGTGAAAAGCTTTAAAATGAATATCAACTGTTGCACAGAATAATACTTTATTTCCCACATATATCACCCTACACTCGTTATAATCTGTTTAACCAATTTGCTTTTCTAAATAGTAAAATACGTATCTACACACACGTACTCAAATTGACATTCACACTATGTTTTTCGGAACGGTACGTCTATTTGCCAAATTTAATATCTGTTCCCTTAACTCGGATTTCTCCATATTAGGATACGTGTTAATAATTTCTTCGATTTCTTTTATATAAAGATCTGACCTTTTACCTATATAAATTTTAGGATGTATTTGTTGCTCATGTACTTCTTCTTTTTTTAACAACTCTTCAAAAAGCTTTTCTCCAGGTCTCATTCCAGTGAACTTTATTTGTATCTCATCTAATGAATGTCCTGATAATGTAATTAAGTTTTTCGCAAGATCCACTATTTTGACAGGGTCACCCATATCCAAAACAAATATCTCCCCACCTTTAGCTAATGCCCCGGCTTGTATTACAAGTTTAGATGCTTCTGGAATTGTCATAAAGTAACGAATCATTTTTGGATCAGTGACAGTCACTGGTCCCCCTTGCTTAATTTGCTTTTTGAAAAGTGGTATAACGCTACCACGGCTTCCTAATACATTTCCAAATCGTACAGCCACAAATTTCGTACTACTTGTTTTGTCTAAGTTTTGGATTACCATCTCAGCAAGCCTTTTTGTCGCTCCCATTACACTCGTAGGATTCACAGCTTTATCTGTAGAAATCATTACAAACGTCTCGATTCCATGCCAACTTGCTGCTGTTGCTACATTTGTTGTCCCGATCAAATTATTTTTTATCGCTTCTTCAGGATTACGCTCCATTAAGGGTACATGCTTATGTGCGGCAGCATGATAAACAACTTGAGGATGATATTGACCCATGACTGACATCATTTTCATATCATCCTGTACGTCAGCAATTTCTGTAGTAAAAATAATATCGGTATCACTGTATAGCTCTTTTAATTCCATTTCAATGGAATAGATGCTATTTTCACCATGGCCTAATAAAATCAATTGTTTTGGGTTAAAATGTGCGATTTGACGACAAATTTCAGACCCAATTGAGCCACCTGCACCAGTTACTAAAATAACTTTATTCGTTATAAAATCTGAAATACTTTCAATATCTAATTCAACCGGCTCACGCCCTAATAAATCTTCTACCTGAACATCACGAAATTCATTTACGGAAACCTTTCCAGTCATTAAATCCTCTAGCATCGGAAGAATTTGTGTTTTCATTTTTGTCTTAGAACACTCTTGGAAAATCATATTTAATTTTTCCTTACTAAGTGAAGGAATTGCTATTATGATACTGTCGATGCCCAATTGCTGAACAGTAGATTCAATACGATCCACTCCTCCAACCACCGGTATTCCAAGTATATCCAGTCCGTGTTTCTTTATATTGTCATCAATAAACGCAACTGGTAGTAATTCTGTCTCATTATTATTCAACAGCTGCCGTACAACCATTGTACCTGCAGAACCTGCACCAATAATTAATGTTCGTTTTTTGTTGTCATTATTTTGGATATAAGTATCTCGGAACATCCGCCATAAAAAACGTGATCCTCCGATTAATAAAACATGGATCATCCAAGTGACAGCAAGTAGACGGAAATAAATATCATGGAGCAATATTTGTTGCACTACTGCTGTTGTGATAATAGAAAGTGTAACTGCTTTCAAAACAATGAGTAGTTCGCCTATACTTGCATACTCCCATGCTTTTTTATACAGCTTATAAATAAAAGAAAAAATATGATGGCTAAGAAGCAAAGTCACCGCACTTACTACAATAGGCAATGTTATGACATGGAAATCAGCACTTACTAAAAAGCAACTAAAGAAAATCGTGGTTAATACAATTAGGGAATCTATTAAAATTAATAGAAACAACCTTTGATGATACGTCATAATAAGCCCCTCTCTCAATTTTTTACAACTAACATTTTTATTTATATATATAAAACTAAAGGTTTAAGGAAGGAAATAAATGCATAACTCATATAAAGTTCCTGTCTACAAGATCCTTTAAAAAGACTTTCTAGACAGAAACTTCAAATAAATACGGGCATTTAACCCTCCCTCACATCACGCTCTTGACGACTAACGTCTAAGGTCTTTTAACCCACAGCACAATCGAGTGCCTCCATTGGTAGCGGTAAGGAGACATCACCGTATCCGATACTTTTTTATAGGTAACCTTTCATTCTCTACCGAAGAATGTCCTTCCTCCTTACCCTATGGGCTAAAAAGTAATGTATGAGCATTGCCTGCATGACTAATTTGAATAAACCTCTTATACCTTTTTATTCAAAATAGCTCCTAGAAGCCTACTGTTGCTTAAACCTAGTACCCTTTCTGTTTCAACTACTGCTTCACTAGCAGTTCGATTGCAACTTAATACCAACAATACACCATCACACTGACTAGCTAGTATACTTGTGTCTGTTACTTCCAGAAGGGGGGAAGAGTCAAATAAAATAACGTCATATTGTTCTATTACTTTGTTAATTAAATCTTGCATAGCTGGTAAACTAAGCAGCTCAGCTGGATTATTAACTTCAGAACCACTTGTTAGAACATGTACATTTTTGATTTTCGTCTGAATTACCACCTTCTCTAGCGTTGCCTTTCCCTCTAGAATATTTGTTAATCCCGACTTATTTTCTATTTCAAAAATTTTATGTAGTTCTGAAGTTCTTAAATCCGCATCAATAACTAAGACCCTTTCATTCTGCTGAGCCATAGAAACCGCCAAATTTGCCACAGTAATGGTTTTCCCTTCCCCATATCCAGGAGAAGTAATTAGTATAGTTCTTTTTTTATCCGCTTCAGATACAAACTGAAGGTTGGTACGAATTGTTCGATATTCCTCAGCAACCTTCGAATTCGGAGCTACATGCGCAATCAAATCACTATTATCAAGAGGTCGACTTTGTTTTTTATTAAGAATCAACTGTTTTCCCTCCTACGATTACACTTTCTTTCTTACTGTTTTTATCTAATATATTATTTTTTTTCATTTGAGAAACACTTCCTAAAATAGGGATCGGTAGTAACTTTTCAATATCACGTTCCGACTTAACCGTGTCATCAAGGGAATCCAATAAGAAAACGAGCCCTATACCCAATAGAAATGCAGCAGCCATGGCCAGTTCTATTGCACCTGTATGATTTAAGTTTACTGGTGAAGGATTTCCTTTCTCGTTTGCTTCTGTTAAGACACGAACACTTCCGAAATTCATAACAGATTTTGCTTCTTCTTTATAAACATTTGCTGTAGCATTAGCAATTTTGGCAGCCTGCACTGGATTAGTATCTAAAGCTGTTATAATGACAACTTGCGATTCTTCCACCTTTCCAACACTTATCTGTCCGCTTAATGCGCCCGCTGATTTTTGTAAATTTAGTTGCTGAGCTACTTTTTCTAAAACAACGGGTTCTTTAATCATCACTTTAAGTGTACCCATTGCTTCAGCATTTGCCGGAATAAGGATCCTTGCGGAAGACGAATATAAAGGTGTTTTCATAAACAAGCTGTATATCCCACCAACGAATCCGGCCAATATGGTGAGTACTGCAATAATCCAAAATCTTCTTTTTATAATATTAAACAAGTTTTTTAAATTTATTTCCTTCTCCATACTTCCCCTCCACTATTATTTAATTGATTCAAAATGAAGTTACATGTATATTAAACAACATCATTTAATTTACATCTGAATATATTTACAAATAAACATACGAATATACACATCTCCACTTATTTAAAAATGTACAGAATCAATCAAAATTGTACATTTTTATCCTAGCGTTAACGTGTATACTTAAATTATTATATATATATTCAACATATTTTAATACAAGATAAGAAAATTGAGCCTTTCAAGTATAAATTTGATTAGCAAAACAAACGTTTTGTTTCATTAATCATAATATACTCATATATTATTCATTTTAGTTCTTGATAATACCCCCGTCAATATAAATTTATACGTCCAATTCACTCTCCCCCTAGAATACCCTATTCAATTCCCTTCATATAAATTCACACATAATCTCATAAATAATTATTTCAAGGAAGTAAAGATCGGATAGTCATATACATATTACCAAATTTAATTTTTGTGACGGTATCTACATGTCCGGCAACTGCTCTTATAAAAAGTTTTAAAAACAATTGTTACATTATAGGATTAAAATCCCTTATTAAAAATAAACAATAGTATCCTACTATAAGTAACTTGCAATCATTTATGAATAAATGAAACAATATTATCCCCTTTCAAAGATTACTGAAAGGGAAATAACCTTAGAAAATCCAATTTCAAAACTAACCTAGACTTAACTTTCCCCAAACATATTGGCTGAAATCAAAAAAAAACCCACTTCTAATAAAATAGACTTGAGTTCTTTTTTGTATCGTTAAAAATTAGTTACAAACCTTTTCATTTTCTACTAACTTTTCCATATAATTTAGTAGCTCTTTCTTTAACTCTTCATGCTGCAATGCCATTTCAATAGTTGTTTGAATGAAACCAAGCTTTTCTCCAACATCATAACGTTTTCCTTCGAAATCGTATGCGAATACACGCTGAATTTCATTTAAACGCTGAATCGCATCCGTTAACTGAATTTCTCCACCTGCTCCTGTTTGTTGATCTTCTAAGAACGTAAAGATTTCTGGCGTTAACACATAACGTCCCATGATTGCTAAATTAGATGGTGCTGTTCCTTTAGCTGGTTTTTCAACAAACTTACTCACTTGATAACTGCGATCCTTTTGTTCTAACGGATCAATAATGCCATAACGATGTGTTTCATTCTCTGGAACAGTTTGAACGCCAATTACTGATGATTGTGTATTCTCATATTGATTCATCAATTGACGTAAGCATGGCGTATCCGCTTGAACAATATCATCACCAAGTAGTACCGCAAATGGTTCATTCCCAATAAATTTACGAGCACACCAAACAGCATGTCCTAGACCTTTTGGTTCCTTTTGACGAATATAATGAATATTGATTTTTGAAGATTCTTGTACTTTTTCAAGAATTTCATATTTCCCTTTTGAAAGTAGGTTTTGTTCTAGCTCAAAAGAATGATCGAAATGATCTTCAATTGCTCGTTTTCCTTTTCCCGTTACAATAATAATATCTTCGATTCCGGACTCAATTGCCTCTTCAACAATATATTGAATAGTTGGTTTGTCAACAATCGGTAACATTTCCTTTGGCATTGCTTTCGTTGCTGGTAGGAATCGCGTTCCTAATCCTGCAGCTGGAATAATGGCTTTTCTTACTTTTTTCACTGATAACCCTCCTAGTATTCTAAAACATATTTATATAAACCATAAATTTACCTACTATAAAAAATATCAAACAATTTAATTACAATGCAAAATAAATCATTTATATATTCCCTATTTTAATTTTATGATTTTTACCTCTTAATATTTTCGACACTATTATTCTATGACTACAAATATTACTAATACAAAATCAATAGAATATTATATCGATATCCCCGATAATACCTTTTTACTCTGTTTTAACTTTTTTTGCACTTGCTCTTCTAAAATATTTTCCCACTTATTACCAACAACATTAAAAGTATATCTGTCAACATTCTGTTTAGCCTTACGACCATACTCTTTTCTTAATTCATCGGATTCCATTAAGGTCATTAACGAATTAGCAAGTTCATCAATATTTCCTTCTTCTACAAGTAAGCCATCTTCTTTATTTTTTATTATTTCGACAGGTCCTGTACATGCAAAACTTACACAAGGAACCCCTACTGACATGGCCTCAATTATAACCATGCCAAAAGGTTCGTATCTAGAACTTAAAACATAAATTGATGAATTAAGCATTTCACCAATAATATCGTTCGTTTTTGGCATTAAGAAAATATTATTATAAGCTTTATGATCAAAAATTTGTTGTCGAAGAAGTTGTTCATCTTCTCCCGAACCAAATATTTTCAGCTTCCAATCCGGATATTTTTCTATCACTTTAGCAAACGCAGGGACTAAAAGATCAAAACCTTTCTGAGGTACATATCTACCCGCAGCAATTACTACTTTTTTGTCCAATTCAGCTGTTTCTTCAGGAATTGCTGTGGCATTTTCTACTTTATATAACTTTACTCCAGTTCCCTTTAATAGTGATTGATAGTCGTTAATTTCTGAATCTGTTAGGCATGTTAAAGCATCCAATTTCCCATAATATTTTTCAATTTTATTTTGTAAGCATTTTTCATGGCCACCAAAATACTTATGTTCCTGACCAATCTTGATTACATTATTACTTACAAATCTAGCTGCTAAGATATTAAATGAAGGTATTGTTGTAATTAAAATGCCTTCATTAATCTTTCTTAGCGCAGCAATAATTTTAAAATCGACAAAAAGATTAAACATATGATATAAATCTTCACTTTTATCTATGAAAAAACTAGGCATTTTCATTAAAATTTTCTTTATTACTTTCTGATACAGAGGTGTGTTTCTTCCGAATAACTTTCCTCTTCTAGCATCAAAAATAGGAGTAAGCTTTACTTTTTTATCAATATCAAACATCGGTTTTGCACTCGTTCTTCTAACACTTACAATCTCTACATCATAGTTTTGAGAGACAAAATAGTTAGCAGTATTCACAACTGTCCTTACAGTTCCTCCCATTCCGTAAATATTATATACAAGGAAAGTAATTTTCATCCTTCTATACCTCACTATTTCTTTATTTTTTCATTTGATATTTTTTTTATTTCTTTATAAATTCGTTCAAAGTTTTTTTCATCATCGTAAGCATAATACTTTTTAGATTTAATAAGATACTGAGACTTGTATTTAAAATCATTCTTAACGTATTCGCTAATGTATTTTATTACTTCTTCTTTTTTATATGCTATATCTCCAACTAAATCTTTATTTAAATCTACATAAGACCCTCTGTGTTTCAAATAATCATTCACATCAAAATGATAAAAGATTGTTGGCTTTTTCAAGTAATTAAAATCAAAGACAACGCTTGAGTAATCCGTAATCATTAAAGAGCTATTTTGAATCAGTTCTTTTACACTCTCTTCACCAAGATTAACAACTTGTATTCTTTCATTTAAGTTTGCGAATTCATCCTTATACTTCTTTTGTATTTCAATATGAGGGAAGAATTTGAGTACTAAATTATTTTTTTCGAGCAAGTCATGTAATCTTTTATCTTGTAATAACCCATGATAGTATACAAAGAAGTCCGACTCTAAAAACCCTTCTTTTGAGCCAATTATCCACTCTCGCCATGTAGGCATAAGGAGAATTTCCCTAGTCTTTTTATTCTTACTTTTATCTACTAGCGAATCAAATCGCGCTAAACCTGTAGTCATTATTTGCTTCTCTTTAAAATTCATTTCATTTATTAAAATGTTCTTTTCATGCATAGAAGAAACAACAAACTTTTTAATCATCCCATTATACGATTTTCTATTGAACTCTAACTTTTTCATTGCAATAATACCATGTTGTAAGTAAATAATTGGCTTTGTGTTACTGCCCATTTTAGGATGAACAATATTTGGAATAACATCTCGAATTCCATGACTTACAATAAGGTAATTACTTAAATGATATAGGCAAAGATGTTTAAAACTATCGTAGCGAATAACCCTATCTTTATATGGCTCTAGATTATCCATATTCTTATTTTCCGCTTTACTTACATAATAATAGTCTTCTGAAACATTCTTCTTAACACATGATTCAAAAAAGGCAAATCCGTTATCTTGCGCAACTTCTCCTAAATTCTCCCCGATAAGCCATACTGGCTTCTTCCTAAATTTGCTCCATACTTTAGCAATCCCTTTAGCCATTAAGAATCGAACTTTTTCCTTTTTCTTCTCATGTGCTTTTAAGTTTCGCGTTTCAAACGACATCACCTTACTCTTTTTATCAAAGAATATAGAGCCATATAAATCACTTCCAACTTTTATTGCGTTCGACTTAAAAGTTGCATTTTGATTTATGATGTTTATATCATTACACGATACCTTCGTTGTAATGTCATTATTATTAACTTTTGCAGCAAAACAAATATCCCATTTCCCTGTATTATAAATTTCATTTGTTTGTAGAAGGGATCTATCAATATGAAATTGATACTCATTCAACTTATTTTGCTTACCATTTTGTATAAAAGTCTGACCTGTTGTTCTTTCTTTAAAGATTAACCTTGTATCTCGAACTTCAAATTGCTCTTCCACTATTGAACCAATAACAAGGTCTATATTATCTCTTCTGGAATCAACTGTAATACAATATGCTTGTAACGAATTTTGTACAGCTACCGATAATTCATTTTGATTTGTGTAATATGGCTGAATTTGCATTGGATACCCATTGATATTTTGGTTTAATGGCGGATAGATAATTGCTTTTGCTTTATTATCTATATCGTCTAAGTTAGAATCCAAACTAAATTCAATACTATGCCCATTACTCTCAATATGGATCATAAGCTTTAAATTCAATTCACCATAGCGCTTAATATCGAATGCATTCCAATTATATGAACTATTAAAATAATATCCCTCATCTTCTTTTACAAACTCACTTATACATTTTATTTTCAATTCGAGAGACTCTTCATACAGATACACGTTTTTTACAACATAATCAATATCTGGAATGTCTACAAATCCTTTTACTATCAGATTACTAGCCTCATAATCAACACTGATTACATCACAATATACTCCTTCATCTCTAATCAATAATGCTAGGCTATTGTCTAAAGTCACATATGGTCGAATTCTCTTTATACCACTAGATTGATTGTAAACTGTCTTAGGAATAATCACAAAATCCGATTTAGAACCTACATCTAATTTGACTTTACCTCTGATCTCCTGTATTTCAAAGCTTATAAATACATCCCAAATTCCTTTTTCTTCAAAGATATTCTCTTCTCCAAAATCAACAATTGATTCAAAATATTTGTCTGTTACAGAAATAGAATGAGATTTTTCTCTTTTGGTATCTCGGTGAATAAACAACAACTCTGCTCTTTGATTTTCCGTATCTATGGAGCTTAAAAATTGAACTTCGCCTTCAATAATTAACTTATTTTGATCCAATTCTATATTGTCAATTTGAGTAGAAACCATTTGTTCTGTATTCTTTTTAATATTCATAACTACTTCATATTTATCATTACAAGAAAACACATGATAGTATAATTGATCACGATTACTAAAATAACTACCCACTACTTCATCTACTTTTGTGTATTTAACCTTTATTGATATAGGCTTATCATTAAAGGTTCCTGAACAAAACATTTCCCAATTGCCATCATATAGTGGATTATCTTGTAACTTTAATATTGCTTGATATTCATTTGTATGATTGTTCACTTTTAAATCAATTAGTTTCCTAACTTCGTTTGTAAGGTTATTTTTCAAGAACAACTCTTTTAAGCATACTTCCTTACGTTTAAACTCTGGTGAAAAATCCCCTAGTATTAGGAGGTCTTTTTCTTTATTTTCACTAACTTCAGTTACAGAAACGCTAATACTTACGGAATCTTTTCTACTAAACTCAACAACTTTTTCAATCGAATCACTAGTATTCAATTGAAATACCGTTTGTTTTTGACATATATAGAAGTCTTCCTTTATATTGTTATATATAGGGATAAACATTATGTCTCGATCTAATTGTAAACAAAGATTTAATTTTCCATAATTCATTATTTTTGATAGCTCAGAAATTGGTAACGTATATACCATTCTATCTTCATGAAATTCTGCGCTAGATGACAATAATTGCTTTTTCAAACTTCCTTTTTGAATAAATAATCCCTTTATTCTCTTATAAATTTCTTCAATCTTTCCATCTGTTTTCACGGAAATATCTAACTTAACATTTCCCTTTGGAATATTGTTTATTTCTTCTAGTAACAATTTGACTTTCAATTTTCTCTCTCCTTTCTTCTACTAACAGTTCAATTTATCCATTAACCACATAATCTTCAGCTATTACTTTAATTGATTAGCTTTTTCAAATAGCCCTTCCGCAATCCTCTTTGAATTATCTTGATCGACATATGAAAATAAGCGATTTCTAAGCAATGTATACTTTTCTTTTTCCTTAAATCCATTATTTATATAAAAGGTTAGCAATGGTATTAGCTTCTCTACATGGTCACACCTATCTCCAAACAAGTCATGCTCTACATCTAAATACCCATTTACCATACCGTCAAATTGAAAGAAAATAATTGGCTTTTTTAAATAGTACATATCCCAAGAAACACTAGAATAATCTGTTATAAGCAACAAAGATTCCATTATCAACTCATTAATTTTTATATCCCCATATTTAACAAACTGTACATTCGGGGTACGACATCGGAAATAATGAATAGAATTATGAATTCTTGGATGCATACAAAATTTTAATATAATGTTATTTTTCTCTAATTGTTCAGCTAGTTTTGTATCATTTAGTAGCCTTTCATATTGCCTAAAGAATTGACTATTTAAAAACGCTTCCTCTGATACTTCATCTAGCCACTCACGCCATGTCGGCATCAATAGAATTTGCTTTCGCTTCCCGCTCCTATTTTGCAAATGATCCCACCTTGCTAATCCACTCACAATGACTTCATCTTCTGTATAATTAAAAAATTGTTTTACAATTTCTTTTTCGTATGCGGAAGATACGCAAAATAGATTCGTTCCATTGGGACTACCTTTTTTAAAAATTGAATCTACCTTTTTCAAGCCTAATACACCATGTTGTAAAAAAACGTGTTTTTTATCATGAATAACTTTCTTTAACGTTCCTCTGTTTTCTTTCCATATATAACAGTGTGCTTTTGACTCAGAAGATATCATAAATGTACTAGCAAGGAGATAAATCATATGCTTAATGCTCATAAAATCAATAACTTTATCCTCATATTGCTCAAGCATCTTATAGTCGTGGGATTTTTTATTAATTACATAATATAGGTTAGGAATTTGCTTATGATCATAGCAATATTTAAAGAAATAATAAGCGTTATCTTGTGCGGTTTGACTAAATTTCTCATATACTAATACAATGCCTCTTCGATCCCAATACCATTTGAATGCATAGTATATCATTAATGCCAACTTTTCTTTCAAGGTATATTTTAACTGGTCATAAGTTCCCTTTTTTCGATATTGTAAACTGAGTCCACCTTTAACAGTCACATATGGATACACTACATACCCATCTTCAGTATGATGGTCACGCTGTAAGCGATTGTTTATCTTTTTATTAACAATATAGCTAGGATGTTTAACTCGATAACTTTTAAGTTCATCAGATTTCAAATGCACATAAAAATCCCAAAAAAATGGACCTAGCTCAATTTGACTCAATTCTACTTCGAAGACAATCTTTTTTTCAAATTCATTTACATTACTTTCTTGATACGGGAGATGATAAAATTTATCTTCTCCCCTTTTTTTTAAAGTTACATCCTGTGTCTCACATTTACCTGTACATTTTATTCTAATAGCAAATTGCCACTTTTCTTTTCTCTTCTTAAACGATGTTATTCGCATTTTAGCAATTAATTTTCCAGAGGATTCTACCATTCGCTTCACTCTTTCCTCAGCATTTCAACGGATTAAATTGATATAGTTAAATAGACGCTACGCACCTTAGACTTCTAAGTAATCTGTATGTTATAACTCAATTATGAGCGATGTACGAAGGGTTTAATTCTACCGGAACCATATAAATACTTCATTTCATTTAATTAACATGTAAAAATACAGATAACTGATTAACAGTTATACCGTCTATGGATAAGAATTTAAAGTCATATTTATCAGAGCGATATATAAACGATGCTCCGTCTTCACTTATTAATTGTGCTTGACCTAACTTCTCCAACATCGCAGCTTTAGGGATAGACATATTCTGCATTGTCACTTGTTTTACAGTGGTCTCATTGTTATATAGAACAGTGATATTTTTATAACTATTCACTGTGCCTTCCAATAAACTTTCAATATTTTGCGGCTTTCCCATTATATTTTGTACATCTTGTTGCGTTTTTCCTAATAAAGATATCCCACTTTCAAAATCTTGTTTTGAGCCTGATAGCTCTTTTAAATTGTTAAAGAGATCCTCATAATGTAAAGCTGAGTTAAAAGGAATCGTACTAGACACACTCTCACTAATCCAGCCTTCTGTCCCATCTTCATATACCATTTTCAACCAATTTATATCGTTTTCCTCATCTTTTTGCTGTGCCTTAACAATAAATGGTGTACCAAATTCGATCATGTTTATTTGCTCACCATTTAAATTTGGCGTACTTCTGATACGTGCTTTTGCTGACTTCACATATCGCACATCTAATTCTGCTAGTGGAGTTTTTTTCTTTTCACTAGATACCATTTTCTTTTTACTTACTGCTTCCGCTTGTGGGGACTGAAATAACAAGTCTTTTTTCAAGTAAGCTGTACTGCCTAATCCTATGCATAAAGCTAATCCGGCCATAGCAATTACATTTTTTTTCTTTTTACTACTTTTTCTTCGTTTTAATGCACCGTATTCGTATACAGGCGACTCGATGTTTATATTTTCAGCCTCTTTTTTCTCAATCTCCTCACCAGCCTGTTTTCGTTGTGCTTCTTCTTTGAACTTTTGTTGCTCCTCTTTACTCATAGCACGGTATTCTCTTAAAAACTGTTCGTATTTAGGCATTACATCTTGCATAGGCCCATAATCCTTAATTTCACCATATTCCAGCCACAATGCTTTGGTACAAAATTGTTTCACTTGTCCTAATGAATGACTCACGAAAAAGATTGTTTTCCCTTGTTCTTTAAATTCATTCATTCGCTTTAAACACTTATCTGTAAATGTTTGATCACCTACTGACAATGCTTCATCAATAACTAAAACGTCTGGATTAATGTTCACAGAAATTGCAAAACCAAGACGAGATTTCATACCACTAGAATATTTTTTTACAGGCATATCAATAAACTTGCCAATATCGGCAAACTCGATAATCTCCGGTGTTAATGCTTGAATTTCTTCTTTACTTAATCCCATCATCAAGCATTTCAATTCAATATTTTCCCGACCCGTTAATTGGTTATTAAGTCCGGCAGCTATAGCAATAAGTGCTATTTTTCCCTCTATATCAATAGTTCCTGTTGTAGGTGGTGTAATACCAGCAATTAAATTAGACATTGTTGATTTACCAGATCCATTTACGCCAATAATACCTATTACATCACCTTTTTGAGCCTCAAAACTTAAATTTCTTAACGCATAAAAATCTTCACCAAATCCGCCAGGATACATAATATCCTTTAATTTATCAGAACTTTTACTATGCATTTTATATTTTTTTGTTACATTATGAAACTTCACTGAATAATTCATTTTTTACAATCCTCATTATAGGTAGTCTACAAAATGTTTTCTAAATTTCACATGTACTGCTGTACCAATCAATAACATAACGAACACAATGCCCCAGAAATAGAGCGTATATTTTATATCTTCATAAAACCAACCTGTACCCAAAAAGGCTTTACGATAACCCTCCACAATATAACATAATGGATTAAGTTGCATAATCTTTTGTAGAGCGAGCGGTAACTTCTCTGGCGTCCATAAAATAGGAGTTAAATAGAGTAGCATCCGCATTAAAGATTGCACCATCATTTGTACATCACGCACAATTGTTGCTAATGTAGAAGTAATTAAAGAAAATGCAAAAATGATCATAACTGTAGCAAACATATAATAAATCAATTGAATATAATGGATTGAAATCCCTTGACCCGATACTAAAAATATAAAAGTAACGATACCTACTAATATTAAATGTTGATATAAGTTAGACATAATTACATAACTAGGAATAATACTCATTGGAAAACTCATTTTTGAAATCATATTTAATCTTGTATAAATAGATTTAGAAGCTTGCAAAGTTGCAGGATTAATGAAGAACCATACCGATACACCAGAAATCAACCAATAAACAAACGGAACGCCATTAACAGCTGAACCGCCTCTTATTGCAATTCCAAAAACAAACCAATAAATACTCATTTGAATTAAAGGGTTTAACATTTCCCAAACAATGCCTAGATAGTTATCTTTATTTGTACTTTTAACTTGATAAATAGACAGACGTTTAATTAAATAAAGACTATTTATCTGTTCTTTTAATACCATAATCATTGCATTCATTTTATTGTGCCTCTCCAAAAAATACTTTCTCTACTACACGTTTAGATGCAAAACCATCTTCCAAATAACAGTAATTATTATAGAAAGCATCATATTTTTTTTCAAATTCGCCTAATCCATTCCTTGCGAACTTCATAATCTCTTCTAATACACCCTCATTTGTCGAAACAACTGGTCCAGGGGCTTCCTTTTCTAAATCAAAATAAAAGCCTCTTAATTTATCACGATATGAGTCAATATCATACGTATAAAAAATTATAGGTCTTTTCAAATTTGCATAATCAAAAAAGACAGAAGAATAATCTGTTATTAGCAAATCTGCTAACACATATAATTCATTAATATCAACATGATGGGAAAAATCATAAACAAATCCTTTATAAGGTGTTAAATCAAATTGCTCTGCTACTAGATAATGCATCCTTAATAAAACAATATAGTCAGAACTTAGATTTTGTTGTAAAAGACTTAAATCCAATTGCAAGTCTAACTTATAATGCCCTCTACTATAAAATTGATTATCTCTCCATGTTGGGGCATATAGAATAACTTTTTTATCCACAGGTAAACCATTCTTTTTCTTTAACTCTTCAATTTTCTTGCAATTATTATTTACGTATAAAAAATCATTTCGAGGATATCCTGCTTCAACTACATTTTTCTTAAATTGAAATGCTCTTTGGAAAATCTCTGTGGAATATACATTGGGCGATAATAAATAATCCCAATTTTGTGCTTCTCTTTTAAAATTCTCCTTATATTTTTCCGTAGTTGTTCCTGGCATATGAACTTCCTTCATATCCATGGCTAATTTCTTTAGTGGTGTACCATGCCAAGTTTGTACATAAGTAGTGTGATTCGGTTTAGGTAACCACAATGGCATCCTACTATTTGTAACCCAATACTGCGCACGTGCCATTAAAACAAACCAGCGAAGTGAAAAACGCTTAATATACGGAATGTTTGCCTCTTTAAAATTTGCTGTATAATTTTTATTCACACTCCAAACCATATGGAATCCTTCATCTTGCTGTTTCATATACTCATATATCGCACGCGGATTACAACTATACTGTTTACCAGAAAAACTTTCAAAAATAACCAATTTTTTTCGAACAGGTAAATGGCTACAAGTAACAAATATCATTTTACAAACAACCTTTACGATTCGATGATTTTTTATCCTTTTGATTATACTCATTATTATTAATCACCTTCTAACTACGATTAACCGTTTTATAAATTACCACACTAACAAAGGACTTACACAAATAAAAAAGCTAAGTAATTTTCACAAATCTCACTTAGCCTCTTCCATTTACTACTTATGCCATAGCTTAGAACTCACTTTCATTTCGATCAAATAAGTAATTCACTAAATTCCTACTTGAATTACCATTTGAATATTGGTTCCACCGTGCATTAAATTGTTCCAAATTTTTAATATCAAACGAATGCTTTTGTATCGCCTCAATAATTTCAGTGGAACTATACACAACAGGTCCAGGGGCATCTGACATGAAATCTCCAATGACCCCTCTTTTCTTCGCATATTTCTTTAAATCATATGTGAAGAATATCATTGGTTTATGTAGTAAACAAAATTCAAAAGGCACAGAGGAATAGTCTGTTATTAAAATATCTGTCACTAGAAATAAATCATTTATATTAGGATATAAAGAATAATCATACAAGAAATCTTTATACCTTTCTTTGTGTTCCAAGTTATTCCTAATAGCGGGGTGGAGTTTAATAACCAGAATATATTCGTCTTTTAAAGCTTCATACATTGCATTAATATTTAAATGTAAATCAAAATCTTCTAGCTCCTTATCTCTGAAAGTTGGAGCATATAAAATTACTTTTTTCTTTTTTAAGTTTGGGTTATTACGCACAAGATTACGGATAATCTGTTTTTGATCATTTTTATTAAAAAACAAGTCCGTACGTGGAATACCTGTTTTTAATATATTTTCTGTTGTTACTCCAAATGCATTTATATAAATCTCTGCTAATGAATCTGATCCAACAACAATCTTATGAAAATTGTTATATACCCTTAAAAATCTATTTTGGGCATATGTACTACGCTTTTTAAAAGAAGGCGCTAATAATCCGAATTTTTTGATGGCACCTGCTGCATGCCAAAGTTGGATACATTGTACTCCACTCTTAAATCGGACTGTTGATAATGATCCAAAATAATTATCAATAATAACATGTTGAGATGTTGCTAAATGATATATTGATTGTATCGTTTGTATGATATTTTTAGTCTCAAATGCAAATGATTTTACATCTGAATAACTTTTCACTTCATACTTACAAGTTGATTTATACAAAAAAACAACTTCACAATCTATCTGTTGCTTCTTCATTTCATCATATATAAAAATAAGATTTTCCCCATAAGACATAATAAAAGTTATCTTATTTTTAAGAGGAAATAACTTTGCTATATTAAATAGAACTTTGAATAGAATGAGGTATACTGTTATAATAAATTCTCGAAACATACTATACTACCTAGCAACTAGTACTAGCTCCTGTTTAATTTTAGTAGTAGAAATCCCAATTGTTCTTGGTAAATAAACAACCTCACAGTGTTCCTTCAAGAAATCAAATTTCCCTTCCCAATCATCACCCATAACAAAAGTATCTACATCATGATTAACAACATCTTCTACTTTTTGCTCCCAATCATTTTCAGGAATTACCTCATCTACATAACGAACCGCTTCTAAAATCATTTTACGCTTTTCATAGCTATGATACGATTTTTTATTTTTCAATTTATTAAACTCATCTGAAGAAACAGCAACAATTAAATAGTCCCCTAAATCTTTCGCTCTCTTCAATAAATTAATATGTCCCCAATGCAGTAAATCGAAAGTGCCATATGTAATAACTTTTTTCATAATCCTTCCCCCCATGAATTACCATTATTATTTCATAATTATTTAGTTGATAAATATATTTATATTAGAGCTTTTCCTATACTGATGAGTAGTGGGAAGCACTCAAATCTTACATAAATTTACAAGAAATTTACATTAAGTTCACACGAAGTTCACAAAGGTGATTATATCATAATTTTCATTTACAAACTATGCAACCGCTGTAACATTTATTGTCCAATTTATTAATTAACATCTCACTTCCTTTTACCAACAAAAAAGTGCGAAGGAAATATTCCCTTCGCACTTTCACTACCCTTTATATGACTATTTCAACATATGACGTGGCAATTTATCAATATTCTCTAACATAATGCCTGTACCAACAGCAACACAGTGCATTGGGTTTTCAGCAATTAATACTGGTACTTTCAATTCTTCAGCTAGAAGCATATCGATACCGTGTAATAATGCACCGCCGCCTGTTAAGATAACGCCGCGGTCAATGATGTCTGCAGATAGTTCTGGTGGCGTACGCTCTAATACACCTTTTGCAGCTTGTACAATGACAGCTGCATTTTCTTTTAATGCTTCTGTAATTTCTTCTGAACATACTGTAACCGTACGTGGTAAGCCCGTTACCATGTCACGTCCGCGAATTTCAAGTTCTTCACTACGTGCACCTGGGAATACTGTACCGACTTTAATTTTAATATCTTCTGATGTACGTTCCCCGATTAATAACTTATACTTACGTTTAATATAGTTTAAGATTTCCATATCAAACTTGTCGCCGGCCATTTTGATAGAGGAGGAGGTAACAATATCACCCATTGAAAGGACAGCGATATCTGTTGTACCTCCGCCGATATCAACAACCATATTTCCGCTCGGTTGGAAGATTTCCATTCCAGCACCAACAGCAGCTACTTTTGGTTCTTCTTCTAAGAATACTGTTTTACCACCTGAGCGTTCAGCAGCTTCACGAATTGCTTTTTGTTCTACAGATGTGATATTTGTTGGACAACAAATTAAAATGCGAGGTTTTGAAAAGAAGCTCTTCACGTCCAGTTTGTTAATGAAATACTTTAACATCGCTTCTGTAATGTCGAAATCTGCAATTACACCATCTTTAAGCGGACGAATCGCTATAATATTACCAGGTGTACGTCCTACCATACTTCTTGCGTCTTCACCTACCGCTAATACTTTACCAGTATTACGATCAATTGCTACAACAGACGGTTCGTTTAGAACAATCCCTTTCCCTTTTACATGAATTAAAACGTTAGCCGTGCCTAGGTCAATGCCGATATCTCTCGCAAACATTCCTGTGTTTCCTCCTTGATATTTAAAATCAGGTTGTACCCGAATACTTTTGCACCTAATTTCTGATTTTATCATAAATTTAACGGAAACGTAATATTTGAAAAGATAATTTTCCCGAAAAATCTTCCGTTATCCGCAAGGAATGTTTGCCATTTACCCCTTTATTGTCGCACAGGCTTTTCTACATCTTCTTTTCTGTACTTCTGCTTTGTCGCTTCTCCGCCCCTTAAGTGGCGGATTGACTTATGATAATCCAGAATTTCTTTCACTTCATTTGCGAGCTCTGCATTAATTTCTGGTAAACGTTCTGTCAAATCTTTATGAACTGTACTCTTTGATACCCCAAACTCCTTTGCGATCACGCGAACTGTCTTTCTTGTCTCCACGATATACTTGCCAATCTTGATAGTTCTCTCTTTGATGTAATCGTGCACACCACTCGCCTCCCTAAATTGGATGTGAGAAGTGTGAAATGAGACTCGCTGCATATGACTAAGAAGTAAATTCGAGTGCTGTTTGTAAGCGTTAAACATTCTGGTATTTATAATGAAATGATTCACGATTTCTCACCTCAAACACTCTCTTTGCATTGGTTTATAATCATTGTATTGCTCGCACTACTGATATATGCTATAAGTTCGGTATTTTTACGGACTAAGTTCAAAAAAAATTACATTTTGTGTGAGAAATACGTTAACAATTACATTTTTCACTAAATAAGCGTCCTTGCGAGAATAAAAAATGACGCCTCTTGTCAAAGGCGTCATTCTTCAGCATCACATTCTTCCTCTATTAATTGATGGTGGGGAACTTCTTTCTTACTGGCAATGTAATAATATAAAGTAAATAAAACAAAAACTAAAATAAGAGCAATCGACAGAACAAACAAAAACGACATAGAATCCCCTCCTTTTCTTAATATATATTCGAGAATTTCGTCCATTTTCCTTGTTATTACGATTTTATCTCTTAAAATGAATGATTTTTATATAGAAATAAAAAAATCAACTCCCTTAATGAGAGCTGATTTTTCTGTTTTACTACTCCTGTGTAGAAGAAGGATCACTAGATGATTCTGTAGAACCACTTGTTGATTTCTCTTCTTTTTGCGACTTTTCATCAGCCGAGCCACTTGTTGATTTCTCTTCTTTTTGCGATTTTTCATCAGCCGAGCCACTTGTTGATTTCTCTTCTTTTTGCGATTTTTCATCAGCCGAGCCACTTGTTGATTTCTCTTCTTTTTGCGACTTTTCATCAGCTTTGCCGCTTGTTGATTTTGCGGATCCCACTTCTGCTTTTACATCTGTCGCAAGTTTGTTCAAGTAACGCTCTGGATTTACAGCGACATTGTCTTTACGTACTTCAAAGTGTACGTGAGAGCCTGCTTCTTTATTCATTGCGCTTAGGCCGGATTTTCCTAATACTTCACCTTGTGCAACTTGTGCACCTTTTTCTACTTGTACACTGCCTAAGCTTTGATAAGATGTTGTAAGACCATTTCCGTTCTCAACTGTTACGACATAACCAAGAAGCGAATCTTTTTCCGCTTTTACTACTTTACCGCTTAAAGCAGCTGTAACATCGAATTCTTTCCCATTTTTCGCTGCAAGATCGATGCCTTTGTTAGGAGAGTATGTGTTGTTATAAAAGACAAGTGCTTGTTCTTGCTCCTTCTCTGCTGCTCCATCTTCATAAAACTTCTTCTGTACTACAACATCTACATTCGTTGCAGCTGGCATTTTCACAACTTCTGAAGATTTTGTTACTGGTACTGCTGGATTTTCCGTTTGACTATACGGAGCGGCTTGCTCTTTATTCGGTACTTTCTTTTGGTTCGCTGCCTGGAACCATAATGCAACCGTCAAAATTACCGCTGCACATGCAATATAGAGTGCCGGAAATACCCACCGTTTTTGAAATAAATGTACTACCTTTTGCGACTTTTTATTATTCCTTCCTCGCATTCTATCATCACCTCAGCAATCATTCTGAACAATATTCATTCATCCTATACAACCTATAACTAATTATCTTTCGACAAAATCTGTAAAAATATGTATACAAGTTGCAGAATTTCCGAGGAAATGATGAAAAAAGAAAAAACTGAGCGTTTTGGCTCAGTTTTTTAGTCGAGTTGTTTCTTTTTATAGACGAAGAGACAGACAATAATTGAAATAACTAACCAAATAGAGATATTCATTATATCTGCAGCAATTGCAGAGAAACCTTTTCCCTCTAAAATACTTACGAACGCTTCTAAAATATGATTAGTCGGTAAATACGATAGTATGTTTTTCACAATGTCATTTTTTATAATATTACTTAAAACTGGAGTCATGAGCAAAACCATTGCAATTGGTGATGCGATAACATTAACTTGCACTAAATTTTTAGCTAAAAGAGCAATGATTGTTCCAAATATGATGAATACTAATGTTCCTAATAACATTAACAGAAACATGAACAACATATTCCCTTTTAAAACATCAAGTATAAATAAATTAAGAAAGCTTATAGCAAATGTTAAAACAATGATTGGTATTGCTTTTCCAATAATGATTTCAAATGAAGAGGCCGGAGATAGCATAAGTACTCGTAATGTATGTTTCTCCTTCTCTTCCGCAATGAGGGTTGCCTGTGAGATTGTTGTAACCATACATAATATCATGACAATTACAAAGCCCCCCATAAACTCCTTTTGTCCCATTTGCTTATAAAACAACGCCAATCCAAGTGGTAAAATCGCCATCAATAATATTTGTGCGTTATTTTTCAAATCCTGCATCTCTTTCCGCAAAATCGCTGATACACGTCTCATAGAAAATGTCATTACAATCCCCTCCCAGTTACTTCAATAAAGATATCCCCTAAAGTCGGCTCATGCGAATGAATTGATAAAAGCTCACCTTTTTTCATCCATTCAGAAATACGCTTTGCGCCCAATTCATCTTTTTGCACGGTTTCTTTTTTCTTATCTTTTAACACGACTTCAATTTTGTCTTTTGCATATTGAAGTCTTAAGTTTTCTGGTGTATCAAGTGCGACAATTTCACCGCCGCATAAGAAGGCGATGCGGTTACACAGCGTTTCTGCTTCGTCCATGTTGTGCGTTGTTAAGAAAATGGTTGTTCCTTCTTTATTTAAGTCTTTTAAGATGTTATGAATGTTTTGAACGTTGACTGGATCGAGCGCTGATGTTGGCTCATCTAAGAAAAGAATATCTGGCTTATGCAGGATCGCTCTTGCTAGCGTCACACGCTGCTTCATCCCTTTTGACAATTTTTTTACTAGCATTTTTTTATCTTCTATTAAGTTCACTTGCGAGAGCACTTCATCGATTCGTTCTTTTTTACAATCGTATAAATCACAAAATAGTAGTAAGTTATCATAAATGCTTAGTCTTTCATATAGACCACTGTTATCTGTTAAAATACCGATTCGCTTGTAATCGATGCTGCTTGGGCCTGTAAGATCTTTCCCTAGTACTCTCACTTTCCCGACACTATGAAGCAACTGAGATGTTAAAATTTTCACTGTTGTTGTTTTTCCTGATCCACTTGGTCCAAGAAATCCGAAAATTTCTCCTTGCTTCACTTCAATATTTACATTTCGAAGTGCTGTTTTCCCGTCAAAAGATTTCATGACATCCTTCATTTCAATTGCTAGTGCCATTTCTTCATCCCCTTTGTTTTTCTTTTATAGTTAAAATGTACTTCAGCGGCTCATTTGTCCGCTTCCGCTTTTTGGTTACGCTGTTGTTAACTCAATCATATGAAAAACAAAGGGGTTACGCAGTAAAATACCGGTAAAAGGAGTATTTTCACCGGTGAATGAACCTTATTTTTAGGTTAATGGAGCATCATTACAGTCCAATTACACCTTTTAATTCATCCATTCGGCCTTTTGAGAGTGGAATGGAACTTTTTCGTTCATCATCTAAAATTAAGCTAAAGCTATTACGGGTCCAAGTAATGACTTCTCGTACACGCTGTAAGTTAACAAGATAAGAACGATGACATCTAAAGAATCCAAACCCTTTTAATCTCTCTTCTAATTCACTTAATGTTAACGCACACACAAAGTCTCCTTCACGAATATGAATATGCGTCGTTCCATTTTGCGTTTCAATAAAGTGAATTTCCATCGGATCAAGCAAAATGATTTTGTCATTCACCTTTGCAGGAATTCTTTCGAGTTTCATTTGCGGAATTATTGGAATGACTTTTTCTGCATCTACCTCTTCCGCTGCTTCCTGTTCAATTTCTACTTTTTTCACGCCATCTTGATTGAATATGTATACGTCTTCCGTTAAGGAAAGTGCATCTGATAAAAAGGATGATGTAATAAAAATCGCCTTTCCTTGTTCTTTCAACTTCATAATGGCTTTTCGAATCATAATTGTGCTCTCTATATCAACATTTTGTTCCGGTTCTTCAAAAATAATAAGGTCGGGGTTATGAATCATGACCCGACCAATATGAAGGCGGCGTTTTTCAGAAAATGATAGTTTTCCAATTTTGACATTCATTTTATCGAGTAATCCAACGTGTTGAACAACTTCTTCTATTCGAATATTTGAGTCATACAATTTGGATAAAAAAGAAAAGTACTCTTTCACTTTCAAACGGTCATACGCTTCATCTTTTAAAAAGCAAAAACCAATGCGTGAGTAGGCCTTTTTTTGAAGTGGCTCTCCATCAAACAAAACACTTCCAGATGATGCTTCTTCTTGACCGATTATAATACGGTGCAACACCTTCGCCGTATGATTGTTACATTGCAGCACAACACATTGTCCTTTTTCAATTTCTAGCTCAATTGCATGTAACTGATTCGTCTTCTCCAATTGTTTCAACTCAAACAACGCCATTCTTTCTCCTCCAAATGAGTTTTTTATCTTATTATAGCAAATAATTAATGGAAAATTATGATATTTATTCTAAAAACAAGGGGATATCCAAAAATAGCTAAATCGCTACTTTTGAATATCCCCTTCTTCGACTCGAACTACCTTCTGCCTTCATGTATGAAAAATTCCCTCTACTCTACGTAAACGCATCCTATAAAACAGAATCATTTATTTTCACAAGACTGTTAGTATACACATACAAAAGAGACTAAACTTAAACTTTATAATCAATTTCGCTTTATAGAATGCATTCACAAGTAGTATTTTATCACATGAATTATGTATTACTCGCTTTCTAATTCATTATGCAAAATTGCATTTACAAATGCATTGATAAAGCAAAAAACGCTTACTATAATAAAAGTATAAAGATTTTATACATTTTAATATTCAAACTAACAGGAGGTAATCACATGGAAATCGCAATGGCTGTCTTAAAATTTATCGGTGGCGTAATCCCATTAGCACAAGAACTTTTAAAAGCATTCATGTAAGTTCATTACTCTGCAATTATTTTAATATTTATCATACAAATGATCTGCATATCAAAGTGTTTTTGATATGCAGATCATTTGCGTGAGTAAAATGTATGAAAGAAAAAAGCCCATCTATCACGATGGACTCCGTACTACTTCTTATTTAGTTTCTCGCCATTAACTTTCCTTCATAATCGTTTAATGTTTTAATTTCGATGCCTTTATAGTAATAAGCAACAATGTCTGTATATTCTTTTCCTTCTTTCGCCATTCCATTCGCACCGTACTGACTCATGCCAACGCCATGGCCAAAGCCCTTCGTTGTAACGACGATGTTCTTCCCTTGTTGTTTCCACGTAAAGTCAGAGGAGCGTAAATTTAGCTTTTCACGCACTTCTTTTCCTGTTAATGTTTTCCCTTGAAACTCTACATCCTTTACCCGTTTTCCTGTTGTACGCTCTTTAATCGTACCGACTTTTCCGTTGTCGAGTATCTTTACACCTAGACGCTGTTGAAAATCGGCTACAGTAAATGTTTGTTCACTCGCAAATTTTGGAGACGCTTGATCCCATGGACTGTTTACGCTTTTTAAATACGGGAGATCACTTCCCCAGTAGTCTGCAGCATTTTCCGTATAGCCGTTACTTGTTGAGAAGAAGGACGCTGTAATCGGATTCCCTTCATACGTTAAAACTTGTCCGGCTGTTTTAGATACAGCTTCTTCAATTTTCTTCAAGTTTTTCTCATAGTTGTTTCCCCATGTCTTCTTTAATTCTTCTTTACTTTTGTACACTTGATCACTGACCGTATCTGTCACATCCGCATTATTCTTCTTACTTCCACTTAGCATACGTTGTACAATAAATGTCCTTGCTGCTAATGCTTGCGCTTTTAGTGCCTCCATTTCAAAACTGGCATTCATCTCAGAAGCTACTACCCCTGTCACATACTCTTCCATTGGCATCGTTTCTATTTTCTTTTGGGCATCGCGATACACATTTACTTGGACAGCGGTATTTACTTGTTTAGGAGCTGGTACACTTTGCGCAGCCGGAGGATGTTCAGACGGCTTACTTCCTGTCACTTTCGGAAATGGAATGACAAGTATGGCTGGTACCATAATGACGAGCGCTACTAAGAGCGCTACTACAATGAACAGTGGCTTTGAAATTTTCATCTTTTTCCCCCGCTATGAAATTAGACTCCTTTCATTCTTATGGAGTATGAATTGTTTTTAGAACATACCGGGAGATACTTCTTCAAAGGAAAGAATTTTCAGAAAATTTTAATGGAACATGCATAAATTGGGCATTTTCTGACTATAACAGTAATAGAAAAAAAATCGCCCTTATGTCACAAGACATAAAGACGATTTTAATTAAGCGTGAAGGTCAGAAACTTCTTGTTCTTTTACTTCTGCTACTTTTTCATTTACACGTTCAATTGTTGCACCTAGTGCAGCAAGTTTTTTATGGAAGTTTACATATCCACGGTCAAGATGCTTTAATTCTGTTACACGAGTGTAACCATCTGATACTAAACCAGCTAGAATTAATGCCGCTGCAGCACGTAAGTCAGTTGCTGCTACTTCTGCACCTTGTAATTTGTTAGGTCCATTCATAATAACAGAACGGCCTTCAATTTTAATGTCAGCGTTCATACGACGGAACTCTTCCACATGCATAAAGCGGTTTTCAAATACCGTTTCTGTGATCATGCTTGTTCCATCAGCATGTAATAACAATGCCATCATTTGTGATTGCATGTCTGTTGGGAAACCTGGATGAGGCATTGTTTTAATGTCAACGGCTTTTAATTTACTTGGGCCGATAACACGTACACCTTCGTTTTCCTCAACAATTTTAACACCCATTTCTTCCATTTTCGCTGTAATAGAGCGTAAATGTTCTGGTACAGCATTTTCAATTAAGATGTCTCCACCAGTAATTGCTGCTGCAACCATAAATGTTCCTGCTTCAATGCGGTCAGGAATAATAGAATGGTGTCCGCCATATAATTTATCAACGCCTTCAATACGAATCGTTCCAGTTCCAGCTCCGCGTACTTTCGCTCCCATTGCATTTAAGAAGTTAGCTAAGTCAACGATTTCTGGTTCTTTCGCTGCGTTTTCAAGGATTGTTGTCCCTTTTGCTAATGTAGCAGCAGACATAATGTTTTCTGTTGCGCCTACACTTGGGAAGTCTAAGTAAATTTTCGCCCCTTGTAATTGTCCGTCTACATAAGCTTCAACAAATCCGTTACCAACTTTTACTTTTGCTCCCATTGCTTCGAAGCCTTTTAAATGTTGGTCAATTGGACGTGAACCAATTGCACATCCACCAGGAAGTGCAATACGAGCACGGCCATTACGCGCTAATAATGGTCCCATTACTTGAACCGACGCACGCATTTTACGTACATATTCAAATGGTGCCTCAATATTTAATTCTTTTGAAGCATCAATTGTTACTTGATTGTTTTCAAATACGACTTCAGCGTTTAAATGACGTAATACCTCATTAATTGTGTATACATCAGACAAAACTGGTACTTCAGATAGTACATTCTTTCCATCACTCGCTAATAGGGCTGCAGCGATTATAGGTAATACAGCATTTTTCGCGCCCTCAACACGCACTGTGCCGTTCAACCGCTTTCCGCCACGGACGATGATTTTTTCCAATTTATTCCCCTCCGTGTCCTTTTTTCAATATCTATTCAATACTCAGAAGTTATGATCGGTGTGCCAACCACAATTGTATCTTTGTTGTCTGTAGAACGTATTGCTATTTGCACATTGATTTTCTCTCTATTTGTTGAAAGAGCGTCATTCCACTTTTTATTATATGCGGAAACTGACACAAATGCTCTTTCTTCTATCTTTTCGATCGCTCTTGCTGAAAGATCTTTCAAAACCTGATTGGTTTTATTTTGCAAAACACCTTCAATCTTATCACTCAGTACACCTTGAACACAAGTGTAAATTTCAGGTTTTGTACTAAAAATTTTATCCATTGTTTGAATATATTCAGGGTCCCACTTTGACCCGCTCACTTCAAAGATAATGAAAGTGTTTTCTTTAGTATTCTCCTTACTCCAAGTTACTACTATTCGTTCTTCATAAGAAGAAAACTTTTTTTGTGCTGTTGCTTTATATCCGTTATGGGACGATTCCACTTCCCATTTTTGAATATCCGCTTTTTCTTTCACTTCATTTAACAATTTTTGAAACGTATGTATATCGGAAGTGGTTGTAGTTTCTCGTGCTAACCATGACCACTGCTTTACTTCTGCTCCATTTTTTTTAAGAGCTGCGATTATACTCTCCATCTTCTCTTCGTCACTTACGGGCTTTATCTGTTTATACCCGACCAAGAATACGACAACACTTATGACAACGATAAGAATTGTTTTCAAATGTTTCACGTTTCATCCCCTCCTACCCCCATTGTTAACGGAGATATGAGGTTCTATACACTTACTTTACTAAATACGTTAAACTCTTCGAATACCCTAAATAATCAAGGAAAAAGTTGCTGACAGATGTCCCGATTGCAATCGTCACCAAAATGAGCAATATCCTCGTCTGCAATACCTTTCCAGATTTCATCAAGCGTTCGATATGGATACCTTGTAAGGCCCACCACGTAATGGTAATAAACAATAAATGCGAAACAATCGCAATTAGTGCTTGTTGCCCTAAAAGTTGCGCCAAAAAAATCGACTCCTTTTGTTTGGCTTACCATCACCTAGGATGCAAAACGATCCCATCCAAATGGAAACCACACTTTTTCCCGCCAAATAGGCAATATAAAGTTCCCTCTATAAAAAGGACTACCCACTTTAGCACATCACATTTCCAAAGAGAAAGTGATGCTCCTTACGCCACAATAAAAAGCGTAGAGCGGTGACTCTACACTTTTTGTTTTCACTATTGTACCACGTTCCCTTTAAAGAAGAAATCTTTCATTAATGGAAAATATTCATAAAAGAAATTGTAGCCAATTGCCGGTAGAATTCCGAGTAACAAGGTTGCAATTACACAAACGCTAATGACGACTTTTAAGTTGATTGGTAAATTCACCCGTTCCTCTTCAGCACTCTCCCGAAAAAACATATGCTGCAAAATACGGAAATAATATACAAATGATATAACCGTTGTGCCCATCATGACAGATGCTAGCACGTAATGAGCTGGACTAGCTGTAAAGGCACTTAAGAAAATATGAACCTTTCCGATAAAGCCGGCTGTTCCTGGAATTCCTGCCAAAGACAGAATAAAAATCGTCATCGCTGCGGCGGCGAATGGAGAACGTTTCGATAAACCGGAAAAAATTGTTATATTTTCCTTCCCGCTTTGTAAGATTAATCCGTGGATGACTGCAAAAGCTCCTATATTCATTAACACATATGCCAGCATATAAAACCACATACTATCTAGTGTAAAAGGCGATAACGCTACGAGCGGAACAAGTAAGTATCCAGCGTGCGCTATGCCCGAGTAGGCAAACAAACGCTTCACATTATGTTGCTTTAATGCTATAACATTACCAATAACCATCGTAATGATCGCCAGAACAGCAATATATACGCTCATATTGCCAAATACAGATTGCTCACTTCCCTGAACCGGTACGCCGCCAAATACCATAAGGAACAATCTAATCATCATCATAAAGCCGGCGATTTTAGAAATCGTCCCTAAGAAAGCTGTAACAGGAACCGCCGCGCCTTCGTACACGTCCGGTGCCCACATATGAAACGGCACTGTCGCAATTTTAAAGGATAACCCAACAAACAGAAGTAAAAAGGCAAGTGATAACAAGAGCTGAATACTCCCATCTACTCCTTGCATGAGAATTTCCTGCATACCAATCATATTGGTCGATCCCGTAATACCATATAAATAGCTCATTCCAAAGAGTGTAATAGCGGTGCCAATTCCACCATTAATAACATATTTCATCGCAGCTTCATTCGAAGCACGATTTTTCTTTCGAATCCCTACTAAAATATACGAAGACAATGACAACAATTCTAAGCCAATAAAGAGCGTAATAAAATCAACGCTAGACGCCATGAACATTGCCCCAAGAACGGCCATTAAAAATAAGTAATAGTATTCTCCTTTATCTTGAATCGGCTCTTTTTTATCATCACTCATCGCCACGCATAAGATGAGGATCGCCCCAATTAGTAGCAACGTTTTAAAACCTTTTGAGAATCCATCTAGTACAAATGAACCACTTAAAATATCTCCAGCCGGTTCACTATACAATGTCAGTAACGCTACCAGTGCTAGCACCACTGCTACAATTGCTCCAATCCCTAAATACTTACGATCAAACTTTAAAAATAAATCAAGAAGCGAGAGCAGGATGGCCGCCAAAAGAATGATGAATTCCGGCACCATAAGATGCCAAGATAAGCTAAGCAATGTATTCATATCCATCCTATCTCACCCCCAATATTTTCACTGTGTATTCGAGCGGCGTCCCTAGCAGCTCTGGCATAATACCAATTACGACAATACAAGTAAGTAATAGCAAGGCCGGAACGTATTCCCAGCCAGAGACATCCGGCCGCGCTTCCCATTCCTTCTTCCCAAATGTCACTTGAAGGGTAGCCCTTAAAACATATACCGCTGTTAAAATAATGCCGAGCGTACCGAACGCCGCAAGTACCGGATTCCCTTGAAATAATCCGAGGAAAGCAAGAAACTCGCCAACAAACCCTGACATGCCCGGGAGACCAAGCGAAGCCATACTCCCAGCTAATAAAAAGCCACTTAGCACCGGCACTTGTTTTGCGAGGCCCCCAAGCTTCGTAATATCAGAAGTGCCAAAGCGCTGCTCAATTATGCCGAGCAAACAAAATAGTAACGCTGCAATAAATCCGTGAGATATAACTTGAAATAGCGCTCCCTTCATACCGAATGCGTTCAATGCCCCAAGTCCCATTAACACGATTCCCATATGCGAAATACTAGAGTAAGCGAGCATCTTTCGGAAATCTGTTTGAATGATGGCCAGAAACGCACCGTACAGCAAGTTGATTACTCCTAATATCGCTATAAGCGTCGCAAAATCTTGAAACTGCTCCGGGAATAGCCCTTTCCCAAAGCGAATGATGCCGTATGCCCCGATCTTGAGTAAAACACCCGCATGAAGCATCACCACTGCAGGATGGGCCTCTACATGCACATTCACCATCCAGCGATGTAAAGGAAATACCGGTAGCTTAATCGCAAAGGCCATCATAAGAGCGATGAATAAACTGAGCTGTAATGCACCTGAAATATCGCCTAGGAGCGAGATTTGCGTCCCATTCAAAATATCTCTTAACGCTGTAATATTTGTTGTACCCGTTTTTGCAAAGAGGATCGTGAAAACAATGAGTAGAATCGCTGACCCAATTCCGTTATAAATCAAATAACTGTAGGAGGCCTTTTCACTGTTCCATTTCCCCCACTTTCCAATGAGCAAAAACATCGGTGGTAATGTAAGTTCGAAGAAGACAAAGAAGAGAAGTAAGTTTTCTGCTGCAAAGACGCCAAGCATCCCAATTTCAAGTGTTAATAGCAGCATGTAAAAACCTTTTATATTCTTTTGAATGGAAAAGGCAGTAATCGCCGCCAGTGTTGCTAACAGTGCTGTGAGTATCATCATCAGAAGCGAAAAACCATCAATGCCAACCTCATAGTAAATAGAAAACAACTTTTCCTCTACGTCTGGAAAACTGCCAAATTGAATCCACTTTACCTTCTCAGCAAAAATCGTTAAACTCTTTCCGGAAGCGTACGTACTCGCTAAAACAATTGCGATGCCAAGCGGAAGGATGGTTCCGAATAAACCGATTCCTCGTACTGCACGCACTTCTGTTTTCCGTATGAACATAAGTAAGAAAATCCCTAAAAACGGGGAGAAAATGAAGAACGATAATAATAATCCATTCATTACCAATACCCCCCTGTATATAGCAAAATGACAACTAATGCCGCCAACGAAACGAGCACCGCTGTTCCATATACTTGTACGTTTCCATTTTGAAGCTTAGAACCCGCATTGCTCGCTCCTCTTATCAGGATGCCAATAAACTGAGCGATTCCTTCCACAATGTATACTTCAAAGAAACGAAGCACATAAGCGATTCCTTTTACGAGCGTGAACACTACCGCACTATATATTTCATCTACATAATACTTTTTCGCAAGAAGACTGTGCAGCGCTGCCTTTTCCCCTCCAGCCCAATCTCTCGGAATCGATCGCTTTCCATAAATCAAGTACGCCAATAGAATACCAGCGAATGAAACGAGCGTTGCAACGATCATGATCCACACCGGACCATGACTTTTCTCTACTTGAAATAAGGCATCCTTTGTAAGCCAGTCCCCAAGAAATGTTCCAAACCACGGCGTATTGGTGTAACCTACCAAAGCTGCGAAAATACCAAGGACAATCATCGGAAATGTCATAACGCGCGGCGATTCATGCACATCCTCTTCTTTCTTCGCCTCTCCTGTAAAGACGAGAAAGTATAACCGAAACATGTAGAACGCCGTTAAGAATGCTGCCAAAACAGCGAGAACAAACAACACATAATTACCGTGCACCCAAGTCGCCGCTAAAATCTCATCCTTACTAAAAAATCCTGAAAGTAGCGGAACACCGCTAATTGCTAGCGTACCGATTAAGAAGAGCGCTCCCGTCACTCTCATTTTCTTCTGCAATCCGCCCATTTCATTAATGTTTTGCCTATGCACCGCATGAATGACGCTCCCTGCTGCCAAGAAAAGTAGTGCTTTAAAGAAAGCATGTGTCGTTAAATGAAAGACCCCGGCCACATACCCCGCTGAGCCAAGTGCAAGCATCATATAGCCAAGCTGGCTCACTGTTGAATAGGCAAGAACTCTTTTTATATCCGTTTGTACGAGGCCGATGGATGCAGCAAATATTGCTGTGAAGGCGCCGATAACTGCGACAGTTTGCATCGCGACAGCACTGGCAGAAAATAGCGGAAACATCGTTGCCACTAAGTACACCCCTGCCGCGACCATTGTAGCTGCGTGAATGAGTGCTGATACAGGTGTTGGTCCTTCCATCGCATCTGGAAGCCACGTATGAAGCGGAAACTGACCTGATTTCCCCATAGCACCAATAAAGATTAAAATTGCCGTGAGCGTGATCATAGTAGGTGATATATCTCCCATCTTCATAGCTTGAAAAATAACTTCATATTCAAAGCTCCCCGCCTGCCAGAAGAGTAAATTTATCCCGATAAATAAACCGACATCTCCAATACGCGTCATAATAAATGCTTTTTTCGCAGCGGCCTTTGCCTCTTCTTTAAAGAAATAAAACCCAATTAGTAAAAACGAGCCAAGCCCTACTAACTCCCAAAATATATAGAGCTGTAGTAAATTTGTTGAAATGACAAGCCCAAGCATTGCAAATGTAAAGAGCCCTAAATATGCATAAAAGATAGGTAACCTCTCATCACCTTGCATATATCCTTTCGAGTACACATGCACGAGGAAACTAACGAGTGTCACGATAAAAAGCATTAAAGCGTTTAATGCGTTAATCTCAAAACCGAACGAAATGTCTACATCCCCGATTCTAAGCCATAGCCATTGATGCTTTACTGTTTCTGATGAAAACCTTTCTATTAATACAATCGCCGCACCCACAAAGGAAAGAAATGTGAGAAAGATACTAAGCAAGCTGCTTCCTTCTCTCAATTTCCTCCCAAATATAACGAGCAAAAAAAACGAAGCAAGCGGGAAAAGCGGTATGAGCCATGCATAATCGATCATTGTTTCCTTCCCCCTTTTTCGGTCACCATTACCCTTTCAGCGAATCCATTTCATCTACGTTAACTGTTGCACGTTTGCGGTATAACGCAATTAATATCGCAAGTCCAACTGCTGCTTCCGCCGCCGCAACAGACATCGTAAACAGTGAAAAGATTTGTCCTGTTAAATTCGGAAAAAAACCTAATTTACTAAAAGCAACTAAGTTTAAGTTCGCTGCATTTAACATGAGTTCCATACAAACTAAGACAATGACCGTATTCCGCTTTGTTAAAGCCCCGAATAAACCGATGCAAAACAGAATAATCGCAAGAGCTAAGTAGGCAGAAGCTGGAACACTACTCACCTGAATCCCCCTCTTTCTCATCCTTCTTCGCAAGTACAATTGCCCCAACAAGCGCAACAAGTAGAATAACCGACGTTAACTCAAATGGAATAACATATTTCGAATACAAAAGCGTACCGATTTGCAGTGTATTTTGTTCATGAAGTGGTACGCTTCCTTCTATACTTCGATTTGCGAAATCTATATTATTAACAGCAAAGTACATCACCCCACCAAACACGACGACTGCAAAGAAGACGAGTAGCTTACGAAAACTAAACTTAGAATCATTTTCAGCGTCATGTTTCGTTAGCATAATACCGAAAATCATAATAATCGTAATTGCCCCAGAATAAATTAAAATTTGCGCGACCCCGACAAACTCTGCCGATAATAGAAAATACAATCCCGCGATGCTAAGAAATGTAAACACAAGGGCGAGCATCATATGCATTACTTTCGTTAAGTTCAGCATAAGAATACCGCCAATAATCGCCGTTAAGGATAGTAGAAAAAACGCTATCAACTCGCCAGTCATGCTTTATTCTCCTTTCTGACGTTCTCATCATTTTCATCAAGCCACTGCAAATTTTTAAACAAATCATCCCGCGTATACTCTGCTAACTCGAAATTGTTTGTCATAACAATTGCCTCTGTCGGACAAACCTCTGTACATAAATCACAAAGAATGCAAATTTCAAAATTAATATCATACGTATCAATAATTTTTCCTTTTTTCGTAGGATCTGGATGTTTCTTTCCTGTTAGTTGAATACAGTCAGTGGGGCAAATGTTCGAACATTGGTTACATACGATACATTTTTCTGGATAGAATTTTTGAATTCCTCGGAAGCGATCTGGTAGTGGTAGTGGTTGGTTTGGATAATCGTACGTTACTTTTTTCTTACTTAAATTACTAAGCGTATATTTTAAGCCTTTAAATAGTCCTTTCATATTCTACTGGCACCCCTCTCGTAGATTAGAAGAATAACTCCTTAATCAATGCCGTTAAGAAAATGTTTGCAAGCGCAATTGGCAACAATACTTTCCAGCCAAACTCCATCAACTGGTCGCCCCTAAGACGCGGGAATGTAACACGGAACCAAATTAAGAGAAAGATTACCGCGCTAAACTTCAAGGCAAACCATACAGCGCCAGGAATAAAACTAAGAAACATAACCGGATTCCATCCTCCTAGGAAGAGCACCGTAGTAAGCGAAGCCATTCCAAAGAAGTACACGTACTCGGCGAGCATGAAGAACGCCCAGCGAAACCCAGAGTATTCTGTATGATATCCAGAAACAAGTTCCGACTCCGCTTCTGGTAAGTCAAACGGTGTCCGATTCAATTCTGCAACCGCGGCAATTAAGAAGATTACAAAACCGATCGGCTGCGCAAAAATGTACCAAATCTTCTCCTGTGCCGCTACGATTTCATTTAAATTGAGACTGCCAGCTAATAAAACAACGCCAATCACGCTCATCACAAGCGGAATTTCATAGGAAATCATTTGCGCTGCCGCACGCATTCCGCCTAAAAGGGAATATTTATTGTTTGATGCCCATCCTCCCGTTACAACACCAATCGTTGTAATCCCGGATACAGCGATGTAATAGAGAAGACCAACTCCAATATCTGCAAACTGAAATTTATCCGTAAATGGAATGACCGCCAGCACCATAAAAGCTGGGGCAAATGCGATAACAGGTGCCAATATAAACAGCGGCTTATCTGCGGCTTTCGGAATGCTATCTTCTTTCAATAGAAGTTTTAAAACGTCAGCAACTGTTTGTAATAAACCAAATCTACCGCCGACCTGGTTCGGCCCAATCCGTCCTTGCATAAATCCCATCACTTTTCGCTCTGCTAAAATCCCGTATGTAACAAATCCAAGGACGGCAAACAATAAAAGCACCGCTAATCCGAAAAAAATGAAAAAATTCGTCCAACCCGCAGATGACTCTAAGAGGCGTTCTATCATCATCCATCAACCTCCCCAAGTACAATATCAACGCCGCCTAAAATAGTAATTAAGTTCGCGATATTTTCCCCCTTAAGCAATTTCGGTAAGATTTGGAGATTATAAAAAGACGGTCTGCGGAACTTCAAACGATACGGCTCTTTCTTCCCCTCACTCGCAATGTAACAGCCAATCTCTCCGCGCGGCGATTCGATGCGAACAAACGCCTCTCCCTTTGGAACCTTAATAATTTTCGGCACTTTCGCCAATATTGGTCCTTCTGGTGGGAACTGCTGGGCTGCCTGCTCGATAATTTTAAGGGATTCCTCAATTTCCTCCATTCGGCACACGTAACGATCCCAAGCATCCCCCGTACTTCCGACCGGAACATCAAAAGAAAAGCGGTCATAAATAGAATACGGTTCATCCTTACGAAGATCCCACTTCACACCGGTGCAGCGTAAATTCGCCCCGCTAAGCGAATAAGAAAGCGCCTCTTCCGCACTGTATACCCCAACCCCCTTCACACGATGTAAGAAAATTTCATTTCCGCTCACAAGATCATGATATCCTTTCAACTGCTCTCTCATATACGGAACAAATTCACGAACCTTGTGGATCCATCCGTCCGGAGCATCCCACTTCACACCGCCTACCCTCATATAATTGAACGTTAGCCGCGCACCGCAAAGCTCATTTAAAAGATTAATAATCATCTCTCGCTCCCGAAATGCATATAAAAATGGACTAACCGCTCCAATATCAAGAAGATTCGTGCCCCACCAAACGAGATGACTCGCAACGCGGCCAAGCTCCATCGCAAGTACGCGCAAATATTCAGCCCGCTCTGGAATCGCAAGCCCCATCATTGTCTCAACAGCGTGACAGATCACGTAGTTATTCGTCATCGCTGATAAATAATCCATCCGGTCTGTATAAGGGATAATTTGCGTATACTGCAAACTCTCTGCAATTTTCTCTGTCCCGCGGTGTAAGTAACCAATGACAGGTGTCGCCTCCTTAATAATTTCCCCATCAATTTTAATAACAAGCCTAAATACACCATGCGTACTCGGATGCTGTGGTCCTACATTTAAAAGCATTTCCTCTGTACGGATCATATGCTACACCTCCACATCGAGCGGCTCATAATCTTTTCGAAGCGGATGACCATCCCAATCATCCGGCATTAAAATACGCGTTAAATTCGGATGCCCTTCAAAAACGACACCAAGCAAATCATACGCTTCTCGCTCTGGCCAATCCGCTCCCTGCCATAAAGGCGTAACCGACCTGACCCGCGGCGATTCCCTATCTACCTTCACTTTCACTGCTATAGATTGTCTCTTGCCATATGAAAATAAGTGAACGTATACTTCCATATGGGTAACGAAATCCGTCGCATGCAGCTCCGACATATAATCGAAAGCAAGTCCTTCATGACTTCGCAATAGTTCCATTACTTCGTAGTAACACTCCTGCTTCAAAACAATCGTTGGCACATCCTTAGAGAGTTTATTAATATAGTAATCCTCTAATGAATGTTCACCTACTTTCTCCTTAATAGCCTCTACATAAGCATCCAAATACGACTGCTTCGGTGATACTTCCTCCTGCTTCGGCTCTTCTTCTGTCTTACCTGCAGCACCTTTTGCCTTGGCGGCTGCCGCGGCCTTTGCTTTCGCTACTGCGATTGCCTTCGCTTTGTCCCTTTCTTTTTCCTCTTCCGATACCTCACTGCCTTCTGCCCTGTTCTGCTTCGCTAATGCGGCCGCTTTGGCTTTTGCTGCGGCTGCTGCTTTCGCCTTTGCTTTTGCCTTGTCTTCTTCTAATGAGGATTCGTTTTCTTTCGCTTTCTGCTTCGCTAATGCGGCCGCTTTCGCCTTTGCTGCGGCTGCTGCTTTCGCCTTTGCTTTTGCCTTGTCTTCTTCTGTAGAGGATTCACTTTCTTTTGCCTTCTGCTTCGCTAGCGCGGCCGCTTTGGCTTCCTCTGCAGCACGGCGTTTTGCCTCTTCTATACTTATCTCACCCTCTTTTGATAGCGCTTTCTCTTTTTCTTGTGTCTCATTAGACAATTCCTCTTTCTTAGCAGCAAGCCGTTTCCGCGCTTCTTCTTTCGCATGTCTTGCCGCTTCTCTTTTCATAGCCTCTATCTCTTTATTCTGATCGCTCATCTATTCGTCACCTGCTTTCCAGTCTTCGCTTCGTAACGAATCTTTTCTTTTAATTTATTAATCCCATAAATTAAAGCAGCTGGGTTCGGAGGACATCCTGGAATGTACACATCTACAGGTACAATTTGGTCCACTCCTTTCACAACAGCATATGAGTTCACATATGGACCACCAGCTGTTGCACAGGACCCCATCGCAATAACCCATTTCGGTTCTGGCATTTGATCATATAAACGACGCACAATTGGTGCCATTTTCTTCGTTACTGTTCCTGAAACAATCATGACATCTGATTGCCTCGGTGATGTTCGAAAAAATGATCCAAATCGGTCTAAATCATAATGTGATGAACCAACTCCCATCATTTCAATCGCACAGCATGCAAGTCCAAATGTCATCGGCCATAAAGAATTGCTCCTTGCCCACCCTTTTACTTGTTCTAACGTTGTAAAGAAAATATTTCGCTCTAATTCCGCACGTTCCTGTGGATGTAATTCTTCGAAATTTATAGCCATTGTAACACCTTCTTTTTCCAAGCATATGCCAATCCAAAAAGTAACATAATGACAAAGATCAACATTTCAACAAGCGCAAACAAACCAAGCTTGTCATATGCAACAGCCCACGGATATAAAAATACAGTTTCCACATCAAAAATAACAAACAATAACGCAAACATATAATAACGAGCATGAAAACGAACATTTGCATCATGATAAGGTTCCATACCACTTTCGTACGTCATTTCCTTTGCTGCGCTTGGTTTATATGGGCGCAGCATTTTTCCTAATGTAAGAGCCACTACCGGTAGCAATATACCTAATAGTAAAAAGATCCCAACAATCATATAACTATTTTCATATACATTCGCCACCCCTGAACCCCTCCCTTTAAATGAAGAACAAATTCACTTAGTAAACAATATGTCCCATCTACATAATTTATTATTTTTAAATTTTTCTAAATAATGAGACTATTTTCATTATAACAAACTTCAAATTCCAATGTCGATATATTGGGAAAAAGAAAAACCAAGTAACTAGAGAAAGATTTTCCCTTATGTTACTTGGTGTACAGTAATTGCAACTCATTTCATTCTCAAAAAAACTAGCATGAAATGATTCCTTTCATGCTAGTCATTCTTCTAAAAAGTAGTATCTTCTTTCTTATAATATTCTTTTGAAATTTCCTCATAAAATGCTGCAGATGTCGTGTAAAAATATGGAGCTAACCATAAGAAACCAATCCCTAACGTAACGACACTTAATAGAAACCAACCTAGAAAACTTAAGCATAATAAGAAATAGTCCATTTTATGTCCATTCATCATACGGCGACTTTCAATAATTGCTTGATTCGCTGTATATTCTGGATGATCATTTAAAATGAAATACGTCATGGCGTAAGAAAATGATTTAATAATTCCTGGAATAATAAGAAGCAATGTCCATAACACAAGATACACAGTCATTAATAAGTATGTTAAAAATGATTTAATAAACTTATTTCCATCACTTAGTCATTCAAATATATGACCGATACGAACCTCTGTCCCACGAATTGCGTTTAACACAATATAATAAGCACCGAGCGTTAATGGACCGATAATAAGCATCGCTACAATACTTACTGTAAGAGAATCCTGCGCCTCTTTCCAGCCCCAAAACATTGAGAAAATACATGTAGTTACTAACTCCACAGCACCAATAAGGATTCCGATTAATAGAGTCGCCCCTACCGCTAATCCCCATTTTCCTTTTAACGCATCAAGTGCTTCTCGTTTTAATTGGCTAATCATATATAACCTCCTAATGAAAGAAATGGTATGTCGATATTATTATATCAACATACCATTTCTTTCATTATACCCATAAATTTAAGTGCACACTATCTTTCCTCTGATATACTTTGATAAAAATGCGCTGTTGTTGTACTAACGTATGGAGACAGCCAAAGAAGCCCAAGTCCAAACGGAATAACCGCTAATATTGCCCAACCGATAAAACTCAGCCATAGAAGAAATAAATCCATTTTGTGCCCTTTCATGATTTCTTTACTTTCTTTCATCGCTTGTAAAGCACCATATTCCGGATGATCAATCATTACATAATACGTCATTGCATATGAAAAATAAGCAATAATAATAACAATGAATGAAATAAATAATAAAACAAATAGGGCAATAGCTGATCCTTCTCCAGCACTTCTTCCACCTTCTGCTAAGAACCCCATAATAACTAGTAAAACGAATGGAATCCACATTCCAGAATATAAACAGATCAAGAGCATCGCTTTCATCGTAGTCAACATTCTTTTAAAACCACGAAATCCCTCAAATAAAGCATCTATTGTTGCTCCTTGTCTTCTGCTAAGCTTTAACGACACGTTCGTGTAGCCATACGCCGTAATACCGTATGTCCCAAGGTTCACAATTACCATTAAAAAATAAAAAAGACAACCGGTAATAATAAGTCCCATCGTCACTGTTTCTTCTTCCAATACATTGATTGAATTACCTAATGACAATAGTAAAATTACAAAAGGAATGATAACAACAATAGTTGCAACTGTTGATATAACATAACTTAAAATAACATATAAAATTGTTGAACCTACGCCCAGTCCCCATTTCCCTTTTAGTGATTGTAAAGCTTCTCGTTTCATTTCACTAATCACTTTCTCATCTCCTTCCCCAGTCCAAATTGGACAATTCACATACTTTAACTCTATAAACAGGCAGAGTAATTATACCAGTTTTGGAAATATTTTTGGGATTTATCATAAAAAAGATACGACACAATATCATTTTTTTATTGCAATAATTTTTTAATGAAATAAAAAAAATCCGTAAAGGGATGACCCTTTACGGATTTTCTTATTTCATATCGGAAACGTTCAAACGGTTAACTGCACGTTGCAGCGCAAGTTCTGCACGCTTGAAGTCAACATGTACTTGTTTATCTTGCATACGTTGTTCAGCACGGCGCTTCGCTTCGTTTGCACGATGGATGTCGATATGGTTTGCTCCTTCAGCAGACGGCGCTAATACTGTTACTTTATCTGGACGAACTTCGATAAAGCCACCACTTACTGCTACATAATCAGTGTGTCCACCATTTTTCAAACGAACTGCACTAATTTTCAGCGGTGCAACAGTTGGAATGTGACCCGGTAAGATCCCCATTTCCCCACTTTCCGCTTTTACGCTTACCATTTCTACTTCTTTTTCGTAAACCGGTCCATCAGGAGTTACAATACTGACTGGAAATGTCTTCATAATTCGTCCCTCCTAAGGCCTTACGCCATCATTTTCTTCGCGTTTTCAATAACTTCTTCAATGCCACCAACTAAGCGGAATGCATCTTCTGGAAGGTCATCATATTTTCCTTCTAGAATTTCTTTGAAACCACGAACTGTTTCTTTTACAGGTACGTAAGAACCTTTTTGACCTGTAAATTGTTCCGCTACGTGGAAGTTTTGTGATAAGAAGAACTGAATGCGACGAGCACGTTGTACAACTAACTTATCTTCTTCAGAAATCTCATCCATACCTAAGATAGCGATGATATCTTGAAGCTCTTTATAACGTTGAAGCGTTTGTTGTACTTGACGAGCTACTTCATAATGCTCTTCTCCTACGATTTCTGGAGAAAGCGCACGAGATGTAGATGCCAATGGATCTACCGCTGGGTAAATACCCATTTGTGTTAAACGACGCTCTAAGTTTGTTGTTGCATCTAAGTGAGCGAACGTTGTAGCTGGTGCTGGGTCAGTATAGTCATCGGCTGGTACATATACCGCTTGGATAGACGTGATAGACCCTTTATTTGTAGATGTAATACGTTCTTGTAATTGACCCATTTCAGTTGCAAGTGTTGGTTGGTAACCTACCGCAGATGGCATACGACCAAGAAGGGCAGATACTTCAGAACCCGCTTGCGTGAAACGGAAGATGTTATCGATGAACAATAGTACATCTTGTCCTTGCTCATCACGGAAATGTTCAGCCATTGTTAACCCTGTTAATGCAACACGTTGACGTGCACCAGGTGGCTCGTTCATTTGTCCGAATACCATCGCTGTTTTCTTAATTACGCCAGAATCGCTCATTTCGTGGTATAAGTCGTTACCCTCACGAGTACGCTCACCTACACCAGCGAATACAGAGATACCACCGTGCTCTTGTGCGATGTTATTAATTAATTCCTGAATTAATACTGTTTTACCTACACCGGCACCACCGAATAGACCGATTTTACCACCTTTAATATATGGTGCAAGTAAATCTACTACTTTAATACCAGTTTCAAGAATTTCTACTTTTGTAGATAATTCTTCAAATGCAGGTGCTTGACGATGAATTGGATCACGGTGTACATCCGCTGGCATTTCACCATCTAAGTCAATTGCATCACCTAATACGTTAAATACACGACCAAGTGTTGCATCACCAACTGGAACAGAAATTGCTTTACCAGTATCCTCTACTTCTGTACCACGAACAAGTCCATCAGTAGAAGACATCGCAACCGTACGAACTGTGTCATCACCTAAGTGAAGTGCAACTTCTAAAGTTAAGTTAACTTCATCTTTTTTAATTCTAAGGGCATTGTAGATTTCAGGTAGCTTTCCGCCGTCAAACTTAACGTCTACAACCGGACCCATGATTTGCGTAACGCGCCCTTTATTCATCGGGTTCCCTCCTAGCTTTCTTTAAATTAGCCAGCTTTCTATGAGAGTCGGCTTTCATTTTTTATTAGTGTAGCTTAGGCGATTCTTCTAAAAGAACCGCTTTCGCCTTATATTACTCTAGCTACAGCGGCTAGAATGCTCGGGGGCTTCGCTTCTTCCTGCGAGACACAAAACACCTCTACGTCAAAAGCTCCATCCCCCTGCCATTCTGAACGAGCTGCTTCCGCCTTATATTACTACTCTAACGCTGCTGCTCCACCAACGATTTCCGTAATCTCTTGTGTAATCGCTGCTTGTCGAGCACGGTTGAATGAAAGTGTAAGTGAATCGATAACTTCCATTGCGTTGTCTGTAGCACTCTTCATTGCTGTCATACGCGCCGCGTGTTCACTTGCTTTACCGTCTAGTAATGCACCGTACACTAAGCTTTCTGCGTATTGTGGCAATAATACTTTTAAGATATCTTCTTCAGAAGGTTCAAACTCATAAGCTGTCGTCGGTTTGTCAGACTTCACTTCCGTAAGCGGTAAAATTTTATTTTCCGTTACTTCTTGTGAAATTTTACTTACGAAATGATTGTAGTAAATATACAGCTCATCATAAGCACCGTCTGCGAACATCGCGATTGCTCGAGAAGCAAGGTCTTTAATATCTGTAAATGATGGGTGATCAGATAACCCAACTACTTCATCAATAATATTAAAACCGCGACGTTTTAAATAATCACGTCCTAGTCGTCCAAGCACAATAATTGAATATTGGTTTGAATCCATATTATGACGTTCACGTATTACGTTACTTACCGTACGTAATACGTTGCTGTTATAACCACCTGCTAGTCCGCGATCAGATGTAATAACGATGTATCCTGTACGTTTCACAGGACGCGCTGTTAGCATTGGATGATTAATTCCTTTGCTTCCTTGTGCAATGCTCGCTACTACTTCTTGAATTTTTTCCATATACGGAACGAAAGATTTAGCATTTTGCTCTGCACGACTTAACTTCGATGCAGATACCATCTCCATCGCTTTCGTAATTTGACTCGTTTTCTTTGTCGAGTTAATTTTCGCTTTTATATCGCGTAAAGATGCCACAGGTTTTCACCACCTTTTTCCGGAAGTTGGCACGATTAGTAAGAATCCTTTTGGTTCATCTTCCTAATCTACGTTGCAAGATATTCTTGCTCATGATTGAAGGAAAAGAATAGGTGCACCTACTCTTTTCCTTTACATAACCGTTCGTAATTCCTGTAAGAATTACCTTTTATATAATCTAGTTTCAGCGGCGTGAACCGCCTCCGCTTTTTATGCTTCAGAAGCTACGAAAACTTTTTTGAATCCGTTAATTGCTGCAGCAAATTTGTCGTCATCCGCAAGTTTTTTAGTTGTGCGGATTTCGCTTAATAATTCAGCTGCATTTGAATCTAACCAAGCATGGAATTCTTCTTCAAAACGAGTGATATCTGCTACTGGGATATCATCTAGGAATCCACGTGTTAGAGCGTAAAGAATGATAACTTGTTTCTCTACTCGTAACGGTTTGTGTAATCCTTGTTTTAATACTTCAACTGTGCGAGCACCACGGTTTAATTTCGCTTGTGTTGCTTTATCAAGGTCAGAACCGAACTGAGCGAACGCTTCTAACTCACGATAAGATGCAAGGTCAAGACGAAGTGTACCTGATACTTTACTCATCGCTTTAATCTGAGCAGATCCACCAACACGAGATACTGAAGTACCTGCATCAATTGCTGGACGTACGCCAGAGAAGAATAAATCAGATTGTAAGAAGATTTGTCCATCTGTGATAGAGATTACGTTTGTTGGGATGTAAGCTGATACGTCCCCTGCTTGTGTTTCGATGAAAGGTAGAGCTGTTAAAGAACCGCCGCCTTTTGCATCACTTAATTTTGCCGCACGCTCTAGTAAGCGAGAATGTAAGTAGAATACATCCCCTGGATACGCTTCACGACCTGGAGGACGACGTAATAGTAATGAAAGTTCACGATAAGCAGCTGCTTGTTTCGATAAGTCATCATATACTACTAATACGTGTTTACCATTGTACATGAACTCTTCACCCATTGTTACACCAGCATAAGGAGCTAAGTATAATAATGGAGCTGGTTGAGAAGCTGATGCTGTTACAACGATTGTGTAATCTAACGCACCGTGCTTACGTAAAGTTTCTACTACGTTACGTACTGTAGATTCTTTTTGTCCAATTGCAACGTAGATACAAATCATATCTTCATCTTTTTGATTGATGATTGTGTCAAGTGCAACTGCCGTTTTACCTGTTTGACGGTCACCGATGATTAACTCACGTTGACCACGGCCAATCGGTACAAGCGCGTCAATCGCTTTAATACCTGTTTGAAGTGGCTCATGAACAGACTTACGATCCATTACACCTGGTGCTGGACTTTCGATTGGACGAGTGTTTGTTGTATTGATTGGGCCTAAACCATCTACTGGTTGACCTAATGGGTTTACAACACGACCGATTAGTTCTTTCCCTACTGGTACTTGCATGATGCGACCAGTACGACGAACTTCGTCACCTTCACGAATTTCTGTGTAAGGTCCTAAAATAATAATACCTACGTTGTTTTCCTCTAAGTTTTGTGCTAGTCCCATAACGCCGTTAGAGAACTCTACAAGTTCACCAGCCATAACGTTATCAAGACCATGAGCACGTGCGATACCATCACCAACTTGGATAACTGTACCAACATCACTAACTTCGATTTCAGACTGATAGTTCTCAATTTGTTGCTTTATCAGTGCGCTAATTTCTTCAGCTCTGATGCTCATGTGCTTCACCCCTATCTATTCTTCATAAGTTCACGCTGAATACGTGCTAACTTTCCTTGTAAGCTTCCATCGTAAATTCGATTTCCGATGCGCACTTTAATGCCACCTAGTAAATCTTCATCTACAATATTATTAATACGAATTGCATCTTTTCCTGTTTTCTTTGCAAATGCTTCCGCAACGTTAAGCTTCTCCTCTTCAGATAGAGAACGAATCGAATATACAGTTGCATCTGCTACGTTACGTTCTTCATTAGCAAGAACAACGTATTCATTTGCGATTTCAGGTAGAATTTCAATGCGTTTGTTATCAACCAAAATATATAACGTATTTAAAATAGACTCAGAAACAGAAGAGAATACGTTAGAAAGAAACGTTTTTTTCTGTTCCTTTGAAATGTTCGGTTGTGTTAAAAAGCTATGTAGTTCCTCGTTCTTTACAAAAACGTGTTGTACAAGACGTAATTCCTCTTCAAACATTTCTAATACGTGTTTTTCTTTTGCAATTTGAAAAAGAGCGACAGCATAACGTTTTGCTACAATCTCATTGCTCATCGCGCTTCTCCTACTTCTTTAATATAATCGCGAATTAACTTCACTTGATCTTCTTCTTTTAGTTCTTTCTCAATTACTTTAGAAGCAATTTGAACAGATAAAGAAGCGACTTGTTCTTGCAGAGCAGCAATCGCTTGCTCTTTTTCGCGTTGAATTTCTTGTACAGCAGATGCTTTAATAGATTCTGCTTCTTCTTTTGCAGCAGCAACAATACCATCTTTTTGGTCTTCTGCTTGTTTCTTCGCTCTTTCGATTAACTCTTGTGCTTCAACACGTGATTGTTTTAACATTTCACGTTGTTCTTCTACTAGCTTCTTCGCCTCTGCATGATTTTGTTCTGCAGCGTCGATTTCACTAGCAACATGCTCTTCACGTTCCTTCATAATTCCCATTAAAGGACCCCAAGCAAATTTACGTAGCATTACTAATAAAATTAGGAAAACGACCAATGTATAAGCGATCGTTCCAAATGGAATGGCAGCTCCTAACATTAAAGTTGGCACAAGGATTCACTCCCTTCGTGATATCTAAATTTACTATATGAAAAAAAAAGACATACATTTCGTTCATAAAGCAATGGCGAAGAAAGTCCAAAAACACTCTTCGCCATCTATGTAAGGGGAGTCTCCCTTATTTGTTCATTACGATGAATGCGATAACTACCCCAATGATTGGAAGTGCCTCAACTAATGCAACCCCGATGAACATAATTGTTTGAAGTGCGCCTTTTAATTCTGGTTGACGAGCAACACCTTCAATTGTACGTGATACGATAAGACCGTTACCAATACCTGCACCTAATGCTGATAAACCAATTGCAATTGCAGCTGCGATTACACCTAAACTCATTTAATTCGTCCTCCTTTGTATTATAAAAAAATAAATTTTTTCTTACTTATGAAAGTATATTAATGGTCATGACTTACTTTATGAGCCATGTACACCATCGTTAACATTGTAAAGATAAACGCTTGGATTGAACCAACGAATACACTGAATCCCATCCATGCTAACATTGGTACAATTGCACCTAACGCTCCAAGTACAGCTCCGCTTCCACCTAATTTAGCAAGTAATCCTAATAAAATCTCACCTGCATAGATGTTACCGAATAGACGAAGACCTAACGTTAATGTGTTAGCAAACTCCTCAATAACCTTTAAAGGAAATAAGAACGACATAGGTTGGAAATAACCTTTGAGATATTCTTTTGTACCCTTCATCTTAATTCCATAATAATGGGTGAGGGTAACTACCATCACGGCTAATGTTAATGTAACTGCTGGGTCAGACGTTGGTGATCTCCACCATGCAATGTGTTCACCAGCCTCAGTTGTTGAATACATAAATGGTAAGCCGAGCATGTTTGATACGAAGATAAACATCATAAGCGTAACGCCAAGTGTTAAGAAGCGTCCACCTGTTTTCCAATCCATTGTACTGTTAATAATTCCTTTCACGAAGTCTAACACCCATTCAAGGAAGTTTTGCATTCCTGTTGGACGAAGAGCCAATGTGCGTGTCCCTATAACAGCGATTAAGAAAACAATAACTGCCGCCACAGTAACCATCATGACTGAGGACAAATCGAACGTTAAACCTAGAAATTCAACTAATTTACCGTGTTCCACTAGTAATTCACCTCTCTTCCCTGCTCTTATACTCTAAATAAAGAAAATCTATGATCATGACAAGATAGCCTGTCAGCAATCCTACACCTAAGCTCCACATCGCAATTAAATGCTGATATTTTGCTGCAAATAAAATCAATAACCCAATCGTGGCAAATCTCGAATATGTACTAACAGCGGTCGCCTTAAACTTCACGCTTTCCCCATTGGTCACGCGGTCTAATAGCTTGTCTGTTCTACGTGCAATGATGCGCAAACTAAGAAAACTGAAAATCGTCCCGATAATCAGTCCAAGAAATACATCCTTGTAAGAGGTAAAGCCCCATCCTAGGACAAAAAGCGCAAGCAAGTAGTACATATATTTCTTTTGTCTTTGGACAAGTCCATGTACATCTATCATCATTGCTCTCCCGAATAGTAGTGTCGAATGAGTCGAATCATTGCGTAAATCCCTGTTCCTAATCCTAGCAATAAACCTATGATAAGAAACACTGGAAACGTTCCAACCTTACTGTCAATCCATTGCCCACCGAAGATTCCAACAAGAATAGAACCGACTAATTGAGCAAGAATTCCTGTCATTAAAGCATATGCTTTTACTGGGTTGCGATCGTTTTTTTGCAAGGATTCATCCCTCCAATATGTAACCCTCATTCACGATGTGTTAATAATAACTCATTTCTTTGCATAAATCCTATACAAAATAAAAAGTTAACTTTTTCGTCACGGAATAGATATAAAATTGTCACTGAAAGCCCTACCATCTATCCCCGTTGTTAGCATACAATAGGGTATTAGCACTGTCAACGAGAAATCGTAAAAAATCAAAAAATTTGAGTATTAGTAATTTATTACCAAAAAATGAAAACGTTCCCCTTCTAAATACTGGTGAAAGATATGCAATTTCTAGAAATTCTTCTCTTATAATAGAAGAAAAAGTTCACAAGTTTGTCACGATTATGTTTTTACGATATAACGTTTTCCTTCTATATTATAGAGCTTATTAGACGTTCGACTTCTATATTATATGTGGATTATATGCAAGTTATGTTGCATATACAAAAAATCCCATTCCCTCACCGTGTTTATACATAAAAAAAAGACGAGGAGGAAATCCCTCTCGTCTGTTGTCTTACTTCGTTCCAAATAAACGATCACCAGCATCACCAAGTCCTGGAACAACATAGCCATGATCATTTAATTTCTCATCTAATGCCGCTACATAAATATCAACATCAGGGTGTTCTTCTTGTACTACTTTTACGCCTTCTGGTGCAGCTACGATACACATTAATTTAATTTGTTTCGCACCGCGCTTTTTCAGAGATTGAATCGCTTCAGCCGCGGAACCACCTGTCGCTAACATCGGATCAAGTACGATAAAGTCACGTTCTTCTACATCCGTTGGAAGTTTCACATAGTATTCTACTGGTTGCAATGTTTCCGGATCACGATATAAACCAACGTGCCCTACTTTTGCTGCTGGGATTAATTTCAGAATTCCGTCTACCATTCCTAAACCTGCACGTAAAATCGGAATTAAACCAAGCTTTTTACCAGCGATCACTTTTGTTTTTGCTTTGCTTACAGGAGTTTCAATTTCGATTTCTTCAAGTGGAAGATCGCGTGTAATTTCAAATGCCATTAAACTTGCTACTTCATCCACTAATTCACGAAATTCTTTTGTACCTGTGTTTTTATCGCGAATATATGTAATCTTATGTTGAATTAACGGGTGATCAAATACATACAGTTTTCCCATGTGAATCTCTCCTTCAGATGATATTCATGCGTGTGTACACGCCATTTTGCACTATTTACGATTGTAAAGAAAACGCTACTAATATTCAAGGGCAAATTTGGAAAAGTTTCAATCCCATTATGAATCTACCCAATATCTTTACCAATTATGGGAAACGTATCCTTCATTATTTCTCCAAAATTTAATCACATTTTATATACATATTATAAACCGATCTAATAACAATTCATTTTCTAAAGCAAAAAAGACTACTGAAACAATATACGTTTCAGCAGTCTCTTTCAATTTATTATAGACCTGTATACATTGGGAATTTTGCTGTTAATGCTTCTACACGTTTACGTGCTTCTTCTAACGCCACTTCATCCTCATGATTTTTTAACGTATGAGCGATGATTGCTGCAATTTCATCCATTTCTTCTAGGCCGAATCCACGAGATGTTACCGCTGCTGTACCAATACGTACACCGCTTGTTACAAATGGACTTGCTGTTTCAAATGGGATTGTGTTTTTGTTTGCAGTAATACCTACTTCATCTAATACATGCTCTGCAACTTTACCTGTAATAGCTAGGTTACGAACATCGATTAAGATAAGATGGTTATCCGTACCACCAGAAACAAGTGTAATCCCTTCTTTTTGAAGACCTTCTGCTAAGCGCTGTGCGTTATTAATAATGTTTTGTGCATATGTTTTAAAGTCTTCTTGCAGGGCCTCACCAAATGCAACAGCTTTCGCAGCAATTACATGCATAAGTGGTCCACCTTGAATACCAGGGAAGATTGATTTATCAATTTGCTTCGCAAATTTTTCTTCACATAAAATCATACCACCGCGTGGGCCACGTAATGTTTTATGTGTTGTTGTTGTAACGAAATGTGCATGTGGCACTGGGTTTGGATGTAAGCCCGCTGCAACTAAACCTGCGATATGTGCCATATCTACCATTAAGTATGCGCCAACTTCATCCGCGATCTCACGAAATTTCTTGAAATCGATCACACGAGGGTAGGCACTTGCACCTGCAACGATTAATTTTGGCTTATGTTCCTTTGCTTTCGCTAACACATCATCATAATTGATACGATGTGAATCAGCATCAACGCCATACTCTACGAAATTATATTGTACCCCACTAAAGTTAACAGGGCTTCCGTGTGTTAAATGACCACCGTGGGATAAGTTCATACCAAGTACTGTATCGCCATGCTCTAAAATCGTGAAGTATACAGCCATGTTCGCTTGTGCACCAGAGTGCGGTTGAACATTCACATGCTCTGCGCCAAAAATTTCTTTTACGCGATCACGTGCAATATCCTCTACTACGTCTACATGCTCACAACCACCATAGTAACGTTTGCCAGGATATCCTTCTGCATACTTATTTGTTAAAACAGAACCTTGCGCTTCCATGACAGCTTCGCTTACGAAGTTTTCTGAAGCAATCAATTCAATTTTTGAACGCTGTCTTCCTAGTTCTGCTTCAATTGCAGCAAATACCTTTTCATCTTGACGTTTTAAATGATCCACCAAAATCCCCCTTTTCTGAACGAATTACACCAATTTCCGATCGTTTTTTCTATTTTTTTTTAGAAAAAACGAAAATTAAAGTTGTAATTCTTTCGAACCTTCATGTTTTCAACTACATTCTAACATGACTTTCTATATCATAAAAGAAAAAAAAGACCAAGTTTGGCCTTTTCTTCTTATTCATAATAAAGTCAGACTACATACCTCTTATACATAATAAAGAGAGATTACATCACTTTCTATTTCTTTACTTCTAACTACAAGTAACCGTCTCTTCTACTGCCCTATATACAGCACGTGCACCGCCAATCAGTTTCGCACGTGTTTTCGCCATCGTGACGTGTGCACTTCCGATCTCTTTTACACTTGTACGAATTGGCACTGCTACATGCTTTAAGTGCATACCAATAAATGTATCACCAATATCCATGCCTGCATCTGCTTTTATAAATTCAATCACTACAGGATTTTTTAAATGATCGTAAGCATATGTTGCTAATGCACCACCAGCTGATCTAACAGGCATAACGTTTACAATTTCAAATTGATATTTCATTGCTATTTCTTTCTCTACTACTAAAGCCCGATTTAAATGCTCACAACATTGGAATGCGAGCTCAATACTAGTTGTCTCTTGAAATTGTTTTAGTTCAGAAAAAATCGCTTCCGCCACTTCCATCGTTCCTGATGTTCCAATTCTCTTCCCGAGCACTTCACTCGTGCTACAGCCCACTACAAAAATTTGACCGCTTTGCAGTGAAGCTTGTTCTTGAAAATCAGAAAGCAATGCTTGTAGCTGCTCTCTTACTTTTACTACTTCCGTCATGACGCCTCTTCCTTTCACAGATTGGTGCAACAATATTGTACATCCCAATAGAAGATTACTTCGCTTCGTATGTTTTAATTTTTCCTACACGATTTTCGTGACGTCCACCTTCATAATCAGTTGTTAACCAAATTTTCGCGATATCGCGCGCTAATCCAGCACCAATTACACGCTCACCCATCGCTAACATATTGCTATCATTATGTTCTCTTGTTGCTTTTGCACTAAATGTATCATGAACTAACGCACAACGAATACCGTGTACTTTATTTGCTGCAATTGACATACCAATACCTGTTCCACAAATTAAAATCCCGCGATCTACTTCACCATTAGCAACCATTTCTGCTGCTGGAAATGCAAAATCAGGGTAATCAACAGAACCTGCTTCGCATTCACATCCTAAATCAACATATTCGATGTTTAATTCTTCTAATAAACTTACGATTTCTTTGCGGATATTCATTCCACCGTGATCAGATGCTACTACTACTTTCATTTTTTACCCCTCCAAAACTTTTGTGAAACCTCCATCAAATAGGACTCTTCATACCCACTGATGAATGATTGCAAAAATTTAACACTTACTTGCTCATTCCAAGTAAGATCATCTCCAATAACGTATTATACACGAAACATTAACCTTCTGAATGTTTTTCCAATAAAGTTTGTACAAGTTTTTCCATCTCTTCTAATGTTGATTGATAAATAGAGAAGGAACCGCCAAATGGGTCTGAAATATCTTTACTTGTACCCTCAACAAATTCATAGAATGTATCCACTTTCTCACTTGCACTCGGATAGTACCCAAGCACAAGTTGTTTATGACTTTCCGTCATCGCAAGTACCATATCAGCCCACTCAAGTAATTCTTCCGTTATTTGCTGCGAAGCATGCGCTTCTTTAATCCCTTTTTCTGCTAACGCATCTTTTGCATGCAAAGATGCATCACTTCCAGGACTAGCAAAAACACCAGCAGACTTTACTTCAAACTTCTCTTCTCCATAATGACGAAGCAACGCCTCTGCCATCGGGCTACGACATGTATTTCCAGTGCAAACAAACAACACTCGCTTCATCTAAATTCCCCCTTATGGTGAATGTTCTACACTCATCATAACGTACATTACATTAGAACAAAAGCAATGCGAATATACAAAAGGCGCATTGCTCCTTTACCCCGCATTAACGGGCAATAAGGCTTTCACCTCAAAATTCAGCGAAAGTAAAGAAGTTAGGTGAGAGTCAAACTGCTCGTAAAAGCTCGATTGGTTCAACTAATAATCAGGGGGATGAAGAAAACCCCTACTGATTAAAGTTTCACCTTATGTTTCCTAAGAGAAATACGCCTTATCCATATATATATGAAACCCTAATTCCAAGTGCCGGGCAAAGAAAAATATCCCACACAAGAATTTTTATACTGATATAGAATAAGGAATCCATTTCACATAAAATGGATTCCTTACAAAAAATCATTATTTCATTGTAACTTTCATAACTTCAGTTGCACCTTTTGTAGCTGATACGCCTACAGTTGTATCAATAGATTCTGTTGCATCTGTGTTTGTAATAACGATTGGAGTAATTGTGCTTTTTGCTTTTTCGCGAATTAATTCTAAGTCGAAAGAAATTAATTTGTCGCCAGCTTTCACAGTTTGTCCTTCAGATACGTGAGCGTCGAAACCTTCGCCTTCCATTTTTACAGTTTCTAAACCAACGTGGATTAAAATTTCCGTACCATTTTTCGCTTTAATTCCAACAGCGTGTTTTGTATGGAATAATTGTACGATTTCACCATCTACTGGTGATACAACTACACCTTCAGTTGGAACGATTGCAACACCGTTACCCATCATACGACCAGCAAATACTGGATCTGGTACTTCTTCAATATTTTTCACTTCTCCAGTTAATGGAGCTACGATTGTTTCTGCATTTGTTTTAGATCCAAGACCAAATAATTTTTTAAACATAGGATGGTCCTCCTTATAGTTAGATTAAAAATGTATAGAGCAATCCCTAGTAGAGATTACGATACACGTAAGACCTCATACTTCAAATAATACATTGTAAAAACGCTTTCGAAAAAAAATTACGTTCTTACTAATAGAGCCTTATTGTATCGCTTTGCAAAATTCCAGTCAATTCAAATTGTCTGACTAACAATAATGAACATAAACTTCTTACTTGTATTTTCTCTTTTTTTCCTCAACTTGTCTAGAGGTCTTTACAGCATTTTATTTTTTGTTATTGATTTGTAAAATTTTCTTCTTGTTTTTTTAGAAAGTAACTTGACTAAAGTAAGTAACTGATTTATTATAACTTACATAAGGTAAGTAAATAACTTTTTGGAGGTTTTATAAATGATGAACATCGGTCTTCTTATTATTCGTCTTATTATCGGTATTACATTCATGGGTCATGGTACTCAAAAATTATTTGGTTGGTTTGGCGGTCACGGCCTGAAAGGAACAGGTGGCTGGATGGAATCGATCGGTTTACGCCCTGGCGTATTCATGGCATTTATGGCAGGCGCAACTGAGCTATTAGGTGGCTTCTTATTCGCAGCAGGGATCTTCACTTGGGTTGGATCATTATTTATCGTTGGTACAATGCTAGTTGCAATCTTTACTGTACATGGAAAAAATGGCTACTGGGTAACACAAAACGGTTTTGAATATAACATGATCTTAATTGCCATTGCAGTTGGCGTTGCATTAACTGGACCTGGCGCTTACGTTTTACTTTAATTACACCATTCAAATTTTCAGTTTATCGGGAAACAGGAGCTAGGGGCTCCTGTTTTTTGTCGTTTTTTGTTGGTTAGTCGATATCCTTTGTCGAATCGCTGATATATGATGAGAAACGATCGATATATTTAAAAAATCGCCGATAAAATTTCATTCACCATTTTATCCGAACCAACCTCACCAAATCACCATGTTTCTTTTTATAATTTTGTAGCATTCCCCTTTCTCCACGGCCTGTTAAGACCACCAAGTAAAGAATTTGGTGGTCTTGCGGCTTTAACTCGCGCCTATTTTTTAAGATTTTCATTACTTTATCTTTTATAACGCGTTAAAAAACGAACACTTTTATACAATACATAGTCATCGCTAAAAACTCGTTCTTTCTATTAAAAACCTAACTTCACCTTTTTCTTTTTGAATTCATTTACAAAAACCGCCAAAAAAATATTTTTTTAGCAGGAGTTTCCCCCCATTATCTTGTAAACAAACAAAGAAGGATTCATATAAAGGAAGGGAGATTACAAACATGCTGTCGATTAACCCAAATGAACAAACAGAAAAAGATAATTACAAATTATTAACAGGGAGCATCATTCCACGCCCCGTTGCATTCGTTACTTCTGTAACAAAAGACGGAGTTTTAAACGGAGCTCCATACAGCTATTTTAATATTGTTGCCGCTAATCCACCGCTCATCTCTGTTTCTGTACAACGGAAAGAAGGCGAGCGAAAAGATACTTCTCGAAACGCAATTGAACAAGGTGAATTTGTTGTACATATCTCCGATGAATCCTATGTGGAAGCCATCAACGAAACCGCTGCAAACCTTCCACCAACTCAAAGTGAAATTGAATTAGCGAAACTAACCCCTATCGAAAGCGATGTCATCTCGGTACCAGGGGTAAAAGAAGCGAACATTCGTATGGAGTGTGTATTAGAACAAGCTATCCCACTAGGCGGAACGGAAGACTCGCCAGCATGTGACTTACTAATCGGCCGCATCGTCCGCTTCCACGTCGCAGAACATTTATATGAAAACGGCCGGATTCATGCAGAAGGGCTAAAACCAGTAAGCCGACTCGCAGGACACAACTATGCGAAATTAGGGGAACAATTCGAACTTGTAAGGCCTATTTAAAAGCGGAAGTGGCTCGTTCAGCTCTGACCAGCTAAGGTTCTTTCGCCCCAAAGGCGTTCTTTACCTTTTGGGCGGAAGGTTCTTAGATGCGACGAGCTTGCCACTGGAACTTAAAGTTGCTTACAATACAAAAGACCAGCTTGCAAGATGCTTAAGCTGGTCTTCTTCTATATCTTATACTTCCTCGCGTTTTGCCTCTAACCCAGGCACCTTCTCCTTCTTTGGCCTTCCAAGTTTCACAACAAAGAAATATAAAGAAAGCAACGTAATAAGGAAAACGATAACAAATGGATATGGGGAATAAAACATACGAGCCGCCTCTGTTTTTCCCTGAATGAATTTTAAAGAATCTATATTTAGAAACTCAGCAAACATTTGTACACCGAGCATACTAAACCAAAATACGAAAAAACTAATAATAATGCCAAAAATTTGTTTGATTCTTGTCATTTCTATCATCCCTTCTACTATATAATATTTTTCATTATAACAAAGACTGTTATAAAAAATGTTTTGAACAGAAAGGACTTTATATTCACGCAACACGAATTAACTTAAGCTCGCTCAGTGCGGCTCTTTATAAAAAAACTCCAAATATCAAGCCTTTGTAACTATATTGGAAAAAGAAGACATAATCCAAAACCAATAAGAATGATACCGCCAAGTACTTCACCATACATACCAAGAAAACGCTTGGCATGTCTTCCAATTAGTAAACCGCCCCAAGCTAATATCATACTGACCAGCCCAAATAGCAAAATTGTTACAATCATTTGTGCTCCGTAAATCCCAAGACTGAGCCCAACTGAAAAACTGTCAACACTCACACTAAACGCAAATACAAGCAAACTAATCCCTACCGGCGCAGCCCTTGTCTCTTCCTCTTCTACAATAGCAGAGTACACAATATAAAATCCTAATCCAATTAACAAAATAGCCCCGGCAACAGTCGCCATATGACCAAATGTCTCTGATAAAAAACGTCCTAGTATCATCCCAAGAAACGGCATAACAATGTGAAACAGGCCTATCGTCATACCGATATACATAATTTGTCGCATTCTAAGGGCTACCATCCCCATGCCGAGGCTTACAGAAAATGCATCCATCCCTAAGGCAAATGCCATTATAAACAAAGGTAGTAGTTGTTCAATCTTCATTCTCGTCCCTCCTCGGACTTGCTACTTCACAATATGCTCATCCGAGGAAAATTAGAATCTATGAAAAACAAAAGGTGACCCCATGCTTGTTTCTTCCTTCTGTTTTTACATAGCATGGGGTTAAAAAAGGCACTGACCGCTTCTAGCCACGAGCGGATCCTCTCTTCCCCCTAAAAAAATGGGCTGTACCTCTTTTTCAACTCGCCTACTCTTCAATAATAATATGATGCCCTGCCGCTTTCGTTAAACGGTTCATAATCGCGTTCCCAATCCCTTCATTCGGGAATGACTCACTAAAAATTACCTCTACCTTACTAGTATCGAACGTTCGAAGTACATCATACAATTTCGTCGCAACACTTGCTAAATCACTTCGCATACCACAAGATAATACCACATCTGCTTTATACACATGTTGATTCTCTTCTGTCGTCAATACACCAACTGTATAACCTTCACTTTTCTTCTTATCCACAAGTTGTTGAATAAACTCACGTGATCCTTCTACAATACTAAGTGGTGCTTTCGGTGCATAATGAGTATATTTCATTCCGGGTGCCTTCGGTTTTTCTGTTTCATCTTTTAGTGCAGGGTCCAAAGCAACAGTTCCGATCACTTCTTCTAATTGCTCCTTCGTAATCCCGCCCGGACGTAAAATCGTTGGTACGTCACTTGTACAATCTATTACTGTTGATTCAACACCAACCCCCGTTGCACCGCCATCAACAATACCAGCAATTTTCTCATTTAAATCTTCATATACATGATGTGCAAGTGTTGGACTTGGTCGTCCAGAACGATTGGCACTTGGTGCTGCGACAGGTACATTCGCTTCTTCAATAAGAGCAAGTGCCACTGGATGATCCGGCATCCTTACTCCAACTGTATCTAACCCTGCTGTAACCTTCTCTGAAATCCCCTCTTTTTTCGGCAAAATAATTGTTAAAGGCCCCGGCCAAAAATGCTTCATTAATACCTCAGCAACTGGCGGGATTTCTCTAACAATTCCCTCTAATTGTGATTTTGCACCAATGTGGACAATAAGTGGATTATCACTCGGTCTCCCTTTTGCTTCAAAAATTTTCGCAATCGCTTCATCATTCATTGCATTTGCCCCTAGCCCGTACACAGTTTCAGTTGGAAAGGCAATCGCTTCATTTTCTCTTAATAATCTTGCTGCTTCTTGTAATTGTGGATAATCTTTTTTTGTTTCCACAATATTATCCACAATCCACATGTTTGTATGCATTTTTTCACACGTCCTTTTCTTCCATTGAAATACTTGTCTATTGTTAGTTTACTATGAGTTTTATCCAAAAGACAAACAAGGTTTATCCACAAAATGTGGATAAACCTGATTAATCGGTGGATAACTTTGTGAATAGCTGACAATTTAGTATTATTACATTCTGCTGTTTTATATTTTTACAAAAATGTTCTAACCGCTGGATATCCTCAGGAACTTTATCCTTTTCCACAGGATCAAAGTGGAAAAACTGGAATATCGTCACCGATTGTGGATGATTTGTGAGTAAATATACCTGTCCGATATTTTTTTCTTTCATATACTGCAAAAACATTTCAAAAAAATATAAGAAAGTCCCGTTATCCACAGCAGGTGTGAACAAACAAGAACGAATGAGCGCATTCTCTCCTTCTTGTTCATAACCAATGACAGCTTGAATTTCTCCGTTATCTTCCAATATCATAAATTGCTCATATAACTTATTTATTTTATCATCTTTTGTATTAGCCTGTCCGAAAAAAGCATGCAACTTCTCGATATCATTCTTTGTAGCAAAGTACGTCTTTCTCACCATAAATCCCCCCTCATTTCTATATATGAGGAGGGCTCAAAAAATAGTACTTATTTAGAAAATAACGAGGAGAATGCTTCTACAATAAACAATTTAACTTCTGGCTCCTCTTCTTGTTCTTCTATCGTTTCAATTGTTTCTTCTTGTTTCTTTTCAACAGGTGGTTCCGCTTTTTCCACAGGCATTTTTTCTTCCTGCTTTACACTTTTTTCTTGTACAACCTTTTCGTTTGTTTCTTTTGCAACAACCTCTTTTTTAGTTTTTTCTTGCTTTGTTGCTTGCGTCGATACTTCTACTTTTTCTTCCTCTAGTGTTACTGGCTGTTCTTCCTCATCCGTTGATTCCGCTTTTACAACATGCTCTTCTTTTTTTACAGCTGATCCACTTGAGAAATCTAGAAAACACATTGGCGGGAATAGTACACACCACCAATTTGCGCCTTCACCTTTTCCAATCGAGATAAGTACTGCTTCATAATCCCCAGCAGGATAAATAAAATTTCCGTATACTTTTGTGGGGAATTTAATATTTTTTCCAAATGTAACTTGAAATGATTCTTTACTTCCTTCTCGCTTTAATGTTGCAGCAACTGTCTTTTCAATTTCCGGGATGTGACTTTGAATAACACGACGCGCATCTTCGAATGATTTCAAATCTGCTACCCAGCCATCAATTTGCGCTTTTACTTCATCGCGCACTTTACGCTTTAACGCTTGATCTTCCTTTGAATCACTATTCGCTAAAATGCGTAATCGAACCGCTTCTTTCGGGATGACCGTCTTCCCCTCCGCATCAGCTTTTATATATCCAAATTGCACAAGTAGTTGTGCACCAATTAATAGTAAAAGAAAATAGGCAATCGCTTGTTTTTTCATGTCTTTGCACCGTCCCTTCTGTCAACAGTGTAGACACTCTTGTCTCTTTCTAAACTATTAAATTCTAAATCTATAGAAAAACTTTTAAAGAACGGATACAAACCCTTTTCTTTTTGGATGGGCGAGAGCGTCCAGCCCTGCATAGGTGCGGTCAGTGCCTTTTTTCACCCCATGCCATGTGAAAACACAAGGAGAAAATGAGTGGAGGTCTTTATTTACTTTCATAGCCGTGACTACAATCAACATGAATTGATATAGAAGTAAAGTGGAGAATCAAACATACCACTTTTCTTTTTTAGATGGGTAAGAGCATCCGGCTATGCAAATGGATTTATATAAAAAAAGGAGTAAGGTTTATCCTTACTCCATCTCTGCAAAGACCATGCGATCTTTTCCATTAATATCAAAGACAACTTCTACATCTGCATGCGGAAATGCTTGTTTCAATAATTCTTTTACATCCTCACCTTGCCCTACCCCTACTTCAAAAGCAACAATCGCTTTTTTCTGCAAAACGCTTGGCAATTCTTCCGTAAAGCGGCGATAAAAATCAAGCCCGTCTTCTCCGCCTACAAGTGCACGCTTTGGTTCATGCTCTTTTACGACCGGAGAAAGGCCTCTCCAATCTTCTTCTGGAATGTACGGAGGGTTTGAAACAACGACATCTAATTTTTGTCCTGTTTCATAAAATGGTGATAATAAATCCCCATGATAGAACGTTACATTTGCACCTAATGCTTTCGCATTTTCTTTCGCAACCTCAATAGATTCTTGTGCGATATCTACTGTATATACACGAAGGTTTTTATTTTCTAAAGCAAGTGTGATTGAAATCGCTCCACTTCCTGTTCCGATATCAGCTACATGAATTTCCTGATTACCAAACATACGCTGAACTCTATCTAGCACACCGACGATAAGCTCTTCCGTTTCAGGCCTCGGTATTAATACTTCCTCATTTACCAAAAATGAACGACCATAAAACATTTCATATCCAATCATATATTGAACTGGAATTCCATCCACATGTTTATGGATAAAATTCATAAATATTCCCTCTTGTTCCAGGGACATTTCTTCACGCATATTCATCATTAAACCTGTTCGGTTCGTCTTTAATACATGACAAAGGACAATTTCTCCCGCATTTTCATCTCGTCCATTTTCTTGTAAAAAAGAAGAAGCCCATTTCAGGGCTTCATAGACACGCATTACTCAGCTGCCTCCATCTTTTGCGCTTGATCTTCCATTACTAAGGCATTGATGAAATCATCTAACTTACCTTGTAGGATTTGATCTAGCTTCTGAATCGTTAAACCAATTCGATGGTCTGTAACACGATTTTGCGGGAAGTTATACGTACGGATACGCTCTGAACGATCCCCCGTACCAACAGCTTGTTTACGGTTTTGATCATACTCAGCTTGTGCTTCTTGTCGGAATTTATCATAAACACGCGCACGTAATACTTTCATTGCTTTTTCTTTGTTCTTAATTTGTGACTTCTCATCCTGACAAGAAACAACTACACCAGTCGGTAAATGCGTTAAACGTACCGCTGACATCGTTGTATTAACACTTTGTCCACCAGGACCACTAGAAGCAAATGTATCAACACGAACATCTTTTTCATGGATATCGATTTCTACTTCTTCTGCTTCTGGTAATACAGCTACAGTTGCTGTTGAAGTATGGATACGTCCTCCAGACTCTGTTTCTGGGACACGTTGCACACGGTGCGCACCATTTTCAAATTTCAGCTTTGCGAAAGCGCCTTTACCGTTGATCATAAAGATAATCTCTTTATATCCACCTAATTCTGTATAGCTCGCTTCGATAATTTCAGTTTTCCAACCTTGTACCTCAGCATAACGGCTATACATACGATATAAATCACCAGCAAATAGAGCTGCCTCATCACCACCAGCAGCACCACGAACCTCAACGATAACGTTTTTATCATCATTCGGGTCTTTTGGAACAAGTAAGATTTTCAGACGCTCTGATAATTCTTTCTCTTGTCCTTCTAGCTCAGAAACTTCTTCCTTTACCATCTCACGCATATCAGCATCTAACTTATCTTCCAGCATTGCTTTTGCATCTTTTAATTGCTCACGAACATCTTTATACTCACGGTATACCTCTACCGTTTCTTGCATATCAGATTGTTCCTTTGAATATTCACGAAGTTTATTCGAATCACTAATAATTGCTGGATCACTTAACAACTCGTTTAACTTCTCATAACGATCTTCTACAGCTTGCAAACGATCTAACACATCATTCACCTCAACATCCTAGTATCTAATACAAATAGTATATGGTACTTAATCAAAAAAACGCAAATTATATTTTAAAAGCGCAGGCGGCTCGCTCAGAATGGGAGGGGGATGGAGCTTCTGACAGAGAGGCGCTCTTTGCCTCGTAGGAAGAAGCGAAGCCACCGACCATTCTTGCCGCCGGAGCTAGATATATCTTTAAAGCGCAGGCGGTTCGCACTACTCTTCATCTATTTTCGAAAAAAACTCGCCCTATTGTAGCGAGTTTCACTTATCTTTGTTTTGTGGGTACTGCATGACAATGACGACAACGTGGTTCATACGACTCTGAAGCACCAACTAAAATAATTGGATCATCAAACGCCGCTGGTTCACCATCAATTAAACGTTGTGTACGGCTCGCCGGAGATCCACATACAGAACACACCGCTTGTAATTTTGTTACATGTTCAGCAATCGCCATCAACTGAGGAACTTGTCCAAATGGTAGACCACGGAAATCTTGGTCTAAACCGGCTACAATGACACGATAGCCACGATTTGCCAATATTTGCACCACTTCCACAATGTCCCCATCAAAGAATTGCACCTCATCAATTGCAATAACGTCCATGTCTTCTGTTATATGATTAAATATATCTTTTGAAGCTGCAACAGGAACTGCCTTTACCTTTAATCCATTATGTGAGACAACATCTTCTTCACTATAACGGTTATCAATACATGGTTTAAATACAATTGCATGTTGCTTTGCAAATTGTGTACGGCGTACGCGGCGGATGAGCTCTTCCGATTTTCCAGAAAACATACTCCCGCAAATCACTTCAATCCAACCGTTTTGATTTATTAAGTACATGGAGCTCTCCTTTCATCTACTTCTTATCCAAAGTAGGGTAAAGGTTTAATATTTTCGCAAAAAAAACAGACAAGCGAATAGATACACTTGCCTGTTTTATGTTTTTTATTACTTAAGACCGTATTTCTTGTTGAAGCGGTCAACACGTCCGTCTGCAGTAGCAAACTTCTGACGTCCAGTGTAGAATGGGTGAGAATCAGAACTGATCTCAACTTTTAGTAATGGATAAGTGTTTCCATCTTCCCACTCAACCGTTTCGCTAGATCCTTTAGTAGATCCGCTTAAGAATTTGAAGCCTGTGTTTGTGTCCATGAATACAACTTTCTTGTAATCCGGATGAATTCCTGCTTTCATTCTTTTCATCTCCTTCCGCCCTGAATCATTTTCGAAACAGAGTTTTTCATCTTTAGCTGCAAATACAACTATAATGATGAAACACATATGATGAAATTATAACAAGGCTAACTTCATTTTGCAACTACCTGTTTTTAGCATTGTAAAAATAAAAGTGGAAGCGGCTCGTCCAGCTCTGACGGGCTAAGGTTCTTTCGCACACAAGGCGCTTTTTGCCTCGTAGGAAGACGCGAAGCCACCGACCATTCTTGCCGCTGGAGCTAGATATAAAATAAAAGCGGAAGCGACTCATCCAGCTCTAACCGGATAAAATTCCCCCTCAAAAAACATAAAAAACTCGCTTAGCATAAAAATAAGCGAGTCATCACCGTTTCCCTTTACTTCGTTGTTACATATCTTCTGGAATCTGCAACAATGTTTTGTAAAAATTCTTCATTTGTTTTCGTTTGACGTAACTTACGTAAGAAACTTTCAACGAAGTCTGGTGTATCGCGCATTGTTTTGCGAATACCCCATAGCTTGTCTAAATGTTCTTTCGGAATTAATAAATCTTCTTTACGCGTACCAGAACGACGAATATCAATTGCCGGGAAGATACGACGCTCAGCTAACGAACGATCTAAATGAAGTTCCATATTACCTGTTCCTTTAAACTCTTCGTAAATCACATCATCCATACGAGACCCTGTGTCAACAAGTGCTGTTGCTAAAATCGTTAAGCTACCGCCCTCTTCAATGTTTCGAGCTGCCCCGAAAAATCGTTTTGGTCTATGGAACGCAGCTGGGTCGATACCACCCGATAATGTACGTCCACTTGGTGGAATAACGAGGTTGTAAGCACGTGCTAAACGGGTAATACTATCCATTAAAATAATAACGTCTTTTTTATGTTCTACAAGACGCATCGCACGTTCTAATACAAGCTCAGCTACTTTAATATGATTTTCAGGTACTTCATCGAACGTAGAACTTACAACATCACCTTTAACAGAACGTTCAATATCGGTTACTTCCTCTGGACGTTCATCAATTAAAAGTACGATTAGTTCTGCTTCTGGGTGATTTGTTGTGACACTGTGAGCAATTTCTTTTAACAGTATCGTCTTACCAGCCTTTGGAGGCGCGACAATTAAACCACGTTGTCCAAATCCAACTGGTGCGATTAAATCCATGATGCGTGTTGATAATTTCTTTGTTTCCGTTTCCAATTTCATTTGACGATTTGGATATAACGGTGTTAACGCAGGGAAATGCACACGCTCTTTTGCTGATTCTGGATCGTCACCATTTACAGCCTCGACTTGCAGCAAACCAAAATAGCGTTCATTTTCTTTCGGAGGTCGTACTTTACCAGAAACTTTATCCCCATTACGCAAATCAAAACGACGAATTTGCGAAGCTGAAATATAAATATCTTCTGAACTTGGAGAATAGTTGATTGGACGTAGGAAACCAAATCCTTCTGATTGAATAATTTCCAGTACACCTTCCATGAAAAAGAAACCTTCTTTTTCTGCGCGAGCTTTTAATATTGCAAAAATTAACTCTTTCTTTGTTAATTTGCTGTAATACGAAATCTTAAATTCTTTCGCAAGCTCATATAACTCTTTTAACTTCATGTTTTCTAATGCTGCTATTGACAAATTCATTCAGACACCACACTTTAACATTATTCTCTTTTCACATGGGTAAAGGGAAAATATACGGAAGGCAAATACATAATAATGAAAGGCAATAAGTTCAAGTAGGGTAATATTCACTATTGTAACCCTTTTATCTAGTTTTAATCAATACGTTGTATCACAAATACAAGAAGCGAAGACAAGAAAAGTTGTCTCCGCTTTTTATATCGCTTCAGTTTTTCTCTTTAAATCATTTGAATGAGGGAAAAATCAGATTTGATCAAGCCGTTTCCACTTTTTATTTATCCAGCCCTGGCAGTTAGAAGGAACGGTCATTTCATCCCTTCTTCTGAGGAAAAGAACGCCTCTTCGTCAGGATTTCCAATGCCCTACGATTCTGATCGGGCCGCCTCTGTTTTTATTTTAATCCAGCTTCAGCGGCTAGAATCTCCGGTCATTTCGCTCTCTCTGACGAAGCCAAAAGCGCTTCTTGGTCGAGAGCTCCAATGCCCTGCGATTCTAAGCGAGCCGCCTCCGCTTTTTATTTAATAACCAAGTTTGGTTTTTTATTTAAACTGTGACGTCCGTCAACAAAGCGAACTGTTCCGGATTTTGCACGCATAACAAGGGATTCAGTTGTACCAACGCTACCCTTAAATTGAACGCCTCGTAGTAATTCGCCATCTGTTACACCTGTTGCTGCAAAGATTGCATCGTCACCTTTTACTAAGTCTTCCATACGAAGAATACGATTTATATCTTCGATGCCCATTTTTTTGCAACGAGCTAACTCAGCCTCGTTTTGAGGAAGAAGCTTCCCGTGAATTTCTCCACCCAAGCATTTTAAGGCAACTGCTGCAAGAACGCCTTCAGGTGCACCACCAGAACCGAATAAAATATCAACGCCTGTGCGATCGAATGCTGTATTGATCGCTCCAGCTACATCGCCATCATTAATCAATTTAATACGAGCACCAGCTTTACGAATTTCTTCAATAATTGCTTGGTGACGTGGTCTGTTTAGCACCGTCGCTACAACATCTTCAATATCTTTATTTTTTGCTTTTGCAACGGCACGTAAGTTATCAATAATTGGTGCATTAATATCAACTGCACCAACTGCTTCTGGGCCAACCGCAATTTTATCCATGTACATGTCAGGAGCATGTAACAAATTACCGTGATCCGCAATTGCAATAACAGCAAGGGCATTCCAGCCTCCAGCTGCCACAATATTTGTTCCTTCTAGCGGATCAACCGCAACGTCGACACGTGGACCGTATCCTGTTCCTAATTTTTCTCCGATGTACAGCATTGGCGCTTCATCCATTTCACCCTCACCAATTACAACTGTACCTTTCATCGGAATTGTATCGAACACGTCACGCATTGCAGATGTTGCTGCACCGTCTGCTTCATCTTTTTTCCCGCGTCCCATCCAACGCGCTGATGATAATGCTGCAGCCTCTGTTACACGTACTAACTCCATAGATAAACTTCTTTCCACAATAATCCCTCTCCTTTAAGCCTTAATATTTATCCCGCATTAACGGACAGTAAGACTCCCACCTCAAAGTTCAGCGAATGCAAAGAAGTTAGGTGGGAGATCAACTGCCCGTAAAAGCCCGATTCGTTCAACTAATAATCAGTGGGGGATGAAGAAAACCCCCACCGATTAAAGTTTCACTTTATGCCGTATTTTATAACCTGTCTCTTTCTATACAAACTCCCGCCAGCAGTGATTTTCGTCCCCCACTAACGGGAGTGCCCCTCTTTTGTCCCCTGCAAGAGGTACACTGCTAATAATCATTGCAATTTATGCATTTTTCATTTCTTCAATTTCTTGCTGCGTCATTTGTTCTCGCCAAATGTTTGCTCCAAGACCTTTCAGCTTGTCTACTATATTTTCATAGCCTCGGTCAATATGTTCAAGACCAGTCACTTCTGTAATCCCTTCAGCCATCAATCCTGCAATTACAAGTGCAGCACCAGCTCGTAAGTCGCTCGCCTTTACCTTTGCTCCTTGTAACGCGATAGGACCTGTCACGATAGCAGAACGACCTTCTACCTTGATCTGTGCATTCATTCGGCGCAATTCATCAATATGTTTGAAGCGAGCACCGTAAATCGTATCCGTTACAACTCCCGTTCCATGCGCCTTTGTTAAAAGAGTCGTGAAAGGTTGCTGCAGGTCTGTCGGAAACCCTGGATACACAAGTGTTTTTATATCAACAATCCGAAGTTTACGATTCCCATTTACCGTAATTTGATCGTCGTTCGTCTCAACTTGTACACCAGCTTCGCGTAGTTTTGCAGTGATTGACTCTAAATGTTGCGGGATTACATTATCAACTGTTACTTCACCGCCAGACGCCGCCCCTAAAATCATGTACGTACCTGCTTCAATGCGGTCTGGAATAATAGAATGGTGACAACCGTGCAGAGAATTGACGCCATCAATACGAATCACGTCTGTACCAGCACCTTTAATTCGTGCTCCCATACTTGTTAGCAATGTAGCTACGTCAATAATCTCTGGTTCTTTCGCAGCATTTTCAATCACTGTTCTACCTTTCGCACGCACAGCTGCTAGCATAATGTTAATTGTCGCTCCTACACTAACAACATCTAAATAAATTCGCGCTCCTCGTAATTCGTCCGCTCTTAAATAGATTGCACCTTGTTCATTTGTCACATGTGCCCCTAGTGCTTCAAACCCTTTAATGTGCTGATCAATTGGTCTTGGTCCTAAGTGACATCCACCAGGAAGCCCAATTACAGCTTTTTTAAAACGGCCAAGCATCGCGCCCATCAAGTAATAAGAAGCGCGTAATTTTTTCACCTTCCCATTTGGTAAAGGCATCGCAACCATTTTGGAAGGATCAACCGTCATCTCTTCCTCCTGATTGTATGCTACAACTCCCCCAATCTCCTCTAGTAAGTCTCCTAACATTTTCACATCTGAAATATTAGGTATACCACCAATGGTCACTGGAGTATCAGCTAAAATGGTTGCTGGAATTAGAGCAACAGCACTATTTTTCGCACCGCTCACGCGAATTGATCCGTTTAAAGGTCGTCCACCTTCAATCAGCAACTTTTCCATGTTGAGCTCCCTTCTTGTGAATGTATTTACTTTCCATTCCCCTTTCTATAAAGAAAATAGAAAGCCTATCCTTAAGAATCACATTCGTTCAACAAACTATTAATACCATACTCTCTACTCTAAACTTAACAAACAGCAAGACCTCACCTAAAAATAATAACGGTAAGTGAGCAGATGAAAGCTAGCTGCCTGTCAATATTTATTCACCGATTACTTTAGATACGTTATTACATTTATTAATAGGATTATGCACATTATGTTCCATTTCTATCTTTAAAAGAAGTAGAAAACTCCTTTTAAAGATAGATAATACAAAGAAATGTATAAATTTAATTAATCTTAAGACTTGTTCGCGCTTTCATTATACAATGAAAGGAAACCGTCTAAAAGACTAGACGGTTTCCAAAACGGAATTTTATTCTTACGCTTTACCGTTAGAACCGAATTCACGAATTTTACCAATAACAGTTGCTTTGATAGCTTCGCGACCAGGTCCGATAAATTTACGAGGATCGTAAACTTCTTGGTCTTTGTTTAATACTTCGCGAACAGCTTTTGTAAACTCAATTTGGTTCTCAGTGTTTACATTGATTTTTGAAGTACCTAAAGAGATAGCTTTCACGATATCAGCAGTTGGGATACCAGTACCACCGTGAAGTACTAAAGGTACACCAGTGAAGTCACGAACTTCTTCCATTTCTTTAAATCCTAAGTTAGGCTCACCTTTGTAAGGGCCATGTACAGAACCTAAAGCTGGAGCTAGGCAATCGATACCTGTTGCTTCAACAAGGTGCTTACACTCTGCAGGATCAGCATAAATAACGCCTTCAGCGATTACGTCGTCCTCTTGTCCGCCAACTGTACCAAGCTCAGCTTCTACAGATACGTTACGAGCGTGCGCGTATTCTACTACTTTTTTAGTAGTTTCAACGTTTTCTTCGAATGGGTGATGAGAAGCATCAATCATTACAGATGTGAAACCTGCATCGATTGCTTCTTTACATTTTTCGAAGCTTGAACCGTGGTCAAGGTGAATCGCTACAGGAACAGTGATGTTCATTTCTTCGATTAAAGCTTTAACCATAGCTACAACTGTTTTGAAACCAGTCATATGACGAGCTGCACCCTCAGATACACCTAGGATTACAGGAGATTTTTCTTCTTCCGCAGCAGCTAAGATAGCTTGAGTCCACTCTAAGTTGTTCATGTTGAATTGACCAACTGCGTATTTTCCTTCTAGTGCTGTGTTTAGCATTTCTTTCATGGAAACTAAAGGCATGGTGAATCCTCCTAAAAAACGTTTTTTGTATCCGATAAGTTCTTATCGCTGGTAGTATGACCAGAATAAGGAAAAATATGTATATATACATACCGGACTTTTTTCTACACTCAATAGGATAACAACTTGTACTCAAAAACTCAACTGTATTCACCTGCTCATACGTCCATGTAAACGCTTTTTTCCATATTTTTTATAAAAAATTCATTTTTTAAGCCTCTACAGCAATTTCATTTCGTACAGCTTGGCGAATTTCGTCAATATCGAATGGCTTAGCAAAATGCATAAGCGCTCCTAAATCTTTCGCTTCTTGGATCATATCAAGCTCTCCGTAAGCAGTCATTAAAATCACTTTAATGTCTTCATTAATCTCTTTTACATGTTTTAAAATCTCTATACCATCCATACCTGGAATTTTCATATCTAAAATAACTAAATCTGGATTATCCTTTTTCACGATATCTAAAGCTTGAAATCCATTTGCTGCTTGGAACGTTTGATAACCTTCTTTTTGGAACACTTCATGCAATAACACACGAATGCCATATTGATCATCAACGATTAAAATTTTCCCTTCCATAATCCCCAACCTTTCTATAGTAAATACAAGATTAAAAGCTTCTTATATCTCATTCGATTTATTTTCGCTATTCTTTACCAAATTCCTTCCTAATTCTTTCTTATTTTACCGTCTATCATTTTGTTATGCCACTCCTATCACTTCGCCTTTGTACAAAAATAAGCTATAATGAAAGCCGCCTAATACAATTGAAAGGAGCAACACAATGTTAAAAATTTTTTCTACTCAATTGAGCGGATATTTCACAAGAATTTCTCAAAAAGAAGAGATGAATATAGAAGATAGTGCCCGTCTACTTGCTCAAGCGTTAATTGGTGATGGCATTGTCTATTTACACGGTACAAATGAAATGGAAGGCGTTGTTTCGGAAGCATTATACGGCGAAGAGCCTTTAAAACAAGCGATGCGCTTAATAGAAAGTGGTAACCAAGCCGGAGTTACCTCAGCAGACCGCGTGCTTCTTATCAGTCGTTTTTCAACAGATAAAGAAATCGTTTCAATCGCCAAGAAACTACAAGCAGAAGGACAATCCATTGTCGGTATTTCAGCTGTTCAAGAAGGCGTAGAATCTTTAGAGCAATATACAGATGTACATATTGATACAAAATTGCTAAAAGGGTTAATCCCCGATGATGAAGGAAATCGTTACGGGTTCCCAAGTTTAATCTTATCTCTCTTTGCTTATCACGGATTAAAATTTACAATTGATGAAATGATAAACGAATACGAGTAAAGGAAAAAGGCGTCCGAATTTGGACGCCTTTTTTCTTACTTGCCTTCTTTATTCGTAATAGAAGCTTTCACGAAATCATGGAACAGTGGTTGTGGACGATTTGGACGAGATACAAGTTCTGGATGGAACTGTGCTGCCACGAACCAAGGATGATCTTGTAACTCAATGATTTCTACTAAACGACCATCTGGGCTTGTACCAGAGAAAATAAATCCAGCACCTTCCATGTCTTTACGGAATTCGTTGTTGAACTCGTAACGATGACGATGACGCTCGTATACAACCGGTTCGCTATACGCATTGTAAGCATTTGTTTCTGGAGTAAGCTTACATGGATATAGACCAAGACGAAGTGTACCACCTAAGTCTTCTACATCTTTTTGTTCTGGTAATAGGTCAATGATTGCATAAGGTGTATCAGGATTAATCTCAGAAGAATTAGCTCCTTCTAATCCTAAAACGTTACGCGCAAATTCGATTGATGCAAGTTGCATTCCTAAACAAATTCCTAAGAATGGAACTTTATTTTCACGTGCATATTGAATTGCAGCGATTTTTCCTTCTACACCGCGATCGCCGAAGCCACCTGGTACAAGGATACCATCTGTGTCGCCAACTAATTCTTTTACGTTTTCTGCTGTTACGTGCTCAGCGTTTACCCATTTCACTTCTACATCTGTATCAAATGTATATCCTGCATGACGAAGTGCTTCGACAACAGAAATATATGCATCTTGAAGCTCTACATATTTACCAACAAGCGCAATTTTTGTTTTCTTAGATAAGTTACGTACTTTCTCAACTAATGCAGTCCACTCTGTCATATCTGCAGCTGGATTATCTAGTTTTAAGTGATCACAAACGATTTGGTCCATATTTTGCTCTTGAAGAGATAATGGAACCGCATATAAAGTATCTGCATCGCGCGCTTCGATAACTGCTTTTGTATCGATGTCACAGAATAATGCTAGCTTGTCTTTCATATCTTGAGAAACAGGCAATTCTGTACGAACAACGATAATATTTGGCTGAATACCTAAACTACGAAGTTCTTTAACGCTATGTTGCGTTGGTTTTGTTTTCATTTCACCCGCTGCTTTTAAGTACGGGATTAATGTACAGTGGATGTACATTACGTTGTCACGACCAATATCGCTCTTAATTTGGCGAATTGCTTCTAGGAATGGTAAAGATTCGATGTCCCCAACAGTTCCCCCGATTTCTGTAATAACAACGTCCGCATTTGTTTCGCGGCCTGAGCGATATACACGCTCTTTAATTTCATTTGTAATGTGAGGAATAACCTGAACTGTTCCTCCTAAATATTCACCACGACGCTCTTTTTGAAGAACTGAAGAGTAAATTTTACCTGTTGTTACGTTGCTGTATTTGTTTAAGTTAATGTCAATGAAACGCTCATAGTGACCAAGGTCTAAGTCTGTTTCTGCACCATCATCTGTTACGAATACCTCACCGTGTTGGTATGGGCTCATTGTCCCTGGGTCTACGTTAATGTATGGATCAAATTTTTGAATTGTTACATTTAAACCACGATTTTTCAAAAGTCTTCCAAGAGATGCTGCTGTAATCCCTTTCCCTAAAGAAGATACTACACCGCCTGTTACGAAAATATACTTAGTCATAAAAGTACTCCCTTCTACTTTGTTGTTATATAATCACCGTTGCAAAGTGCAACGTATGTAGATAACGCTGTATCTATCTTATTGTTAGACTCTTTTTATTTTCTAAACAAAAAACAAAAAAGAAAATTGCTCCCCTCATTACCAAAAGTAATAAGTAGGGAGCAATTTTCTCTTATATTTACACTTTAAAAGTATTATCGTCCTGTTTTAAAGAGCCCAAAAATGATTCTACATGGACGATACTGAAAAGTCAAGAACTACAGTTCTTCCTCTTCCTCTTCTTCTGTTTCATCATACTCAAGTTCTTCATCAGCGAATTCGTCTTCATCTTCATCTTCTAAATCATCAAGATCATCGTCTTCTTCAAGAACCTCGTCCAAATCTTCTACATCATCGTCATCGCTGTCGTCTTCACTATCGAAGCCGTCTTCGTCTTCTTCAATGTAGTCATCAAACTCTTCTTCCTCTTCAACCTTACGTTTTTTCTTAGGCTTTGGTTGAGGTAAGATTTCTTCATCGATTTGCTCGTATGGATACCAGCTACGTAGTCCCCAACGATTTTCTCCTAAATTGATGAAACGTCCATCAATATTTAAATCTGTATAGAATTGTGCGATCTTCGCAGCAACTTGTTCTTGAGATAGTCCCAGCACTTGAGCGATTTCTTGAACTAAATCATTGAATGACGTTGCCTGTCTTTTATCCTCTAAAACACTATGTACAACTTCAATCATGGAAAATTCTTGTAGCTCTTCTGGTGAATATTGCTTAAAATCCACTTATGCGGCACTTCCTTTCTTAAAATATAATACTATATATAACGGCCTGTTTAAAAAAATCCATACTATTCATTATAAACAAAACTCCAACAAATATGCTACAAAAAAAAACGGGAAACTTTTTGGAGGAATTGATAAAAGAGATTATGGACTATTACTTACGAGATTGACCTGTAAAGATAATGTACATCCATTATGATTTTCAAACATATAAATTGCGACTACGAATAAAAAAGCGGACTTCCTCTCATTTTCTCCTTCTTGTTTCACATCACATAGGGCCAAAAAAGAGCTGACCGCTTCTTTGCTCGGGTGGATTCTCTCTTTCACCTAAAAAAGAGGTTTTTACATTTTATTTCGGAACCATATGTGCCCCATTCAATACATACCTAATCTGCATTTCTGTATATTCCTCTAATGTGTAAAGTTTTTGCAACGCCCAGCGCCTAAACCCCCACATTTGTCCTTGAATAAAAATATTATGAGCGAGCAGTTGTATTTCCTTTTTTGTTAATGTGAATGTACCATTTCTCGTGCACTGCTCTAAAATATTTTCAAACATTCCCACCATTTGAAACTCTTTTTCTAACACATACGGAAGAGATTCTTTCGGTAAAAATCGAACTTCTTGATACATAATTAAGACTTCTTCTTGCAATTCGTCCATTACTTTAAAATAATTTGTTATCGCAATTCTTAAACTTTGGGCGCTTCCTTTTTCTGTGCAGACTACTTCTTCTAATCTTTCTTTTACATGTTCGTAAATACTATCACATACTAAATATAAAACATCGTCTTTCGTACGAATATACTCGTACAGTGTCCCAATACTAAACCCTGCAGCTTTCGCGATTTCTCTCGTTGTTGTACGCGGAAATCCTTTTTGTTTAAAAAGCTGTACCGCTCCTTTAATCATCTGTTCACGCCTTAGTGCGACCAACTTCTCATCCTTTACAGACGCATGCACATTATGCTTAACCATCCCTTCACCTCTCTCTATGATTTGGAAGGAAAAAGCGTAGGAAAATCCCTACGCTTTTTCCCCTTATTTCGTTAACATACGAGAAATTACAAGTCTTTGAATCTCTTGTGTTCCCTCATAAATTTGTGTAATCTTCGCATCGCGCATAAAACGTTCTACTGGATAATCTTTCGTATAGCCGTATCCACCAAATACTTGCACTGCTTCAGTTGTTACTTTCATTGCCGTATCCCCAGCAAATACTTTCGACATCGCTGATTCTTTTCCATACGGAAGCCCTTCAGATTCTAGCCAAGCAGCTTGGTACGTTAATAGACGTGCTGCCTCAACGTTTGTCGCCATATCCGCTAATTTAAAACCAATTCCTTGCTGCGCGGCAATCGGCTTCCCAAATTGATGCCTTTCTCTTGCATATTCCACTGAAGCATCTAAAGCTCCTTGCGCGATACCAACAGCTTGAGCTGCGATTCCATTCCGTCCACCGTCCAGTGTTTGCATCGCAATTTTGAACCCTTGCCCTTCTTCACCAAGTAAGTTTTCAGCAGGGATGCGGCAGTCTTCAAACATAATTTCTGTTGTCGGCGAAGAGCGAATCCCAAGTTTACTCTCTTTCTTACCAACTGAAAATCCTAGTGCATCACTTTCTACAATGAAGGCACTTGTACCACGTTGCTTCGATTCTGGATCAGTTAATGCGAAGACAACGTAAATATCGGCTATACCACCGTTTGTAATAAAAATCTTGGAACCATTTAAAATGTAATGATCTCCATCACGCCTCGCTGTCGTTTTCATCCCGCCTGCATCTGAACCAGAACCTGGCTCCGTTAAACCGTATGCACCAATTTTCTTTCCTTCTGCCATCGGACGTAAAAACTTTTGTTTTTGTTCTTCTGTTCCAAATTTAAAAATAGGCCAACCAGCAAGCGAAGTATGAGCAGACAGCGTTACACCCGTCGAAGCGCAAACACGTGATAACTCTTCTACCGCAATCACATACGCCAAGTAATCGCTTCCAATCCCGCCGTACTCTTCAGGCCATGGAATCCCTGTTAAACCAAGGTCTGCCATTTGATCAAATAAAGCGCGGTCAAATCGTTCTTCTTCATCACGCTCAGCGGCTGTTGGTGCTACTTCATTTCTCGCAAAGTCTCGAACCATTTTTCTTATCATTTCGTGTTCTTCCGATAACTTAAAATGCATGTTTCTTCCTCCCCGCTCTCTTTTCTCTATAGCGCACGGCTAATAACAAGTCTTTGTATCTCACTCGTTCCTTCATAAATCTCACAAATTTTTGCATCACGGAAAAATCTCTCAACCGGATAATCCTTCGTATAACCGTAACCACCAAATACTTGCACCGCTTCAATTGCGACATCTACTGCTGTTTTCGAAGCAAATAGCTTTGCAATAGATGCTTCTTTTCCGCACGGAAGCCCTTGCTTTCTAAGGGATGCTGCCCGGTAAACAAGTAACCTTGCTGCTTCTACGCTCGTAGCCATATCTGCCAATTTAAAGCCAAGCCCTTGCTGCGCGGCAATCGGCTTTCCAAACTGCTGACGCTCCTTCGCATAATCCACTGCACACGCTAGCGCTGCCTGGGCGATTCCAAGCGCTTGTGCCCCAATACCGATACGACCAACATCTAAATTCGCCATCGCGACTTTAAAGCCTTGTCCTTCTTCACCAAGCAAGTTTTCTGCCGGCACTTTCATATCTTCAAATGTTAGTTGTACTGTACGAGAACCAAGCAATCCCATCTTATGCTCGTCTTTCCCAATGATTAAACCTGGTGTGTCTTTCTCTACAATAAACGCAGAAATCCCGCTCTTCCCTGCATCTGGATTCGTAGAAGCAAACACAATATATGTATCCGCCTCGCCCCCATTTGTAATAAATACTTTTGAACCGTTAATAACATAGTGATCACCTTGTTTTACAGCCCTTGATTTTAAGCTACCTGCATCTGAACCTGCATTTGGCTCCGTTAAGGCAAATGCACCTAAATATTCACCCGTTACTAGTTTTGAAACATATTTTTGCTTTTGTTCCTCTGTTCCAAAATATAAAATTGGGTTTGTACCAACCGATGTATGTACCGCTAAAATAACCCCAATTGTTGCGCTAATCTTTGATAATTCTTCAATCGCTAAAATATAAGAAATGAAATCCATTTCCGCACCACCATACTTCGCTGGCGCTGGAATCCCCATAAGTCCAAGCTCACCCATTTTCGTCAAAATCTCTCTCGGAAACACCCCTTGTTCCATCTCTGGAACAAAGGGAGCAATTTCCTTTTGCGCAAAATCTCGAACCATTTTTCTCATCATCTGCTGTTCTTCTGTAAAGTGAAAATTCATATGCCCCGCCTCCATTTGCTATATATCCTCTTTCAACTCCCTGGTAAGACCACTACTTTGTAAAAAAAAGAGGGAGACCTACCTTATCTAACTTCTTACTCGTATACGTAGAAACCACGGCCTGTCTTTCTTCCTAACCAACCCGCATTTACATACTTACGTAATAATGGACATGGGCGATACTTACTATCTCCTAACCCTTCATGCAGAACCTCCATAATGTATAAACACGTATCTAAACCAATGAAATCTGCTAATGTTAATGGGCCCATCGGATGATTCATACCGAGCTTCATCACTTCATCAATCGCTTCCTTCGTTGCGACACCTTCATATAACGTATAAATTGCTTCATTGATCATCGGTAATAAAATACGATTGGACACAAATCCCGGGAAGTCATTCACTTCAACAGGTACTTTTCCAATTTTCTTTGTAATATCTTCAATTGTTTCATATACTGCATCGTCTGTTGCAAGTCCGCGGATGATTTCAACAAGCTTCATCACTGGAACTGGATTCATAAAGTGCATACCAATTACTTTCTCTGGACGATTTGTTACTGCTGCAATTTCAGTAATTGGTAATGAAGATGTATTTGTTGCCAAAATTGCATGTTCTGGTGCAATCCCATCTAAATTCGCGAAAATTTTCTTTTTAATATCCATTTTTTCAACGGCTGCCTCTATAACGAGATCCGCCTCTTTTACACAATCTAATTCAAGCGTCACTGTAAGACGGTGTAACGTCGCTTTCTTTGCCTCTTCATCCATCCGTCCTTTTTCTACTTGCCGTGCTAAGTTCTTTGTAATAATAGCTAACCCTCGATCTAATTGCTCTTGTTTCAAGTCTTGTATATACACGTCATATCCTGCCATCGCGCACACCTGTGCAATACCTGAACCCATTTGCCCCGCACCGATTACAACAATTTTTTGTACACTCATTTCTTCTCCCCCTTTTTATTAATGAACCTCAATCATAATTGCGTCGCCTTGACCACCGCCGCTGCAAATCGATGCAATTCCAACTCCACCGCCGCGCTGCTTCAGTGCATGAATAAGCGTTACAATAATTCGTGCTCCGCTTGCTCCAATTGGATGGCCCATCGCAACTGCGCCGCCGTTTACGTTAATTTTTTCCGGAGCAATTCCCGCAATATTTGCACTCGCAATTGCAACTGCTGCAAAGGCTTCGTTAATCTCAAACAAGTCAATCTCATCCACTGTCTTACCTGTTTTTTTCAAAAGCTCGTTAATCACATAACCTGGTGTTCTTGGGAAATCCTTCGCTTCTACTGCAATTGCTGTATGCGCCAAAATAGTTGCTAACGGTTTTCTTCCTTCTTCCCGCGCTCTGTCTTCACTCATTAATACAAGTGCCGCGCCACCGTCATTTAATCCTGGTGCATTCCCTGCTGTTACCGCTGCTGACGGATCAAATACAGGTTTTAATTTTGCTAACTTTTCAACTGTTGTATCTTCACGCGGTGCTTCGTCTTTCGTAACAACAATTGGATCTCCTTTTCGCTGCGGTACTGAAACAGGAACGATTTCTTCTTCAAACCTTCCTTCTTTTTGCGCAGCAACTGCGCGCTGGTGGCTGCGATATGCCCATTCATCTTGCGCTTCACGAGAGATTCCATCTTCCTTCGCAACTTCCCCGCCATACACGCCCATATGTATGCCAGAAAATGAACATGTCAAACCATCTACTACATTTAAATCGGCAACTTGATTATGGCCCATCCGGTATCCCCAGCGTGCACCTTGTAAAATATAAGGACTATTACTCATCGACTCCATTCCGCCCGCTACAATAAGCGTTTGGTCCCCAGTACGAATAATTTGGTCTGCTAACGTCACAGAACGCATACCTGATGCACAAACTTTATTCACTGTTTCTGTACGTGTTTCCCAAGGAAGCCCCGCTTCTCTTGCAGCCTGGCGTGAAGGGATTTGCCCTTGTCCTCCTTGAACTACCGCTCCAAATATAACTTCCTCTACATCGTTTGCCGCAACATCCGCTCTTTCAAGCGCAGCTTTAATCGCAATTCCCCCAAGTTCGGTCGCCTTCACATCCTTTAAAGATCCCCCAAACTTTCCAACCGGTGTTCTTGCAGCACTTAAAATAACTGTTCTTACCACGTTTATTTCCCCCAATTCTTTTTTTCGGCGCTGAGCGCCCGCTCGGTACTCTTACGCTGAGAAGAGGTGCAAATCTTGCACCTCCTTCTAAAGTTGTATGAATTCTTACTTATTACACCACTTCTTTTTGAGACCCAATTACAGAGCGTTCTAAAATCTCTGTTATATCAAGTGTTTGAACTCTTTCTTCTACTTCTTTTGCTTTCGTACCGTCACTAATCATCGTTAAACAATACGGACATCCTGTACCGATGATTGACGGTGATGTCGCAAGTGCTTGCTCTGTACGTGCAACGTTAATGCGCGATCCTGTTGTTTCTTCCATCCACATAAGCCCGCCGCCTGCGCCGCAGCACATGCCTGTTTCACGGTTACGCTCCATTTCAACAACTTTCACACCTGGAATTGCTTTTAAAATATCGCGAGGTGCTTCATATACTTCGTTGTATCGCCCTAAGTAACAGGAGTCATGATACGTAATCGTCTCTTCAATACGGTGAACCGGCTCTAATCGCCCTTCTTTCACCCACCGTGCTAACAATTCTGTATGATGATAGACTTCCGCTTGTAGGCCAAAGTCTGGATACTCATTCTTAAATGTGTTATAAGCATGCGGATCAATCGTAACGATTTTCTTCACACCTGCTTTTTCAAACTCCTCAATATTTTTAGTTGCCATCTCTTGGAATACGAATTCGTTTCCGAGACGGCGTGGTGTATCTCCAGAGTTCTTTTCTTTGTTACCAAGAATCGCAAACGATATGCCCGCTTTATTCATTAGCTTCGCAAACGATATCGCAATTTTCTGACTGCGATTATCATACGATCCCATAGACCCAACCCAGAATAAATATTCAAATTCTTCGCCAGCTTTCGTTTTCTCTTTCACAGTTGGAACCGTTACTTCCTCATCACCTTGGCGCCATGTTTCACGCTCTTTCCGATTTAGTCCCCATGGATTCCCTTGGCGTTCAATATTTGTCATTGCACGCTGCGCTTCCGCATCCATCTTTCCTTCTGTTAAAACAAGATAACGACGTAAATCAATAATTTTATCAACATGTTCATTCATAACTGGACACTGATCTTCACAGTTACGACACGTTGTACATGCCCAAATTTCTTCTTCAGTAATGACTTCTCCAATTAAACTTGGATCATAAGTAAGTGCCGCTGCTGATTCTTGTTGTCCGTGACCCGCTGCCATCATCGCTAACTGATTCCCTTGTGTATTGTTAAACGCGACTGCTGGAACCCATGGTACCTTCGATGTGACCGCTGCTCCTTTATCAGTTAAATGATCGCGAAGCTTCAAAATTAAGTCCATCGGTGATAACATCTTGCCTGTCCCTGTTGCTGGACACATATTTGTACAGCGCCCACACTCTACACAAGCGTATAAATCAATGAGCTGCGTCTGTCTAAAGTCTTCAATTTTTCCAACGCCAAATGTTTCTTGTGTTTCATCTTCAAAATCAATTTTTTCAAGTTTTCCTGGATTAGAAAGACGGCCAAAAAATACATTTGCCGGCCCAGCAATTAAATGTGCGTGTTTTGATTGTGGTACATAAATTAAAAACGTTAACAAAATAAGTAAATGCACCCACCAAGAGAAATAGAACAATGAAATGGCTACGGTTTCATTTACCCCCGAGAAAACGTAAGCGATTCCAGAAGCAATCGGTTCGCTCCATGAAAGCTCCTCGCCGTGCCATATAATGCCCATACCGTTACCCAGCAGTACAGAAAGCATTAAGCCCCCGATAAAAATAAGAACAAGTCCCGATTTAAAATTTCGTTTCAAACGAACAAGCTTTTCAACATATCGTCTATGAAAAGCCCAAAAAACAGCGATTAAAATCATAAGTGTGACAATTTCCTGGAAGAATGTAAATGCAGAATATAGTGGTCCAAGTGGAAGATGTGATCCTGGTGCGAGTCCTTTCCAAATGAAGTCAATTGCTCCGAATTGGACGAGAATAAATCCGTAAAAAAACATAACGTGCATGATGCCGCTTTTTTTATCCTTAAGTAATTTCTTTTGACCAAAAACGTTAACCTTGAGAAGATCCCACCGCTCTTTAAAACGGCGATCAAATTCAACCTTTTTCCCTAATTGTATGTAGGCCATCCTCGTTCGTATAAGATATACAAACAAATATCCCGCATAAGCAATAACAGCAATGGCAGCCAGCCAATTGATAATCAGTAAGCTATTCATTTTTATGCTACCCCTCTCTTTGTAAGCCTTTTCTCTTTTAGAATCTTCAAAAAGAGAAAATTTTCTGAATTATATCCCCTACCCTCATTATATAATGAGTGAGCATTCAGTCAACAGTTTTTTGTTATACAACACAATTTTTTTCATAAAGTTGTTTATTTCGGTGAAACTACAAAAAGAACTTCTCAGGAGGTAATTTGATAATGGTCTTTTTATCTCTTTTACTAATATGCTTAGTCACATGGATATCACTCGACCTTGTACTCGGAAGAAAATATCATGTAAAAAAAATAAAGTCCCGTCCTTTTCCTTTACGGCGCAGCGATTTTACATTGTATACATCGGGAACACATTTATACAATGATTTATTTTTAGATATACAGAGAGCAAAACATCATATACATATTTTATTTTTCATTGTCAAAAATGATGAAATTAGCCAAACTTTTTTACAACTTCTCATTAAAAAGGCAAAACAAGGTACAGAAGTACGGCTCCTACTCGATCGTATCGGAAGCCATCATTTATCAGAGGAAATGATTCGTTCACTAAGGCAACACGGTGTATCATTTTCCTATTGTCATAAAATAAAGTTGCCTTTTCTTTTTTTTTCTGCAAACCAAAGAAATCATAGAAAAATTACGGTTATCGATGGAGAGATTGGCTACATTGGTGGATTTAATATCGGAGAGGAATATTTAGGACATGATCCAAAGTTTGGACTTTGGCGTGATTATCATTTACGCCTGACTGGAGAAGGCGTGCAAGATTTACAACAACAATTTTTGCACGATTGGCGCGATGATACAAACGAAGATTTACTAAAAGACGCATCTTTTTTTCCGAAACAATTGCCCGGACCTGTAGTACACCGCTTTATCCCAACAGAGGGTGCTTATTTACAAGAAACATTTGTATCACTTATTGAAAGCGCGAAAGAAGAATTGTACATCGGGACTCCTTATTTCATACCGGGAAAAAAAGTAATGAGTGCATTATTACAAGCAAAAAAACGAGGTATTCACATTACAATCCTCGTACCCCAAAAAGCAGATCACCCTCTCGTTCGGGAAGCAAAATTACCATACTGCCGAAAATTACTGAAGGCAGGGTGTAACATTTATGAATTTCAACAAGGTTTTTTTCATGCAAAGATTATTATGGTAGATGATCATACTTGTGACATTGGAACAGCTAATTTTGATATGAGAAGTTTATACATCAATCATGAAATAAATTGTCTCCTGTATGACGCCGCTTTTATAAAAGAAATTAAAACTCAAATTAGTAAAGATATTGAAGGGTCTACATTACTTACTTTTAAAGCTGTTTCCTCTCCCTCTCTTATTGATAAGGGAAAAGAATGGATTGGAACATTGCTAGCATTTTTCTTATGAAATGAAACTTTTCAATAAATAACGGGGGTAGGACAAATGATTATGCGCTTTGGGTATGTCTCACATGCACTCGCCTTGTGGGACTGTTCCCCTGCTAAAACAATGACATTTACAACGTGGAAAAAACTTACCAAACAGGAACGAGAAGAAAAATTATATAACATTACAATGCAAAACCTTATGCATACATTGCGTATCTTGCATTACAATATCGCACATGAAATTCCATTATACCGATTATCATCTTCTATCGTCCCACTCGCAACCCATCCTGAAGTTGATTTTAATTATATCGAGATTTTCACACCATTTTGGCGTAAGATGGGGGAATTAATTAAAGAGCATAACTTACGAGTCAGCTTTCATCCAAATCAATTCACGTTATTTACAAGTGAAAAACCTCATATTACAGACAATGCGGTTTTAGATATGACGTATCACTATAATGTATTAGAGGCGATGAGGCTCGCAGACTCTTCCTACATTAATATCCATATTGGTGGTGCATACGGCAACAAGGAGAAAGCCTTATTGCGCTTTCATGAAAACTTAAAAAAACTCCCTTTCCATATCAAGCAGCAAATGACACTTGAAAATGATGATAAAACCTACACAGCTTCTGAAACATTAGCCGTTTGTAAACAAGAAAGAATCCCCTTTGTCTTTGATTATCATCATCATAAGGCGAATCTTTGTGATGAACCGTTAGAGGCACTACTACCAGCTATTTTCGAAACGTGGGATCATACAAATATCATTCCGAAAGTTCATATTTCTTCACCAAAATCAGAGAAGGCATTCAGATCCCACGCTAATTATATTGATACTACATTTATAAATCCATTTTTACATATTGCCAAAGCAGTAAATCGGGATTTTGACATTATGATTGAGAGTAAACAAAAAGATTTAGCACTTTTTCAGTTAGTAGATGAACTCGCTTCGATAAGAGGAATAAAACGAAGAAGCGGTGCAACGTTACAATGGTAATTGTAACGTTTTTTCACGATTCTCTATAGTAGGATTGTTGATAGTTCTAAATTAGGACACCCGTTCATTCCCAACAAAAAAATAAAGAACCCGCAAATGGACTCTTTATTTTTATCTTAATGTTCAAATGGTAGATCTGAAGCTAATTGTACTTGTTCTTGTTGATTCGTTAGTGCATGATCCTGACTTACTCCGAATGCCACACCAGCTAGCATTGCTACCGCCATTAAACTGCATACCAGAAATTTTTTCATCATTTATCACCCTATGTTCTATTTTCCCTAAATATACCATGAAATAATTTCTTAAAAAAATGCAATTATGCATATTCCCAGATAATTCCATCAAGTAAAAGTTTAACTGTAACGAGAAAACACTATCCGTTCGTTCCCACCAGATACGTCCTTTTTTTTAATAATGTTTCTTTATAAGAATGTAAATCTAGTAAATCAAAAAATAATAACGCCTTTTCATAAACCAATGTAATATCACTTGGCGGATAGGCTAGTTTCTCTAAACACTCTCCCTTCTGGTAGTACAGTTGTCCAAGAAGTTTCATACTTCCTATACAGCGTGATGTTTCAATTGCTTTATCCACTTGTTGAAGCGCTTTCCCATGTTCATTACTTAAATATAAAGCTTTTGCATAATTATATCGAACCTTAACAACAAAATCTTGATCGCTCTGTAACGACTCAAGCTGATTTAAAATATTCCGAAATAATGTAATCGCTTTTTCTAAATGATTATTTTCTGCATAAATACTAGCAATTGAATTTTCAATGTATAAATTTTGAAACACATCCACCCCACCATATTGCTGATCCATTATATTGTTCAGCTCTGAAATGCAGTATTCAAAATTAACTTTCTTTAAAGCATAGGAAGATAAATGATAATACCAGAGAAGAAACTGCTTAAATTCAGGATGATACTCTTCTTTTTTAAGTTCCTCTGAAACAATTTTATAAATTTCACCATACTGTTTCTTCGTACAGAATATTTGAATCTGATCTTTAAACTGTTTCTTTTTTTCAATATCAGAATAAATAAGAACCTCATAAAAATGAATGATGGGAACTCTAAGCTTCGCTGCAATCCCTTGAAGTATGTCCATACTTGGGTATACTGCCCCTGACTCAATCCTACTTACTTCTGATTGATGACATATATTATCAGACAATTTCTTTTGTGTTAACCCTCTTAACGTTCTAATTTTCTTTATTTCAGCTCCTAGCTTTTCTGCGTGCATAATAACTCACCATCCCATTATGGAAATCTAATTTCCCAAGTTGTCATACCACTAAAATAATAGTTTTCGACAATTTTTGATATAAAACATCGTATAATTTACATATAAAATTAGGCGAACTTTTCTTACAATTCACCTCATACAAATACAAAATTAAAATTAGAGCTTCTAATCTACTCTTTCCTTTGCCAATGGAAGTGACTATTCCACATAAGTTGACAAAAATGCAAGACATGGTTAAATTATCCATTCTCGTTTAACAATTGATAATTTCGCTGAACCACAAAACGGTACAAAAAATACTTATTAAAGTAGGCGGGGTTAAAAGGACACCAAGAACAAGTTACCCCTGAAAAAGATTTTGATTCTCAGCCTTCAAACAAATTGAATCAAACCGCAGTGCGTCTTTCCCAAACATGTAAAAGTTACAGAGCATACGGGAAATGCGCCATCGTTAAAGTAGACAAAGTGGGGTAATTACGACTGTTAGTGGTAAAGTTGCCTAAAGCAACCTCATCTTACTATACCAAATTTTTTGTCGAAAAATGAAGTAAAATCTTCATTCGGCAATATCTTTAAGTTTCAAACCCACGAATTCTTCCTCTTAGCACCCCTTTTCTAGGCTGTGGGGAAAGGAAAATGCTACAAATTTATAAAAAGGAACATGGTGGGTTGTTTGTATAAATTGGTGAATGAAATTTTATCAGTGATTTTTCAAATATATCGACCATTTCTCACAATATATCAACGCAAATTGGAATATATCAGCGATTCGACAAAGGATATCGACTAACCAACAAAAACGACAAAAAACAGGAACAGCTCCTGTTTCCGAACAAACTAAAAAGATGTTTACCACTATAACTGGTAAACATCTTTTTTTATATCCAACCCTTTTCTTCTGCAAGCGCAATTGCTTCAATTCGGTTTTTCGCATTTAATTTTGTTAACACATCTGAAATATAATTCCGAACGGTCCCAGATGAAAGGTACAGCACCTTCGCAATCTCATTTGTTGTTTTTCCTTCTTTCGCGAGCAATAGCACTTCTTTTTCACGATCTGATAATGGATTTTGTTCTTGCCATAGTCCAAACATTAATTCAGGAGAAATCTCTCGTTTTCCCTTCATTACATTCCGAATCGCTGCCGCTAAATCTTCACTTGGACTATCTTTTAATAAATATCCATGAACCCCAGCTTTCATTGCTCTTTCAAAATAACCAGGACGCGCAAATGTTGTTAAAATTATCATTTTGCATCGTGCTTTCTGTTTCTGCAATGCTTCAGCAACATCCAACCCACTTTGAATCGGCATTTCAATGTCCATAATACTGACATCTGGCTGCAAATTTTCAATTAATTTTAAGGCTTCTTCGCCATTTTCCGCTTGCCCAACCACTTCAATATCATCTTCTAAATCAAGTAAAGCTCCGAGTGCTCCGCGAAGCATACGTTGATCTTCCGCAATAATAATTCGAATCATGCTCTCACCTCATCTTTTCCTGTTCTAATTACGATTGGAACTTTCACCGTTAACACAGTTCCGGCTTGTATTTCATCTAGTTCAAGTGCCCCATCAATGAGTGCTAGCCGTTCTTTCATACCTAAAATGCCGTTTCCATCATGACTTTGCTTTTGTAATCCCATTCCGTTATCTTTCACCTGCAAAATCAATTCTCCTTGTGTTTCAAATAAAGAAACCGTGCACGCTGTCGCCTTACTATGCTTTACAACGTTCGTTACAGCTTCTTTCAAACACATCCCTACAATATTTTGCTCCAGTGGTGATAATGCCCCAGAACTCGCCTTTTGATTTACCTCTAGTGAAATGTTAGCAGCTTGCAAGATTACCCTTATTTGCTCAAGTTCTTCTTCAACAGTAATCATCCGCATATCAGAAATTAATTCGCGAAGCTGCTTTAACGCTGTGCGCGATGTTTGCGTAATCTCCTTCGCTTCTATACCAGCACGCTCTGGATTTTTCACAATCAACTTCTCAACAAGCTGGCTTTTTAACGTAATGAGGGATAACGTATGTCCTAACGTATCGTGAAGATCCCTTGCAATTCGCTGACGTTCTTCACGTTTTACTAAATCTTTGATTTGTTCATTTGCTTCACTCAACTGATTTCTTAACATTTTTTTTTGGTTGAAATTACGCATAGCAAAAGGCATAAGAAGCATCATGATAAACATCGGTATAGCCCCTAAAAAAGATGTTAATGAGAAATCATTTCTATATATTAATATGAACGTAATAACCATCAACACTAACAAAGAAAACAATATACGAAATAATTTTTTCGTAGGTGCGAATGCTATTGCATTTGCTGTAAAAAAACCTAAATAAATGAGATATGGGCTATAGAAGGAACCTAATAAAAGTGCAATAAACATTTGTATACATGCCCACATCATAAATGTCTTTTTTACAAAATAAAGCTGCCTGTATGCCAGAACAAAAATGACCGTTATACCGATACCTAAAAATAATTTCCAGCCAGATTCTTGTAGTAAAGAATAGACTGGAAATGCTAAATATACAAGCCATATATACGGGAAAATCCCCATATGTTTTGGAAAAAGTTCAAACTGCTTCTTCTCTATCATTTTATACCGCTTCCTGTCTTTTTCTTATATATATTGATATTACAACAAATATAAGGAAATAGCCTCCTAAAACCGCGATATTTTCCCATCCTATAGACTTCCCAGCGACAATATCCCATGCTCCGCTTCCGAAGTGATATGTTGGTGTCCATTCTCCGATAGATCTTAGTACTTTAGGAAATACTTCAATCGGCATCCATAAGCCGCCTAATACCGCTAAGCTCATATTTAAAATATTAGCGAGTCCCGAAGCTGCATCCGCCTTCTTAATCGAACCAATAATTGTTCCTAGTGCTAAAAATGGTGTAACACCTAGTAGTAGCCATAATCCAGCACCAATCCATTGTCCAACCGTTAACTCTACGTTATTAATTAGCATACCCGCAATAAAGATTACAAGTATTGAAAAAGCATTTACCACTGTTTGAGAAATAATTTTAGCCGTTAAATATGCTCCTTCTGGAAGTGGTGTAATTTTTAAAAGGTGTGTCCACCCTTGCCCTTTTTCTTGAGAAAGTCTCACGCCAAAACTAAAAAGTGCTGTTCCTACGATGCTAAAAGTAGCCATCGAGATTAAATAATGTGCCTGCCATGCCGCACCATTTTGTGGTACTCGCACAACATTTGTAAAAATGTAATAAAACATAACTGGCATTAATAATGAGAAAAAGATAAATAATTTATTGCGAAATGTACGTAAGATTTCTATTTTACATTGCATCCATAATGCATTCATACGATTCCCTCCTTCTGATTTGCAACAAACTGCTCAAATGCTTCATCAAGACTTCCACGTTCCACTGAAATATCTGTAACAGGTAAATTCTTTTTATAAATTGCTTGTAACGTAGCATCCGTATCATCTGTTGTGAGAATAACACGCGGTTCTTGAAACTGTACTGCCGTAACATGTGATAATCCTTTAAGTAAGCTTGTAGGAATTTTTTCTTTCGTATAAAATGAAATGGTTTTTCGAGAAATCGTTGCCTTCATCTCATCTGGAGTCCCATCCACAATGATTTTTCCATTTGCAAATAATAAAATGCGATCTGCTAGCGCATCAGCTTCTTCTAAATAATGCGTTGTTAAAATAATCGTTTTCCCTTCACTTGCTAGCTTTCGAATCGTTTCCCAGAAAGCCTTTCTAGATGTAATATCCATACCTACGGTCGGTTCATCTAAAAATAATAGATCCGGGTTCCCAGCAAGCGCGAGCGCAAAATTTAACCTTCTTTTCTGACCACCTGATAATTTTTCACATCTCTGTTTTTTTTCTGACTCTAAGTTTGATAACTGAAGCAATGTTTCTTTTGCAACTGGGTTTGTGTAATAACTACAAAACAAATCAATTGCCTCACTAACTGATATACTATCAATCACGCTCACCTCTTGCAGCATCGCGCCAAAACGATTGCGAACATCTCGATGCTTCGGACTTTTTCCAAATATAGAAATACTTCCTTCTGATGGATCCTTTAATCCAAGCATCATTGAAATCGTTGTTGTTTTTCCTGCACCGTTCGGGCCAAGAAGCGCTACAATCTGCCCCTTCTCTACATGAAATGAAACGTTATTTACTGCATTTTTATGTTTAAATGTTTTTGAAACATCATTTACCTCGATAACCTTTTCCATTTCTCCACCTCCGTCGTTCCTTATATTTACATTGTATAAATTGAAAGAGGTCGTAAACAGTAAAATACGTCATAATATGAATATGACAATTGTCATAAAATCCCTATGAGACCCATCAACATATCTCCAAAAACATCCTATTCGCACACAAGTAGCAGGACAAAAATAAACATGATACAATCGTGTAAGATATATATTCGAGGAAGGACAGTGGTTTTTTTATGATCATTCGTAATGAAAAGGATTTAGAAGGTTTACGAAAAATTGGCCGCATTGTTGCGCTCGCACGTGAAGAAATGAAAAAGCAAGCGAAACCAGGCATGACAACAAAAGAGCTTGATTTGATCGGCAAAAAAATATTAGATGAACACGGTGCTATTTCTGCACCGGAAAAAGAATACAATTTTCCAGGTGTAACTTGCATTAGTGTAAATGAAGAAGTTGCCCACGGCATCCCAAAAGATCAAGTATTAAAAGAAGGCGACTTAGTAAACGTTGACGTATCTGCGGCACTTGACGGTTATTATGCAGATACAGGTATTTCTTTTGTTCTTGGGCAGGATGAAGAAAAAGAAAAACTTTGCCAAGCAGCAGTAGATGCATTTTGGGCAGCAATGCAAAAAGTAAAAGCTGGTGCAAAACAAAACCAAATCGGTCGTGCAGTTTCTAATTTTGCTCATAAAAACGGCTATGCTGTTATTCAAAACTTAACAGGTCATGGTATTGGTCTTAGCTTACATGAAGCACCAAACCATATCTTAAGCTATTATGATCCAATGGATAATGCACTTCTTAAAGATGGTCTTGTTATAGCAGTAGAACCATTCATTTCCATGAAAGCTGACCATATTATCGAACGTGGCGATGATGGCTGGACATTTGTAACACCAGATAAAAGCCTTGTTGCACAATGTGAACATACAATCGTTGTAACACGCGATGAACCAATCATTTTAACTGAACTGTAAAAGATAAAAGGAATGCATTTGCATTCCTTTTTCGCAGGCTGTTGGGAAAGGAAAATGCTACAAAATTATAAAGTGACACGTGGTGAGCTGATGAGGTTTGTTCATATAAAACGGTGAATGAAATTTTATCAGCGATTTTTCAAATATATCAACCGTTTCTCACAATATATCAGCGCAAATTGGAATATATCAGCGATTCGACAAAAGATATCGACTAACCAACAAAAAACGACAAAAAACAGGAGCCCTCTAGCTCCTGTTTTTCATATGGATGCCTTACATCTATTGATAATTATCATGAAATGTGGAACATGACAATTATCATTTTTAAAAGGTTCAAGCATGAGAAAAAGAAATCTCACCATAAATTTCTTCTTCCCTACATAATCTAAAGTTTGGGTACACCAGACATGCAATTTAGGGGCTTTCAAAATATGAAAGCGAAACCTTTGTCTAGAATAATAGCACATACACCCTCTCTAAAAATATGCAAATATGCATATGGAATTATTCTATATAAATCCATTCAAGCTTTTCTGTCTGTTTGCGCTTGGCATGAGATAAGAAGAGGCGCTGTATGCTCGCTTCTTCCTAAGAATTTTATATACTTTTATTTCTCAAGTTAAATTAATTGAAAATACAAAAAATAATAGATAGAATAGAGTCGTTATCCGTCTTCTTTTGTCAGTCAGATAGAATAGAAGAATGGGAGAGGAATATATGAAGAAAACATGGAAACAAAAAATAGTAGGCTCGTTGCTTGCTACAACACTCGCCGTCAGTTTAGCTCCAATTGGACCAGTAAAAGCTGACTCCCCAAAGGAAACGATCAAAACTCCACCTATGACAGAGCAAGTTAACGCGAACCGTGCCATCGAACATGTCCGTTTTTTATCAGAAACAATTGGACCACGTCCTGGCGGGACACAATCAGAACAATGGGCTTCACGCTACGTTGGAATGCAATTAAAATCAATGGGATATGAAGTAGAATATCAACCATTTGCTGTCCCAGATCAATATGTAGGATTCATTGAATCACCATTATCCAAATCACGAAATTGGCAAGCAGGGGCTGCTCCAAATTCTCTTATTTCAACTGAAGCTGTTACTGCTCCTCTCATTTTTGTGCAAAACGGGACGAAATTAGAGGAAATTCCAAATGAAGTAAACGGAAAAATTGTCTTATTTGAGAGAGGTACAACAGTAGCAGATTACAACAAACAAGTAGAAAATGCTGTTGCAAAAGGGGCGAAAGGCGTTCTCTTATATAGTCTAATTGGCGGCCGTGGTAATTATGGCCAAACTTTTAATCCAAAATTAACAAAAAAACAGTCCATCCCTGTATTTGGCCTTGCGTATGCACAAGGTAATGCTTTCAAAGAAGAATTAGCAACAAAGGGTAATATGGTCCTTTCTTTAAAAGCACGACATGAATCAAACTTACAATCTCTGAATGTTATCGCGAAAAAGAAACCGACAAATAGTACCGGAAACGAAAAGGCTGTTATCGTAAGCTCTCATTATGACAGTGTTGCCGGGGCACCAGGAGCAAATGATAATGCCTCTGGAACAGGATTAGTATTAGAATTAGCTCGCGCATTTCAAAATGTAGAAACTGACAAAGAAATTCGTTTTATTGCTTTTGGATCAGAAGAAATGGGACTACTTGGATCTGAACATTACGTTGACAATTTATCAAAACAAGAACGTGATCGTATTTTAGGCGTCTTCAATGCTGATATGGTCGCTACAAACTATGATAAAGCGAAAAATTTATATGCGATGACCCCAGATGGTTCTACAAATCTTGTCACAGATGCGGCCTTACAAGCTGGAAAACAATTAAGTAATGACCTTGTTCTTCAAGGGAAATTCGGTTCTAGCGACCATGTACCATTCACTTACGCTGGTATCCCTGCCGCTCTATTCATTTGGATGGGAGTAGATAGCTGGGATCCGCTCATCTATCATATTGAAAAGGTATACCACACACCACAAGATAACGTTCTAGAAAACATTTCACCTGAACGTATGAAAATGGCACTAGATGTCATTGGTACTGGTGTTTATGATGTTCTTCAAAAGCCGGTAGCAACTCAAAAACAGAAAGCTGCCTAATTATATTCAAAGCCACCGTTCACAATCGGTGGCTTTTTACTTGAGAAAAACAAATATGCACAAAAGCATATTTGTTCCAACGCATTATAATGTATAATACTAAATATAATGATATAACAATATTTATTTTTTAAAAATAATGAGAATTACCGCTTTTGTTTCAGAAGTAAAGGCTACCGCGGCTACTATTAAAGAACATAGCCTTGACTTTATAACTTATATAAACCCATTTTCATTTTAAGTTTATGATCAAATGGATCATGCACTTCTATCTGTATGAAAACCAATCATATTATTGAGCGCGGATTGGATCACTTTGAAAACGTTCTCTATTAACCAAAAAAAACCTTTAGGTTGCATTCTTTCCTTCACATTATCATGAAGTTTTTGAATATCAACCTAAAGGGTATATTTTATAATTTAAAGCTTTTTTATTACTTTATTCTTTGACGAGAAAATAGAATTCCACCTAAAAGGAATAATACCATACCTCCAATAATTGAGAGCATCTCCGCTGATGTTCCTCCTGTATTAGGAAGTACTGCCGGTTTATCATCTTCTGTAGTAGGTGGAACTTTTGAATCTGTGCTCGGATCTTTTGGATCTGTGCTCGGATCTTTTGGATCTGTACTTGGATCTTTTGGATCTGTACTTGGATCTTTTGGATCTACACCTGTTTCATCTTTGATTTTTGTATTTGTGATATCATAACCGTTTACTTCGGATTTATATCCGTCTACCGGTTGTTCTTTCACTTCATACTTATACGCTTTTCCTTCTGCATCGTATGCTGCTAAATCTGTAAACGCATATTTCCAGTTTGTTGCTTCACTTACTTCTTGTGTCGCAATCACTTGGCCATTTTGTAGTAAGTCTACTTTAATCATGGATGGACGATCTTTCGCATTTTCGTCTTTCCATGTTTTCGTTCCTTCTACTTTCGTTTGGCCTTCTTTTGTGTTCGTAATATCGTAGCCGTTGATTTCTGTTTTATATCCAGCTACTGACTGTTCTTTCACTTCATACTTATATGCTTTTCCTTCTGCATCGTATGCTGCTAAATCTGTAAACGCATATTTCCAGTTTGTTGCTTCACTTACTTCTTGTGTCGCAATCACTTGGCCATTTTGTAGTAAGTCTACTTTAATCATGGATGGACGATCTTTCGCATTTTCGTCTTTCCATGTTTTCGTTCCTTCTACTTTTGTTTGGCCTTCTTTTGTGTTCGTAATATCGTAACCGTTGATTTCTGTTTTATATCCAGCTACTAACTGTTCTTTCACTTCATACTTATACGCTTTTCCTTCTGCATCGTATGCTGCTAAATCTGTAAACGCATATTTCCAGTTTGTTGCTTCACTTACTTCTTGTGTCGCAATCACTTGGCCATTTTGTAGTAAGTCTACTTTAATCATGGATGGACGATCTTTCGCATTTTCGTCTTTCCATGTTTTCGTTCCTTCTACTTTTGTTTGGCCTTCTTTTATGTTTGTAATATCGTAG
>NZ_JBTMZT010000005.1:0-135063 GCF_054570475.1 Bacillus sp. C1
AAGCTAGTAAGATCCCTGAAAGATGATCAGGTTGATAGGTTCGAGGTGGAAGCATGGTGACATGTGGAGCTGACGAATACTAATAGATCGAGGACTTAACCATATAATATGAAGCAAATGTTATCTAGTTTTGAAGGAATATACCTTCATCAGTTTGGTGATGATGGCAGAGAGGTCACACCCGTTCCCATACCGAACACGGAAGTTAAGCTCTCTAGCGCCGATGGTAGTTGGGACCTTGTCCCTGTGAGAGTAGGACGTCGCCAAGCAAGAACCTAAGTCATTTTGACTTAGGTTTTTTTGTGCATTTTTATTTTCTAGTAGAAACAATGAGATGTTATAAAGGCAGGCTTGATAATGGCAGCTATTACTGTAATCAAAAAGAATAAATATGGTGATATAATCGTTTATTCTATAATGATCCTATTTTTAGTTGAATATGAAAAATAAAATAATCTTAATTCTAATAAGGTCATACACAACATAAAGGTAAAAATAAAGAACTGTTATTGTGATAAGTTATAAATATTGAAAATAAAATTCGAGTAGTGATTGCAGTTTTACTGAATGGTTATATAACTGAATCTTTATAAGATGTTAGCCTACCAATCTATTTTAAATCCCTTTTTCCCTTGTATATACTTGCATTTCTTCTTTTAAATACAACTAAAACACGAACGTTATTAATAAGTTATAAAAAAACATTCGATTATTTATTGACATTGTTTATGAAATGTTGTTAATATAGCCATAGAAACAATATTATATCGCACCTCATATAATCGCGGGGATATGGCCTGCAAGTCTCTACCTAACGTCCGTTATTCGTTAGACTATGAGGGAAAGTCACTCGGTATTTTCTATTCACAAGGGATACGTATGCCTGGATAGAGCGCTTTCTCTCATAGTAGTGGAGAAAATGTTCTATGTCAGGCTTTTTTTATTTGAATCGGGGGGATTCTAATATGAAATCACTAGTTGGAATCATAATGGGAAGCACGTCAGACTGGGAAACAATGAAATATGCTTGTGACATTTTAGATGAATTACACATTCCGTATGAGAAGAAAGTTGTATCCGCTCATCGGACTCCAGATTATATGTTTGAATATGCAGAAACAGCTCGTGAACGTGGATTAAAAGTTATTATTGCTGGAGCTGGTGGAGCCGCTCATTTACCAGGAATGGTTGCAGCGAAGACGAATCTTCCTGTAATCGGCGTTCCTGTTCAATCAAAAGCGTTAAATGGTCTAGATTCGTTACTCTCTATTGTTCAAATGCCAGGAGGAGTTCCAGTGGCAACTGTAGCGATTGGTAAGGCTGGTTCAACAAATGCAGGACTACTTGCAGCACAAATACTTGGATCATTTCATGATGATATACATGATGCATTAGAACTGAGACGAGAAGCAATTGAGAAAAATGTGCGTGAAGGTAGTGAACTACGATGACAAGAATCATTTTACCAGGAAAAACAATTGGAATTATTGGTGGTGGCCAACTTGGAAGAATGATGGCACTAGCAGCGAAGGAAATAGGTTATAAAATTGCTGTACTAGATCCGGTAAAACATTCACCATGTGCACAAGTTGCTGATATTGAAATTGTTGCAGCATATGATGATTTGAAAGCGATTCAGCATTTAGCAGAAATAAGTGATGTTGTCACATATGAATTTGAGAATATTGATTATAGATGTTTACAATGGCTTGAAAAATATGCGTACTTACCACAAGGTAGTCAGCTATTAAATAAAACGCAAAATCGTTTTACAGAAAAGAATGCAATCGTAAAAGCTGGATTACCAGTAGCACCATATAGACTTGTGCAGAAGCAAGATGAACTTTTAGAAGCAATTACGGAACTTTCCTTCCCTTGTGTGTTAAAAACAACAACAGGAGGATATGACGGAAAAGGGCAAGTTGTTTTAAGAAGTGAAGTAGATGTTATAAGAGCAAAGGAACTGGTAAGTCAAACTGAATGTATTCTAGAAAAATGGGTGCCATTTGAAAAAGAAATATCAGTTATTGTAACTCGCAGTGCCGGTGGTGAAACGAAGGTATTTCCAGTAGCTGAAAATATACATGTAAATAACATCTTACATGAATCCATCGTGCCAGCTCGCATTACTGAAGCACTTTCACAAAAAGGAATCGCATATGCACAGGTACTTGCGGATGAACTTCAGCTTGTGGGAACACTAGCAGTAGAGATGTTTGCTACGGTAGATGGTGAGATTTATATTAATGAATTAGCACCAAGACCTCACAATTCAGGACATTATACAATCGATGCATGTGAAATAAGTCAATTTGGGCAACATATTCGAGCGATCTGTAATTTACCTCTAGGAGAAACAAATTTGTTAAAACCAGTTGTCATGGTAAACATTTTAGGCGAACATATAGAAGGGGTCCTAAAGCAAGTGAATAGATTTACCGGGTGTTATTTACACTTGTATGGAAAAGAAGAAGCAAAAGCACAGCGTAAAATGGGACATGTAAATATTTTAAGTGAAAATATTGAAGTTGCTTTAGAAAAGGCGCAGAGTTTGCATATTTGGGACCATCAAGAACAACTTTTGGAGGGAAAAATATGATTAGTCGTTATACACGCCCTGAAATGGGTGCGATTTGGACGGAAGAAAACAAATTTAAGGCATGGTTAGAAGTTGAGATTTTAGCTTGTGAAGCATGGGCTGAGCTTGGTGATATTCCAAAAGAAGATGTGAAAAAACTTCGTGAGAATGCATCATTTGATATTGATCGCGTTTATGAGATCGAGAAAGAAACACGCCATGATGTAGTTGCTTTCACTCGTGCGGTATCAGAAACGCCAGCGTTAGGTGAAGAGCGTAAATGGGTTCATTACGGTTTAACATCTACAGACGTAGTAGATACAGCGTTATCTTACATTTTAAAACAAGCGAATGAAATCTTATTAAAAGACTTAGAGAACTTTGTTACCATCTTAGCTAACAAGGCAAAAGAGCATAAATACACAATTATGATGGGAAGAACACATGGCGTTCATGCAGAACCAACAACATTTGGTTTAAAGCTTGGTCTTTGGTATGAAGAAATGAAACGTAACTTAGAACGTTTCAAACAAGCAGCTAATACAGTTCGCGTTGGTAAACTTTCTGGTGCGGTTGGTACATACGCGAACATTGATCCATTCGTAGAAAAATATGTTTGCGAAAACTTAGGATTAGAGGCAGCACCGATTTCAACACAAACATTGCAACGTGATCGTCATGCACATTACATGTCAACACTTGCACTAATTGCAACATCTATCGAAAAAATGGCAGTTGAAATTCGTGGTTTACAAAAAAGTGAAACTCGTGAAGTAGAAGAGGCCTTTGCGAAAGGACAAAAAGGTTCTTCTGCAATGCCGCATAAACGTAATCCGATTGGCTCTGAAAATATGACTGGTTTGGCTCGTCTTATCCGTGGTTATATGCTAACTGCTTACGAAAACGTTCCGTTATGGCACGAACGTGATATTTCTCACTCTTCTGCAGAACGCGTTATTTTACCAGATGCAACAATCGCATTAAACTACATGTTAAACCGCTTCGGTAATATCGTGAAAAACTTAACGGTATTCCCAGAAAACATGAAACGTAATATGACACGAACATACGGTTTAATTTATTCTCAGCGTGTAATGCTTACGTTAATTGATAAAGGTATGGTACGTGAAGCAGCGTATGATATCGTACAACCTAAAGCGATGGAAGCGTGGGAGACCCAAGTACAATTTAAAGAACTTGTAGAAGCTGATGAGCGCATTACAAGTAAATTAACACAAGAAGAAATCAACGAATGCTTTAACTACGAGCATCACATGCAACACGTTGATACAATCTTTGAACGTCTTGGATTGAACTAGGCTGAAAATCTTATATGGCACAGAATAGAGTCATTCTGTGCCATTCTTTATAAAAATACTATTCATATTTTTCAAACTACAGGGGGCTTGCGAAATGCAAAAGCTAGAATTGCTGTATGAAGGTAAGGCAAAAAGAATTTATCGTACAGAAGCAGCAGATATGGTTTGGGTAGAGTACAAAGATAGTGCTACTGCTTTCAATGGGGAGAAAAAAGCGACAATTACAGGAAAAGGTCGTCTGAATAATGAGATTACAACTCTTTTGTTCAGAAAGTTACAAGAAGTAGGAATTAAAACACACTTTGTTGAGAAGTTATCAGACACAGAGCAGCTAGTGCAAAAAGTTAGCATTATTCCGCTAGAGGTTGTCACAAGAAACGTAATTGCAGGAAGTCTTTCAAAGCGATTAGGAATGGAAGAAGGAACTGTACTTGCAGAACCAATCGTAGAATTTTACTACAAAGATGATGGTTTAGGAGATCCGCTTGTAACAGAAGATCATATTCGTGTGTTAAACGTTGCAACGCCAGAGCAAGTAAGTACATTACGAGAAAAGGCTCTACAAATCAATCAAGTATTGATTGAGCACTTCGCAAGCTGTCGTGTAAGATTAGTAGATTTTAAACTAGAATTTGGGTTAACAGAAGAAGGCGAAATTGTATTAGCGGATGAAATTTCACCAGATACTTGCCGTTTATGGGATGAAGAGAGCAATGAGAAATTTGATAAAGATGTATTTCGCCGTGATCTTGGTAATTTAACAGAGGCATATGAAGAAATTTTAAAACGTTTAGGGGGAGCTTCACATGTATAAAGTTAAGGTATATGTAACATTAAGAGAGAGCGTATTAGATCCACAAGGAACAGCGGTGAAAGGTGCTCTTCACAGTCTTTCTTTCACAGAAGTACAAGATGTGCGTATCGGTAAATATATGGAGTTAACAATTGATAGATCAGTAACTGATCTAGATAGCAAGGTAAAGGAAATGTGTGAAAAACTATTAGCAAACGTTGTAATGGAAGATTTCCGTTACGAAGTTGAGGAGGTTGTCGCACAGTGAAATTTGCCGTAATCGTTTTTCCGGGTTCGAACTGTGATGTTGATATGTTTCATGCAATTAAAGATGAGCTTGGCGAAGAGGTAGACTACGTTTGGCATGATGCAGAGAATTTAGATGAATATGACGCAATTCTTTTACCAGGAGGTTTCTCTTACGGGGACTATCTTCGCTGCGGTGCCATTTCTCGCTTTGCAAATGCAATGAAGGCTGTGCAAAAAGCAGCTGAGCAAGGAAAGCCGATTTTAGGCGTATGTAACGGATTTCAAATTTTAGTTGAATCAGGATTGCTACCAGGTGCATTAATGCGAAATAAAAACTTAAAGTTTATGTGCCGTACAGTTCAGTTACGTGTAGAAAATAACGAAACGATGTTTACATCGCAATATGCAAAAGGTGCAGTAATAAACATTCCAATCGCGCACGGTGAAGGGAATTACTATTGTGATGAAGCAACTCTTAAAGAACTAGAAGAAAAGAATCAAATCGCATTCCGTTATGTAAATAATCCAAACGGAAGCGTTTCAGATATTGCAGGTATTGTAAATGAAAAAGGGAATGTACTTGGCATGATGCCACATCCAGAGCGTGCTGTGAATGAAATTCTTGGCGGCGCTGAAGGTTTAAAAGTCTTTCAATCTATTTTGAAACATTGGAGGGAAACATATGTCGTTAATGCTTGAACCAAATCCAACACAAATTAAAGAAGAACGTATATATGCGGAAATGGGGCTAACAGACGAAGAGTTTGCCATGGTTGAAAAGATTTTAGGTCGTTTGCCGAACTACACAGAAACAGGATTATTCTCTGTTATGTGGTCAGAGCATTGTAGTTATAAAAACTCGAAACCAGTTCTTCGCAAGTTCCCAACGACAGGAGAGCGCGTCTTGCAAGGACCTGGCGAAGGTGCAGGGATTGTAGATATTGGTGATAATCAAGCGGTCGTATTTAAAATGGAAAGTCATAACCATCCTTCAGCAATTGAGCCATATCAAGGTGCGGCAACGGGTGTTGGTGGTATTATTCGCGATGTATTCTCTATGGGAGCACGTCCAGTAGCTTTATTAAACTCTCTTCGCTTTGGTGAACTACAATCACCACGTGTGAAATATTTATTTGAAGAAGTAGTTGCAGGGATTGCAGGATACGGTAACTGCATCGGCATTCCAACTGTGGGCGGAGAAGTACAGTTTGATCCATGTTATGAAGGAAACCCACTTGTAAATGCAATGTGCGTTGGTTTAATTAATCACGAAGATATTAAAAAAGGGCAAGCACACGGTGCTGGTAATACAGTGATGTACGTAGGTGCTTCAACAGGACGTGATGGTATTCACGGTGCAACTTTCGCATCAGAAGAACTATCTGAGAGTTCAGAAGCGAAACGTCCAGCGGTACAAGTAGGCGATCCATTTATGGAGAAACTTTTGATTGAAGCATGTTTAGAGCTGATTCAATCTGATGCTCTTGTCGGAATTCAAGATATGGGAGCTGCAGGCTTAACATCATCTTCTGCAGAAATGGCAAGTAAAGCAGGAATGGGCATTGAAATGTATTTAGATGATGTACCGCAACGTGAAACAGGTATGACGCCGTATGAAATGATGTTATCTGAATCACAAGAACGTATGTTGATTGTGGTGAAAACAGGTAGAGAGAAAGAAATTGTAGAGCTATTTGAAAAGTATGGTTTAGCAGCAGTTACGATGGGGAAAGTAACGGAAGATAAAATGCTTCGATTATTCCATAAAGGTGAAATGGTAGCGGAAGTTCCAGCAGATGCATTAGCAGAAGAAGCACCAATTTATCATAAGCCTTCAAAAGAGGCAGCTTATTTTAAAGAGTTCCAAGAAATGAAAATGGAAACACCGAGAGTGGAAAACTATAAAGAAACATTACTAGCTTTATTACAGCAACCAACGATTGCAAGTAAAGAGTGGGTATATGATCAATATGATTACCAAGTACGTACTAGCACGATTGTTACACCTGGATCAGACGCTGCAGTTGTACGTGTGCGCGGGACAGAAAAAGCATTAGCAATGACAACAGATTGTAATTCTCGTTACATTTACTTAGATCCTGAAATGGGCGGTAAAATTGCAGTAGCTGAAGCTGCGCGTAATATCGTATGTTCTGGCGGGGAACCACTTGCAATTACAGACTGTTTGAACTTTGGTAATCCGGAAAAACCAGAGATTTTCTGGCAAATTGAGAAATCAGTAGATGGTATGAGTGAAGCTTGTCGTACATTACAAACTCCAGTTATTGGCGGAAACGTATCAATGTACAACGAACGTAGCGGTGAAGCGGTGTATCCAACACCAACCGTTGGTATGGTCGGTCTCGTTCATGACTTAAAACATGTAACAACACAAGAGTATAAGCAAGCTGGAGATCTTATTTATGTAATTGGGGAAACGAAAGCTGAATTTGGCGGAAGTGAATTACAGAAGATGGTATACGGTAAAATCTTCGGTCAATCACCAAGCATCGATTTAGAAGTAGAATCAAAGCGTCAAAAACAATTACTAGAAGCAATTCAAGCGGGACTTGTTCAATCTGCACATGACGTTGCAGAAGGCGGATTAGCAGTTGCGATTGCTGAAAGTGCAATTGGCGCTAAAGGCTTAGGTGCTACCGTGAAATTAGATGGGGAAGCAACAGCAGCATTATTCGCGGAATCACAATCACGCTTTGTTGTAACAGTAAAGCGTGAACAACAAGAAGCATTTGAAAAAGCAGTCGAAGCAATTCAAGTTGGGGAAGTCACAGATACAAATGAAGTAACAATTTATAATAAAGAAAATGAAGTGTTACTTACAGCAAACGTTGATGGAATGAGAAAGGCTTGGAAAGGGGCAATCCCATGCTTGCTGAAATAAAGGGGTTAAATGAAGAATGTGGCGTGTTCGGAATTTGGGGGCATGAAAATGCAGCACAAGTTACGTACTACGGATTGCATAGTTTGCAGCACCGTGGGCAAGAAGGCGCAGGCATTGTTGTCAATAACGGGGAGAAAATTGTTGGTCATAAGGGATTAGGTTTAGTATCAGAAGTGTTTTCAAGAGGTGAGCTAGAAGGATTAAACGGAAGATCGGCAATTGGTCACGTACGCTATGCAACAGCAGGCGGAAATGAGGTAGCAAATGTACAACCATTATTATTCCGCTTCTCTGATCATAGTATGGCATTAGCTCATAACGGGAATTTAATTAACGCAAAAATGCTTCGCCGTGAATTAGAGGCAGAAGGAAGTATTTTTCAAACGAGTTCAGATACAGAAGTACTACTTCATTTAATTAAACGTAATACAAAAGGTTCACTAATCGAGAGTGTGAAAGATGCGTTAAATAAAGTAAAAGGTGCATTCGCTTACCTATTGTTAACAGGTAATGAAATGATTGTTGCGTTAGATCCGAATGGGTTCCGTCCACTTTCAATTGGGAAAATGGGAGATGCATACGTTGTCGCATCTGAAACATGTGCTTTTGATGTAGTTGGTGCAACATACATTCGTGACGTAGAACCTGGAGAACTACTTATCATTAATGATGAAGGTATTCAAGTAGATCGTTTTACAAATGATGTAGAACATGCGATTTGCAGTATGGAATACATTTACTTTGCACGCCCAGATTCTAATATTGCAGGCATCAACGTTCATGCGGCGCGTAAAAGTATGGGGAAACGTTTAGCGGCGGAGGCTCCTATTGAAGCAGATGTTGTAACGGGTGTACCTGATTCTAGTATTTCTGCGGCAATTGGTTATGCAGAAGCAACTGGCATTCCATATGAATTAGGATTAATTAAAAACCGTTATGTCGGTCGTACATTTATCCAGCCATCGCAAGAATTGCGTGAGCAAGGGGTAAAAATGAAGCTTTCAGCAGTTCGAGGAGTAGTTGAAGGAAAACGTGTTGTTATGATTGATGATTCTATTGTACGAGGAACAACAAGTAAACGAATTGTCCGTATGCTTCGGGAAGCAGGAGCGACAGAAGTGCATGTGAGAATTGCTTCTCCACCACTTAAGTATCCTTGTTTCTATGGAATTGATATTCAAACAAGAAAAGAATTAATCGCAGCAAACCACTCTGTAGAAGAAATACGTCAAATCATCGGTGCAGATTCGTTAACATTTTTAAGTGAAGATGGCTTAGTTGATGCGATTGGTCGTCCATATGAAGGGAAATACGGCGGCTTATGTATGGCTTACTTTAATGGCGATTATCCAACGGCTCTTTATGATTATGAGCAAGAGCTTTTAGAAAGTATGAAATAAAAAGCGAAAAGCTTCTACTTTACTTTAAGTAGAAGCTAGCTTTTCTTAAAACATACTTTATAGAGAGTGCCCGCTCCTTGGGTGGGAGAAATTAAAAGACGAGGTGTAAAAAACGATGGCGAATGCATATAAGCAAGCAGGAGTAGATATTGAAGCTGGATATGAAGCGGTATCTCGCATGAAAAAACATGTACAAACAACAATGAGAAAAGAAGTACTAGGCAGTCTTGGCGGTTTTGGAGGTATGTTTGATTTATCAAAAATGCTACTCGAAGAACCTGTATTAGTATCTGGAACAGACGGTGTGGGTACAAAATTGATGCTCGCTTTCATGATGGATAAGCATGACACAATTGGTATTGATGCAGTAGCAATGTGTGTAAATGATATTGTTGTCCAAGGAGCAGAGCCGCTTTTCTTCCTTGATTACATTGCTTGTGGTAAAGCAGAACCTAGTAAAATTGAAAACATCGTCAAAGGTATATCAGAAGGTTGTCGCCAAGCGGGCTGTGCGCTTATTGGTGGAGAGACTGCTGAGATGCCAGGTATGTATTCCACTGAAGAGTATGACTTAGCTGGTTTTACTGTTGGTATTGTTGATAAGAAGAAAATTGTAACAGGTCAGTCTATTGAGGCTGGTTATGTGTTAATTGGCTTAGCATCTAGTGGTATTCATAGTAATGGGTATTCTTTAGTACGAAAAGTGTTGTTAGAAGATGGACAGTTATCTTTAGATCGTATACATGGTCGTTTGGAACTACCTCTTGGTGAAGAACTATTAAAGCCAACGAAGATTTATGTCAAACCTATTTTAGAACTATTGAAAAAATATGAAGTGTACGGCATGGCACATATTACAGGTGGAGGCTTTATTGAAAATATTCCACGTATGTTACCAGAAGGAATCGGTGCAGAAATTGAACTAGGATCTTGGCGAATTCAACCGATTTTTAGCTTGCTTCAAGAAGTTGGAAAACTAGAAGAAAAAGAGATGTTCAATATTTTTAACATGGGTATTGGTATGGTAGTCGCAGTAAAAGAAGAAGATGCAAAAGATGTTGTTAAGCTTCTTTCAGAGCAAGGAGAAAAAGCACATATTATTGGACGTGCTGTAGAAGGATCGGGTGTTACTTTTAATGGAGGCATAGGACTATGAGTAGATTGGCAGTCTTCGCCTCTGGAAGTGGGTCTAACTTCCAAGCACTAGTTGATGCAGTGGAAGAAAAAAGATTACATGCTGAAATGAGTTTGTTAATATGTGACCAACCTGAGGCACGTGTTATTGGACGGGCGCATTATCATCATGTTCCATGTTTTGCTTTTTCAGCGAGACAATATGAATCAAAAGAAGTATTCGAAAATGAGATATTAAAAAAATTGCGAGAATACGAGATTGATTGTGTTATTTTAGCGGGATATATGCGTCTTATCGGGCCAACATTACTAGAAGCATACGGTGGAAAGATCATTAACATTCATCCATCATTATTACCAAGTTTTCCAGGGAAAGATGCGGTGGGACAAGCGCTAGAAGCAGGTGTGAAAGTAACTGGCGTGACGATTCATTACGTAGATGCAGGAATGGATACAGGACCGATTATTGCACAAGAAGCAGTAACTATTTCAGAATCGGATACGAGAGAGAGTTTACAAAAGAAAATTCAGCAAGTTGAACATAGATTGTACGTAGATACGGTGAACGAAATCGTTCAATCTATGAAAGAGAAGGCTGTTAAATAACATGCAACTAGGGGTGAAGGATAAATGAAAAAGCGTGCATTAGTAAGTGTTTCAAATAAAACAGGTGTTGTAGAATTTGTTAAAGGGTTACTTGAGCAAGGGATTGAAGTTATTTCAACAGGTGGAACGAAAAAATTATTAGAAGAAAACGGCTTACAAGTGATTGGGATTTCTGAAGTAACAGGCTTCCCAGAAATTATGGATGGTCGCGTGAAAACATTACATCCAAACATTCATGGTGGTTTACTTGCAGTACGTGATAATGAAACGCATGTGGCGCAGATGAATGAACTAGACATTCAGCCAATCGACTTTGTTGTTGTAAACTTATACCCATTTAAAGAAACAGTTGCTAAACCTGATGTGACATTCGCTGATGCAATTGAAAATATTGATATCGGTGGTCCAACGATGATCCGTTCAGCTGCGAAAAATCACAAGTTTGTATCAGTGATTGTCGATCCAACAGATTATGATGTTGTACTAGCTGAGCTAAAAGAAAACGGTGAAGTTACAGACGAAACAAAACGTAAATTAGCGGCAAAAGTATTCCGTCATACAGCAGCATATGATGCATTAATTTCAAACTATTTAACGGAACAAATGGGAGAAGAAAGCCCAGAAACATTAACAGTAACATTCGAGAAAAAACAAGATTTACGTTATGGTGAAAATCCACATCAAAAAGCAACATTCTATAAAGCTCCATTTGCAGCAACCTCTTCTGTTGCATATGCAGAGCAGTTACACGGAAAAGAACTATCTTATAACAATATCAATGATGCAGATGCAGCGCTGAGCATTGTGAAAGAATTTACAGAACCAGCAGTAGTAGCTGTAAAACATATGAATCCATGCGGGGTTGGCGTTGGAGCTGATATTCAGGAAGCATATACACGTGCTTACGAAGCGGATCCAGTATCAATCTTTGGTGGTATTATTGCAGCAAACCGCAAAATTGATAAACGGGCAGCAGAAAAGCTGCATGAAATTTTCTTAGAAGTCATTATTGCACCTTCATTCTCAGAGGAAGCATTAGAAGTGTTACAAAGTAAGAAAAACTTACGTCTATTAACTGTTGATATGGCTAAAGTTACAACAGCTAGTAAGAAGTTAACTTCTATTCAAGGTGGTTTACTTGTACAAGAAGAGGATACATTAGCATTAGAAGACGCAACAATCACTATTCCAACGAAGCGTGAACCAACAGAACAAGAATGGAACGATTTAAAATTAGCATGGAAAGTTGTGAAACACGTAAAATCTAATGCAATTGTTTTAGCAAAAGATAATATGACAATTGGTGTTGGTGCTGGACAAATGAACCGCGTTGGCTCAGCCAAAATTGCCATTGCGCAGGCTGATGACAAAGCACAAGGTAGTGCCTTAGCATCTGACGCATTTTTCCCAATGCCAGATACAGTAGAAGAGGCTGCGAAAGCAGGTATTACAGCAATCATCCAACCAGGCGGATCAATTCGTGATGAAGATTCTATTAAAAAAGCAGATGAGTATGGTATTGCTATGGTATTCACAGGAGTACGTCATTTCAAACATTAATAGAAATATACAAGCACATGAAATTTTATCGGCACAAATTCAAATATATTAGCGTTTCGACATGAGATATCGACTTATCTACAAAATACAACACGGAAAATAGGATGCTCCTATTTTCCGTTTTAAAAAGTGGAGGATGAAATATGAATGTTTTAGTAATCGGCCGCGGTGGGCGTGAGCATGCTTTAGCTTGGAAGTTTGCACAATCTGGGCAAGTGGGAAAAGTATATGTAGCACCAGGTAATGAGGGTATGCGAGATGTGGCAACGCCAGTCGATATTGATGAAAACGATTTTGACGCACTTGTTCTGTTTGCGAAAGAAAACAATATAAGTTTAACATTCGTTGGTCCTGAAATTCCACTTATGAATGGAATTGTCGATCGTTTTGAAGCAGAGGGACTTCGTGTTTTTGGCCCGAATAAAGCAGCTGCTGTAATTGAAGGAAGTAAAGCTTTTACAAAAGAATTGATGAAAAAATACGATATTCCAACGGCGGCATATGAAACATTTACGAACTATGAGGAAGCGGTAGCATACATTCAAAAAGTCGGTGCACCTATTGTTATTAAAGCGGACGGTTTAGCAGCTGGTAAAGGTGTAACAGTAGCAATGACGTTAGAAGAGGCACTCAAAGCTGTAAAAGAAATGCTACAAGACGTAAAGTTCGGTGAGGCGAGTAAAAAGGTTGTGATTGAAGAGTTTTTAGATGGACAGGAATTCTCTTTAATGGCATTCGTAAATGGAACAACTGTTTATCCAATGGTAATTGCACAAGATCATAAACGTGCTTTTGACGGTGACAAAGGGCCAAATACAGGAGGAATGGGTGCGTATTCTCCAGTACTGCAAATTCCAGAATCAGCAGTTCAGGAAGCAATTGAGACAGTTTTACATCCAACTGTTAAGGCAATGATTCAAGAAGGCCGTTCATTCACAGGTATTTTATACGCGGGTCTTATTTTAACAAGTAATGGTCCAAAAGTAATTGAATTCAATGCTCGTTTTGGTGATCCAGAAACAGAGGCTGTATTACCTCGTTTAGAAAGTGATTTAGTTGATGTATGTAATCGCGTATTAGATGGAGAAGAATTAACATTGAAATGGTCCGAAGAAGCGGTTATTGGTGTTGTTCTTGCCTCAAAAGGATACCCAGAAGCATATGAAAAAGGTGCTGTGATTCGTGGGTTAGATACATTAGAAGATGTAATTGTCTTTCATGCAGGTACAGCTATGAAGCATGGAGATTTTGTAACCAACGGTGGTCGTGTGTTATTTGTTGCTTGTAAAGCAAAAGACTTACAAGCAGCGAAAGATAAAGTATATAAAGAGATAGAAAAAATTGAGAGTGATGGTTTGTTTTATCGAAGTGATATAGGATACCGTGCAATTGAAAAGGTTGCTAGAAGCTAACATGTTTTATGTTAGCTTCTTTTCAGCTTTGTCTCAGTTTTTGGAGAACATATAAAAGTATCATCATATAGTTTTAGAACGAGATAGGAAAATGAGGGTAATTTGTTGAAAGTTTTCAATAAAATCATAATCTATTCGCATTTGTATAAACTTGTTTTTTCGTTATTTGTTTGCATTTTAGTTCACCAATTAATAACAATAAGATTGAAATAACTAATGTAAGTGCAGCACCAATGAGTGGAAAATAGAAGCTTTGCGTTTGTTTCGCAATGATACCTGTAAAGATTGGCCCAATAATTTGGCCAATGCCGTAAATACCGGTTGTATAACCAATAATTTTATTGCTATCATTCGGCTTAATTCTTTTTGCTTCTGTCGTTGTTAAAATTGTGATACCTACAAAAGTAGCGCCAAGCAGGAACGCACTTAAAAATGCTCCGATCACGTTTGGTATTAGGATGGGAGAAAGTACGCTTATCATTTGCAAAATGTAGGCAGAGATGAGCGAGTTTGTTGTCCCATACTTTTGAGCGATGTTTGCCCAAATATAGCTAGATGGAATAACAGCGATACCAACAATAATCCAGCTATAAGATGCATAAAAAGGAGATAGTGTAATTCTTTCTACGATAGTGACGAGGAAAGTTCCAGTAATAATATAGCCAAAACCTTCAAATCCATAAGCTAAAATGAGCCAAAATAAATACTTTTTTCTATAAGTCGTATCTATTGTAGTAACTTTTGATTTTTGTATAGTATGTGTAGTATCTTCTTTTAACCATTTCCATACAAAAATAGCTAAACTAAAGCTAATAAGACCTAATCCAATCCAAGCGCCTTGCCAATACCAAAGTGAGTTTAATAATGGAGCAAATAATCCAGCCAAAATAATTCCGATGCCAACACCACTGTAAATCATCCCGCTTAGTACAATCTTATTCCGATGAAATAAATAATCTAAAACAATGCTGGAAGCAAGAACAAATACGATAGCACTTGTGAAACCACCAATAAACCGAAGCGGAAACCAAACAAAAACTTCAGAGGTAAAACCCATAAAAAGGGTCGAAAGAACATTAAGAAGTAAACAATAATGTAGCACTTTTTCACGATTTTGAAGCGTAATGAATCCAATAAAGAAGGCGCCAAGCAGGTAGCCAAGATAGTTACTTGAGGCTAAATATCCAGCGAGATCTTCCTCTACATGAGCTTGCTTTTCCATAAAAGAAATAATCGGTGTGTAGGCAAAGCGACTAATTCCCATAACAGCGACTAAAGAAAATATGCCAGATAGAATCATTTTCCATGTCTTTGTTTCGTTCATATAATCCCCTCTTCTTGAAACAGCTTCTAATACATATGATAGGCGAATATGTATAGCTCGTAAAATGCTGATTTTTAATGTGTAATATCAAAAATAATGATATGAATAAAGAGAGGATTAAAATATGAATTTACAAGATTTTGAAGCTTTTTATATGGTAGCGCAAGAAAAAAGTATTTCAAAAGCAGCAATACGGCTTAATTTCGTTCAATCGAATATAACAGCTAAAATAAAAAGGTTAGAAGTAGAATATGAAACGCAGTTATTTTATCGACATAGAAATGGAGTGACATTAACGCCTACAGGAGAGACATTGCTGAAATACGCTGAAAAGATGATTCACTTATTGGATGAATCTAAAAGAGAGATTAAATATACGAATTTATCAGGAGGGACGTTGAAAATCGGGGCGATGGAAACGGCAGCAGCAGTTAGGTTGCCGGGTATTCTTTCAAATTATCATACAAAATATCCCGAAGTTGAAATTGCACTGCAAACGAATAGCACAGAAGAATTAACGAAAAAGGTACTGTTACATGAATTAGAAGGGGCATTCATAGCTAATAGTACAGATGATCCAGCACTCGAAAAAATTGAAGTGTTTCAAGAAGAAATGATGCTCTTGTCAAAGAGGCATTTAGTATTAGATTGTCATGATATAAATGAACAGTCTTTCATCGTTTTTCAGTCAGGTTGTTTTTATAGGAAAGTATTAGAGGATTGGTTGCTATCAGAGGGAATCGTTCCAAAGAAGGTAATGGAGTTAAATTCTTTAGATGGTATTATTGGCTGTGTGAAGGCTGGATTAGGGGTATCTATGCTTCCAAAAGAGGTGGCAGAACAGTTTGATTCGTACGGGGAGCTTGTGCGCACACCATTATTAAATGAAAATAGGTTTATTCCAACGTATTTTACTTATCGGAAAAATAGTGTAAAAACGGCGGCGTTATATAAGTTCATTGAGGAAGTATCTTCTATACGAGAAGAGAAGAAGAGAGGATTTTCATAAATAATAAAAAAGGACCACTAAAAAATTATAGCGGTCTTTTTTTCTTAGGAATCCTTCTCTTTTTTCAGTCTTCCTTGTTGCTTTGCCATTTCTCGAAGTAAATACTCGATGTGAGCGTTAACACTGCGAAATTCATCATTCGCCCATTTTTCGATGACTGCGTGTAATTCAGGATCGATACGTAATGGAAAACTTTTCTTTTTAGCCATAATACATACAACCTTTAGTATAGACTTCCTGTGTTAATAACGGGTTGTGCTCCTTTGTCTGAAACGATGGCAACTAATAAGTTGTTAACCATGTTTGCTTTACGCTCATCATCTAAATCAAGTATGCCTTCTTCATCTAGCTTTTGAATAGAATCTTTAGCCATTTGAACAGCGCCTTCAACAATTTCTTTACGTGCAGCTAATACCGCTTTTGCTTGTTGACGTTGAAGCATTGCATGAGCAATTTCCGTTGCATAAGCTAAATGTGTTAAGCGAGTTTCTAATACTTCTACACCAGCAATTTCTAAGCGTGCTTCTAATTCACGCTTTAATTCCTCAGAAATTTCTTCAGCATTTCCGCGTAGTGTGACGCAAGTATCATCTTGGAAATTATCATACGGATATTTCGTTGCTACGTGACGAATAGCTGTTTCACTTTGAATCTCTACAAATTCGTCATAATGTTCAACCCCGAAAATTGCTTTTGCTGAATCGACAACTTTATAAACAACAACAGCTGCAATTTCAATTGGATTTCCATCGACATCGTTCACCTTTAGTTTTTTACTATTAAAGTTTTCTACGCGAAGGGAAACAGTTTGACGAAATGATAAAGGAATCGTTAAATATAACCCGTTTTCACGGATTGTACCTAAATAGTTACCGAAAAATGTAATTACTTTTGCTTGGTTTGGCTGAACAATGCCAATACCTGTTCCAAGAATGGCTGCTAAAATAAGACAAAGTGCAGCTACTACAAATATTTCTTGTACGAGACAAAATACACCAATACCTGCTAAGGCTAAAAGTCCGATAACGCCTAGAAAACCATTTACATAAAATACTTGTTTTTCTTTCATACGAATCGCCTCCTTTTGATATAAAAATGATATCACTTTTATATCATTAAATACAAGGGGTAAAGAACTAATTTTCTGAAAAAAGGAATAATGCCTATTCATGTCATCAATGAACTTGAATATTACTTTTTCTTGTCCTATATTCCGTTCTAAAGTAATATATAGGGGTTATTTAATGTTTGTAATAGACAACAGGGGGAATACGTATGAAAAAAGTGTTTAAATCATTGACTTTAGTCATGATGATCGGATTAGTAATGAGTGTACTGACTGGATGCTCTAATCCGGATGATACTGTACAAGAATTTTTGACAACAGTAAAAAATGGAGATTTTAAAAAAGCGAATACTTTTGTTTATGAAAGTAAGGATGGATACGATTTTAACAATTTAAACAAAGAGCAAGATGGTATCGATGGGAAGCAAATCTTTAGTGCGATCGTAAAGAACTATAAATTTGAAAAGCCAGAGCAAGTGTCCAAGAAAGATGATACAGCAAAGGTTAAAGTAAAGATTACTTCGGTTGATATGGCTATTGCCACTACAAAGACAATCGGAGAGGTCATGCCTATGGCCTTTGCAAGTGCGTTTAGTGATAACAAAGACCAATCAGAAAAAGCAATGGAACAAATGATGACGACAAACCTTGTGAAGAATTTGTCTGATAAAGATGCGGCAATGGCGACCCGTGAAGTTACACTAAATTTAAAGAAAGATAAGGAAGGTAACTATAAAATCGTTTCTGATGAAAATTTACAAGAAGCATTGCTTGCAAATTCAAAATCAATAGATAAAATGTTTGGCAATAAAAATGAATAATTATGATATGTAAAATAGTGAAGAGGTCACCTAAAAGTAGAAATTTCAGGTGACCTCTTGGTTTACGGCAATAAATTAAAGAAGACTTAGCCGCCCACTGCAGCAGCTAAGTCTCTTTGAGAGCATCTTACATCGTGACAAATGATTCAAAGCGGTTTTGCCAGGATTACTTCCTCAATCGCTGACTCAATCTCTTTGTCAGAAGCATCATAACTTCCTTTTGACTGCTGTGCGTCAGGACTGGAAGTGTGATTTACTTCTTCTTGTTTAGCATGTCCTTTTTTAGTAAAATCCATGCTAGGTATTTTAACGGCACCAAAGTTCATGTATTTCCCTAATTTACATGCTTCAGTAATAGGACAGAAACGCAAAATTCCTTCTGCAATTTTCATCGCACCAAGCCACAGTAAAACCTTTGACCAAGTGCACCATGGTTTACGTGTAAGTTTCGCTGTACTACAACTTAGCGCGACAAAACCGAGTGTAATTCGAATTAGAGCATTCAGTATTCCGATGTTTTGCTTCATCAATGAAAACACTCCTTCTTCATTAACTTAGAAATAGCAAACGCTATTTCAGTTGTTATTATTCCATGTAAGTTTTGCGATATGTAATCCAACATTTGACGGTGAAAAAGATGTTGGATTGGGCGTGTGTATAGGTGTCTTTTTTTGTTATAATGTAAGAATGCATAAAAGGAAGTTTAAAAAGTCCGGTCAAGATAACCTCCTTTTTAAACAAGCACATAAAGGTGATTAGATAAAAGAAAGGGTGTTTTCATGTACGACATTTCACAGTGGAAACATGTATTTAAGCTTGACCCAAATAAGGAATTAAGCGATGAGCATTTAGAAATGATTTGTGAATCTGGAACAGACGCAGTAATTGTAGGCGGAAGTGATGGAGTAACGATAGATAATGTATTACATATGTTAGTGAGCATCCGTAGATATGCAGTTCCTTGCGTGTTAGAGGTTTCTGACATTGAAGCACTTACACCAGGTTTTGATTTTTATTACATCCCAAGTGTTTTAAATAGCCAAAAAGTAGAATGGGTAACGGGAATTCACCATGAAGCATTGAAAGAATTTGGGGATATTATGAACTGGGATGAAATTTTCATGGAAGGATATTGCGTTTTAAATCCAGAAGCAAAAGTAGCTAAGCTTACAGAAGCAAAATGTGATCTAACAGAAGATGATGTAATTGCATATGCACGTATGGCGGACAAGCTTCTGAACTTGCCGATTTTCTATATGGAATATAGTGGAACTTACGGCGATGTTGAACTTGTTAAAAATGTAAAAGCTGAATTACAACAAGCGCAGCTGTATTACGGCGGGGGGATTTCAAATGCAAAAGAGGCAAAAGAAATGGCTCAGCATGCTGATACAGTCGTTGTTGGAAATGTAATTTATGATGATATAAAAGCAGCGTTACAAACAGTAAAAGCTGTAAAAGGAGAGTAGGTGAAGGCACATATGAGTATAACTGATAAATTATTAAATGGTTTAAACCCGCAGCAACAAAAGGCAGTACAAACAACAAACGGACCACTTCTACTAATGGCAGGCGCTGGTAGTGGTAAGACGCGTGTGCTAACGCATCGCATCGCATATTTACTTGGTGAGAAAGGTGTAGCACCGTGGAATGTATTAGCAATTACCTTTACAAATAAAGCAGCTCGTGAAATGCGAGAGCGTATCGATACGCTTGTTGGCCCGGAAGCAGAAGATATTTGGATTTCTACGTTCCACTCAATGTGTGTGCGTATTTTACGACGTGATATTGACCGCATTGGGATTAATCGTAACTTTACGATTTTAGATGCAAGTGATCAACTTACTGTTGTGAAAAAAATTATGAAAGAGCGTAACATCGATCCGAAGAAATTTGATCCACGCTCTGTTCTTTCTGGCATTAGCAATGCAAAAAATGAATTGTTATCTGCTGATAAATACGCAAAGCAAATTTCGATTGCTGATCCATTTGAAAAATTAATAAGCGATGTATATACAGAATATCAAAAGCGTCTTTTGAAAAATAATTCATTAGACTTTGATGATTTAATTATGACGACGATTCATTTATTTGAGCGAATTCCAGAAGTATTGGAATTCTACCAGCGTAAATTCCAGTATATTCATGTTGATGAGTACCAAGATACGAACAGAGCACAATACATTCTTGTAAAGAAATTAGCTGCTCGTTTTAAAAATCTTTGTGTTGTTGGTGATTCTGATCAGTCTATTTATCGCTGGCGTGGTGCGGATATTTCTAACATCTTGTCATTTGAAAAAGACTATGAAAATGCACAAGTTATCTTGTTAGAACAAAACTATCGTTCATCACAAAATATTTTAAATGCAGCTAACGCCGTCATTGAAAAAAATTCAAATCGTAAACCGAAAAAATTATGGACAGACAATCAAATTGGAAGTAAGATTTCGTATTACCGTGCTGCAACGGAAAAGGATGAAGCATATTTTGTAGCGAAAAAAATTCGCGATGAAATTCAAATGGGAAATCGGAAATATACAGACTTTGCGGTTCTGTATCGTACGAACGCGCAGTCTCGTATGGTCGAGGAGATTTTCTTAAAGTCCAATATTCCGTATAAAATCGTCGGTGGCATTAAGTTCTATGATCGTAAAGAGATTAAAGATATTTTGGCTTACTTACGTTTAATTGCAAATCCAGATGATGAGATTAGTTTTGCTCGTATTATTAACATGCCGAAGCGCGGAATCGGTGCCACGTCTATCGATAAAATCATTAACTACGGTGTACAAAATGGGATTTCATTAACGGCTACAATGGATGAAATCGAGCATGTTGGAGTAAGTGCCAAAATCACAAAAGCAGTAAAAGAATTCGCAAGTCAATTACACAATTGGGTAAACATGCAAGAATACTTATCTGTTACAGAACTAGTAGAAGAAGTGATTGAAAAAACAGGTTACCGTGACATGCTAAAGAATGAACGTTCTTTAGAAGCTGAAGGAAGACTTGAAAACTTAGATGAGTTCTTATCTGTTACGCAAACATTTGAGTCGCAAAGTGAAGATAAGAGTCTTGTTGCTTTCTTAACAGATTTAGCTCTTGTTGCAGATATAGATCGTGTAGATGAAGATCCAACTGCGGGTGAAGAAGTTATTTTAATGACGATGCACTCGGCAAAAGGACTAGAGTTCCCGGTTGTCTTTATTATTGGTTTAGAGGAAGGGGTCTTCCCGCATACTCGTTCTCTTATGGAAGAAGATGAAATGCAAGAAGAGCGCCGCTTAGCTTATGTAGGTATCACTCGTGCGGAAGAAGAGTTATATTTATCAAATGCTCAAATGCGTACTTTATTTGGTAGAACAAATATGAATGCAGCTTCTCGATTTATTTCAGAAATTCCGACGGAGTTATTAGAGCCATTAAATGAAACAGCACCAAAGCGTGAAACATTTAGTGCAAAAGGAAGAACGGCTAGCGCGACGACAATGACAACACGTTCTCGCTCGGCATTTGTACGTCCGGCAGTGAAAACAACAGGAGGAGAGCAAATTGGCTGGGCTGTAGGTGATAAAGCTTCCCATCAAAAATGGGGAGTGGGTACAGTTGTGAGTGTAAAAGGAGAAGGAGATGCAAAAGAATTAGATATTGCATTCCCAAGCCCGATTGGTATTAAACGTTTATTAGCAAAATTTGCACCTGTAACGAAACAATAGAAAGGAATAAGGATATGTCAAAAGAACAGGTAAAGCAGCGTATAGAAGAACTTCGTGATATGTTAAATGCATTTAATTATCAATATCACGTATTAGACAATCCTTCTGTTTCTGATGCGGAATATGACCGCGATATGCAGGAGCTTATAAAATTAGAAGCAGAGAATCCAGAATTTTTAACAGAAGACTCTCCCACTGTTCGAGTTGGGGGAGCAGTGCTTGATATATTTGAAAAAGTAACGCATAAATCACCAATGTTAAGTTTAGGAAATGCCTTTAATGAAGGAGATTTACGTGACTTTGATCGCAGGGTACGTCAAGGAATTGATGGTTTGAATGTAAGATATATATGCGAACTAAAAATTGACGGTCTGGCTGTTTCCCTTCATTATGAAAAAGGACGCTTCGTTCAAGGGGCAACACGTGGTGATGGTGTAACTGGTGAAGATATTACGCAAAACTTAAAAACAATTAAAGCGATTCCCCTTCGTTTGAAAGAAGAAGTAACATTGGAAGCGCGCGGCGAAGCATATATGCCCAAGCGTTCATTTGTGAAATTAAATGAAGAGAAAGAGCAAAATGGTGAAGCTGTTTTTGCAAATCCACGTAATGCAGCAGCAGGATCACTCCGTCAACTTGATCCGAAAGTTGCTGCGAAGCGGAATTTGTCTATGTTTGTGTATGGTCTTGCTGATGTAGAAGAGAAGACAATTGCATCACATAGCGCGTCATTGGATTTTTTAGGTGAACTTGGATTTAAAACGAATCCAAATCGCCGCATATGCGAAACGATTGACGACGTAATCGCTTATGTAGAAGAATGGCAAGAAAAGCGCCCAAATCTTGATTATGAGATTGATGGGATTGTAATTAAAGTAGATGATGTAGCGTTGCAAGAAGACTTAGGAACAACAGCGAAGAGCCCTCGCTGGGCGATTGCATATAAGTTCCCAGCAGAAGAAGTCGTAACGAGATTAACAGGTATTGAACTAAGCGTAGGACGTACTGGTGTTGTGACACCAACTGCAGAGCTTGAACCAGTTCGAGTAGCTGGAACAATTGTCCGTCGTGCATCTTTACATAACGAGGATTTAATTCGTGAAAAAGATATTCGAATTGGTGATTACGTTGTTGTGAAAAAAGCTGGAGACATTATTCCAGAAGTGGTTAACGTTATTTTTGATAAACGCACAGGTGAAGAAGAAGAGTATCATATGCCAACTCATTGTCCGGCTTGTGATAGTGAACTTGTTCGTTTAGAAGAAGAAGTAGCTCTTCGCTGTATTAATCCAGCCTGTCCAGCACAAATTCGTGAAGGACTCATTCATTTCGTTTCCAGAAATGCGATGAATATTGATGGACTTGGAGAGCGTGTTATTACACAGCTTTTTGAAGCTGATTATATTCGAACATTTGCAGATTTGTATCCACTCACGAAAGAGCAATTGTTACAATTAGAGCGCTTTGGTGAAAAGTCAGCTTCTAAATTAGTACAGGCAATTGAAGCGTCTAAGGAAAATTCGCTAGAGCGTCTATTGTTTGGTCTTGGCGTTCGTCATGTTGGCGCTAAAGCGGCACGTACGTTAGCTGAGCATTTTGAAACGATGGACCATCTTGTAAAAGCAACAGAAGAAGAGTTAAAAGAGATTAATGAAATTGGCGAGAAAATGGCCCAATCAATCGTAACGTACTTTGATAATGAAGACGTATTACAATTGGTACAACAATTTAAAGAGTACGGCGTTAATATGACATATAAAGGTTTAAAACGTGCTGATTTACAAAATGTCGAATCTTATTTCGCTGGAAAAACAATTGTTCTAACAGGGAAACTAGAAATTATGGGCCGAAGCGAAGCGAAGAAACAGATTGAAGCGCTAGGTGGAAAAGTAACAGGTAGTGTGAGTAAGAGTACTGATTTAGTCGTGGCTGGTGAAGCAGCAGGATCAAAATTAGCACAAGCAGAGAAGCATAATATTGAGGTTTGGAATGAAGAGAGGTTCTTACAAGAGCTGAATAAGTAAGAGGTGCAAACTTACCATGAAAAAAATAGCGTTAGCGGTATTAAGTCTAGGTCTACTTGTAAGTGGATGTAGTACAGGCATAAAAAAAGAAGAAAAAGTTGTTGAGAAGTCAGGGAACTCAAAAGAACAAGCGATTGTTCCGAAATATTCTATTTCTGAGGATTATTATAAAACAACAGTGCCATTTGATCCAGGTTCTGCACGTGGCTTAGTTGTACAGGGACTAAATAGTCGTCTAGATATAGATGAATTTGAAACTGGATTAATGCGTATTGCGAAAGAATCGTTTAGTACAAAGGATTATCTATTCAAAGGTGGTAAATATTTAGATAAAGAAACAGTTCAAATGCTTGTAAAGAGGAAGCGTACAGATGCGGAGCAAAAAGAGTTAGAAGAGGGTCTGAAAAAAGACGCAGTGAAAGTTCCTAACATTGGATTGAATCCAATGTTACAAGAAGGCTCAGAATCATTAGAGGTTCGAAATAAAAAAACACCAATGTATCTTTCGAATATTTTAGAGCATGATTATTATAAAAAAAATGGCGATCAAGTCGAATTAGGTGGCATTGTGGTTGGCCTTGCAATGAACTCAGTTCATTATTTTACTGAAGAACATGGGTACCCGCGTGAAACGGAAATTAGTGAACAAGAGATGCTAGAAAAGGCTAAGCCAATGGCACAAGAAATTTTGAAAGTGTTACAGAAAAATCCAGACACGAAAAAAGTTCCAATTACGTTTGCGATCTATCGTCAAGGACCGAAATCGACACTCGTACCAGGGAAATTTGTATCTTACGTGCAAGTAGATAAAGGTAGTGAAAGCATAGGGGATTGGAAAGCAATTAATGAAAAATATTACTTGTTCCCTTCGGAATCAGCTAAAACAGATGTACGTGAAGACTATACAACTGTAGAAAACTTTAAAGCGAAACTGAGCGAGTATTTTAAAGGTGATTATACAGCTGTAGTTGGTACAGGGTTTTATAACGATGATCAATTAAAAGAAATGAAGATAGATATTCCGGTTCAATTTAACGGAAAAGCAGAAGTAATTGGATTTACGCAATATGTTGCAGGACTTGTTATGCAATACTTCCCGAATTATGTGAAAGTACAGGTGACCATTAAATCGGTGGAACGCCCAGAAGCAATCATTATTCGTGATGCGAAGCAAGATGAACCATTTGTGAAAATTTTAGATTAAGAAAAAAGCTGTTCCGCTTTGGAATGGCTTTTTTTTTGCTGTAATTTTGTTATAATTTTTAATGTTGTGAACAAAAAGGGGTAAGGAGAAAAGACATGGATGAGTTAAGTTTACAGATTATTGTATTACTCGTTGCTTTTGGTTTTTTGGCCGCATTTATTGATTCGGTTGTTGGGGGAGGAGGGCTTATTTCACTTCCAGCACTTATGTTTGTAGGCTTACCACCAGCTTCGGCAATCGCGACAAATAAGTTAGCTTCGACGATGGGGTCATTAACAAGTACAATTTATTTTATCCGTTCAAAAAAAGTTGATTTTCGTATAGTAGGAAAGTTAATCCCATTAACTATTATTGGGGCTGTTTTGGGAGCTTTAGTTGTAAAATTTATTCCACCAGATATTTTACGTCCACTTGTACTGGTTATGTTGGTATTTATTGCAATTTATATTATTGTAAAAAAAGATTGGGGAAGTGTCTCCACCTATAAAAAGATGACAAAAGGAAAAACATTAATGTTTTACTTCGTTATTTTAATTGTAGGATTTTATGATGGATTTTTTGGACCGGGGACAGGATCATTTTTAATTTTTGCATTTTTATTAATTGGTTTGGATTTTATTCGAGCAGCTGCATCTGGAAAAGTTTTGAATTTCGTTAGTAATATTGTATCTTTAATTACATTTTTATTTTTAGATATTATTCATTTTGAATACGGTATTATTATGGGATTATCTATGATTTTAGGAGCATATTTAGGATCGAAGTTTGCTGTACAAAAAGGTGTTGGATATGTTCGTACTTTATTTTTATTAGTAACAATTCTATTAATTGGAAAAAACATTATGGAATATGCTCATATTATTTAGCTTCATACGTACGTATGAAGCTTTTTTTAATTATTATATTTTAAAAATTAATTAATTTTTAAAATATAAGTCTAGGAATATTTGAATAAATCTAAATTATCGTGTAGAATAATGTTGTAAAATGTAAACGTTTTTCTAAGGGGAGGCTAAAAAGAATGGTAGTAGCATACAAACATGAGCCATTTACAGATTTTTCAGTAGAGGCTAACAAGTTAGCGTTTGAAGAAGGTTTAAAGACAGTAGAATCTTATCTTGGACAAGACTATCCATTAATTATCGGGGGAGAAAAGATCACTACAGACGAGAAAATCGTTTCTGTAAACCCTGCAAATAAAGAAGAAGTTGTGGGTAGTGTTTCAAAAGCAAGCCGTGAATTAGCTGAAAAAGCGATGCAAGTGGCGGATGAAACATTCCAAACTTGGAGAAAGTCAAAACCAGAAATGCGTGCAGACATTTTATTCCGCGCTGCAGCAATCGTTCGTCGTAGAAAACATGAGTTCTCTGCTATTCTTGTAAAAGAAGCAGGTAAACCATGGAATGAGGCGGATGCTGATACAGCAGAAGCAATCGACTTTATGGAATATTATGGTCGTCAAATGTTGAAATTAAAAGACGGTATCCCAGTAGAAAGCCGTCCAATTGAATATAATCGTTTCTCTTACATTCCATTAGGAGTAGGTGTTATCATTTCTCCTTGGAACTTCCCATTCGCAATTATGGCGGGTATGACAACAGCTGCAGTAGTTTCTGGTAACACAGTATTACTAAAACCAGCTAGTACAACTCCTGTAGTAGCAGCGAAATTTATGGAAGTGTTAGAAGAAGCTGGTTTGCCAGCTGGCGTAGTAAACTTCGTTCCAGGTAGTGGTTCTGAAGTTGGTGACTACTTAGTAGATCATCCCCGTACACGTTTCATTAGCTTCACTGGATCACGCGATGTAGGTATTCGTATTTACGAACGCGCAGCAAAAGTAAATCCAGGCCAAATTTGGTTAAAACGTGTTATCGCTGAAATGGGCGGTAAAGATACAATCGTTGTTGATAAAGAAGCAGATCTTGAATTAGCAGCAAAATCTATCGTTGCATCTGCATTTGGATTCTCAGGACAAAAATGTTCTGCTTGTTCTCGCGCAGTAATTCATGAAGATGTATACGATCATGTATTAAATCGTGCTGTTGAATTAACAAAAGAATTAACTGTGGGTAACCCAGCTGAACAAGGTCTAAACATGGGGCCAGTTAATGACCAAGCTGCATTTGATAAAGTAATGAGCTACGTTGCAATTGGCAAAGAAGAAGGTAAAATCGTTGCAGGTGGAGAAGGAGACGACTCTAAAGGATGGTTTATCCAACCAACAATCGTTGCTGACGTTGCGGAAGATGCTCGCTTAATGAAAGAAGAAATCTTCGGACCAGTAGTAGCATTCTGTAAAGCGAAAGACTTCGATCATGCGCTTGCAATTGCAAATAATACAGAATACGGTTTAACAGGAGCTGTTGTTTCTAATAACCGTGAACATATCGAAAAAGCACGTGAAGACTTCCATGTTGGTAACTTATACTTCAACCGTGGATGTACTGGTGCGATCGTAGGTTACCAACCATTCGGTGGCTTTAATATGTCTGGTACAGACTCTAAAGCTGGTGGACCTGACTATATCGCACTTCACATGCAAGGAAAAACTACTTCTGAAACATTATAAGTTTAAGAAGTGTGAGAAAGACCTTCCCAGAGTGGTGAAGGTCTTTTTTATTTTTTTTGTAACCACACCTTGTAACAAATTATGGTAAATGATAGTATAGAATATGAAATGTTCTGAAAAATCCCTATTATTAGATGGTAGTGAATAATATACAGTACTGAATGATAAAATTTATATGGATCGTAATTTTTAATAATTGTATCGAAGGTATAAGAAAAAATAAGAGAAAGGGGGTGCTATTATATGAAGAAGATTATTCTAATTGCATTATCATTGCTCTTTATTGGAGGGATTGGTGTTGGTGCAATGACTGTTTTCGGATTAGCTTTTAACAAAACTGAAATTCATAAAAAAGAAACGGTGGCTGGTGAGAAGATTGATGAAATTGAAGTAAAGACTTCGGCAGCAGATGTTGAAATTGTTGCAGTTGATTCAAAAGATATTGAAGTGTTACTGGATGGAGAGATAAGCAAAGAGCTAGTAGATAAATATAAATTTGGGGTGAAAGAAGAAAAAAATAGATTGAATGTTACATTTAGTAAAGGTATAAATTCTGTTGGTTGGGAAACTGGGACTACTACAGGAGTCAAATTACAAGTGAAAGTTCCCAAAAAACTATATGAAAATATAAAAGTAATTACATCATCAGGAGATTTTGTAGCGAAGGAAATTGAAACAAAGATAGCCGAATTAAACACTTCTTCTGGAAATGTATCACTATTACATGCGAAGATAAATGGGAAATTAACGGTTGAAACGTCTAGCGGAGCAATTGAGACAGACAAAAGTGAAGTTGAAGTAGTGAAATTGAAAACCAGTAGTGGGAAAATTAGTGTAGATGGTTTGCATACTAAAGAAGCCGTATTCACAACATCGTCGGGGGATGTTGAGTATAATGATCGTAGTTTGCAAGGGGAGATAGAATGTAATACATCCAGTGGGGATGTTGAGATGAAATTTGATGATATTCCTGAATCTTTAAAAGTTGAATTTGATGGGAGTTCTGGTAAGGCGGATCTAGACATTACAGATCTTTTATATAAAGAGAAATCAAAGCATAAATTGATTGGAATAAAGGGAGCAGGAGAAAATAAAGTGAAAGTAAAAACAAGTTCGGGGGATTTTAAGTTACGATAGTTTGTGAATAACAGTAAAAATCATGTCTTCAATTGAGGAAGACATGATTTTTTTAGTTCAGACGAGACTTCTTAAGTTGAAAAACTCTTCTGTGCTCATAACATCTGCATATACGGTGTTCAAACTTGCTAAAATTGTATTATGGATATAGACAGCAGGGATGGTAGCATTTTTAAAGAGAAGATCTTTTGTTGCGCATGCATCGTGTATAATCGTGCAACGAAAACCGAAATCAAAAGCGGCTCTTACTGTGGCATCAATGCACATGTGAGTCATCATCCCGCATATAATGACATGTTCAATTTCTAAGTTTTGTAATTGCTCTAGTAAATTTGTTTCTCGAAAACTGTTTGGGTAGTGTTTGAGAATCACAGTTTCATTTTGTAAAGGGCGAACATTTTCATGAATATGGACACCTTCTGTATTAGGAAGAAAAAAGGTAGCAGTTTCTTTCATAGATACATGTTGGATATGAAAAATAGGTTGGTTCACTTCTCGGAAATGCTGAAGTAGTTGACTTGCATACTCGCTAGCTTCAACGGCACCACGTAGTTCCATTTTGCCATTTGGAAAATAATCATTTTGAATATCAACGAGTAAAAGGGCTGTTTTCATATCATTTATCGTCCTCCATTTTCATTTCGTATTCATGTAATGTTATTCAATTAGAAAGGGATATTTTCCTTTTCATAATGTTAATGAAAAATAAAAGTGTTATTTTCTAATATTTTCATTGACTCTCACTTTTCTGAGTTTTATAATAAGAATTAATTAAATGACAATTAAATCGATACACTCTTATCCAGAGAGGTGGAGGGACTGGCCCTGTGATACCTCAGCAACGGATTTTTTAATACCGTGCTAATTCCAGCAAGCTTATAAAAGCTTGGAAGATGAGAAGATGCGAACGAGTATATAAGTGCTCTTCTTCTTATTTTTTACGGATAAGAAGGAGGGCACTTTTTATTTTGCCTCATGGTCCTGCTCCGAGTTATTACAGCAAATAGGAGGGAAGAAAATGATTTCTTTTGAAAATGTAAGTAAAGTGTATGAATCAGGTGGTCAACCAGTTCATGCTGTTGAAAATGTAACATTATCGGTTAAACAAGGTGAAATTTTTGGCATTATCGGTTTTAGTGGTGCTGGAAAAAGTACGCTTTTACGTTTAGTGAATATGTTGGAGCGTCCAACGTCAGGAACGATTTTAATAGATGATAAAGATATTACGTCTTTATCAGGAAAAGAGTTACGAAAGCTAAGACAAAGAATCGGGATGATTTTTCAAAGCTTTAATTTATTTAACTCAAGAACTGTGTTCGGTAATATCGCTTACCCATTAAAATTAGCGAAATTGCCAAAGAATGAGATAAAAGAAAGGGTAAATGAGCTGTTAAGGTTTGTTGGGTTAGAAGATAAAGCCAATTATTATCCAGAGCAGCTTTCAGGTGGTCAGAAGCAACGTGTAGGGATTGCGAGAGCACTTGCAACGTCACCAGATATTGTGATTTGTGATGAAGCAACATCGGCATTAGATCCTGAAACAACAACAGAAATTTTGAAATTGTTAAAAAAAGTAAACAAGGAATATAATGTAACAATTCTCCTTATTACCCATGAAATGCAAGTTGTGAAAGAAATTTGTCATCGTGTAGCCGTGATGGAAAAAGGAAAGGTAATAGAGGAAGGAACATTATTTGATGTTTTTACAAAACCAAAGACAAAGACGACACAAAATTTTGTCCGTTCTGTTATTAATGACCATTTACCAGAAAGTGTTCTTACGAAAATTCAAAATGGTGGACAGATATATCGCTTAACATTTACTGGTGAAGAGACCGGACAACCGGTATTATCGTATATTGCTAAAAATTATAATGTAGACGTCAATGTACTCTACGGAAATATTATTGAACTGCAAAGTATTCTATGTGGAAATCTTCTTGTAGAGCTGCAAGGTGAACAAAAAGAAATTCAAAAAGCATTGCAACATTTAAGACTACAAGTGCAGCTGAAGGAGGTAGAAGCTCATGCGAGTTGATTGGAGTATATTTTGGCCCCGTATTTTAGATGCGACAGGGGATACCCTCTTAATGGTAATTGTAACCCTTATATTTGCTACAATACTTGGTATACCTCTAGGTTTACTTTTATATGTTACAAGAAAAGGGAATTTTTTAGAAAATAAACTGGTCTTTTCTATTCTTAATATTGTTATTAATACGATTCGTCCGATTCCATTTATTATCTTTTTAGTAGCATTAAGTCCTTTAACACGTACTGTTATTGGAACAACAATCGGAACGGCGGCAGCAATCTTTCCAATGACACTTGTCGCTTCCATCGGAATTGCAAGAATGGTAGAAACAAATCTTGTTTCGGTTCCAAAGGGAGTAATTGAAGCAGCACAGGCGATGGGAGCGTCGCCACTCAGAATTGTTTTTGAAATTCTTGTTCCAGAGGCGCTAGCGCCATTAATTTTAGGCGTGACGTTTATGACGGTTGGTTTAATTGAATTTTCGGCAGTTGCTGGTCTTGTTGGCGGCGGTGGCCTTGGTGATTTAGCAATGACATATGGTTATCAACGTTTTGATACATCGGTTATGTTCGTGACGGTTGTATTGCTGATTCTTCTTGTACAAATTGCACAAAACTTAGGAAATTATTTTGCGAAAATATTTTTACGTAGATCATAAGAGGAAGAGAGGGAAAAGAAATGAAAAAAATTTTAGCATTTGCCTTATCAGCTTTGGTTAGCGCATCAGTATTAAGCGGTTGCGGAGCTGATGCGAAAGAGAAAGTGGTTCGCGTTGGTGTAACTGGAACAGATGGAGACAGTTGGACTGTCTTGCAAAAGAAGGCTGAAAAAGAAGGAATTAAGGTTAAACTGGTAGAGTTTTCGGATTATACAACACCTAATAAGGCACTCGCTGATGGGGATATCGACTTGAACTCATTCCAACATATTGCCTTCTTAGAGCAATTTAAAAAGGAGCATAAGTTAGATATTACATCTGTTGGAACAACGCAAATTGCACCAATGGGACTATTCTCTGAAAAGTATAAGAAACCAAATGAGATTCCTGACGGTTCAGAAATTGCAATTCCTAATGATCCAACGAATCAAGCGCGTGCACTAAAACTTCTTGATGCAGCGGGATTATTAAAGCTCAAGAAAGATTTCGGCTTATTTGGAGATCCAAGTGGTATTGCTGAAAATCCAAAGAAATTAAAAATTACACCGGTAATTGCGCAGCAAACACCACGTGTATTAAAAGACGTAGCAGCTTCTGTCGTTAACAATGGTGTTGCGGGGCAAGCTGGTTTAAATCCAGTGAAAGATCCTATCTTCTTGGAAGATCCAAAAAATGAAAATGCGAAGCCATATATTAATATTTTCGCAGCTCGCACGAAAGACAAAAATGATCCAACAATCAAAAAAGTAATTGAATTGTATCATTCAAAAGAAGTAGAAGAAGCAGTGAAGAAAGAAACAAAAGATGGTGCGATTTCAGTAAATCTTTCACTTGATGAGCTTGAAAAAATCGTAAAATAAAATTGGGTTTAACGGACTAATGGTGAGAACCCCTCCGCTGTTAGCTCGTTCAACATATAATCATACCTAACAGACGATACCCTAATTTTGTACCTTCCAATTCTGTATAAAGAAATCCAATGTCTGTTAGGTAGAGTGAAAAGACCAGGAGTTTTCCTAGTCTTTTTTATTTAATTAGGTAAAGAAACTAGCTAAAAATAAGGTAATCCAAATCACGACAGGGTAGGAGAGTAAACTAAAAACTAGTGTAAAGACTAGTTTCTTTTTTTGAACTTTTATTAAGGAGAATAAATAGAGGGAAAACAGTACAATGATACATGCTGATATTACCCCAGGATTGTATGAGCGATGAACGAAAAATAAAATCATGTGTTGAACCGCATTAAAGAAAATAGCACCTTGTATGAAAATAATCCAGTAAATAGACGATATAACATGAAGTTGGTATAGAATGATAAAGAGCAGAACAATGGTTGTTAATATACAAATTGCTAGTAGAAATTGATGAGTATTTATGAATTTGATAGAGAATTGATTAGCCAGATATTGAGGCATACTAATAGATTCTTCAAGATTATGAATGAAAAATAATAAGGGAATAACCCAAACCATAATATTGGTAGATACATGTTTAATTTTAAGTGTTTGAATCAAATAAATCATCTCCGAGTACAGGAATAGAAAGCCCCTAAGGAGAGGGCTTCCTATATTGTTATTCAATAGTAATACTTTGCAAGTTGGTTTTCGTAGTTTGCGTTTTTTCTTGTGTACAAGAAGAAAACTCTTCTTGTAAGATATTTAGAATTTTCTTAGCTGATTGTTGAACAGGAATCGGTAGTTCATCTAGTATATACATCCCAACTTCTACTTTTTTCCGAATGATTCGTCTTAGCAACTCCTCATGCATGAACCGCACCTCCAAAGCGAATATTTAGTACATCTCCTTCAAATTTTGCACCTTGAATGGATAGATGTGTCAATGTTTTTGGTAACGTAATGTTTCGTTTGAAAGAACCTGCGCGAATGATAAGTTCATCACCTTTTTGGTTTAAGGATAGTTCACTTTTATCAGAGAATGGGATAGAGAGAACAAAGATATATTCATCGCCATCTTTTTTTACATATTGTGTACGACCATTAAATTTTACTTCAGTAGGAGAAGAGTCGGATTCAAATAAAGCATTCCCTACACGCTCTAACATCGGTAAACCAACAACTTCTTGTTCAAACATTGGAGCTTCATAAATCGGAAGTGGCTCGAAGCTATCTTGGATTAGTGCTTTATATTTCTTTTGCGCATCTTTCCATGCTTGGAAATAAGGATCAGTGACAGTGTTAGGGATGACACGGTTAATCATGATGGCATCGACGTTATAATCATATAAATTTAAATAGGTAAAACTGCGCTGCGCTTCTTTAATAACCATCTTTTCAGGGTTTACGACAACTCGAATACTTGTTACCTCACGGTTAGATAAAATATCTCTCATTTCACCGAGCTGTTCGAGCGTATTCGTTAATTCTCCCATTACATCATCGGTAGGAAGAGGGATACCAAGAAGAGGCTGAGCAACGGGACGGGCTATTTTTAATATTTTTCGTTTAATTGGAAAGAGTTTTTCCATCCACCAGCCAAGCATATCAGGAAAGCTTAACATAGCCAGCGTTTCTCCAGTTGGTGCACAGTCGATAATGATGACGTCATATGTTTCTTGTTTATAGTAATCGAGGACACGAAGCAAACTAATTAAGTCTTCCATGCCTGGAAACATTGTCAATTCTTCTGTTGTAATATCGTCAGCTGCTTTTGATGTAAACAGCAGTGTAATATATTTTTGTAATTTTCCCCAGCCTTTTTCCATTTCATAAATTGTATTGATTTCTTGTGCCCATAAATTTTTACGAATCTCTTGAGGCTCAGAAGACAATTTTATGCCAAGTGAATCGCCTAAACTGTGAGCTGGATCTGTACTCATGACTAATGTTTTTAACCCCTGTTTTGCGCTTTGAAGTGCTGTTGCTGCTGAAATGCTAGTTTTTCCTACGCCGCCTTTACCTGTATACAAAATAATTCTCATATTTATATCCCCTTTGTTTCGGTTGTCGAATATTACGAGTTTCGAAATATTTTTTTGAATAAAAACCCATAAAGGGTTTTATTCAATCGGGATGTTTTTCATCTTAGGTGTAGGAAACTTCTCGACTTGTTTTTGTTGTGATGTAGCGATGTGGTTCATAATTTTTTGGAAGATTTGTAGTAAGAATGCTTCCTCTTCCTCTGATAATGCTTCTGTCACAAGAGTAAAGTAATGAGCCGCATTTTGTTTCACTTCTTGAACGAGTAGCATACCTGCTTCTGTTAAGCGAATTAATACAATGCGTCGGTCACTTTCATTTCGATAGCGCTCAATATATCCTTTTTTCACAAGGCGATTTACAACACCTGTTGTTGTGCTCATTGGAATATCAAGCAGTTCAGTGATTTTTGTCATCGTAATATCTGTATTTCGCTCCATCCATAGCAAGCAGAATACTTCCGTTTTAGAAAGTGATAAATCAATGGTTACCCATTCTTCTGGATAGAAAAGCTTCTTTGCATTATCTAGCAGTAAATCTAAAAAATGTTCGTATTGCAACAATTATTTCCACTCCCGTATATTTCGAGGTTCGTAATATTTACTTTTATTCTATGCTGGATAGGGATAAATGTCAAATGGTTATTTAGATTTTTCAGTTTATTTATAGGGAGGTTATTCTTTCTAAGAGTTAATATAAGGATAAGAAAAAGGAGAGAGTAATGATTTTCTCCTTTTTCTCATAACTTTAAAAGAGAATAGCGCTATTTATGTTAACGGGAGATAAACAAAAAATGTAGTTCCTTCGCCAACTTTACTTTTCACTGATACTGTTCCGCCATGTGCATGAACAATAGTTTGCGTAATAGAAAGGCCTAGACCAGCCCCGCCGTGCTGCCTTGTTCGAGAACTGTCTATTCGATAAAAACGATCGAATAGATGGGGGAGATTTTCTTGTTTTATACCGGAGCCATTATCCCGAATAGAAAGTTCCACTTGATTGTCTACGACCATTAAAGAGAGTGTGATTTTTCCTGTAATCGGGTCAGTATGTTGAACTGCATTGTGAAATAAGTTTAAGACGACTTGTTTCATTTTATCGGCGTCATAATGCCCTTTTATACCTTCTGTTAGATCGTGTTCTATCGTTCTGTTTCCGCCTAGAACGCTTAACTGTGGCCCCATTTGTCTAATAAGGTTGGTAATATTAGTTTCCGATAAATATAGTCCAGGTTCGCGGTCCATTTTCGCAAGAAACAATAAATCTTCCACCAATTTAATAATACGTTTTGATTCGCCGTGCATACTATTTAAAGCATTATAGAGTTGTTCCGGACGATCTGCGGCACCTCGTAATAACACTTCTAAGAAACCATGAATTGATGTAAGTGGTGTTCTGAGTTCGTGAGAAGCATCGGCGATAAAACGCCTCATTTGTTCTTTCGTTTCCCTTTCATACTCAAAGGATGCTTCCAATCGTTCGAGCATCTCATTATACGTTTCTGATAAACGATCGATTTCTTCTTGTCCTTGATTTGTGGGTAGGCGCTTAGCTAAATTACCTGCATTTGTATTTTTTACTGCGTTTACAATGTTCGAAAGAGGAACAAGTGTTTTTTTCAGAACTGGCAAATATAGTGTTAAACCAGCAATTAATGCAAGACCAGACAGAATAATGAAAGTAAGGAGTTGCTGAAATAGAATATCACGTAAAGGTCCAGTATCCGTTCCGATTTGAAGGACATAATCAGGAGCTGGGTCTAAATTTCCATCCGTACCATCAGGAATGCCTCGAATTGGTCTAAATACGATTAACTGTTCCATTCCTTCTTTATTACGTACGACTCTATATTCGATTTGTTTATGACTCGAGAATTGCTCTAATATTTTTGTATAATCGTTGTTTGGCAGCTTTGGTGAAGACATCCCTGTACTTTCTGCGAGATCTTCGTAACGACCGTCTTTCCCGATAACTGCTAATGAAATATCTTGTGAAAATAGAAATTTTGGTCGGTTTGGTGTAGGAGTGTCTCCCGCTGTATCTTTACTGAAGGGAAGTAAATCTGTTTCCGATCTAATTTCAGGAGGTAAAGACATCATCTTTGCTCGTAATGTTTCAGCCTCATTTTTATATAAAAAGTCTTTCATTACCCAATACTGTAAAAGGCCAATGCTTAAAAGAATAAGAGATACGATAAATAATGTGCGCGTTAAAAGTTGACGACGCAAAGAGTGAGGGGAAATGCCCTTTTTTATAAAAGAAATAAAACGCCTAATCATGGTAGATCCACACGGTAACCCGCTCCCCTAATTGTACGAATGAGTCGATGTTCTTTATCTTTTAATTTCTCCCGAAGTGAGCGAATATACACCTCTACAATATTTTCATCTCCTTGAAAATCATAGCCCCATACCTTATCAAGTATCATTCCTTTGCTTAATACAATTCCATGATTGATTACAATGTATGTAAGAAGTTCATATTCAGTCGGAGAAAGTTCCAAAACTGTACCGTTAAATAGTACCTCTTTTCTACGATCGTCTAACTTAAACGGACCGTAAATCACTTCGCCAAATAGGTTCGGAAATTGATTGCGAAGACGGGCGTGTATACGAGCGAGTAATTCATCGAAACTGAACGGTTTTATCATATAATCATCTGCGCCTAACGTCAGTCCCTTCACCCGGTCATCCACTTCGTCTTTTGCGGTAAGCATAATTACAGAGGTGTGTGACCCGCTTTTTTTAATCATACGACATACTTCAAATCCGTCGATGCCGGGCATCATGACATCTAGTATTGCAACATGTGGCTGAAATTCTTGTGCCGAGTTAATAGCGCTTATCCCGTCAGAAGCTTTTTTTACCTCATATCCTTCGTTCATTAATCCTATCTCTAAAAATTGTAAAATGTGTGGTTCATCATCTACTAATAATATTTTAACCCCATTAAGAGAGTTCATCTTTTTCATGCCTCCTGTGCTGTACTTATTACTATTATTTACGATTATGCTGAAAATTTGCTGAAAGTAGTCTGAAATAGTAGTGGAATTTTGGGATTCCTTCCTATTTAACTCTTAAGGTTAAAGGTATTTTACGTATTCAGGAAACTTTCAGCTTATCTTCAAGTCCATTTCAGGTAGAAGGATGATAATACAGTCATGGCCTAGTTCAAAATATAAAATAATGAAGAAGGAGCTGCAATATCATGTTTTCACGATTACAAAAACGATTAGATGTGCCGTTAATAGTAATAATTTTATTGGCAGTCTTTTTAAATGGATATAACATTTGGACCGATCAATATGCAAATACTTATTACACCACTACAGTAGCAAGTATGTTGCAAAACTTCCATAACTTCTTTTTCGGTTCTCTCGATTCAGCAGGATCTGTAACAGTGGATAAACCACCTGTTACATTTTGGATACAAACAATAAGTGCTTATATTTTTGGTTTGCACGGCTGGAGTGTGATTCTTCCTCAGGCATTGGCTGGGGTGGGATCAGTACTGCTCATTTATTTTTTAGTAAAACCATCTTTTGGTTTAGCTGCAGCACGACTTAGTGCTTTAGCTTTTGCATGTACGCCAATTGCAGCGGCAGTGAGCCGAACAAATAATATTGATAGTATGCTCGTATTTACCCTTTTGTTAGCTACTTGGCTGTTATTTAGAAGTGTTAAGCGAAGTAGTATTTGGAGTCTCTTTGGTTCCTTTACAGTAATAGGTGTAGCTTTCAATATGAAGATGCTACAGGCTTATATGGTGCTTCCGGCTTTTTATATTTTCTATGTTTGGGCTGCAAAAGTAAATTGGAAGAAAAAGATCGGTTTACTTTCTGGAGCAACAGCAATCATGCTTACTATTTCTCTTTCATGGGCAGTTATCGTGGATGCTATTCCTGGAGATAAAAGGCCATATGTCGGTAGTAGTGAGACGAATTCGGTTCTGGAATTAGCGTTTGGTTACAATGGACTTTCGCGTCTTACAGGAAATCAAGGAGGCGGCGGGGGAGCACCCGGTGCGAATGATAAACAGCAACCACTTGATAATAATGGAAGCATGACGAATAATGATGCTGAAAATGGAGGTAACTCAGTAAATAATGGTGATGGTAACCAAGAAGTTCCTAATATAGATAATTCATATCAATCACCTCAAGATAACAATGAGGTAAAGCCGAACGATGGCAATGAAAATGGAGATGATGATAGCGAAGGCGTTCAAATGGGTAAAGGAGACGGCCCGCCGGGAGGTAATAATGGTGGTCCTAATGGTAAGGCAGGCGGTAATTTTGGAACTGGTGAAAAAGGGCTACTTCGTTTATTCCAGTCTGAATTGTCAGGACAAGCTAGTTGGCTTCTTCCATTTGTTGCAATCGCAAGTGTCGGCTTACTGGCTGGTTTACGAAGAAGCAATATAACACTCAAACATAAAGAAACGGTCTTCTGGCTCGTATGGTTAATCCCAGCAATGGCATTCTTTAGTATTGCAGGTTTCTTCCATCACTATTACTTGATTATGCTTGCAGCTCCTATTGCAGCTCTATTTGGAGCTGGTTCGTCGCAGCTTTTTGAGGATTATAAAAATAGTGCTGGTTGGAAATCTTGGTTATTGCCAGCAGCAGTTGTAGGAACAGCGGGATTCCAGTGGTACATTATTCATCCGTATGATGATGTAATTGGAGCTGTTTGGTCTATCGGTATCGCGTCTGCAGGAGTAGTATTTGTCCTATTGCTTGCACTGTTTAAATATAGAAAAGCGAATGTAAATCGTATCGCAAGTGTTGCAGGATTACTTATATTGCTAATTGGACCATTGTATTGGGCTGCTACGCCGATTACATATGGCGGGAACAGTATGTTGCCACAGGCGGGACCAAGCTCGGCAGATGGTAAAGGGAATATGGGTGGTTTCCCAGGAGGAATGGTGCCTCCAGTGAATGGACAAGGAGATCCGGGCGCTGGTGAACTTCCGACTGAGCAAGATCGTGACGATAAAATGGACAATGCATCAGAAAATGATACGAAAGCGCCGATGAATAGTGAACAACCTTCGGGAATGCCAAGAAACAAGCAAGGTGGAATGAATAGCGAGAGTTTAGATAGTAAAACATTGTCATACTTAAAGAAAAATAATACTGGTGAACAATATTTATTTGCTACAACAAGTTATCAAACGGCAGCACCTTACATGATAGATAAAGGAGAATTCGTGATTACGATGGGTGGATTTTCTGGTTCCGATCCAGTTTATACCGTTGAGAAATTGAAAAAATTAGTATTAAGTGGGAAAGTGAGATACTTCCTTATTTCAAATGAAGGAATGCGCGGTGGAAGTTCTGAAGTGACAACATGGATTCAGGAAAATGGTGAGGAAATTCCATCTGAAGAATGGCAGACAACGCAAAACAGTGACAAGGAAAGCGGTAATATGGGTGGTCCTGGGCGCTCAAATACTTTATATAAAGTAACGTTGTAAAGGAGTCGAATGAGAATGGGAAACGATATATGTTATTCGATTATAATCCCTATGTATAACGAAGAATCAGTGATTGAAGAAACGTATCGAAGACTGAAAAAAGTCATGAAAGATACGAATGAGACGTATGAGTTACTGTTCATTAACGATGGAAGCCAAGACAAATGTGCGGATATTATAAAGGACTTTGCTAGATGGGATAAAACAGTGAAACTCATTGACTTTTCCAGAAATTTTGGTCATCAGATTGCAATCACAGCTGGCATGGATTATGCAAAAGGGGATGCTGTCATTATCATCGACGCTGATCTACAAGATCCACCTGAGTTAATTTTGCAAATGATTGAGAAATGGAAAGAAGGTTATGAAGTCGTCTACGCAAAACGAATGAAGCGCAAGGGCGAAACATGGTTTAAAAAGTGGTCGGCAAGCACGTTTTATCGCGTGCTTCGCGCTTCCACAGATATCGATATACCAGTAGATACTGGAGATTTTCGTCTTATGGACAAAAAGGTATGTAAAGAAATGAAACGGATAAATGAGAATAATAGATTTGTTCGGGGATTAGTCAGTTGGGTTGGATTTCGTCAAACAGCAGTTGAATATGTTCGAGATGAACGGTTAGCAGGCGAAACAAAATATCCTCTTAAGCGAATGATAAAGCTATGTTTGGATGGAATTCTTTCTTTCTCTTATAAACCATTGAAGTTGGCGGTTTATTCAGGTTTACTCTTATCTGGATCGGGTTTCCTATACTTTATGTATGTTGTATACCTGACCTTATTTACTGAGGCAACCATGAAAGGCTGGTCTTCTATAATTAGTATCATGCTAATTTTTAACGGCTTTATGTTATTTATGCTAGGGATCATTGGTGAATATATCGGACGGATTTATGATGAAACTAAAGGAAGACCTTTATATATTGTTCGGGAATTTTATGGAGAATAAGAACAGTTAAAGTAGAACTATGAAGTCATGTATAAATAAGAATTTGATACATGTTTTTACTAATAACAAAAGCATAATCAAAAGGGTTACTATATAAATTCAAATTGAAAAACCGACATAAAAACCATTTCTTTTTAGATGGGAGAGAGGATCCGGCCCAGCATAGAAGCGGTCAGTGCCTTTTTTAACCCCATTCCATGTGAAAACAGAAGGAGAAAGTGAGTGAATGTCTCTGTCTGTTCTTCATAACCATAATGTATCTGTTAGTAAATCAATTTGTATTTATATAATAATATTTAGTAAATATCTATTAACGTTTTTCTAAGAAAGACAAACATATTCTATTAGGGAAATTGATAATTAATATAGAACGGAGAGAAAGAAACATGAAAAAAACAATTGCAGCGTTATCTTTTAGTCTAGCACTTACGATGGGAATGGTAGGATGCTCATCCTCCAGTAGTGAAGCCATAGTAAAAACAGATGCTGGGAATATTACAAAAGATGACTTATATGAGGTGCTCAAAACATCGAACGGAGCAACAGCATTAGAAAATTTAATTGAAGAAAAATTATTAAGTACAAAATATAAAATTTCTAATGAAGAATTAAATAAAGAACTTAAGGAAATAAAATCTCAGTATGGTTCAGATGATACATTTGAACTAGCGTTAACTAGTAACGGATACGCTGACGAAGCTGCTTTTAAAAAGCAATTAGAGTTAAGCTTACTGAAAGAAAAGGCTACTACAGAAGGGATTAAGACGTCTGAGAAAAAGTTAAAAGCGTATTATGATGAAAATAAGGTGAACTATGAATATGTGACAGCATCTCATATTTTGGTTAGTACAGAAGAAGAAGCGAAAGAAATAAAACAACAGCTGGATAATGGAGCGGATTTTGCTACATTAGCAAAGGAAAAATCTACAGATACAACTTCTGGTGAAAAAGGCGGTTCTCTTGGTGAATTTACGCGCAGTGAAATGGTAACGGAATTTGCAGAAGCTGCATTTAATCAAGAAGTTGGTACAATCAGTGATCCGGTGAAAACAGATTATGGTTACCATATCATCAAGGTTACTAAGCATGAACAAAAGAAATATAATGATAGTAAAGAACAAGTGAAAACAGATTATTTAAATACGAATGCTAAATCGATTGACGATGTAATGAATAAATTGAAGGAAAGTGAAAATGTGGAGATTATAGATAAGGATTTAAAGAAACAACTATCTACGGATAAATCTTAATGTCTGTATCTTGTTACAGAATACCTTCGTTTTAGAAGAAGATAAAGAAAAGTTAGCTATACTATTTTAAAAATGATCTAAAACCCGATTTTTAAGTAGAAGAGAGCATCCGCCCGGTAACGGTAGTCTATGCTAAGTGAAAACAAACAGAGAAAATGAGTGCAGATCTTCTTTTGTTTTCGTAGCCCGGGCTTATATGTCAAATAGCTAATTCTAAAAGCGTTTGTATTTTAATTGTCACTAATGAATGTTTTAGTAGTTCTCATATTGCTTTTTATTCCATGTTCAGCTGAAATATATGTAAAAACATTTTCAATTTTCGCATTATACAAAAAATACAATTTATAATAGAAAATGTGTGTGATAGAGTAATAAAAAAGAGAAAAATATTTTACATAAAAATCCATAGTAGGAATAGTAATATATGTACCTATTATAGATGTCAGCTAATAAGGGGGCGAACCATGAGAAGAAGAAATACGCAAGCATTCACGTTTTTGGCATGGACTTCATTCGTTTGTGCTCTTTCAGGGATGTTAATCGGGATTTATACATTAGATGAAACGCTTAGTGTGAAAGGGTATTACTTAATTGGAACATTATTTTTAACAATGTCATGCTTTGTACTCCAAAAAACAATTCGTGATAATGAAGAAGATAATGAACGTTTTCCAAAAAATAAACCGTTAGATAAAGAGTAAGTGGTGAAGAAAGGCGAGGGCCTTTCTTTTTTTATGCAAAAATGCTGTAAGTGCCGTGTGTTGACTTGCTTGAAGTACTGAAAATTTGGTATCATCAATAGTATTGTAGATTGAACGATATATTATGGAGGTGGCTTAGCCGTGTCAAGAATTTCCGTTGAGAATGTAAAGCACGTAGCACATTTAGCACGTCTTGCGATTACTGATCAAGAAGCAGAAAAATTTCAAAAACAACTAGATGCAATTGTTACATTTGCAGAACAGTTAAATGAATTAGATACAACAAATGTAAAACCAACAACTCACGTATTAACTATGAAAAATGTTATGCGTGAAGATGTTCCAGAAAAAGGTTTACCAGTAGAAGAAGTATTAAAAAATGCACCGGATCACAAAGATAATCAAATCCGTGTTCCAGCAGTATTAGAATAGAGGAGGGGAATTTCGATGTCATTATTTGATCATTCTGTATCAGAGTTACATAAGAAGTTAAACAACAAAGAAATTTCCGTTACGGATTTAGTAGAAGAATCTTACAAACGTATTGCGGATGTTGAAGATAACGTAAAAGCTTTTCTTACATTAGATGAAGAAAATGCGCGCGCGAAAGCGAAAGAGTTAGATGCAAAGATTGGTGCTGAAGATAATGGTTTATTATTCGGTATGCCAATTGGTGTGAAAGATAACATTGTAACAAATGGTCTTCGTACGACTTGTGCGAGCAAAATGTTAGCAAACTTCGATCCAATTTATGATGCGACAGTTGTGCAAAAGCTAAAAGCTGCTGACACAATTACAATCGGTAAATTAAATATGGACGAGTTCGCGATGGGGTCTTCAAATGAAAACTCAGGTTTCTATGCTACGAAAAACCCGTGGAACTTAGATTACGTTCCAGGCGGATCTAGTGGTGGTTCTGCAGCAGCAGTAGCAGCTGGAGAAGTATTATTCTCTCTAGGTTCTGACACTGGTGGTTCTATCCGTCAGCCAGCTGCATATTGCGGTGTTGTCGGCTTAAAACCAACTTACGGACGTGTATCTCGTTACGGACTAGTAGCATTCGCGTCTTCACTTGACCAAATCGGACCGATTACACGTACAGTAGAAGACAATGCATACTTATTACAAGCTATTTCAGGTATTGACCGCATGGATGCAACTTCTGCAAATGTTGAAGTTGGAAACTATTTAGCAGGTTTAACGGGCGACGTTAAAGGGTTACGCATTGCTGTACCAAAAGAGTACTTAGGCGAAGGTGTTGGCGAAGAAGCTCGTGAGTCAGTACTAGCTGCTTTAAAAGTATTAGAAGGTATGGGCGCAACTTGGGAGGAAGTATCTCTTCCGCACTCTAAATACGCTCTAGCAACGTATTACTTACTATCTTCTTCAGAAGCATCTGCTAACCTTTCACGCTTTGATGGCGTACGTTACGGTGTTCGTTCTGATAACGTGAATAATTTATTGGATCTTTACAAAAACACACGTAGCGAAGGATTCGGTGATGAAGTAAAACGTCGTATTATGCTTGGTACATTTGCACTTAGCTCTGGTTACTATGATGCATATTACAAAAAAGCACAACAAGTACGTACATTAATTAAGAACGACTTTGAAAATGTATGTGCTAATTATGATGTTATTATTGGACCAACAACGCCAACTCCAGCGTTCAAAGTAGGCGAAAAAGTTGATGATCCAATGACAATGTATGCAAATGATATTTTAACAATCCCAGTAAACTTAGCGGGTGTTCCAGCGATTTCTGTTCCATGTGGATTTGGTGCTAACAACATGCCACTTGGTTTACAAATCATTGGTAAACACTTCGATGAAGCGACAATTTACCGCGTTGCACATGCGTTTGAGCAAGCAACAGACTATCATACAAAAAAAGCAAGTCTGTAAGGAGGCGAGCATAGATGAATTTAGAAACAATTATTGGTTTAGAGGTTCACGTTGAGTTAAAAACAAATTCGAAAATTTTCTCTGCGAGTCCAACAGAATTCGGAGCAGAGCCAAATACACAAACAAGTGTAATTGACTTAGGATACCCAGGGGTACTTCCAACTTTAAATAAAGAAGCAGTTAACTTTGCAATGAAAGCTGCAATGGCACTAAACTGTGAAATCGCAACGGAAACAAAATTTGACCGTAAAAACTATTTCTATCCAGATAATCCGAAAGCGTACCAAATTTCTCAATTTGATAAGCCGATTGGAGAAAATGGTTGGATTGAAATTGAAGTAGACGGCAAGAAGAAGCGTATCGGTATTACACGTCTTCACTTAGAAGAAGATGCAGGTAAATCAACGCATACAAGTGAAGGTTACTCATTAGTGGATTATAACCGTCAAGGTATGCCGCTAATTGAAATTGTATCTGAGCCAGATATGCGCACTCCAGAAGAAGCATATGCATATTTAGAAAAACTAAAATCAATCATTCAATATACAGGCGTATCCGATTGTAAGATGGAAGAAGGTTCTCTGCGCTGTGATGCAAACATTTCTCTTCGTCCAGTTGGACAAGAGAAGTTTGGTACAAAAGCAGAGCTGAAAAACTTAAACTCTTTCACTTATGTACAAAAAGGTCTTGAACATGAACAAGTGCGCCAAGAAAAAGAATTATTGTCTGGTGGTATCATTCAACAAGAAACACGTCGTTATGATGAAGCAACGAAGAAAACGATCTTAATGCGTGTAAAAGAAGGATCTGACGATTACCGTTACTTCCCAGAGCCAGACTTAGTTGAGCTTTACATTGATGATGAGTGGAAAGAGAGCGTTCGTGCTTCTATCCCAGAACTTCCAGATGCTCGTAAAGTTCGCTATGTCGAAGAGCTTGGCTTACCAGCTTATGATGCACATGTATTAACATTGACGAAAGAAATGTCTGATTTCTTTGAAGCAACAGTTGCAGACGGTGCTGATGCAAAATTAACATCAAACTGGTTAATGGGTGAAGTACTAGCATATTTAAACAAACAACAAAAAGAGTTAAAAGACGTAGCATTAACGCCAGCTGGTCTATCTAAAATGGTTCAATTAATTGAAAAAGGTACAATCTCTTCTAAAATTGCGAAGAAAGTATTTATCGAGTTAATTGAAAAAGGTGGAGACCCAGAAGAAATCGTTAAGGCAAAAGGTCTTGTTCAAATCTCTGATGAAGGTACACTTCGTAAAATCGTAACAGACATTCTTGATAATAACGAACAATCTATCGAAGACTTTAAAAACGGTAAAGACCGTGCAATTGGCTTCTTAGTTGGTCAAATTATGAAGGCAACAAAAGGACAAGCAAATCCACCACTTGTTAATAAAATCTTACTTGAAGAAATTAATAAGCGATAATAACGAAAAGTGGAAGCGAATTGTTTAGAATAGGGGGTCATTGGAGCTTCTAACAGAGGGGGCTTTGCCTCGGAGGAAGAAGTGAAATGGCTGAGTATTTTAGTCGCTGGAACTGGATATCTATTAAAGATTAAACAGAGGAAGCACCCATATTTGGGTGTTTTTTCTGAGTTAATCAAACGTTTGTTTAAATTCAGAAATTATTTAAACAAACGTTTGATTAACTAACAAAAGTGAGAAAATGATTGTATAGCAAATATGGTATGATAGTTGCAAAAAGGTGGGAATAATGATAAATCTAGACATAGAGGTTTTTTTCATCTCATGAAATAATAGATAATTGTTACCCTTGTTTTGTATGTAAGAAAGAGAAAGTACTAGGATGAATGAAATAATATATATTGCTTGATGAATGGAATAAAGCAAAGCAAAGCTATACGTTAGTAGAGTGTTTTTACATGTTGCTGATGTCAAACAGTAAGAACTCGGAATCTAATGTGCTACAAAAAGGATATGGAGATGAGAGGAGGTAGGCATAGGAACGCTGATATAGGTTCGGTGTGTTCTTTTTTCGTAAATAAGGAATTTCCTGTGCCAATGAATGATGAAGCGAGCAAGAATAATTTATAACCCTACTTCTGGTCGAGAGTTATTTAAAAAGAGCTTACCAGAAGTATTACAAAAGTTAGAACAAGCAGGATATGAAACATCTTGTCATGCGACAACGGGACCTGGAGATGCAACTGTGGCAGCGAGGCAAGCGGCAGATCGTAAGTTTGATGTTGTCATTGCAGCAGGTGGTGATGGAACGTTAAATGAAGTGGTAAATGGTTTAGTAGGGAACGAACATAGCCCAAAGTTCGGTATTATTCCAGTTGGGACGACAAATGATTTTGCGCGTGCAATCGGTGTGCCCCGTTCTATTGAAGAGGCTGCTGATATTATTTGTGAAGGCAATACGGTTCCATTAGATCTTGGTAGAGCGAACGATACATATTTTATTAACATTGCTGGCGGCGGACGTATTACAGAATTAACATATGAAGTACCAAGTAAGTTAAAAACAGTATTAGGACAACTTGCGTATTACTTAAAAGGTATTGAAATGCTACCATCGTTACATCCAACATATGTTGAAATTGAGTATGATGGAAAGCTATTAAAAGAAGAGATTACAATGTTTTTAATTACGAATACGCGTTCAGTTGGCGGGTTTGAAAAGGTAGCCCCATATGCGTCAATTAATGATGGTTTATTCGATTTATTAGTGTTAAAGAAGGGCTCTATTGCTGATTTAATTAAAGCAGCAACACAAGCGCAGCGCGGGGAGCATATTAATAATCCAAAAGTTTTATATACGCAGGCAAATCGTATTAAAGTTCATTCGCCGGATAAATTAATGATTAACTTAGATGGTGAATATGGCGGAGATGCGCCAATGGAATTTGAAAATATGTATCATTGTCTAGAGCTATTTGTTCCTGAACATACAGAGGATGCCTTATAAGGGCATTCTTTTTTCAGTTTGTTTGAAAACAGAAGCTAGGGAGCTTTTGTTTTTTTGTCGTTTTTTGTTGGTTAGTCGATATCCTTTGTCGAATCGCTGATATATTGTAAGAAACGGTTGATATATTTGAAAAATCGCTGATAAAATTTCATTCACCATTTTATATGAACAAACTTAGTCAGCTTACCATGTTTCACTTTATAATTTTGTAGCATTTCTCTTTCTCCACAGCCTCTTTTATTAATTGTAAATCGTTTTAATCTTAAGGGGGGAGTAGTTGTTAGAGATACGCCAACAAATTTACATGTAGCGAAAAATAGCGGGGCTTGTTAGGCAATTGGAGTTCTTTCTGGGACAGACATTAGCTAATCTTGTACAACATTCTGGGGCCTTATTTCTAGCTTTAGTGAATTCATTTGGAAACAACGGAAGTCTAGTGTATAAACAAAATAAGTCTATAACGACTTGTTGCAAGTCGTTATAGACTTATTTTTTGTGTCGAAATACTGAGAGGATTAGAAGGGTACTACATTTATAAGTTGGCATGCATCTTGCAATATAGAAAAAGAAAATCAATAGTGTAGAAAAGGATGGGAGAAACAATGGATACAAAATTCGCTAAAGTAAACGAACAAATTCCAGGACCAAAAGCAGCTTCTTTATTAGAGCGACGTCAAAATATCGTCCCAAGAGGCGTGAGTAATGGGATTTCAACATTCGTACAGTCAGCTGATGGTGCGCTTGTAACAGATGTTGATGGAAATCAATTTATCGATTTTGCAGGAGCAATTGGCACAATTAATGTAGGACATTGTCACCCTGCTGTGAAAGAGGCGCTTCATAAACAAGTAGATCAATATATCCATACTGGCTTTAATGTAATGATGTATGAGCCGTATATTGAATTAGCGGAGAAGCTTGCGGCATTAGCTCCTGGAAACTTTGAAAAACAAGTACTATTTTTAAATAGCGGTGCTGAAGCAGTTGAAAATGCTGTGAAAATTGCTCGTAAATATACGAAAAGACCTGGCATTATTGCGTTTTCAAAAGGATTTCACGGCCGTACTTTGATGACAATGACGATGACGAGTAAAGTAAAGCCTTATAAATTTGGATTTGGCCCATTTGCACCGGAAGTATATAAAGCACCATTCCCGTATGAATATCGCCGTCCAGAAGGTCTAACAGATGAACAATACGATAACTTTATTATTGAGGAATTTAAGAACTTCTTAATATCAGAAGTTGCACCAGAAAGCATAGCGGCCGTTGTGATGGAGCCAGTTCAAGGTGAGGGTGGCTTTATTGTTCCAAGTAAAAAATTTGTACAGGAAGTACGTCGTCTTTGCTCGGAACATGGCATTTTATTTGTAGCGGATGAAATTCAAACAGGTTTTAGCCGTACAGGCAAATACTTTGCAATAGATCACTATGATGTCATTCCAGATTTAATTACTGTATCGAAATCATTAGGGGCAGGCGTACCAATTAGTGGTGTTATAGGGAAAAGAGAAATTATGAATGAATCAGCACCAGGAGAACTAGGCGGAACATATGCGGGAAGTCCATTAGGATGCGCTGCTGCATTAGCTGTTTTAGATATTATAGAGAAAGAAAATTTAAATGATCGAGCTCTGTATGTAGGAAAGGTTGTAATGGATCGATTTGAAGAAATGAAGAAAAAATATAACTGTATTGGTGATGTACGTGGTTTAGGAGCGATGTGTGCATTCGAACTTGTTAAAGACCGTACAACGAAAGAAGCAGATAAAGCATTAACGGCAAGTTTATGTGCTGAAGCAAATAAACGAGGTCTGCTCTTATTATCTGCTGGAACGTATGGGAATGTCGTTCGTGTATTAATGCCGCTTGTCATTACAGATGAACAACTAGAAGAAGGGCTTACAATTATTGAAGATTCTTTGCAAGTTTGTTACGAGCAAGCAGATATCGCTCGTGTGTAGAAAATAGAATACAAATTGAAAAATAAAAGCTTTTCTTTTTTGGAAGAAGAGAGAGCGTTCGGTCGTGTATGGAAGCGGTCAATTCCTTTTTTAGCCATATGCTAAGTGAAAACGAGTGAAAGTCCTTTTTCTTTTAATAGCAGCGACTTATAAAGTGCGTATATAACATATTTGTGACCAGTCTAGTTTGTTTTGTTTAAAAAACAGAAAATTCCCTTAAATTAAGGTTTCACTTTATAATAAAATGTAGGTGATAATAAAGTGAAGTGGTGGACCTTGAATTTGAGGAGTGGCTGGGATGGTTGCAGAAAAGGAACGAGTATTTATGGATTTAAAAGATGTATTTGAATATGCATTTGATGAAATTTTTGTCACGGATGAGGAAGGTACTGTTGTTCGTGTAAATAGCACATGTGAAAGACACTATCAATTATCTGCTAAGGAGTTAATAGGTAAGCATGTAAAAGAGTTACAAAAAGAAGGGGTTTTTTATCCATCCGCAACACTGGAAGTGATTGAAAAGAAAAAGCCGATTGAACTTGTGCAGACAACAAAATCGGGAGAGTGTTTGCACGTTCGCACGAGACCTGTGTTTGATGAACAAGGAAATTTACGCAGAGTGATTAGCTATTCGCGGGACCTCACTGAACTCTACCAATTAAGAAAAAAGGTAGAGGAGATGGATAATCAGTTAAAGACATATAAAAAAGAGTTAAGAGAAACGTATGAACATGAAGGGCTTATTTTTAAAAGTATAGTTATGCAAAAAATAGTCGCAACAATTAAAAAAGTATCTGTAGTAGATAGTACGGTCCTTATTTTAGGTGAGACTGGAGTAGGGAAAAGTAGATTAGTACGTCATTTACATGAAGTGAGTCATCGGAAAAATGAAATGTTTTATGAAATTAATTGTGCGGCATTACCGACAAATTTAATTGAATCAGAACTGTTCGGTTATTCAGGTGGCTCATTTACAGGAGCAAATCGTGAAGGGAAAAAAGGGATTTTAGAGCTAGCCCATAAGGGAACGCTTTTCTTAGATGAGATTGGTGAAATGCCTCTTGAAATTCAAGCGAAGCTGTTGCAAGTATTACAGGAAAAAACGTTCCGTCCGGTAGGAGGAAGAGAATTAAAAAAAGTAGATGTTCGTATTGTGGCAGCTACGAATAGAGATCTAGCTGAAATGGTAAAACAAGGAACATTCAGGAAAGACTTATATTATCGTCTGAATGTAATACCGATTCAAATTCCTCCACTTCGTGAGAGAACGGAAGATATTTTACCTTTAGTTTATCACTACTTACAACACTTTAACGAAAAATACGGGCGTGATGTGAAATTGTCTCCTAGCACTTTACAAATGTTTGTAGGGCACTCTTGGGAAGGAAATAATAGAGAAATAGAAAACATAATTGAACGCATTGTCATTACTGCAGACAATATTGTCACGATAGAAGATTTACCATTATCTATGCAAGAATCAACAGTCGAACAATCTGGTCAAAGCCTGTATAAAATGCTAGAAGAAGTAGAACGGAATATTATTATTAAAGCGTATAAAACATATGGATCAAGTTATAAAGTTGCAGAGTTTTTGAAAATAAGTCAATCGGCGGCAACTAGGAAAATTAAGAAATTTGTCGGGGAAGAAATTGTATAAATATATAAATACAAACTGAAAAAATGACATAAAACCATTCTTTTTAGGTGGGAGAGAGGATCCGGCCATGCATAGAAGCGGTCAGCCCCTCTTCCTGCCCCATGCTAAGTAAAAACAAAGAGAGAAAATGAGTGTAGTTCACTTTTTGTTCCTCATAGCAGCGGGTTATGTGTCGAAAAATCAAAATGGATTTATATACAAATAGAAGCGGTCAGGCCCCTTTTTCCGTCCTGTGCCGAGTAAATGTCATTTTGCTAACTTATACGTTGGAGATATATGAAAAAATGATATTAGAATAAAATGGTTTTTGAAGGTTATTTCTTTGTTCCTATGCTTTTTTGAAAGTATGATAGAAATATAGAAAGAAATGAAGTGAATATAAAGGAGGAAGAGAACATTGGATAAGAAAGTGACATATGTAAATTTAGAACAGAAAGCTATGTATATAAATGGAGAGTGGGTCAAGCTACAAGAACAAATTGAGATTAATAACCCTGCAACACAAGAAGTCTTTGCAACTGTTCCGAAGGGTGGAGTTACAGAAGCAAAGCAAGCTGTAGATGCTGCACATGATGCGTTTAAATCTTGGTCAAAATTAACAGCTGCTGATCGTGCACAAAAATTAAAGAAGTGGTTTATGTTAATTGATGAAAATAAAGAAGAAATTGCGGCGATTATGACAAAAGAACAAGGAAAGCCGTTTACAGAAGCGCTTGGAGAGGTAAACTATGCAAATAGTTTTGTAGAGTGGTATGCAGAAGAGGGAAAACGAGTATATGGTGAAATGATTCCGGCTTCTCATCCAAATAAACGCATTTTAGTAACGAAGCAGCCTGTGGGCGTTATTGCAGCGATTACACCATGGAATTTTCCAGCTGCAATGATTACAAGAAAAGTTGCACCAGCACTTGCAGCAGGCTGTACAGCAGTTGTAAAACCTGCGAGCCAAACGCCGTTAACAGCATTTAAATTAGCTGAATTAGCGCATGAAGCTGGTATTCCAAAAGGTGTTTTAAACATTGTAACAGGTAGTGCAAAGGCAATTGCTGATACTTGGATGGAGGATGGACGTGTAAGGAAAGTTTCATTTACAGGCTCAACTGAAATTGGAAAAGAGTTAATGGCTGGAGCAGCGAAAACGATGAAGAAAGTTTCGCTTGAACTAGGTGGTCATGCCCCATTTATCGTAATGAATGATGCAGATTTAGATAAGGCGGTAGAAGCAGTGATTGGTTCGAAATTCCGTAATGCTGGGCAAACATGTATATGTACAAATCGCGTATTCGTACAAGAAGCGGTGTATGGAGAATTCACGATGAAATTCCAAAAAGCAGTAGGGCAGCTTAAAGTAGGAGATGGATTTGGAGAAGATACGACTGTAGGGCCACTTATCGATGCAAATGCTGTAGAAAAGGTGCAGGAGCATATTGAAGATGCAATTAAAAAAGGCGGCGAAATTTTGAACGGGGGCCAAACACTTCCAGAATTAAATGGTCACTTCATTGAGCCAACTGTCATCGGATATGCAAATGATACAATGTTATGTATGACTGAAGAAACATTTGGACCAGTCGCACCAGTTGCAAAGTTTGAAACGGTAGAAGAAGTAATTGAGCGTGCGAATAACACACCATATGGCTTAGCGGCTTATGTATTTACAAAAGACATTAGCCAAGCTTTTCAAATTAGTGAAGCGTTAGAATATGGAATTATTGGCTTAAACGATGGACTTCCATCTGTTGCGCAAGCGCCATTTGGTGGATTTAAGGAAAGTGGAATTGGGCGCGAAGGTGGTCACTTCGGAATCGAAGAGTATTTAGAAGTTAAGTATATTTCGTTAGGATTGTAATCTTGTTTAAACAGAAATAAAAATAGTATACTAGAGTCTCTATAAGTTAACAGATAAGGGGATCTAGATGATATATTGGTTATTATTACTTATAACGATTATATTCGAAATTGCTGGAACTGTTGCAATGAAACTATCAAATGGTTTAACAAAGCTTGTTCCAAGTGTATTGATTTTCATATGTTATGGCATTTGTTTTAGCGTATTTGCCATTGTTGTAAAAAAGATTCATTTAAGTATTGCCTATGCGATTTGGTCTGGTTTAGGGACACTATTTATTACAATTATTAGTGTATACTTTTTTAAGGAGCATATTAGCTTATTTCAAGTATTTTGTATCCTTTGTATTGTACTTGGAGTAGTAGGGCTGAAAGTATCAGCATCATAAAAAAAGGCCGTTTTCTAAAGTGAAAACAGCCTTTTTTGTTCCTTAAAACGCCCAGTTACCTTTACGGAAAATCGGTTCATGTTTACCATCAGCGGTAATGCCGTCGATATCAAGTTCAGCAGAACCAATCATGAAGTCTTCATGCGTAATACTAGAGTTTGCGCCATTTTCAGCAAGCTCTTCTTTTGTCATTGTTTTACCACCTTCTAAGTTAAAAGCATACGCATTTCCAATTGCTAAATGGCAAGATGCATTTTCATCAAATAATGTATTGTAGAACAAAATATTTGTATTAGAAATTGGTGAATCATGAGGTACTAATGCAACTTCTCCTAAGAAATGAGAACCTTCATCTGTCTCAACTAAATGTTTTAAAGCCTCTTCGCCCATATCAGCTTTATAATCTACAATACGCCCGTTTTCGAATGTAAGTGTAAAGGTATCGATAATATTGCCGCTAAACACTAACGGTTTCGTGCTCGATACTTGCCCATTTACACCTGTTTTTAATGGCATTGTAAACACTTCTTCTGTTGGAATGTTAGCCATAAATGGTACATTTTTTTCATTTAGGCTCCCAGCTCCAGCCCACACGTGTTTTTCTGGAAGTTCAATTGTTAAATTCGTTCCAGGGCCTGTATAATGAAGAGCTTTATAATGTTTTTCATTTAAGTAATCTACTTTTTTATGTAATAGTACATCATGCTCTTTCCATGCTTCTACTGGGTTTTCTAAATTCGCGCGAGTTGCTTGGAAAATCGCATCCCACAATTTTGCTTCTTGTTCTTCTGATGCAACATCAGGGAAAACTTTGGCTGCCCATTCTTTCGTAGGAACAGAGATCACACACCAGCTTACTTTATCAGCTTGTACATAATCGCGGTATACTTTCATGGCTTCTCCAGCAACCTTATGAGCACTTGCAATTTTTTTAGCATCTACACCTTTTAATAAATCTGGATTTTCTGCATAAATAGACATAAATGCCGCGCCTTCTTTTGCAAGTTCTTCCCGTGCATGAGCCTTCCAAGCAGGAAATTCTGAGAATGCTTCTTCAGGAGCTAAATCAAATTTCAAACGTGTTAATACTTCGTCGTTCCAATCTACATATACATGCTTTGCACCTGATTTATATGCTTTCTCTGTAACAAGACGGACAAATGGAGCCGCCTCAAGAGGGGCGTTAATAGATAATGTTTGTCCCGGCTGAATATTAACACCGACATTTACTGCAAGAGCAGCATATTTTTCTAACGTTTGTTCAAATGACATATGGTAATCTCCTTTTTTGTGAAATGTGTATTATATCTATAATACACAAAATATTCAAAAATATAAACAGTCCCTTAACGCCATATTTGTACGGGATATCGTAAGAAAAGGGCGATAATATGGAGCAAGATTCAATTCGAAAAAGAAAAGATTGTTACCCATATATAGATAAAAAATGTGAGGTAGGACTGATGTCTCCATGTGAGCGTCTGAATGAGACATTTCACGTTCGTCTCCAAGCCGCAAAGTATCAAAGGAATATTCCTTTAGCAGTTCAATTATGTAATGGAGATAAAAAAACGTTTTCATGGGAAAATTGCTAGTTTTTCCAAATCCTTACCGCGTAATGCTTTAGGTGAGGTCGATATAGATGCTTATAAAAATTTGATTAAAGCACTTAAGAAGGGAAACCCGAATGATTTTGAACATATAACACTTGGCGGTGTAATAAAGCTTGCTTATGGATTCGAAGGGGCTGATTCACATCATTTAAGTGTGGCAGTACCACCAGCTTTTAGTAGGAGCTGGTGTGACAATATTAAAGGCGTTTTTTAATGAGTCGTTTGTCATTCCAGAACCAGTTATAGCAAGTTCTGACGGTCAGCCGTTACTTTCTTATTCAGGAGAGTCTTTAACGGTTGGAGGAGAGTTGAATAAACTTGCTACGAATATTGCCATTGGACGAGATACAGCTGGCGTCCAATGGCGCTCTGATGGCATAGAAGGTTTACATCTTGGGGAAGCAGTAGCAATAGGAACTTTACAAGATTACAAAGCAACCTATAACGAGAATTTTCAGGGCTTTTCTTTTACTAAGTTTAATGGTCAGTCTATAACGATTTAATGAATAGTATAAAAAATGAGTACAATAGGAAAAATATTGGACTCATTTTTTAGTTATATGAATCTCGGTTTGTTGGTAAGTTACAATACTTTCCTTATATTTTCTTATAACGATGATCTTCTATTGTGTATTATTTTTTTGATAGCATTTTAGAAAAATGAAGATCCGTAATGAAAATTATGAGGATTTACTTCGAAGTCGTTTTCTTTTTACAGGTTTGTTCAACGTGATGAGCATGTAGCCGACAACAAAGAGGAGAGGGATCAAAAACACGTAACTAGGGATGCCCAACACATAATAACTTTTTATGCTTAAAAATAATAAATGTAGGAATTCAAAAAGAGCATGTACTTTCATAAAAGCCTCCAATAACCTTTTTTACAAATTATAACAGTTAAAGAGGGGGGGCTACATAGTTAAGGCTATTATTTAAGCTAACTTTAAAGTTAGCTTAAATAATAGGATAGAACAGGCTACTTTTATAAAAAAGTAGCCTGAAAAAAGATTAATACTTTTCTTTTACAAGTGATATAAACTGCGCCATTGTTGTATTTGGTCCAACAAAATGACGTTTAATTAAGTATTGTTCATTCGGTGTGCCTTTTGTAATGTGAGTACCATGGTCCGTCGTTACGGCAAACTCGTAATGTTTTTTTGTTGCTTCTACAGCTTGGTCATTATAAGAACCTACCGGATAGGCAAGGGCAATGATTTTTTTTCCTGTCAGATTTTCAATTTTTTCTTTAGATGTGCGTAATTCTTCATCGTAATTGTTTGTGTAAGCCATCATTGTATGATTAGCGGTATGAGATTGAATAGAAAAAATACCTGAATTAAGCATTTGTTTGACCTCGTCTGTTGTAAGGCGATTTGGTTTATCGATATCATTTGAAACAAGGAACTCTGTTGCTGCTGGTTGGAATCGATCATCTTTTAATTTTTGCAAAATATGAAGGGCATTCATATTATTTTTTCGACCATCATCCATTGTTATAAAGATTGGTTTATTGACACGATTTACATCACTCCAACGTTCAAACGTTAACATTGTATAACCGTTATCTTTTAAATACTGCATATGTTTTTCAAATTGCTCTGGTGGTACATATAATCCTAACTCGCCGTCGCTTGGTCCAGGGTATTTCTCAATAGCGTGGTACATAAGGACAGGTACATATTGTTGGAATGTAATCGTAGATTTTACTAGCGGAACTTCTTTGTTATCTTCTTTTATCCCGACTGTTTCAATTTGAAATTCTCCACGCTTTAAATGAAACGATTGTAAATGAAACGGGAGAGCAAAATCACGGGTTTTATCTTTTGATACAAATGTTTGTTTACTTTCAAGCCCATCAGCTGTGCGCCAAATATTGTAACGTACTTCTTTAAAAGAATCTTTTACATTTTTTGTATAAAGTGTAGTGTTTTGTGCATTGTATTCAAATGGCTCCCATGAAATGATTCCTTGTGCTAAAGCTACTTCTACTGCTTTGGCTTGTACTTCCTTCGTTTCTTTTTGATTTTTGGAGGTTGTTTCTTTTGTCTGTTTCTCGCTAGTTGTGCTAGTATGACAACCTACGAGAATAGCAGAAGACAGTAAAGCAATGCATGCATATTTTTTCATAATATCATCCTTCTATTGTGTTTTTATCTCTCTATCTCTCTTATGTAATAGATTCTCTCTTTGTACTTTTATAAGAGACTGTTTATTCGAATATTTCTTTATGAAAAAATATTCGATACCCTTGTCCATCATATCATTATGAAATATAGAGAGGAATATCTTTTTTGGGAGAATTCGGAAAAGACGGTTCGTTCGTATGGAATTTATCCTATGCAAAATGTTTGTGAAGAAAACGAAGTGTAACTATGTAGTTTCTTGTATAAAAAAACATCTCCGAAAATAGCTATTTTCGGAGATGTTTTTAAAAACGTTGTTCTACTTTTGGGGTTGTGCTGTTGGATATTTCTTTCACTATAAACAGAAAAAATACATCTTCTTGCCGTTACTATTATATATTGATTTCTTAATATAAAAAAGGGAAATCGTTTTGAAAAGTGTATGCAATATTGCATATAAATTATATTTTTAATTATAAAAAATCACCCTAACATCCTAAAGTAAAAGGAAAGAAAGGGTGATTTGTTATTAAATAAATAATCCAGCAATTGTAGCAGATAAAATAGAAGCAAGTGTTGATGCAAATAGCATTTTCCAACCAAACTTAGATACAACACTTCCTTGTTTTTCAGAAAGGGCACGGATTGTACCGACAATCGCACCAATTTGGCTAATACTTGCGAAACTAATTAAGAATACAGTAACGATTCCAACTGTACGTGGAGATAACGTTTTGGCAACGTCTTTTAAATCAAGGATAGCGACAAATTCATTTAAGACAATTTTTGTTCCCATGATGCCACCAGCTGGGATAATATCGTATGTTGGGATCCCCATTAGGAATGCAAATGGAGCAAGAATATAGCCGAAGATTTGTTGCAATGTAATAGCATATCCCATTGCGCCTGAAGCTGCACTAATTACATAGTTGACAACTTCCATAACACCGATAAAGGCGATCATTAAAGCGGCAACGATTCCAGCTACTTTTAAACCATCTAATGCACCGTTAATCATGGCACCAATCAGGCTATCACCGAATAGACTTCTATCAAATTTTTGAATCGTTTCTTCTTCTTTTTTCGTATCAACTGGTGTTAATAATGAACAAACAATTAAGCTAGAAAATAAGTTCAGTGGCAGTGCTGCTAGTACATATTTTGCATCTAGCATCATCACGTATGATGCTGTAACAGAAGCTGAAACTGAGCTCATTGCTGAACAGCAAATGATAAACATACGGTTTTTATTAAAATGTTTTAAATCATTTTTAATAACGATTAATGCTTCACTTGAACCGAAGAATACAGAGTTTACCGCATGGAACGATTCAACGCGTGGTAAACCAGTAATTTTTGAAATGGCACCGCCGACAACACGAACGATAAACGGCAAAACGCCTAAATAACTAAAAATAGAAAGTAGTGTTGAGAAAAAGACGATAATTAATAGTACGTTGAAGAAAAAGACAAAGTCTTTTTGGATGCCGTTAAACAGGAAGTCAACACCTGTTGTACCAAGTTTAATGAGTTTGTTAAAGACTTTACTAATAAAAATAATGATTTCTTGGCCAATTTTTGTGCCAAACATAAACCAACCAATTAAAATTTGGAAAACGATCATAATAGCAATTGCACGGTAGTTGATTTTACTTTTGTTGTTTGACAAAACAAAACATAAACCTAACACGGTAAGAATACCGATAACGCTTATTACATATTGCATGTAGTTGCTCCTTTCAGAAGTTCGTATAAAGTTTGTACATAAAACGCTCATTATATGACTACTAAATAAAACAGAAGAGGCTTTATGTCATACGTAAGATGTCTGACCTTTTAGAAAAATAAAAAATAAAAAAGACCTATATGGATTTACTTTCATCTATGAGAGAAAGCTAATCAATATAAGTCTTTATATACACAAACATAATATTCATTAGTTTTCCCCATAGTCCAGCAATTTGCGGTTGCCGGGTAGAAACTCTCGATCCATATTATCAAGTATATATGAGGTAACATCGTCCGTATTAAATTATTAGTAGCGTAACATTAATAGAGAAGCATCGTCAATAGCTTTTTTTCTTCCGATAGATAAAGACCATATAAGTATGATAAAATGTAACGCAGTGTTATGAAAAAGAGAGGTCGGAAAATGAGTAATAAAATGACGCCACCAGTTGAAAAAAACGAATTTATAGATGTAGTATTTGAAGATTTAACGCATGATGGTGCCGGTGTTGCGAAAGTGAAGGGATATCCTATTTTCGTGAAAAACGGATTGCCAGGTGAAGAAGCACAAATTAAAATTATTAAAGTAAAGAAGAATTTCGCATTTGGTCGTTTAATGAAGCTTCATATAGAAAGCCCGTATCGTAAAGATGCAGAATGCCCAGTATATAACCAATGCGGCGGTTGTCAGCTTCAGCACTTAACGTATGAAGGACAATTAAAAGCAAAAGAAAAGCAAGTACGTGACGTGATGCAGCGCATCGGTGGACTTCATGATGTACCAGTGCATCCTGTTCTTGGCATGGAGAATCCTTGGATTTATCGAAACAAAGCACAAGTACCAATTGGAGAACGTGAAGGCGGACTTGTCGCAGGTTTCTATCGTCAAGGAACACATGACATCATTAATATGGAAACATGCTTAATTCAAGCAGAAGAAAACGATACATTAATTCAAGAAGTAAAACGTATTTGCGAAAACAAAGGCATCACAGCGTACAACGAGGAACGTCATAAAGGAACGCTGCGCCACGTAATGGCTCGCTACGGGCAAGTAACAGGGGAAATCATGCTTGTCTTTATTACACGTACGGCAGAACTTGCAAATAAAAAGGCAATCATTGAAGAAATTACAGCGAAGTTCCCAAATGTAAAATCAATCGTTCAAAACGTAAATACGAAACGTACAAACGTAATCTTTGGAGATACAACGACAGTACTGTACGGATCAGAATATATTTATGACTTTATCGGTGACATTAAATTTGCGATTTCAGCACGTTCATTCTATCAAGTAAACCCAGAACAAACGAAAGTACTATACGATAAAACGTTAGAATACGCAAAGTTAGATGGTAACGAAACAGTAATTGATGCATATTGCGGAATCGGATCAATCTCGCTGTTTTTAGCGCAAAAAGCGAAGAAAGTATACGGCGTTGAAATTGTCCCAGAAGCAATCGAAGACGCAAACCGTAACGCAGCATTAAACAACATGACAAACGCTGAATTCGCAGTCGGAGAAGCAGAAGTAGTCATTCCAAATTGGTACAAAGAAGGCGTAATCGCCGACACAATGGTCGTCGACCCACCGCGTAAAGGCTGTGACGAAGCACTACTAAACACAATTATCGACATGAAGCCAAAACGCGTCGTATACGTATCATGCAACCCAGCAACATTGGCACGCGACTTAAAAGTACTAGAAGAAGGCGGATATAAAGCACAGGAAGTACAACCTGTTGATATGTTTCCGCATACGACTCATGTGGAGTGTGTGGCTTGGCTTAAGTTGGTATAATAGAAAAGCAGTTGATATAGAAAAAATCTATACCATCTGCTTTTTGGTTTATAAAAATACCATTCAGGCCCGATTTTAATTAAAATAAACATTGTTGATTTTCACAAATTATAAATGTCCAAATGGACTGGTGTTTGATAATAAGCTATTGTAACATTTGGCTTTATGTTATTTGACTGAGAGTTTGAATTTGTATTCATAGTGAGAGGATTTGAGTTTGAAATGATAGATAATTTTTGGCGTGATTTACCACGACCATTTTTTGTACTTGCACCAATGGAAGATGTGACAGATGTTGTTTTTCGTCACGTAGTAAGTGAAGCCGGTCGACCGGATGTATTTTTCACAGAGTTTACAAACTCGGATAGCTATTGCCATCCAGAGGGTATGAAAAGTGTGCGTGGCCGTTTGATTTTTACAGAAGATGAACAGCCAATGGTGGCACATATTTGGGGGGATAATCCCGAATATTTCCGTCAAATGAGTATTGGCATGGCAGAGCTAGGATTTAAAGGCATCGATATTAATATGGGCTGCCCAGTACCGAATGTGGCATCGAGAGGGAAAGGTAGTGGTCTTATTCTACGTCCAGACGTTGCGGCAGAACTTATTCAAGCGGCAAAAGCGGGCGGATTACCTGTCAGCGTAAAAACACGACTTGGCTTTAAAGAGTTAAGTGAGTGGGAGGATTGGTTAACGCATATTTTCAAACAAGATATTGCGAACCTTTCTATTCATTTACGTACAAGAGAAGAAATGAGCCAAGTAGATGCGCATTGGGAGCTAATTCCAGAAATCAAAAAACTACGTGACCGTATCGCACCCAATACGCTCCTAACAATCAATGGGGACATTCCTGACCGTCAAACTGGAATGGAACTTGCTGAAAAATATGGTATTGATGGCGTTATGATCGGGCGAGGTATTTTTAAAAATCCATTTGCTTTTGAAAAAGAGCCAAAAGAGCATAGCAGTAAAGAACACCTTGATCTTTTAAGACTGCAGCTTGATCTTCAAGATCAATATGCAGAAGTACTGCCACGTTCAATCACAGGGCTTCATCGCTTTTTCAAAATTTATGTCAAAGGATTCCATGGAGCTGCTGAATTAAGAAATCAATTAATGAGCACGAAATCAACAGATGAAGTGCGTTCATTGCTTGATAAATTTGAAAAGAGTGTTGATGGGACAGAGGACAGTGAAATGATGTAACTCTCAAAAAGTTAGAGGGGAAATGAATCACATCAACCCATGTGTACTTATTTTAAAATAAAGCAGCCAGCTCTCTAATAAGGGAGCGCTGCTTTTTTTAGTTTTTTGAGAAGGATTAGCGAAACTATATTGAATCCGAATATTTCCCAGCGATATCATAAGAGATGCTTTCTACTAGTGAATGTAGAATTGGAGGCGTAAGTTTTTTAGCGTTAGAAAACTATTTAACTTAGTTGAAAGGTAAGTGGTGTAGTTTTCCTCGGGATGATCGGGAATGTTCCCTGTTTTTTATTTTTGATAATATGAATAAAGCTTAAGTGGGATAGATCTTATGGAGGTTATTATGAAAAAAATCGCTGTAATACAGGATTTATCATCTTTTGGAAAATGTTCATTAACAGCCGCGATTCCGGTTCTTTCAGTAATGGGGGTGCAGGCATGTCCTTTACCAACTGCTATATTGTCTTCACAAACAGGTTATCCAAGTTTTTTTTGTGAAGACTTTACATCTAAAATGCAATATTTCGAAGAGGAATGGAGCAAGCTTCATGTAACTTTTGATGGAATCTATACCGGATTCGTAACTGGCCGAGAGCAAATTGATAATATTTTTCGTTTTTTAGATACATTTCATACAAAAGAAACCATCTTGCTTGTGGATCCTGTGATGGGGGATATAGGTGAGGCCTATAAACTTTTTACAGAAGAATTGCTAGTGCGAATGAGAGAACTTGTGAAATGTGCAGATGTGATTACACCAAATGTAACGGAGTGCTGTCTATTAACCGGATTATCTTATGAAAAACTATATAGCTATTTAAATGAAAGTGATTTTATCGAAGCGTTAGAAGAAGCTGGAAAGACATTGCATCAAGAAACTGATGCTAAGGTGATCATAACTGGTGTGAATCCACCATCAGTAAATCCCGATAAACAGTTTATCGGGAATATGTATCTGGACGGGAATAAAACCTTTTATAGCACAATTCCGTATAATGGTAAAAGTTATTCTGGTACGGGGGATTTATTTGCCTCTGTCATAATGGGAAGCATGATGCGAGGAGAGGGTCTAGAAAAATCTGTACAGCTTGCAGAGGCTTTTTTAACAGCAGCCATTCATGATACCTCCTTGGAACAAATTTCTGAAGTAGAAGGAGTTAACTTCGAAAAATATTTGAGAATGTTATTATAAATTGAAACTTTAATCAGGATAAAATGTTAAAGTATTAATTTAGCGGACATTAGTTTAAAAGTGCCCGGAGATACAATCTTAAGGACGGTTCTTAGTGAAACTATTATATTTAACATAATAGTTTAAAGCATGTTGGAGAATGCACTTTAACTGTTGTATAAATAATTAACATTTCAGGAGGAAAAACAATGGCAATGAGCAACAACGATATATTAAAAAGAGTAAGGTATGCTCTAGATATAAAAGATACAGATATGGTAGAAATATTTAAACTTGGTGGCATGGAAGTAACGAAAGAAGAAGTAGTTGATATGCTTACAAAAGTAAAGAAAAGTCCCCAGCATGAAGCTGAAAATGCTGATGTAATCGAAGATGATTACGTATTAACATGCGATATGCTGATGTTAGAGTCATTTTTAAATGGATTTATTACTTTAAAAAGAGGGAAGCAAGATTCGAAACCAGGGCAATCGGCACCTTTACAGAGCAATGAGAGCGCCAATAATCTCCTTTTAAAGAAAATGAAAATAGCACTATCTTTAACGAGTGAGGATGTGCTTGATATATTAGATAGCGTAGGAGTTAAGGTGACAAAGGGAGAACTAGGCGCCTTATTAAGAAAGAAAGGTCATAAGAATTACAAAGAGTGCGGCGATAGATATGCAAGGAATTTCATAAAGGGATTAGCTGTAAAGTATAGAGGATAAGGAATAAGCGTTGTAACATTTATGTTGAAACAGTAAATGATATAATAGATGGAGTAGGACGTTTGTAGCCTACTCTTTTTTATTTGTAAAAATAACATGAACGAATCCTGTAGGTGATGAAATGATACATACATATTTAGGCGAGACAATTAATTTTCATATAAATTACAAGAAGAAAAAATCCGTACGTATTTACATAGATTCTTACGGAAATGTTGAAGTTCAGGCTCCTAAAGGAACACCTGTTGAATACGTAATCCAATTGCTAGAGGGGAAGTGGGATTGGATTCAGAAAACACGCAAGGAAATGAAGGCGCGAGTGCTTGGGCCACAGGAGAAAGCTTATAATCAAGGCGAGAGCTTTCTATATTTAGGGAATACATATCCGATACAAATCTCTCAAGATGCAAATGTTCAGCAAGACAATGCAGTGTTTGAAGGGGATAAGCTGCATATATATGTGAAAGAGCTTGAAGATGAGAAAATAAAACAAGCCCTAAAACGATTCTATTATCAGCAGTGTAAAGCGTTAGTAGAGAAGCGTATTAAATCTTATCAAAGTAACTTTAAAACAAAACCGCGTTCAATCCGTATTTCAGATAGTAACCGTACATGGGGAACTTGTGATTCAAATCTACAGTTAACCTTTAATTGGAAGCTGGCAATGGCACCGCCGAGCGTAATTGACTATGTAGTCGTTCACGAAATGTGCCATATGGTTCATTTGAATCATGATCGTTCTTTTTGGCGTCTTGTTGGGAAGATAATGCCTGATTATAAGGAAATGGAAGATTGGTTAGCATTATCTAGTTGGAAGATGACGGTTTAGTAGTGCGTATTATTGCTTAAAGTAGAAGAAGCTGTCCACAAAGACTTTTCGGAACAGCTTCCTCTTATTATATAGGTTGCTACTATTGTCAATCTTTGTCGGTAAATCGATATATTTTAAAAATCGCTGATATATTTGGAGTTGTGGTCGATATATTCAAAAAATCGCTGATATAATTTCATTTACTATGGCACCGTTCACCAAGAAGAAAATAAAAAGGAATACCACTTAGTCAAAGATTTCGACTTATGGGGCATTCTCTTATTTTCACATATAGATCATCGCCCAAACTTCACAACCAAATCTCCATCTATTTTCTTCATCTCATATCCACGATACCCCTCTGCAAGTAATGCCTGTTGTTCACTAGTATCATTCATCGGAATACTTTTAACATCAGTCCAATCTCCTTTTTGAACCTTACGCAACCCCTTCACAAAAACATACCGCATACTCCCGCCATACTTCTCCTTCAGCGCAGCGATCGCCATCCCTTGTGCAAACTTATCTTTTAAACTAGGGATATTAAATGGCGCAACGGTACAACAAACATAATCGTATTTGCTGCCTGTTTGTGTTAATTGTTCCATAATCACTTTTGCTAATATTTTCTGCATGCCGTTTCCGCGGCACTTTGGATGAACATTTGAGATTTCTTGATAGATAACTCGGTCTAATTCTTCATGTGTTAAACCGATATCAAGTCCTAAATGCTCTTCATCAATAGGAGGAACTAATAGGGCCCGGAATGCAATGAGTTCATCTTTTATAAAGGCACCAAGCATCATGCCGTTACCATCTAGTATATATTGAAATTCCTCGCGTAAGAGAGGTTGTAAGCTAGCTTTATTTTCTAATGCTTCAATTACAATATTTTGTAAGGATAAGATTTGTTCCATGTGATCTAAAGATAATGGTGTAACTTGAAAGCTTTGCTCGTTTTGTTTTAATGTTCCTTTATAAAGAATGTTCATAATGTGGCTCTCCTTTAACGCACAATGTCTTGAAAAACAGTTAATTCTTGTAATATATCTTCATTCACTTCAACGCCTAGTCCTGGTTCTTCGTTTAAGCGAATGAACGGTATGTCGTACGATAAATTTCCGATATCTTTCGTGAACTTTAATGGTCCTGTTAGCTCAACGCTTGTAATAATTTTTTTCGAAAAGGCAACATGGAATCCGGCGGAAGAGGCAACAGATGATTCAACCATGGAGCCCACTTGACATTCAATTCCAGCCATTTCTGCTTGATGAGCGAGTTTGACAGCGGGATAAATGCCCCCACATTTCATTAGTTTAATGTTCACTTTATCAGCTGCTTGCAGCCTAATAATTTGACGCATTTCACGAGAACTTTTTAATCCTTCATCGATCATAAGTGGAAGATCTGTTTTGGAGCGAATATAGGCCATTGCTTCAATATCGTCAGCTATAACAGGTTGTTCAATCCAGTTAATGTTTACATGCCCAAGTGAGCGCAGGGCGGTTAATGTATTTGCGCTGTTTTTCCAACCTTGGTTTACATCAACACGAATTGCGATATTATTTCCTACTCGTTCACGTACAGCCTCAATTCTCTCCACATCTTTTTTGACATCTGTTCCGACTTTCATTTTAAAAGATTGATAACCTTTATTTATCATGGACGCAGCTTCTTCTGCCATATCTTCTGGAGAAGCGATGCTTAAAACATGAGTAATCGGAAACTCTTCATGGTAACGACCGCCAATGAGTTGATAGACAGGTTGCTTTAATTTTTTTCCCATTACATCAAAGCAAGCGATGTCAATCGCAGCTTTTGCGGTCGGAACACCGTAAATCATTTGATTCATGATGTCATGTATTTTCTCGAGATTCATTGGGTTTACACCGATTAGGGCTGGTGCTAATGTATGTTTTAAAACATGGAAGGTGCTTTCCCATGTTTCACCTGTGACGTGATCATCAGCTACTCCTTCGCCATAACCGACGATTCCTTCATCTGTCTCGATTTTTACAATAATAGAAGGCATATCAGGGTAAGTGCCGTAGCTAATAATAAATGGATTGCGAAGTGGTAAACGAATTGCATAAAGATGAATGGCTGTAATTTTCATTGGATGAACTCCTTCCTTTGTAGAGGACTTGTTTATTTGGTTTTACAATGATCTATAAGAAGTTTGGACGAATGATGAATGTTATAAAAAGAATTTTCGGAATTAACCTATATATTTTATTATATTTCAAAATAAATAGGGCGACAATCTCTTGACATTTACGTGAATATTCAATATGTTTTTCGGAATAGGACTTTTATATATAAATCCAATTAAAAAACTAACATCAAACCATTCTTTTCAGATGGATGGGAGCATCCGGCCAGGCATATCGGGGTAAGTGCCTTTTTTTAGCCCCATTCCATGTGAAAACAGAAGGAGAAAATGAGTGAAGGTCTCTGTTTGTTCTTCATAACCATAATGTATCTGTTAGAAAATCAAATTGGATTTAAATACCCTTCAAAGAACTTCTTTTAGCGGAGGAAGGAGCTAGGAAAAATGAAAACAGTAGCGTTTCAAGAGCGTTTACATGAAATTTTTCAGTATTTGCATAAGCATCCTGAAATTAGTTGGCAAGAATATAATACGACAGCTTATATTACTAAATTTCTTGAAGAAGAAGGAATTTCATATACAGCTTTTGATGATTGTCCAGGAGTAGTTGCTGAAATAGGAAGCGGGAAGCCGGTTATCGCGATTCGTGCAGATATGGATGCGTTATGGCAAGAAGTAGATGGACAGTTTAGGGCGAATCATTCTTGTGGTCATGATGCTCATATGACGATTGCGCTGGGACTTATTTTGCAGTTGAAACATGCAGTATGGGAAAAAGGAACGGTTCGATTTATTTTCCAGCCAGCAGAGGAAAAAGGGAACGGTGCTTTAAAGATGGTAGAGAAGGGGGCCGTAGATGATGCAGATTACTTATTTGGTGTTCATTTACGACCAATTGAGGAGCTACCTTTAAAACAAGCGGCACCATCTATTCGCCACGGAGCAGCAGGATTTTTAGAAGCGCACATACACGGAGATGATGCACACGGTGCAAGGCCACATCAAGGGGTGAACGCTATTGATGTTATATCTATGATTAATATAGGATTGAAAAATATTTGGCTTCCCCCGCAAAAATCGTACTCTGTCAAAATGACGAAATGCCAAGCTGGCGGCGACAATTTAAATATTATTCCAGGGAATGGCGTATTTGGTTTAGATACTAGGGCAGAGAATAATATGCTACTAGAGGAGTTAATGAAAAAGGTAGAGCATGTTATTCAATCAGCTGGATCAATGGGACTGGATATTTCTTATGAATGGGTCGATATTGCACCTGGGGCAGAAGTGTCAGAAGAGGCGGAACAGTTCATGCGGAAAGGGATTCTTGCAGTATATGGAGAAGAAAGATGCGCACCACCACTTATTACGACAGGGAGCGATGATTTTCACTATTACACAGTTAAGAGACCACATTTAAAAGCGGTTATGTTAGGGTTAGGAGCGAATTTAAAGCCAGGATTACACCATCCTCATATGGTTTTTGATGAGGCTTGCATTATAGATGGTGTAAAAATATTAAAGGCAACGGTACTGGAAGCCTTAAAATAATACGATTTAAAGTAAAGGCCTGATGCAATCAGGCTTTTTATAGTGTTGTATAATGAAAGTATTATGTTTTAATAGGAGAAAACGAATGAACGAACAATACTATGATGCAGTACTAAATATAAAAACGGTAGGAGAGCAAAAAGGATTCAATAAATCTTTACATTATCATCGCTATGAACCAACACCATATAGTGCGCTAGAAGCGTTATTTCAACAATATGAATTAACAAGTAATGACCGAGTAGTTGACTTTGGATGCGGAAAGGGGCGGCTAAATTTCTATATCCACCATATATGTGGTGCTTCAGCTGTTGGGATAGAGATGAACGAGATTTTTTATAAAGAAGCGATGGAAAACTTAGAACGTTATGCGAGGAAAGCGAAGCGTAGTAAAGAGAAAATTCAATTTCAATGCTGTTTAGCACAAGAATATCAAATTGATTCACGTGACAATCGCTTTTATTTCTTTAATCCGTTTTCTGTGCAGGTGTTTATGAATGTCGTAAATAATATATTGCTTTCGGCGGAGGAAGTAGAAAGAGATATAGAAATTATTTTGTACTATCCATCAGAGGATTATATCTTTTTCCTAGAGAATCAGACGGCGTTTGAATTGAAGATGGAAGTTCGGTTGCTGGGGGCTTATGAGAAGAATGGAAATGAGAGGTTTTTAGTTTACCGGAATCATTGTAATAAAAATTAGAATGAAGAAATTAGCACTGATCTTTACAGGATAGAGTGCTTTTTTATTTGTCTTTAATACCGGTTACTTTAACTCGTACATAATCAAATGATTTATAGTAATATTTAGAAAAAAGGGTATACTTATATAATATAATGAACAAATTTGGTCAGGAGGGATTTATATACTTAGGAAAAATATAAAAAGGATATGTATATCATTATTAACAAATCCAATATTCATAATTGGATACTGGATTTTTTGTTATGAGTTAGCCTTATTTTGTATGTATGGAAGAGCTAATAATAATTTTTATATTTTACTAGCATGTATAATATTTTTTATATGTATCATTACATTTACTACAATCAGAATTATAGAAGAAAAAGAATATGACTCTAAAAAATTAATGAATAGAAGTGTATGGAAATATATTTCTATTATAATTATTGTTGTAATAACATCATTTTATGGAATGAAGATTTATAAAAGTGCAACAAATTATGGAGGCAAACTTGCATGGTTTATAGAAAAAGTAAAAAATGAAAGATCAGTTAAATTTGAACATGATAATATATATAAATATGGAGTAGAAGGTATTTTTGAAGATATAAATAAAAAATATACGTTGTCAAAGAAATTATATTTGGCAAATAATTTTGACCTTGAATTTAATTCAGATGGAACAATAACATCTTTTTATACATTTGTTTATGGGAAAAATACCGATGGGAAAGAAGAAACTTACTTAATAGATTATAATAAAAGTAAGTCACAAGATGTTACTATCATACGGAATGGATATGCAAATGCTGATTATGATGATGATAAACTAGTAGAACCTTTAATTAAAACAGTTAAGGCTATTCCAGTTAAGCAAAAAGTTAGTAGATGGAGTAAAAATAAATATGGATTAGTTTATTATGGAAAAAGGAATTGGGGATATAATAAAGAGGGAATCATTAATATTAGTGAAGACGGTAAGGAGTATAAGCTTGAAGAAGCTACTTCTGAAATAATTGGATACACTGTATCTATATTTGTTCCTGGAAAAGAGAAAGAGATAATACCTGCTAGATATCATTTAATAGGTTACCCGAATTGGAGTAAACCAAATCCAAAGATTTCTAAAGAGCAGCAACAAGAGGTAATTAATGACAAAGAACAGTTTTACCTATCAAAAGAAGTTGGCTATAAACTTAAAGTTACAGATAAAGCATTAGGTAGTACGTTTTATTCACTAAACAAAACGATTGATGGCGGTAAAACATGGGAAGTTATAAATGGAGATCCATTTGGTGAAGCACTTGGTAGTGCAGCAGGAATAACCTTTATAAATGATAAACTTGGATTTTTAGGGAGAAAGAATGCGGCTGGTACAGAGGGAGAGTTATATCGTACAGATGATGGAGGCATCTCTTTTAAAAAGGTAAGTTATATACACCATGAAGTAAAATTAGATACCGGACACTCAATAACTCCTTTTGATTTTCCAAGCATGCCTTATGAGAAAGATGGCGTATTGAATATGTTAGTTGGACAAGGATCAGATGGAGATTACAATGGTGATAGTAGCGCACTTTATCAATCAAAAGATAAAGGAGAAACGTGGGGGTACGTAAAAGAAGTTAAAAATAGTTAGAGTTAATACTAAAATGATATATATTGACCATTTTAATCGATAAGAATTCCTTCTTTCAATGTAGTGACGGTCGGGACGGATCGTATTGAGGAAACGAACTTATTGCCAGAAGAAGAGATAGTAACGCCAAAGAAAAAGTTTACAGGATATGGCCTACAATAACAGAAATAAAAAATCCCTTGAGAGAAATATTTTTCTTCTCAAGGGATTTTTCTATTTCTTCAACAACAAATACATAAAATAAGGTGCCCCAATTAAAGCAACGACAATGCCTGCTGGAATTCCGCTAGGTTCGACGATGTGACGACCGATCGTGTCTGCTAGTAGCAATAGCCATCCACCGATTAAAACGGCGATAGGCATGAACATTTGATGTCTCGGGCCTATTAAAGCTTTTGCGATGTGAGGAGCAATTAGTCCAATAAAGCTGATTCCTCCTGTTACTGAAGCGGCAGCGGCAGCTAATGCGACAGCTGCTATTAATAAGATGCGGCGTTCTTTTTCAATTTCAATGCCGACTCCAATTGCAACTTGTTCGTTCAAGGAAAGGATATTTAAACGGTTTGCTTTATAGAAAATGAATGGAATGAGTATAACTAACCAAGGAAGCATTGCTAAAACAAAGATCCAGTCATCTCCCCAAATGTTTCCGGCAATCCATTTTGAGATAAAGTCTACTTTCACACGATCAGCGGATGAAATAAGTACAATCATTGTCCCTGAAAGGGCGAATGCAAATCCAATCCCAGTTAGTGTTAACCGTATTGGCTGAAGTCCTTCTGTTCTACTATATGAAAATACGTAGATAAGAAAAGCTGTAAGAAAAGCACCGATAAATCCAACGACTGGTAGTAAGTAAATAAATGAACCTACGTCTATTGGAAAGTATAAAAAGAAAAGAGCAACTGTAACGCCAGCACCTGAATTAATTCCAAGAATACCAGGTTCGGCTAAATCGTTTCGAGTAATTCCTTGGAATATAGCTCCTGATAAAGCAAGCGCCATACCAGCTAATAGGGTAATAACAATTCTAGGTAATCTAAGGGAGTACAAAACGAATTCTTCTTTAAAAGTTCCTTGTCCCAGAAGCGTTGGAATTAATCGATCATAAGATAAAGATGCAGAGCCAAGCCCCATCCCCACTACAATTGTTGTGATAGTGAGTACAAGTAAAGCAAGTATAATAAGACGTTGTTTTTTTACAATAGATCGTTGCATCATGAGAATGATCTTCCTCCTTTACGTACGATGAATAGGAAGAATGGCAATCCTACAATAGCGACAATTGCAACAACTGGTGTTTCATATGGTGCATGAATTGTACGTCCGATTGTATCTGCAAGTAGCATAAAGGAGGCTCCGGTGATTGCTGACATTGGGATGACAAAGCGATAGTCTGGACCAACGATTGGGCGAACCATATGAGGAACCATTAAGCCGATAAATGCCATGTTTCCAACAAGTGCTACAGAAGCACCAGCAAGTAGGATGATGATAATAAATAAAATTGTTTTAATGAAAATAATTTTTTGACCTAATCCAATAGCGACTTCTTCACTAAAACTAAGAACGGTTAATTTCTTTGAAAGTAAAATAGCGATGCATATACTTACTGAAATAACTGGAATGATGATTTGGAGTTGGCTCCAAGTCGTTCCAATTACGCCCCCAGCAGTCCACATGGATACATCTTGTGAAATTTTAAAGTAAATGCCAATGCCTTCTGAAATTGCGAGTAAAAATGCTGAAACAGCAGCACCGGCTAGTACAATTCGAAGGGGAGAAAGCCCACCTTTTTTGACCATACCAATTCCGAAAACCATAATAGCGCCAATTGCTGCACCGATAAAGCAAGCAATTGTTAAGGAAAGATAACTAACAGAAGGAATAAAAGCAATTGTCAGTGCAAGTGCGGCATTTGCACCACCTGTTAGTCCAAGTAGCCCTGGATCGGCAAGTGGATTTCGTGTTAGTCCTTGCATAATAGCGCCAGATACAGCGAGGGCAGCCCCTACAAAAATGGCTGCAACCTCACGTGGTAATCGTATTTCACGAATAATGGATAACTTATCTCCTTTAGCAGAAGAGGTAAGTGCTAACCATACATCTTTTATGGTAGTATCGGCAGCACCGAATACCATTGCGACCATAAAAATAAGAGAGAATGCAACAATTCCTAAAATGAATTTGTATGTAAAAGCGGTGGAACGTATATTATCATCTTTTGTCATCAGATTCACATCATTTCTTTTCATAGAATAAAGGAAGAGGAATTCTTAAATTAAGAATTCCTCACTGTTGTATTATTGGCCAAGAAAGCTCTTTTTGAAGAAGTCTAATTGGAAATCTAATGTAAGTGGATCATTAAAGTAGAATTCCATCATGTTTGCTTCAAATGCACGATTATTTTTTACTGCTGGAATGTTTTTGTATGACTCTGTCTCTTGGAATGAGTTATCAGTATCTTTGTTTTTACTTACGATTAAGTAATCTCCAGCAAACTCAGGTAACACCTCAGTAGATAATGCATAGTAACCATCTTTTAATGCTTTTTCTTTTACTTTTTCAGGCATTTTTAATTTCATTTCTTGGTAAAGAATTTCTGTTCCACGGCCCCAGTTATCGCCGTATACATAAATTTGTTTATTGAAGTTTTCGATAACAGAAACGGTTGCATCTTCACCGATCTTCGCTTTAATTTCTTTTCCTGCTGTTTGAGCGCGTTTCTTGAAATCGTCAACCCAAGTTTGTGCTTCTTTTTCTTTATTTAATAATTTACCAATTTCTACATGTTGTGTTAAGTAATCAACTTTTCCGTATGTAAATGTTACAGTAGGCGCGATTTTCTTTAACTTATCAACATTTTTAACATTTGATAAACCGATGATTAAATCTGGATTTAATTCAGCGATTTTTTCAACATTTTCATCTGATACTTCAGCAACGCTTTTTAATTTGCTATCAAAACGTGGGTTTTGTTTAGACCATGAGTCTACTCCAACAAGATTTACATCTAAAGACATGACGTTACCTGCAAATGATGAGAGTACAACAACACGCTTTGGATTTGCAGGAACTTCAACTTTACCATTTTCAGACTGGTATGTAATTGTTTCTGACTTGCTACTTTTTGCGTCGTTCTTCTTGTCTGTAGAGCCATTGCTACAAGCACTCATAACGAATACAAATAAAACTGAAAGTGAAATGAATAATTTTTTCATTTTTTTCTCCTTTGTATGAATTGGATGTAATATATAGCTTTCTAATAGGATAGATATTTCATGCTTATATATTCATTGTATTCTTCTAGAAATCACCATTTTTGTTGATAGTTTACATATTGATAATGATTATCAATACTAACTCTTTAAATAATATAATTTTATCTTTTTGTCTTGTCAATAGTAATTTTGATTGTAAATAGAACGAAAAAAAGGTATATTTTATTGAGAATGATAATCAATTTAATTTGGTGACCGAGGAGTGAACGCAAATGAATCAAGAAGAGCTATTTGATGTGACCGTAATTGGCGGTGGTCCAGCAGGACTTTATTCAGCGTTTTATAGTGGACTAAGAGAAATGAAAACGAAGATAATTGAATTTCAGTCACAGTTAGGTGGAAAGATACACGTTTATCCTGAAAAAATGATTTGGGATATCGGAGGACTGCCCCCGGTTACGGGAGCGCGGTTAATCGAGCAACTGGTGGAGCAAGGATTAACATTTCATCCAGAAGTAGTGTTAAATGAAAAGGTAGAATCAATTACTCGGAATGAAGATGGGATTTTTGTGTTAACAACTTTCTCCGGTCAAAAGCATTTTTCAAAAACAGTGGTTGTAGCTACTGGAAGTGGAATATTGAAACCACAAAAATTAGCAATTGAAGGTGCAGAGAAGTTTGAAGTATCGAATTTAAATTATACGGTAAAATCTTTGAAGCGTTTTAAAGATAAAACAGTAATTATTTCAGGTGGGGGAAACTCTGCGATAGATTGGGCAAATGAATTAGAGCCCATTGCGAAAAAGGTTTATTTAACATATAGAAAAGATGCGTTAGCTGGTCATGAAGCACAAGTGACACAGCTTATGAATAGCTCGGCGGATTGTTTCTTTCATACATCAATTACAAAGCTAGTGGCTGATGACAAGCACGAAACGATTGAATATGTTGAGTTAACGAATCACGAAACAGGTGAAGTTTCTCATTTATCGATTGACGAGGTCATTATTAATCATGGATATGAACGTGATATGACATTATTGGAGAATAGTGAACTAAATGTTGAAATCGTTGATAACTATTTTATTTCTGGGAGTGCAAGTAGTGAATCTTCCATAGAAGGATTATATGCTGCTGGAGATATTTTAAAGCATGAAGGGAAATTGCATTTAATTGCAGGCGCTTTCCAAGATGCTGGAAATGCTGTAAATAAGGCGAAGCAATTTATTCAGCCAGAGGCGAGTGAATACGGAATGGTTTCTTCACATAATGATGTTTTTAAACAGCGTAACCGAGAACTTATTAAGCAAATGATGAAATAATGGATCTTGCTGAGAAGTTTAAAACGTGGGAAGAACAAAATGTTTTTTACAGATAAACACCCAGTTACTTTCTTGTCTTTATAAAGTAGCTGGGTGTTTATTTGTTTTCTAGCTTTTTTTTCATTTATATGACACCGGTTTCTTCAGTGCACGTCTTTTACATGTATTTTGAAAGAGGGGAATATGGCGACGTGAACGATTTATTTGTAAATGTTTTTTATTACTCATCTGTTTTTAAAGGGAATTTATGCTGTTCCTTGTGTGTAATGATTAGGAAATTGCTTATTTTGCATTGAAGCAATGTATTGTTTGCCATGCTTTCTTGCAACAGATTCTAATATGTGACGCACACGTTTAGTTAGGTGGCCTTGATTTTGTAATGCCTCGCAGTACGCATCATAGTAAGCATATTTAGCCCAAAGAAAATCATCTTGTTGGAATAAGAAATGATTTTGATACCAGTCCCCAATTGTAGTATAGTTCATGTTTTCATTTGTTACTTTTTTTTGCTCGATAATTCTTTTTGGCAATTCTTTAGAAAGCTGAGAAGCAGTGTTTGTTGTTGCAGCTTGTAATGATTGTTCTAACATTGTAATGATGTGACGAGTAGCCATATGTTAACTCTCCTTTGTATAAATGGATAAATGCCATTTTATATTTTTATACCACTCTATGTATTATACAATATATGGAATGCATCTACCTGCTTTTTGGTTTGTATTCACAAAATCTTTTTATTTTACCTCGCAAAAGCCTGATTCGTGAAGATTAATAATTAGTGGAGGTTGAAGAAAACCCCTACTGATTAAAGTTTCACTTTATGTATAAAAATCTTTTATAATGATGGAGAGGTAAAAAATCGTAAGGGAATGAAAGAATTGTATATAACAATAAAGGAAGCAGCAGAATATTTAAATCTTCCGGAGTCTTATATTGAAGAATTGGTTCAACAAAAACGAATTCGATCTGTGTATGATGGTGAGCAATATTTGCTGAATAAAGAACAGTTCAATACGCATTTAGAACAAATGGAAAAATATAAGCAGTTAGTAGAAGAAATATTAAATGAACCAATTCCAGAGGATATGGATGTAAAAGATGAAGATTAAATTACATGGATAAAGTTATATAGTATCATTTTTTCTAAATACCGTTTCAAGAGCTATAGAATAAGTATCTTGAAATGGTTTTTTTTACAATAAAATATATAACGGCTTTGTTTACAAGTATATAAGTTGCAGTTACGAAAATAAAAAAGGTTCCCAACTCGTTTGCTTTTTCTGTTTTGCATAGCATGATATAGTGACAAATTAGCAGTATCCTTGTCAATTATATAGAATGAAAAGACAAGCGGATTTTTCAGAAAAGTGTTCTTGTTATGTAAATATAAACATTTTATAAAAAGCATCAAGAATGCTTTTTTTTCTAAAATACTTAGTTTATAATGGAGGAAAATATCGACATGAAGTTTGATTACTCATGTACCGGTTTGTAGTTTTCATTTCTATGAATGTTTAGAATGAATTAGATTTCTGTGAATTAAAAAAGAGGGGTGCACACGCATCCTTTTTTCTATGCAGATATTATGAAAGAGGTGGTATGATGGAATTAACATTAAATTCGACTGTATGTTTACACACGATTCAATTTCGAAAAGAGCAAAAGAATTATATTGTAAAAGATACAATTACAGGCGAAAAATATGAAATGCCGCCACTTTGTATTGATGCACTTGCCATGATGCGTGACGGATTTTTATTGGGAGAAATTGAGGGAAAGTTAAAAGAAGAATATCCAAAAGAAGAAGTGAACATTCTAGAATTTACGAGGCAACTGTTAGAACTAGAGCTTGTCGGGATGGTTGACGGAGAAGAAATCATTTGTACGAAAAAGAAAGATAAGGATTATTTTGCATGGGTTCGTCCTCGTGTTGAAAAGCTTTTTCTTAATGTAAACCGAAAATATCGAAGCAGAGGTCAATGATGATCTCTGCTTTTTTAGTGAATTAGAAAATAACCGCAAATGCTCTAGCAAAGGCGCCGTCACTATTTTTAATTTTCAGTGGTGCTGCTGAAAAGAAAAAGCGTTTTGTTTCAATTGCAGCTAAGTTTGTTAAGTTTTCAATTAAGTAAATATTATTTCCTAATAAAATATGATGAATTGGTGATGTTTCAGTTGTCACTTCATCAGGAGAAATGAAATCTAAACCGACAGCTTTTACTTTTAATCTAACTAATTCTTCAGCAAGTTCTTCTGAAAGATAAAAGGCTTCCTTTTCATATGCTGCTGTATTCCATTTGTTTGAGAGATTAGAATGGAAAATGACGATATCTCCTTCTTTTATTCCTGCATCATGTAATACTTCTTTAGGTAATTTTCGTTCTTGTACATGTGTTACATCAATGAGAATAGCTTCACCTACAAACTGATTAAGTGGTAATTGCTCAATTGTCGATGCACCTGAAATAAAATGGGCGGGTGCATCACAATGTGTACCAACGTGAACTATTGAATGAAAATCTGTGACTTGAAATCCAGCCTCTTCAACACTTGTAATAGATTCTAAATGAATCGGCGGTGTTCCAGGAAATTGAGACATATTGTTTTCGAATGTTTGTGATAAATCAATTACTTTCATTGGTAATACCTCCAATAATTTTTTTGAAATATAAAAAGCCTATCTTTCAAATCAAGAAAGGTAGGCTTTGCATACTTACATGTAAGTTCATTTTCTATCTTCCAAAATGCGTTGCATTTTGCAGGATTTAGCACCTATTCAGTCTATATAAACTGAGGTTGCTGGGCTTCAAAGGGCCAGTCCCTCTGCCTCTCTCGATAAGGAAATTATTCAGTTTTAAAATTTGAAATTTTCTGTTATTTAAATTGTAATTCATTTCCTTTTTTAATGCAAGAATGAAAATAGGTATTCACCCAACTAAGGGATCCAGCATATGGTGGCTTATGTAAGCAAATTGCTGCAAAGGAGTGAGTGCAGTGACAGGAAAAGTTTTGAATTATTATGCTGGTGGGAATACTGCTAGAGGTTTTTATAGCTTATATGAGGAGAACTTAATTGGACTGGAAAGACTTTTTATTTTGAAGGGTGGTCCAGGAACTGGGAAATCTTCGCTAATGAAAGCAATTGGACGTGAGTGGACTGAAAGAGGCTATGATATTGAACTTTTGCATTGTTCTTCTGATAACAAATCTATCGACGGTGTTATTATTCCAAAATTAAAAGTAGGAATTGTAGATGGAACAGCACCACATGTTATTGAGCCTAAAACACCTGGAGTTGTAGAAGAGTATGTAAATTTAGGAGAGGCTTGGGATTCAGAAAAATTACGAAACCGTAAAGATACGATTAAACGATATATGTCAGAAGCAAGCCGAGCATTTCAATCAGCATATAATTGTTTCAAAGAGGCATTAGTTATACATGATGATTGGGAAAAAATTTATATTAATAATATGGATTTTCAAAAAGCAGATAAATTAACAAATCAGCTTATCCAAAAATTATTTGCAGATAGCAAAGGAAAACAAGCGGTTGTAAAGCACCGTTTCTTAGGAGCAGCGACACCAAAAGGTGCGGTTGATTTCGTTCCAAATTTAACAGAAGGAATCCCGCATCGTTATTTTATAAAAGGGCGTCCAGGAACTGGAAAATCAACAATGTTAAAAAAAATAGGAGCGACAGCAGAAGAAAAAGGCTTTGAAGTTGAAGTATATCATTGTGGTTTTGATCCAAATAGCCTTGATATGATTATTGTAAGAGAGTTAGGCTTTGCAATCTTTGATAGTACAGCGCCTCATGAATATTTTCCGGAACGAGAAGGTGATGAGATTATTGATATGTATAATTTCATTGTTAAGAAAGGAACGGATGAAAAATATGCTAAGGAAATTCGAGATGTTTCCATTCGATATAAAGCAAAGATGAATGAAGCTATGTCGTTCTTAGCGGAGGCAAAAGCAGTGCGAGATAAATTAGAACGAATTTATATTGCTGCGATGGATTTTAAAAAGGTGGATATGTATCAAAATGAAATAAAGAGAGAGTTTGAGCAGATTGCTAAATTTCTTGGCGAGCAGCAAAAATAAAACGATTGTAAGCTGTTAGGAAGAACCTAGCAGCTTCCATACATATTAATGGCGGCATGATATATTTTAGAAGTAGAATCTTACTTTAATGGTGAGTATATTTGTCGAATTTCCAGGGAAATGATCAAAAAATGAGGAGGATACATATGCAAAGTAAAATTCAATTGGAATTAGAGAGAATTGAGAAAGAGAATAACGTAAAAATTTTATTCGCGGTGGAATCTGGAAGCCGTGCATGGGGATTCCCGTCGAAAGATAGTGATTACGATGTTAGATTTGTATACATTCATCCAGTAGAGTGGTATTTATCTATAAATGAAAAACGCGATGTCATTGAATATCCAATTAGCGATGCTTTAGACATAAGTGGCTGGGATATTAGAAAAGCTCTGCGATTATTTGCAAAATCAAATCCTGCATTATTAGAATGGATCCGCTCTCCAATCTTTTACTCTAAGGATTCTGACCTTCCAGAACGTCTACAGAAGGTGAGCGAAAATGATTTTGATCCAAAAGCAACAATCTACCATTACTTACATATGGCATCAAAAAACTATCATGAATTTCTACAAGGAGAGAGTGTGAAGTTAAAAAAATACTTCTATGTATTGCGGCCTATTTTAGCTTGCAAATGGTTAGAAGAGAAAGGGACATTACCGCCTGTAGAATTTGACCGATTAATTACTGAACTATCAATAGAACAAAAAATTTTAAATGAGATTGAAGATTTACTAATCAAGAAAAAAGCAGGCGTTGAGCTAGATGCTGGTCCAAAAATTATAGCATTAAATGAATTTTTGGAGGAACAAATAAAGTACTACCAGGAGTATGTGAAGGGAATTGAAAAAGGACAGGGTATTGAAATTGAAAGATTGAATGTCTTGTTTCGGGACATGTTATCTGAAACAGAGTACCAATAGATTGAATGATTTGTTTCAGGCTGCGTGGAAAGGGAAATGCCTACGAACTTCTAAAAAGAAACATTGTAATTTGACGAGGTTGGTTCGTATAAAATGGTGAATGAAATTTTATCGATGATTTTTCAAATATATCGACCGTTTCTCATCATATATCGGCGCAAATTAAAATATATCAGCGATTCGACAAAGGATATCGACTAACCAGCAAAAAATGACAAAAAAACAGGAGCCACCTAGCTCCTGTTTTAGCTAACTTTACTTTGTTTAGGAATAAAGAAAACAGCAACAGCTGCAATAAATCCAGCAATTGCAAATAAGTAAAAGTTCCATACTTGATCATATTGTAGAGTCATTAATACTCCTATAATAATTGGGCCAGCGATTGCGCCAATAAGTCCCCATCCTAAAGATGTAGCACGAGCGTGTGAAGGGAAGTATTGGGTTACATAAGCGTTTAATATTTGGGTAATGCCAACGGACCCAATTCCAGCAAGTCCGATTAAAATATAAATAATAGAAATATGAGGCTTTATTGTCAACAATCCAATACAGATAGCGGCTATAAGATAAGAAATGCTAATAACAATCTTAGCTCCGATGCGATCTGCAATCGCTCCTGCCAACAATGCACCGATTGCAGCTGTTATATTAAGCATAAGTAAGAAAGATAAACTAGAACCTAGTGGATATCCGGCTTGGCGCATCATCTGTGGTAACCATGTATTCAACCCGTAAATAAGAAACATACCCATAATATAAGTAACCCAAAAAAGTAGAGTGGCTGTTATATAAGATTTTGAGAATAGAGTAATGATCCCGCTCTGCTTATGTTTTGTTGAAGGTTGATTCGTTATTTGCTGGGAAGGTAATTCAATTTGATAACGTTTACTAACTTGCGCAGCTTCTTCATGGCGGCTACGTGAGAGTAAAAATTGAATAGATTCTGGTAAGTAACGAATGATAAAGGGGATGAGGAGAAGTGGAATCATTCCAATACCAAACATGACTCTCCAGCCAAAATCTTGTAACATAAACATAGATAAAATAGCTCCTAAAACGATTCCTAGTGGATAACCAGTAAACATAAGTGCATAAGTGAAAGATTGTCGTTTTGCAGGCGAATATTCAACTGTGAGTGCAGAAGCAGTTGGGATTACCCCGCCAAGACCAATACCCCCGATAAAACGAAATAGGCCGAATAGTTCAGGTGATGAAGCCATTGCAGCAAGACCCATTGTAATAGAAAAAAGGGCCAAACAATAGATTAGAGTCCATTTTCTTCCAATGAAGTCTGTGATAGTACCAACAAAGATGGCTCCGATAAACATACCAAATAGCGCATAACTGGCAATTGTGCCAGCCTCTGCGGGGGACAGGGCCCAGCTTTTATCTTCTAGAAGTGATGGTAAAACAGCACCGTAAATGCCTAAATCGTATCCATCCGCTAAAATAGCGAGCCAACAGATGAAAACGACAAGTTTTGTAATAGAGTTTGAAAAACTCGTTTTTGTGGATTCTGGATGAAGTGTAGAAGATGGTTGCATAGCATACACCTCTTTTCATAGATTAATATACTATTTTGTTGAATATTACAATTTTCCTTCTATTGTCGAATTCTATCGATGATTAAATAAGAGTTCGTACATGAAAAATTGGCTACTGCAAAAATAATCTTCTTTTGCAGTAGCCAATTTCTTTCTGTTGTAAAAACGATCTATTCTCCATCAACCCGTTTCAGTGGTTTCTCTGCTGGCCCCTCAATGACATCTCCTTCAATTGAAAAGCGCGAACCATGACAAGGGCAATCCCACGTACAATCACCGCTGTTCCATTCTACTTCACACCCAAGGTGCGTACAGGTCGTATCGACAATATGTAGTTTTCCTCCATCATCTTTATAAGCACCTGCACGTTTCCCGTGAACTCTTACAACGGCACCCTCACCATTTTCAAGATCTTCTGGTTTACGGAGAGCGAATTCTAGCTTGCCCTCAATCAAATGTTTTGCCACATCAAGATTTTGAGAAACAAATGTTTTTATATCTGGATCCGCATGGAACCGTGATGGTGTAAAGAGTTCTTTATAAGGGTTATTTGTTTTTGTAATAGCGTCTGTTAATATGTGTGCTGCAATTGTTCCTGTTGTCATCCCCCATTTTCGATACCCTGCTGCAACGAATATGTTTGAGTTCCTTTCATTAATATGGCCAATATAAGGTAATTTATCTAATGTAATTAAGTCTTGTGCGGACCATCTGTAAGGAATTTCATCTATTCCAAATGTTTCTTCTGCAAAAGAGTGCAATGCTTCATAATGAAGCATCGTATTAATCCCTTGTCCTGTTTTATGGCTTTCACCGCCAACAAGAATGAGTTTTTCTCCATTCATTGTTGTGTAACGTAAGGAACGTGTAGGATTATCAATACTTAAGTACATGCCTCCAGGATAATCTGTCTTTGCTTTTATAGCGAGAACGTAGGAACGCTCTGCATACATTCTCGTGAAAAAAAAGCTGTTCGCATCATAGAAAGGGAAATGAGAGCAGGAGACAACATATTCACATGTAATCCGATGGCCATCCTTTGTAATAATTTGTGGGGATGAGTCTTTCTCGACATCAATCGCAGTAGTTTGCTCATAGACAGATCCGCCTGCTTCAATAAACTGTTCAACAAGATTTTTTAAATAATGAAGAGGGTGGAACTGTGCTTGGTTTTTCATAACAAGTGCTGCTTGAACTGAAATAGGAAGCGGAATGGACTCTACATAGTCACAAGGAATATTTAGCTTTTTATAAGCTTCGTATTCTTTTGTTAATTTCCGTAATCCATCGTTGCAAGTTGTATATAAGTAGGCGTCTTCTTCAGTAAAATCACAGTCGATGTTATTTGTTTGGATTGTTTCTTTAATAAATTGCAACGCTTTTTCGTTTGCCTTATAGTATAGCCGAGCTTGATCAGCTCCAAAATGATGAATCAGTTCATCATAAATGAGATCGTGTTGTGCAGTAATCTTTGCGGTCGTATGGCCTGTTGTTCCATTTAAAATGTTTCCAGAATCAATTAAAACAACTTTCACACCCTCCTTTGCCAGTAAATAAGCAGTTGTGATACCTGTAATTCCAGCGCCAATAATTGCAACCTCTGTTCTTATATGTTCTGACAGTTTAGGGAAGGTAGAGAGTGAAGTAGAATCACGCCAGTACGGTTCTGGAAATTGGGGAAATGAATTGTTTGTCATCTTGTATTCCTCCTGTTTTAAAATAATTTACTACTTAATTTTTCCAATTTATATGAAATTCATGTAGAGTATTTTAATCGAGTCATCCTTCTTTATATAGAGTAAGGATGGGGGAGGGCAATTTAGGAGAAAGGGATACTATGCAAGTAAGAATAAATTATTAAATATTTGTAAAACAAAAATATTATTTTGATATAACAAAAATACATACTTTACCATAAGGATCTTTTTAATTAAAGTCAATCTTATTACGAATTATTTGTCTTTATATATAAGCTATTATTGAATGAGACTGTTTTTCAATATGTGAAAGTATCTATATATATAACGGATAAAAGCTTATAAAATCTATGTTTTTTCTTTGTTGAAATAAAATATGATTATAAAAATATAACCACATTTTAATACTAGGTCATAAAAGTTATTGACAATGCAGAAAGTCTATTGATATGATTCATCATGTGGAAAGGTTGATAAAGAGTAAAAAGAGAAATATTTTTCATTGATAATAAAAGTGAAAATGAGTGACGATAGAGTGAGTATGATTTATGTATTAAAAATGATTTTTGAAATTAACTGGTATTATCAATCTGGAAACAAGAATTGATTTATGCAAGTTGCGTAAGCGCGGCATAGGAAAGGGGCAAAATGATGAAGGAGCTTCATACGTTTGGATGGTATGCAGCACGTGTATCGCCGCATTTGCCAAAGAAAGCATTTAAACCAGTTCCAACTCGTTTATTTGGTGGACTGGCTTATTTACTTGTGGCGGTAGCTGGGTTAATAACGATTGGTTTATTTGACTTGAATGTGTGGGCAAATCTTGGGATCGCAATTGTTCTCGGGTTATGTTTTGCTTCACTTGGATTTTTAGGACATGAAATTTTGCATGGGACAGTTGTAAGAAAAGCATGGCTTCGTGATTTTTTAGGAGCAATTGCATTTATGCCATTGTCTACAGGACCAAAATTGTGGAGAAAATGGCACAATGCGACGCACCATGTTCATACGCAGCATGAAGAACATGATCCGGATGCGTGGCCAACGCTTGAAAAGATGAAGAAAAGCAAATTTTTAAGATGGGTATATCGTATGCCGCTTCATGTACGTTCTTTCTTTAGTTTTCTGTCATTAACGATTCAATTTACAATACATTCAACTCGTATGTTCTTTCATTTTATAAAAGAATTTAAGTCATCGAATCAAAAATCTGTATGGCTTCAACTTCTTTTGCCGTGGACGGTTTGGATTAGTTTATTATTTATTATGGGGCCTGGGAAATGGTTGTTTGCTTATATAATTCCATTATTAATTGCCAACTTTATTGTAATGGCATATATTGCAACGAACCATCGCTTAAACCCAATCGTTCCAGTAAATGATCCACTAGCAAACTGTTTATCTGTAACGGTGCCGCGTTGGGTTGATGTTTTGCATTTTAATTTCTCATATCATACGGAACACCATTTATTCCCTGCTATGAGTTCAAAGTATTATCCATTAGTGAAAGAAAAAATTAAAGAAATGTGGCCGGAGCGTTATCATGAAATGCCGATGACGAAAGCATTAGCAGCGCTTTGGAACACGCCTCGCGTATACTATCAAGGCAGTGAATTAGTTGATCCTCATAGGGAACATTTCTATGGTTCTCTAGGGAATGGATTAGATCCTGAGAATATTTCGTATCGTGAGGAGCATATAGAGGAACAGGAAACTGTTAAAAAAGTAAATCCGTGAGTTTAGATTAATTATTTTGAAGTTTTTAACAATATAAAGCAAGCTACTTTTCAGTAGCTTGCTTTTATTTGTATTCCGCTATTTGCGGATAGTAATACTCTCGGTTTAAAATTTGGTGAAAACAAAAAAGTTAGATGGAGATAAACTATTCGTAAAGGAATGCTTTTTGAGGAAGCGTAGTGTAAATGAAATTTAGATAGAGAAAAAGGTCAATGAGAGCAATACATCATTGACCTTTTTAAGCAGAAGTTTTGCTATTATTTTTTCTATAAGGAAACAGCGTTTTCTTTTTCTTTATGTGTCTTCAGAGAATTGTGTTGTTTGCGCTGAAGTCTTTTTTCGAGCAGATTTACGAAATAAGTAAATAAAAGCACAAGTACAAGATAGTAGATACCGACAACAGCATATGTTTCTAACTGTTGGAAGTTACCAGCAGCTATTGATAAGCCTGAGCCCCATAGTTCTGGCATTCCGACATATGCAACAAGTGAAGAATCTTTTAACCCAATAATAAATTGATTGCCTAGCGGAGGGATAGAAAGGCGGAATGCCTGTGGTAAAATAATGCGACGCATGGCAAGTGGATAAGGCATTCCTAGAGATCGAGCAGCTTCTAATTGACCACGATCGACAGATTGAATAGAACCGCGGAAAATTTCTGTAATGTATGCTCCGTTATGAATAGCCAATGCAATTGCTCCTGCCCAAAACGGAGACAGGACGATAATAGAAGTAATCCCAAAGTACAAAATTGCAATTTGAACGATAAGGGGTGTACCTCGTATAACGGCAATATATACGTGCGCAATACTGTTTAAAAACTTGTTATTGGAAATGCGAAAGAAGGCAAATAGGAGCCCAATTAATGATCCGAGTAGTAATGAAGTTAATGTTAATTGTAATGTAATGACAACAGCTTTCAGAAGTGTTGGATAAGTAGATATGAAAATATCAATCATTAGCGTCACCTCATATGGAATGAATTTTAAGATATAGATACAAATGCCCCACGGCTTAGGTGGGGCATTGCTTATTGAGAAAAAGAAATCAAACTTTGAATCTGGTTTTATCTTTACTTATAAAATGAAGTAAGCCAATCTATTTTGTCTTTGCTTCTTCCCCAAGAATATTACGCCCAAACCACTTTTTACTGATTTTTTCATATGTGCCATCTTTAATAATTTCATCTAATGCTTTGTTTACCTTCTTTACCATTTCTTGATCGTCTTTGCGAATAGCGATTCCCATTTCATCAAGATTTAATGGCTTGCCAGCTTCTTTTATATTTGATTTACCTTCTTTTATCATACGAAGTCCGACCATTTGATCAGTAATTACTGCATCTACACGTCCAGGTTCTAAATCCATAAGTGCAGTAACGTCACTGTCATATTCTGTAATTTGATCTGTCTGCTTTGCAACAAGTTCCTTAAATGTACTCGCTTTTACAACACCGACTTTTTTCCCTTTCAAACTTTCCTCTGAAGAAATGGAATTGTTCTTTTTTGTTACGAAAATTTGGACGCCAGATCGATAATAAGGTTTTGAAAAATTAACCGCTTTCAATCGATCTTCTGTAATGGCCATACTACCTAATATCACATCATATTTTTTTGCTTTTAATCCTTGAATTAATGTTTCCCACGGATTTGTAACTGGTACAGGCTTCATTCCCATTTTTTTTGCGAGAGCCTCACCGATTTCGACATCAAAACCTTGTAATTTTCCATCATTTTCTTTGAAATTAAAGGGTTTATATAAGCCACTCATTGCAAAGCGGAATTCCTTTTCTTCATTTGTTGAAGTTTCCTTACTACAGGCACCAAGTATGAAAGATACACATAGTGTAATCATTGCAAAAACAGTAAATATTTTCTTTTTCATAAAAACCCCTCCTATATATTTACCCTGTACATACAGGCGACGCCGTATTTTATATGGGAGTTTCTAAGATGGAGCAATGCAGGCTACCCGTATGGATTGTAACGTTTGAAGTACTTGTAGGAAATGAAGTCTATGTTTATAAAACGTTACGTAAAAACTGTTTTGCTCTTTCATTTGAAGGTGCTGAAAAAAATTGTTCCGGCGGTGCATCCTCTACAATTTTTCCATCATCCATAAAGATGACGCGATCCGCCACATCACGCGCAAAGTTCATTTCATGGGTGACGATTACCATTGTCATCCCTTCATGAGCGAGCTCTTTCATAACTTGTAGCACTTCTCCAACAAGTTCGGGATCAAGAGCTGATGTAGGCTCATCGAATAGCATAATGTTTGGGTTCATTGCAAGTGCACGTGCAATCGCAACACGTTGCTTTTGACCACCGGATAAAAGGTGGGGTGTTACGTTTGCTTTGTCTTGTAATCCTACTTTTTTTAAAAGGTCGTATCCAATCTCTTCTGCTTTTGTTTTGTTCATTTTTTTTACATGAATAGGTGCTTCTATGATGTTTTCTAATGAGGTCATATGCGGAAAGAGGTTAAAATGTTGAAATACCATTCCAACATTTTCGCGGACTTTGTTTAAGTTTGTACGTTTCGGATCAATTTGTTCGCCTTGTAAGTAAATGTCACCTTCATCGTACATTTCTAAAAAGTTGAGGCAACGAAGTAACGTGCTTTTTCCTGAACCACTTGCACCAACTAAAACAACAACTTCTTTTTCTTTTACTTCTAAATTAATCCCTTTTAAAACATCTAACGAGCCAAACGATTTTACTAAATTTTGAACTTGAATCATACCAATCCCCCAGACAAGTTTGTATTTTACAAATAACCCTCCTTATTTTTGTTATTAGTCACAAAATGGCAAATCCCTTTATTTTTTGCAAAAAAAACATTGTCTGAGAGACGCAAAATGAGGGAGATATTGCAGGTAATAAGATGATAGAAGTTTATATTTTGTTTACTTTACGCAGTTTTATAAACTTTGTATCTTTGTTATATATATTTACAACATTAACTGTGTTATTATAGTGATTTTGAATAGGCAAATTTGTATAGATATATAGTCCATATGGATTCTTTGTTGTTAGTGTAGAAAAATATGTAACTTTTTTAATAGATAGGGCTTTTAGAGAATTTAGGCTTGAAAGATTTTGAGGTTATGTAGTTGATACGTAGCGGTAAAAACATGGATTGCTGACGCGTATAAAGAGCGATTACGTGGAAGGAAAAATATAAAGGAACTCTTTCATCTAGAATTCTATGATGATGTAGATACTATATACAAGTTTGATGCTGAGGAGACAAATAAGAGGAAGTGATATTGTAAATTAATTTGCTAGTTGAAAAAGTATATGTGCATCAAGAGAATTCTTAATTTTCGTATAATATAAATATTCAGATTTACAGATTAATGAATAATCTATAAAAATAGATCACAAAGTTTTGAGCTTAAGGTAATGGACTTTATTACCAAAATTGTCGAGAGATAAATAGAGAGGTGCGAGGATGAAAGGTAAACAGATTAGTATTTTTATCATTTGTTTGATGATACTACAAATTATTGCACAACCATATATACATATGGTAGAAGCAGCAACATACGACAAAGAAGCAAATGTTAGCTTAAAGCTTTCAGTTGAAGGCGGGGATGGTTCGCAAAAAGATGTAGGTAAAGAGTTTGTGTATCAACTTGATATGAGTACATTTGGATTAGAAGGTGGGCATAATGATGCAAAAATTATTGTTAAATTGCCACCTGAAGTTGAATATGTAAGACATGGGAAAATTAGCGGTACGGATGCAGTATATGATAAAGCGACGCATTCGGTTATTTATACATTCAAAGATTTTCTTCCCAATGGGGATTCTAAGGCAATCCCTATTACAGTGAAGTTTCCAAGTGGAACAAAGAATGGAACGACAGCTACAGCTGTAGCAGATTTTGTATCAGACCAAGGGGGGAAAACGTCTAATCAAGTGGCTGTTGTAGCATATGAAAAAGAAGTTCCACCTGAACCACCTAAGAAACCAGAATGGAATATGAGCAAAACGCCTAACAAGTGGCAGGTTAAACCAGGAGAAGAAGTGGAATATACAATTCGTGTTCAACACGTTAGTGGTCCTACTACACTGGATTCACTTTCAATAAAAGATATATTGCCAAAAGAGGCTCAGTTTATATCAGCAAGTGATAACGGGAAGTATGACGCAAATTCCCATACTGTAGCATGGGAATTACAAAATGTAGCAGGTGAAAAATTCGTTAAAGTTAAAGTGAAGTTCCTAGAAGAATATTTTGGTGAAAACGAAAGTAAATCAATTCCAAATATGGCTGAGGCAAAGCTGAAGCCGACAGGGGAAGATGAGTTAACAAAAGAAACGCATGTATATGTTGATGTTTCTAACAAAGAGATAACGCCTCCTGTTGTTCCACCAGAGCAAGCTTTTTCAGACTTAATAAAAGCTGCTCAAAAGCCTGAGTACAGTAAAGAGGAAGAAGTTGCTTTTACACTATACAATGTTAAAAATCAGTATGCTAAAGAAATAGATAATTTTGTACTTCAAGACGATCGATTTGATGAACAACTACATTTTACAAAAATGCATACCGGTACGTTTTCTGGTGTAAGCGAATATAAGCTTTTATATAAAACGAAGAATAATCCAGAGTGGAAAGAATGGAAAGTTATTCGTAACAATATGGGAGAATGGTTAGATGCTTCTTCACTATCATTAGCTGAAGGTGATAAAGTAACCGGAATTCGCTATGAATTTGGTAAAGTACCTGCAGATTTTTATATGAGCTCTGGGACATGGTTGAACTTTAAAGTGGACGATCCTAACTTTTCAGAAGGCGTTTTGAAAAACACAGGACATATTTCATATGATATTGATGGAAAGAATTATATAAAAGAAGCAACAGCACAAGTAAAAATAAAAGACAATCCAGAATCAAAAGTTAGCTTTAAGAAAAAAGCATTAACACCGCCCGGAGAGAAGTATAGTAAGGGAGAAGAAGTTGAATTTGAGCTAACTGGTAAAACAGAGTGGAATACTTCTACTTTGAACCAACCTATTATTGTAGATTGGTTACCAAAAGGATTGGAATATGTGCCGGGCTCAGAGGTGTTTACTTTTGTCAAAGGTGAATGGGATAAGCAATCTTATGATGCTACAAAAGTAAAAATAGAAGCAATCCCCGATTATAAAGAAAAAGGTAGAACACTATTGCGATGGAATTTTGCTGAATTAGGTGTTGCAGCGGGGGATGCGATAACTGTTAAGTTCAAAGTAAAGGTTACTAACTTGGCTATGGCAGGTAAGTATTACAATAAAGCAGGTTTGATGTCTAATGAAACAACGATTAAATCTGGAGATGGGTGGACTCAACCAACAGGAAAAGATGAAAATGATCTTGATGGAGATGTAGATACAAACGACCCGATTATTGAAAGTCAAGATGCTATCGAGATTGAAGAAGAGCAATCTTTAAAATCTATTAAATATGTAAAAGGTGAATTAGACGATGATTGGAAAGATTCACCAGAAGTAGCCACGACTGTACCAGGTGGAGAAGTAAAATATCGCTTAAAAATTGAAAATGGGGGTACTGTAGCCATAAGGAATGGTGTGTTAATTGATATATTCCCTGCGGCGGGCGACCAGTCAGTTCTACAGACACAGAATCATGTACAAGAACGTGGGAGTAAGTGGACGCCGTATTTAACCTCACCAATTCAAATGACTGAGGGTGACTTTCTTAAAATTTATTACACGACTGTTCCAAACCCTAAGCGTGATGATGTAATTCAAGGAAACGATACTTTTGTAAATCCAGATGGGGCGAATGATCCGAATTGGTCTTTAGAGCCACCAGCAGATTTAACAAAGGTAACGGCAGTTAAGTTTGAATTTGATAAGGACGAACTTGTATATCCTGGTGAAGAAGCGGTATTAGAATGGTCAATGCGTGCACCAGTTGATCTGGATGATTCAGCGGGAATTGCATGGAATTCATTTGGATATAGTGCAATTAATGATGTAACTGGAAATTGGATTCAACCAGCGGAGCCAAACCGAGTAGGTGTACAGTTAAAAGCACCCCAAAAGAGTTCATTAGGAGAGTACGTCTGGTTAGATAAAAATAAAGACGGAATTCAAAATGATGGAAACACTGGTATGAACGGTGTAGTCGTAGAATTACTAGATAAAGATGGAAAAGTTATTAGTATGACGAGAACTGGTAATGACAAAAAGGGAAATCCGGGTTATTACAAATTTGTAAATTTAGATCCAGGTGAATACCAAGTGAGATTTACGTTGCCGGATGGGTACAAGTGGACAAAGAAAAATGCTGGAACTGATGAAACACGTGATTCGAATGTGGATAAATATGGGTACTCGGAAATTATCAAGCTTGGTGAAAATGAACACAATATGACAATCGATGCTGGACTAGTTGAAGATACAGCCGATGATGGAGAGTTAGAAGTTACGAAAGTAGCAAAAGGTAGTAACACTCCATTAGAAGGCGCTGTTTTCGAAGTTCAAAGTAAAGATGGACAAGTCATTCAAACCATTACATCAGGTAAAGACGGAAAAGTTAGCGTAACAGATTTACCAATTGGTGAGTATAAACTGGTTGAAATTATAGCTCCGGAAGGTTATAAGCTAAGTGATACATCCTATGATTTTGCAATCAGCAAAGACACAAAAACACCGATAGAAATCACTATCGAAAATGAGGTATTAGACAAAGGTGTAATTGAAATTGAGAAAGTGGACGCTTCAAATTTAAATCTAAAATTAGCAAATGCTATATTCCAAATTTTAGATAAAGATGGTAAAGAAGTTGGGAAATTAACGACAGATGAAAATGGTAAAGCGCTATCTGAGCAATTAGTATTTGGTAAGTACACAATTAAAGAAATTCAAGCACCAAATGGCTATATGCTTTTAAGAGATCCAATTGAAATAGAAGTCGGATCAAGCGTACAAAAACTAACAATAGAAAATACAAAGAACGAATGGATGATTCCGCATACTGGTAGTATCGGTACGACTATTTTTTATTTAATAGGTGTTCTAGTTATGGTAGGCGCTCTATTCTTATTTTTCCGCAAGAGAAAATAAATAGATGTTAACATGTATAGAGAAATTGAGGAGAAGAGGGAAGGCTATATGCTTTCCCTTTTTTATATTGTTAGTTGTTTTCATTTGTGAGCGGTAAGACGCTATTTCTAAACTTTGTAAAATAAAGAAGGTAGGTAGAAGAACAAGTCTATGTTCTTCTTTTTACATTATGAGAAGGAGGAATGCTCTGTTGAAAACGAAAAACATTGCAAGGGTCATATACGGTCTTCACTTTACGTAGCTTTTGAAAATTAGAGCCATAATAACTAGTCTGCCAGTTTTGTATATCAATATCAGGCCAGTTAACATAGTCTCCTAACGTATAAGGTGCTAAGCTTTCTCGTAAATCTTTAACCCAACGTATATTGTGATTTTCTTCATCATCGTATTTCCAAGAGGTAATATATTCTTGGGCAATAATTGCCTTGCGGTGGAAATAAGCTGTTTCATTAGGAGGAATATTTTCTACAGCACCTACAAGTGATTGGTGCCAAACACTCGCATCCTTATTTGGTGAATGAGAAAGAAAGTGTTGTAAGATTTGAATGCCTTTAAGAGGAATAGGTTTATATACATAGGAACCAGAGCGTTTAAATTTTTCAGGAATATTACCGCTATTAAAGAATTGAACAGCCTTTATATAAGGGACTTCATCTACAAAGAGAGAAGGACTACCTGTTTCAAGAAGAGGGGATAATAGTGGATAGAGTTCAGAAGGAGGACCAACAAATTCACCTTTTACTTCAATTTTATTTCTTTGTTTAGCGAATAATTCGATAGACGAGGTTAGGCGCTCATCTATATAGGGTGCCCAATTCTGCCAAGCTTGAAATGCGGCAACGAAATCATCCCATTTCCATGTAAGCGAGAAGATTGAGACAGTATTTATAGGATGGACGCGAAAAGTTAGCGAAGTAACAATTCCGAAATTTCCACCACCACCACCGCGGCATGCCCAAAATAAGCGAGCGTTTTCTTGTTCATTTGCGTGAATGATTTTTGCGCCAGTTTTTCCGCACGCTTGTACCATCTCGACTTCCACTAATTGGTCACATGTCAAGCCAAATAAACGTGAGAGCATGCCAATTCCACCACCAAGCGTTAATCCAACAACCCCAACACTTGCACTTGTACCAGCAGGTATTGTAACACCGTATTTCCAAAGCTCGTTGTAGACAGTACCGAGATTTGCACCAGCTTCGATTTTTGCTGTTAAATGCTCTGTATTAACGGCAATTCGATTCATTTCACTTACATCGATAATCAGTCCATTGTTTACAAGAGAGAAATTTTCATAACTATGGCGCCCACTTCTTAAACGAAATGGTATATGACGTTCACGTGCCCATTTTAAAGCGTTACACACATCATATTTATTTTGACAAAAAACAATAATGCAAGGGAGTTTTGGAATACTTAAATTTAAATTTATTCGGGCTACATCATATTCAGGATCTGAGGGAACGACGATGCGCCCAGTTAACTTTGTTTGTTTCAAGTTATATCTCCTTTCTAAAATGATCTGAGCCTGTTATTAATATATGAACAGCATATGTAACGTGTGTGGACAAGAGCGGTGAAGAATGAGATTTACCTTTATGAGAATAAATAAAGCATAAGAATAAGGAATCTACATAGAGTTCGATGAAAACAGTTGCAAACTCCTCATATTTTGTTATGATAATGTTACGAAAACGTTTGCATAAATTTTTCAAAAAAGAAAATGCAAAAGGAGAGAACTATTATGAATAAAACATGGTGGAAAGAAGCTGTTGCTTATCAAATTTATCCACGCAGCTTTATGGATTCTAACGGCGACGGTATTGGAGACTTACAAGGTATTATTGCAAAGCTTGATTATTTAAAGGATTTAGGAATAGATATAATTTGGATTTGCCCGATGTATAAATCGCCAAATGATGATAATGGTTATGATATTAGTGATTATCAAGACATTATGGATGAGTTTGGCACGATGGCTGATTTCGATGAACTATTAGATGAAGTTCATAAGCGTGGTATGAAGCTTATTATTGATTTAGTTATTAACCATACGAGCGATGAACATCCTTGGTTTATTGAATCACGTTCTTCGAAAGATAATCCAAAGCGTGATTGGTATATTTGGCGTGATGGTAAGAATGGAGAAGAACCGAATAATTGGGAAAGTATTTTTAATGGTTCTGCTTGGGAATATGATGAAGTAACAGAGCAATATTTCTTGCACATATTCTCGCGTAAACAACCGGATTTAAACTGGGAGAATGCAGAGGTTCGTGAAGCTTTATATGATACTGTAAACTGGTGGTTAAATAAAGGAATCGATGGTTTCCGTGTAGATGCGATCAGTCATATAAAAAAAGAAGAAGGCCTAAAAGACATGCCAAATCCAAAAGGATTAAAGTATGTGTCTTCTTTTGATAAACATATGAATGTAGATGGAATTCAGCCACTTTTAGAGGAATTGAAAGAGAATACATTTTCAAAATACGATATTATGACTGTTGGAGAAGCTAATGGGGTCAAAATTGAAGATGCTGATCTTTGGGTTGGGGAAGAAAACGGTAAATTTAATATGGTATTCCAGTTTGAGCATTTAAGTTTATGGGATGCAGAAAAGAAAAAAGAACTCGATATTGTAGAGCTGAAAAAGATATTAACAAAGTGGCAAAAAGGATTAGAGAATAAAGGCTGGAACGCACTTTATATTGAGAATCATGATAAACCGCGTATTGTTTCTACATGGGGAGATGATAGCCAGTATTGGCGTGAAAGTGCAACGGCTTTAGGGGCAATGTACTTCTTTATGCACGGAACTCCATTTATTTACCAAGGGCAAGAAATTGGTATGACAAACGTTCAGTTTCCAAATATTGAAGATTATGATGATGTAGCAATTAAGAACCTATATCGCGAGAAAATTGCAGAAGGAGTATCACATCAAGAAATGATGGAGATTATTTGGGCATCTTGCCGCGATAATTCACGTACACCAATGCAATGGAGTGATGAAGAAAACGCTGGCTTTACAACGGGTATACCGTGGTTTGGTATGAATCCAAATTACAAAGAAATTAATGTTCAAAAGCAGTTTGGAGAAGCTGACTCTATTTTTAATTTCTATAAAAAGATGATTGCATTAAAAAAAGAGCATGATGTATTTAATTATGGAACGTATGATTTAATTTTAGAGAGTGATCCACAAATTTATGCGTATACACGTACATTGAATGATGAAAAAGTGATTGTGATTAGTAATATATCTAGAGAAAATGCTGTGTATAATGAAGATACATTCTCTCTAGAACGCAAACGTTTGCTTTTAAATAATTATGAAATAGTAGAACATGAAACAAGTAATACAATTACGCTTAAACCTTATGAAACAAGGGTTTATCGTATTTCTTAATAAAAAAAGATGCTCTCGTGGCATCTTTTTTTATGAAAAATCATAAATTTATATTGCAATGTGAAAACGCTTTTATTAAAATAGATTTATGAAAACGTTTGCGCTATAAAAGGGTATCGTTTTCATAAGCAAAGAGAAATTATTATTTATATCATTAGGGATCTTATAAATAAAAAGGGGAGGAAAAAATAGATGAAAATTACGTCTTTTGATTTTTGGCAGAAATTTGGAAAAGCATTGTTAGTTGTTGTAGCGGTTATGCCAGCTGCAGGTTTAATGATTTCCATCGGTAAGTTAATTGGTATGTCTGCTGGGGATGTAAATGCAGTACATACAATTGCTAGAGTAATGGAAGACATCGGTTGGGCGATTATTACAAACTTGCATATTTTATTCGCAGTAGCGATTGGGGGATCTTGGGCGAAAGATCGTGCGGGCGGTGCATTTGCAGCACTGTTAGCATTCATCTTAACAAATCGAATTACAGGAGCTATATTTGGCGTTAACGCTGAAATGTTAACGGATTCAAAAGCAAAAGTTTCTTCATTATTAGCTGGGGATTTACTTGTAAAAGATTATTTCACTTCTGTACTTGGTGCACCAGCACTTAATATGGGAGTATTCGTAGGGATTATCACAGGTTTCTTAGGAGCTACTTTATACAATAAATATTATAACTATAATAAATTACCACAAGCGTTAGCATTCTTTAACGGAAAACGTTTTGTACCGTTCGTTGTAATTGTTTGGTCTACAATTACTGCTATTGTTTTATCACTTTTATGGCCATTCATCCAAAGTGGATTAAATGAATTTGGTCGCTGGATTGCAGCATCAAAAGATAGTGCGCCAGTTGTTGCACCGTTCGTATATGGGACATTAGAACGTTTATTATTACCATTTGGATTACATCATATGTTAACGATTCCGATGAACTATACAGAGCTTGGCGGAACGTATACGATGTTAACTGGATCGAAAGTTGGTCAAGTGGTCGCAGGACAAGATCCGTTATGGCTTGCATGGATTACAGATTTAAATAACTTGTTAGCAAATGGTGATACAAAAGCGTATAACGATGTATTAAATAATGTTGTTCCAGCTCGTTTCAAAGCAGGGCAAGTTATTGGTTCTACAGCAGCATTAATGGGTATTGCGTTTGCAATGTTCCGTAATGTTGATAAAGACAAACGTGCAAAATATAAACCAATGTTCTTATCTGCAGCATTAGCAGTATTTTTAACAGGTGTAACAGAACCAATTGAATTCATGTTCATGTTTATTGCACCAGTATTATATATTGTATACGCAATTACAACAGGACTGGCATTTGCATTAGCAGATTTAATTAACTTACGTGTTCATGCATTTGGATTTATTGAATTAATTACACGTACACCGATGATGATTAATGCGGGATTAACAAGAGATTTAATTAACTTTGTTGTTGTGTCAGCGGTATTCTTCGGTTTAAACTTTACATTATTCAATTTCTTAATTAAAAAATTCAATTTACCAACGCCAGGACGCGCAGGTAATTATATTGATAATGAAGATGAATCTTCAGAAGAAGCAGCGAATGTAAAAGAAGGTTCATTAGCAACAAAGGTTATTGATTTGTTGGGCGGGAAAGATAATATTGCTGATGTTGATGCTTGTATGACACGTCTACGTGTAACAGTGAAGAATTTAGATGTAGTTGCACCAGAGGCGCAGTGGAAACAAAATGGAGCTTTAGGTCTTATTGTAAAAGACAAAGGTGTTCAAGCGGTATATGGTCCGAAAGCTGATGTATTAAAATCAGACATTCAAGATATGTTAGGTGCATAATAAAATGAAATTACTCACTTTAAACTGCCATTCATGGCAAGAGGAGAACCAACTAGAGAAGATAAGACATCTTGCGAAAACGATTCAAGAAGAAGATTATGATGTGATTGCTTTGCAAGAGGTTAGCCAATCTATAAAAGCTCAAAACGTATGCGATAATAAGAAAAAAGACAATTTCGGCCTTGTATTACTTACAGAGCTTGAGAAGCTAGGTTTAGGAAATTACAGTATTGTTTGGGATTTCTCGCACATTGGTTATGACATATATGAAGAAGGTTTAGCTATCCTCACGAAACATCCTATTGTAAAGCAAACTTCTTTCTTTGTATCAGAAAATAGGGATACTTCTTATTGGAAAACGCGTAAAATTGTTAGCGCAACAATCTCTTATAAAGGTAAAAAGATAACTTGCTATTCTTGTCATCTTGGCTGGTGGAATGATGAGGAAGAATCGTTTCAAAATCAAGTGGAGCGTTTTATGCAGCATGTGAATGATACTGAACTTTCATTCTTAATGGGTGATTTTAATAATAATGCTCATTTACAAGGTGAAGGATACGATTATCTTATCAAAAAAGGGCTCTACGACACATATGAGCTAGCTTTGGCCAAAGATGAGGGAACAACTGTGCAAGGAGAAATTGCTGGTTGGGATGAAAATAAGCAGAATTTACGAATTGATCTCATATTCAGTAACAAACCAGTAAAGGTGCTTTCATCAAACGTTATTTTTAATGGTATGAACAGAAACGTGATTTCGGATCATTTCGGAGTAGAAGTTCAATTAGATATATAATATAGAAGGAATCCTCATAGCAATGTAAGCGCTATGAGGATTTTTTTCGGTGAATACAAGTATTTCCAAGATAAAATACTTGTATTTTTTATGACATTTCCTATATATTTGTTATTACTGAATGTAAAACTGATTTGGTCATTTTGTATAATTACTTTATTAACTTTGTTATATAATAAAGTAGGTAAAAGAATTTGAGGAAATAGTATATTTTCGTTTAATCCATGATGAGGAAAATGATATAATTGCAAAATGCATGCATCATTTTCTAAAGAAGGAAAACTATATAATTAGGTGATAGCTTATATGAAACAAATATGGCGTATTTATACGACTGATTTACGGAATGTAGCCAAACATTGGGCTGCGATTGTAATTGTGTTAGGACTTATGATTTTGCCATCATTATATGCGTGGTTTAATATCAAAGCATCTTGGGATCCTTACGGTAATACAAAGGATGTCCCGATAGCAGTGTCTAATGAAGATGCTGGGGCAAACTTACGAGGAAAAGATATTAACATTGGGGACGAAATTGTAGATTCACTTAAAGAGAATAAAAACCTTGGTTGGAAGTTTGTGGATGAAAAACAAGCGATTTATGGAGTAGAACATGGAGAGTACTATGCAAGTATTACGATTCCAAAAGATTTCTCAGAAAAGATTGCAACGGTAATTAGCGATAATCCACAAAAACCAGAGCTAGATTATTTTGTGAATGAGAAAGTAAATGCCATTGCACCAAAAATTACAGCAAAAGGTGCATCGGGAATAACAGAAGAAATAAGTAAAAACTTTGTTAAAACAGCGAACGGTGAGATTTTTAAAATTTTCAATGACCTTGGAATTGATTTAGAAACAAACTTACCGAGCATTGAAAAAATGAAAGATCTTGTATTTAAGTTAGAAGCGCAGTTCCCGGAAATGTATACACTTGTGAACACAGCGCTGGATGATGCGACGAGAGCAAAAGATATTGTGAAGGTCGCACAAGAAGATTTACCGGTTGTGGAAAGTATTATTAATGATAGTCAGGAAACATTGAAAAACTTAGATAAATTCTTTGCAAACAATGACCAAAGGTTAAAAGATGCTCCTGGAGCGATACGGAAAGACTTAACTGTGATGAAAGATGGCATGGATAAGGCAACAGCCTTTACTAATTTCTTAATGAATCCAGGAGTCGACCTGAATCTTCCTGACTTTTCTCAGTTGCCTAAACTTCCAGAGTTCCCGGCAATGCCACAACTTCCCGATCTTCCGAAGTTGAATACTGAGGGATATAAAAATATTGCGAGAAATATTAATCAAACAGTGAACACTGTTTTAAGCTCGGCACGTGCAGGAACTGCGTATGCACAAAGTGTGATGGATGGATTACAGAATGGAAAGTTTGATCCAGAGAGAGCGAAACAAGAACTCAATAAAGCTTCTGATAATCTGCAAGGTCATACTGATGGGGTTTCTTATCTTATTGAAGTTTTTGCTAGCCTTAAAGAATCAGCACCGCATGATTTTGGAAAAGAGTTCTTCCAAAAGAGAATAGACCATCTAACTAATTTAAAAAAGGGTATGGATAATACAAACAATGGTATTAAAGATCTTGTAAATATCATTGGTACAGGTCAAGAAGTAAAACAAGATGTGAGAGATGCAGTTAATCAAAAATTAAATGCAACAAATACTTTAATTGATCAAGCTGAGAAAGACTATAATGAAACGTTTGTAGCGGATTATCAAAAAGCAGTCAGCACTGCTGAACAAATTAAAGATGAAGCAGGTCAGTTTAAAGATCAAACAACTAATACAATAAACGAAACATATGAAAAAACAAAGGCTGAATATAATAAAGCAAGAGATAGTATTGAGAGTGCTAAATCTGACCTTCAAAAAGCAAAAGAAGATTTGCAAAATAAAGGTGTCAATGGACTAGACTCTACAAAAGTAGCTTTAAATAGCTTAAATGGCCAATTCCAAGCAGGTATTAGTATGATTGATGATATGATTCCTGTACTAGAGAGTGCGAATAAGGTTTTAGCTGATGTAAACAGTGATAAAAACCTTGATAATGGAATTGCAAAATTAAATAAAGCGAAAAGTGCATTACAAAAAGGTAGTGATGCTACAAATAAAGCAATCACACTCATTAACAATGGGCAACAACCTACAAAAGATGTAATCGAAAGTATTAATGAAGCATCGAAAAATGGTTCAGTACAATTGGCTGATTTCTTAGCAAAATACGATTCCGAAATCGTTCCAAGCTTTAACGAAGCAATTGCTCGTACAAAAGAGATGTCAAAAAATACATCTAAAATTTTAAACGACGCAGATAAAAAGCTGCCAGATGTGAAAAAACTGCTAGAAGATTCATCAAAAGGCTTAGTAGAAGGTACGAAGAAAGTTGAAGATATTAAAGCAGAAATGCCAGCTACTGAGAAGAAGATTAAAGAATTAGCAGATAAGATTCGTGAAATTGATTCAGAAGAGGATATAAAAGATATTATCCGTTTACTGAAAAATGATGTGGAACAGCAAAGTGATTATTTTGCGAATCCAGTAAATTTAAAAGAAAATAAATTATTCGCAATGCCAAACTACGGTTCAGCGATGTCACCATTCTATACAGTGCTTGCACTATGGGTAGGGGCATTGTTAATGGTTTCGTTATTAACAGTAGAAGTTCATGAACCAGGTGCAGAGTATAAGAGTCATGAAATTTACTTCGGACGATTCTTAACGTTCTTAACAATAGGTCTTGCGCAGGCATTTATTGTATCAATGGGAGATATATTCTTGCTTGGTACGTACGTAGTCGATAAATTCTGGTTTGTGTTATTTAGTTTATTTATTGGAGGAGTCTTTGTTTGTATCGTGTACTCACTCGTTTCTATTTTTGGAAACGTTGGGAAATCGATGGCGATCATTTTACTTGTACTGCAAGTAGCGGGATCTGGCGGGACATTCCCGATTCAAATGACACCAGCTTTCTTCCAAGCAATTTATCCGTTCTTACCATTCACATATGCAATTAGTGCAATTCGTGAAACAGTAGGTGGAATGCTTTGGGATATAGTAACAAGAGATTTACTTGTATTAAGTGTTTTCGTAGTCGTTATGATTGTTGCTGCATTACTACTGAAGACACCAATTAACAAATCAAGTGAAAAATTTGTTGAGAATGCAAAAGGAAGTAAAATCATTCATTAAAAATAAAAGGTTCCTACTGAAAACGGTAGGAACCTTTTTGTTTAATCAAATTTTAATTTCTTTAGTGCTTCTGCTAGTGCATTATTTAATGGCTCTTCTTCTTCTTTTTGTTGCTGCTTCATATATTTTTGAACGTATCGTTTATCTGCCTTATTTCCAGATTCTTTCTTGCGGCGTTCTTGGAATGTAGAAAGTTTTTCGCGATAGCCGCATTTACATGCGAAGATTTGACCGTCTCCTTCACCGCGAAGTTCTAATTTTTTCTTACATTGAGGACAGCGTGCATTTGTCGTTCGGGACACGTTTTTACGGTGACCACATTCGCGATCTTGGCATACAAGCATTTTCCCTTTTTTGCCGTTTACTTCTAACATCGGTTTACCACAGTCTGGACAAGTTTTTGTTGAAATGTTGTCATGTTTATACTTTTTATCGCTTGATTTAATTTCAGCGACAATTTCTTTTGTATAGTTTTTCATTTCTGAAATAAATACATCTTTTTTTAACTTGCCCTTTGCAATGGCTTCAAGTTTTTGCTCCCACTGGGCAGTTAATGTAGGCGATTTTAGTTCTTCCGGCACTAAATCAAGTAACTGGCGACCTTTTGATGTAATGTGAATGTCTTTACCGCGCTTTTCAATTAGGAATGAATTGAAAAGTTTGTCGATTATGTCAGCTCGTGTAGCTACAGTACCTAATCCACCAGTTGACTTTAACGTATCAGCAAGTTGTTTATTTTGCGTGCCCATATATTTCGTAGGATTTTCCATTGCTGAAAGTAACGTTGCTTCATTAAAGCGTGCAGGTGGTTTTGTTTGACCTGATGTTTGTGCAATTAGTTTTACATGTAATGTATCGCCTTTTTCGATGCGAGGTAAGATTTGTTCTTTTAAATCGTCTGCTGCATCGTCGTCTTCAAAGCGATGTTCATATACTTCTTTCCAGCCAGAGTTAAGGATTGTTTTTCCGCGTGCAATGAATGTTTCATCACCAATTTTTGCTCGTAACGTTAGTTGTTCGTATTCGAAGGCAGGGAATAGGACGGCTAAGAAGCGTTTTACAACTAAATCGTAAATTTTGCGTTCTTTATCTGTGAAAGCTGAGAAGTTTACATAGCTCTCTGTTGGAATGATTGCATGGTGATCACTTACTTTACTATCATCAACAAACGATTTAGCCGCTTTTATAGGTTTATTTAAAACTTTAGTAGCTAAAGGACGATATTCTCCTACTCCACACGCTTTTAGACGTTCTGGAAGTGTTCCAACGATATCAGATGAGATATAGCGTGAATCTGTACGAGGATATGTTAATACTTTATGCTGCTCATACAGTTTTTGCATAATATTTAATGTTTCTTTTGCAGAGTAACCAAAAATTTTATTTGCATCACGTTGTAGCTCTGTTAAATCATAAAGCCCAGGAGCAAATGATTTTTTTTGCTTTTTCTCAATCTCCACGACAGTAGCATTTTGTTTGCCAAGTTTTTTCACGATCGTATCGATTTTTTCTTTATCAAAATTACGACTATTTCCTTTCGCATCTTGCCATGTCAGTTTTAAATTTTCTGTTGTGTTGGCTTCAATGCCGTAATAAGTTTGTGCTTTGAAGTTTTTTATTTCATCCTCACGCCCTGCGATTATGCCTACAGTAGGAGTTTGCACACGGCCGCAATTTAGTTGGGCGTTGAATCTTGTAGTTAAGGCACGTGTTGCATTAAGACCGATATACCAGTCAGCTTCTGAACGTGCAACAGCTGAAGCGTATAAATTGTCATATGCTTTCCCTGGTTTCAAGTTTGCGAAGCCATCTTTTATTGCTTTATCAGTAACAGATGAAATCCATAGACGTTTAATAGGTTTATTCATTTTAACTTTATCAATAATCCAACGAGCGACTAGTTCTCCTTCACGCCCTGCATCTGTAGCTACAATGATTTCACTTACATCTTTTCTAATCAATTGGCTTTTAACGGCATGAAACTGTTTGCCAGTTTGTTTAATCACTGTCAATTTCAAACGCTCAGGTAGCATTGGTAGATCTTCTAGATTCCATTTTTTATATTTCACATCATAGCTTTCTGGGTCTGCTAATGTAACGAGATGCCCTAAAGCCCAAGTAACGATATATTTATTACCTTCAAGGTAACCATTTCCTTTTTTATTACACTGTAGTACACGTGCAATATCACGTGCAACAGAAGGTTTCTCAGCAATTACAACACTTTTTGCCATATTTAAAACATCCTTTCAAGTTTCCATAACTTAAATATAGCATACATCCTTTCTTGATTCAGTTATGCCGAAGATTCTAACCTTTTTTATGAACCTTATAGACGCGATAAGTTTCCTTATATGAATAAAAAAGCGATATAAATAAATGGTATCCGTTGACATCGTAAATGAATTTCATTATCATTAAAGATGATTGTCTGACTATGACTAAAATGTCAGATAGCAAATTAATTATTACATACTAGTAGAGTGTAATTTTAATTGATAATTAAAATCATTTTGTATCCCGCATGAACGGGTAGTAGGGAGTTTTACTTTATATCATTCTATGTATAGATGAGGGGGATAAAATGATAGGATTATAATCTGTTTGAAATCAAATGATGGCGACAGAACATAATCTGCACCATGAAGAAATTATGAAAAAAAGATATTTGTTTATCATGCTTATTATTTTATCAGTTGCGTCTATTTTTATCGGTGTAAAAGATGTGAAGCCGACAGATATTTTTCATTTAGATCAAGGACAAGCTCAAATTCTACTTATTAGCAGATTGCCACGCTTAATTAGTATTATTGTAGCCGGTGTAAGTTTAAGTATAAGTGGTTTAATTATGCAACAACTCAGCAGAAATAAATTTGTATCTCCAACAACTGCGGGGACGATGGATAGTGCGAAATTAGGCGTTTTAGTTTCATTATTGCTATTTACAACAGCGAGCCCTCTTGAAAAAATGCTTGTTGCATTTGTTTTTGCGTTAGCTGGTACATTTTTATTTATGCAAATTTTGAAGAGAATTAAGTTCAAGGATGCGATTTTTATTCCGCTTGTGGGAATTATGTTTGGGAACATTATTAGTTCTATAACGACATTCTTTGCTTATAAGTATGACTTAATTCAAAATATCTCTTCATGGTTACAAGGTGATTTTTCGATGGTGATGAAAGGGAGATATGAAATTTTATATTTAAGTATCCCACTTGTCATTATTGCATTTTTATATGCGAATCGCTTTACTGTTGCTGGAATGGGTGAAGATTTTGCGGCGAACTTAGGGATGAACTACAATCGAGTGTTAAATATCGGATTAATTATTGTTTCGCTAATCTCCGCATTAGTTGTGTTAACTGTCGGAATGATTCCGTTTTTAGGGCTTATTATTCCAAACATTGTTTCGATTTACCGCGGGGATAATTTGAAAAATAGTTTACCTCATACCGCTTTACTCGGAGCTGTTTTCGTACTTGCTTGTGATATAATCGGCCGCGTCGTAATTTATCCGTATGAAATTTCTATTGGTCTTACAGTAGGGGTAATCGGAAGCGGAATCTTCCTTTATTTATTGATGAGGAGAAACGCATATGCAGCATAGAAAACAAATAAGTCATAAAAAAATGTTGGTAGCGCTTGCATTTTTAGCGGTTGTAGCCATTGGGATATTTTTATTTATTAACTTAAATATGAATACGTTAGAGTATGCCTTGCCAAGAAGAGGTAAAAAAGTGTTGGCGATGGTCATAACGGGCGGAGCGATTGCGTTTTCGTCGATGATTTTCCAAACGATTAGTAATAACCGGATTTTAACACCAAGTGTCATCGGTTTAGATTCACTTTATATGTTTATTCAAACGTTTGTTGTGTTTGTGTTTGGATCGCAGCATATAGCGATGATGAATGCAAACGTGAACTTTCTTATATCTATAAGCTTAATGGTTGTGTTTTCACTCTTTCTTTATAAATTTCTCTTTAAGAGAGAGGGCAGCAATATTTATTTCTTATTGTTAATTGGATTAATATTTGGGACATTCTTTCAAAGTTTATCCTCTTTTATGCAAGTACTCATTGATCCGAATGAGTTTCAAATTGTCCAAGGGAAAATGTTTGCAAGTGTAAATAATGTAAAAACAGAGTTACTTGTAACGTCTATTATTGGGATTATATTGGTTATTGCATATGTTTATAAAGAACTGAAGTTATTAGATGTACTATCGCTAGGAAGAGAAGAGGCAATTAATTTAGGAGTCGATTACGACAAGGTTGTGAAGAAGTTTTTAATTGTAATTGCGATTTTAGTGTCCATTTCTACAGCGTTAGTTGGTCCCATTACATTTTTAGGACTACTCGTCGTAAACGTGGCACGCGAATGTTTACGTACATACAAGCACAAATATTTAATAGCAGGTTCTATCTTTATTAGTATTATTGCCCTAGTTGGGGGACAGTTAATTGTCGAAAGAGTATTTGAATTTAATACGACTTTAAGTGTCATTGTGAATTTTGTTGGTGGAGTATACTTCATCTATCTTCTATTAAAGGAGAGCAAGACATGGTAGAAGTAAGAAATGTATCAAAGCAATATGGAAATAAAAATGTTGTTGAAGATGTTTCTATTAAAATAGCAAAAGGGAAAATCACATCTTTTATTGGACCGAATGGAGCTGGGAAAAGTACAGTTCTTTCCATGATAAGTAGGTTATTAAAAAAAGATGCTGGTGAAATTTATATAGAGGATAAGGAAATTGGCGAATGGAATAGTAATGAACTTGCCAAAAAAATCTCTATTTTAAAGCAAACGAATCATATTAATTTAAGACTTACAATTCGGGAATTAGTTAGTTTTGGAAGGTTTCCATATTCACAAGGAAATCTGTCGAAAGAAGATTGGAATCATATTGAGGAAGCCATTCGCTATATGGAACTTGAAGATATCCAATATAAGTACTTAGACCAGCTTAGTGGTGGGCAAAGGCAAAGAGCTTATATCGCAATGGTCATTGCTCAAAATACAGAATATATTTTGCTAGATGAGCCACTTAACAATTTAGATATGAAACATTCCGTTCAAATTATGAAAGTGCTGAGACGCTTAGTTGAAGAACTTGGTAAAACAATTGTAATTGTCATTCATGACATTAACTTTGCTTCTTGTTACTCAGATCGGATCGTTGCTTTGAAAGATGGAAAAGTTATGAAAGAAGGAGCAACAGATGAGATTATAGATCCGGCCGTTTTGAAAGATATTTATGATATGGATATTCATATTGAAGAAATAGCAGGAAATAACATTTGTATTTACTTTTCATAGTGGAAGTTATTTTGATAGTACTAACTTACTATCGATTTAAAATAATTTTAAAAAATTTATAGAGGTGATTGAAGTGAAGAAATTAGCAATGTTACTATTAACATTCATGCTTGCTATTGTTGCTGTAGCATGTAGTAATAACGCTTCTTCTGAGAAGAAAACGGAAGCAAGTGAAAGTAAAGAAATTACCATTAAGCACAAATTAGGAGAAACGAAAGTTAAAACAAATCCGAAAAAAGTTGTCGTATTTGACTTCGGTTCTTTAGATACGTTAGATAAATTAGGTGTTGACGTAGCTGGTGTACCACAAAAGAATATTCCAGAATATCTTTCTAAATATAAAGATAAAAAGTATACAAACGTTGGTGGTTTAAAAGAGCCAGATTTTGAAAAAATTAATGAAATCGCACCGGATTTAATTATCATTTCTGGTAGACAATCTGATTCATACAAAGAATTTGAAAAAATTGCCCCAACAATTTATGTAGAACAAGATACAAAAGAGTATATGAAATCATTTAAAGACAACACAGAAATGTTAGCGAAAATCTTTGGTAAAGAAGATAAAGCGAAAAAAGAAATTGCAGCAGTTGAAAAAGACGTAAAAGCATTGAATGAAAAAGCTACAAAGAGTGATAAAAAAGGTTTAATTATCTTAGCAAATGATGGTCAAGTAAGTGCATATGGTCCAAATTCTCGTTTTGGTATTATTCATGACGTATTTGGTGTAGCTCCTGTTGATACAGGACTGAAAGCAGATACACATGGTAATAAAATTTCATTTGAATATATCTTAGAGAAAAACCCAGATTACTTATTTGTAATCGATCGGGGTGCTGTTGTTGGCGGGAAATCTTCTGCGAAACAAGTTGTAGAAAATGAAATTGTTAGCAAAACAAACGCTGCGAAAAATGGTAATGTAATCTATCTAGATGCAAACTACTGGTACCTATCTGGCGGCGGACTTGAGTCTGTTTCAGAGATGGTAAAAGAAGTATCTAAAGGCTTAAAATAATGTACAAAAGAGTGAGAGGAATTTTAATTTCCTCTCACTCTTTTTTAAAATCGTGGTTATAAAAAAAGAAGTCCTCAGCTTATTTCCTCCTTCTGTTTTCACATGGAATGGTGCTAAAAAAGAGAGGTTTTAATATCAGATGTTTAACTTGTTATTTTAAGAGAATAAGAGTAGACTCTGAAGTAGATGAATAAGAAAACACATGGGAGTTTGTGGATGCAGACTGAGAGTACGGCTAAACCGCCGTTGACCATTAGAACCTGTTGGATAATGCCAGCGTAGGGAGAGTGTACAAGCACATGTTCAGACACTTTGCATACGCAAAGTGTCTTTTTGTGTATCTCCCATTACTAAGTTAGGAGATGAGAAGAATGAATATACAAGAAATCATAAAAGTAGTCGAAGTAGTGAGAGAGTCTAATCCACTTGTGCATAATATTACAAATGTTGTTGTGACAAATTTTACAGCTAATGGTTTGCTTGCGTTAGGGGCGTCGCCAGTTATGGCGTATGCAAAAGAAGAAGTAGCGGAAATGGCTCGTATTGCAGGAGCACTCGTTTTAAATATGGGTACACTTCGTCCTGAAGACGTAGAAGCGATGCTTCTTGCTGGGAAATCAGCAAACATGCACGATGTACCAGTATTATTTGATCCAGTTGGTGCAGGAGCAACCTCTTACCGAACAGAGGTTGCAACATATATACCGAGTGAAGTGAAGTTAGCGATGATTCGCGGAAATGCAGCAGAAATTGCGAATGTAATTAATGAAAAATGGGAAATTAAAGGTGTCGATGCCGGAAATGGAAACGGTGATGTTGTAGGAATTGCGAAACAAGCAGCAGATGAACTAGATACAGTTGCAGTGATTACTGGAAAAGAAGACGTTGTAACAGATGGTGAGCGAACAATAATTGTTCGTAACGGTCATCCCATTTTAACGAAAGTAACAGGGACCGGTTGTCTATTAACTTCTGTAATGGGAGCATTTGCGGCAGTGGAAAAGGATTATGTAAAAGCGGCAGTTGCTGCATTAACCTTTTATGGTGTGGCGGCAGAAATCGCTGCAAGTAAAACGGTAGAGAAAGGACCAGGAAGTTTCCAAATTGAGTTTTTGAATCAATTAGCAAACGTTACTGCTATTGAGGTTGAACGATATGGAAATATTCAAGAGGTGCAGTAAGAAGGGATGAGGGAAATGGCACGTATTGAAGCAGAGAAAATGTCCAAATTATTGCAAGTCTATTTTATTATGGGTAGTAACAACTGCCAAAAGAATCCGTTACAAGTAATGAAAGAAGCGCTCGATGGTGGAGTGACCCTTTTTCAATTTCGTGAAAAGGGTAAGGGAGCTTTAATTGGAAAAGAACGGGTCCACTTTGCAAAAGAGTTACAAGCACTTTGTAAAGAACATGGTGTTCCATTTATCGTAAATGATGATGTAGACTTAGCAATTGAATTAGATGCAGACGGTGTTCATGTCGGACAAGATGATGAAGGAATTACATCAGTCCGTAAAAAAATGGGTGATAAAATTGTTGGGGTATCTGCTCATACGATAGAGGAAGCGCACTTTGCCATTGCAAATGGAGCGGATTATTTAGGAGTAGGACCTATCTTTCCAACGAGCACGAAGAAAGATACGAAAGCCGTACAGGGAACAAAAGGGTTACGTCATTTTAGAGAAGAAGGGCTTACAATTCCGATTGTTGGAATTGGAGGGATTACGGCTGAAAATGCTGCTTCTGTTATAGAGGCTGGGGCAGATGGCGTTTCGGTTATTTCTGCAATTAGCCTAGCAGATTCACATTATGAAAGTACAAAGAAACTTATGGAACAAGTAAATAAATAAGAAAGAGACAGCAGCTTAAAAAGAAATAAGCTGCTTTTTCTTATAAAAGATTTATATAACGCATATAGGGAAGTGAAAATTTGAACACCAAAAAAGATATAAGGCTATATAAAGGGATTTATTATAGTGTTTTTTTTCCGTTCGTTTTTGGGTGTGCATGTTTAGTTACATGGCCGGATAGTATATTATATGTTATTTCCGGTTTGCTTTTAAACTTTTTGTTAGCTGTACTTTCTTATATATTTAAGTGCGAGAAGTATTTAGGTTGGCGAATTTATTTTGGTATTATTCAGTTTGATTTATCTTGCATATTTACTTTGATGGCAACGTGGTATAAATGGGGAAGTATGTGGGAAATTGGTGTTGGAATGGTAGGGTGTTTTCTGATATGTAAAATAATAGGTTATAAATTCCGGGAAACTATTTTAAAAGAAGCAATAAATCCTAAAACAGCAGTTGGAAAAATTATTTATGGATTAGGTTTTTTAGGGGGGGGAACTGCGGGGTTTGTAGGACATTTTTTAAATACAGAGCTGCAGGGAAGATATGGAGAACATGTAGGCGGTGGAATTGTATTAGGAATATTATCGGTGGGACTTTTATTACTCTCAATGTTTTTTCAAGCTACACATTATAAAATTGATCATCCGAATTTTGATGATTTTGGAAAGGGAAATCAAAAATTGAATGGGTTTTAATTTAGGGAGGGAGAAATTTGATTAAATAAACAAGCACAAACTTTATTCAGAAAAAGTTTGTGCTTTTTGTTCGTTAAAACATAATTGAAATTAAGAGCATGCCAATCCCAATGGCAGAAATTGTTGCGACTAGGCCAGGGATCATAAAGCTATGATTTAATACATATTTACCAATACGTGTCGTTCCTGTACGGTCAAAGTTGATCGCAGCCACAATTGTTCCGTAGTTTGGAATGAAGAAATAACCGTTTACGGCAGGGAACATGGCAATAAGAAGTGCTGGCGAGATGCCAAGTGATAATCCAAGTGGCATTAAAGCACGTACTGTTGCAGCTTGGCTATATAGTAAAATGGATAGAATAAATAGCGCAATAGCGAATAACCACGGTGCACTTGTTACTAAATGTTGGATTGATCCTTGAATCATATTCAAGTTTCCATTAAAGAATGTGTCTCCCATCCAAGCGATACCGAAAATAGCCACAACAGCTGTAGCACCAGCTTTAAAGACGTTTCCAGATACTATACTTTCTACATTTGGCTTACAGAAAATAATAATAAGAGCAGCGATCGTTAGCATGACCATTTCAATTGTATTCGGCATTGAAAGACGAACTAATTTTCCATCGACGATCCATCCTGGACGAAGTGCTTCAAATGAACCAAGAAGAACAACAAAAAGAGTTGCGAATAAGAAGAGAATAACGGATAATTTAGCGCCCTTTGCACCAACAAACTCTTTCTTTTCTTCCAATTTTGGAATCATGCCTTCTTTTAAACGTTGTAAGTATTCGGGGTCTTCATTTAGCTCTTTACCCATTTTGCTTGCAACGAAAGCAGCTAGCATACAAGCGATAAATGTAGAAGGAATACTTACTTTTAGAATATCTAATAATGTAATTTTATAATCAGCTACCATTGCTAACAGTGCGACAGTTGCGGCCGAGATTGGACTTGCCGTAATGGCTTGTTGCGAAGCGATTACAGCGATTGACATTGGACGTTCTGGTCGAATTCCTGATTCACGCGAGACTTCTGCGATAACGGGAAGTACTGAATAGGCAACATGTCCAGTTCCAGCACACAATGTAAATATATATGTCACAATAGGAGCGAAAAATGTAATCCGTTTCGGGTTTTTACGAAGTGCGTTCTCTGCAAGATGAACAAGATAGTCCATTCCTCCTGCAGCTTGCAAAGCACCGGCAGCCGTAATAACTGCTAAAATCATTAGCATAACGTCGATAGGAGGGGCGGTAGGTTGTAGGTGGAAGACAAATACGAGGATTGCCATACCAACACCACCCATAACTCCTAGACCTACTCCGCCAAGGCGTGCACCGATAAAAATGCAGAGTAGTAAGGTAAGAAATTGTAGCCAAAACATAATAAACTACCTCCAAAATTCATATGGTAAGATAATTTTGAATAATTTAATTTCTGGGATGATTATTAAATTAAACAAATAAAAACTGTATATATAAGCCTTTTTTATTATATAACACGTAAAAAGTTACATTCACTATATTTTGTGAAATTATTTCAAGAAAATTAAATGTAAAGTGATGGGATAAATATGATAAAAAGACTACGGATTTGTTTGAAAAAATAAAACATGCTACAATGAAAACGAATTAAGACCGGGGAGCCAAGTGGCTGAGAGGATGTAAGTAAGCATCGACCCTCAACCTGATCTGGATAATGCCAGCGTAGGGAGTTACTTAAAGTTATGTAAGCAGATGTTATCATATAATAATTTGCATGCAAGGCTTTCCTACGTATTTTGTAGGAAAGCCTTTTCTTTTTCAAAAACATATTTTGTAAGGGGGATTTTAATATGTCACAACAAGTTACAATTTCATTTTCAGTCGTACCACAAGCAAAAACGAAAGATGTATATACAGTTGTTGATAGAGCAATTGAAGTTGTACAACAATCGGGAGTTCGTTATGAAGTAGGAGCGATGGAAACAACACTAGAAGGAGAATTAGATGTGCTTTTAGATGTCATTAAGCGTGCGCAACAAGCTTGCGTCGATGCTGGAGCGGAAGAGGTTATTACTTCTATTAAAATTCACTATCGCCCAAGTACAGGTGTAACGATTGATGAGAAAGTTTGGAAGTACCGTGATGAATATGAAAAACCAGAAACGATCTAGCATAACAATTACAACAATTTGGCTGATCCTTCTCATTGTCATATGGGAAGGAGCGGTTTCATTATTTCAAGTTGAACAGTGGATTTTGCCGAAACCTTCTGCAATTGTACAGGAACTAATTGGAATGAAGGATTTATTATTACCAAATACGATACAAACATTGCAAGAGGTTGTCATTGGCTTATTTTTTGCGATTGTACTTGGAACGAGTATTGCAATTATTATGGATGTTATTCCGTTATTCCGCATTTTAATTAATCCATTACTCGTTATTTCACAAACCATTCCGATTGTCGTGTTAGCCCCTTTATTTATTATTTGGTTTGGATATGGGATGCTTCCGAAAGTGATGGTTGTTATTCTTGTTTGTTTCTTTCCGATTGCACTTAGTATTTTAGAAGGTTTTCAAACGGTAGATAAAAACATGCTCAAGTTATTACAAACAATGCGTGCAACGAAATGGCAAATCTATCAAAAGGTGAAATTCCCCGCTATTCTTCCATACTTTTTCTCTGGATTGAAAATTGCTGTTACATATAGCGTGATGGGAGCGATTATTGGGGAATGGCTTGGAGCGAGTGAAGGTTTAGGTGTCATGCTTACACGTGCAACGAAATCCTTTTTAACAGCTCGTGTATTTGGTATTGCAGCAATTATTGTTATGGTGACCTTGTTCTTGTATTTTATCGTAGAATGTATGGCAAGACTAACAGCACCTTGGATATACAGAAAGGACGACAGAAAATGAAAAAAGGTCTAAAAGTAATGCTAGCTGCAATACTAGCAGCTGGTGTTGTTGGTTGTAATGCAGCGAAGAAAGAAGAGAGTACAGATAAAGGGAAAAAAGTAAAAGTTGTTTTAGACTGGTTCCCAAATACAAACCATACTGGTTTATATGTAGCAAAAACGAAAGACTACTATAAAAAACAAGGTTTAGACGTAGAAATTATTCAGCCAGGTGATAATGTTACAGCGGAGCAAATGATTGCTTCAGGAAAAGCAGATTTTGGCATAAGTGCTCAAGAAAACGTAACATCAGCTCGTGTTGAAGGAATTCCAGTTGTTTCAGTTGGAGCAATTATTCAACATAATACATCAGCATTTGCATCACTAAAAAAAGATAATATTACTTCTCCGAAAGATTTTGAAGGGAAGCGTTATGGAGGCTGGGGAACACCAGCAGAAGAAGCGACGTTAAAAACAATTATGGATAAGCATCAAGCAGATTTTAGTAAAGTAGAAAAAATTGTTCTTGGACAAACAGACTTCTTTAAATCAATTGGCCGTGATGCAGATTTTGAATGGATTTATTATGGTTGGGATGGCATTGAAGCAAAACGCCAAGGAAAAGAATTAAATACAATTATGGTAAAAGATTTAGATCCGGCATTAGATTTTTATAGTCCAGTCATTATTACGAGTGAAAAACATACGAAAAATGATAAAGATTTTGTGAAAAAATTTATGAGTGCAACAGCAGAAGGGTATAATTTCGCAATTAAAGAGCCGAAAGAAGCGGCTAATATTTTAATTGAAAATGTACCTGATATTAATAAAGAGTTAGTACGAGAGAGTCAAGAGTGGTTAAGTACGAAGTATCAAGATGATGCGAAAGCGTGGGGGGTACAGAAGGAAGAAGTTTGGACGAATTACATGAATTTCTTACATGATAATAAGGTGATTAAAAAGAAAATTGATGTAAAAGATGCTTTTACAAATGAATTCCTTCCAAGTGAAAAATGAATGGATTACAAATAAAAGATGTTGTGAAAGCATTTGATGGAAAAAATGTATTAGAACAGATTAATGCCTCTATACAAGAAGGAGAATTTGTCTCTTTCGTAGGTCCAAGTGGTTGCGGAAAAAGCACATTATTAAATTTGATTGCGAGCGTTGAAGAGACGACTAGTGGTGAGGTAATCTATAACGATACTCTTGTTCAAAAACAGGATATTGTAAGTTATATGCCGCAGCAAGATTTGTTACTGCCGTGGCGCTCAGCATTGCAAAATATTGTGTTGCCGTTAGAAATTGAAGGGAAGCCAAAGAAAGAGCGACTTACAGAAGGAATGGGAGCCTTAGAGCAGTTTGGTCTAGCTGAATATGCAAATCATTATCCAGACGCACTATCAGGTGGTATGCGCCAGCGTATTAGTTTCCTTCGTACCTACTTATGTGAAAAGCCGATTATGTTACTGGATGAACCGTTTGGTAAGCTAGATGCCTTTACAAAAATGGAAGTGCATCGCTGGCTTTTACATTCTTGGCATCAAGAAAAACAAACAATTGTAATGGTAACGCATGACTTAGATGAAGCGATTTTATTATCTGATCGTGTTTTCATTCTATCACAAAGGCCAGCTACGATTATTGGGGAAGTACATGTGAATTTACCACGTCCTCGAACGATGGACATGTTAACGTCCCTTGAGTTAAAAGAAGACAAAGCGGAGATTTTAAGTATATTAGCTCCTTACATGCAGAAGTAATGAAAGTCTCTTAACAGTTTTTGTTATAATTACTGTTAAGAGGCTTTTTTTTGTGGAGGAGATATGATGAGTAAAACGATTCAACAAATGATAGATGAATTAAATGCAAGTAATGTAGAAGAGATAAAGCCAAAATTAAAGAATAAGATTAGCATGATGCAGCTTGGTTTAGTGGCAGATTCTGATGTAACAGCAGAAGAGGTAGAAAAATTAGTTGACTTAATGAAATTACGTAACGAATTTTTAGAAGAAATATCAGAACTTACGGGAAATTTTTTAGTAGAGAGATTTCAACAGGTATTTGATGAATTTACAGATTCTATAATTCAAAGAGGATACGTAGAGCATGCGATATCTTTCGTAACAGACTTATTAAAATGTATAGATGCAAGAGCGGAGTTAGCCAAATTTGTGCTGCTTCGTAAAAAATATGATGAATTTGATGAGAAAGATACGTTTTATGGATTGAAGAATACTTTTTATCGAATTATGAATAAGCAAGCAAGAGGACAACTTCACCGAGAAATGTTCCTTGTAACAGGATGTATACATACGATTCTGTTTGATTTGGAAGAACAATCACAAGAACATGGCAGAGGAGTCATCGGTTGTTTAACAGATTATAAAACAGGTGAACAGAAATCGATAAAACAATTCCAAGAAGAAGAACATATTCCAGAAGTAAGGAAGATAATTAGTAAGGAGTATGGAATGGAATTACAGAGAAGAATTCATATGTGGAAATCACTAACTTTAGATTTTACAAGTCCTTATGTAATGGAGAAAATGTACGAAGAAATTTTTAATGAAAAAGAGGAACAAAAAGATTGATAGCGAATAAAATATAAGAGCATGGTACATGCTTATTATAAGACAATAATGATTTATAAAGGGGTGAAAGGATAAGATGACTTTATCAACTGTTCTTCAAATGGTTTTAGCTTGATATGGGAGAAGTCTGCCCATTTTTAAAGTTTAAGCCAAATTGAAGACAGCAGGTAAAGAGCCTTAATCCTTTTTTACAATAATAATTTGTAATGGGTAAGGTGTGTTCACCTTACCCATTTTTCGTATATACACAAGTAAATAAGATCTTTATTTTGCTGTTCTCTCTATTTGGCTTGTTAGTTATAAAGAAAAGGAGAGAACGATGATGAGTATATTAACAGTAGAAAATCTTACGCATACGTATGGAGATAAAACAATTTTGTATAACGCTTGTTTTCGATTATTACAAGGTGAACATGTTGGGCTTGTTGGGAGTAATGGTGCAGGGAAATCCACGTTACTTCGCCTTTTAGCAGGAGAGATTTTATCTGATAAGGGAACAATTGACTGGTTTCCACATGTGAAAGTCGGTTTTTTACAGCAGCATATTGATTTACAAGAAGGAATCACAATTGAGGAATACTTGCAAAGTGCATTTTCTCATCTGTATATGATTGAAAGTGAAATGATGGTTATTGCTGAAAAGATGGCAAAGGAAACGGATTTAGAGCAGTTATTAGTGCAATATGGAAAATTACAAAGTGTACTAGAAGGTTCAGACTTTTATCAAGTTCATACAAAAATAGAAGAAGTAGCAGCTGGTTTAGGTTTATTAGATTTAGGGATGAAAAAAGATGTTTCAAAATTAAGTGGTGGTCAGCGTACAAAGTTATTACTTGGTAAACTTCTTTTAGAGAAGCCACACGTCTTATTGCTGGATGAGCCAACAAATTATTTAGATACAGTTCATATAGATTGGCTAAGAGCATATTTACAAGTGTATGAGCATGCTTATATTGTCGTTTCGCATGATGAATCATTTTTAAACAACATTACAAATGTTATTTATCATTTAGAGGGGCAAACAATAAGACGCTATCCGGGTAATTACGAAAGGTTTTTAGAAAGTTATCAACTTCAGAAACAACAATTACAATCCGCCTATGCAAGACAACAAAAAGAAATTGTAAATTTAGAAAGTTTTATTCAAAAGAATAAAGTTCGAAAAGCAAAGCAGGCGAAAAGCCGTGAAAAGGTATTGGAGAAAATGAAAAAGGTAGAAAAAATTAACGAGGTATCAAAACCACGATTTCATTTCCACGCTCATGTTGAACCAGTGAGTCGTATATTACAAGCGGAGAAAATACAATTTGGCTATACAAAAGCATTATTTCCAGCGCTTAACTTACAAGTGAAAAGAGGTGAGAAAATTGCCATTGTTGGTCACAATGGCATAGGGAAAACAACGATGTTAAAAACGTTACTAGGTCAACTAGAACCAATAAGCGGAGCGGTTCGTATTGGAGAGAGAGTACAGCCAGCGTATTTTGCGCAAGAAGAATTTGCAGCTGAAATTACACCTCTCGAGCAAGTATGGTCAACGCGGCCAGACATGACCCAAAAAGAAATTAGGCAAGCTTTAGCAAAATGTGGTTTACAGGCAGACCATATTAGGCAGTTGCTATGTTCTTTAAGTGGTGGAGAGCAAACAAAAGTACGTTTATGTGAATTGATGCTAGCAAGAAGTAACTTTTTAATTTTAGATGAGCCAACGAATCACTTAGATGTATATGCAAAAGAGGCGCTAGGAGAGGCTTTGCAAAATTATCAAGGAACAATTTTACTTGTTTCTCATGAGCCTTCTTTTTATGAGTCTTGGGTGACACGAATTTGGGATATGGAACAAATGAATGTTACGAAAAGATAAGAGAGAAATTTAGTAGGAGTTATATCAATAAGTATTGAAATAAAACCATTCTTTTGAGATGGAAGAGAGTATCGCTCATAGATAGAAGTGGTCAGTGCCTTGATTAGCCCCATTCCATATGAAAACAGAAGGAGGGAATGAGCGTGGAACTTTTTTTGTTTTCATAACCGCGACTGAGATATCTGAACATTAAAATGGATATAAGTATGGAGACAATGAAAGCAGCTATCTTTTGTAGCTGCTTCATTGTTTTCACTGATTTATTTGTAAACGTTCTTGAATGAACAACAGTAACTTAACAAGGCTGTCTTCTGTATAAATATCAAACTTTTGGCGATGAAATTCACCATGCTCGTGATAGAAAACCAATTCACCTTTGCCAGTAAATTCGTTTATCGACATATGAAAACTAAGAGGTGTTGCTACAATTGATCCATTATCATCTCTTAAAAGAATTTGGCATAGCGTTTTTTGCTGTTCAACTTCATATAAAAAATCATAATGGAAAGATTGCGCTAGTTTTTCTATTTGAGATAATAGAAGAGTTTGTATAGATGGATGTTCCTGCATAAAATGTAACCTCTTTTCTTGTATGTACTATTATTTAGTATAGTAATGAAGAGTATGCATTGTACATAGCATTACTTATTATTTTTTAGGGAGTATTTATCCCGCTATTTGCGGGATAAATACTCCCACCTCAAAGTTCAGCAAATGCAAGGCAGTTAGGCGGGAGTCGGGCTGCCCGTAAAAGCCCGATTCATTCAACTAATAATCAGTGGGGATGAAGCCCCCCACTGATTAAAGTTTCACTTTATCTTATGAATCAAAATGGATGTATAAAAAGGCTCGATTATTCTTATGTGCGGATTCCACTCAAAATGTAAGGAAATAAAACAAGCGGTATCTCAGTAGAGAAGAGATACCGCTTGTTGCTTAATTTCCAGATACTACAGCGTTTACAATTTCTGCAGGATTGCCTGTGCCAGCTCCACCAATTGTTACTGTTCCCCCAGCAGGAATATCACCATTCCAGCCTACATTTGTAATGACATAATGGTTATTTGTATTACTTACAAGTTTAGAGTCCCAAACTTGATTTAGGTTTCCGTTATAGTCAAATTCTATAGTCCAGTTTTTAATAGGAGTTGTTCCTGTATTTTTAATTGTAATAGAGAAATTGTATCCATTTCCCCAGTTCGAAGTAACTGTAAAGTCCACATTACCATTTCCACCTGGTGAAGTTGTAGAGCCATCGTCAGTTTTGACAGTGATGGTAGACGGTAGCGATTGATTATCAGCTGCGTCTTTTGCAACAATTGAAAAAGTATATTCTGTATTTGGCTTTAAATTTTTAATGGTAATGTTATTCGTAGTTGTTGTCCATTTCTCAGTTCCAGAAGTTATTTCATATTCTTGGACACCAACATTATCAGTAGATGCAGACCATGATAATTGGACTAGATTTGAATTTTTATTTGTAACGGTAATGTCTTTTACATTTGTTGGTGCTTCATTATCTTTTTGATTAATAGGACCACCTAGTAATTCGTTAACTAACGTATCAATTAGTTTCGGTCCACTACAACTATATTTTGAGCTTGTACGGCAATCACCGCTTAATTCCCAAAACATTGCTCCACCTAAATTTTTTGCTTTTATATAATCTGTTTTATGTTTCATAGATTGAGTATCATCATAGCTTATAAATGTTCCAGTTGTTTCGTTGTATAGATATGGTACTTTTGCAGCGTCATTCCAGTAACGAACAAAACCATTTTTGTTTACATAGTTAGCTGCCAAATCACCATAATCATGTATGCCCGTATCTCCGGTAGAATAATCATCCCAAGTTCCTTTAGAGGCTAATTTTCCGTCACTTCCTGGTTTACAAGGTTGATATTGTCCATTGTTATCTTTCCCACAACTTTTCCACCCGCGTCCATAGAAAGGGACACCTAATACAATTTTATCTGCTGGTACGCCTTCGTTTTTATAAACTTCAATAGCGCCATCTACATAAAACTTTGTACCAACTGCAGGGTCTTTTGGATCTCCATAAAGAGCAGCGTTATGATTAGACGTTGCTTCAAAAGCGCCGTGGAAATCGTATGTCATGATGTTAATCCAGTCGACAATTTGAGAAATTTTCTTTAATTCTGTGTTATCAGCATAGCGTTGACTTGCACCTGAAGCGATTGTTAATAAATATTGTTTCCCATCTTCAGTACTAGCTTTATTTAAAGCATCTTTTACATCTTGAAGAAGGAGAGTAAAGTTTTGCTTATCTTCAGGACGATAGCTTCCTCCTGGAATAGTTTCCACTCCTGGGTATTCCCAATCTAAATCGACACCGTCAAATCCATATTCACGGAGAAAGGCAACTGTCGATTCAGCAAACACTCTTCGGGTTTTTTCATCAGCAGCGACATCAGAAAAGCGATTAGACCAAGTCCAGCCTCCAACAGATATAATTGTTTTTAAATGAGGATACTTTGCTTTAAGGCGTTTTAATTCACCAAAATTTCCGCAGCGAGCATACTTGTCACAATCTTCCCATGTTGTACCTGAGCCTGGGAAGGATTTATTAACATCAGCCCAAGGTTCGCCTAATACAAGAGTTCCGTTAGGTACGTCTTTATTTTGCAGCGGTACGCTAGATTCTTTACAAGACCAAGTTTGTTTATTTGGGTTATCAGGATGAGTAGATGGATTTCCATGTTTCCCATTCCAACAAATATCAGCAAATGCATAGTTTAAATGTGTAAGTTTTGAAGCGTCAATGTCAGCAACTTGATAGTTTCGGCCATAGATACCCCATGAAGGAAAATAGCCAACAATTTTTTGATTTGTTTTGGAGGAATCTGCTGATACAAAGCTAGGCGTAATAAAGTTTACTAAAAAAGTAGGTAGGAAGAGTAGTAGTGATAGAAATAACAGTGTGAATTTTTTTGACCTCATAATAATTTCCCCTTTCTAAATTGTAATTTGTTATTTAAAGGCGGGTGCCAATAAACCAAAATGAGTCTAGACGTAAAAAACGTCTAGAGTGATAGAAACGAACAGACATCACGAAGTCTATACAAGAGGGAGAATGGTTACATCGTAACAAATGTAAGATTTAGTGTAAACGCTTTATTTAGGAAGAACAGATTTTCTCAATTATCAATATTGGCATAGTGGGAACTATTTGCATATGGATTGTTCAAATTAATCCGAGAATTTTAATTTAGAGAATAAGTTGAGAAAAAATTGTGTGAAGTTATTGTTCCGTATTATAGCATGATTGTGAAAATTCATGTAAAATAATAGTAAAAATATGTAAGGGTGAGGACGGAATGGACGTTTTCTTAAATATTGCTGAAGAAAAAATTCGTCAAGCAATCAATAATGGTGATCTTGATGATCTTCCTGGTAAAGGGAAGCCACTGCAATTAGAAGACATATCAATGGTGCCACCAGACCTTAGAATGAGTTATAAGATTTTGAAAAATGCTGGAATGATTCCAGCAGAGATGGAACTGCAAAAGGATATATTGAAAATAGAAGATTTAATAACTTGTTGTTACGATGAAATAGAGAGAGCAAAATTAAAAGAGGAGTTAACAGCAAAAACTCTTCGATTTCAACAGCTAATGGAAAAGAGAAAAATAAAAGGAAATTCTGTATTTCGTATGTATCAAGATCAAATGTTTCGTAAATTCCGTTAGGAGGGATGGCGTGGGAAAGTTTCAAACGATAGAAGAGTTAGCCTCATATATTGAAGAACAAAGATTATTACTTTTATTCATAAAAACCGAAAACTGTGGTGTTTGTGATGTAATGTTACAGAAAGTAAATCGCCTATTAGCAGGATATCAAGGTGTAGAAAACATTGTAATTTCACTACAGGATATGAGAGCAATTTCAGGGAAGTATTTAGTATTTACAGCTCCAACTGTTTTATTATTTCATGAAGGTAAGGAAATACTTCGGGAATCAAGATTCATTTCTTTAGAGAAAATAGAACGAGTATTACAATTATTAGAAGAATAAAGGGGGTTTTTATATGGGATTTGTCATAGCGGCATTATTATTTTTAGTTTTAATTGGAATGATTGTCAAATCAACTAGAGCAAATAAAAGAAAAGTAAATCTATATAAAACAAATAAAGGCGATAGTACGACAACAACAACTACTTCCACACCATTTTTCTTCACGGGGTCAGATAGCTCAAATGATTGTGGTAGTTCTTTTGGAGGAGATAGCGGTTTTTCTGGTGGAGATGGCGGCAGCTGTGGCGGCGGTGGAGATTAATGAAAAATACGCTCTTTATGGGCGTTTTTCTTTTTAAACAAACGTTTGATTAATTGACTTGAACCTATATAGAATCAGCTAAACAAACGTTTGTTTAAACGTATCATATTGAAAAATAAGGAATATATGATGTTATAAGGGGAAGAAACATGGAGAAGAAACCAAAAGTTAAAAATAAAGGGAAAGTAGCATTGTTTGTACTAGCTGCAGGAGGAGTTTTCGTTGCCAAATTTGCTTTTAAGATTGGAATGATCCACACACTTCGAATGTGGTTTGAAAATATGTTTTCTTAAATAAAGAGTATAGCCTCTTGTAAAAGGGGTTTTATATTTGTTAATATTAGACTGAACGGTCGGTTTATCCCGCATTAACGGGCAGTAAGAGCCCTATCTCAAGATTCAAAGAGAAGAAAGGAAGATAGGTGGAGGATCAACTGCCCGTAAAAGCCCGATTGGTGAGGGCTAATAATCAGTGGGGGATGAAGACCTCCCACTGATTAAAGTTTCACTTTATGTGAGGTGTAATCATGAGAAAAAGCGCAGAAGAGATAAAAAAAGAAATAGCGTATCAAGCAGAAGAGTTATTTTCACAAAAGGGATATGCTGCAACATCTATGGAAGATATTTGTGAAATTACGAAACGTAGTAAAGGTAGCATTTATTATCACTTTAAAAGTAAAGAAGAATTATTTTTATTTGTCGTAAAACAACATACGTATGATTGGCTTGAAAAATGGAATGAAAAAGAAAGACAGTATCGTACGAGTACGGAAAAATTATACGGTCTTGCAGAGTATTATGTAGAAGACACACAGCACCCTATTTTTAGTACAGTTGAAGAATTTTCGATGAGTCAAGTTGTGAGTAAAGACATTTTAGATGAAATGCTTGTTTTGGCAAGAGCATCATATGTTGTTTTTGAGAAATTAATTGAAGAAGGCATAAATTCTGGAGAGTTCCGCCAAGGGGATATTCGTGATCTTATGTATATTATCAATGGCTTACTATCGGGGCTTGGCGTACTGTATTACGAGTTAGATTCTGCAGAAATGAAGCGAATCTATAAGACAGCAATTGATGTATTATTACAAGGATTGGCAGCTGAATCATAAACCAGCAGCTTTTCTTTTATACTATTTTAGACTGAACGGTCGGTTTATAAGAGGAGGAGTAACATGAAAGATTTATGTAAAAATCGAGCATTTATGCTTGTTATGGCGTCGGATATTTTACAACAGTTTGCAATTTGGATTCGAAATATGGCACTTTTGTATTTCATTATGGAGCGAACAAATAATAATCCCATTTCAGTTTCATTATTATCGGTTATGGAATATGCGCCTATTTTTATTTTTTCATTCATTGGCGGTGCGTTAGCGGATCGCTGGAATCCGAAGCGAACGATGGTGGCTGGAGATATACTAAGTATGTTGTCTATTATCGGGATTGTTTTCTTGTTACAAATGGATTATTGGCAGGCTATATTTTTTGCGGCGTTTGTTTCAGCAATTGTTGGACAATTTTCTCAGCCTTCATCATCGCGAATATTTAAACGTTATGTAGAAGAAAAACATGTTGCAAACGCAATTGCAATTAACCAAACATTACAGTCGTTATTTATGATTTTTGGTCCTGTTGTAGGATCGATTGTGTATACGCAGCTTGGGTTGTTTACGTCACTATACGGCTTAATTGGGCTGTTTGCATTATCTGCTATAACTCTTTCGTTTTTGCCAAGATGGATAGAAAAAGAGAAACGAGAGAGTACCTCCTTATGGAATGATATAAAAGAGGGATGGGTGTATGTACTTCAAACAAAAAATTTATATATGATTACAATTACTTTTGCAATTATTGGTTTAGCAGTAGGCTTAACAAATCCATTAGAAATTTTTCTTGTTATTGAACGGTTAGGAATGGAAAAGGAAGCTGTTCAATATTTAGCAGCGGCTGATGGAATAGGTATGTTAATTGGAGGAGTCGTTGCAGCCATTTTTATTTCAAAAGTACATCCTAAAAAAATGTTTGTGTTTGGTATGACTGTATTGGCTATATCTTTTCTCGTAGAAGGGATGTCTACATCATTTTGGATCACGAGTTTCATGCGATTTGGAACAGGGATTTGTTTAGCTTGTGTTAACGTTGTTGTTGGAACACTTATGATTCAGCTCGTACCGGAAAACATGGTAGGACGTGTAAATGGTACAATTTTACCACTTTTTATGGGAATGATGTTAATTGGAAATTCATTAGCTGGTGGATTAAAAGAAGTGACCTCACTAATAATTGTATTTTGTATAGCAATGTCACTCATTTTATTGGCAATTTTACCTATTTTACATATGAGAATAGGAAAAGAGGTTGCAAATAAAACAGAAAAAGTGGAACGAACAAGGGGGACAGATTCGTTTGTATAGAGAGGGTGTATTAGAAAAAGGAGCAATTTAGGCTCCTTTTTTGTCGTGGAGATTTTTTGACAACTTTATGTGTCAAATATATACTGATGTTGTAAAAACGATTTTACAGGTTAGGAGAAAAAATGTGGAAAATCAAATTTACGAATTGCGTACGGAAAAGAATATTTCACAAGGTGCATTAGCTGATAAGTGTAAAGTGTCAAGACAGACGATAAATGCAATTGAGAATAATAAGTATGATCCGAGTTTAGCCCTTGCCTTTCGTTTAGCTGAAGTGTTAGGAACAACGGTTGATCAATTATTTGTGTATAAGCAGTAATACTTTTATATAAATGCGTATTGAAATAAAACCATTTCTTTTCGGGAGAAGAGAAGACCGCCCATGGATAGAAGCGGTCAGTGCCTTTATTGGCTCCATGCCATGTGAAGACAGAAAAAGAAAGTGAGCGGGGAACTTATTTTGTTTTCATAACTGCGAATTAGGTATGGGGAAATTAGAATCATAATATTCAGTACAGATTGGAAAAATAACATAAACTATTCCTTTTTGAGGAGAGAGAGGATCCGCATGTGGGTAGAAGCGGTCAGTGCCTCCATTAGTCCCATGCCATGTGAAGACAGAAGGAGAAAGTGATTGGAGAACTTCTTGTGTTTACACAACTACGAATTAGGTGCGGGAAAATTAAAATGGATTATAGTAGTGAAACGATAATAATAGGATAATAGAAACTGCCCCTTTTCTTATAAAGAAAAGGGGCAGTTTCTATTATATCTTTCGAGAGGACTCCCACCTCTAAACATATGTGAAGATGGTGAGGTGAATCGAAAAAAATATTTTATGTTCAAATAAAATAATAAGAACGTACGTTCTTGTTTTGGTATAATATCCGTAATAAGGAGGTGAAAAAATGACAACGGAAAAGCAAACAAATTATAAAACGCTTCAAATTTGGGTTAAAAAAGGACATCGTATGTATTCTTATTTTCAAGAATCTTGCCAACATGCGAAGAATATGTACAACACGACAAATTTTTATATACGACAAGTGTATACAGGTTTGACACAAAATAAGGAGTTGCAACCTTTACAAAAAGAAGTTTTAGATACAATCGCTAAAAACATGAGGAAGATGAATGAGACACAAATTCTTGCCTATCAAAAGAATGTGGAAAAAGAGAAAACAAAACCAAAAGAAAAACAAAAAGAAGTGAAATGTAATTTGTTTTCAGAACCAACTACAGAAAAACCGTATGTAGATTACAATTTTCTGGATGCATTATTTAAAGCAATGATTCAGAATGATTATCGTGCTTTGCCTACACAATCTAGTCAATCCATCATGAAAAACGTATTCCAAAATTGGAAGTCTTTTTTTGCTAGTTTAAAAGATTATAAAAGGAATCCCCACAAATACACTAAAAAACCTAGCATTCCAAAGTATATTCGCTCTTCTGAAAAGGAAATCTTGTATACAAACCAAGATTGTGTCATTAAAAATGATACGTTTTTAAAGTTTCCAAAGACAAAATTGCAATTAAATATTGGGAAATTGGGGTTTACTGAAGGGAAACTAAAACAAGTTCGTGTCATTCCAAAATACAATGAGTATGTAGTGGAATTCGTGTTAGATGTTCCTTCAGAACAACAAATTGTTGAAGAGAATGGTCGTTATATGAGTATTGATTTAGGTATTGATAACCTTGCAACCATTGTAACAAACACGTGAAGGGCCTTTTACTTCAAAAAGAATAGAAAAACTTCATCAAAAGCGTTACCTGAAAATAAAAGACATCTTTCATAAAGCGAGTCATCATATTGTAAAACTGGCTCAAGAAGAGAGAGTTTGCCAAATCGTTATTGGCCAAAACAAAAGTTGGAAACAAGAAACTGATATGGGAAAGAAAAATAACCAAACATTTTGCCATATCTCGCATATTGTATTGATTCAAATGATTACATACAAGGCAAATGCAGTAGGTATGCAAGTTATTGTAACCGAGGAATCGTACACGTCAAAAGCAAGTTTTCTAGATCATGACTTCATTCCAATGTATGGAATAAATGACCAACATGCAACTTTTTCAGGAAAACGAATAAAACGTGGTATGTATCGTTCTGCAAAAGGCATCGAAATCAACGCAGACGTAAATGCTGCGGCGAATATTTTACGAAAAGTAGTCCCGAATGCATGGAAAAACGGGATAGAGGGGTTAGGCGTGAAACAGCTCGCTAGTGTGTTAACTCCACTGACGTTAATCGTCCGTTAGGCCGAAACGTTAGAAACCCCCACTTCAAGCTTTGCTAAGTGGGGGAGTATTCATTATAGTGTTTCCGATTTTGGAGCAGATGGTGTAACAGAAGTAGCATTTTTCGGTACTTTCGTTAGTATGAAACCACCGATTATAAATAAAATGATAATGCTTAGTACACCAGCGTTTGTTTTTCCTGTTATTTGGGTTGTTACACCAACTAGCACGGGTCCCATAATGGCTGCGAACTTACCGAATATGTTATAAAAACCGAAAAATTCATTTGCGGATTCTTTTGGAACTAATTTAGCAAAATAGGATCGGCTAAGTGCTTGAATTCCGCCTTGAGAAGTTGCAACAAGCATTGCTAAAATCCAAAAATCGAGTGTTGTTTGTAAGAAATAGGCGTATGAACAAATAATGATATACATAATAATACCGACATATAGCATTTTTTTTCCTTTAAATGTTTCGGATAGTTTCCCATACAGTAAAGCGAATGGACAAGCGACAATTTGTGTTACAAACAAAATAATAAGTAGGTTTGTTGCACTAATACCAAGGTCTGTTCCATAAGCTGTAGACATGGTAATAATTGTATCGACACCATCAATGTAGAAGAAATAAGCAAGTAAGAATAAAAAAACAGTACGATATTGACGGATATTTTTAAAGGTATGAGCTAAACGTTTAAAACTCATTGTAATTGGTTTTGGGTGTCGCTCAATATAGTGTGTTTGCTCCACATTTTTGAGCATGGGAATTGTAAATAGTCCCCACCAAAGAGCCGTAATGGCAAAGGAAATTTGACTTGCGATGCCGACCGATAGTGGGATTGTTCCTTTTTGGGCAAGGATAATGAGAGCAATGCAGCCGATAAAAGGAATTGTACTCCCGATATAACCTAATGCAAAGCCGCGTGTTGAAATTCGGTCCATTCTATCTTCTGATGTTACATCCACTAAGAAAGCATCATAAAAAATATTTGCCCCAGCAAATCCAACTAAAGCGAGCATATAACAGCCTAATAGGAAATACCACTGCGATGTCGGAACAACAGCTAGCATACTTGTAAATATAATACCGAGTCCAAAAAAGAATGTGAAAAAGCGTTTTTTAAACCCTTTATAATCAGCAATTGTACCGAGAATAGGAGCAAGAATAGAGATTAAAAGTGTCGAGAAAGAATTCGCATATCCCCAAAAAGCTGTTGAAGTTGCTCCGGATAGACCTGCTTCTTTTGCAGCAGCTTTGAAATAGATAGGAAATAGTGCAGTTGTAATGACGAGTGAGTATACCGAGTTTGCCCAATCATATAATATCCAGCTTTTTTCTTGCCTGGACATTTTTTTCATATCATGTTCCTCCTTATAGTCGTTCTAACATTAGTGTACAAAAATAAAAATAGGAAAAAGAGAAACAGAGGTAAGTTTTACGTAACTTTTACATATATACAAATTTCTTTACAATTGAAGTAAATCCTCTATTACAGTTCCGTCGGTTTCACCAAGGTGTAATCCGAGTAATCGTGCGATGGTAGGTCCTTCGTCAATGAGACGCATATATGGGATAATCGCACCTTGACGAATGCCTTTTCCAGCAGCCATGAAGATGGTCTCATAGTTTGGTTTTGTTGGAGAATATCCATGTGTACCAAACGTGTATTTTTTACTAGGAGTTACATCTTTTTCTGTGATTTCTTTTATAAAGTCTCCTGTATAGTTTTGGGTAAAGTAATAGCCTTCACGTGCTTCGAGCATAAAGAGACAATTTTCATCAGCACCGCGGTCTTTCGCATCTTCATCATGGAGTATAAATTCGATTCCATTTTGCTTATCTTGAAGAAGTTCTTCTAAAAGACGTTGGACAGTTTGTATCGTTTTGGTATCATTTTTATCCTTTACATACACGTAAGCAGAACCATCACAGCTTTGACAATAAGCTGTCCAATCTATTAATTTTCCACTTTTATTTACAGAAATGAGTCCCCTTTGATGAAACAAAACGTTTAATTGAATCGCTTTATTTTCACTTAGAGCACTATGGTCCCCAAGAGCGATAATGGTACTTTCTTCGTATATATTACAATCTTTTAATGTTTGAATAATCTTTCCTAGTCTTTCATCATGCCTATGAATAGCGGCATTTGTCTCCTTAGAAGAAAATCCGTAATAGTGCCTTTGTGTATCTAAATCTGTAAAATGTACAAACATAATGTTAGGCTTTTTAGTTTGAATGGTGTATAAGGCAGAAGCGAGAACGAAATCGTCAAGCTCAGGTTGTGATAATCCGTTTCTAATATGACCAAAACGACGATTTAAATCTAGTTGGTACAGGGGGCTCCCGCTAAATAATGAAACAAGGACTTGATTTTGCCACGGTCTATTTGGAAAGATTTCAGGCAAGTTATAATCTATTTTTGCTCTTCCTGTAACAGGCCATAGAAGGGCGGCGGTTGTTAAATTTTCTTTTTTTGCCTCGTCATATAACGTTGTTCCTTTAATAGAATGGCGGTACCAATGCCAATCTGGTGATTCCTTTCCAGGTTGAAGTAATGTATTACTTACAACACCGTGTTTGTTAGGATAGTTACCAGTTACAATAGTAGCGTGGCTTGGATACGTTACAGAAGGATAGATGGCTTCGACTTTTTTTGCAATTGCACCTCGCTCGATTAAAGAACGAAAATGAGGAAGTTCTTGTAATATAGGAAAATCTAAAGCTGATAAACAGTCAAAAGATAAAACAATTACATGATTTGTTAATGGATGGCCCATTATATATACCTCCTGTTATATAACTTATTATTATATATTACTATTAATACCTGGTTATAAAAACTTATTTTTGAAGAAAGTTTATTATTTATTTTTTGAATTTTAAAACATATAATGAATTATAAGGAAATGAATGGAAGGAGGGTATATGGGATGGATGGGTTTGAAATGTTTTTTATCATTGGAGCAGTAACAATTCTCATTGTATTTGCGGTGTCATTTTTATTAAAGAAGCAATTTCCAAAGAGACCGTTGGATATTATATTTGCACTTATTGTAATTCTGCTTTGTTTAACATTCTTTCCGATTACAATCTTCGCTATTGGTGGATGGGATGGAATGGGATACGGTATTGCGTGTTTCTTTGTTTTAGTGGGAACACTTATCGGTATGATTGCTCATCAAATTGTAAAACTTTTTCGAAAAAGTTATGTATAGACTTAGTGTATAAAACAGAAACAGATGAAAAGAATATATAAAAATAAGAAAATTAGCTATTGTTTTGAAATAGAATTTATATTATGATATGAGGAAAATTTATCTTGTCATAACGATGAAAAAGGATTAGTACATGTCCCACCTTTTTTACAGAGAGAGAATCCATTTGGCTGTAAGATTCTTAAAGAGGCGACATGGAACCTGCCTTTGCGTTCTGCATATGCAGCGGGAAGTTCCCGTTATCAAAAAGAGAGCATGTACAATTTTTGTGCATGAATCAGGGTGGTAACGCCGGCGAAAGCTCGGTCCCTATTTTGGGGACACGGGCTTTTTTTATTTTTTTAAGGAGGAAAAGAATATGGCAAAAGAACAAGTACAGGCCATTACAAAAATGGAAGAAGACTTTGCACAGTGGTATACAGATATTGTGAAGAAAGCAGAACTTGTTGATTATTCAAGCGTAAAAGGGTGTATGATTTTACGCCCGTATGGGTATGCATTATGGGAAAATATCCAGAAAGTAATGGATGGAAAACTAAAAGCATGTGGTCATGAAAATGTTTATATGCCAATGTTTATTCCAGAGAGTTTACTGCAAAAAGAGAAGGATCATATAGAAGGATTTGCTCCTGAAGTAGCATGGGTTACACATGGAGGAGATGAGAAGTTAGCAGAAAGACTCTGTGTTCGTCCGACATCTGAAACTTTATTTTGCGAACATTTTTCAAAAATTGTTCAGTCTTATAATGATTTACCTAAATTATATAATCAGTGGTGCTCGGTCGTCCGCTGGGAAAAAACGACGAGGCCATTTCTTCGTACGACTGAATTTTTATGGCAGGAAGGCCATACGATTCATGAAACGGCAGAAGAATCTCAGAAGGAAACATTAGATATTTTGAATCTGTATGCATCTTTTTGTGAAGATTACTTAGCGATTCCGGTAATTAAAGGACAAAAAACAGAGAAAGAAAAGTTCGCTGGCGCAAAGGCAACATATACGATTGAAAGTTTAATGCATGATGGAAAAGCGCTTCAAACAGGAACATCTCATAATTTTGGTACGAATTTCTCTGAAGCATTTGATATTAAATTTTTAAATCGTAATGGAAAATGGCAATATGTACATCAAACATCATGGGGTGTGTCGACAAGAATGATTGGTGGACTGATTATGGTTCATAGTGATAATAACGGACTCGTTATGCCACCGAAAGTTGCACCAGTGCAGGTCGTGGTTGTACCCATTGCTCAGCATAAAGAGGGTGTGTTAGAAAAAGCAGCACAGTTGCAAGAGCGTATTCAAAAAGTTGCACGTGTGAAAATAGATGCTAGTAACAAAACACCAGGATGGAAATTTAATGAGTATGAAATGAAAGGTGTTCCAATTCGTTTAGAAGTTGGTCCAAAAGATATTGAGAAAAATCAAGTCGTACTCGTTAGACGTGATACGAAAGAAAAAGAATTCGTCTCAATGGATCAATTAGAAGAGCGTGTTGCAGCATTATTGGAGGAAATTCATACTTCTTTATTCAATAAAGCAAAGGTATTTCGTGATGCAAACACATGTAGCGTTACAACTTTTGAAGAACTGAAGCGAGTAGCTGATGATAAACAAGGCTTTATTAAAGCGATGTGGTGTGGTGAGCTTACTTGCGAAGAAAAATTAAAAGAAGAAGCAGGTGTATCATCACGTTGCATACCATTTAAGCAGGAAGAATTAGCGCAAGAATGTGTATGTTGTGGAAAAAAAGCAGAGCATATGGTGTATTGGGGTAAAGCGTATTAAGAGTAAAGCAAAAGATGAACTTGTTTAAGGTGTTATCGTTAAAGTAGGTGCATCCCTTTTTATAAGAATAGTGCGATCATCTGCAGTAGTAATCCAAATATGTTTGTACAGATTATATGATTTGTAAAATGGACCTTTATCTCGAATTGTTAAAATTCTAGATAAAGGTCCATATATATGCTTAGCATGTATTTTTAGATGGAGTTATTTCGTTTTAGTTATTTTACTCTTTTTCTAAAGATAAATAGAACAATACCAAAAATAAGCATAGTGGCACTCATTAAGATAGTTGTAGGATAATGAGTAGCTGTGTTAGGCAGTTTTCCACCTTGTTCTCCTTGTGACCCATTGCCACCTTGTGACCCATTGCCACCTTGAGAGCCGTTGCCACCTTGAGAGCCGTTGCCACCTTGAGAGCCGTTGCCATCTTGTGAGCCAGCACCACCTCGAGAGCCGTTACCATCTTGTGAGCCAGCACCACCTTGAGAGCCGTTGCTATCTTGTGAACCAGCGCCACTTCGAGAGCCGTTGCCACCTTGTGAACCAGCGCCACTTCGAGAGCCGTTGCCATCTTGTGAACCAGCGCCACCTTGCGAGCCAGCGCCACCGCGAGAACCGTTGCCATCTTGTGAGCCAGCGCCACCGCGAGGACCGTTGCCATCTTGTGAGCCAGCGCCACCTTGCGAACCATTGCCGCCTTGCGAACCATTGCCGCCTTGCGAGCCATTGCCATCTTGCGAGCCATTGCCATCTTGCGAGCCATTGCCATCTTGCGAGCCATTGCCGCCTTGCGAGCCATTGCCATCTTGCGAGCCATTGCCGCCTTGCGAGCCATTGCCATCTTGCGAGCCATTGCCACCTTGCGAGCCATTGCCACCTTGCGAGCCATTGCCGCCTTGCGAGCCATTGCCACCTTGCGAGCCATTGCCGCCTTGCGAGCCATTGCCATCTTGCGAGCCATTGCCATCTTGCGAGCCGTTGCTACCCTTTTGTGTGCCATCTTCTTGTTGGGCATAATAGCTGTCTTGAGCAATCGTCTTGCTGTTTATTTCAGGAAATTCATATTTAGCAGCATGTCCATTACTTAGGCCGCTAAAAAAAGACAGAGATAGTATGAATGCTACAGTAATGATTTGTTTCATTATTTTCCTCCTTGATACGAAATCATTGTCTCATCTAAAATACATCGTTTGTAATATTGCATATTGGAAAGTATTTTATGCAAAAAAAACCAAATGAAGAAAATAATAGAGTTCGTTGAGGGGTTATGTTAGAGGGGAATTGATCATTATATTTGAAAAATGAATGTGAGTAGATGTGTTAAAATTAAATAGTAATTTGAATTTAGTAAGGGAGGGTTAAAGAATATAACAGTGTTTATATTCTAATGAATAGATGAAGCAAACAACAAAACAAATCATAACAGGTACATTTTTAGCAACAGCAGCATCTTTTATTTCTACAAATGCTTTTGCACAAGATGAAAATTTAGCGACAGTGAATGCAACAAATTTAAATATACTTGAACAACCGGTAGCACAAAGTAAAGTTGTAGGAAATGTAAAGAAAGGGACAACTGTACAAGTTTTAGGAAAAGAAAAGGATTGGGCAAAAATTTTTCATGACGGAAAAGAAGGTTATGTAGCATTGCAATTTTTAAAGATGGAAGCATTAGAGCCCAATGCTAAAACAAAACAACATTTAACAATTAATAGTGACCAAAAAGAAAGTGGTGTTGTGACAGCTACACGCTTGAATGTACGAAATAGTCCTGCCGTAGGAAGTTCGATTGCTGGATATGTTACAAAAAATGAAAAAGTAACGATTGTAGGAAAAGCAAACGGCTGGGCGAAGATAAGTTATAAAGGAAAAGAAGGCTATATTTCGCTAGAGTTTGTGAAAGTAGAAGGCGGAAAAATAGAAGAGAAGCCGTCAGAAACAATCGAGAGTGGTAAGCAAGAGAGCGGAACAATCAATGCGACGAGCTTACGAGTAAGAAGCGCAGCAAACACAAACAGTGCGATTCTGGGAAGCTTGAAAAATGGAGAAAAAGTAACGATTGTAGGAAAAGCAAATGGCTGGGCGAAGATAAGTTATAAAGGAAAAGAAGGCTATATCTCGCTAGAGTTTGTGAAAATAGAAGGCGGAAAAGCGGAAGAGAAGTCGTCAGAAACGATCGAGAGTAGTAAGCAAGAAAGCGGAACGATCAACGCTACGAGCTTACGAGTAAGAAGCGCAGCAAACACAAACAGTGCGATTCTCGGAAGCTTGAAAAATGGAGAAAAAGTAACGATTGTAGGAAAAGCAAACGGCTGGGCGAAGATAAGTTATAAAGGAAAAGAAGGCTATATTTCGCTAGAGTTTGTGAAAGTAGAAGGCGGAAAAATAGAAGAGAAGCCGTCAGAAACAATCGAGAGTGGTAAGCAAGAGAGCGGAACAATCAATGCGACGAGCTTACGAGTAAGAAGCGCAGCAAACACAAACAGTGCGATTCTCGGAAGCTTGAAAAATGGAGAAAAAGTAACGATTGTAGGAAAAGCAAATGGCTGGGCGAAGATAAGTTATAAAGGAAAAGAAGGCTATATCTCGCTAGAGTTTGTGAAAATAGAAGGCGGAAAAGCGGAAGAGAAGTCGTCAGAAACGATCGAGAGTAGTAAGCAAGAAAGCGGAACGATCAACGCTACGAGCTTACGAGTAAGAAGCGCAGCAAACACAAACAGTGCGATTCTCGGAAGCTTGAAAAATGGAGAAAAAGTAACGATTGTAGGAAAAGCAAACGGCTGGGCGAAGATAAGTTATAAAGGAAAAGAAGGCTATATTTCGCTAGAATTTGTGAAAGTAGAAGGCGGAAAAATAGAAGAGAAGCCGTCAGAAACAATTGGAAATGGTAAGCAAGAAAGCGGAACGATCAACGCTACGAGCTTACGAGTAAGAAGCGCAGCAAACACAAACAGTGCGATTCTCGGAAGTTTAAAAAATGGAGAAAAAGTAGCGATTGTAGGAAAAGCAAACGGCTGGGCGAAGATAAAGTATAAAGGAAAAGAAGGCTATATTTCGCTAGAGTTTGTGAAAGTAGAAGGCGGGAAAACGGAAGAGAAGCCGTCAGAAACAACTGGAAATGGTAAGCAAGAGAGCGGAACGATCAATGCGACGAGCTTACGAGTAAGAAGCGCAGCAAACACAAACAGTGCGATTCTCGGAAGTTTAAAAAATGGAGAAAAAGTAGCGATTGTAGGAAAAGCAAACGGCTGGGCGAAGATAAAGTATAAAGGA
>NZ_JBTMZT010000005.1:135108-225637 GCF_054570475.1 Bacillus sp. C1
AGTATAAAGGAAAAGAAGGCTATATTTCGCTAGAGTTTGTGAAAGTAGAAGGCGGGAAAACGGAAGAGAAGCCGTCAGAAACAACTGGAAATGGTAAGCAAGAGAGCGGAACGATCAATGCGACGAGCTTACGAGTAAGAAGCGCAGCAAACACAAACAGTGCGATCCTCGGAAGTTTAAAAAATGGAGAAAAAGTAGCGATTGTAGGAAAAGCAAATGGCTGGGCGAAGATAAGTTATAAAGGAAAAGAAGGCTATATCTCGTTAGAGTTTGTGAAAATAGAAGGCGGAAAAGCGGAAGAGAAGCCGTCAGAAACGATCGAGAGTGGTAAGCAAGAGAGCGGAACGATCAATGCGACAAGCTTACGAGTAAGAAGCGGTGCAAACACAAACAGTGCGATTCTCGGAAGCTTGAAAAATGGAGAAAAAGTAACGATTGTAGGAAAAGCAAATGGCTGGGCGAAGATAAGTTATAAAGGAAAAGAAGGCTATATCTCGTTAGAGTTTGTGAAAATAGAAGGCGGAAAAGCGGAAGAGAAGCCGTCAGAAACGATCGAGAGTGGTAAGCAAGAGAGCGGAACGATCAATGCGACAAGCTTACGAGTAAGAAGCGGTGCAAACACAAACAGTGCGATTCTCGGAAGCTTGAAAAATGGAGAAAAAGTAACGATTGTAGGAAAAGCAAATGGCTGGGCGAAGATAAGTTATAAAGGAAAAGAAGGTTATATCTCGCTAGAATTTGTTCAAATTGGAATAGATTCTACAAAACCGACTGTTCCGGAACAAGTTACAGAGGAGAGAGCTGTTGTTAATGCATCTTTATTAAATGTTCGTAAAGAACCATCGACACAGGCTGCAATTATTGGGCATTTAAAAAATAGAGAGAGCGTGACCATTGTAAGTAAAGGAAACGGTTGGGCAAAAATTCATTTTAGCGGTGGTGAAGGCTATGTTTCGCTACAATTTTTGAAATTAAAACAAGGCTCATCCTCTTATGAAATTGTTACTTCATCGCAAAAGATTCAAAAGCCGAACGAATTAGAAGCAGCACAAATTATGCAAGATATGAAAGAAGATGCTTATATTACAAGCGGCGGTAAAACTGTGAATATGAAGCAAGGGTTTGTTCGAGCGAACGGTGTTATTAACATTTACGATATTGCGACTGGGAAGAAGCTTACATATGTAAAAGGTGGAGCTGATTTAAAGTTTATAAAAGCTGTAGGGGATCGTATCCATGTGAAGATTGATGGATTGACAGGATACGTGAATGTAGATGATGTAACATTACATCCAACGATGACAGGTGCAGAAACTTCTTATTATGCAACAAAAAATGGAAAGTTGTATCATTATGTGTATAACTCTTCTACTGGTAAATATGCAACGTATCAAATTGGAAATGCACCAAAGCATTTAAAAGAAGGCGAACGATATGAAGCATTTGATAAAACAAAAATCGGTGGAAAAGATAGTTATCAATATTTTGAATATGTACCGCTACGTGCAACTTCTACATATGTAGGAGAAGAAATTGATAATTTCTTACGTAAATCTAATGCGAATAGTCCTCTTATTGGATTAGGTAAATATTTTGTAAGTGCGGCAGAGAAGTATAAGATGAATGCAGGGTACTTGGTATCACATGCAATTTTAGAGTCTGGCTGGGGAACGAGTCGGATTGCACAAGAAAAGAAAAATTTATTTGGATTTAGAGCAGTAGACTCGGATCCGTATAACGGAGCAACTGCATTTAAAACGTGGGAAGAAGGCATTGATTTCTGCGCAGCATACATCGATAAGCATTATTTAACGCCAAGTGGAAACACGTATAACGGTGGGAACTTAGGTGATAAGGCTCAAGGTATGAACGTTATGTATGCAAGTGATGAGAATTGGGGACAACAAATTGCGTCTCTTATGTATAGAATAGATTCCATGAATGGTAGTAAGGATTTAAATAAATATCAACTTGGAACATTGAAATCAGGTTCAGAAGTATATAAAGGTTTAGCTGGAGAGACAAATGGTTCCACATCTCGAAATATAATGGTAGCGATTAAAGATACGATCCACACTCCGCGAGGATCATATTATGAAATTGTTTCAGATAATAAGGCGTATAGTAGTGTTTATGTAAAAGTTGAATCAGTAAATCTTGTAAACTCTTATTAAGTATGAAATTTCATCATTTCAATGCGAGTAGATAGAAGTCATGATGTTAGAGGAAGTGACGGAATGAAAAAATATATTGCATTTGATATTGGTGGTACGCAAATTAAATATGGGATTGTTTCAGAAGTAGGAACATTACTGGAACACAAAACGGTTTTTACTGAGTCACATTTGGGCGGTGAACAAATTGTTCAAAAGCTAATTTGCTTATCGCAAGAGTTAATGGATCAGCAGTCTATTTTTGGTATCGGTATTAGTACAGCAGGAATTGTTGATATTCATAAAGGAATGGTAACTGGCGGCGTGGATCATATTCCACGCTATGCCAAAATTCCTATTGTTGATAGATTGCAAACTAAGCTAAAGGTCCCTGTTTCAATTGAAAATGATGTAAATTGTGCAGCACTAGGAGAGAAATGGAGCGGCATAGGCAAAAAGAAGAGAAATTTTATTATGCTGACCATTGGGACTGGAATTGGTGGGGCTATTGTTATCAATGAGCAGTTATACCGAGGTCATTCGTTTAGTGCTGGTGAATGGGGAAACATAGTAGTTGAAGGAAAACGATTTGAAGAAATTGCATCTATTTCAGGATTGATCTCCCTTGTGCAGCGATATAAAGGAGATGGTAATTGGAATGGACAAACAATTTTTGAGTTATACGATAAGAAGGATAAAGAAATTGTAAAAGCAGTTGAAATATTCTTGAAACATCTAGCGATTGGAATTAGCAATCTTGCTTATATCTTTAACCCACAAACAATTATTATTGGTGGAGGGATTACAGCGAGAGGTACTAAGTTTTTAGGAGAAGTGAAAGAAGGGGTAAGAGAGTATTTGCAGGCGGATTTTTATAAAACATGTGAGATTAGTCTGGCTCAAAATCGTAATTATGCTGGGATGATTGGTTCTATTTATCACTTCTTACATCCTTATAAGTAAATTGTATAAATGTTTTCATATAATTGAAAATTTATTCTTTTTTTCAATCGACAAATGATGCTACAATATAAGAGAAGAATACAATATTTTCCCATTTGGAAAATACTTTGTAGAAAGGAAGAAACTTCATGCCTATTATTTTAGAAAAAGGACAGAAGATTGATTTAACGAAAGGACAACCAAAAGTAGCGAAATTACAGGTTGGCTTAGGATGGGATCCGATTGGACAATCAGGTGGATTTCTATCGTCTTTATTTGGAAGTAAACCAAACATCGATTGTGATGCATCTGTGATTATGCTAGAAAATGATCGTTTTTTAAATAAAAATGATCTAGTTTATTTTGGAAACAAACTATCCGCTTGTGGAAGTGTTATTCATTCAGGTGATAATGTAACAGGTGAAGGCGAAGGCGATGACGAAACGATTTTCGTAGAATTGCATAAAGTTCCGAACCGTATTAATCGTTTAGTATTTGTTGTAAATATTTATGATTGTGTGAATCGTCGTCAAGATTTTGGGATGATTCAAAATGCATATATTCGTATTCAAAACCCACAAACACGTGAAGAATTAGCACGTTATAATTTATCGGAAAATTATGGTGGGAAAACAACATTAGTTGTAGGGGAAATGTATCGTCATGGCGGCGAATGGAAATTTTCTGCAGTTGGAGAAGGTACGCAAGACAAGAATTTAAGTGAGATTGTATCACGCTATCAATAATACAATTTAAGGAGGAATAATATATGGCATCGATTTCTTTGAAAAAAGGACAGAAGGTAGATTTAACAAAAACAAATCCAGGCCTTTCTAAAGTTCTTGTAGGTCTTGGCTGGGATACAAATCGTTATGATGGACAAAATGATTTTGATTTAGACGTTAGTATTTTCTTAGTAGGAGCAAACGGAAAAGTATCAGGTCCAGAAGACTTTGTTTTTTATAACAATCCAAAGGGAGCAAATGGTTCTGTAGAGCATCTAGGGGATAATCGTACAGGTGAAGGCGAAGGCGATGATGAAGCAATTAAAGTGGACTTGAAAAATGTTCCTGCACACATCGAGCGCATTTGTTTCACGATTACAATTTATGATGGCGAAGGACGTAGCCAAAACTTTGGACAAGTATCTAACTCTTTCGTACGTATTTTAGACGAAGAGAAGAATGCTGAGTTAATTCGTTACGATTTAGGAGAAGACTTCTCTATTGAGACAGCGGTAGTAGTTGGTGAGTTATATCGTCATGCTGGTGAATGGAAGTTTAATGCAATCGGAAGTGGATTCCAAGGTGGATTAGGTGCTTTATGTAATAACTTTGGGTTGGATGTAGAGTAATAAGAATAGATAAATGCAAATGGAAAAATCGACATAAGAGATTTTTTAGGTGGGGGAGCATCTAGCCATGCATAGAAGTGGTCAGATCCTTTTCTGGTTATGCCAAGTGAAAACAACAGGAGAACAGTAAGCGCAAGTTATCTTTTGTTTTCATAACGGCGACTTATACGTCTGAAAATCAAAATGGATTTATATATGATTGAACCGGTATTTTAATTCTGTATATATTTTTAGAATCATAGTATATGAGGTGAAGATAAATGGTTATTCAATTGCAAAAAGGACAGAAAATTGATTTAGGTAAGACAAGCCCAGGTCTTACAAAAGCGGTTATCGGTCTTGGGTGGGATATTAAATCATATGATGGTGGATCTGATTATGATTTAGATGCATCGGCCTTTTTATTAGATGCAAATGGAAAATGTACGAAAGAAACCGATTTTATTTTCTACAACAACTTACAATCTCCATGTGGATCAGTTTTACATACAGGTGATAACCGTACAGGTGAAGGCGAAGGTGACGATGAGCAACTTGTTGTCGATTTAACTAAAGTTCCATCAGATGTGCACAAAATCGCAATTACAGTTACGATTTATGATGCAGAAGGACGCAATCAAAACTTTGGACAAGTTGCAAATGCATTTGTTCGCTTAGCAAACGAAGAAACAAACGAAGAAGTTCTTCGCTTTGATTTAGGGGAAGATTTCTCCATTGAAACAGCAGTTGTCTTTTGTGAGCTATACCGTCATAATGGACAGTGGAAGTTTAATGCAGTAGGAAGTGGATTCCAAGGCGGATTAGGTGCGCTTGTAAGAGCGTATGGCTTGGATGCATAAGAAGGAAACGAACTTCGTTTCCTTTTTTTGACCTTTCTATAAATCTAGCAAAGAATAGGGGAAAACAGTAAGATGAGCATTTTACAAGGAATCCTTGATACATATGCCCAATTTTTTGACTTGGACATGTGGATTAGAGTATTACAAGATCCTGTATCTTGGGGATTAATTGGTACACTTGTTGTACTTGAAGGATTATTATCTGCCGATAACGCCCTTGTGTTAGCGGTAATGGTAAAGCACTTACCAGAAGAAAAACGTAAAAAGGCATTATTTTATGGGTTAATTGGTGCATATGCATTCCGTTTTATTGCAATTGGAATCGGTATGTTCTTAATTAAATTATGGTGGGTAAAAGTTTTAGGCGCATTATACCTTGCATGGCTTTCTATTAAATACTTTATTGATAAACGAAAAGAAAATAGTGAAGAAGAAGAAGAACATGGCATGAATCAAAACAGCGTTCTCTTTAGAATATTTGGTGTATTCTGGGGAACAGTTGTAATGGTTGAGCTAATGGATATTGCATTTTCAGTAGATAGCGTTCTTGCGGCTTTTGGTGTATCTAATGAAGTTTGGATTCTGTTATTAGGTGGAATGCTTGGTATTTTAATGATGCGTGGTATTGCAGGGGTATTCTTAAAATTACTAGAACGTATTCCAGAGCTTGAATCAACGGCATATATTTTAATTTTAATTATTGCAACGAAGATGTTACTATCTGTTATTCATATTGAAGTGCCACACTGGCTATTCTTTGTGATTTTAGTTATCGCATTTGGTGCAACATTTATTCTGCATTACATGCGACAAGGACAAGCTAGAGAAGAGATTGCAGCTACTAAGAAAGAAGATAAATAATTGGAATGGGTTTGCTCGTTATGCGAGCGCCCATTTTTTATAACTTAAAATAGTTTATAATAAAAGAAATACGTATTGTTTATTAGAAAAAAGTAAACGTTCTTTGGAGGTGAACTGTCGTGTTTTCGCGTTTTACACTTCATCCATATACATTAAAAGAAGAAGCAGATTTAAAGCAATTTGAAACGATTTTAGAAAAACGTCCGCAGTATGAATTGACAGAGAGTGAGATGAAATTTAATTATATAGCTTGTCGTATTCTTGGTGTCCCAAACGATGTAGATGAATATTTTAATGAATTATTTGATTATAGTGAAGCAAAAGGAATTCATGTACTGCATGAACAAAATTTAAATAAAGTAATCGATTCTGAGAAGCTTCGTCATATTCAAGAAGTTTTTTCCTTACATCAAGAAGCGCCAAATGGGCTTACGGTAAATAGACTGGTTGCACATTTATCTGGAAAACAATTGTTACCGAAAATTGATAACCCTGATTTGCAACACTATATACACACAACGTTTATTGCTGTATTAAATTTATATGCGAAACAGCATAATCAATCTTTAAAAACAGAAGGTTTTCGACGTTTCTTAATTGATATAATTAAATTAAGCGAAAATTACGTAGCACAATGGTTTTCGACAATTAATTATAAGAAGCAAATGCCCCGCATCGTTTGGTATGGAGATGCAAAGGAGAGTCGTGTTTATTTCTTGTACTTCCTTATTATGCTCGGGTGTGATGTTTTATATTATCATCCAGAAGGAAAAGATGGCTTTGAACATGTTGATGAGGAAGAAAGAACTTTCGTTATTTCTCATCCAGGACGTATTTCACTAGAACCATTTCCAGATCGACGCCGGGAACGTGTCGCAACCGTAGCTTATCAAGCATCGAAAGAAATTGAACAAGTGCTTCATCATGATAACTCTTTATTATATAAACCGTGGCAATTTCGTACATATACACCTGTCGCACGTACGCTAAAAACAACATACGATGAGCTCTTTTTAATTACGAAAGAGAAGGCATTTGTACGCCCAACGTTCTTTGTGGAAAATAAACATATTTATATTCCGTCTTTATTTGCGAAAGTGTCAGGTGTTTCAAAAAATGAGAAAGAATATTTCCAACGATTGAAAGCTGTTACGTCTTTTGATAATAGCTTATTAATTAATACTTTTCCATTTACAAAAGAGCAAAAAGCAAACTTCCAATTTCATTATCGTGATGCATTAGACCGGGCGGGGAATTTGCATCCTGATCAAATTATAAATAGTCATTGGTGGCCGCATAAGCGCTTACCTGAAGGGCTTCAACATGGGATTGCGGAAGCTATTATTCATACGTGTGAAAGTGAACTTTGTAAACCCGTTGGAAAAGAAACGAAACAAGAAGTCGCGCTGTATGTTTTTGCGCAGCTTTCCCAAATTCCACCTAATATTTTAGAGTTGCTTGAGAAATTTGATTATTCGCAAGAAGTACCAAAAATTGTTATATTTAATAATGAAAAGAGTGGAGAATTAACTCGTTCTGATGCTGTCTTGCTGTTATTTTTAAATCAGATTGGAATTGATGTACTCCACTTTAACCCGACAGGAAGAAATGACATTGAACCGTATATTGAAGCGGCGGCATTTGATTCACATTGGTTGGAGGAAGTGAATTTTGATTTAGAATTTCATGGTCCATCTACATATAAAAATTTATCTCAAACAATTAAAGGGCTATTCCGTCCATTTTTATAAAGAAGAGGAGAATGACATATGAATAATAATCCTATCGTATTAGATTCAAAAACAGAATTAAATGAGCAAACTGCGCAAGATCTTCGCATGCAACTGAGAGAAGACACTGAAGTTCAACGTATTTATAATGCTGTTGATATTAAAGATCAATTGGAATTAATTGAGCTTGGTAAAGAGCCTTCTATGGAGATTTCACGTTTTGCGGATCAAATTTTACATACAATGTCTTTATCAAAGATAGAGGATTCTGGTGATTTATTAAAACAACTTGGCAAAATTATGGACAGGTTTGATAGTAAGGATTTTGCAGAGGAGAAAAGTGGATTTTTCTCTCGCATGTTTAAAAAAGCAGATAAAATGATTGAACAAATTTTTAGTAAGTATCAAACGATGGGCCGTGAGATTGACAAAGTATATGTGGAAATTACAAAATACCAAGATGAAATGAAAAAATCGATTGGTACGTTAGATGGTTTATATGAGCAGAACTTAAAATATTATTTAGATTTAGAGAAGTATGTAGTAGCAGGAGAAATGTTACTAGAACGTTTAAATACAGAGTTAGTTCCAATGTATGAAGAGCGTGTGCGTAATAATGATCAGTTGGCAGGCATTGAATTAGAATCTTTGAGAAACTCTGTTGAAATTTTAGAGCAACGCATTGATGATTTAGAGAAAGCACGTATGGTCGCGTTATTAACAGCACCACAAATTCGTATGATTCAGCGTGGTAATAACAAATTAATTGGTAAAATTAATACAGCATTTATTACAACAATTCCTATTTTTAAAAATGGTATTATTCAAGCTGTGAACGCAAAACGTCAAAAGCTTGTTGCGGATTCGATGGCTGAGCTTGATCGTCGTACAAATGAGCTACTTAAGAAAAATGCACAAAATATTGCAACGCAAAGTGTAGAAGTAGCGAGACTATCCGGTTCTTCTAGTATTAAAATGGAAACACTTGAAGAAACATGGAATATTATTTCAAGAGGTATGCAAGAAACGCAGCAAATTGAAGAGCAAAATAAACGTGAACGTGAAGAAAGCCGCAAGCGTATGGCGGAACTTACAGAGAATATAAAAAAAGAATTGCAAGGATAATATAAAAAGGCAATGAGGGGTCCCCTCATTGCCTTTTAATTTTTCTTGAACACTTTTATCATTTCGTTTATAACAAGCGGAATAATACTTAGTAATATAACAAATCCCCAATCTTTTAAAGTTAAAGCATGTACGCCAAATATATTAGCAATTGGTGGGATGGAGATAATACATACTTGCATAAGTACACCGATAAGTAGGGAGAAAACTAAGTATTTATTTGTGAATATACCAATTGAAAAGATTGATTTCGTACGTGATCGTAAGTTAAATGAATGAACGAGTTGAGAAAAACTGAGTACGACAAACGCCATCGTTTGGGCATGTAATAAAGCATCATCATCAATTTGAGATGGGAAGAGTGGGAATATATTCATATCTCCTGTATAGAACTTTGCACCAATAATAAAAGCAATTAAAGTGAGGGTTCCAATCACAATTCCGTTTAAGATAAGAAAAGGAACACTGCCACTAAATAAGCTTTCTTTTGTACGACGCGGTTTTTCTTTCATAACGTCCGGGTCTTCTGGGTCAACCCCAAGTGAGAGAGCTGGGAGTGTATCTGTAATTAAATTCACCCACAAAATATGAATTGGACGAAGTGGAGTAGCCCAGCCGAATAAAATAGCTAAGAAGAGTGCAATAATTTCTCCAAAGTTGCAAGAGAGCAAGAAAAGAATAGCTTTTTTTATATTGCGATAAATATTCCTTCCTTCCTCAACAGCTTTGACAATAGATGAGAAGTTATCATCTGTTAAAACCATGTCAGCCGCACCTTTAGCGACATCTGTTCCTGTAATCCCCATTGCGACTCCGATATCTGCTTGTTTTAAAGATGGCGCATCATTGACACCATCCCCAGTCATAGAAACAATATTTCCTTTTGCACGCAGCGCTCCTACAATTTTAACTTTATGTTCAGGGGAAACACGCGCAAAGACGTTTAAATGATTCATTTCATTTGCTAGTTTTTCGTCTGAAATACAATCTAATTCTGTTCCAACCATGACTTCAGATTCTTTTTCAGCAATACCTAGTTCTTTGGAAATGGCAAAAGCAGTGTCTTTGTGATCTCCTGTAATCATAACGGTACGAATCCCTGCCTTTTTACATTCTGCAATAGATGCTTTTATCTCTGTTCGCGGCGGATCAATCATACCGACAAGTCCGATGAATATAAGGTCTTTTTCTAGATGGTCAATGGAGATGTTTTGCGTGTCGAGCTTTTTGAAAGCGAATGATAGTACGCGTAAAGCTTTTTGAGACATGATTTGAGTAGCTTCTAATATTTGTTTTTTATCTGTATCAGTTAATGGTTCGATTGCACCATCTATAAAAATATGAGAGCAACGAGGTAAAAGCTTATCAATTGCGCCTTTGGTCATACTGTAATAGTTACTACCATACTCATGTAGTGTTGACATCATTTTGCGTTCGGAGTCAAATGGTAATTCGTTCACGCGTCTATATTGGTCTTCTAAAATATCTTTTTGAAGATGAAAGGTGTTGCCGGCAACAAGAAGCGCAATTTCTGTTGGATCCCCAGTTTGTGATTCAGTTGTATAAGATGCGTCGTTACATAAAACCATATTTTCTAATAGTAAATGCTGAGTCGCATTATTTACGTTTAAATTTTCGAGTTTATCGTATGTATGATCACTATAGAAATGAGTAACCGTCATTTTATTTTGTGTTAATGTTCCTGTTTTATCTGAACAAATAATTGTAACAGAACCAAGTGCCTCGACGGCTGGAAGCTTACGAATGATGACGTTTTGTTTAATCATTCGTTGTACACCAATTGCGAGAACGATAGAGACAATGGCTGGTAATCCTTCTGGAATCGCTGCGACTGCCAAGCTAATTGCAGTCATAAACATTTCTAACGTATCTCGGCCTTGGAAATATCCGATGAAGAACATAATGATGCAGATTGCAACGGCTACAAATCCTAAATATTTCCCAACGTGTGCTAAGCTTTTTTGAAGTGGTGTTGTATCGTCGTCAGCTTCATGTAAAAGAATAGCGATTTTTCCAATTTGTGATTTCATGCCTGTTTCAACAGCAACACCAACGCCTCGTCCATAAGTAACGAGTGTGGACATAAATGCCATATTTTTTTGATCACCTAGTGGTACTTGCCCTTCATTTTGGAGAGAAGGATTGTACATTGAATCTTTATCAACAGGAACGGATTCGCCTGTTAAAGCAGATTCTTCAATTTTTAAATTGACAGTTTCGATAAGGCGTAAGTCACACGGAATATAGCGTCCAGCATCAAGCATAATAATATCTCCTGGTACAACTTGTTCGGATGGAATTTCTTTTAATTCACCATCCCGCTTTACAATTGCTTTTGGTGTTGCCATTTTTTTTAATGCTCCTAAAGCTTGTTCTGCCTTCGATTCTTGAATAATACCGATTACAGCATTTAACACAACAACAAGAGCAATAATGCTAGCATCAGCCCATTCACCTACAAAGGCAGAAATAAGAGCGGCAATTAAAAGAACATAGACAAGAACATCATTAATTTGGGAAAAAATACGTTGCCATATAGTTCGTTTTTGTTTTGTGGCGAGTTCGTTTCGACCATATTTTTTTAATCGGATTCCCGCTGTTTCTTCTGTTAAACCATATTGTTTATTTGTTTTAAGTTCAAGTATTGTTTGATCCTTTGTTTTACTATACCAATTGTTCATGAATAAACACCTCCGGTAAACACAGTTAGCAATGACAATACGATACATCTTGCACGGTAAAATGGAATTGGGTGCGTGGTCTATGATGAGGTTCTTTTTTTATTGTACAGCATTTGGAAAATAGATGTAGAAAAGTGAAGGAATGTCATGAAGTTGTTGGAAATAAAAAAGCCCCTTTATATAAAGGGGCTCCTCATTATTTTTTAATTAGCATACCTAATTCTTCTGTAATAGCCTGCATTTCACTAATACTGAATGTTTCACGTTTCATTACATGATCATAAATGTCACGTAGATCTTCATACATCTCGTTGTTAAAGCTTTCAGCTCTCATTGCTCCTGCGTTTACCATACGTAACTTCTCTTTAATAGCCTCTACCATGTATTCAACATTTTCTTTTGATTTTACGGATAAATCCACCGAAGTGTCCCCCTTTGAAATAACATAAGGATATCTTAACATTTTTTATCATTTTCGTTAATGAAACTTTTCACCTCTATTAAATTAGTGGATATTTCCTTTATAATTAATAATTGGTTGTTTATACTATATGTATATATAAGAAGTGCACCAAGAAGGGAAGAAATAAACATGATTCAAGTATTGTTTGTTTGTCTTGGGAACATTTGTCGTTCGCCGATGGCAGAAGCAATTTTTCGTGATCTTGTCGTGCAAGAGGGATTAGAACATAACATTCAAATTGATTCTGCGGGGACGGGTGATTGGCATATCGATCATCCACCTCATGAAGGAACACAAAAAATTTTAAAAGAAAATGAAGTCTCTTTTGAAGGAATTAAAGCACGTCAAGTAGAAAAAGAAGACTTAATAAAGTTTGATTATATTATTGCCATGGATAACAAGAATATAGCCGATTTAGAAAGTTTAGGTAAAGCTGGAGGTTATATTGGTAAATTGTCCGATTTTGTTCCAGACGGTGGCTGGACGGATGTTCCTGACCCTTATTTTACAGGGAACTTTCAAGAAGTATATGACCTTGTAACAGAAGGGTGTACAAAATTGTTAGCATTCATTCGAAATGAGCAAGGAATATGAGAAAGCTTAGAAAGAAATACTTTCTAAAATAAGAAACGAAAGGGTGAAGGAATATGGCAAAGAAGAATAAGATAGCTCGAAATATTGCGATTGGAGTAGCTGCAGGCGTAGCTGTTTCCATGCTTAAGAAAGAAAATCGTGAGAAAGTGAAAAATACAGCAGAAAAAGCAAAATCAAAAATGATTGAAATTGGTGAGAATGCAAAGATTAAAGAAAAAGTGCAAACTGTTACAGATAGAGGACGTGAACTTGCAGATTTTAATGTAGTAAAGGCGAAGGTAGCAGAGATTAAGAAATTGACACCAGCTGTTGTTGAAACATTAAAAGAAACGAAAGAAATTTTTAGTAAGAAGAAGGCTGAGCCAGAAGAAAAGAAAGAAACAATTGAAATTCAAGCAATTTCTCCAGCATTAGAAGAGGTAAAAGGAGAAGAACCAGTGAGTGCTGAGGAAAAAAAAACGGAAGCATATATTGAGTTGAAACAAGATAAAGAAGAGAAGAAAAGCGTATAGAGAAATATGAAAAAATTTCTAGAGAAAGCAAGGGGAAATCATGTTTATTCGTTTGGTAAGGATCTATATGACCGAACGATGCGAGATGACGTAGCGGGCTTAGCAGCACAGCTCGCTTATTTCTTCTTGCTTGCTATTTTTCCTGGGCTTGTTTTTTTAATTACGCTTCTTGGATTTATACCTATTCATACAGAGGATATACTCAGCTTATTAGAGGCTTATGTGCCAGAAGATGCAATGAATCTAATTGAGGTAAATGTTGATAGCGTTGTAAATAAACAAAATGGTGGTTTATTATCATTTGGTTTATTATCTATGTTATGGTTTGCATCAAATGGTGTAAATGCAGTGATGAATGCTTTTAATCGTGCTTATGATGTAAAAGAAACACGTTCTTACATTACAACGAGAGCACTATCTATTGTACTTACGCTAGCAATGATTTTTATGATTGTTTTTGCATTAATTGTTCCAGTGTTTGGCCAAGTAATTGGAGCAGCGGTTTTTAAAGCGCTCGGTTTATCAGAGAGCTTTGCTTTCGTATGGAGCATTACACGATTCGTGGCCAGTTTCTTAGTGTTATTTGCTGTATTCAGCTTTTTATATACATTTGCACCCGATAGAAAGTTAAGAAGAAGAGAGGTCGTATCAGGAGCGTTATTTGCTACGATTGGATGGATTGTGGTATCGTACTCATTTGCTTATTACGTAGATAAGTTTGCAAACTATGCCAATACATATGGTGGTCTTGGTGGTATCATTATTTTAATGTTATGGTTCTATTTAACAGCTTGGGTCATTTTACTTGGTGGAGAAATTAATGGATTACTGCATTTTTATCGAACAAATGACAATAATTCCCGTGATGAAAAATAAAGTTCTGTTCCATAATAAAGAGGAACAGGGGGGATTCAAGATGAGTAACAATAAAAAGAATCATAATAATAAAAACCAGGGTAAACAAAAAAGTAGTTCGCATCCAAAACATAAAACGAGCAGTAGTGCGAATGGACATAATGGTTACCATTAAAAGCTAGATATTAAAGAAAAAAACGGGTTCCCTCTGGGGACCCGTTAGTTATTTACTTTTAATAATCGTAAGCCGTTTAGTATAACAAGGATTGTACTTCCTTCATGACCGATAACACCAAACGGAAGGGCTAAAAATTGCAAGAAGTTAGAGCAAATTAGCATTGCAATTACTGTTAAAGAAAGAATAACATTTTGTTTAACGATACGATTCATTCGTTTTGATAAACGAATGGCCTGTGCAAGGCGAGAAAGTTCATTTTGCATGAGAACAACGTCTGCTGTTTCTAAGGCAACATCTGTTCCTTCACCCATAGCGACGCCAATACTTGCTGTTGCGAGTGCAGGAGCATCGTTAATACCATCGCCAACCATTGCTACTGTACCATATTTTTCTTTTAGTCGTTTCACCGTTTGTACTTTTGTTTCTGGTAAGCATGATGCGTAGTATTCTTTAATGTGGCTTTCCATTGCAATTGCTTTGGCGGTCTGTTCGTTATCACCTGTAATCATGATAGCTTCAACACCGAGGCCTTGTAAATCACGGATAGCAGCAATTGTTTCTTGTCGAAGTGTATCTTTTAAAGCGATAAGTCCAAGAATTCCTTCTGCATTACTAATATAGACAATCGTTTTTCCTTCTTGTTCGAGTGTAGTAGCGATACCGTTATGAAATGTTTTCGTTTCTTCGCCAATAAAATCGGCTTTCCCAATCTTATAAGCTGTACCTTCTAATATTCCTTTTAAGCCAAACCCAGTAACATCTTCTACACTTTCTGGTTTCGTTAATGTAATATCATATGCATGTTTTGCGTACTTGACGATAGCTTCTGCAAGCGGATGTGTAGAATGACTTTCGATAGAAGCTGTAATATACAGTACATCTTTTTCTGTTATTTTATCACGTACGTAAACATCTGTGACAGTTGGTTTTCCTTGTGTTAATGTTCCGGTTTTATCAAAAGCAATTGCTTTCACTGAGGCAAGGCGTTCTAAATGAATACCACCTTTAAATAAAATACCACTTCGCGCGCCGTTAGAAATAGCGGATAATGTTGCTGGTGTAATCGAGGCCACGAGCGCACAAGGAGAAGCAACTACAAGTAAAATCATCGCGCGATAAAATGTTTCGTTCCAGCTCCATTCTAGTAAAAAGTGAGGAACAAATAACATTAGGGCAACGACAATAAGGACGCCTTTTACATATGTTCCTTCAAATTTTTCAATGAAAAGTTGTGACGGTGATTTTTCACTTTGTGCGTTTTGAACGAGACGAATGATTTTTTGGAACAATGTTTGGTCGCTTCTTTTTGTAATTTTAACTTCAATAGCTCCGCGTAAGTTCACGGTTCCAGCGAATACTTCATCACCCAATCTCTTCTCATTTGGGATTGGTTCCCCAGTGATAGCTGCTTCATCGATATTTGTTTCACCACTATGAATGGTACCATCTGCTGGCACGCGTTCACCTGGTTTAATTAAAATGATGTCATTAATTTTTAACTGACCTACTGGAATGCGTTCTTCTGTTCCGTGTGAAATAAGCAAAGCTTCTTCAGGCTGTAAATCAAGCAGTGCTGAGATTTCTTTTTGGCTTTTGCTTAATGTGTAAGATTCCATTGCGCCGCTTAGAGCAAAGATAAATATTAAAATAGCACCTTCTGCCCAATATCCGATCATAGCAGCACCGATGGCAGCGAAGATCATTAACATTTCTACATTTAATTCCTTCTCTTCAATTGTATCTTCAATGCCCTCTTTCGCTTTTGCATATCCTCCAATTATATAAGCGAGGATGTAAAAGGTGATTCCCGTAGTTGTTGCTTCGTTTTTAGTGAATAACCAGCCCGCTAAAATGAAAATACCAGATAAGATAGCAAAGATGAGTTCATGATGCTTTTGAAATGTTTGAATCCAAGATGGACGAGACACATCCTTTTTTGATGGTATTGTTTTTACTTCTGTGTTCATAATTACTCGCTCCTTCCACATTCTGATTGAGAAAAAGAATCATAATCGCAATCCCCATAAAACGACGAAAGCTGCCATCCATACGGATAGCAGCATTTCTATTTAAACCAATTTTATCTATTATTATCTTGTAATTATTCTATAGTATAGCATATGTTTTTAATTGGTGATATGTTTTTGTTTGTGTATAAAATTGAAAAACTTGTTTTTTTTCTTTTCCTTTGGTATATATGAATATTGTTCGTAAAAAGGTCGGAAAGGAAGACAGCAAGTGAAGACAGAGAAATTTTTTACCCATCCGATTGGTGTATTTGTTGCAGCACTGGCAGCGACATTCCTATGGGGAAGTGCATTTCCTTTTATTAAATTAAGTTATGCTGAACTTGGAATTCAGCCACATGAAGTTGGTGAGCAAATATTATTTGCGGGTTATCGCTTTTTCTTATCAGGTGTGATGCTCTTATTCTTTTTTAAAGCGATAGGAAAGGATATGAATTTCAAAAAAGAAACGGGAAAGCAATTAGTACAAATTGGTTTGTTTCAAACATTCCTACAATATGTGTGTTTTTATATTGGAATGAGTTACAGTTCTGGAATTGAAGGTGCTATTATTTCAGGGACATCATCTTTCTTCCAAATTTTAATCGCACATTTTTTGTATAAAGATGATGCATTAAATATTCGAAAAGTGATCGGCGTGTCTATCGGTTTTTGCGGTGTAATTCTTGTGAATGTTCCAAGTGATGGAAGTATGGCATTTCATTTTGGAATTGGTGAATTATTGCTTCTTGGGGCAGCACTGATGTATTCATATGGAAATATATTGGCGAAAGAGGGAAGCAAAACATTAGATGTTGGGTACATGACAGCATACCAGATGATTTTTGGATCTATTGGATTATTATGTATTGGCGTTTGTCAAGTTGGACTTATGCCTTTCATATTCAATATGAAAGCACTATTTATGTTACTATATTTATCCTTCTTATCAGCGGCAGGATTCTGTATTTGGAATACGGTTATGAAATATAACAAGGTTGGCAAAGTATCGATGTATATGTTCTTTATACCAGTATTTGGCGTTTTATTATCCAGCATGATTTTAGGGGAAGCAATTCATTCATTTGTTTTATTTGGCTTAGCGTGCGTGGCGGCGGGGATTATCGTAGTAAATCGAACGCCAAATATACGGAAAATAGAGCAAGAGAAAGAAGCGGCTTAAAGTTAGTGCAGTTATTATAATTTCGTGTAAAAGAGGGACAGAAGTGTCCTTCTTTTTTTAAAATTTTAGAGGATAAAATAAGTTATGGAACGAAAATACATTAGTATCCGTTCATTAAGGAGTATATATTATGAATGAAATCTATATATTATTGATTGGACAAATAATGTTATTTGTTTTCGGTGCGTTTTTTGCAATAAAGCAGACAAAGCAAACTAAAAAAAATGAGCCGTTACCGCTATCAGTTCGGCTCATTCTTAGCTTTTCTTTAACAGGCGGTGCGATTTGGATTTGGTTACAAGATCCAGCTGTAGAATATCGGCAATGGACTGCAATTGGTATGACGTTGTCTACGCTTGGTGACTTGTTTATGGCAGGGCTCATTCCGTTTGGGCATCGTTTAATCGGTGGTATGGTTACATTTGCAATTGCACATTGTTTTTATGTAACAGCATTTTTGCAAACAGGTATTTCATGGAAAGGATTTTGGATTGGGACATGTATATACGGTTTATTTTTAATAATTGGTTGGTTCTTTTTTATTCGGAATCAAAGGCAAGATAAGTTGTTTACAATTGGTGCCCTTGTGTATGGATTATGGGTTGGCGGAATGGCATGCTTTGCGTTTGCCTTATATTATGCAAGTAATGGCATATGGTGGATACCGGCGCTTGGTGGATTGTTATTTGTTATTTCAGATTTTATTATTGGTGTGACGGATATTGGTGGGCGTAAAGTAAAATATGATCCGCTTTGGATCTGGCTTACATATGTTGCAGCACAGATGTGTATTGTTTATACCGAGATATAAGAAATGAAGAACTGCTTATAAGAGCAGTTCTTTTTTTGATGTAATAATTTTATTCAGTATGGGACAGCTTTTGGGGTTTAACGAGCTTACTTACGCTAATCTTTATAGGACATTCAGTTTACTATTATAACTTGTTAGTGTAAGACAAATCGTTTGATTAATTAGTAGGAGGTATGGGATTTATTCACAAAAAAGTTTTATAATAGAAGAAGATAGAAAGAGGAAATAAATAGAAAAGAAAAGTCACTTGCGTGAGCTTTTTGAAATACTGTCCATTACATGCATACTATTTTTTAAAGTGAAAATCTGCGCGTTTTCCCAACAAATGTGCAGGAGGTGTCTATGAGACCCAAGTTGCTAGATGTTAATAAGGTACTTGGGACATTAACTGCAATCTATTATCCGTTTGATCATATGAAAATTGTAAATTAGAAAGAAGGGATAATATGGAGGATATTATTGGACATATTTTAGTAGGAATTGGCCGCGGGGCAATTGCGTTAGGTGAAATATGTGCTGATGCAGGGAAAGGGATTGTTAGAGGAACTGTCAGTGTTGTAAAAGTTGCTGGTGAATTTATGCTAGATGAAGTGGTAGAGGGAACATTAGAAAGATTGGCTGAGCGAGAAGAACGAAAAAAGAAAAGAATAAAGCGGCATCTGGAAAAGCTGAAGCAATATACGTGGTTTAAAGTTTTACATGAGGATAAGCGCTGTCAGGAAGTTTTAAATGATAATGAAATATGTAGGAATTTATTAAATAAACGCCGATATGTTCATAAGTTAATTCATAAAGAAGAAGAGAGAAAAAAGTTCATTGAGCTTGTTAAAATTGAGGCGAAGGTTGAGGATATTATTTGGGAAGAACATAAGTAAAAAACCAAGCAATTGTTACAATTTGCTTGGTTTTTTGCTCATGTCTTGCAATATGGTGCGTTTCTTTAAAAGGTTGGTGTTTCGTCAATGACTACTTTGAAAGGAGGCGTTTCATCATGCTTACTGTTTTTATCTAACATAAATTTGTATTGCAATAGTTGTAATTTAAACAATGTTAAAGGATCATGATATGTTTCCGGACTTGTTCTTAGTATCGTTAATGTACTTTCGTCCTGATCAATCTCTAAATGTGCTGCTTCGACAGTTTGTTTTAATATACTAAGAGGTTCTTTAAAGAACATCATAATGTCACGTTCTAACGCACTCTCGAATAACTCAAATTGCAGGAAGAATTGTTTAGAAATCGTTTTTGTTACTTCGGTATAATCTTCGTTTTCAATATAATCTTTATATTTGTTGTGAAGCATAGATTGATTTTTTTGCATATTTCCAAATAATTTCCCAGCACTTTTTAATAGCAATTGTGTTGGAGTAGAGCGAAGTAATATATTTACATCCGCAACATTAATTCGATTCGTCATCCTTGCAACGTCTCGGCGCCAGTCATCAAGTAATTGGAAATCACATGGTAATTTCATGCGTTCTTCTTTGTATAATTTATTAAATGTCTCACTCATTTCATCTAAATACGATTGACTTTGGATGAATTCATTATGTGCAGTTTCAATCCATTCCTGAATTGAATGAGTAAACTTAGGTAGTATTACTTGTTGTAAATGTTTTTGAATTCTCTCATTCATTGCTACATTGAGCTCTTCGTGAACTTGCTTAAAATCAATGTCTTCCTGAATTAAGTCAGAACAGCTTCGTAATAATTCGGGAATTTGTTCATGAAGATCATGGATAATTGCTTCTTTTGTTAAACGATAGGAATCCGTGATGGAACGAGTTTTATCGTTTTCAATCGCAGTAAGGTTATTAGTAAAGCCGTCTAGTTTCACTAATATATGCTTATTCCAACGAATTGATTTGACTAATGTATTTTCTAATTGTATTCGTTCATTTAAGAGATAAGTAATCGTTTTTTGAATAAACCATAATAGTTTTTTTGTGCGCTCTATTTTTATATCTCTATTTGTAAAGTTTGAAGTGATGGATTCTGTTAAATCACTTAGCTGTTCACTGCTCTCATATAAAGATGAGTAAGGGAATACGCGTGAATTTGGGAAATGTACACGTATTTTAGACTCTGTTTCAATTAACATTGTATTTACTGCTGCATCGCTAACAGTTGTATCGATAGTATTTAAAACAAAGTGAACTTGTAAATTTGGAATGCGTTCCTGCATATACAATAGTGCATCGAGTTCTTTATCTAGTAACGGTGAAGAAGCGTTAAGAATGTATAATAGATTATCAGCTGCATGTACATATTCAAGATTTGCATTTTCTATATTGCTATCTCTGTAAAAATCTGGTGTGACAAAAAATGAGAATTTATTTTTTCGTAAAAATCTACATGGTAATTTAAATTCAATACATTTTTGCTCAGATTCTGATTTTGAAGGAACAGCTGTCATTTCGTAAAATTCATTTAAATTAGAAGTTTTTCGTATTGTTAAATCTGTGAACTCTGTAATTTCTGTCTGTGCATTATCTTTAAACACAATAGCAGATTGAGGGGACACTTCTAGTATGTTTTCTCCTAATATAGAATTAATGAACGATGATTTACTATTATCATCTGTACCTGTAACTAGAATTTGTTGTACATTTATATCAGAAAGTTCTCGAACAAGCCATGTAAAGGAATGGCTTAAGTCCACATCATTTTTCTCCGCCCAAACGGCAATAGTTTCAAAAAGGCTTTTCACTTCGTCCAGGTCAACTGCGTTACATATAGTTGAACTAGAAAGGAGGGTTTCGGCACTTTTTACAAGTAATGTATCAAGGGTCTTAGGTGAAATCTCATTCCATGCTACTGTTGCAGCGCAAACCAATAAAGAATCTTCTGCTTTTGTTAAGCTAAACCAATTCGTTAATAAGTCTGGAATCAGTTCCTGTAGTTCATGCATCAAGTATTGGCCTGCAATTAATTCACAGTATGTTTCTTGATAAAGGGTAACAATTTCATCCAATGCATCGTAAGGATCTACTTCGATGTGTAGGAAAAGATGATTGATTGTTTGGATCCATGCTAAATAAGTTGACTCACCTTTATATATTTTCCAAAGTGATGAGACGAGCTGTTTAAATTGAACTGAATCGACTGTAGATAAAACTTTTAGTGCCTCGTAAAAATAATTTGGTTTCATTTGTTTTGTGAATCCTTGATTCACATAATTTGTTAAAATTTCAAACCAGTGTAATGATTTCGTTCGAATTCCTTCTTGTACAGCAAGGTCAATAGCATTATTCCAATCTTCCTGTTTCTCATAAAAAGAACGAGCAATGGTGGTGATATTTGGATAATCGGGTTGGAATGCAACAGCTTCGCTAATTACTTTAAAAGCAAGCCCTAAACGATTTTGCTCGATGTACAGAGAAAGAAGTTGCAACGAAATTTCCATTGTCAGTGTCGAGTTTTCTGTTTGAATGGATGTATAAATGTCTTCCGCCATTGAAAGAAGTCCTAATTCAAAATAAGAGTCTGCTATATTTTTTTGAGCCCATAGACAAAGTTCATTATTTACTTTTTCCCATTTGAAGATTGCTGTTTCGAAATCTTTATGATGATAATAAATTTCTCCTTGTGCAAAGCGAATGTTAGCGATATTAGAAAACTCATTTTGGGCTTCATTTACATATGCTTCCCCAAGCACTTGAGGAGCTTGAACAGGATCTTGTTCCGTTAAGAATGTTTCATAGTATACTTTGTGAATCAATTGTTTTTCTATGGTCATGTTTTTTCCCCCTGTATAATTTAGAAAAATGATTTGTATGTAAAAGGGTGCATAATACTTTATACGAATAGAAAGTGCAATATATTGTTTCAAAATTTCTTTGGTCACTCATAATCATTTTTCTTGAGAGTCAAACCGATGCTAAATATAACTTTTCTTTATTGTAACAAAAAATCAAGCTTGTGAAGTATAGATTTGTCTACTATATGAATAAATTGAATAGGAGTAGAGTTCATTATAAAAACGATGTATAGTGAATATGTATACCATGTTTGCCTAAAAGAGACAGAGGGCACAATAGGGAATAACGATCGTGCATAGGATGTGTCATCCGAATGGAACAACATATTGGTGAGTTAATCGCACATTATGGATATTTCGGGATTATTATAGCCCTTGCGGGTGGAATAGTAGGTCTCCCAATCCCAGATGAGTTTTTGCTGACGTTTGTTGGTTATAATGTTTCAAAAGGGGTTATGTCAGGGACAGCGGCTTTTTTAAGTGGAATGGCTGGTGCGGTACTTGGAATTACTTTAAGTTACATACTTGGGTTAAAACTTGGACTACCTGTATTAAAAAAGTATGGTTCGAAGATACGGATTAAAGAAAAACAAATTGAAAAAACGCATGTTTTGTTTGAAAAATACGGTCCTTTTTTATTAATAATTGGATATTTTATACCGGGAGTTCGTCATTTAACTGCATATTTTGCTGGGATGTCTAATTTAACGTTTTGGAAATTTTGTCTATATGCATACGGTGGTGCTTTCATTTGGATTAGCGTGTTTATTGGTCTCGGATGGAAGCTTGGAGAGAAGTGGCGTTTTGTTGAATATAGTCTGCATCATTACGGAACGTTGATTTTCATTATCTCAGCAGTAGTCGTATATATTGTATGGCTCTACATAGGAAGAAAAAAAACCGCTAATTAGCGGTTTTTTTAGCTGAAAGCAATGAAGAGAACACCTGCTGTAATACATACAACACCCATGCCAGTCATGAAGTTCAATTTTTCGCCTAATATAATGATTGCAAGAATAATAGAAAAGACAACACTTAATTTGTCTACAGGGGCAACTTGTGAAACCTTCCCTGTTTTTAAAGCGAGAAAATAAAATAGCCATGATGAGGCACCAGCTATCCCACTTAAAGTGATAAACAGAAGTGCTCTTTTATTCAGGAGAACGTCACCAATATTTTGAAATTTTCCTTGTATCATAATGACGCCTATCATGAATAGTGCCATGATAATGGAACGAATAGTTGTTGCCACATTGGCATCGATTCCTTCTAATCCAAATTTCCCAAAAATGGATACAAGTGCTGCAGCAATTGCTGATAATAATGCGAATAATAGCCATGAGCTCATAGTAAAATTCCTCCAGTCTTGTATTATTATATATGAAAATCATTCTCAAGTGTAATGTGTAGCAGGAGGATAATGAGAAAGGCCCACTTAACATTTTTATGTTAAGTGGGCCTTCTTTCATTATTCTGCAATTTCTTCATAGAAAAAGTACGTTACATTATAAATATGTTCTACTTCGTCATCTGTCATAAATAAAAGTTCTTCACGCTCAATTCCTTTTTTCTTTTCAATGAACTCAATCATATTTTTCCGTTCTTCTCTTTTCATCATTTTTTTTCTCCTCCCAATCTGTCTTAATACAGTTTATTTAAGTTAATTCTATTATATAACAGAATCTTTAGAAAGTTCCACCTATTTTATGTTTTTTTTGATTAGAACTTTTCGACAAAACAAGCCCATTTAAAGAGGCTTGTTTTGGGGATTACAGTCGTAGAAACTCTGGCTGAGTCGTACCAGCACTATCGATGTAGTAAATTGTATTTGGATTAATTTTTATTAGTACATAGTTTGGATCTGCAGCACTTAGTAGCCAACGTTTTAAGCTATTATTCCAAAATTTATTTTTTAATGTTTGATCTTCTTCAATTGAAGCGGTGCCTTCTACTTCGATATAATTTTCATCCCATTTTTTTCCTTCTCTTCCGAGTAGTACATGTACATTTGGATTTTGTTCAACATCTGTTACCTTTTGGGAGTTACGATCTGTTGCGACATATAATACAAAGTCTTCATGAAAAAACATCATAAAACAGCTATGTGGCTTATTCTCACGAATGGTAGCTAATACACCCGTTCTTTGTCCTTCAATAATAGTTGCGATTTTTTCTTTGAGATTCATTTTTGTTACCCCTTTCTCCTATCTATAATTTCATCCTGTGAAAACTGATGGCTTAAAATTTTTTATGATCTTTCATACTTTCTTCTTTAATTCCATTTTTTAAACGTATTTGTGATGAAATGAGACAAGTTAGGAAAATAATAATAATAGTAGTGAGAGAAATACATACGATGGAAGGATGGAAAACATGTTCAATAAAATTTTTTTAATACTTGTACTTATTGGTGTACCGCTTTCTATTATTGGAAATACATTACATTGGCCACAAACAATCATGTTTGCTGTATACTGCATTACAATTATTGCTCTCGCTGCTTTTATGGGAAGAGCGACAGAAAGTTTAGCTATTGTTTCTGGACCGAGAATTGGCGGGTTATTAAATGCAACTTTCGGAAATGCAGTTGAACTCATTATTTCAATTTTTGCATTGCAAGCAGGGTTAACAGAGGTTGTACTCGCTTCACTGACTGGTTCCGTTCTCGGGAACTTGTTATTAGTTGGAGGTCTTTCCTTTTTCGTCGGGGGACTTAAATATAAAAGACAAAGTTTCAATGTCTATGATGCAAGACATAACTCTGCTCTTCTTATATTTGCAGTTGTTGTAGCGTTTGTTATTCCAGAAATTTTTTCAATGAAGATGGGGATAGAGAAAACATATCAACTAAGCATTGGGGTTTCCATCATCATGATTGTCATGTATTTAGCAGCACTATTTTTTAAACTGGTTACACATCGCGGTGTATATCAGCATAAAAGCGATGAAGTGGAACATGATGAAGAACCTGAATGGTCAAAGGGAAAAGCATTGCTCATTTTAGCGATTGCAACAGCGGCTGTTGCTTACGTATCAGAAGCGCTTGTTCATACTTTTGAAACGGTAGCGAAATCATTTGGATGGTCGGAACTATTTATCGGGGTTATCATTGTTGCGATCGTTGGTAATGCCGCAGAGCATGCCTCTGCAATTATTATGGCTTATAAAAATAAAGTAAATATTGCGGTTGAAATTGCAGTCGGTTCAACATTGCAGGTTGCGATGTTTGTTGCTCCTGTTCTCGTTATACTTTCAATGTTTTTAACAGTAAAAATGCCCCTTGTCTTTACAATTCCAGAACTTGTTTCCATGATTACGGCGGTCTTTTTAACAATTGCGATTTCAAATGATGGAGATACGAACTGGTTTGAAGGGGGAACATTATTAGCAGCTTATTTCATTATGGGGATTGGTTTTTACTTGTTATAAAAAAGTGGGATAACAATGTCATGGAGAGAAAATAATAGAGATAGTTAATATATAAATTTTGATTTTTGACATATAAATCGTTGCTACAAAGAACAAAGAGTGATCTATACTGGTTGTTTTCATTTGGTATGAGGTAGAAACGGGATCTGACTATTTCTATGCATGGCTGGATGCTATCGCCCACCTAAACAGAAGGAGATTATGTCGATTTTTTAATTTGTATATAGCTATTTAAATGATTTATACACTCTTAAATTAGGAAGGGGTAAAGTAGGTGAAACGAGTGTACAGCATATGTCTTTCAATGATGGTCTCGTTAATTTTATTATTTCCTCATAGTAGTTCTGCAAAGACGACAATAGATGTAAAGATACCTTCATCTGTTTTGAATATTTCAAAGGACAATACGTATTCAAATGAAGTGCGAGATTTACCACGTTTGCAACCAAGTGAACTAGCGAAAGAATTGTTGAAAACATCGACAATTCGAATCGAAAATCCAGACTTAATTCGGATGTTTAATGAAACATCTATTTCAAACGCCCCACTTGCAGTCGGATATAAGGCGAAAATTTACTTAGGTCAATGGCCGCTGAATTATGAATCAACGGATACAACAATAAATTGGGAATATAAGCAGGTGAACCGTAACGTGTATGATAACCGTGGTGTGGATAAAGTATATCCCCTTCGGTACAAACAAGAATCACCGAAAACAATAGAAGGTGGTTTAACCGCTTCTATTAAAGGTGTAGATGATGTTCAAAAGATGATTCTATTAAAGGTGATGGAGAAGGTCCAATTGCCACTTTCTTTTAAAACAACAATTGGTTATGGTACTGGGAATGAGCGTGTATATAATGTTAGCCCAAAACAACTTGGGTATTTATATGCGTATACACCAGCGGTAAATGAAAAAGGAAAAGTTACATTTGGAGAAGTCTATCTTGTTTTAAAGGGAAATCAAAAGAGGCTTGTTATTAAAAATATTGCTTCGCAAGGAATAAGAGCGTCTATTCCTATACAAGATTATGTATTCTTAAAGTTTATTTCATCGCCACATCCACAATAAAAAACGTCAGCGTACGTAGCTGACGTTTTTTTATTATAGGGTAATATTTGTTTCTTTTGTTAAGAAATTTTCGGTTGGATAGTAGCTGTTTTTTACAAGAATATTTGGTCCAAGACATTTTACAGCAGGGCAGTGACAGCTTAATGATTGCGCTGTTTTCGAGTCGCACCATTTGTCATATGCTTCTTGTAATGTGTTTGTTTGTATATTACCGAGAAGTGGAATGTCACCGAAATCTGTCACGATAATATTTCCATCAAAGATATTTACGTTTAGACGAGAACGTCCATCTGGATCATTACGAACAGTGACGTTTTTACTCTCGTGTAATTTCTTTAATGTAGCTAAATCACGCTCATCATCACTACATGCGTAGAAAGGTAATGTACCAAATAGCATCCATACGTTTTCATCACGAATATCTAATAAATGCTCAATTGCACTTCGAATTTCAGCTTTTGTTAAAATTTCAAGGTTGCTAGCAAAATCACTTGGATACATAGGGTGTACTTCATGACGTTTACAACCCATTTCTTCAACGATTTGACGATGAATGTGTTCCATATGCGGCAAGGTACGCTTATTTAACATCGTTTCTGCTGAGACAAGAACACCTGCATCTGATAAAGCTTTACTATTTGTAATCATTCGCTCAAATAGTTTAGCTCGTTGTTCATAGGTAGGTTTGCGCTGCATCATTGCAAAGCCACCTTCAACGAAGTCATCAATGGTTCCCCAGTTATGTGAGATATGCAACACGTCTAAATAAGGGATAATTTGTTCATAACGGGCTAAATCTATAGTTAAGTTTGAATTAATTTGAGTGCGAACGCCTCGTTCATGGGCATATTTTAAGAGTGGCGTTACATAGTTATCGACGGATTTTTTTGACATCATAGGTTCTCCGCCGGTGATACTTAAAGAACGCAAATGAGGAATTTCATCTAATCGTTTTAATAAAAGCTCCATCGGAAGTGCATTTGGATCTTTCGGCTGTAAGGTATAACCAACGGCGCAATGCTCACAGCGCATATTGCATAACGTTGTTGTTGTAAACTCAACGTTTGTTAATAGTAATTTGCCGTACTCTTCAAGGTCCATATACGCTTCCCATGGATCGTAAGAAGGAGTAATCGGCTTCATTGTTTGTGATATACTCATCTGAAATACTCCTTTGACTATTGAAATAACAATTTGTCCATCCTCTATAATAGAAGAATATAGACTTTTTATAAAGTGAAACTTTTCTTAGTAGGGGTTTTTCTCATTCATCATGGAGATTGAGCTTTCATCAAGCAAGAATTTTGTGTAACAATAATTCTTGTTTCTAAAAGTCTTATCTATATAGTGAAATATTTCGACAGAACCGATAAAAATTCATGTCCATGACAATCATTTTTGCGGTATAATAAAAGCAACTCGAATAAAAAGGAGAGTGTCTTCATGGGAAAAGCAATTCATGATAAAGATTCACAACTAGTATATTTAAAAGAACGTTTAAATATGTTTATAGAAGTAATTGATACTATTGAACCAGAAGAAGTAGAACTAGAAGATGTGGATCGCCTTCTTGCAATGTTAGATGAATTAGAACTGAAATGTGAGCAATTTAAAAAAGACGAATAATAGATTAAAGAGGCTGCCAATTATGTATTGGTAGCCTCTTTTTATATGATGGAGGTGTCTTAAAATGTGGTTAAAAACGGTCTTTTAGAAACAGTTTTCTCTTTTTACATTTTATTTAACTGTTGTTGCTAATTGCGAAAGAATATAGCCAATGCAAATAAGGCCATATTTCAGGCTGTTTTTGGGACAGCCATCAAGAAAATCTGCTTTCATCTTTTACTTCATGGTATAAATAGGAAGGAAATATAGTTTATAATATGAAGATGAAGAGGAGGAATTATATGGAATATAATTTGATGGAGCCTATATTACAAGGAAAACGAGCAAAAGAAACAACAACGTACAATATTTATAATTTTTTTATTATCGGACTTATTTTCGGAATTATTCCAGTTATGATTTTAGGAACTTGCAATGCGATTTGGTTAAAAGAGTCTAAGCAGAAAATATACGGGCTCTTTATATTAGGAATAATGACTCTATTTGCCATGTTCATTTGTGCTGCCGTAATTGGTAATACAGATGTGTTGCAAATTGTTTCTCGAATAGCGGCTGCAGTTGTAGCAGGTGCATATATATATGCAATGCGAGAGCGATTTCGAATGCATAGTTTAGTAAATGAAAGAGTAAAGTCATTACGATGGATCGGACTTATTATTGGACTAATCGGTATCATGGCCCAAACTGCATTGTTAGTAGGAGGAGAGATGATATATGTCAACTTCACAGAGTGAGACGATGTTGTTGCAAGAGGCGCAGCATTATTACGAGATTGGTCATATTGAAACAGCACAGCAGAAATTAGAAACACTGCTTTCTTATAATCCGCAGCATGCGGGAGCGTTGTACTTTTTAGGATGCTGCTATGCAGATTTAGAACAATATGATGAAGCAAAAGAGCTTTGCTTATCAGCTTTGCAACATGGTTATAACCCAGAGGAAGTGTACTATACACTTGGACATATATATACAAATACGAATGAACTTGAAAAAGCAGAGCAAAGTTTTTTGAATGTCCTGTATTCAGACCCTTCCAATGCGCAAGCGATGGCGAAATATGCATTTATTTTATTGAAAACAGGTCATATTGAAAAAGCTAAGCAACTTATACAAGAGGCCGTAGAAGTTAATCCGAGCGATCCTACCGTTCTCCATTATCAATTTATTCTATTACTCGCAATAGGAACGAAACGAGAAATAGAGGAATCTTTAAAAGATAATTATTATGTATCAGATAACGAAGTGAATTTTTTAGTGAAGTTAGGACTCCATGCAGCTTCAAGGAAAAGGTATAGAGAAGCATACAAATATTACCGACAAGCGTTCTTATTGGCGCCTAATAATAAAGAATTACTTGAAATTTTAGAAGAAGCGGAAGAGCTGATTCATCCGATTTTCTTTCCAAATGTTCTTGTGGATAAAGTGGGGGGGCCGCTTATCTTTTGGGCAATATCTTTTGGAACAGTAGGTTTATTCGCTGCATTAGAATGGAAAAATGTGTCTGTTTTTGCGATTTTATTTTATTTCATCATTTGTATATGGAGTTGGCTATCTACACCGATGTACAAATTGTATAAAAAAATAAAAAAATCATGACGGGAGAGAATACGGTGAATAAAATTGATGTATTAAAGCAAGTGCTAGCACAAGATGAAGAAAACGGATCGATTTGGTATTTAATTGGAGTCGAGTACAAAGAGCAGGGAGATATAGCAAATGCGCTGCAAGCTTTATCGAAAGCTCTTCAGTATGGTGATCAAGAATGGAAGGATAAAGTTGCGGCTGAACTGGGAGCTTTATCACAGGTGCTTACAAGTTCGAAAGAAACATTACATGTAACAGAAGATGGGAGTCATTTTGAAAAAAACGAGCAACATGTTATAGAGCGAGATCCGGAAAAGGAAAAACAGTCACAGACAGCGTATGTAAACGAAAATATGACGGAAAATGTAATTCAGATGGACGTGCTTCAAGGTGGAAGAAGCCAACAAAGACGTGAGAAAGACCAGATTACATTTGAAGATGTTGGTGGCTTGCATGATGTGAAAAAAGCGATTCAAATGAAAATTATTAAACCGTTTACTTCACCAGGATTATTTGAACGTTTTAAGAAAAAAGTTGGCGGGGGCATTTTATTATATGGCCCTCCTGGCTGCGGTAAAACATATATTGCCAAAGCAACCGCAGGGGAGTGCAGAGCACATTTTGCGACGATGAGTATTACTGATATTCTTGATCCGTATATTGGCGTGAGTGAACAAAATGTACGGGAGATTTTTCGATATGCCCGTTCCAAAAAGCCATGTATTTTATTTTTAGATGAAATGGATGCGCTTGGATTTAATCGGAGCAAAGCGTCGGGAAATCCGACATTAAGAACAGTTATAGATCAATTGTTAACGGAGATTGAAGGTATTGATACGAATACAGACAAACTATTGTTAATTGGTGCGACTAATATGCCATGGGACATTGATCCTGCATTTAAAAGACCGGGGCGCTTTGATAAAATGATTTTCGTTTCTCCACCTGATTTAGAAGCACGGAGCAGTATTTTTCAAATTAAGCTGGCAGGAAAACCGATTTCAACAGTAGATTACGATATGCTAGCCAAAGAAACAGAACTGTATTCGGGTGCTGATATTGAAAATGTAGTAGAACTGGCCATAGAAAATGTTTTAGGAGAAATTATGACAACAGGTGTGGAGCGAGCGATTACAATGAAGGATATAACCGATGCTATAGTAGAAACGAGGCCGTCTACGTTGGAGTGGTTCCGCACAATTAAAAATTATATTAAATACGCGAATGAGAGTGGTGCATACGATGATGTACAAGCGTATTTAAAAAGATATAAAAAAATATAATCCTTTTCAGATACTGTTGAAATAGAAGGGAGCTGGAAAAAAGGGTATAATCAAATTGTGAAAATTCCATTGGTCTTAAGAGTAATGAAATAAAAATAAAGACTTACAGATCTAATGATGAAATTTTCATCTCACAACGTTTTGGCAGCGTTCACAATTGAGGGGGAAGTAACAATGGAAAAGCTTCAAGAAAGCATGTATCAACTCATTGTTGAAACGTCGACGAATTTACCGAAAGATGTTCGTCGTGCGATTCAACGAGCAAAAGAACGAGAAAATGCAGGGACTCGTTCAGCGATGGCACTTGGCACGATTACAAATAATATAAAAATGGCAGATGATAACGTCTCGCCAATTTGCCAAGATACAGGGATGCCAACGTTTAAAATTTATACACCAGTTGGTGTGAATCAATTAAAACTGAAGGAAGCTATTTATAGTGCGCTTGAGCGGGCGACAAAAGATGGTAAACTTCGTCCAAACTCTGTTGATTCTCTTTTTGGCGACAATAGTGGTAACAACTTAGGACCAGGTACACCTGTCATTAAGTTTGAACAGTGGGAAAAAGATTATATTGATGCTCGTTTAATCCTTAAAGGAGGCGGCTGTGAAAATAAAAACATTCAGTATAGCTTACCTTGTGAATTAGAAGGACTTGGACGAGCGGGACGTGATTTAGAAGGAATTCGTAAATGCCTTCTTCATGCAGTGTATCAAGCACAAGGACAAGGGTGTAGTGCAGGTGTAATCGGTGTTGGTATCGGGGGAGACCGCACGTCAGGTTATGAATTAGCAAAAAATCAATTATTCCGTACATTAGATGATGTAAATCCAATTCCAGAATTACAACAGCTTGAGGATTACGTGTTAGAGAATGCGAACAAGCTAGGTATTGGTACAATGGGATTTGGTGGTGAGACAACTTTACTGGGTTGTAAAATTGGCGTATACAATCGTCTGCCTGCTAGTTTTTACGTGTCTGTTGCCTATAATTGCTGGGCATATCGTCGACTTGGTGTAACAATTCATCCTGAAACAGGTGAGATTATCGATTGGTTATATCAAGAGGGTGAAAATACACTTCAGCAAAAAGAAAGTCAAAAAGGCAGTGAACAGCGTGAAATCGTACTGCAAGCACCAATTACAGAAGAACAAATTCGTGAACTCCGTGTTGGTGATGTCGTTACAATTAATGGAATGATGTACACAGGTCGCGATGCGATCCATAAGCATTTAATGGATAACGATTGTCCAGTAGACTTAAACGGACAGGTTATTTATCACTGTGGTCCGGTTGTGGTGAAAGATGAAAATGACAATTGGAAAATTAAAGCGGCAGGTCCAACGACAAGTATTCGTGAAGAACCATATCAAGGGGACATTATGAAGAAATTCGGTATCCGTGCTGTTATCGGTAAAGGCGGCATGGGAGCGAAAACATTGGCGGCACTAGCTGAGCATGGCGGCGTATATTTAAATGCAATCGGCGGCGCTGCACAGTATTATGCTGAATGTATTAAAGAAGTAGAAGATGTGGACTTCTTACAATTTGGTATTCCAGAAGCGATGTGGCATCTGCGTATTAATGGTTTCAAAGCAGTTGTAACGATGGATTCTCATGGGAATAGTCTGCATGCAGATGTAGATAAAACATCACTTGAAAAATTAGCGTCCTTTAAAGAACCAGTATTTAAATAAGTGGAAAAAATGCACCTCAAATGATTTGAGGTGCATTTTTTGGTATATATAGAAAAACATGTTCAGCATGAAAGGTATATTGAAAACAGAAACTACGGGTACGACTATATATGGAAAGGAGACTATTTATGAAACATAAATGGTTATATATAGGTCTCATTTTTTCAATTATGATGGCACTTGTTCCCGTTTCTGCATTCGCTTACACAAATACACCACACAACTGGGGAATTCCACGTCCTAAAAATGAGACAGCGCCTGATGCAGGGAAATTATATACCGATTTGTTACAAAAGAATGGTGGTTTTTATTTAGGGGATACAAAGAAAAAAGATATATATTTAACATTTGATAACGGATACGAAAATGGATATACGGGGAAGATTTTAGATGTATTGAAGGAGAAAAAAGTACCAGCGACTTTTTTTGTGACAGGGCACTATATAAAAACGCAAAAAGAGTTATTATTAAGAATGAAGAATGAAGGCCATATTATTGGAAACCATTCTCGAAGTCATCCTGATTTTACAACTGTAAATGATGAGAAACTTCGTGAGGAATTGCAAAGTGTAACGGATGAAATAAAAAAAGTAACGGGACAAAAAGAAGTAAAATATGTGCGTCCACCACGTGGGGTTTTTAGTGAACGTACGCTAGCTCTTACAAAAGAAATGGGATATTATAATGTATTTTGGTCTCTTGCGTTTCTAGATTGGAAAGTAGATCAACAAAGAGGATGGCAATATGCTCACAATAATGTGATGAATATGATTCATCCGGGCTCTATTTTATTACTTCATGCGATATCAAAAGATAATGCGGAAGCACTTGCAAAAATCATTGATGATTTACGTGAGAAAGGGTATGATTTTAAAAGCCTAGATGATTTAGTAAAAAGCAATCAACCGTAAGCATGTATGCTTACGGTTTTCTCATGCTATAATGATGTGTAAAAAGGATGGGGAAACGTATGTGGAGCGAACATGTTACGTTAAAGTATCCGTACCATTTTGAAGAAGTATTAAAGCGTTTATCTTTTGATCCGCTAAATGTTGTTCAGCTAGAAGAAACGATTGTGTATGTTCCACTTCTCATAGATGAAGAACAGATTGTTGTTCGCGTAGAAGGGATTGGTACGCTGCAAAATCCACAATTTTGGGTTTCAAGCCAGACAGGTGAACAAGAGAGAGTTATGAAACGCATTCATTCCATCTTTCAATGGAATGAATCTTTTCAAAGTATACAAACCCATTTTAGAAATACATCATTACGTCCACTTTTTGAAACATATGCCTATACACCACTTGTTTTAGAGTTCGATTATTTTGCCTGCCTTCTTCGTTGTATTATTCATCAACAAGTTCATTTGAAATTTGCGACTACGCTTACAGAACAATTTGTAAAACGGTATGGAACAGAGAAGAATGGTGTTTTCTTTTTTCCAACACCAGAAAAGGTAGCGAACATTTCAATAGAAGAGCTCAGAAATCAGAAATTTAGTCAACGGAAAGCTGAATATATGGTAGGACTAGCAAAACATATTGTGGAAGGTAAGATCAATTTAGCGGAACTAGAAAAACAAACAGAAGAAGAAGTGTCAGCACAATTGTTACCAGTGCGAGGGATTGGGGCATGGACAGTACAAAACTTCTTATTATTTGGACTCGGTCGGCAAAACATGTTTCCGAAAGCAGATATCGGGATTCAGCGTGCACTTCAAGGGTTATTTCAATTAGAAAATAAGCCAGATGATGCATTGTTAGAAAAAGTGAAACAAGAGTGTGAACCATACTGCAGTTATGCAGCGTTATATTTATGGAAAAGTATAGAGTAGAGGTGTAATCATAGTGCAAAAGCAACACGAGAGTAAGTTGGAAGTTGGTCAAACGTTTCCTGTGACAATTAAGCGTCTAGGGATTAACGGAGAAGGCGTTGGTTATTTTAAGAGACAAGTTGTTTTCATTCCAGGGGCATTACCAGGAGAAGAAGTTGTTGCAGAAACAACAAAAATTCAGCGTGGCTTCGCTGAAGCAAAAGTAAAAAAAATTCGTAAGGCGTCACCGCATCGTGTAAAACCACCATGCCCAGTGTATGATGAATGTGGTGGTTGTCAGCTGCAGCATTTAGATTATCAAGAGCAGTTAAATCAAAAGCGAGATATTGTTGTACAAGCGTTCCAAAAATATATGAAAGATAGCTTGGAAGAAAAAATTCGTCCAACACTTGGTATGGGAAATCCATGGCATTACCGTAATAAAAGCCAATTACAAGTAGGACGAAAAGATGAGAAAGTAATTACAGGATTATATAAACAAAATTCACATCAATTGATTGATATTTCTCATTGTATGATTCAGCATAAAGCAACAAACGAAGCGACAAAAGTTGTACGACGTATATTAGAAAAACTGAACATTTCTATTTACAACGAGAAAAAACAAAAAGGTTTAGTGCGTACCATTGTGACACGTGCTGCAGTTCAAACAGGGGAAGTACAAGTCACATTAATTACAACAAAAGAAGAATTACCAAATAAAGATCAATTTATCGCAGAAGTACAAAAACAAATGCCAACAGTTAAATCGATTATGCAAAATGTGAACTGGCGTAAAACATCTGTTATCTTCGGTGATAAAACATTCAACTTAGCTGGAAAAGAAGTTATTCAAGAAACACTGGGTGATTTATCATTCGAATTATCAGCACGTGCATTCTTCCAGTTGAATCCGGAACAGACGGTTGTTCTTTACAATGAAGCGAAACAAGCAGCTGCGTTAACAGGAAAAGAAAAAATCGTTGATGCTTATTGCGGAGTTGGTACAATCGGACTGTGGCTTGCAAATGATGCGGCAGAAGTACGCGGTATGGATGTGATTCCAGAAGCAATTGCAGATGCAAAGAAGAATGCAAAGCGTCACGGATTTACAAATACAAAGTACGAAGCTGGAAAAGCAGAACAATGGTTACCAAAATGGGTGAAAGAAGGCTGGCGTCCAGATGTAATCGTTGTTGATCCGCCTCGTACAGGTTGTGACGATAAGTTGCTCGAAACCATTTTGAAAGTACAACCGAAGCAAGTTGTTTATGTCTCTTGTAATCCTTCGTCGCTCGCACGTGATGTAAAAACATTAATGAAGAGCTATGAAGTGGAGTATGTGCAGCCGGTGGATATGTTCCCGCATACGGCGCATGTGGAGAATGTGGTGAAACTTGTTAGAAAGTAAAATTCAATAAGGATATGTCCCTCACAAAGCAAGAGCTATGTGAGGGTATATTTTATTTAGCCAATGAAAGTAAGGAGAATCTAATGAATAATTATAAATTGACAATTCAATATGATGGGGCACGCTATAAAGGCTGGCAACGTCTTGGCAATAATGATAATACCATTCAAGGAAAAATCGAAAGTGTATTATCAGAAATGGTCGGAAAAGAAATTGAAATTATCGGTTGCAGCAGAACAGATGCTGGTGTACATGCACTGAACCAAGTAGCGAACTTTAAGGTTGATGAAAAATTAGCAGAGCCGAAAGTGAAAAAATATTTAAATCAATATTTACCAAACGATTTGAGTGTTACTAATGTGGAGTTAGTACCTGAACGTTTCCATGCTCGTTATAATTCAAAAGCGAAAACGTATTTATATAAAATTTGGAATGAGGAACACACAAATCCATTTATGCGTAAATACAGCATGCACGTTCCGAAAAAGTTAAATATTGAAAGTATGAAAAAGGCAGCCCAGTATTTAATCGGTTCGCATGATTTTACTGCTTTTTCAAATGCGAAGTCTAAGAAAAAGTCTATGGTACGGGAAGTATATATGCTTGATGTTGTGGAAAGTGAAGGTTTTATCCAAATTAGAGTGAGCGGAAATGGATTTCTTCACAACATGGTGAGAAAGATTGTTGGGGCGTTAGTAGAAGTTGGGTTAGGTCAGCTTGATGCTGAAGCAATACCACACATTTTAGAGGCGAAACAACGAAATCAAATTAATTGTCTTGCAGATGCGAGCGGATTGTATTTGGAGAAAGTAGATTTTTAGATAATTGGTATAGATATATAAATACAAATTAAAAAACTAACATCAAACCATTCTTTTTAGGTGGATGAGAGCATCCGGCCATGGATAGAAGCGGTCAGTGCCTTTTTTAGCCCCATTCCATGTGAAAACAGAAGGAGAAAACGAGTGGAAATCTCGGTTTGTTCTTTATAACCATAATGTATCTGTTAGAAAATCAAATTGGATTTGTATATAAGACGAAAAAGGAAGGGGGATTAACTCTTCCTTTTTTGATTGTTTTTATAGAAATTGCGAAGAAACTAAGATGGCGCATAGGTTTTCTCAGCTGTTTAAATTATATTTTTTTAGTCGATATTGCAAGTTTTGCCGACTCAGTCCTAAAAATTTGGCGGTTTGTGAGATATTACCGTTATTTTCTTTAAGAATTTGATTGATGTATTCTTTTTCCATTTCTTTTATTGTATGCTTTAACGGTTTAGGTGTATCATTTGTGCTCTGACTAGTTAGTGGTAGATGGACTTCGAATTCTTTTTTTGTTAGTTCATAAAAGCGTGTCGGTATATGGAACGTTGTAATGATTTCTTCATTTTCTATTAAGTTCATAGAGCCTTCAATTATATGTTCTAATTCCCTTACATTACCAGGCCAATCGTAGTTATAAAAACAGGCTTTTACATTAGAATCGGTCCCTTTTACTTTTAAGCCAAATTGAGTATTATATTTTTCAATAAAATGATGAACAAGAATGGAGATATCTTCTTTTCGTTCTCTTAAAGGTGGAAGAAATAAAGTTACAACGCTTAATCGATAATATAGATCTTTTCGTAATCGATTGTGTGTTATGGCTTCAACAGGGTCTTCATTCATGGTTGCTATGATTCGGACATCTACTTCTTTTTCTTGTGCTCCCCCGACTCTTCGGATTGTTTTATCTTGTATAGCACGCAATAATTTAGCTTGAAGAGCTGGACTTAATGAGTTAATTTCATCTAGCAATAAAGTCCCGCCACTCGCTTCTTCAAATAAACCAGGTTTATCTATTGCGCCTGTAAAAGCCCCTTTGTTCGTTCCGAATAATAAGCTTTCCATTAGCGTCTCTGGTATAGCAGCGCAATTTTGTGAGATAAAAGGCTTTACTAAGCGATGACTTTCATTATGAATACTTTGCGCAAATAATTCTTTCCCAGTTCCTGTTTCTCCTACGATAAGAATGGAGGATGATGTACGTGTGACTTTCTTTGCTTCTGTAATGATAGATTGAGTTGCCCTAGAATTACCTATTATATGATTAAAGGTAAATTTAGTGTTTTGTTTTCGAGGAAGACTTGTTTTCAGCATTTGCTTAAATTGGGTAACGTCTTTTGAAATTTCAATAGCCCCTTTGATTTTTCCATTTTTTATTATGGGGAAAGTATCGTTAATTGTTGTAATTTCTTTTCCTTTATTATTAAAATAAGTCTGTTTTACGTTTTTATTTGTTTTTCCAAGTTTTAGTGCCTCTATAAGAGTGCTAGTTTGATCCTCTTCAAATACAAATACTTCTAAAGGATTTTTATATAGTATATCTTTACGATCCATCGATTCAATTTCCATCATTTTTTGGTTGTAGATTATCGTTTTACTTTCCTCATTAATAATATGAATCCCAATATCAAGTTCATTAAGTAAAGTTTCATATAGCATATTCATTTCAACTAATTTTTTGAAATTGATTTCTTCTGTATGCATGTATCATCTTCTCCTTGTTACACCCTATGAAGACTGACTTTTTATAATTTTATTAAAATTCTTGTAAAATCGCAAAGTTTTTTGCACTTTTTCTATTAAAAATTTTAAAATGATAGAAAAATTTTGCGCTTATTAAGTTTTTCACCGTACGAAATTCTAATTTTACATAGAAATTGAAGTTGGTATGTATCTTGCATTAATAGAAGTTAGCATGACTAAATTTAAAGATTAGGGGTGAGTTGAACGTTTTATAAGATGCGTAGTTTTTCAGCAGTACGTAAGAAGAAAGAGGGGGTTACAAAATGAAGGTGGTCATAGAAAATGTGTACAGTCCTTGTTATGGGAAAGTAGAGAAATTATTTGTTACTGAAAGTTCTTATATATATGAGTGGGAGAAATTAGCTTTAATTGAAACAATAGATAAAGAAAAAGTGGAAATTAAAGTGGGAATCAGTGGTGATATCGTATTGTTAGAAGTGGAAGAGGGACAAAGTATTACTGATAAAACACGATTAATAGCAGTAAGAGATGACATGTTAATAACAGGTAGTGATTAATATAATCTGTAGACATTATGTACGAGTTGTTATTGTAATTTTAAAGCGTTTACATTTTTGTTTTTTGCAAAGACAGAAGGGGGATTTATATGACAAATCAAAGCCAGGGATTAAAACGGGAGCTGAAAAGTCGACATTTATTTATGATTGCTCTTGGAGGAGTTATCGGTACCGGACTTTTCTTAGGATCAGGTTATACAATTCATGAGGCTGGACCTGGAGGCGCAATTGTAGCTTATCTTGTTGGAGGATTTGTTATGTATTTAACGATGCTCTGTCTTGGAGAATTAGCAGTTGCTATGCCTGATGCAGGGTCTTATCAAACATATGCTACAAAGTATATTTCACCTTCAGTAGGTTATGTAGTAGGTTGGATGTCATGGTTAAACTGGTCCGCTACGATAGGGATTGAATTGATTGCAGTGAGTATCTTAATGAAACGTTGGTTTCCAGATGTATCATCGTGGATTTGGTGTGTAGTTTTTGCTATTCTACTTTTTGCTATTAATGCATTGTCTTCAAGAAGTTTTGCAGAAGTCGAATTTTGGTTTGCAAGTATTAAAGTGATTACGATTATCGCATTTATTATTTTAGGCGGGGCAGCTATGTTTGGCTTTCTCGATATGAAAGGAAATGAGTCAGCACCAATGTTGTCTAGTTTTACTGATTACGGGGGACTGTTTCCAAATGGGATAACAGCTATTTTAGTTACAATGATTGCAGTTAACTTTTCCTTTCAAGGGACAGAATTAGTTGGTATTGCAGCTGGAGAGAGTGAAAACCCAGAGCAAACAATTCCAAAAGCAATTAATAATACGGTGTGGCGTATATTAGTTTTCTTTGTTCTTTCCATCTTTATACTTGCGGGGTTATTCCCTTGGCAACAAGCAGGATTGGTAGAAAGTCCATTTGTAGTTGTATTTGATAAAATTGGTATTCCTTATGCTGCAGATATTATAAATTTCGTTATTATTACAGCGGTACTATCAGTGGCGAATTCTGGATTATATGCAACTTCTCGTATGCTATGGTCTATGTCTAATCAAGGTATGATTAGTCCGATTTTTGGTAAGTTATCTAAAAGAGGTGTTCCAATTTATGCATTGATTGTAAGTACGATTGTAGGTTGTCTTTCTTTATTATCAGGTATTTATGCAGAGGATACAGTTTATTTATGGCTGCTTTCTATTGCAGGATTCGGGGCAATACTAGTTTGGGCATCTATTGCTTTATCGAATCTTCTTGCTAGAAGAATATATGTAAAGCAGGGTGGAGATGTTAAGGATTTGAAATTTAAAACGCCGTTGTATCCGTTTGTTCCGCTTCTAGCTTTTCTATTAAATATGACCGTTATTGTAAGCATGGCTTTTATTCCAGAACAACGGATGGCATTGTATTGCGGTATTCCATTTATGATTGTTTGTTTACTGTTTTATCGCATTACAAAAAATAAGAAAAACAAGATGGAATACATTGAAAAGAAAGATACAGTAGAAGTACAAAGTTTATGATAAAATTTTAGGTTTGCTTTTTATATAGCTGAGTAATCGGGTTATACAAAATGAGGTGCGTTCAGTAATATGAAAAGTACCTGCCGTAAAATCGTACAAACTTTTAATGTTTGTACGATTTTTTTTAGGAAAGAACTATTTCAAGTACGAGTGAAACTAAAAATTTTGGAATAGTCCTTTTGATTTTAATAAAGCCCTCTAAGTGTTCTTCTTTAGTTCAGCTAATTTCTTAATTGCTAACTCCACTGCAATTGCATCATCTAAATATCCGATTGGAAATATATAATCGGGAATAATATCTGTTGATAAAACAAAATACAGTAGAGCACTTCCGATGATAGCGCGCTCTTTGAGAGGAGTGGATTCTTTACAAAATTGGTGATACATATTTTGTAATTGTTCAATAAAGGGACCTGTGCTATCAATTTGTTCCAGTTTTGTTCGGAAACTCTCATGAATACGTTTTTGGCCCTCTGTTGTTTGTGCATAACGTTCATAGTTTTCAAGTTCTTGTTTCACACGACTTGTTGTGTATTCGTAATCAAATAAGTTAGAGGATTGTAATGTTTGTTGAATCGTATCAAGTGATATGTACATATCTTTTTTTTCTTCTTTTTCATAAAAGGAATCTGTATATAATGCATTAAATAACAGTTGCTGCGGAACCTCTAAACATTCTGCAAATTTTTGGAGGTGTTTTTGTTTTGCTTGTTGTTTTCCATTTATAATTCGTGAAATCGTTGACGGATCAATGTCTGTAAGTATTCCTAATTGACGCATCGAAAGAGCGCGTTCTTTTAATAATTTTTTTAATAATGCACCAAGTTTATCGTTTGCATTTTGGCTGGACATAGTTTGGGCACTCCTTTTTGTTTCTAAAGTGTTGAGAAAATGTAGAGCTTTTTATTACATGTATATGAAGCTGACAGGCACAGTTGCTCAACATTTGCATAATATGCAATGAAAAGTGAACAGAAAGGATGAATGATGATGAGTACAGCTAGTTTATTCCCTATTTTTCTAATTGGAATTGCCTCTAATTTAGATAATGCAGGTGTAGGAATTGCATATGGCATTCGCAAGATTCGAATTTCTTGGTTCAATAATTTTATTATCGCGTTTTTTGGTTTTTTTTTCACACTATTAGCTGGATTTTTGGGGAACTGGATTTCATTGTTTATTTCAGATTTTATGGCAAATGTAATAGGAGCACTTGTCCTTAGTGTAATAGGTGTATTTGTTTTATGTCAGCCATTATTAAGTAAACAAGGTAATAGCTCTAAAAAAAGTGGGAATACGTTTATAGGGATATTACGTGATCCAGAAAGTGCTGATTTTGATAAGTCTAAAACAATCGGCTTTTCTGAAGCGAATGTTTTAGGTGTTGCACTATCAATTAATAATATTGCAGGGGGATTTGATGCAGGAGTAACGAATTTGAATCTGTGGTGGACAGCAATTGTCTCTGGCGGATTTAGTTTCATTTGTATTAGTGTTTTTTCCTATATGGGGAAAAGATTTTTGGCGGAATACTTAGGGAAATGGGCAACATGTATTGCTGGTATGTTGTTAATTCTTATCGGAATTGAGCAATTGATGTGAACTTAGATTGAACAGCAATATTTGAGTATTTCCACGGAAATATAACAAGATACTGCATATATCGACACATGTTTATTCATACTAATAATGATTTCTTTTAAAGAAAGGGGGATGAGTATGGGGCGTGGTAAAGCATTTGATCATAAGAAAAAAGGGCATGATCATCAGCCGCCTAAAGGTGCTCATATTCACAAAGATGTAAATGAGCACACGTTAGAAGAGGAAGAATTGCCTGTTAATATTGAAACGTATAAAAATAGTTTGAAGAAGCATTAAAGCACCTATGTAGGTGCTTTTTTAGCGTATATCGTCAATTAATTGTTGTGATTCTTCATACATGCTATACTCACTTAAAACTTGAATGCAACGCCATTTTAATTCCTCAATACTGTGTTCGAATTCTTCGGGGAGTACATGGAGAATATCTTCAAGTCCCATTCCAAAATGAATAAGTTCTAACACTTGATCATCAATATTTCGGTCCATTAATAATTCTAATACTTCTAGGTTGAATATGTATCGATAAGCTTCGTCGGGTGAAACAACTTTTAGTTTTAAGCTTTCCACAATACTAAGTATAAAAAGAAGAATAGTTTTCTCGAGAACAGGTTTCTCGGCCATTTGAAAAATAAGTTTCATATCCTTTCCACCTCCACCGTATAGCGTTAGGTTGTACTATATTATTCAAGAAGGGGGGATGAATATGCATAATAAAAAAGTTATCCTGTCTAAATAAACTAGGATAACTTTTTATCTCGCACGACTTCCACTTCAAGATGTGGAAAGGAACGAGTCATATAGGTGTGGGGAATGAAAGCCCGGGAGCTTTCAAATTTATTTTATTTGTGAGAATTTGTAATCCGTATTTTATGCATGACGACTGCAATCCACACTGACAATAGGGAAATGAGTAATGAAAATACAACGTAATCGGGATTGTCAAAATTAGAAAAAATATTTTTCAAGGAACTTTCTCCATTAATTAAGACACCAAAAAATAATTGATAAAGTGTTAAATAAATAGTTGTCCATTGAATGAAATATTCAGCAACTTCCAATAGGTCGGTTGATAAGTCTACGAAACGACCGAATAAGTGAATGAAATAGAATAATGCAATAGCTGTTAATAAAATAGCCATAAAAGATAGATATACAATAGAATCAACCTCGATTTTTCCGAAGTTTGAGTTAACAAAAATCGATAAGAGAATCGCGAGCATTATTATGAGAAAAAGGGAGGCGATACAGAGAAATACAAGAAAAAATAAAGATATAATATATGTTTTTACTTTATGCAAATGCAGTTTGTTATAGGTGAGATAACCAATGAAGATGAGTAATATTCCAATAATCGTTAAATAAAAAAATGTATACAAGTTTTTTCAGTCCTTTTAATATGTAATAATTAAAAAATGCTCCATCCTTCTTGAGCAGAAAGAAGTTCTAATATTTTAAAGCCAGCAATACTATTTCCATTTGCGTCAAGAGCTGGTCCAAAAATTCCGATTCCCATCTCTCCTTTTACGCACCCGAAAATGCCGCCAGCAACACCACTTTTTGCAGGAATCCCAACACGAATTGCAAATTCTCCAGATTCGTTGTACATGCCGCAAGTTACCATAAATGTTTTACAAATTTTTGTTATATGCTTAGGAATGATTTGTTTTTTCTTATATGGATCATAGCCATCCATTGCAAAAATTAAACCGATGCGTGCCAAATCAATGCAGTTCACCTCAATTGCGCATTGACGTGTGTATAAATCCATAAGTGCTTCAATGTCATTATCAATGATGCCGTTTTGCTTCATATAGTAGCAAAGTGAACGATTTAAGTAAGCTGTCTCTAATTCCGAGCTGGCCACTTTGGAAGAGTAATGAATTGTAGGATTGTCCGTTATATCACGCACAAAGCGAAGGATGCGTTCCATCTTTTCTTCATTCGTATTCCCTAATAGCATGCTTGTAATAGCTAATGCACCTGCATTAATCATCGGATTAAGGGGTTTCGAGGGGCTTGTTGTTTCTAGTTTAATAATAGAATTAAACGGGTCACCAGTTGGCTCCATTCCAACTTTAGAGAATACATACTCTTCACCACGATCTAAAAGGGCAAGAGCAAGGGTAATGACTTTTGAAATACTTTGAAGAGTAAAGAGGGTTTGTGCGTTACCAGCATGAACATACTTGGTCTCTTTATGATAGATAGCAATTCCTAAGTCATCTGGATTTGCATTGCCTAGTTCAGGGATATAAGTAGCAAGTCTCCCTTTTTTCGTATATGGTTTTACTTGTTCTAATAACTGTTGTAAATTGTTTGTTTCAACACACTGCATAGTACCAACGCTCCTATTTCTTATTAACTAATTTTACTGTTCCCATGTAGAACCGGAAATAAATAATAACATGAAAAAGAGGAATGATAAAATGAAAGTTCTGTATGCTATAATAAGTTTTTTCGTATACATATTGTAGGGCTAAAAAAAGAGAAGTTTCCTTTTATATAACAGATTTTTTATGGGGGGAATTTCCATGAAAAGTTCAAAAATAAAAGCTACACATCTATACAACTATATGTTATTATGGTTATGTGATAGAAAGCGTTTTCTAAATCAAATTTATAATGATAACGATTTCATAAATTGAATAGGAGGAGTTACAATGTTGCAGTTTTTACAACGTATTGGTAAAGCGTTGATGCTTCCAATCGCAGTTCTACCAGCGGCAGGACTATTGCTTCGTTTAGGTCAACCAGACGTATTTGATATTCCTGTTATGGCACAGGCCGGTGCAGCGATTTTTGATAACTTAGCACTTATTTTTGCAATTGGTATTGCAATCGGTCTATCTGTTGATGGTAGTGGTGCCGCAGGTCTTGCTGGTGCGATTGGTTATCTTGTTATGAAAAATAGTATTGATGCACTTAGTAAAGGGTATTCTACTGCAGAATTACAAGATAAATTAGGAAAAGTTCAAGATTTAGTAGGTAATAGTGCAAACGTAGATCCATCTAAGCTTGCAGATACAATGACACAAGTATCGAAGGCTGCCGAGTTATCGACAAAAGTTGATATGAAAGTATTAGGCGGTATTATTGTAGGGATTATTGCAGGATTACTATATAATAAATTCCATAAAATTAAACTTCCAGAATGGTTAGGATTCTTTGCTGGAAAACGTTTCGTTCCAATTATTACATCTGTTGTGATGTTAATATTAGGAATTGTATTTGCACAAATTTGGCCAACAATTCAGAGTGGTATTGATGCATTGGCTCATGGCATTGTTAACTTAGGAGCAACTGGTGCAGGTCTATTTGGATTCTTAAACCGGTTATTAATTCCAATTGGATTACATCATGTAATGAACACATATTTCTGGTTCGTATTTGGTGACTTTACAAATGCAGCGGGGAATGTTGTAAATGGTGATATTGCTCGCTTCCTTGCAGGGGATAAATCAGCAGGTATGTTTATGACTGGTTTCTTCCCAGTTATGATGTTCGGTTTACCAGCAGCATGTTTTGCAATGATCGCAGCTGCGAAACCGGAAAAACGTAAAATGGTTACAGGTATGTTAGGTGGACTTGCATTAACTTCATTCTTAACTGGTATTACAGAACCAATTGAATTCTCATTCATGTTCTTATCACCAGTATTATACGGTATCCATGCTGTATTAACAGGTATTTCTTTATTTGTTACAACAACACTTGGTATTCATGATGGTTTCACATTTAGTGCTGGTGCAATTGATTATGGATTAAATTTTGGTATTGCAACAAAGCCGTTATTATTAGCGGTAGTTGGTTTAATTTATGCGGTTATTTACTTTGTAGTATTCTACTTCTTAATTAAGAAGTTCAACTTAAAAACTCCAGGTCGTGAAGATGATGATGAGTTAGTAGAAGAAGGCGATGCACCAGTTGCAGGTTCTATTGGTGAAACTTATGTTACAGCATTAGGCGGAAAAGACAACTTAACAGTTATTGATAACTGTGCAACTCGCTTACGCTTACAAGTAAAAGATGCAAACTTAGTAAATGAGCCAGCGTTAAAACGTGCTGGAGCAAAAGGTGTTATGAAATTAAGTAACACAAGTGTACAGGTTATCGTAGGTACAAACGTTGAATCTGTAGCTGATGATATGAAAAAACATGTATAAATGATTGTGAAAGAGGATGCCCAAAAAGATTCGTAAAAGTAATCTTTTTGGGAACATCCTCTTTTTTTATGGGAATCTTACCTTTGGCAATCTTCTTTTTCTTTTTGATACATATTGGTTGGTAATACATTCTTCACATGATAAAGTAAGGGGGATGTAAAGAAAATTTCCATTAGTTAGAAGAAACTAGAAGCAATTTTTTATGACTTAATTATTGGTGAATAAGGGGAAAATAACCATGAAAGAAGAAAAAGATAGCGGAAGTAGGAAAGTTCGTCGTAGACCAGTTACATATATAAAAAGAATCGTTATTTTCGGTGTATTGTGTTCGCTTATATATTTAGGATACACAAAAATCACTTCACATAATAAAAAAGAGAATACGTTAAAAACAACTACAGCAGTAAAGAAAGAAACGGAACAAAAACAAGCAGAACAAACACAACCAGAACAGACCTCAGAAGCGCCGCAGCAAGTTAAGGCAGAACAACCTGCTGAAGGACCACCGCAAGAAATTAATGAGAATGCTAAGTTAGATGAGTATTTAAAGAGCAAAAATTTTAGCGGAACAGCCGTTGTTGTGAAAAATGGAAAGATACTTCTGAATAAAGGATACGGGCTAGCAAACCGCGAGAAAAACACCCCAAATAATTCTGAAACAACATTTTACATTGGTTCGATTTCAAAAGCATTTGTAGCGACAGCAATTATGCAATTAAAAGAGCAAAATAAACTCCAAACAGAGGATTTGATAGCAAAATACATTCCTGATTTTCCTAAAGGTAGCGAAGTTAAATTAGTCCATTTATTGACACACACATCTGGAATTCCTGAATATGAAGCAGGGACAGGTGATATTTCTCATGAAGAACTGTTAAAACGAATTGGACAGCAAAAACGTTTATTCAATCCAGGGGAAAAATGGGAATATTCAGATTCCAATTACTCAATACTCGGTTATATTGTGGAAAAAGTTAGCGGACAGCCATTAGAAGAATATATAAAACAACATATTTTTGATGTGGTAGGTATGAAGAATTCAGGCTTTGGTACTGCACTCGAGAAAACAAAGTACCCATCTACGGGCTATAAGATTGTAAATAATAATATGACAGTACCTGCTGTTCCAAACATGTCACAATTATATGGAAATGGTGACATATATACGAGTGCAAATGATTTATATTTATTTAATGAAGCACTATTTTCTGGGAAGCTACTATCTAAAGAAAGCTACGATCAAATGTTTACGCCATTTAAAAAAGATTATGGGTTTGGATGGTATGTTAATCCAGGAAGTTACTCTAATCACGGCGTAATGCCGGGATGGAATTGTTTAAATGGGTTTAGTAGAAGCGGGAATGTGTATGTTGTTTTATTATCTAATATTCAAAACAATATTAAATCATTTGGCACGCTTAATAATGATATTTATAGTATGTTGCAGCATATTGAAGTGTAAGAGACTATCTTTTGGGATAGTCTTTTTTTATATGAGTTGAGGACGGAGATATTTATTGGGATAATAAAAAAATGGGAAAAGGAGGATGTTATGAGCATTCATAAGCACCATGCACGTAATGCAAGGAGAATATTATTTTTAGCTATTATTGTATGGATTATTATCATGATTGGATTGGTCTTGGAATATCAAAGCGGAACACTTTTTCGTTCAGAACAGAATAATCTTAAATTAATAAGTATCGTATTACCAGCGTGTATGTTACTAATTTATAGTTTGGTAGAAAGAATCAGAGCTAAAAAGATAGAAAAAATTATTAAAGATAAAGAAAGCTCTTTATTGTTGGAACAGCGGAGATTTGTCGTTCGTAGAGAAACCAGTATGTTTACGACAGTTACATACTTTGGACTAGATGGAAATACAATGGGGATGCTCAAAGAAAAATATGATTCCCATATTCAAAAGGTATGGAAGTTTTTCTTATCCTTTTTCTTTAAAGGAATGTATGGGCAAAAATTTTATTTATTTAATGAATTAGGAGAAAAGGTGTTGATAATTAGGAAGAAAAGAGGTGTACGGAATTCGTATATATTTTATAGCATAATGGGAGAGAGAATTGGTGAATTACATCAATTGTTGAGCTTAACAAAATGGGAATGGCACTTTTTATTAGCTGAAGGAATAGAAATTGGGAAAGTCACAGGGGATTTATCAGGAACATTACAAAAAGGAAAGTGGCAAGATGGTACTTATATCGATGTGAAAGAAGATGGGATTCCACTAGAAGCGATTCAATATTTATCTGCAAGTGGAGGATCACTTGTTACAGTATCGATAGGGGAGTATGCGGAATTACAAAAGGCGGTATATTACGCTGTAGCTGCTATTATAACTTTAAAAAATGAATAAAAATGGAAAAAAGCAGATGAGGAGTCATCTGCTTTTTTTCATTTTTATTCTTATTTTCATTTGGTATGGAGCTAAAAAAGTCTTAATTACTTCTATGCATGGGCGGATGCTCTTTTCTACCTAAAAATCGAGTTTTCAGTCGAACAGATTGTATATACAACTACCATTTTCTATAAAATGTACGATTTACCTATCACAGAAAAATCCTAATTGTATACATTAAGATGTATAGATGTAATATCTATCAAATCTAATATAAAGTAGGAGGAAAGGAATATGTGTCTATTTACGAGATATTGGAAGAAGCTAGAGGCAGTTTTTAATAGGCAATTGGATAACTTTTTAGATCGCAAGCTAGTACCTGCCTTTGAAAAGATTTTGTTTTCAAGAAAATTCTCGGAATTTATTCAGAGAAGCTCTAAGCAAGCTACGGAAGAATTTGTTGAATCAAATAAATTTCAATCTATTATTTGTGCGATTTTAAAAGAATGTGTGACTTCACCGTTTAAAGAAATCGCTGAACAACTCTTAGGAAAAGATGTAGAAATAGTGACAACGGTTGGTCAGTTAACGGGTGTGATTGTAGAAGTAGGAGATGATTTCCTGACGCTGCAAGAAAGTATAGGGACGACAGTTTTATTACCATTTACAAGTATTATCTCAATTCATGAGATATAAGAAAGGAGAGTTCTTTATGTTATTTATCAATGAGTTACGTAAACATGTTGGAGAACTTGTGCAAGTTGTAACAGTTGTAGAAGTGGTAGTGGGAATTCTTTTATCAGTAACAGATGGAGTAGCAATCGTTCGTACGTCTCCATCTTATGGTCCACCAGAAGATGTACTTGTACGGATTCCTGTTATTGCGTATGTTCGTTTGGGGGGCTAAGGGGGATAGGTTATGAGGATATCGGTTATTATTCCTACGCATAATGAAGCTGAAACGCTGGGAGCAGTTTTAGAAGAAGTAAAGAAATTGCATCCATATGAAATTATTGTTGTAGATAATGGGTCAACAGATCGGACGAAAGAAATTGCATTAGATAATGAATGTCATGTCATTCATTATAAACATTCATTAGGTAATGATGTAGGACGAGCAATTGGCGCTAGAGAAGCGATTGGTGAAATTGTGTTGTTTTTAGATGGTGACATTGTAATCAGTAATTATGATTTACAGTGTTTTGTGAAAGGAATTAAACAGGGACATCAAATCATCGTGAACAATTTAAACTGGTCTGTGTATTTAAAGATGCGCCCTCATTATACAACAGTTGGAAAATATATGCTTAATCGTTATTTAAATCGAAAAGAGTTAGTTATAGGTTCTTTAATTGCAATTCCTCATGCGATGAAGCGAGAAGTAATAGAACAAATTGGCTGGTGGAATTTAGCGGATCCAGCATTATTTCAAGCGATGGCTGTATCGAAAGGAATCTGTATTGCTGATACTGCCTCAGTTGATGTTATTCATACAAATAAAGTTCGTCCCGTTCATACTGGGACTTCTCCTGGTTCTCCTTTTCCAAAAGCTACAAGTCGTATTATGGGAGATCATTTACGGGCATTACAATATGTAATTGAAATTTATGGTGCACGTGGAGGTTTTTCTGAAGGAAAGCGGGATCGAGATTTTATAAAGAAATGTGAACCTAGGATATTAAAAAATAAGAAAGCAAAATATAGTGCAATAATCCCTGTCGCAGAAGAAAAAATGACGATACGATCAGTTATAAAAGAAGTAAAAAAAGCCGGTGTTGATGAAATTATTGTTGTTGCAAATGGAGCAGATCAGGAAACGGTTAGGCAAGCAGAATTGGAACATGTTACGGTGATTCAATTTCCAAATGCGCTTGGGCATAATGTTGCGCGAGCGATTGGTGCGATGCATGCTACGGCTGATATTTGTTTATTTGTAGATGGTGACTTTGCTATTCCTGCAAAAAAACTCGTCCCTTTTTTAGAAGCTGTTGAAGCTGGTACTGATGTTGCACTAAATGATTTGCAAATTTTGTTAGATACTTTTCAACCAGCTGACCCAATTAGTATGGGGAAATATTTTGTGAATTTGGTCGCAAAGCGTCCGGATTTGTGGAATAACTCATTAACTGCAATCCCGCATGCTATGCATAAAAAGGTAATAGAAGAAATAGGGTATGATTCTTTAATCATTCCACCGTTGGCTCAAATGAAGGCCATTTTAGCAGGATTTACTATTAAAGCGGTGCAATTTGTAGATGTAATAAAAACCAACCGCATTCGCCCTGATCAGCATGAAATTGTAGACGGTCGCATTCCGGCGTTTGATCGTATTTTTGGTGATCAATTGGAGGCGATTTCTTATTTATTACAAAATACAAATGAGCGAGGTAGTTTTACCGATGGAGAAAGAAATAGAAAGATTATACAGCAATTGAGAAAGGAAGAAGAAAATACAAATGAATGATAGTAGCATTGTAACAATCATTGGTTTAGGATATGTAGGTCTTCCTTTGGCAGTTCATTTTGCTGAAAGAGGATATACGGTAATCGGATTAGATAAAGATGAACAAAAAATAAAATCAATTACAAAAGGGGAAAGTTATATTCCGGACGTCCCTTCAATTATGTTAAAAAGTTTAATACAAAATAAACAATTAGTAGTGCATACACCGAATGACGGTATAAAAGATTTTCAAAATAGTACGTATGTCATTGTTACTGTACCAACACCTATGGATGAAAACAAGGAACCAGATTTGACTGCCCTTGTCGCAGCCTCACATTATATAAAAGAAAACCTTCAAGTAGGACAAACCTTCATTTTTGAAAGCTCCACATATCCAGGTACGTTAGAAGAAGTTATTATTCCTATTATCTCTCAAACAGGTAAACAGGTAGGCGTAGATTATTATATTGGCTATTCTCCTGAACGAATAGATCCAGCGAATGATCAATATACAGTACAAACAATTCCAAAAGTAATTAGTGGTCAAACAAAAAAATGTAGAGGAAAAATACAAAATCTGTATAGTCACGTATTTGATACAGTAATTCCAGTTAGTTCTCCAAAGGTAGCGGAGATGTGCAAAGTGTTTGAGAATATTCAGCGTTTAGTTAATATTTCGCTTGTGAATGAGCTGGATATATTATGCGGGAATTTGAAAGTGGATTTTCGTGAAGTACTTGAAGCAGCTGCGACAAAACCGTTCGGTTTCACACCATATTGGCCTGGGCCAGGAATTGGTGGACATTGTATTCCTGTTGATCCGTTATATTTTCAATGGAAAATAAGCCAACTGGGATTATCAAGTCAATTGATTGAAGCAGCTCATGTTATTAATGAAGAGATGCCAGGAGAAATTGTCAAAAAAGTGAAAGGTGTGATAGGGTCTCCTGCGACTGTTTTTATTGTTGGGATCGCTTATAAGAAAGATGTGAATGATTTAAGAGAATCGCCAGCCCTTCCGATTATTCAATTATTAACGAAAGAGGGATATAAGGTGCAATATTATGATCCTCATATTTCCTCTGCAGAAATTGGAGAAATCATCTATCAGTCAGTTCCATTAGAAGAAAAGGTATTAAAAGAAGCTGATTGTGTTTTAATTTTAACAGATCATTCTAGTATTGATTGGAAGTTATTTGAAGGATTACCTCATGTAGTAGACACACGAGGTATCATAAAGAAGGTGAATTTATGAGTAAGCGTTGTTTAATTACAGGTGGAGCAGGATTTATTGGATCTCATTTAGCAGAAGAACTTCTTAAAAGAGGGCATCAAGTAACAATAGTTGATAATTTTTATAAAGGAAAAAATAAATTTCATTTAGAGCTAATGCAGTCTATTCCAATTATTCCAATTAGTATTTTAGATAAAAGTGAAATTGATGAATTGGTAGGTCAACATGATGTTGTATTTCATTTAGCAGCCATTTTAGGTGTGAAAGCGACAATGGAAAAAAGCATAGAGTTGATTGAAACAAATTTTGATGGAACACGTAATATTTTACAAGCTGCATTAAAAGGAAAAAAGAAAGTTATTTTTGCATCTACTTCTGAAGTATACGGAAAAGGAAAACCACCTTTTTCAGAAGAAGGTGATCGCCTATATGGTGCAACATCAAAAATACGCTGGAGTTATGCACTTTGTAAAACATTAGAAGAAACGCTGTGTTTAGGGTATGCGTTACAAGGGCTCCCTGTCACAATCGTTCGTTATTTTAATATTTATGGTCCAAGAGCAAAGGATGGTCCATATGCTGGAGTCATTCCAAGATTTGTTCGTGCGGCATTGCAAGGTGAAGATATTCTTGTATATGGGGATGGAAAGCAGACACGCTGTTTTACGTATGTAAGTGATGCGGTAGAAGCAACAATTTGTGCAATGAATGAGAAAGTAAATGGAGAAATCATTAATATCGGTTCCGACAATGAAAAAAGCATACAAGAAGTAGCACAAGATGTTCAAAGATTCACGAATTCTTCTGCAAAAATCGTGCATATTCCATTTGAAAAAGTATATCCGCATGGTTTTGAGGAGATCCCGAATAGAAAACCAAATGTAACAAAATTAAATGAGGTATTGCAATTCCAACCTAGTGTGTCATGGGAACAAGGATTGAAGAAGACGATTGAGTGGTTTCGTGAGGGATATCATGGCTAAATCATTATCTGTTATTATTCCGGTGTGTAATGAAATTGATAGTATTGCTGATGTTATTCATTCTGTCCAACTTTTACAGCCGTTAGAAATTATTGTAGTAGCGAATGGGTGTACAGATGGTACGGATAAAATAGCTGGAAATTTAGGATGTACAGTTCTTGTATATAAAGAAGCACTTGGAAATGATGTTGGCCGTGCCATTGGTGCGAAATGTGCAAAGGGCGATGTTTTATTGTTTTTAGATGGGGATTTTGTGATCAAAACTTCTCAATTACAATTATTTCTCAATCCAATTTTGTATGATCAAGCGGATGTAGTGCTAAATAATTTTGATGCATTATTTTCAAAAAAACAAAGGCCGCACTCTATTACTGTATGGCGTCAAATCTTGAATGCAATGTTGGAGAGAGCAGATTTAAAAATTGATTCCATTTTATCGGTTCCTCATGCATTTACAAGAGAAGTAGTACAGAGCATAGGGTATGATGCTTTAGAAAATCCGATTGTAGCACATGTTCGTTTATTGCAGAACAAATGGAGGATTAGCCGTCATCATCAAATAGATGTAATTACCCCAAATAAGTTTCGTCCTGCCGAGCATGATGCTTACGGAACAAATCTTTCTCATGCAGAACAAAGAATGATTGGTGATCATATAGAGGCAATAGCAGGGTGGATAGAAATACGAGATACACGTGGTGGGTATTGTGATGGGAAAAGAAAAAGAGAGAGCATTTATCATACTTTAGAGTTTGCAAAGTTTTATCAGGGATGGGGCGTACAATCGAAATTATATAAAGGAAAACAGTTATCTATTGTTATTCCTGTACAAAATGAGGAAAGCACGATAGGTAAGGTGATAGAGGAAGTTCGTAAAATTGAACCATTAGAGATTATTGTTGTTGTCAATGGATCTTCAGATAAGACGGCAAGCATTGCTAGAAAAAATGGGGCAAAGACAATTGTGTATGAAGAGGCGCTTGGGAATGATGTAGGTCGTTCGATGGGTGCATATTTTGTCAAGGGTGATATTGTTCTATTTATAGATGGAGACTTCATTATCCCAGCACGTGATCTATATCCGTTTGCTAAAGCAATAGCAGATGGAAAAGATGTTGCCTTAAATGATTTAAATCATTATTTAGATTTACGAATTCCACTTCATCTTGTAACAGCATTTAAATATGCAATAAATCTTGCATGTAATCGAAAGGATTTAGGTGTGGGTTCTCTTATTGCTGTTCCGAATGCATTTAGTCGTAAGTGTTTAGATGGCATAGGATATGATTCTTTATTATCCCCATGTGTCGCACAAATAAAAGCGATTCTCTCGGGCTTTGAGATTTCGTGTGTAAGCCGCATTGATGTAGATGGGATGAATCGTATTCGTCCCAATCAACATTTCTCACCGATAGGACATCCTCCAGCCGTATTACGAATCATAGGTGATCATATAGAAGCGATAGATCAATTGGTGGAGATAAAAGGTATTAGAGGTGGATTTCATGATGGAGGAAGAAACAGAAAGGCACTATAATTTTTGGAACTCTTTTTTGTAGGGAAGAGTCTTTTTCCATCTTAGTTTTGTTATTATTGTAAATTAGGCATTAAAAGTAAGTCGTATTCACTATGAAAAGAAGTGTACCAAACAGGTACACTTCTTTCTATTCTGTTTCAAAAAATATAACAGAATAAGATATAAGGGTATTACAGTTTAAAATGGGTATGACTCTCTATCCTACAGAATAGGATTCGATTATAAGGATACCAAAAAAATACAATTAAAGGAAGAGGTAATTTTAAAGAGTTTAAAATGAATTTAACACTATGTGCATAGTACTTTGCTCAACATTTCACAAACATGTCACAACTATCTCGTTCGCTTTTTCAAAAAAGTAGTATTCTAAATGTATAAGCTGTTATATAAAAAATCTTAGTCCTGTACTAATCAAAAATGGAGGAGATTAGGATGACTCAAGTATTAGAAAATGTAAAAAACGCATGGACAAACTTTAAAGGTGAAAAGTGGAAAGTAGAAATTGATGTTCGCGATTTCATTTTAAATAATGTAAACGTTTACGAGGGGGGCGAATCTTTCTTAGCGGAAGCAACAGAAGCAACGAAACAACTTTGGGATCAAGTAATGGATTTAACAAAACAAGAACGTGACAATGGTGGCGTACTTGATATGGATACAAGCATTGTTTCTTCTATTACATCTCATGGTCCTGGATATTTAAATAAAGATATTGAAAAGGTAGTTGGTTTCCAAACAGATAAACCATTTAAACGCTCTTTACAACCTTATGGTGGTATTCGTATGGCAGAGCAGGCTTGTGAATCTTATGGATATGAAATGGACAAAGAATTAAGCCGTATTTTCAGAGACTGGCGTAAAACGCATAATCAAGGTGTATTCGATGCTTATACTCCTGAAATGAGAGCAGCTCGTAAATCTGGTGTTATTACAGGTCTTCCAGATGCATATGGCCGTGGACGTATTATTGGTGACTATCGCCGCGTAGCATTATATGGTGTTGATCGTTTAATCGAAGCGAAAAAAGAAGATTTAAATTTAACTGGTGGTGTAATGAGCGAAGATACAATGCGTTTACGCGAAGAATTATCTGAGCAAATGCGTGCACTGCAAGAATTAAAACAAATGGCAGCTTCTCACGGTTTTGATATTTCTAAACCAGCAACAAATGCACAAGAAGCATTCCAATGGTTATACTTTGCTTATCTTGCAGCAATTAAAGAACAAAACGGGGCAGCAATGAGCCTTGGACGTACTTCAACATTCTTAGATATCTTTATTGAAAGAGATCTTGAAAATGGTACATTAAATGAAGAAGCGGCACAAGAGATTGTTGATCACTTCATTATGAAATTACGTCTTGTGAAATTTGCAAGAACACCTGATTACAATGAATTGTTCTCTGGTGATCCAACTTGGGTAACTGAATCTATCGGTGGTATTGCCCTTGATGGTCGTCCATTAGTAACGAAAAACTCATTCCGTTTCTTGCACACATTAGATAACTTAGGACCAGCTCCAGAGCCAAACTTAACAGTTCTTTGGTCTAAACAATTACCACAGAACTTTAAAAACTACTGTGCGAAAATGTCTATTAAAACATCTGCAATTCAATATGAAAATGATGACATTATGCGTGCAGACTATGGCGATGACTACGGTATTGCTTGTTGTGTGTCTGCAATGAGAATCGGTAAGCAAATGCAGTTCTTCGGAGCTCGTGCAAACTTAGCTAAGACACTATTATATGCAATTAATGGCGGTATAGATGAAAAATCAAAAGAACAAGTTGGACCTGAATTTGCACCTATCACTTCTGAAGTATTAGATTATGAAGAAGTTATGCATAAATTTGATATGACAATGGAATGGCTAGCAGGTTTATATTTAAACACATTAAATGTTATCCATTATATGCACGATAAATATAGCTATGAGCGTATTGAAATGGCACTTCATGATACAAATGTTCTTCGTACAATGGCAACAGGTATCGCTGGATTATCTGTAGTAGCTGACTCTTTAAGTGCAATTAAATACGCAAAAGTAAAACCAATTCGTGATGAAAATGGTATTGCAGTTGACTTCGAAATCGAAGGTGATTTCCCTAAATATGGTAACAATGATGATCGCGTAGATGAAATTGCAGTAAATCTTGTAAAAACATTTATGAACAAGCTTCGTAAACATAAAACATACCGTAATTCTGTTCATACAATGTCAATCTTAACGATCACATCTAACGTTGTATACGGTAAGAAAACAGGTAACACTCCAGACGGTCGTCGTACTGGTGAACCATTTGCGCCAGGTGCAAACCCAATGCATGGACGCGATACAAAAGGTGCATTAGCATCACTATTATCTGTTGCAAAATTACCATATGAAGATGCACAAGATGGTATTTCTAACACATTCTCAATTATTCCAAAAGCGCTTGGTAAAGAAGATGATGTACAAGTTAAAAACTTAGTATCTATGCTTGATGGATATGCAGTGAAGGAAGGGCATCATTTAAATATTAACGTATTTAACCGTGAAACATTAATGGATGCAATGGAACATCCTGAAAAATATCCACAATTAACAATTCGTGTATCTGGTTATGCTGTTAACTTCATTAAATTAACTCGTGAACAGCAAATTGATGTAATTAACCGTACAATGCATGAAAGTATGTAAATAAAAAGTTTCCCTCTGCCTTTTATAACAAGCAGAGGGGGACTGTTTCGATAGAGGAGGAAGTAACATGGTAAAAGGAAGAATTCATTCTGTAGAGTCTTGTGGTACTGTTGATGGCCCAGGAATTCGTTATGTCATATTTACACAAGGGTGCTTATTACGCTGTCAATATTGTCATAATGCTGATACGTGGGAAATTGGTAAAGGAAAAGAAATAACAGTTGAAGAAGTAATGCAGGATGTTACATGTTACCTTCCCTTTATTGAAGCGTCTGGTGGCGGTATTACAGTGAGTGGTGGGGAACCATTACTACAATTAGACTTTTTAATTGAGTTATTTAAGAAATGTAAAGAAATTGGAATTCATACGACGATTGATTCTTCCGGAGGATGCTATTCTGAAGAGCCAGAGTTCCAAAGAAAATTAGATATTTTAATGAATTATACAGATTTGGTATTATTGGATTTAAAACATATTGATTCAAAAAAGCACCGTAAATTAACCGGTAAACCGAATGAACACATTTTACAATTTGCCCGTTATTTATCTGATAAGCAGAAACCAATCTGGATAAGACATGTATTAGTCCCTGGTGTTACCGATAGTGAAGAGGATCTTCAAAGGCTATCTAGCTTTATTCAAAGTCTATCTAATGTACAAAAAATTGAAGTCTTACCATATCATAAACTTGGTGTATATAAGTGGGAAGCCCTTGGACATAAATATCCACTCAATGGAGTAGAGCCGCCAACGGAAAAAAATGTTCAAAATGCAAAACATATTTTACAAGCAGTCTAATCCAAATATTGGATTAGGCTTTTTGTTTTCCTTTAATAAACCCTAGAGTATACGGAAAGAAAAGAGTATACTAAAAGTGGAATATCCATATTTTTGTAAAGAAATAAGAGGGTAAATTTACATAATTGTAAAGGGAAATCGAAATAGTAAAAAGAATTAAGATGTATTAGGGTGAGTATCATGGAATATAGAACATTGGTAAGTTATTGCGAAAGCTCTTATAGGAAAGTATAATGTAAAGATATGAGCACAGATAGGATTAAGGGGTCAATCTTATATGCTTTGCATATCCACGACAGGTACATAGCTAACATGAAAGTGTTGGAATCCAAATATGTAATTTTTTTAAGGAAAATGTTTTTCCTATTGTCGTATATGCAATATGGAGAGGCGAAAAAGCTAGGAGTGGATTTGTTTGATAAAAAACCCCAAGGTTTTAATATTAACTGCACATTACGGTAATGGTCATGTGCAAGTAGCAAAAACATTAGCAAAAACATTTAATCAAAAAGGAATTGAAGATGTGATTGTTTGTGACCTATTTGGAGAGTCACATCCTGTCATAACGGATATTACAAAATATTTATATTTAAAAAGTTATACAATAGGTAAAGAGTTATATCGTTTGTTTTATTACGGTGTAGAAAAAATTTATGATAAGAAGATTGCATCGTGGTATGCAAACTTTGGGAGAAAACGTTTAAAAGCACTGTTACATGCTGAAAAACCAGATATTGTAATTAATACATTTCCGATTATTGCCGTACCAGAATTGAAAAAACAAACAGGTTTTTCAATTCCTGTTTATAATGTGCTAACAGATTTTTGTTTGCATAAAATATGGATTCATCGTGAAGTAGATCGTTATTTTGTCGCAACGGATCATGTGAAAAAAGTAATGGTTGAAATCGGCGTGCCTTCAGAACAAATTGTAGAAACAGGGATTCCAATTCGTAGCAATTTCGAGTTAAAAATGAATCCAGAAATTATATATAATAAATATCAGTTATCTCGAGAGAAAAAGGTTTTACTTATTGTGGCAGGGGCTCACGGTGTATTAGGAAATGTAAGGCAATTATGTCAATCATTTATGACAGTTCCTAATCTGCAAGTAGCTGTTGTGTGCGGGAAAAATGATACTTTAAAACAGGAATTGTTAGGACTACAAAAAGAGAATCCTGAGGCTTTAAAGGTATTTGGTTACGTAGAAAATATTGATGAGTTATTCCGTGTTACTTCTTGTATGATTACAAAGCCGGGAGGCATTACTTTAAGTGAAGCTGCAGCTTTACAAGTACCTGTCATTTTATACAAACCTGTACCAGGGCAAGAAAATGAAAATGCACTGTATTTTGAAAATAAGGGAGCTGCACTTGTCATTCGTGAAGATGAGGATGTTTTTGCGAAAACAAAGGCACTATTAGAAGATGATATGAAGCTTTTGCAAATGAAAGAAGCCATGAAAAGTATTTACCATCCAGAGCCGGCTTGTCATATTGTCGATGCAATTTTAGAAGAAAACCATGTACAGCCTAATCATATGCCAATTAAACCAACAGCCTTTGCTCAATCTTTTACGTAAAATAAAGCCCTCTTTTTATTTTGGGAGAGGGTTTTTTTGATTTGCATGAATTCAGTATAATAAATAGAGGTAGTAGGACTGTGTACATATATTTACAATGTATTGTGTTATCCACAAGAGAATGCGGTTTCAATAGACGGTAAAATCTAAATATTAACAACTATATCCACATAATCCACAATTTTCAGAAAAATATCCACAACTTAAACACGATATATGCAATTTAGTTTATAGTAATTCCAGGGAATCTCTCAATTTATACACAATTCTATTAATTCTGTGGATAAAGTTGTCCACAAAAAATACTCCTTATACTATGAGGAGTATTTTTTGTCATCCGTAGCGTAAATTGTATGGTTTGATAGAGAGGATTAAAAAAATCCCCAAACTTCACTTTCCGATTATACGCCTTTTGGACGATATCCTGCTGCACGATCTGCTTTTCGAAATTCTCGTTGATAAAGAACTTCTTGTGTACTATTTAATGTATTTCTTGCTTTTTCACGTTTCTTTCTATCCATTATAGATCACCTCATGTCATAAAGTTACTACCTATCGTTTCCAATGACATAAAGGGATATACATAATAAGCAAGTATATTCATTTTATAATTATATAAATACGGATTGAAAGACTGACAGAAAACCATTCCTTTTAGGTGGGAAAGGGCATCTGCTCATGGGTAGAAGCGGTCAGTGATTTTTTAGCCCCATGCCATATGAAAACAGAAGGAGAAAATGAGTGGAGAGCTTCTTTTGTTTTCATAACCGCGACTTATATGTCGGAAAATCAAAATGGATATATAGTTACATATTATATATAAATACAAATTGAAAAAATGACAGAAAACCATTCTTTTTAGGTGGGAGAGAGCATCCGACCATGCATAGAAGCAGTCAGCTCCTCTTCCTGTCCCATGCCAAATTAAAACAAAGAGAGAAAATGAGTGTAGTTCACTTTTTGTTCTTCATAGCAGTGGGTTATGTGTCGAAAAATCAAAATCGATTTATATATTATGCTTCTTTTAAATGATGGATATCTTGTAAGACTGTGTCACGCATTGTAGCAAGTGTATATTGATCTTTAGTAATCTCATATAAATTATACACTTCCTCATTTGCATTAATTTGATCATAAACAGCTTTTCTCGTTTCATTTGCTAGATTTACATACAATAGTTTTTCAGCTGCTTTAATTGAACGAACATTTACTTTGCGAATACGCATAAAGATTGTTTCAATATCTAGCTCATAGAAAAGTTCGCTAAAAAACGCATCTTTTGCTAATTTATTATAACCTTGGCCGTGATAAGGCTTTCCGAGCCATGTGCCAAGAAAACCAGCTTTTTCTTGTACATCAAATAAAGTAATCGTGCCGATAGGATTTCCCCATTCATCTAAAATTGTGCGTGAAATTAGTTCACCGCGCTCTTCCTCTTCTATCGTCTGTTTTGTTAAAAATAAAAACTCTTCATATGAATAAGCTTTTTGACGCACAAAAGGGAAGACAGCAGGATCCACCATTAAATCGTATAGAACGTGGCTGTCGTGTAAGTCGCGTTTTTTTAACATACTACTTCCTCCTCGTATGAGGGCAGCATGACGAAAAAACACCCCACCCTCGAAATTTTTATATCAATCTTTAAAAAATTTCGGGGTGGGAATCGAACCCACTAGAACCAGTCTATAATGCTGGTGGCGCACCATTTGCCTTCCCCATTCATCAATTTGAAATGAATAATCACGACACAAATTGATTATGGTTTCATTCAGTTTATAATCGTATAATACTTTATCTAATCAAAAAAATAAACTAGTTTTTTTTATTTTTTTTGTAAATTATTTTTCCGTCAATCATAGTTAGTACGGGCTTGGCTAAATAATGAAATGGATGATGTGTCCATAACACAAGATCAGCATCTTTTCCTGCTTCGATGCTTCCGATTCTTTTTTCCAGACGTAGATTTCGAGCAGGGAGAATTGTAATTCCTTCTAATGCAATTGTTTCATCTAATCCTTCTCTGACGGCGATGGCTGCACAAACATTTAAGTATTGAATAGGAGTATAAGGGTGATCCGTCGTAATGGAAACTTCTATTCCAAGTTTTGATAAAGTATGGTACGTATCCCATGATTTATTTTTGAGTTCAATTTTTGAACGGCGCGTTAATGTGGGACCAACACATATTTTTAAGTTTTGGTTGGCGAGCTCATTGGCAATAAAATGTCCTTCTGTACAATGTTCGATGCGGAAATCAAGATTGAATTCTTTTGCAAAACGAAGAGCGGAAAGAATATCGTCTGCCCGATGGGCATGCATACGTACTGGAATTTCGCGGCGCAATGCTTTTAGAATCGGAAGCATTCGGAAATCGGCCTCGTTGCCATGATGTTGTGCCTCGTAGAAAGCTTCACGAAGCAAGCCCATAATTCCCATGCGAGTAATCGATTCTTTTGTACCATTACTATGAACTCGTTTTGGATTTTCACCAAAGGCAATTTTTAATCCTGCTGGTTCTTGAATAACCATATGATCGATACAAGTTCCCGCCGTTTTAATTACACATGTTGTCCCACCAATAATATTTTGGCTTCCAGGCATAACGTGGACAGTTGTAACGCCGCTTTGAACTGCATCTTGAAAAGCGATGTCAAAAGGGTGGATACCATCTAAAGAACGGATATGTGGTGTTAATACTTCAGAGGTTTCATTCGCGTCATTTCCAGCCCATCCAGTCCCTTCATCGTATAGACCAAGATGAGTATGCACATCGATAAAACCTGGTAAAAGATGAAGTGCTCTTGCATCGATAACTGTCATATCTTGGAGGGGTTCAATATGTGGCTTTATTGCAACGATTTTATCGTGTTTAACCAATACATCTCCTTGAAATTTAGAAGAAGTAATGGGATATACAATGGCTTGCTTAAATAGGGTTTTCATAGATACCTCATTTCTGGTAACTAATCATTTTTACATGATTAGTAAATAGAACAATTTTATTGGGGAATATTTTCGAAGTACTACAGTGTATGCGGTAGTATATTTTGTAATGCATATTCTAGTGTAGGAAAAGAATATTGGTATCCATGCTGGATTGCTTTATTGGGCAATACATGTTGTCCTTGCAACACAAGCATACTCATTTCTCCAAGTAAAGCATGTAGTGCAAAGGCTGGAACGGGAAGCAAGTGTGGGCGATGCATGACAATTGAAAGTGCCTTTCCAAACTCTTTCATTCTTGTAGGGTTTGGAGCCGTAATGTTAAGAGGTCCTTCTATTTCTTTTGTGTTTATTGCAAAATCAATCATGCGGATGACATCATCTAGATGAATCCAAGATAACCATTGATTACCTGATCCGATTGTTCCACCAATAAATAATTGATAGGGAAGCAACATTTTAGGAAGGGCACCACCATCTTTTCCTAAAACAATCCCAAAGCGTGAATAGATGGTCCGAATTCCGAGTGAAGTAGCTTGAGCGGCTGCTTCTTCCCAAAATTTCACCGTGGTTGCTAAAAAATCACTCCCATGTTCCTCGTTCTGTTCTGTAAAAACTTTTGTCTCAGATGTACCGTAATAGCCAATAGCGCTAGCATTAATAAAAGTATGAGGTTTTGTTTGTAATGTTTGTAATTGTCTAATGAGGCCTTTTGTTGTATGAAGGCGACTCGTTAGAATGTTTTCTTTCTGCTTTTTTGTCCAGCGCCTATTATTGATAGATTCTCCAGCTAGATTAATCACAACGTCAATAGAAGTGAGCGGGAACTTATGTGAGCGGGTATCCCATTGAATATAGTGAATGTTAGAATTGTGAGGATGCTCTCTTTTTTTTCGGGTGAGAATGTAAATTGTATATCCTTTGAGACTTAAAAAATTAGTTAATGCTTTACCGATAAAACCAGTGCCTCCAGAAATTGCGATTTTCAACTGAATTTCCTCCTCATTATATATATTCATGAAAAGAAAAATTGTTCCGTAACTATGTTAAAATAGTAGCGAGGTGAAGAATATGGCTGTCATTACAAAAATAGAAATACAAAAACGAACGAAAGAACGATTTAATATTTATATTGATAAAGGACAAGGTGAAGAATACGGCTTTAGTGTGAATCAAGTAACCTTAGTCAAGCATGGTTTGCAAAAAGGTTTAGAAATTGATGAAGTAGAGTTAGCAAATATTTTGTTCAATGAAGAAGTGCAAAAAGCATATTTACAAGCAATTTCTTATTTATCTTATCAAATGCGGACGAAACAAGAAGTAGAAGAGCACTTACGAAAAAAAGAAATTGGACAAGCCATCATCTCTGAAGTTATTTCGAAGTTATTACATGATCGCTATATTAATGATAAAGAGTATGCCATTTCGTATGTGCGAACTCATAGTAACGTGAATCAAAAAGGACCGACTATTATTAGGCGGGAGCTTCTTAGTAAAGGTGTTCAAGATATAATTATTACTCATAGTTTACAAGAATATCCGAAAGAGATGCAAATTGAAAATGCGTTTGAACTTGTAGAAAAAAAGAAAAAGTCCTATCAAAAGCATTCTTTTTTACAAATGAAGCTAAAGTTAGAAGAAATGTTAGTTCGTAAAGGATATAATCGTGATGTAATTCAAATTTGTCTAGAAGAATTAAAAGAGGAAAAGGATGACAAGCAGCAACAAGAGGCATTGTTATATCATGGGAATAAGCATCATGAGAAGTACAAAAAACATGATGGATGGACATATGAAAATAAAATGAAACAAGCATTATATCGAAAAGGTTTTTCTATTGATGAGATCGAAATGTTTTTACAAATGAAACGTGAAGAGGGATGAGGGAATATGATGAATATGCCAAAACGCTATAGTGAGATGACACCACATGAGCTAAGAGAGGAAATTGGCATTTTAAAAGAACAGGCTGTGAAGGCTGAACAGCTTGGTATAGTAAATGAGTTTGATGTATTAACGAGAAAGATGGCTATGGCTCGTGCTTACATGACAGATATAAACGCATTTCAGATTGGTGAAACATATGAACTTACAGAAGAACCCGGTGTATTATTTACGATTACGTATTTCAATGGAGTCTTTGCTTGGGGGCATAAACAAAATGAGACAGAGGAGATTGGTATTCCTATTTCGCTATTACAAGAGAAGTAAAAACCAGAGAGCTGTGGGGCTCCTCTGGTTTTTACTTCTTGTAGTTATTAAAGGAGATAGGCATTTAAATTTGGCGTTTTCGCATTTCATTCGCCAAAATAATGAGAGATTGAGTTTGTTGCGTCTGTCCATTTACTTGCGCTTTTGCATGTTTCGGACGTGCCCAGGTAGGGTTGAATAATTCAGAACGACGATCTAAATGATTACGGTAGCTCATCTTTATCACCTCATGTAGGAAGTTAATTGTAACAATTCTTTAGAACTGATTATTATTTTACTCTTCCTGATGATTTGCGGCACGCATACGTTCCTGCGGGTGTGTATTAATTGTGCCGTTCGGTCTTTTTGAAGCAAAATGAGCTTTTGCTTTCGCTGGACCATCGATTTTGCTGTTGTTTTTTGATTCAGACCAAAATTCGGCTTGTCTACCCAAGAAGAACGCCCCCTCATTACTAAATGATACTTACGAAGAAGTATCATTAATAGAATGTGCAAAATAGAAGAAATTATGCTTGAATAAAAAATGAAGATTTTGTTGGTAATAGAAGAAATTCATGAATGCGTACAACCTTGTATTTATTCATAATTTTGATGAAACAATAAGATTTTGGAATAAAGGACGAAATCAATAAAAGGAGATATAAATAATGAATGATAAGTATGAAGTATTAACAAAAGAATTACTTGAGAAAAATAGCTTTCTGTCTTATTCACAGGCACGTGCATGGATTGAGTTGTTATGGGAGGATTTCCAAGTAACGTATGCAAAGTCTGGTCGATATCAAAATGAAGAAATGACGGAACAAATTGTAAGAACATGGATTAATAATCATGGTGAGCGTCTTCACGAAATCCGGACGAATAACCCGAAATATAGTCATTTAATTAATCAAGATGATCATGTAAAGCATTAAGAAAAGCGACCGAAGGGGTCGCTTTTCTTAATGCGGAATCAATTCCAGTTTTTTACGAAGTTTTTCTTCACTAAAAATCCATCCGGTATAGGAGCTAATAATATTTAAGTTTTGATCCAGTTGGACGATTGCAACGAAGGGATAGTAGTCTTTACTACGGTATCGTAAGTCGATAAAGCGTACTTCATAATAGTTGTCGTAATCAAAAATATCCCAGCGATATACAGGTGAAAAAGATAAAAAAGCAGAAATGTTTTCATCTTTTTGTGCAGCTTGCATAATGCTGTTATCTGGAAGGGGAATGCGATCAAATTTGTCATGCACCATAATATTGCCGCGGTGCCAATGTGCAACATAGTATTTGTCTTTTGTAGTAATTGCTAAATGGTAATGATAAAAGCGATAGGAAGGAGAAATGATGACATCCTCTACATTTTTAAAGTGTTTGTAAACGACACTTTTAACATTTTGTCTCATTACAATCCGGCCAATATAGTAGACAAACATTAAAATATATGCAGCTAAAGCGGTATATCCTTTATGTGAGCCGACGAGCATGCAAGCAATAGCAAGTACATGGATAAAGAAGATTATAGCATCGAATGTATTAATTACACCTAATGCAACCCACTTCTTTGTGAAAGGTCGCAATGCTTGTGTGCCGTAAGCGTTAAAAATATCAACAAATACATGAAGAAAGACGGCAATAAATGACCAAAGTAGTAGATGGGTATATGGAGCTTCTCTAAAGAACGCAAAGGAAATTCCGCTTATAAGGAAAGACCAAAAAATAACGGCAGGAATGGAATGAGTAACCCCGCGATGGTTTCGTATATATTTTGCATTATTACGTAATTTTAAGATGGTATCAATATCAGGAATATTGGAGCCGGCAATTGTTGCAAGCATAACAGCTTGTGGTCCGAAATCACTCTGGCTAATGGCTGGATCTAACATTGCTAAACCACCTAATGTGACGCCCATAACAAGATGAGTGGCTGTGTCCATAATAACACACCTCCGTTTTTTATTAATGTAACTCTTTTTATTCGATTTCTCAAGGCATTTGCCTTCTATTTCCTAGATTATCTTACTTAAATTTTTTCCTAAAATCTTTATAATAGTACGTATATGCAAAAAAATGAGGGGGATCAAGTTTGACACTTGAAATATTAGATGAATTTAACATAGAAAAGTTTCAGCACGATTTAATTAGTTGGTTTGAAAAGGAACAGCGTGATTTGCCATGGCGTAAAAATAAGGATCCATATCGCGTTTGGGTTTCTGAGATTATGCTGCAGCAAACAAGAGTAGAAGCTGTAAAACCATACTACGCAAATTTCATGGGAAAGTTCCCAACATTAGAAGCTTTAGCATCGGCAGATGATGAAGAAGTATTAAAAGCATGGGAAGGCCTTGGTTATTATTCTAGAGCGCGGAATTTACATGCAGCAGTGAAGGAAGTAAAAGAAGTATATGGCGGGAAAGTACCAAGTGATGTAAAGAAAATTGAAAAACTAAAAGGTGTTGGACCATATACAAAAGGTGCAATTTTAAGTATTGCATATGGTATACCAGAGCCAGCTGTAGATGGGAATGTCATGCGTGTTTTATCCCGCATATTGTCAATTTGGGATGATATTGCGAAACCTAAGACACGAAAAATATTTGAAGAGATTGTACGTGAAATTATTTCAAAGGAAAATCCGTCCTATTTTAATCAGGGCTTAATGGAGCTAGGTGCGCTCATTTGTATTCCGAAAAACCCAGCTTGTTTACTTTGTCCAGTTCGGGAACATTGCCGTGGATATGCAGAAGGTGTACAGAAAGAGTTGCCGGTCAAAAGCAAGGCGAAAGCCCCTAAAATGGTGCCGCTCGTTGCAGGTGTACTGCAAACGGAGGATGGCAGTTATGTAATTAACAAACGACCAAGCGCAGGCTTGCTTGCAAACATGTGGGAATTCCCAAATGTTGAAATAGACGGAGGTATTCGAAATCATAAACAGCAGCTGACTGATTATATGAAAGAAACTTTTTCCCTTTCTGTTTCAATGGATGAATACGCAATGAATGTCGAGCATACGTTCACACACCGTACGTGGGATGTATTTGTATTTTATGGAAAAGCGCTAGGTGCTGTACAAGAAACAGATATGTTAAAGGTTGTGTCTAAAGAAGAATTCGAAAAATTACCTTTTTCTAAATCGCATCGGACGATTTATGAAGAATGTGTTAAAAAGCTTCAGCCTTAATGGCTGAGGCTTTTTCGACATAAATATAACAATTCCTTACAAATATTTCATATTCCCTTAACAAACGATAAATATACTCAAAGATGCAAGAGCAAAATTTAAAGGGGGATAGGAAATGTTAAAAAAAGCAATTCGTTCAGCAATTGTAGCGACGTTTTTACTTCAATCGTTAGCTGTACCAGTACATGTTACTTTTGCTGAGGAGAAGGAACAAGATCAGCAAGTCTTCATCTCAGAAGTACATTATACAAATGATTTAAGTTATATCGAATTGTATAATCCATCAAAGAAAGTTATAGATATGAGAAATGTTCAACTGAGGATTAATGGAAAAGGGTTAAAAATGAAAAATGAAAAACAATCTGTTCAACCAAAGGAAACGCAGTTAATCTTATTTGGAAATAAAACAGTTAATGAGATTAATGAACGCTATAAGACGAAAATAAAAGAGGATAACGTCTTGTTTGCTACTGAAGATGTAAGTGAGGAACAAATTAAGATTGAAGTAATAGATGAGCACCATAACACGGTAGATGTTATTGAAGCGAAAAAAGAGAATAAAGATATATCAACTCATTCGTTTTTGAATGGAACAAAAAAAGAGTTGAAAAATGAAATACCATCGCCAGGAACTTATACTATATTCCAATTGCAGGGGAAAGAAACAACACCTACAGAATCCACACAAAAAGAGCGAGTTCAGCCAGACTCTAAACCACTAGAGCCCATACCACCAAAAATTGTGCAACCAGAACCTACACAACCAAACTCCAAAGAATCAATAGAAAAACAACCTACCCAAAAAGATAATAGTCAAAAAGAAAAGCAGTTACAAGAAACAGTACATGTACCTAAATTAAAAATTAATGCACAGGAAGATTTACCAATTGAAATTCAATTAGCTAGTATATACGATAAGGTAAAAGTAAGTCTTGTATATCGCAGTGCATCTAACTTATTAGCGAAAAAGTTAGAGATGAATAAAGCTGAAAATAATCTGTATTCTATCGTTGTTCCCAAGTTAGATATATGGTCTGATACATTTACATATTCGTTTGAGATTGAACAGGATGAGAAAACTATCACATTTCCAGAAAAGGAACAATTTAAGAGCACTATTGAACATCCAACTGAAGATTATCTGAAAAATAGGGCAGTTATGATTACAGAGCTCATGCCAGATACGGTAAATGTAAATGGAAAAGATGGATATGAATTTATAGAGATATACAATAATTCAATTGAAGCAATGCAATTGAAAGATTATAAGTTTATTTATAAATACTCAGAAACAGGAGGGGAAGATTGGAATTTCAAAGAAAACGCAACAATCCCAGCGAAAGGAACAAGAGTGTTTTGGATTAAAAACGAAGGAAATGCGGCGTTATCAAAACAAGATTTTATTCAAGCATATGATGGAAATGTCACTGAGGAACAAGTAATTCAAATTGAAGCAGATGGAATGTCTAATAGTGCTGGAAGAACCATTCAATTTGCTGATCAATACGGAACAGTTTTATCAGCCGCAACATATGAGAAAGAAGATGTAAAGATTGGCCAAAGTATTGCTTATGCATACAAACATGAAAGTACTGACATGCAAAAAGTAGGTTTGTTTGAAAAAGGAACACCGGGTGTACAAGCTCCCTTTCAAGTACCGCTCGAGCCAGTAAAACAACCGGATCCAGCTGAAGTTACAATTGAGCATACACCATCATCTACTCATACAGCGACAGAAGATCTAACGATTACTGCTGCGATTAAAGGCGGGGAAAGCGCAGTTGTGTTGTATACACAAGACGGAAAGCTAACGCACAAAAAATTGCAGATGACTAAAGAAGGAAATGGAAATGACTATAAGGTTACAATTCCTCAAAAAGAGCTATGGGGAAATTCGTTATTTTATAAAATTGTCGTGCAAGGTAATCAAAAAACAATTGAAAAATCTTTTGAAACAAAAGTAGAACATAAAAAAATAGATCCGCAAAGCTTACCGCCATTTTTAATTACCGAAGTAACACCGGACACGACGAATGTCGGAAAAGCAGATGGATATGAATTTATTGAGGTGTATAACAATAGTAAGCAGGATATTAATTTTAAAGATTATACAATTCGATATCGTTATCCATCTGAAGGACCAGAAGGAGATCTTATTTGGGGATCCACTCCAGATGATGTCGTCATTCCACCAGGGCAATCTCTCGTATTCTGGATTATAAACGGTGAAAATAATGATAAAACTGTAGCTGATTTTAATAAACAATTTGGTGTGAACTTAGTAGAGAATAAAAATATTGTTAGAATCTATTCTAATGGAATGGCAAACGGTAGCGCGCGTGGTGTTGTTGTTGCAACGAAGACGGGGAAAGAAATCGCAGCTGCTTACTACAACGATCAAGCTAACCAAGCTGATGTGAAAGCGAATAAGGGAATTTTATATCGCTATCCTCAAGATGGATCGCAAATTATGCAAAAGATTAGTAGTGCAGAGCATAATGCATCGCCAGGAACTATATTCGAAGGTCAAGTACCTGTTGAACGAGTTGGTTTAAAAGAAGATGCAATTGCACCAACGATTTCACACAAAACGGCAGAAGGGGGAATTTCTGAATTTCAAGATCATAAACTGAGTTTTTCTGTTCTTGATAACGAACAAGTGAAAAGTGTGAAATTATATTACAAAACGAATGATAGTGCAGAATATAAAGTTGAAAATTTAGTAGAAGATCGTGTAGATAAACAATACCATTATACGATTTACTCGCCTGAATTAATTGGAAAAGAAAAAATAACATATTACTTGGAAGCATCCGATGGTTTAAATGTAGTGAAAAGTGATATGTATTCAGTGCAAATAGATGGTGAGAAAGATAAAAGCCCTCTTCGGCTTAATGTAAAAGAGGATGAGGTAGTTGCAAATCAAGTCTTATTAAAAGGAACTTCATCGTCGGTTGGATCTGAACAACTTTCTCTTTTAGTGGATGGACAGAAAGTAGAGACAAATACATACCGCGCTTTAGAGAAGCCAGCTTACTTTGCATTTGATGTGAAGCAAACTGATTTGTATTTTAAAAATGCAGTTACGATTGGGAAGGATGTATTGCGTGTATTTGATGATACGTATAGTGATTATGTCACATTAACTGTAAAAATTGATCAATCGAAGATTAAATATAACGAACCGTTCAAAATTGATATCAGGTCTGGCACAAAAACATCTCCATTTGATGATCGGGTGGAAGAGAACAAAGATGATTTTTATTTAAAAAATGTCCGCCTTGTATTAGCAGATGGAACAACTTTATATGACCCGAACTTTGCAAATCCAAATCAGGAATTTTCGATTGGGGATGGAGAGACATCAATACCAGTATTTTCATTTGAATTCAAAGTTCCGGAAGAAAAATTTATTTCGAATGCGTACTTATGGGACACAAAGCAAGTGAAGGACGGAAAACATGGGATTACAGTGCAGGATGGTGTGAATAAAGAAGTTGTTGCGAATATAAAAGTTGATAATACACCGCCACAGGTTTCTACTACAGTACAAAATAAGAAGTATAAAGGGAAAATTCCAATTGATGTAACAGTTACGGATGATATAGCAGGAGTAAAGAGTAAAAAAGTAATTTTGGATGGGAAAGAGATTGAATCTCCATATGAAACGTCCTCTGCGCAATTAGCAGCAGGAAAGCATGAGCTACATATGGAGGCTGAGGATCAAGTGGGAAATCGTCAAGAAAAGACAGTTATGTTTGAAACATGGGCAGAAGATCCGATAGATCCTACTCCTATTTCTCCTAAAGATGGCGAGATGAATGTGAGCACGAATGCAACACTTGAAGCAAAAGTAACTGATCCAACAAATGATGCAATGAAGGCGACGTTTTATAAGGGATATGTGTATAAGCCGAATCAAACAGACCATATGAAAATTACTGAAAATATGATAGAGCAAGAACCACCACAAGGTTTTGATGTGAATGGCGAAAAAAGATTTGACCAAGAGCAGTTAAGTAAAATTAGTAAAAAAGATGGGGAATATTACACAACGGAATCAACAGAGAAATTTCCATATCATCGTTTTGATGTAACAGTTGCTGCTGATGTGAAAAGTGATGATACAGTAGAAGTAAAATGGTATGGACATTCTCTGGAAGGAAGAAAAGTAACGATGTACGCTTGGAATTATATTACAAATAAGTGGGCTGAACTTACATCGACAATCGCTGGGGAGAAGGACTTTGAATTGAAAGGTACTGTATTAGCGAAAGAATATGTAAAAGATCAAAAAGTAAGTGTGATTGTGCAAGATCAAATTCCGAGTTCACCAAATAAGTTTGATTATACGTTTGTATGGATGTCGGATACACAGTATTACTCTGAAAGTTATCCATATATTTATAAGAGTCAAGTTGACTGGATTGCAGCGCAGAAAGATCCATTAAATATTAAATATGTATTCCATACAGGAGATCTTGTTGATAAGTCATATCAAGAATTTCAGTGGCAACGCGCAGATGAATATATGAAAGTACTGGAGAATGCAAAAGTCCCATATGGTGTATTGGCTGGGAATCATGATGTAAATCATAAAGATGAAGACTATACAGCATACTCGAAATATTTCGGAGACTGGCGTTTTAAAGATAAGTCATTTTACGGTGAAAGTTATAAGGACAACCGTGGACATTACGATTTGATTTCAGCAAAGGGTAATGATTTTATTATGTTATATATGGGGTGGGGTGTTACCGATGAAGATATTCAATGGATGAAAGGTGTATTACAGAAATATCCCAATAGGAAAGCGGTCCTATCATTTCATGAATATTTACTTGTATCCGGTAATCGTAGTCCAATTGGCGATAAAATTTATAATGAAGTAGTTAAGCCAAATAAAAATGTGTTAGCTGTGTTGAGTGGGCATTACCATGATAGTGAGACTTTAGTTGATGAAATTGATGATAATGGGGATGGAGCCCCAGATCGGAAAGTATATCAAATGTTAGCAGACTATCAAGGTGGTCCAGAAGGTGGACAAGGTTATATGCGTCTTTTACAATTCGATACAACTGCGAACAAAATGTATGTAAAAACATACTCTCCATATTTAAATGAATATAATTTTTATAAACCAGAAGAACATCCTGGAAAAGATGAATTTGAATTAGATGTCGATTTAAAACCTGCGATAAAACAAGTTGCAACCGATTATGTAGAAGTAAATGTATATACGAATGAGGTAATTGGTAAAGATAATTTTGTAGCAAATTGGCGCAATGCGAAAGCAAAATTAGAGAATTTAAAGGAAAATACGACGTATCAATGGTATATCAAAGTTGAAGATCGATATGGTGGCCGAGTAACATCACCAGTTTGGACCTTTACAACAGGTAAAAAAGGTTGGAGATGGAACGTGTTCCCGAATTAGGGAACACGTTTTTTAGTCATAAGAAACTGTTGTACCGTGCGTCCAATCTGCTTCGCTTCTTTGAAGACCGCCTCGTGATTCAATTTCTTTTATAATTTCTTTGTAGATTGTTTGGCCTTCTACGTTTAAATAAGGCATGATTTGCTGTAAGGAATGATGGAAATAAGCTAATTCATCTTGTTTCCATTGTTCTTTTGAAATCATCGATAGTTCTGTCATATCGCGTCCAACGTACATGTTTACACCTCCATCACATTATAGTTTGAATGAGCTTAAGAATATATATGCGCTAATTAAAAAATAATTTTACGGATATCTTTTAGAAGGATTGGTTACATTATTGGTTGTGGAGGTGAGAAAAATGAATAAAAAACAACAAGGTTATAACAAAGCAACTTCTGGTGCTAGCATTCAAAGTACAAATGCTAGCTATGGTACAGAGTTTGCAACTGAGACAAATGTACAAGCGGTACAACAACAAAATGCACAATCAGCTGCACAAAAAGCGAAGGCTTCTAGTGCTGGCGTTCAAAGTGCAAATGCTAGCTATGGTACAGAATTTGCAACTGATACAGACGTGCAAGCAGTGAAACAACAAAATGCACAATCAGCTGCGAAAAAATCGCAATCTTCTAGCACGAATCAATAACAAAGGAAACACTTCTCTGGCTCAAGGAGAAGTGTTTTCTTTGTTATTGCTATTCATTTTGTTAAGAGAGCCGACATAACTTCTAATAAGTCAACAAATGTAGTCAAAGGAGAAGAAGATAGAGCATTAGAAAATAGTTAGTAGAGAAAATGATGAGAGTGGATTAGAAATAGGGGGGGAAATGATGAACTCATTTGACAAGCTGGTAGGAGAACAATTACAGACAATGGACGAGCTATTGAAATTACAAGCGCATTTAGAGAAGTATCAACAGATCGAAACAAATGAACAAGAAATATATGATAAAAAAGATTTACATTTTATTCGTCAAGAAATACAAAAAACGGAAGAGGCCTTGAAGCTTTTGCATGAAAAATTTGAGCGTCAAACAAATGAAGTAATTCACTCTTTTGAAGTTGAAAAAATAATTTCTAATTAAAGAAGTGATATGCTGATAGTTTAGTTGGAGAAGCCCTCTTTTTTCGTAAAGAAGGGCTTTTTGGTACATTGTGTTTTATCAATAAAGAGTAATTCAATTCCTGTTTATGAAAGTTGGATTACAGGAGTTTAGTTTTAAAATTTTGACAAAAAAGTTATAATAGAAAAAAGTGAATTTTGCCCAATACGTTTTTAGCAGGAATGATATTGATTGGGACAACTTTAGAAGAGTATTCATAGCGAAAGAAGGGAGCATGTATGGGATTTCCCAAAGAAGGAGAAAAAGTACAAATACATAGTTATAAACATAATGGCTCTATTCATAGAATGTGGGAAGAGACTACAATTTTAAAAGGAACGCAAAGCCTTGTAATTGGTGCAAATGATCGGACTGTAGTAACTGAATCAGATGGCCGGACTTGGATTACACGCGAACCGGCAATCTGTTATTTTCATTCAAATTATTGGTTTAATGTAATTGGTATGCTAAGAGAAGAGGGCGTATACTATTATTGTAATTTAAGTTCTCCATTTGCATATGATTCGGAAGCATTAAAGTATATTGATTATGATTTAGATATTAAAGTATATCCAGATATGACCTATACACTTTTAGATGAAGATGAGTATGAAAAACATAGTCAGATTATGAACTATCCTCCAGTCATTGATACAATTCTAAAGCGGAACGTAGAGTATTTAACGCAGTGGATTCATCAAAGAAAAGGACCTTTTGCACCAGATTTTGTAGACATGTGGTATGAACGGTATTTAATGTATAGAGATTAACAAACCTGCAGGGACTTTCCCGGCAGGTTTGTCCTATTAAGGGGGGAATTATATGCAGGGAATAAAAAGATATTTACAATTTGTAAAACCATACCGGTGGCTTATTACGATTACAATTAGTATTGGACTCATTAAGTTTGGTATTCCACTTATTATGCCGTGGTTATTAAAGTATATTATTGATGATGTTATTCAAGGTGGTGGATCACTAGGGGAAAAAACTTCTCAATTGATAACAGCAATTGGGATTGCCTTTTTTATTTTTGGTGTACTGAGACCACCTGTTGAATATTATCGTCAATACTTTGCGCAGCGTATCGGTAATATGGTGCTTTATGACTTACGAAAACATATTTTTGGGCATCTGCAAAAGTTAAGCTTACGCTACTATTCAAATACAAAAACAGGTGAAATCATTTCGCGTGTGATTCATGATGTGGAGCAAACAAAGGATTTTGTTATTACAGGACTTATGAATGTTTGGCTCGATACAGCGACAATTTTTATTGCAATTGTAGTGATGTTTTCTATGAATGTAAAATTAACGCTCGTTGCATTGTTAATTTTGCCGATTTATGCAGTTGCGGTGAAATATTTTTTCGGACGTCTTCGTAAATTGACGAAGGAGCGTTCACAAGCGTTAGCAACAATGCAAGGTTACTTACATGAGCGTATTCAAGGGATGCAAGTGACGCGTAGTTTTGCACTGGAAGAATATGAAATGGGGCAGTTTGACAAGAAAAACAATGAATTTTTGACAAAAGCATTAACACATACAAGTTGGACAGCACGAACATTCTCTGCAGTAAATACGTTAACGGATTTGGGACCATTACTTGTTATTGCCTTTGCGGCATATGAAGTGATGCAAGGTTCTTTAACACTTGGAACAATGGTTGCTTTTGTTGGCTATATGGATAGTTTATATAGCCCACTTCGCCGTCTTGTTAACTCTTCTACAACACTTACGCAATCATTTGCATCAATGGATCGAGTCTTTGAGCTTTTAGACGAAAAGTATGATATTGTAAATACTCCAAACGCACTTGAACAACAAAAACTTTCTGGTGAAATTGTATTTGATCAAGTTTCGTTTCGGTATAATACCGATGAAAAAGATATATTGCACCATCTTTCTTTCTCAATTCGTCCTGGAGAAAAAGTCGCTCTTGTTGGAGCGAGTGGAGGAGGAAAATCATCGCTAGCTAGTTTAATTCCACGATTTTACGATGTTTCTAGCGGTGCGATTTATGTAGATGGTGTGAATGTAAAAGAGTATAATGTAAGAAATTTACGTAGTCATATCGGTATCGTCTTGCAGGATAATTTGTTATTTAGTGATACGATTCAATCTAATATTTTATATGGAAAGCCGGAAGCAACGAAAGAGGAAGTCGTTGCAGCTGCAAAAGCCGCGCAAATTCACAATTTTATTATGAACTTGCCAAATGGCTACGATACAGTTGTTGGAGAAAGAGGCGTCAAGTTGTCTGGTGGACAAAGACAGCGTGTAGCGATTGCACGTGTCTTCTTGAAAAATCCTTCTTTGCTTATATTGGACGAAGCAACATCGGCTTTGGACTTAGAGAATGAAAGACATATTCAACAGGCTCTTCAAATATTAGCTGCAGATCGTACAACCATCATTATCGCTCATAGGTTAGCTACTATTACACATGTGGATACAATTATATATATTGAAGATGGTAAAATAAAAGAAAAGGGTTCCCATGAACAATTAATGAAAAAACAAGGATTTTATTATAACCTATATCAAATTCAAGACATAGAAGAAACAGCCCCTTTAGCGTAAGAGGTTGTTTCTTTAGGCTGTGAAGAAAGGAGAATGCTACAAAATTATAAAAAGAAACATGGTGATTTAACAAGGTTTATTTGCATAAAGTGGTGAATGAAATTTTACCCCGCATTAACGGGCAGTAAGATTCCCACCTCAAGATTCAGAGAAATGCAAGGAAGATAGGTGGGAGTCGGGCTGCCCGTAAATGCCCGATTGGTTCAACTAATAATCAGTGGGGATGAAGCCCCCACTGATTAAAGTTTCACTTTATCAGCGATTTTTCAAATATATCGATCGTTTCTCACGATATATCAGCGATTCGACAAAGGATATCGACTAACCAACAAAAAACGACAAAAAACAGGAGCCCCCTAGCTCCTGTTTCTTTATTCATCTTCTTTTTTCTCATCGATTTGTAGTTCGTTTTCTGGTTTGTGATACGTATAAAAACTATCTACAAGTAAATCGAGATGCTCAACTTCTTCACTGTAATTGATAATGGACGAAATAAGAGGGAAGAGATGTAACCATATTTTATATGATTCTTCATCATCCTTATTTTGATAATCCATAAATATGTCAATTAATTCCTGCTTGCCAGTTTCGACTTCATCAAGCATTTCAACAGACTGTTGTTTTTTCGCTTTACCAATAAATTTTAATAAAACTTGTTCATGATAGTATGTTAACGAATCTAATTCATTTTGAATGGATTCTTGAAATGATTCAGGCATATATCTCAATTCATTTTCCGTGCGATGCAATGCTTTTAATGTACTTAACGCCCGGCTGGTTGTAGCTAACATTTGTCTAAATAAGACGAGCTTACGAATTTTTGCGAATCGTACTTTTTTCGTATAGCTTCTTTCTTCTTTATAAAGTAAGTAGTAATGATTTAATTTAATCATTTTCTCTTTCATACGATCAATATCTGTTTTCAGTGTTGTAAAATCAGAAGCTTGCCTGCTATTCATACGAATCCATTTTATAATTTCTTCTGTATCATCAACGATACGATGATACAATTTTGTTTCGTATTTTGGTGGCATAAACATTAAGTTTACAAGTGAAGCTGCAATAATCCCAACCATAATCGTTGCGAATCGAAGTAGAGCGAAATCAAAGAAATTTTCTCCTTGATATTCCATAATTGCAATAACCGTTACTAAAGCAATGGATATTGTATTTTCTAAACGCAATTGTAGAGTAAGTGCAATAACTAATATACAAGTTAATCCAATGATAAAAGGATTGTGTCCAAAAGCAAATGCAAATCCGATAGCGAATATCGCACCAATTACGTTTGCTTGAATTTGTTCGAGTGCTGTCAAATACGAGCGGTATACAGAGGGTTGGACAGCAAAAATTGCTGAAATCCCTGCGAATACAGGGCTCGGTAGTTGAAGTAAAGTACAAGCAAATAAAGCTAATGTAATGGCAATACCCGTTTTTAAAATGCGAGCACCAAGTTTCATACCCTTTTTAATATCCTTTCTCTCTTGTCATAATGAATGTACAACATGATACTATACATTCATTAGAATATGTTAGCAAGTGATATTTTAGTAGATGTTCAAAAAGTCCGGTAAAGATAGCCTTCGCATATCTTCGTTACGTCGCCAGTCCGGTACTCATGTAGTATAAGCTACACTCCGTATCCTCCTGGCTGTCGTGCCTCGATCTGCTCGGCTCTCTTTATCCTCCTTTTTGAACTTGTATGTTAAGGATGTTCAAAAAATCCGGTAAAGATAGCCTGTTTTTTGAACCTATATATTTAGTGAAAAAACCTGCTGAAGTTCAGCAGGTTTCAAATTGTTACTATAGCTTACTATGTGATGTTCATTTCGTCAATTTTCAGTAAATAAAGTGCAAGTTTAATCAGCGGGGGGGCTTCATCCTCCACTGATTATTAGCTTTCACGAACCGGGTTGCCCACAAATAGCGGGATAAAAATTGGTTTGGATCATTCAGTTGAAATAGATGGGTCTGCTTGCTCTTTTTTGGGGATAACTTCATAAAAGTGAAGCTGAATATCCTCTAATAATGGTGTTAAGAGAGCAACTTCTTCATATTGTTCATGCTCATTTAATACGCGAATGTAGTCCAATAATAATTCTGTAATGTCTGATTTTCCATTTTTACTAAGTGGACGCAATGTTACAGTGGCTCCTTTTGCAATTCTTCTTCGCAGAGCCAATTCTGTTAAACCGAGTTCAGGTTGATGACGTAAGTAAACGACACCGCCAGTCATGCCTGCACAAATCCAGGGACCAGGATCACCAAGCACGAGAGCACGGCCATTTGTCATATATTCAAAAGCGAAGCCTTTAATATTTGCATGAATACCGAGATTTCCATGTTCTTTTTCTCGAAGGGGTTTTGTAAGCCTTCCGCCGATAATCATGTCTGCTCCAGATAAGCGAATGCCAGCGCGGGCATCAGCATTACCTTGCACATATAAAGTTCCTTTTTGTGCACCGTATCCAAATCCTTTGCCGGCAGAACCGTTATAATATGTTCCATCTTTTCCTTTGGCTTTTGTGATATAGATGCCGCCACCGAATGATGTTTTTCCGATGCCATCTTGTGCACCACCATTTACGTGAATAAATAAGTTTTCGCTATTGTAGGCACCTAGGCCGTTTCCAGGAACAGAACCATTTGTATATTTTAATGTAATTGGTGTAAGTGTATTGTTTTCATATAATTTACTGCGAACTCGGTAACATGACTCTAAGCCACCCATTACACGTTGATCTACTCCAACACCGACTAGTTCTTTTGATTGGAAAGAATCAATTGTTACAGAATCTCGTTGTTGTGCAGATTCTGTTATGGACAGAGACGAACTATCTAATGTTTGTAATAAATGTTGTAAATCTAATAATTCTGTGCCGCGTATTTGTTCTAGTAAATCAGAACATCCAACAATTTCTTGTAAGTTTGTATAACCTAGCCTACCAGTTAAACGTTTAAGCTCGGTTCCAAAAGTAGTAAATAGGTGCAATAAACCTGCTACAGCATGTTCAAATTGGCGCGGGATAAAACGGCGTAGTCCATGTTCTTTTGCTTGTGCTTCTGATTCAATTTGTGTTGCAATCCCAACATGGCATGTATCTAAGTGACAGCCTCGGCACGTTGTACAGCCAATGGCAATCATAGATAAAGTACCAAAGCCAATCCGATTTGCTCCAAGTAGCATAATTTTAAGGGCATCATTTACACTACGAATACCACCATCTGCCCAAATTTCTATATTATGTCTCATATTTGCCTCTAATAAAGCATTGTGAGCGGATTTTACTCCAATCTCAACTGGAAGACCGACATGCTGCAGGGCGTGAATACGTGCAGCCCCCGTACCGCCATCGAATCCGCTAATATTAATAAAATCAGCACCAGCCTTGGCGATTCCTACAGCGATTGTGCCGATGTTAGGGACAACTGGAACTTTGACGGCGACTTTGGCGAGGTGATTGGCTGTTTTTATTTCGGTAATCATTTGTGCTAAGTCTTCAATTGAGTAAATATCATGGTTATTAGATGGAGAAATCAAGTCTGAACCAATTGTTGCGTTACGCGCCTCTGCAATTTTAGAAGTGACTTTTGAACCTGGTAAATGTCCGCCTTCACCAGGTTTTGCTCCTTGCCCAATCTTGATTTCAATTAGATTAGATGAGTTTAACAGTTCGGCATTTACCCCAAAACGCCCTGATGCGATTTGTTGACCACGTGTATGTGGGTACTTACCAATCATATCTTTAATTTCTCCACCTTCACCGTTTAAACTGATCATATTGAGACGATCTGCTGCTTCTGCATAGGCACGGAATGCAATTTCATTTTGAGAGCCAAATGACATGGAACTAATAATAAATGGTAAGTCATGATTTTTGACGGCAATTGAAACGTGCTCAGTTGGCACTGGCTGCTCTTTTTCTTTTGTTTGGACAAGGTGCCGAATAGCGATTGGATTTTTATTTTCTACTTCCGCTAATTTTTCGCGATAATTATCGTAAGTATCCCCTTTTGCCACATCACCAATTGCTTTCCAAATGCGGGGGAATATATGGAATGTTTTTCGCATTCTAACCTTTGGATTGCTATAATCAAGTGCTCTGGCTTTTGCATCTTCTGCTAAAGATTCAAGTGAAAAGGCTACAGTGTGTGATCCTAAAAAGTTTGTAATTTGTAATATGTTTGCAATTTCTTCGTGTAAACCAATTGAAGAGAAGAGACGGCCATAACCGCGTAGTTCATGGATACCGATAGTTGAAATGACTTTTTCAAGCCCTTTGTTTAGTGCTGTATATAAATTAGAAATTGGTATCGTCGTCCCATCATTTACGGTTGCAAACATTAAATATGGATTAATAACATCTGCACCTAACCCATATAGTGTGACAATATCGTGTAAAGAACGAAGAGCGCCAGATCTTACAACGATGGAGCATTTTCGACGTAATTTGTGCGTAGTTAGTTCTTGGTGTACTTTAGCTGTAATCAAATGAGGATCAATCCATAAGTGTTCATTTTGATGAGCTTTTGCATCATCAAGTAATAATAGAGAAGTCCCTTTGTTTATAGCTGCTGTTGCTTCGGCACTAATTCGATTTAATGCATCGTGTAAAGTTTCTGAGGATTGAAAGGTAACAGATAATTTGTAAACTGTACTATGAGTTGCAAATAAATTTATAAGTTGTTCATATGAGAGTATTTCTGAATCTTCAGATACCAATTGTGCTAAATTACCTTCTAATATAATTGGCGACAAAAGTTCGGTAACGAAGGGTTGCTGCGCACTACTAAATAAGCTAGGACGTTCTCCGAGTACTGTGCGTGTAGAGAAATGTTCAACTTCTCTGTCTCGGTCAATTGCTGGATTTGTAACAACAGCAACGCTCTCTTTTATAAAATCAGAGATGTTTCGTCTGTCTGGATCAAGTGCAGCGAGAGGAGCGTCATGGCCAAGTGAACGAATCGGTTCAACGCCTTTTGTTGCCATTTGCTCAAGAAGCTGGATATGTTCACGATCCCAGCCGAAAGCTACATATTGCTCTGTTTCAACTTGAGAGAGATTAGATAATTCTTTAATCTTTTCTCCAATTGGAGTAGATAAGTTGAAATGATAATTTGAAAAATTAATGCGTTGCTTCATTCGTTTGTAGACTTCTTTTTGATATGCTTCATATTCATAGAGAACGAGGTCACCATGTCTATTCCACTTTAATCCTACTTTTTCTCCAGGAGCAAGCGACTTTGGTTCTGCTACGTATTCAGCTGGTGCTACAACACCTGGTTCAGAAGAGAAGACATAGGAACTTTCTGTTTCTACTTTCCAAACGGGCCTTAAACCAAGGGAATCTACACTAAAAACTGCTTCATCTTTATAGCGCGAAATAATGCCAGCTGGTCCTTGAGCGAAGTGGCCCCATGCTTCACGAATATACGTATATAAATCTTGTATATGTGTTTCGTATAATTTAATTTCGTTAATAATTGGAGGGAATAATATATCCATTGCTTCAAATAGACTATAGTTGTAGTGAACGAGAAGTGTTTCTAAGGTGCGGTTTAAATCTTGAGAATCACTGCCTCCAGCAGTAAGCGGTACATCAATCATTTCGGCTTGGTCACGTAACTTGGAAATTGTATTAATTTCACCATTATGTCCAAGGATGCTAAATGGTTGGACGCGAAAAAAATTAGATAATGTATTTGTAGAATAGCGATTATGGCCAAGGGTCATCGTTGATGCAATAAGTGGATGTTGTAAATCGTCATAGTAGGCAACGAGTGTATCGCCAGCACCGAGGACTTTATATACGACATGGTCGTGACTTAATGATGCAACATGAATTGCTGTATGTTCCTCGATATCAATTGTTAAAGAGAATAGTACTTGATCGATGTTTTCGACCTTTGTTTCCGAAAGCATAGCAATTTGCCAAAATAAAGGCTCTTCTTGTTTACCAATAGGGCCGAGAGCATCAGCGTTTACCACATCATCACTTTCAAAAATAACAGTGAAATGTTGGGTGTTGAATTTATTACGAATACTGTTTTTTAAGAGAATAAGATTTTCTTTTTTGTTTAGAAAAAAATGTCCAACGATAAAGTGGGGATGATCCACAATCGCTGGATTGTATCCGATATTTTTCATTTTTTCTTTCCAAAGGGCTTTCGGTAAGTCAATATGAACACCAATACCATCGCCTTCACCGTTAATAAAACCGGCGCGGTGGTTCATTTTTACAAGTGATTGTATACAAAGGTCGATGTTTTCTTTTGTTGGTATATTATGTTTTTCCATAACGGAAACGATTCCACACGCATCGTGTTCTGCGTTTTCGTAATTTCGAAATAAAGACGGTGTCCATTTATTTGTATTGTTAGGCACTCGTCAATCCCCCCTCTATTGTAAAGTTTTGAATAATCTGATTTATATTCATGCGCTTCTTTATAGGAAACAGGCAATGAATATAAATGTGTAAATAAAACAGATAATTATGAATAATTATACTATTGATGTGCGATTTATGAAATAGAAAAAAGAAAAAAATAGAGATCGCTCTCTATTTTTTTCTTTTGAACCTGTATTTTCTTATGCATTTGTTAAGACGGCAAATGCCTTACCGACAGCTTCGATTGTATATTGGATATCTTCTTTTGTATGTTCTGTTGTTAAGAACCACGCTTCATATTTAGAAGGAGCTAAGTTAATTCCTTCATTAAGCATAAGTTTGAAGAATTTACCGAACATTTCTCCATCTGTATTTTGAGCAGCGTCATAATCTTCAATTGTATCTGTTGTGAAGTATACGGTTAACGCACCTTTTAGGCGATTTATTGTAATATCGATATTATGTTTTGTAGCTTGTTCTAAAATACCTTTTTCAAGCATTGCTCCAAGTTCATCTAGTTTTTCGTAGACGCCTTCTTGTTTTAGTACCTCTAGGCATGCGATACCAGCTGCCATAGAAGCTGGATTTCCAGCCATTGTACCCGCTTGGTAAGCAGGGCCTAGTGGTGCGACTTGTTCCATAATTTCTTTCTTACCACCATATGCACCAATTGGGAGACCGCCGCCAATTACTTTACCGAGTGCTGTTAAATCCGGTGTTACACCAAGTAAATCTTGAGCACCTCCGTACATAAAGCGGAATGCTGTGATTACTTCATCATAAATAACAAGTGCGCCAGCTTCGTGAACAAGCTCATTTACTTTTTCTAAGAAGCCAGGTTTAGGTTCAACAATTCCGAAGTTCCCAACGATTGGTTCTACAAGAATAGCAGCTACTTCATGTCCCCATTTATCGAGTGCCTCTTTTAATGTTTCTACATTATTAAATGGAACAGTAATAACTTCTTCTGCAATACTTTTTGGTACACCGGCAGAATCAGGAGTACCAAGAGTAGAAGGGCCGGACCCAGCTGCTACAAGAACTAAGTCTGAATGACCGTGGTAGCAACCAGCAAACTTCATAATTTTTGTGCGACCTGTATAGGCACGAGCAACGCGAATTGTTGTCATAACAGATTCCGTACCGGAGTTTACGAAACGAACTTTATCTAAAGCAGGCATTGCTTCTTTTAACATTTTTGCAAATTTTACTTCTAGAGCTGTCGGTGTTCCATATAACACTCCATTTTCAGCTGCTATTTTAATTGCTTCTGTTACGTGAGGATGAGCGTGCCCTGTTATGATTGGACCGTATGCTGCTAAATAATCGATATATTTGTTACCATCTACATCCCAAAAATAAGCACCTTTTCCGCGTTCCATTGCAACAGGTGATCCACCGCCAACTGCTTTAAAAGAACGAGAAGGGCTGTTAACACCACCAACGATATGTTCTAATGCTTCTTTATGTAATGCTTCTGATTTTGTGAAATTCACTACAATTCATCTCCTTACAAAAATCTATGTATTATTTTAACATGTTTTTCAAAAAGACGTATTGTTTGTGATAGGAATGGCAGTTGGGTAAACTATTCGTTGTGGTATCGAGGAAGGGAGGCCGATTATGAAATCGGTAATTGAAGTACAAGGATTACGTAAAGAATTTACAGCGTACTCAAGCCGCTCTGGTTTAAAAGGGGCGTTTCGCGATTTATTAAATCGCAATTATAAAATAGTACCAGCAGTAAATGATATATCTTTTACTGTAAAACAAGGCGAAATGGTTGGTTATATTGGTGAAAATGGTGCTGGGAAATCAACAACCATTAAAATGCTAACTGGAATTTTAACACCAACGTCTGGACAAATTACAGTGAATGGTATGAATCCACATAAAGAGCGAGAAGAATTTGTAAGAACGATTGGTGTCGTCTTTGGTCAGCGTTCGCAGCTTTGGTGGGATATTGCAGTACAAGAATCATTTCGTTTATTAAAGAAGGTTTATGGTGTATCGGATAGGCAGTATAAGGAACATATGGAGCATGTCATTGAAACATTAGATATTGGACCGTTGCTAGATAAACCAGTGCGTAAATTATCACTTGGTCAGCGTATGCGTTGTGAATTAGCAGCAGCGTTAATTCATAACCCGCCGCTCTTATTTTTAGATGAGCCAACGATTGGTTTAGACGTTCTCGTAAAATTAAAAATCCGGGAATTTTTAAAGGAAATGAATGAACGGTATAAAACGACAATTTTATTAACGACGCATGATATTACGGATATTGAAGCTTTATGTGAACGTGTCATTATGCTGGATGAAGGAAACATTATGTATGACGGATCATTAGAAAAACTTCGTTCACAGTGGGGGGCAGAAAAAGAAATACATTTTCAATTTACTGCACCAGTTTCATATCAACAATTATCAATGTTAATGCCAGACAATCATGTCGTTTGGTCACAAGGGAAAGAAGAATATACTTGGATTGCGAAAATACCGAATGAAGAAGTTATGATTTCTATGCTTATTTCCAAAGTGATTCAAGTGTATCAAATTAAAGATTTAAAAATTAATGAAGTGTCGACAGAAGAAATTATTCGTAATATTTACGAAGAGGGTATGATTCATGGGTAAGTATATTGAAATGATTCGTGTTCGCTTTTTAATGATGCTTGCTTATCGAACGAATTACTATAGCGGCATTTTAATTTATACGATTAACATCGGAGCGTATTACTTTTTATGGCAGGCCATCTATAGTGGGAAAGAGAATATCGAAAGTTTATCAATTTCCCAAATGACAACCTATATTGCTATCGCATGGATGGCCCGTGCTTTTTATTTTAATAATATTGACAGAGAAATCGCGATGGAAATTCAGGAAGGCCGTGTAGCTGTTGAATTAATTCGTCCATATAATTATTTAGGAATGAAAGTAATGCAAGGTCTTGGAGAGGGGATTTTCCGTTTTGCATTCTTTTCTATCCCAGGCATGGTTATCGTTACGCTGTTATTCTCATTACAAATTACAACGAATTTTCAAACGTGGTTATGGTTTTTCCTATCATTAATATTTAGTTTTATTATTAATACACAGATTAACTTACTGACAGGCATGCTTACTTTTTTCTTATTTAATAATAGTGGAATCATGTATGCCAAACGTGTTGTTATTGATTTGTTTTCAGGTTTATTACTACCTATTAGCTTTTATCCTTTATGGGCACAAAAAGCAATGGTATTTTTACCATTTCAAGCAATCAGTTATATTCCGAGTATGATTTTCTCTGAGGGAATACAGGGAAGTAAGTTGTACCAGGCTGTATTATTTCAAATGATTTGGGCAGTTATACTTATTGTTCCAATTGTGCTGATGTGGAAAACGGCGAGAAAACGCCTAATTGTACAAGGGGGATGATGAGATGCTGTATATAAAGTTGTTTTTGCAATACGCAAGTCAATATATAAAAACGAAACTCGAGTATCGTGGTGATTTTATCGTTGGATTATTATCTGATTTACTATTACAAGCTGTTAATTTAATTTTTATTCTTGTTGTTTTTGGACATACGCAAGCATTAAAAGGATGGAACCGAGAAGAAGTGATTTTCATTTATGGTTTTTTCTTAGTTCCGTTTGCGATTTTTTCTGCTTTCTTTAATATATGGGATTTTAATGATAGGTATATTATTAAGGGGGAAATGGATCGCGTTTTAACAAGACCAATTCATAGCTTGTTTCAAATTATATTAGAACGAATGGAACTGGAGTCCTTAATTGGTGCAGTGACTGGAATAATTGTTATGGGGTATGCAGCAGTACAACTGCACTTATCCTTTTATTGGTATGATTTGTTTCTTTTCTTATTCATGGTAGCAGGAGGAGCTCTTGTCTATGGTGGAATATTTGTGACGCTTGCAAGTATCGGCTTTTGGTCAGATGCAAAAAGCTCTATTATGCCGCTTATGTATAACATCGGGAATTACGGACGATATCCTGTAAATATTTATAACCGTGTCATTCGTTTTATTCTAACCTTTGTATTACCATTTGCGTTTGTTGGTGTATATCCGGCAGCGTATTTTCTGAGAAAGACAGAATGGAACGGTTATGCATTTATGACGCCGATTGTTGGGGTAATTTGTTTTACAATTGCAATTATGTTGTGGAATCAAGGTGTGAAAAGATACCACGGTGCCGGCAACTAAATAGAGCTTGGTTTCTATGGGATAAATCATTTCGTGTCCTCATACATATAAGATGAGGTGGAGGACATGTTGTGGGGACTTATTTTATTAATTGCAGCGGTTGCTGTGTTAAGAAGTATTCAAATGTTATGGAGTTCATATTCAGATTCGAAGCGTTTCTTTTCTTTGTATAATCTAACTTCACTATTTCTAATTTATACAACAGTACTTATCGCATTTGGATTAAGTTACGTTGTATTAGAGGAAAGTGGATTTGCCGTTTTAAGAGAAGAGGGAGAAAGTTTAAATGTCCATTCTTTACAACTAGTAGAAGTATGTTTATATTTTAGTGCGGTTACTTTATTATCAGTTGGATATGGTGATGTAACTCCTATTGGAATGGGCCGCTTAATTGCAATTATTGAAGCACTGATTGGATATACTTTACCGTTTGCGTTCGTAGTTCGGACCGTGATAGACAATGAAAAATAAGATAACATTTGTTATAGTGGAAGAAAAAGATAAGGAGTGATAAAGATGGTCGCAGTAGGAGAAATAGCACCGGATTTCGCACTAGAAGGAAGTAACGGGGAGCAGATTAAATTATCGGATTTTCACGGGAAAAATGTAGTACTATATTTTTATCCGAAAGATATGACACCAGGGTGTACAACAGAAGCATGTGATTTCCGTGATGCATACGGATTATTCCAAGAAAAAGATACGGTCATACTTGGCGTAAGTCCAGATTCAGCGAATAGACATTTGAAATTTATTGAAAAGCATGATTTGCCATTCACCCTTTTAGTGGATGAAGATCATAAAGTGACGGAACTATATGGTGTATGGAAGTTGAAAAAGAATTTTGGAAAAGAGTATATGGGGATTGAAAGATCTACGTTTCTTATTAATAAAGATGGAGAATTAGTAAAAGAATGGCGAAAAGTAAATGTGAAAGGGCATATTGAAGATATCCTTTCACATTTGAAATAAGGTTCTGCAGAAGAAAGAAATAAAATTAGTACTATGAGGCATATGTCTATACCCTTTTGCTGATGCTTCATATATTAAAAAGGTAGGGCATACCTCCTCAGATGATAGTATTCCAAGTGCGATTATTTCGCACTTTTTTTATGAAAATGTATAAAGATAGGACAAACATACATAAGAATAAGGTTAAAGGTTAGGTGAAAAATAAACCACATAGTTATAGTAGAAATATTTGACGATTGATAAGAAAAGGAGTACACTCTTTATAAGAATTATAAAATAATAATCCGTATAGAATCGGGGTGCATGACGGTGGTCAAAGAAGAATTAAAAGAAGCGCTAGAAATGCTGAAAAATACGGGTGTACGCATTACTCCACAGCGTCATGCTATTTTAGAGTACCTTGTGGAATCTATGACGCACCCAACAGCGGATGAAATTTATAAAGCGTTAGAAGGTAAGTTTCCGAATATGAGTGTTGCAACGGTCTATAATAACTTACGTGTATTTAAAGAAGTAGGGCTTGTAAAGGAACTAACTTATGGAGATGCTTCAAGTAGATTTGATTATGTTACAAGTCAGCATTACCACGTGATCTGTGAAAAGTGTGGCAAAATTGTTGATTTCCCTTATGGAGGTTTGGAAGAACTTGAATATGAAGCTGCAAAAACAACAGGCTTCGTTATTAATAGTCATCGTCTAGAGATTTATGGCGTCTGTCCAGAGTGTCATAAGGCGTAATATATAAGAAAGAAAGAGGTCAACACCGATGTTGACCTCTTTCTTTCTTATATAATCAGGTTTATGCTTTATAGTTTTTTTTATTATACTTCTCGTCAAATTCTTTTCCTTCTAGCGTACGATCAAGCGTTAAGGGTTGATTGCAGTGCATACATGCGTCTACTCGTCCGAGCATCTTTGTCGGTTTATTACAACTTGGGCACATGATTTGCACGGTTTTTGTAGATAACATACCAATCCAAAAGTAAACGACGGTGCTAGCGATAACTGCTAAAAAGCCAACCATCATAAAAATGGTCATCATAATAATATTTTCGCGGAAAAATACACCTAAGTATGCAATAAAAAGACCGATAAAGACTAAACTTAATGCGAAGGTTCGAATTTTATTGATTTTGTTCGAATATTTAATTCCCATTCCCATCACGCTCCTATAGCAACAATATAACACACAATTTAGAATTTTTGGTTTAAAAGAAAGGAGTGTGATGGAAAATGTGTAATGGGAAAAGAAATAAACGGGATGTGAAATTTTTTATAAAAAGTATTGACCATATATAATCTGCATGATATATTAATAACCGTCGCTGATGCGAGACAGCAGAAAGCGAAAAATAAATTAAAAAACTTAGTTGACATCGAAAAATGAAGATGTTAACATAAGGGAGTCGCAAATGAGCGGCAAATGAGTTCTTTGAAAACTGAACGAAACAAACAACGTGAAACGTCAATTTTTATTTTAGATGCTAGACAAACTAACTTTATTGGAGAGTTTGATCCTGGCTCAGGATGAACGCTGGCGGCGTGCCTAA
>NZ_JBTMZT010000006.1:0-200586 GCF_054570475.1 Bacillus sp. C1
TGTATACGGATTCAGAATCCCAAGACACCCACGACCTTCTCTTCACTTCTACTATATAAAAAATAGTAGTGCGAACCAATGCCTTGGTCTGCACTACTAATCTTAGTATGTTTTGTAAAGCTTGATAAAGAAGTGGAAAATAATCTTTGATGATATAAATTGCTTTATATTCACTCAACTCTCGTTTCTTCTTGGTGAGGAGTAATTGGCGCGTTTGAAACATGGTGGAGGAACAAAGAAGGATACTAATTAACTGTCCGTATAAATGACACTCTAATCGTTCTAATTTTACAGAATTACAGTGATGAATATAAAAAAATGATTTCCATGTTTTAAATAAAAGTTCAATTTGCCACCGTAAAGAGTAAAAATCGTATACTTGTTCTTTTGGTAAGTATTCCGAAGGGATATTTGTAATGTAAAAGTTAATCGCACTAAGCCGTTTACTACGCTCTTTATAGGTAATTTGCTTCTTATGTTCTTTAGATGCTAAATCCTTTTGTCTACGTTTCATTTGCGTTTCAGTTAATTTATACAGAATTAGTCTTGCAGGAAGCTTTTGATACATTCCGATATAAATCTCAGGAATTTCATATGTTTCACCGGACTGTAATTGGTCAATGAATTGCTCCATATCTAATTGGATGTACTCAGAGTGCTTTTTTATTGTTCCATTTTGAAAGTATTCAGACTCTTCATTCTTTTGATATATACGTGTATTGAGCTTTAATCTTGAAATAAAATAAGCATTACACTCTTCTATGGTATGTAAGTCTTTTAAGTCGAAGTATCCTAAGTCACGTATACATACATCATTCGGTTGAAGAGACGTTAAACAAGTAGAGCCATAAGTTTTATCATTGTTCTTTCCTGATCTTACATGAACATGTAGAAACTGACCACTTAGTAAATCATACTCTAGTTGAATTTTTACGCCAGCGTTTTGACCGCTACCACCTGAACCTTGATATGTAGAAGTGAATTTATCCGGAATCTGAAAGTGTGTAGAATCCAATATACGGATACGTCGAAAATAGTTTGTATACAAAGTTGGAATCTTGCTAGAAGACCAAAATTGTTGGTGAAGTAAATGTGCTAAGAGTTGTTGTAAAAGCTGTACAGCTCGAGAATTAAAACGTTGGTTGAGTCCTTCTGGACTCATGGAAATGCCTGTGTTAGCTTCTAATCGACTACATAATTGTGCCAATGAAGTATGAGCTATATTTTGACTTAACCAAATACATAGAGCCACTAAATCTTGTGCGCGGTATTTACTTTTTCGTTTCACAAATCCTACATTTCTAGCTAATTGCTCCAAAGCATGTGGTGACATATATCGTTGCAACTCTTTAGAAAACAATTCTAGTTCATCAGAAATTGATAAATTCATAGCAAAAACGTCATCCTTTCTATATATTTTTACAAAAAGAATAACGTTTTTTTCGTTTTATGGATACAATTTCTCTTTAGCTCGATGGTGATATAGTGCGCTCCCTTTCTTTATTTGATATCAATAATGATAAAAAGCTAGCATAGAGATAACTTTTTCACTTCGACTAAGTGGTGTTATATTAACTGTAATTATATAGAAAATACGCATTGTACATTATACATAGATGTACTTTTTTATTTTTTTTTACAAAGTTTGTATACATTTTACGTTTTCAAACGTTAATTATATAGAAGGGAGAGTTAGATGAATCATGATACATTTGAATCGTTATTAGTAGAAAAATCCCAAGTTATTTATAAGTATTTATTAAAGCTTGGTGTAGGGGTAAAAGAAGCTGAAGATATTGTACAAGATACATTATACAAAGCAATGTTTTTAATGGATGATATTTCGTTAGAAAAACTGACTCCGTGGTTATTACGGGTAGCAATTAATCAATATCGGGACTTATATAGAAAATCAAAACGTTTTAATCCGGTACCTATTGAGTCAGTTATACTTATTGGTCAAAAATCGTTAGATGAAATTATTCTAACGAAAGAATTCCAAGTGGAAATACAAGAAGTGCTGGAAACAATGAATCCAGATTATAAGAATATTTTATTATTGAAATATGATTATGAATTATCTTATAAGGAAATTTCTTCTTTATTAGACATGAAAGAAGAAACCGTTAAAACAAATTTATACAGGGCACGTAATCAATTTAAAGCATTGTATAGGGGGAAGCAACATGAGTCGGAAAGATTTTGAACTAGATATGGATGATAAACAGATGAAGGGGTTACTAAAGAAAGCAAAGAGGAAGCATCTTCTGCGAAATTGGATTATCTCTATGTGTGCATCGATTGTCGTGATTATTGGAATTTATATTTCATCTATTTATTTTTCTCAAAAGACCTTTATTAAAATGGAAATACAAAGGAATGTATTGCATACTGTAAAAGGCCCTAATATTTTATTTAATGGACATACCAAATTAAGTATGGGTGTAACTGGTGGTACAATTACATATAGTTCTTATAAAAATATTGCTGGACAACCAGTTAAATGGATTGATGAAATATATGAGTATTCATCAATTTTGGGATATAGTCAATTGAATTTTAATGGAAATACAATATTAGACGAAGAATCTGGTAATAAGAAGGATGAATTTGAGACATTACCAGATTATAATAGTCAAACGATGCAGAGAGAAATGCGATTTTATTTACCATTTGTTACATATAGAAATTATGTAAATGACCTTAAAAATATTGGAGAGCTTCAAAATAAAGTTGGAGAAATAGCTATATCTTTTGATAAAGCATATACAGTTGAGCAAATTGAAAAAATGTTACCAAAAGATGTACAACCAGTTTGGTATTGGGTAGACACATACAATGAAAATAGCCCAGATACTTATGTAGGTTTAAAAGATCCTAAAACTGGTGCTGTTTTGAATGCTGAGATGTCTACGCATGTATATGGATTTCAAGGAAGTTACACAAAAAAAGAAGAATATTTAAAAGAAGATTTAAAGAGAAATTCAAAAGACTTTATGGATGCAATGAAAAAATTAAATGAGAATAATCAACTTAATAATGATGATGTTCAAAATCATTATAAAAATATTAAAGGTATTTCTCCAAAAGATTTACCTATATATGGTGTAGTAATTACAGGCACAACAGAGTCTTTGCAACAGTTACAAGACGCTCCTTATATAAAGGCAGCGGTCAGAGGAGTAATTGTTGATAAACAGTAATAATTAGTCATTCAATTCATGATAAATATAGGGTCCGTAGTACTTATGAATAAAAATTCCCTTTAAAAAATTTAAAGGGAATTTTTATTTACATAATCAGTGTTATCCGTAGTCAACCATGTGTGGAATTTTTGTTTTGGAGTTAATCTGATTTTTTAAATTAATGGGCACGGGGTAGTACCCATGCTCATCAAGTGAATATTTCGAAGTATCTCCAAACGGAAATTTTACCTTTTCATGGTTGTCCATAGGAATTTAATTTTTTTTCGTTATGGGGAGAAATATATTTCTTAGCTTGATGGGTATGGGGCGGAACCCCATCACCATCAACTTAAGGTTTTGAAATATCCCCAAAGCAAAAAATTTATCCTTCCACAGCTGTCTATAAGAGTTTAGCTCATTTTTTCGTTTTGCGGAACAACAGATTTTTTAACTTGATAACAATGTGGTGGTACCCCTTCATGCATTAGTGAAAAAACAACCCTTTAATAAGAAACAGGTACTTTTCTTTCATTCTTTTCACTAACCATAGAGTCTAGCGTTTTTGTTATTATATAGTACAAAAATGTACCAGTTAATCCTAGAATAAGAAGCAATCCCCACATATATAGGGGACGAATCCACTCTCCAACGATGATCAACAACGAAGATACAATCATTGCTCCATAGAAAGTCAGGCTATTAAAAGCCTTTTAATAGCTTCATTAACTTTTCCATCATGTCATTTTTTACTTTTTTATTTCGGTAGAGGTAGTCATAGAAGTTTGCTATAACGGTAATTGTAAGGTTAATTGTTTCTTCTAAGTAGATATAAAAATGTTTTAAGGAATAACAATATGTTTTTTGAGTATTAGGTCTTTTTCCTGTCTTATCTAAATAATTTATATATTTCATAACTGGTATTACAGGGAATCCTTCTTGATCCAGTAATATGTATCTTTTGTTGTTATTCTCTATGAGAACCTTTTGTACTCTCATAGCACTTCACCCCTAAAAAATATTAACGCTCGGTCTAAAGACCTCACTACGCCTCCTGCTATGGGCTACGCCCTCCACCTGGAGTATGTGTACTTTTTTGAATGTTGTATGCATATTTAACTATATTTTCAATATCTGTATAACTAATCTAATATGTATAAGAAAAGAGGATATATGCTCATATATTGAACATAATATCCTCTTCTTAGTTTAGTCTATTTAAGAAATCTTCTAGCTACCTTTTTGTTTTTGAGTTGAAATGATTAAGGTATCAATAAAATTTTCCCTGTACTTTTTCGACTTTCCAATAACCGATGTGCTTCAGCGCCATTTTCTAAAGCAAAAGTAGTTGGATTTTCGATGTTTAATTTTCCAGTGGTAATCCAATCAAATAGTTGCTGTGAACGTTTTTTACGTTCTTCATACGTTGTGAGTACATTCCAAAGATCTCCGCCAGTCAATGTTTTCGAAGTATCCATCAGCATTCGCGGATCAACAGGGGCAGGATCACCACCGGCCATTCCGTAAAATACGACAGTACCACCGATTTTTGTAGCTTTAAAACTTTCTTCTAATGTAGAACCTACCGATTCATATACAACATCTACACCATGACCTTGTGTAGTTTGTAATACTTTCTTACGCCATGGTTCTGAATATAAAAATACATGGTCTGCCCCAGCGGAATAAGCAGATTCTGCTTTTTCTTTAGATGAAGTAAGGCCAATGACTTGTGCGCCTTCCATGTTAATCATCTGAATGAGAAGTTGACCAACTCCTCCGGCAGCTGCATGAATTAAAATGACATCACCAGTTTTTACGTCATAGCTATCTTTTGTCAAATAATGAGCCGTTAAGCCTTGTAATAAAACAGAAGAAGCTGTCTCGAAGGAAATCGAGTCTGGGAGTGGAATTGCTTTTTCTATTGGAACAGCTACTAACTCCGCATTTGCGAATGGTACATCAGCAAATGCAATACGATCTCCAATCGTAGCATCGGTAACTTCAGCGCCAATTTTCTCTACTACCCCTGAGCCTTCATAACCTAATATGTAAGGTGGTTTACCAACAAGATGATAGTTACCTTTCCGTCTATATATATCAGCAAAATTTAAGCCAATTGCCTTTGTACGAACAAGAATCTCATTTGGTTTTATAGTTGGATCTGAAACTTCTCGATATTGTAATACATCAGCATTTCCGAATTCATCGAAACAAAGTGCTTTCATTTGAAGTACCTCCAATTTGTAACATGCGTCAATATTGTTTGTTATTGGTTTCTATCATACAGTACATATATTAATCGGCAAAGGAGATTAGTTGAATGAATAATCTGAAATATGTATAATGAAGGTAATGATATGAAAAGGAGATGTGCCAATGTTATCGCTTATTGTAAGTATCCCATCATCACTGAAGGTTATGGAGCAAGGGGATAGGTAGGCCTAATACATCACAGAACTATCCCCACAATTGCAAAGGGGGATTTTTGAAATGAATCATCTTTTTTTAGGTGAAAATATTAAATTATCAGCAATTAGAGCTGAAGATGTTGAACAAATGGCTATTTGGCAAGAGGATAGTGAGTATTTACGGAATGTGGATACAGATATAGCAGTTCCGCTATCTTTACATGAAATAAAGGAATATGAGTTATTAAAAGGAAGAAAGTCAAATAGCGTTTCTTTTATGTTAAGAACCATTCAAGATGATCGTTTAATTGGTTTTGTAGCACTTCATAGCATAGAATGGAATAATAGAGCTGGCTTACTGGCGATTGGTATAGGTGATAAAAAGTATCGAGGTAAGGGGTATGGTACGGAAGGGCTACGCCTGATTTTGAAATATGCTTTCCACGAATTAAATTTACATCGTGTAGGACTCGATGTTATTTCTTATAATAAATCTGCTATTGAAGTATATAAAAAGGTTGGATTTATGGTGGAGGGAAGTATGAGAGAAGCGGTTTGCCGGGACGGGAAGAGTTTTGATCGCATTATAATGGGGATATTGCGAAGGGAATGGGTCACACTGCAAAAATAATTTAAATAGGATAATAAAGTGAACAGTTCATTCAAAAGAAAATAAAAAGGGGATCTAGTGGTTTTATAGCTTGTTAGGTCCTTCTTTTGCTTTGTAATTACTTTAGTTATCGTCATAAGGTTGTTTATAAAATTAACATATAGAGGTTGGTTAGAAGTACAAACTTTTCCTGCAAAATACATTCACTAATATGAATGTATTTTGCAGGAAAAAGAATGATGGTTGGCGAATTTTTACAACATATGGATTGAGATAAGGAGTCATGTCATATGAATTTAGAAAAAACACAGCCAGTAAATGAAGAATTAGTAGAGTTAAAAGAACTTGTCAAAGAATTGCATGGTAGTGTACACCAACTACAAAGTGAAGTGCAGCAGCTTAGGCATGAAAAGCCGGTTGTTGAAGTTAGAAAAGGGATACAATTCTCACCGGGAATTGTTGGACAAATTGGTGGTATTCTTCTAGGAGCACTAGTGATTATTGGGATATTTTTTCAGTAAAAAAGGATTGCAGCACATTGCTGCAATCCTTTTTTACATTAAATAACGTAAATATATATAAGCATGTGATAATAATAATGCAATGACTGTTAACGGGAAGCCAATTTTTAAAAAATCAAGGTAAGAAAATCCATGCCCCTCGCGGCTAGCAATGCCGGCAACAACTACGTTTGCTGATGCACCAATTAATGTTCCGTTTCCTCCTAAGCAAGCGCCAAGTGATAAGGCCCACCATAGCACTTCAATTTGCGGAGAATCAACAGAAAGTCCAAGTCCTGATGCTAAATCTTGAATAAGTGGAATCATCGTTGCGACAAATGGAATATTATCAATCGTAGCTGATGCCACGCCTGATACCCATAAAATAAGAATCGCTGCAAAACCGATATCACCATTCGTTACATCAATCACTTCTTTTGCTAAAGATGAAATAAGTCCGATATCAATTAACCCGCCAACAAGAATGAAAAGGCCGGCGAAGAAGAAAATCGTTACCCATTCTACATGAGCAAATACATCTTCTAATTCATGTTGTTTTACGCCAATTAGCATAAGAAGTGTTGCACCAGTCATTGCGATAACTGCTGCATCTACATGAATAATTGAGTGAAGAACAAACCCGAGAATTGTTAAACCTAAAATGGAAAGAGATTTTAGGAGTAAGCTCCGGTCACGAATATAGTCTTTTTCATTTAGTGCCATAAGCTTGGCGATTTGTTCAGGTGTTGTTTTTAGCTTCTTACGATACATAAGATAAATAATGCCTAATGTAACAATGGAAATAATAAGTACAATTGGTGTTAAATTAAGTAAAAAGGCATTAAAATCTAAATGTTTATTAGCGGATCCAATCATTATGTTTGGAGGATCACCAATTAGTGTCGCGGTACCACCAATATTTGAAAATAATACTTCAGAAATTAAATAAGGAACAGGTTGTACTTTTAAAATACGTGTAATCGATAGTGTAACAGGAACGATTAATAATACCGTTGTTACATTATCTAAAAATGCAGAGCCGATTGCGGTTAATAGGGATAAAAATAATAAAATCCGAATGGGTTTCCCGCCGGCTGCTTTTGCTGCTTTAATGGCTACATACTCAAATACACCAGATTGACTTGTAATATGTACGAGAATCATCATTCCAATTAAAAGGGTAATGGTTTCCCATTGGATATGAGATGTAAAGGCAGTATGTAAGTCTACTATGCCGAAAATAACCATTATGGCAGCGCCAAACAGTGCAATGACAGCGCGATTTATTTTTTCAGAAATAATAAATCCGTACGTCACTAAAAATACGGCGATTGCAAAGTAATATTGCCAATTTGCTACTTCGTGTGCTGAATGTTCCAATATGTCACCTTCTTTAAAATATGTATTTAATTGTCGAAATATATCCCATTGCATAACCTCTATTGTAGCAAATTCAAAAAAGAAAGAAAACTATTTACGGATAGTGAAATTTCATATACCATATAAAAAAATAAAAACAAAATGCAAATCATTAGGCAAAGTACGCATTGTCCTCTATTATAAAGATAGCAATTTACATTGTTTTTGCGTAAAATGGTTTAAAGAGGTGAAATCCGATGGAAATAGTAAAAAATAGTGCTGTTATTCAACATGAAATCGAGCGTTTTGTAAATAAAGATGTATATATTCATTTAGAAACGACAAACGGAGCATATGCTTCACACTTTAATGAAAAGATGATGACAGTTGGAGCATTTATTCGTAATGCAATTATTCGTTTTGAACGCGGAAAAATTACTGGAACAAATCCATACCGAGTTGGTCTTAAGATGGATCATGGATGGGTGTATGCAGAAGGTATTACACATTGGGAAGTAGATGGGCAAGAACGCTTATTATTAGCGGGCCATGATAATAAAGGTCGTTTAGCTGTAGCACTTGAGTTAAGCTTAACACCATTTAAGTAAGAAGGAGGGGAAAGTATGGAAAGACACGTGCTTGTTGTATTTCCGCATCCAGATGATGAGTCATTTGCAGCGGGAGGAACAATTAGTTTATTAAGAAAGCAAGGAGTACCTGTAACATATGCGTGCGGAACGCTTGGACAAATGGGACGCAATATGGGTAAAGGTGTATTTGCAAATCGTGAAACGATTCCAAGTATCCGTGAAAAAGAATTAAAAGATGCATGTGAAGCAATGGGAATTGAAGATTTAAGAATGCTCGGTTTCCATGATAAAACGTTAGAGTTTGAAGATATAGACTTTGTAGCAGATAAAATTGAAGCGGTAATTCGCGATGTGCAGCCATCACGTATTATTACATTCTATCCAGAACATGGTGTTCATCCAGACCACGATGCATTCGGCCGTGCTACTGTTCATGCCGTATCACGTATGCCAAAAGAAACGCGTCCAGTCATTCATGCAGTTGCGATTACAAAAAATCGCGAAGAAGTATTAGGAGAACCAGATGTTGTCAACAACATTAGTGAAGCGTTTGAACAAAAATTAGCGGCTTTACGTGCGCATCGTTCACAAACAGAAGCGATGCTCGAAGAAACAGAAGTAAAACTGCAAAATAAAGATGCCGCAACGTTAAAATGGTTACAAATTGAACAATTTTGGACTTATAAATGGGAGTAGGTTAGAAGAGTTTCTTCTAGTCTCCCTTACATACAAAAGCGATGTCACATTGTGGCGTCGCTTTTTCTGTTAGATAGGCACTTCCGGATTGCACGCCACATACACTACAGCAAATCTTGAAAAGAGGTGGCCTATATGTACTATTCCTATGAAGATGTGTTCGGTTATTTTCGAGATGGTTATGAGATAAGTGGTGAAGTGGTTGCACTTGTTGATCCATATGTTGTACAAACATTGCAGTCTATTGTAGGGAGAAGAGTTGTGGTGGAAACAATTCGAGGGAGTGTAAGTGGAACTTTGCGAAGTGTGAAGCCAGATCATATTGTATTAGAGGAAAAAGAAGTGCCTACGTTTGTTCGTTTGCAGCAAATTGTGTGGTTTAAGCTAGAATAATAATTAAATATGTAATTATAGCTTTAAAATACAGTTTGATTAACTGTTTACTAATACATTTAGCTTAAACCTAGGGGTTACTCACAGGTCAATACATGTTTGCATTATTTTATCCCGCTATTTGCGGGCAGTAAGACTCCCACCTCAAAATTCAGTGAAAACAAAGAAGTTAGGTGGGAGTCGGGCTGCCCGTAAAGGCCCGAGTCGTGAGGGCTAATAATCAGTGGGGGAGGAAGAAAACCCCCACTGATTAAACTTTCACTTTATAGGTGCATAAATTTCTAAAAATATACGTTCGATGCCATCTTCATAAGTGGTAAGTAATAAATTTATATAAACTAGCCCCAAAAGTTCATATCCTTTCTCTATTGCTACTTTTCTTAAACTAGCTTCTACGTTATGATCAATATTTTTTCCGCCAGTTGTCCATCTTCCATCTTCAATAACTGTATACATACATTTTGGATGAGATAGAATGTCACCTTTTATTTCTTTATCAAAGTCTTCTACTTTTCTTACAATGATAAACTTATCTTCTATAATACCTTCTTCATTGAAATGTATGACTCTTCTTAAAGAGGTTAGAGTAACTGCTTTTTTTAAGCTGTCTGTGTTCTTTTTTAAAGTTTCATACTCATCATACGCAGTAAAGTGTTCTATTTCTCCTTTTATTTCTAAAGGCTCCATTTCTTTTACTGTGTATTTTCCTAAGAATTGCTTGATTTTTTTGCAATCTTCTTTTACTAGCTGAAGTTTTTTTAAAAGAAGCTTTTTATATTCTATTTCCTCTAAAACAGCTTGTTCTTTCTTTTCTAATAATGATTGTATTCCCTCTATATTTTTACTTTTTCTTAATTCCTGGATTTTTTTTATTTCAATATCCATTTCTCTATAGAAATTTACTGTTGTTATATCATGTATATCAAAATGATTATATTTTCGATACCCATTCTCGATACTTTGTTTCGGTTTTACTAATTCCTTTTCTTCATAAAATTTTAAGGTATCTCTAGATACACCTAAAAAGTTAGCTACTTGTCCAATTGTGTACATGATACTCCCCTTTATCATTGCTACATATTCTTTATGGTATTTCATGTGAAAGAAAGTTTAAAAACTATTCTTTCATGATGAGATGTAATCAAGTATTTCTATATCTATTCTTGTTTCTTGGAGTATCAGAGGAAATCCTTTATTTTACTTCGTCTATTATTTGGTTAAAGTGTGGAAATTGATAATTGCTCAATCTATGTACTTAGGCTGAATACACTGTTCTATAACCTTGTAATATAAGAGAAAGAAATATATAATATATGTTAATCTTTGTAAAATAATGCAATGAAAAATGAATGTTAATATATACCCTCCTATAGGTATTAACATGAAACAATCGAGGTGTTTATATTGTTGTTTTATGATCGTATTTCTATCATGGCCCCTCCTGTTCCGTAGCAAAGGAAAGCTCTAAACGTCTGAGATTTTCTAAGTTATAGGAGGGTATTAGAAATGAAAAAAGTCTCAGTACCATCGTTATGGTTAATGATTATTCTTGTGGCATTCCCGCAAATTAGTGAAACAATTTACACACCATCTTTACCGGATATTTCGAAAGCGTTACATGTCAGTAATAACGCTATGCAGTTAACGCTTAGCGTCTACTTTGCTGGATTTGCGTTAGGAGTATTTTGCTGGGGATGGTTGTCTGATATAATTGGGCGTCGTCCTGCAATGCTGTGGGGAATTGTAACTTACGGTATCGGTAGTTTATTATGCTACTTGGCTCATTCAATTGAATTATTGCTGTTCAGTCGTTTTATACAAGCATTTGGAGCAAGTACAGGATCAGTTGTTACACAAACGATTCTTCGTGAAAGTGTAGATGGACATAAACGACATGTCATGTTTGCGCAAATTTCAGCAGTCATTGCATTCACGCCAGCTATAGGTCCTTTCATTGGTGGCTTTATGGATCAAATATTTGGATTTAGAAGTGTGTTTCTTACTTTAGTTGTTATGAGCATTGGGATATTAGTATGTACATTTATAATGCTATCAGAAACTCGAACAAATGTAACAACAAATAAAATCAACATTTGTTCTGTAATCAAACGAATGATTCGAGATCCTAAAGTATTAACATTTGGCGTGCTGATTGGGGGAACGAACGGTATATTATTTAGCTATTATGCTGAAGCGCCGTTTATTTTCATTGAATATTTTAAACTATCACCTGGTATATTCGGTTTCCTAGGTATAGTGGTGGCTTTCGCTTCTGTTATTGGAGCGCAAATTTCAAAGCGGTTACTTTTAGTTTATAAACCAGAAAAAATTATTTATATAGGTTGCATAGTAATGACAGGGGGAGCAATCATGTTATCCAGCGTTGCTTTTACTGGTACAAGTGCGAATATAATATATATGATTCTCCTTCTTGTAGCTGTATTTGTATTGCTATTAGGGATAGGGATTGCTTTACCGAATTGTTTAAGCCTAGCGTTAGTCGAGTTCCAGGACGTGATTGGAACGGCGGGTGCTATATTTAGTTTAGGGTATTATATGATCGTCACACTTATGATCTGGGGAATGAGTCAGTTGCATACAGGTTCGCTTATTGTTATGCCTCTATATTTTCTAGTACTTGCAATAGTGATGACGGTGCTGTGTCGAATGTTTATTTACAGCTCTAAGGTTATTAAATCTATTTGATTTGTAAAGAAGAGTTTCATACATATTATGAGACTCTTTTTTTTCTAGATTAATAAATTACAATGCAACCAATACATCAATTTTTTTTGATTTATTGGTTGCATATATAAGAAAGCGGTGTATATAATATGAATATCAAAAAAAATTGATGAAGAGAGTGAAGGGTATGAAAGAAAACTTCGGACAGTTTGAAAAGAAGTTTAAAGCTCTTGCAGATAAAAAAAGATTAGAGATTATGTACGAGTTATGTCAACGTGGACAGACATGTGTGTGTGATTTAACTGAAGTTTTTGGAATTTCCCAATCTAAACTGTCATATCATTTAAAAATATTGCTTGATGCAAATTTAATTGTGAAAGAAACAAAGGGAACATGGAGCTATTACGATTTAAATGATGAAGAAGTAAATAATTTGTTGTCGGAAGAGCTTTGTTGTGTGTTCCGAAAAACTGGCAGAGGGAGTTGCTGCTAAGTTTTTTTGTGTTATATAAATCAAAAAAAATTGATTAATGAAATTGAAAGGGGAATAAGATATGCAATATGTACATATTGGGATCAATGTGACGAGTTTGGAGAAATCAATCGAGTTTTACAGTAAGGTATTTGGAGTACAACCAGTGAAAGTAAAAGAAGATTATGCGAAGTTTTTATTGGAGAATCCGGGATTAAACTTTACTTTAAATGTAAGGGATGAAGTAAAGGGAAATCAGGTAAATCATTTCGGTTTCCAAGTGGAAAATCAAGAAGAAATCACCTTGCATAAAGAGCGTTTAGAAAAAGAAGGGTTCTTTGCTCGTGAAGAAATGGATACGACTTGTTGCTATGCTGTGCAAGATAAGTTTTGGGTGACGGACCCTGACGGAAATGAATGGGAGTTCTTCTATACGAAGGCTCATAGTGAAATTAATAAAGTAGAAATGTCTAGTTGCAGTATAAATTCAACTTCATGTTGTTAAAACAAAAAGGAGAAAAAATGAAACGATTATCGTTTTTAGACCGATATTTAACCCTTTGGATTTTTCTGGCGATGGCAGTGGGGATCGGAATTGGGTATCTATCACCTAGATTTGTTGATGGAATGAATCGTTTACAGGTAGGAACAACTTCTATTCCGCTTGCAATTGGGTTAATTTTAATGATGTATCCGCCGCTTGCAAAAGTTCGTTATGAAGAGATGGGGCGCGTTTTTACAGATGTAAAAGTGTTAATTGTATCACTCGTACAAAATTGGATTATTGGACCTGTTCTCATGTTTGCTTTAGCTATTATATTTTTACAAGATAAGCCAGAATATATGGTAGGACTCATCATGATCGGTTTGGCACGTTGTATTGCAATGGTTATCGTCTGGAATGACTTAGCAAAAGGTGATACAGAGTATGCGGCAGGATTAGTTGCTTTTAATTCTGTATTCCAAATGTTATTTTTCTCAGTGTATGCGTACGTGTTTGTAACAGTCATTCCTGAATGGCTAGGGATTGAAGGTGCTGTTATTGATATTACAATAGGAGAAGTTGCGAAATCAGTCTTTATTTATTTAGGAATTCCGTTTATTGCTGGGATGTTAACACGTTTCATGTTTGTAAAAGCAAAAGGGCGTGAATGGTATGAAAAAGTGTTTATACCAAAGATTAGTCCTATTACATTAATAGCATTACTATTCACAATTATTATGATGTTTTCATTAAAGGGAGAAATGATTGTTAGCGTACCACTTGATGTTGTACGTATCGCGATTCCGTTACTCATTTATTTTGTGCTGATGTTTTTTGTTTCTTTTTTCATGGGCAAAAAAATTGGCGCAAGTTATGGAGTCACAACAACATTAGCTTTTACAGCGGGAAGTAATAATTTTGAGCTAGCAATCGCTGTAGCGGTAGGGGTATTTGGCATTCAATCTGGAGTAGCATTCGCGGCAGTTATTGGACCTTTAGTTGAGGTACCCGTTATGATAGCACTTGTAAATGTAGCGTTATGGTTTCAGAAAAAATACTTTCAAAAACAATCATAATAAAGGTGGTATTTCACATGGGAAATAAAAAAACGATTTACTTCTTATGCACGGGAAACTCTTGTCGTAGCCAAATTGCAGAAGGGTTTGGTAAGAAATATTTAGGCGGCAAATGGAATGTATATTCTGCTGGAATTGAAGCACATGGTGTAAATCCAAATGCGATTAAAGCGATGGAAGAAGTAGAACTTGATATTACGAATCAAACATCTGATATGATTAATTTTGATATTTTAAACAATGCGGATCTTGTTGTTACACTTTGTGGCCATGCGAATGATGTGTGTCCGGTTACACCTCCGCACGTAAAACGTGTTCACTGGGGATTCGATGACCCAGCAGGTCAAGAGTGGTCAGTATTCCAACGTGTTCGTGATGAGATTGGTGAGCGTATTAAGAAGTTCGCTGAAATAGGGGAATAATCCATACAGAAAACGAGGCTTTCCTAAAAGGTTGTTAAAAACAATTTTTTAGAGACAGCCTCGTTTCTATTTTTTGTTGTGTTACATACTACATTTTGAATGATTTTTTTAATAAAATCATAAACCAAACTAGGGTAAGACCAATGAGAGAATGAGAGAATCCGATTATATAGGTTAATTCTTTAAAATTAGCACCATTTAGCTGAAGGAGTCCCCGAGTTGCCATTGAAGAAAGTGTTAAAATTAATCCAATATTATGGACGATGAACCACATATTAAAACTTTTCGCCTTATGAAACGCAAATGCTTTTGCTAATGCTAAGGCAATTAAAAAGAACAAAAATCCAAGTACTAGCGTATGTGTATGTAATAGATTCAGCAGCGTAGATCCTAGAATGCCTTTTGATTTGGCATATTCTCTAGCGAATACACCTGATAATAAACCGATTACTAAGTATACGAATGATGCATAATATAATTTTTTCATTATATGCCTCCTGAAGTAGAATTTGTCATGTTAGTTTTGAGTCGCAGATTCTTATTGTATTTTCACACCATGATCGTTATATAGCAAAAACTCCTAGTTGCCCAGGAGTCATATTATATCAGATTAAAAATTATTTTATCATAATTATAGGGTATTTGATTATATGAAATAATTGAACTTTTTGTGAACAAAGAGGTTGTGCAAGAATCGGACTGATAGAATATGACTATTCATCAGCTTATATATGGTGTGTTCGAAGTTTAGAATTATATTTGGGGGTAAATTAGAAGATTTTTTATTGAAGATGAGGAGTGTATCCTTTTAAATACATGATTAGTTTTATGAATATTCTCGTTTTAATACATTTAACGTTTCCTTGGAATTCATCACCCAATTTTAAACGTGAAGGTGCAATAACATCAATGAAAGTGGGTGATGAATTCTTGTTAGGCGGAGCTTATTTTTTAATGATTTTGGTTATCGCGGGCAGCAAGGATTAGAAAACTACTGGTAGAGTTGCGAGAGAACGGAATTTGCTATAATTATAAACGAGTTGATCAGGTTTAGTTGCTAGACGGAGATTAGGTAGACGTTGCAGCAATGTGCCAAATGCAATTTGTCCTTCTAGACGTGCCAGCGGAGCACCCAAACAGTGATGGATACCATTACCGAAAGCTAGATGCTCGTTTTCCTCGCGTGTAATATTTAACGCTTCAGGATGAGAGAATTTCTTCGGATCAATGTTGGCAGCTGCAAGTGAAAACAGTACCATTTCACCTTTTTGAATCGTTTTACCATGCATTGTGATGTCTTCACCCGCAAAACGGTTACCAATCATAATTGGACCAGCATAGCGCAACAGCTCATCGACGGCGGAGGGAAGCATCGAAGAATTGTCTCGTAACAACGCCATTTGTTCGGGATGTTGCAGTAAAGCTAGTACACCATTACCAATTAGATTCACTGTTGTCTCATGTCCAGCGATAATGAGAAGCCATATCGTCGAAAGAAGCTCATTCTTACTCAGTTTGTCGTCTTTTTCTTGTGCTTGGACTAGAGCGCTCATCAGATCAGCGCTAGGGTTGACACGCTTTTCGGCCAGTAATGTTTCGATATAATGAATAAACTTTTCGAGTGTTGCAGTAACTGTAGCCCCCTGACGAGGATCCATAGCAGCGTTCATGAGCTCATGTGTCCAGGCACGAAATTGGTTTCGATCAGTAGTGGGAATCCCAAGCATCTCTGAAATAACAATAATGGGAAGAGGATAGGCAAAGTCCGCAATAATATCCATTTTTCCTTTTTTCTCCACAGCACTCAACAACTCGTCGGCAATCTCTTGAATACGCGGAAGAAGGTTCTCAATCATACGCGGGGTAAAGGCTTTAGAGACCAACCGGCGCAAGCGGCTATGGTCAGGTGGATCGACCGTAAGCATATTCGGCATATTCATCATCCATTCAAACAGCTTACTCACAGATGTATCTTCTTCAATAAATTTCTCTTTATCTTTCGGGGGAGCGAATTTTCGCAAATCCTTGAGAAAACGAGGATCTTTCAGTATGGCAACAACATCGTCATAGCGCAATGCGATCCACGCTCCGCCCATACCATAAAAGTCATCAAGACGAAAGATGGGTTCTTGTTGTTCGAAGAGAGGCTTATAGAACATAATAGGGTCACGCATAGTTTCCGGTGAGTTTAAATCACTAAGAGTAATTTTGTTCATTTGTTTACTCCTTTCAGGATAACTGGTGTTTCCTTACTAAAAAAGGAGAAGAATTATAAAATTCTCTCCCTTTTTATGTGTGCATAAATATAACGAATCTCATGTAAGAAGATACATGTATACAAGCATTTTGAAAAAATAGTATTAAAAATGAATGAAAGGCTAGTAAAAGATCAGCCTTCCTTATACGTATTTAAACAGTTTTGTGAATTAACAACATTTCTCTTTCATTGCTTTCATCATAGACATAGTAGAATTCATCATTTCGTCACATTCTTGCATTTTGTTCGACATCGCTGTATCCATTTCTCCATCCATTTGCATCATATTGTTCATCATCATTTTCATACATTTCATTTCACACATCATTTTTTCCATAGACATCATCATGTTTGTTGTTCCTACCATCATTGTTTTTTCCATTTTAACATCCTCCTAAATTTTTTATATCTTGCAAATAGAAGAATTCGTTTTTGTTTTACAAATTCCTCCAAATGTTTTGCTGTTAAATATTTAGAAAGAATTTTCTTAATAAGAAGAAAATTCTTTCGGGACACATCTTTATATATTTCGTTTAGATGGGATATATAGTAGTTTACCTATTAATATTGGTATTCAGCATTAACTCATAGTATTGAAAAAGTAAATCTAGGTAAGTTTGTTCACTAAATCAATTCAGACGAATTTTGTCCAGTCTAAATTTAAAGTGTCTTGTAAATCTATGTTTAATCTTTGTGCAACCGCAGAAAAATGGGCATGTGCTAGATTTTAAGTTTGGAAGAAAAAATAATTTCCAGTTTATAGGTAATGGCGTCTATGATAAAATGACAGAAAAATCAAACTTATAAGAGGGGGAATGGGAGTATGCCTATATTAGAAAAAATTAAAGACAATGTTTCGAAAGTCATTGTAGGTAAGGAAGAAGTAATCGATTTAGCGATGATTGCGTTAGTTGCGAATGGGCATGCCTTATTAGAAGATGTACCAGGAACGGGGAAAACAACATTAGCTAAAACACTTGCGAAGAGTATTGACGGCGCTTTTCAACGTATTCAGTTTACGTCTGATACATTGCCTGGTGATGTAGTAGGTTTAGAGTATTTTGATATGAAAGAGAGTGATTTTAAAACGAGAAAGGGGCCTATTTTTGCAAATCTTGTGTTAGTAGATGAAATTAACAGAGCTGTTCCGCGGACGCAATCAGCGTTGTTAGAAGTAATGGAAGAACGCACGGTAACAATTGCAGGTGTAACGCATGTATTACCAAATCCGTTTATTGTGTTAGCGACGCAAAATCCGTTAGAGTCGGCAGGAACTTTTACACTTCCAGATGCACAGCTAGATCGTTTTTTATTAACGATTCGGCAAGGGTACCCAAATCGTAAATATGAAAAAGAAATGTTAAAACGATTTAAAGAAAATAATCCGTTTAATGACTTGCAAAGCGTTGTAACTCTCTCTGATATATTGGAGTTGCAAGAGCAATCTAAAAGAATTCATATACACGATGAGGTGGAAGAATACTTGCTTGATATTGTAGAAGCAACGCGGAACCATGACTTGGTAGAAATTGGGGTGAGTCCGCGTGGGTCTTTAGCTTTTATGAGAGCAGCGCAAGCAAGGGCGTTATTAAAGGGACGAGAATATGTAACTCCTGATGATTTAAAAACTTTGGCAGCTCCGGTTTGTGCCCATCGGTTAACATTAACAATTGAGGGGGATATGAAAACAACAAAAGTAGATGTACTGCAAAGGATTTTAGAAAAACTTGCAGTGCCTGTGGAAAGCGTATGAATGAGATTATAAAAAGGAAACATCCGTTATTGGAACCTCTCTTTATAGGGGGAAGCGGTGTTGTTTGTCTTATTCTCGTCGTTTTTACCAATCAATTTTTCATGGTGGCTATCTTTTTGTTTTATTTGTTGCTAGTTGGGGTTATATACATGTATATGAAAGCAATCATGAAAGTGAGATGGGAGATTTCTCAAAATCAACAAAGATTATTCATGAATGAAAGGGCGGAGTGTACGGTGCGAATTATAAATAAGACACGTTTCCCGATTTTCAAAGCAGCTTTTCAGTTTCGCTCTGATGAACAAGTGGAATGGGAAACGGATCAGAAGATGCAGCGTTTACATCACTCTTATCAAATGCCACTCCAAATAGAAGAAAGAGATATGATTACAATTACGATAGAAGGAAATGCAAATGAAAGAGGAAGACAAGGTTGGCAAGCAGCGGAACTTATAATATCGGATCCATTCGGCCTTTTAACGTATTACTTGCCTATTGACCAAAAGAAACTCCCGGAATTTCATATTCTTCCGCAAATGTCTAAAGTGACAATACCAGAAATGACAACATGGAAGCATGGATTTCGAAGAGCGGCTGTGTCTCCATTATACGATGAAACGAAAATAGTAGGTGTGAAAGGGTACGAAGGAGAATCTTTTCGTTCGATTCATTGGGGAGCGACTGCAAAAACTGGGGTGATTAGTGCGAAAAAGTATGAATATACACAAGGCGATCGGTATGCGCTGTATGTAAATCTATTAGGTAAAACAGGGTATACGCTTCGTACCGATATGGAATATTTAATTCAAGTCGCTGCTGGTGTGTGCCGGGAATTAATTTCACAAGATTGCTCGTTCGAATTATGGATAAATGGAGTACGGGAACAAGGCGTTATTCATTTAAAAGGGGGAAAACACCGAAAACAACTTTATAAAGCAATGGATCTTTTGTCTTCGTTAACAGAAAAAGATACACCGCTTAACACGCATTTCTTCTATCAAGTAGGGTTTCGCAGACAAGAAGCAGGATGTATTCCATTAATTATTGGATATCCACCCGAAAAACAAAAAGGATGGGTACAAATTGTGAAGTAAAGGGAGGGCGGTGAATCAATTGAACTGGGGATCACGTGTTATTTTTTGTCTCTTAGCTATTAGCGCTTGCTTCATATTAGCGATTGGAATAACGAAAGGTGCATTTTTTGCAAAGGAAAAGGTAATAGATTCTTCTCATTCAAAGATAGGAGAGGGTGAACCACCGACAACGAAAAGCGGGGAATTTATAGGAGAAAGCACGGTAATTCCACCAGAAGGAGATTCGGATTCAGGAGTATTATATGAAAATGAATATTTACCAGATTTTGATAAATATGGATATTATCAGAGAGGGAAATTCAGAGGAATCCCCGGAGATAAAAAGGTGCCGACTGGTGGAAAAGAGTTTTTAGGAGTTAGCACTGAAAATATATTTATAAAAATTGGCATCCTTTTTTTCGTGATGTTAATCGTGTTTTTTATCTTTCGCCGTATGCGGAATAAGAAGCAGGCGAGTCATCCTATCGATTTGAAACGAAAAGAAATGCGAAAAGTTGAGGGAAATGCAGAACAAGAAGAGCAAGAGAGTTTCATACTTCCAGTAGAAGAAGTACGCGCAATGTTAATTAGATGGGAAATGACATTACCGAAGTTTGAAAAGAGAAGATTACAAGAGACAGTTCAACAATGGTTTTCCCGTATTCATAAGAGCAGCGATATTATTCCAATTTATGAGAAAGTGAGATATGGGGAAGGAACTGCTTCAAATGAGGAGTTACAGGTGATGCGGGGATGGATAAATGAGAATGTAAAGAAAAGTTTATAATCAAAAAAGAGATAGCAGGAGAAAGGTTGTTATTAGCGGAAGTATTACCGGTATTTGTTTCATCCAAAATGATATGTGAAGGTGGATATAGAATGACAGTTAAAAAACTTTATTTTTTACCAGCTGGTCGTTGTATGTTGGATCATTCTGCTGTTAATAGTGCGCTTACTCCTGGTAAACTTTTAAATTTACCGGTATGGTGCTATCTTTTAGAAACGACAGAAGGGCCCATTTTAATAGATACAGGAATGCCAGAAAGCGCAGTAGATAATGAAGATCTTTTTAAGGGGACGTTTGTGGAAGGACAGATTCTTCCGAAAATGAAATCAGATGATAGAATTGTAAATATTTTAAAACGAGTAGGTTATGCGCCAGAAGATCTTCTCTATGTGATTAGCTCTCATTTGCATTTTGACCATGCTGGGGGGAATGGGAGCTTCAGCCATACCCCTATTATTGTGCAACGAACTGAATATGATGCAGCTTTACAGCGAGAAGAATATTTGAAGGAATGCATATTACCAAATTTGAACTATCAAATAATTGAGGGAGATTATGAGGTAATGCCAGGTGTTCAATTGCTTTATACACCAGGGCATTCACCGGGTCATCAGTCAGTATTCGTTAAAACGGAAAAGTCGGGTTCTGTTTTATTAACAATTGATGCATCTTATACAAAGGAAAACTTTGAGCAAGGAGTTCCATTTGCAGGATTTGATTCAGAAATGGCTTCACAATCTATTAAACGGTTAAAAGAAATTGTTTCAGATGAAAAACCTATCGTTTTCTTTGGACATGATATGGAACAAGAAAAAAGTTGCAAGACATTTCCTGAGTATGTATAGTGTGCTCATGTTGGAGGAAGAAGCGTTTCGGATGGAAAGGGACGTTTGAAATGAAATTTAAGTAGTTGAGTGCACCTATATAGGAGTACTTTAGTTGTTAAGAGGGGGTGTAATTGGATGAGTAAGAACTTTATGATATTTGGGGCAAGCCAAGGGTTAGGTGATGCATTTGTAAAAGGCTTACCAACTAAGGGAGATACAGTATGGGTGGTATCACGCACACGACCAAGTAGTTTAGATATAAATGATGGTGTAAATCGTCAATGGCTCGCAATTGATTTATCTAGTCAACAACAAATTCCTTTTTTAAAAGAAACTTTAAAAGATATTGCTATTGATGTACTAATCTACAATGTCGGCGTATGGGAGAAGCGTGGTTTCGAAGATGACTATACGTTTGATAAAGATGAAGTTGGAGATATTGCGAACTTAATCAATATTAATTTAACGTCCACTATTACTTACATACAGGCGCTTTTATCTAATGTAAGACAGGCGGAAAATGGAAAAATTATTTTAATTGGTTCCACCGCAGGTTTAGATCATACGAATAGTGCGCAAGTGTCCTTTGTTACGTCTAAATTTGGCTTGCGTGGTATTACAAATGCTTTACGTGAGCATGTGAGAAAAGATAAGATCTCTGTAACATGTATTAATCCAGGAGAGCTTGCTGCTGAAGTACCGTATGAAGAAGGTGCAGAAAAGGCGATTATGCTGTATGAAGGGACACGTATTCCTGTGCAAGACATTGTAGCTATTGTTCAGTGCGTTATTCATTTATCGCCTGTTTCATGTGTAAAGGAAATTAATATTCCTGCCATAACGGACTTAAATGCATAAATTTGAAAACTTTTTATCTATAATTGATGTACCTTTATTTAGCCTTCAAACTTGGAAATGGAAAATTTTTTTGTACAATTCCTTGATAATTATGCAGAATTATTGTAAAGTAATGATAATTTAATTATATATTGTTTGAAAGTGTTGAAAGGAATTAGTAACAGGTGTTTTTCTTTAAGAGAGTCGGTGGATGGTGTAAACCGATAGAAAAAGCTTGTGAATCCGTCCTTGAGCGAAATGTGGAACGCTTCAAATGTGAAGTTAGTAATCATTTCCGGCTAAAAGCCGTTAATAGTTTAAGTGGAAAGCGTATATTTTTGGTGCTTTCAACTAGGGTGGCAACGCGGGTTAACTCCCGTCCCTTTTATAGGGACGGGAGTTTTTTGTATTTTGTTTAGTAAAAATCCCTTACTTTAAATTGTAATGCGAACGAAGATGATGGTATTAGACACTTATTAAAGGAGAGATAAGATATGTTAGATGTAAAAGTATTACGTGCTAATTTTGACGAAGTAAAGAACAAATTGATGAATCGTGGTGGAGAGTTTCTTGAATTAAATAAATTTGAAGAATTAGATCAAAAGCGCCGTGAACTGTTAGTAGAAGTAGAAGAATTAAAAAGCAAACGTAATGAAGTGTCTGAGCTGATTTCGAAGTTAAAGCGTGAAAAGCAAGATGCTAATGAATTTATTACCGAAATGCGTGAAGTAGGCGACAAGATTAGAACGTTAGATGATGAGTTACGTAATGTAGAAGAAGAGTTGAACGCTATATTATTGGCATTACCAAATATCCCGAATGAAACAGTGCCTATTGGAGCATCAGAAGATGATAATGTTGAAGTACATAAGTGGGGAGAAATAAAAGAATTTTCATTTGAAGCAAAACCACATTGGGAAGTTGCTGATACATTAGGATTACTAGATTTTGAGCGCGCAGCAAAAGTAACCGGAAGTCGCTTCGTATATTACAATGGATTAGGAGCACGTTTAGAGCGAGCGGTAGCTAACTTTATGTTAGATTTACATGTTGAAGAACATGGATATACGGAAGTGATTCCGCCGTTTATTGTAAATAGCGATAGTTTATTAGGAACTGGACAATTTCCAAAATTTAAGGAAGATGTATTTACGTTAGAAGGCACAGATTATTCTTTAATTCCAACGGCGGAGGTGCCATTAGCGAACTATTATCGCGATGAAATTTTAAATTGTGAAGAATTACCGATTAACTTTACCGCTCATACGCCATGTTTCCGTTCAGAGGCCGGTAGTGCAGGGCGTGATACGAGAGGGCTGATTCGCCAGCATCAATTTAGCAAAGTTGAAATGGTCAAATATACAAAACCAGAAGAATCATATGATGAGTTAGAAAAATTAACAGCAAATGCTGAAAAAGTACTACAATTGTTACAATTACCTTATCGAGTAATTACTTTATGTACAGCTGATATAGCATTCCCAGCTGCAAAAACATATGACATTGAAGTGTGGTTACCAAGCTCTGGGATATATCGTGAAATTTCTTCTTGTTCAAACTGTGAAGATTTCCAAGCTCGTCGTGCCGGTATACGTTTCCGTCGTACACAAGGTGCAAAACCAGAATTTGTACATACATTAAATGGTTCTGGGTTAGCTATAGGGCGTACAGTAGCAGCTATTTTAGAGAACTACCAACAAGAAGATGGTTCCGTTGTGATCCCGGAAGTATTGCGTTCATACATGGGCGGAAAAGAAGTTATTAAATAAATAGAATAGATTAAAGGAGACAGTAATGATGAATGAACGTTATATAATAATAGAAGAATTTAATAATGCGAAATTTGATGAAAACTTTAAATGGTTCTCCCCGCCTGAAACATGGGAGATTAATAGCGATAAAGCGAACTTACTAATAAAAACTGATAAAGAGACAGATTTCTGGCAAAAAACACATTATGAATTTCAAGTTGATAATGGGCATTTTTTATATTATGAACTAAATGGAGACTTTAGATTGATTACGAAAGTAACATCTAAACCAAAGAATAGATATGATCAGGCAGGTTTAATGGTTCGATTTTCAAAAGATACTTGGTTAAAGACATCAGTTGAATATATACCAGATGGTAATAGTAAACTAGGGGTTGTTGTAACAAATAACGGTTATTCTGATTGGTCTAGTCAGGAATTTTTAGAAGATCTGGATTCGCTTTTCTATCGAATAACGAAAAGAGGAAGTAATTACTATGTCGATTATTCATTAGACGGCACTTTGTGGAACCAAATAAGAATGGCCCACCTCTTTGAAGAGAAGGGGTGTATTCAAGCTGGTATTTATGCTTGCAGTCCACAAGGAGAGGGCTACGAAGCGGAGTTTGATTTTATTCAGATTGAAAATATAGATGATGATACAAAAGTCTATTAAATGATAATGAATAGAACTAAAGATCTTTAAAATTTAATGAAATTATTTGGAAATGAAAGTCGATATTCTCAAAAATGAGGGTATCGACTTTTTCCATAATCATTGTAAACAGAGAAGTTTTTTTATTTTGACATTAGGGTAACCCTATAGTTTATATTTGGAATAGAAAAGAGGGATAGCATGAAAGGAACAATTACAATCAATCAATTGGCGAGAATTTTTAATATTAGTCATCATCAAATCAGATATTACGAAGAAAAGGGGTTATTGTTTCCGGACTATGTTGATACAAATAAATACAGAAAGTATGCTCTTAAAGAAATGTATCAACTTGCTCAAATATTAATGTTACGAAATTTAAATCTTTCAGTAGCGCAAATTAAGGATATACTTACAACTTATCAACAAGGCGAATACTTGAACTTACTAAAGGAAAAATCGAAGGAAATTAGCGATGAAATCAAAAGGTTAACTGAAATTCAAAACTCTATAGAATACCATATGTATAACTTGGCAAAAGAAAAGGAAGATTCTACAAAGCGTATGGAAAATATTCATTTAAAAAAAATGATTACATTAAGGGCAGATGAGAATGTAACTGCAAAAGATGTTTTTGAGATGAAATTGCCAATGCTATTGTTTGATAATGATAGCTTTTATATTTTTGAAGAAGACACGTATCACTTATGTATAAAGACAGATGATCAGGCAGACTTTGTTATGAAAGCGGGGATGTATAAGTCATCATATATATATGGAAGAACGGATGAGGAATTTGAGGAACAGTTACTTGCTATTATCGCTAAAGAGAATTTGCCGATCTATGCAGTGGAAAGCTCAAATGAAATTTTTATTAGTGGTGACCTTCTTGAGTTAGAAATTTTCATACCGTTAAAGAGGGAAGAATAAAAGCGAAAGGAATGTCGAAAGAAGGTATGTAGCGTGTGCTGGAGGAGGGGGAATAATGGTTACACCATCAAAACGGATTGAAGGATTAGATTTTGCTAGAGCTCTAGCTATGTTTGGAATGCTTATTGTTAATTATAAAATATTAACGGGGGCAGCAGGAAATGGTCCAGGTTGGCTTATATGGTTTGCTGAACTTTTCGAAGGAAGAGCTTCAGCTACTTTTGTTATGTTAGCAGGCATTGGAGTCGCTTTAATGACAAAAAAAGCTCGAAGTGGAACGCCTTTTGATATTAAGCAAAATCGAATGAATTTATGGAAACGATCGATTTTTTTATTCATCTTAGGTTTACTATTGTATGCAGTAGGTTGGACTGGTGATATATTGCATTATTATGGAGTGTATATGTTAGTTGCTTCCTTATTTATCATAGCTTCAGATAGATGTATTTTTATAGGAGTCGCAATATTTTTATTTGTAGCTCAAATTTTACAAATCACCATTAATTATATGAAAGGATGGCATCTAGAGAAACCATTTATAGAATATATCGACTTTTGGACAGTAGAAGGATTTGTAAGGAATCTGCTGTTTAATGGATATCATCCTGTATTTCCATGGATATGCTTTCTTCTAATAGGTATGGTAATCGGAAAATTAGATTTAACAAAAGAAGTAATAAGAAGAAAGTTAATGGTTATTTCTGTAATTTTGTTAGTTGTTATTGAAGTTTGTTCTCAAATTTTATTACGTGTATCGCTTTCTTTGTTAGATAAAGAGAGTTTACATTTCTTATTTCAAACAGGTCCAATCCCCCCTACTATTTTCTATATAGTATCTAATTCAGCTTCAGCTATTATTGTTATCCTTCTTTCAATCTATATTACGGAGAAACTTTCTGGACATTGGTTTACAAATGCTATTGTGAAAACTGGACAGCTTACTTTAACTCATTATGTAAGCCATGTATTTATCGGAATTGGGATATTAATACCATTGAATAGAGTAGAAAACCAAACGCTTACTTTTGCACTTACATTCTCACTACTATTTTTTATAGGTAGTATTATTTTTTCTGTTATTTGGAGGAGAAAATACAAAAGGGGTCCAATTGAGTTCATTATGAGAAAGATAACAGGTTAATATCTTTTTTATCATTTAAACGGAGAGGAATGTGAGTGAAATGAATCATATTTACAATGAAAAGACAGACACATCGATTAAACAATTATTTAACAAATGTTTACCAACAAGTCCTGGTTGTGCATATATTGCTAGTTTTGATAGCGGCATAACTTATAAAGGTGCAGTTGGCTTGGCTTCTATAGAGGAAAGTCTACCCATAACGACAAAAACAATTTTTAATATTGCTTCAGTCTCTAAACAATTCACGGCGTTTTCTCTGTTACTCTTAGAGCAAGATGGGAAATTGAGTTTAGATGATTCAATTGTAAAATTTGTACCTTCCATAGGGACATATGCTGAGCCTGTAACATTGAGACATCTCATTCATCACACTGGTGGACTAGTGGATTATATGGAATTAGCTGAAGCAGTAAATATTAAATATACGGATAAATTAACTGCGGAAGAATCGCTAGAACACCTTAATAATCATCAAACTGCAAGTTTCCCAGTTGGAACAAAATTTGAGTATAGCAATACAGGATATTTTTTATTATCGCAAGTAATAGAGAAAGTAAGTGGCCAGAGTCAACGTGAGTTTACAAAGGAGCGTATTTTTGAACCTTTAAATATGAGAGACACAACAATTGTGGATTGCTATCCAGCTACTATATCAATTGCTAGTGGGTATTTGAAGAATGAACAAGGTGTATATGAAATTTATGAAAGTCCTTGGGAACATACAGGGGATGGGGCAGTTCATACAACAGTTGAAGACTTGGTAAAATGGGGAGAAAACTTAACTACAGGTATCGTTGGGGGAAAAGACCTTGTTAAAAGAATGAGCGAAATAAGTCCGAAAGTTTCTCCAGCTGGAGAGATGATTATTGACAATGAAGATTATGCTTTTGGGCTTAGGGTTACAGAAGGTTTTAGTTGCCGATATTTGGAACATTCCGGAGGCTGGGCAGGTTATAGTTCGCACTTCATACGGTTCCCAGAAAAGCGTTTGTCTGTTGTGGTATTAAGTAACTATGACGAATTTGACTCTAAACAATACGCTAATGAAATAGCGGGAATTGTTTTAGAAGAAGCAAAAAATAATAGAGCGTAGATTGAAATTTTGTATAAGAGAATTGGATGACATCCTTACATGAGAATGGCCTTGAAGATTGATTACTTCTAGCGAGTATAAGGAAATGAACATAATGGCAGATGAATCAAAACGTGTAAGAAGTATGCCTTTGGACAAGGTTATGAACCTCAGTACCGATGGCCAGCTCGATAACTAAACATCTGTGTCACTGGCTAAAGTGTCGGGTCTGACGCTATTTGGGAAGTGGGAGGTAACTTCTCCTGACTTCACTGACTGGGGGTTCGTCTTGAAATTAAATTCTTTATTTACGCTTTCGTATCACCGGACAACAAAGTATTAAGAAAATAGTTGTAGGCTCAAAGTGCTTTCTATATATGAGAAAGCACTTTTTACTAACTTTCAGTTGTTACAATCGGGATATTCAGTACAAAATCGCGAATTACATTCTTAAACTCTTCTTGATTTTCTAAGTAGGGATGGTGTTTATCTTCTAAGATAGCAATGGACATATTAGGGAACTTAAATTTTTTATAATGATCTGGTCCGACAGCATCATCATATTTACCACTAGTTACAAGGGTTGGTACTGAAATTTCACTTGTGATTTGAGTATAATCTTTAAAGAATTCAGAAGAGGAGTGTACATAGTTACGAAAATCAGGGCGATGTTTAAGTTCTTTGTCTAAGCCTTCAAAGATGGTATGTTTTTTTCTATCCATGAACTGTAAATCATAATATTTCCCCATTTTTAGCAACTTTTCAGCAATCGCAAAGAAATCTTGATAGAAAGACTCGACAGACTCATAAGTATCCAAAATAGTTTCTTCTCCTAACCACTTTCGTCCTATGTTTATTTGGTGCAGGTTGGATTCTCGTTTGTTTAATGTACAGTTAAGCAAGATTAAACTTAAGATACTGTTAGGGTATTTCTTAGCGTAGTTACTAGCTAAAATACCACCAAATGAGTGTCCCATTACAATCCATTGATCTATATTTAATTCTTGCCTTATCTCCTGAAGATCTAAAAGTAACCTTTGTAGTGAGTAGTCTCCCTCTGGAGCAAGTGAAGAGCGACCACAACCTCGTTGATCAAGATAATACATTTCCATAAAGTTTTCTAAAAGAGGACCGCCTGTTTGTTCAAAAGGGTAACTCCAATAACCAGGTCCTCCATGTAAGAAAATACATGGTATTCCTTGTCCACTTTTACTAATATGTAAAGTAACACCATCACTTGTCATTACATTTTTCATTTATAAATTCTCCTTAAGGTGAATTTTTTCCATTCATAGTACGTGATTACTCATAAAAAAAATTGTATTTACGTGAGATTAACATAACAAATCATTTTATGTAGTAAACAAAGCAGATACCTTGTTATTCATCAAAAGTTACATTTATCCTTTTGAAAGTGTTATGTAAGTATAAATACATATTTGTTTTATTAAGTATGTTTTCTAAGAATTTTCTTTATTTCCTGTATGAAATCGTATATTTCTTTTTATTTTCAAAATATTCTTCGGATAACCTTGTTCATTTCGTTACCCGAATAGGTTCAGATAAGGCTTGCTTAGGATGTTCAATGACTCTTAAAATGAAATTTAAAGATACTACATCAAAAGATTCATCAGAGAATTGTAATTGCGTTGCATTTTGAAAAACAATAGGAAAGAGGGAGTCTATTGTATAAAACGATTTTAAAAAATAAAAATGTAATGTATTACTTATTAGGAGGAGGGGTTTCTAGTTTAGGCGATATATTAACGGGTTTAGCATTTGTGTTTCTGGCCTATGATTTAACAGGATCGGAACTGCATACAACTGGAATGGTTATTGCGACGACAATTCCTTATCTATTGTTTGGACTAGTGGGTGGTGTTATCGCTGATTGGGTGCAGAAAAAGAGATTGCTCATTATGATTGATATAATTCGTATTCCGCTCATTCTTTCGCTTGTCTTCTGTTACTACTTCGATGTTTTAACCTACACGTATATGATCATTATAAGTTTTTTCATTCAGTGTTGCGGTTGTTTTTTTAATCCGGCACATAGAGCGCTATTGCCAATTATAATTCCTATAGAACAACGAAGTATAACGAATAGTATATATGATTCCGTAACGAGGGGAATTACTGTACTTAGCCCATTTTTCTCCATACTATTAATGAAGACAGTCGGTGTTATTCACTTTTTTACGATTGATGCGATTACATATTTTGTAAGTGCTCTTTTTCTTATTCAAATGAATGTAACAGAAGACGAAATGACTACAAACAAAAAACGTGTAAAAGAAGTATTTCTCTCATTAAGTGAATTTTGGATTTGGATGAAATCCAATAAACAAATCACATTTTTATTTCTACTTACATTTACAATGGTTTTCATGAATACATGGGTTTGGAAAGTCGGATTATTATTATCTTTGGGAGAGTGGACAAAAGAGAGTAAAGAAATTTATAGCATCATCCAAGGGTTCTTTGGATGCGTAGTAATCGTTACAAACATGATTATCCCCTTCATATGGAAAAACTTGAATTTAACTATTTATACAATCGCGTCAATCATTTGGGGTATTGGAATTTTCTTGCTTGGATTGACATTTAATATTCCATTTTACTTTGTTGGAGTCTTCATAGTCGGGATTGGCTTGCCACTCGCTGGATTAACAAGAGTATACATATTACAAAAACTTGTTCCTAAAGATATGTTAGGAAGAGGCTTCAGTTTTAACGCGGTTTTGCTTTATTTAGCGGATACAGCATCGCTTTTCATATTTGGGTTTCTTTCTGTGTTTGTATCTATAAATGTTATTTTTATCCTTTGTGGACTTGGAATGATAATTACGTCTATCGTATTGAAACTCCTTATGTTTAGAAAGGAATCTGTGAAAGAAGCAGAAAAGTTGATCTGTTGAACCAAGGGGATATGCATACAAAAAAGGAATACATCCAATATAATCGGATATATTCCTTTTTATGTTTAATAGAGGATTAAAGCTGTACGCTATTATTTTTGATAGGTTCGTATGTCTTATCGAGTATTAAATTATAAGTAAGTCCAAGTAACACTAAAAAACCTCCAATTATTTTACCGATAGATATATCGCCTGAGTTGAAAAAATCAATCAATACGCCCATAAATAATTGTCCTACAAAAATCAATAATGTTAAATAGAAAGATGATATTTTAGGAGTAATATAGTTTGATAATACAATTACAATAACACCAACTAGCCCACCTAAATACACGACAAACGGTATAGATTGCAGTGTGGTAGTTGATACGGAAAGAGATTCACTGCTAAAGATTAAAAATAAAAAAGAAACAACTAGCCCCGTAATATAATTAAAAAATGTCCCTTGGAAAATTCCAATTTTTGTTGCTAAGTTAGCATTAATAATTCTTGCAACTACAATAGAAATCCCAGCTAAAATGGCAATACAAATATATAGCATCGTTTTATCCCCCATTAAAATATAGTCATCACAATGATTCCGGAAGAAATGAGCAGCAATCCAAAGATTTTTTTCTTTTCAAACTTCACGACCTTCATGCCTAATAAACCGAAATGATCGATAATAATAGATGAAACGGATTGCCCAAGTAAACTTAAAGCGATGGTGATTGAGGTGCCAAGTGCTGTGAAACTTAGATTACTAAACAATACAGTAAATACACCGATGGTTCCTGCACTGTAAAGATAAAGTGGTATTCCTTTTTGCATCTGAAGTTTAGATTTGCTAGCGAGTAAAACAATGACAATGGCAACTAATCCAACGATATGAATCATGACACTAGATGTATAGTTACCTGTCATTTCAGATAAGATCCCATTTAAAGGAATCATAATAGCGATGAAAGCACCTATAATAATTGAGAGTACATTATACAATGACGTTTCCCCCCTACAAATTTACATGTAATGTATCATGATTTAATTGTGAGCTACTATGACATATGTCATAGTGAAAGGAATAAAGTTTCTTTATAATTGAAAAAGGGGTATAAAGGTGGGGGATTTATGAAGAAAGTATGTAATTCTTATAAGTTAGATGAATTTGTTAAGCAGAATAATATTGAATCATTTTTCAGTAATGACATGAAAACATATATGAAGTTATTACTCTTTAAAAAGAACGAACATATTTGTAAGGAGAATGAAGAGATTCATTATTTGTATTTCTTTGTCGAGGGAAAAGCGAAAGCGTATAACACATTAAGTAATGGGAAATCCGTATTGTTATGTTTTTATGATAGCTTGCAAGTATTGGGGGATGTAGAATTAATTCACTCGCAAAAAACAGCTTCAAATGTACAAGTGATGGTAGATTCTTATTGCATTGGAATACCTTTAGAAAAAGTGAGAGAACAATTGCTTCAAGATGCAACCTTTTTACGCTATATTTGTGGATCTTTATCTCAGAAATTAAATAGACTTTCTAAAAATAGTACGATTAATTTACTGTATCCTCTTGAAAATAGATTAGCTAGTTACATTCTCGCGACAGGAGAACAGACTACTTATAATGAACAAAGAATTATATTTAATGGAAATTTGACGGAGACGTCGGAATTGTTAGGAACAAGCTATAGGCACTTACTACGAACGTTGAATACTCTTTGTGATAAAGGTGTAATAAGAAAGAGTAACGGATACTTTGAAGTGATTAATATAGATTTTTTAAAAGAGCTTGGTGCGGATGTTTATAAATAAAATGAGTGTAAATGTAGGTGTTTGTTTTTTTAGTTCATGGATATGGAGTATGAAATAAACTTTGATTTAGAAACAAGTGATTTTAACAACGTTAGGATTGTTTCATGCAGCACAATGTCATTTGTGTTGTATCACAAGAAGAAAAATTATATTAGAAGAGAGGCGGAATTCATCCTGTTAAGAGTAAGCCGAATCTTTAATATGTAAAAGAAGAAAAAAGAAACATAGAAGTGAAAAACTTCTATGTTTCTTTTTTTGATTCATATATTTATTGGGGAATGCTTTGAAGTTTCAGACACAGATCCCCCTTCTACCTTATTATAGAAGCTATTTTGAACGTAAGAGATTTGTAAGGAATAGGTAAGGAAAAAGAGATTTTTATTGTATATGATCAAAATATAAAGAAGAGTGAAAGGCGAAACAGATATGACTTATATATGAAGAACAAACTAGTTAACAAGAGTGTTTCAAGGAAAAGAAGTAATTTCTGGGGTTAACATACTTGTGAAAAAAGAGGAATTTACCGTTTGTTAGGCTAGAATAGCGTTTGTAAAAATAGATTACAAATTCAAGTGTTAATCTATGTACTAAGCATGCCCGTGGATATTTTTACCCAAACGGAGCAAGAAAGCTAGAAGACGTTACTTATTATAACCTAAGTATGGGGAGTGCGGCTGGAGAAATAATTTCTACTGCTGACGACTTAAACAAATTTTTCTCTTGTTTACATAGTGGCAAATTACTGGAGGGACAGTAACTAAAACAAATGCTTACTACAGTTTCTACAGGAAGAGCTGAATTAAGCAGATATGGTCTTGGAACCTTTGAAATTAAGCTTCCAAAAGGTGTATCAATATGGGGACATCTTTTGGAAGCATTCCAGGGTTTGTTACTTTTGCTGGAGGTACACTTGGAGGTAGGTTATATGTTGGCTGTCAGTTTGAACAACTCGGACAAAGCGGACGGTCCGGATCCTTATAAAAATATTCTACTTGCTGAATGTAGCAAGTAGGTAAAAAGGAAAACCGGATAAATCTTTTCATAGTTTTTATAGTTAAACATATACCTTTCTGATCCGAAAACCCTCATTTTAATAACGATAGAGTTGCTCTATTGGTGCATCTATTTATCTAAAATTTCTGATTCTATTATTTCAACTTTATGAAGATAGTAGGAGAAAATTTTGTATGATAGTATGTTAAGTAGAAAATATAGATAATTCTGGAAAATGAAAGGTGTGGATTGAATGTTCAAACTATTGTAAATAATAAGGTTATAGGACTATTAAATCATTATTTTCTCAGTATCGAGTTCTTTGATTAGGATTATGTTTTTCCAAAACGACTTTAGGTATTCAGCCCTTTCTCCTCAAGCAGGGGGCAAGGTCTACTTTCGTATGGAATTTCCGCTCTATAGCATCTATCGCTTTTAGACATTAAACGATTTAATAGTTTATTTTTTAGTAAATTTAAGGAGCCCATTTTTATGAAAACTACCGACTCAAAAAGTCTATGGGGAAATGCGATTTATTTACAAGTTTTCTCTGCGTATTCATTGCTTATGCTCGGAGTATTCATTGACATGTTAGCCATTATGACCATTGTTGGTTTTGAATGGGAAGTAGACCCTACCATGATTGGATTGATTCCCGTTGCATATGCACTTCCTGGAATTTTATTTAGTTCGTGGGCAGGTGTGATTGCTGATCGCTTTAGAAAAATTCCAATTATGATGTTTTGCAATCTTATGGTTGGTCTACTAACGATTGTTCTTTTATTTGTCCAAGATATTTATTGGCTTTTGTTAGTATTAATGATTCGCTCCATTTTTACCGTTTTTTATTATCCTGCGCAGCAAACACTGACACGACAGATTGTTTCTGCTGATCTGCTTACCAAAGCGGTAAGTATAAATGGGATAGTTGAACAAGGAAGTAAGATACTGGGTCCACTTATAGGAGGAATGTTACTGAGCTGGTTTCAGCCGGAGTTTTGCCTCGTTATAAGGGCAATCTGCTGTTTACTAGCTGCGTTGGTTCTGTTGCCCACAATAAAGTTAAAGGAATCTCGGGCAAGAGAACATATAGAAAAGAAACAGCAAAGTACTTGGGCCGCTTGGTTACAAGGTTGGGGGTATGTATTATCCAATCGGATGATATTATCAACTATGGTTTTCTTTACAATAGCTATGGCGGTATTGCAATTAGTAGATTCACAGTTCCCCACTTTATTTAAGAGCTTGTTCCCAAATGATAAGAATAAGATGGGATACATCATTTCCATTATTGGTCTTGGGGGAATAATTGGTGCATTCTTAACTCAGAAATTAAAACATTTTCAATATGGTTGGGGAGTATGTGGAGGCATTGCGTTAATGGGAGTTGGCTTCGGTGGGATTAGTCTGATAACTCTGATAAGTCCGGGAGCATCCCTCATTTTTGGCTATGTGATTAGCTTTATAGCTGGTATTGGAAGTGGACTTATGCTTGTATCCAATCAAGTCATTCTACAAATAGAATCTCATCAAGAACAGGTCGGAAGAGTATTTGGGATTCAAAGCAGTTTAACAAATGCAGTCCTCATCATTTCTCCTGCTATGAGCGGTCCACTTGTTCACTTGTTCGGAGTAATTCAACTCTATTTTTATGTGGGTATTGGGCTCATCATCATTGGAGTAATTGGGGTTTCATTACAAAAATATTTTTGGGTTAAACACGAACCTATAAGAGTAAATCATTTTTGAAGGGAGAATTTTTTATGTCCAATGAGGAGTGTTATCCATTAAGTCATCCACAGAGGAGAATATGGTATACAGAAGTTATTTATTCAGGTAAAGGTATATGTAATCTAAAATTCTTGTTCAAGATCCATCAGAAAATAAATTATTCGATATTAAATCGAGCCGTAAATCGTGTCATCAATGAAAACGATGGTCTGTGCATCAGACTGAAAGAAAATGGACATCAAGAACCAGAGCAATATTTTGTTAAACATCAAGAACGAGAGTTTGACTTCTTCGACTTTAGTGCCGAGAGAGACTCGAATTCACTAGAACAATGGATTGAGCAGAAGGCGCAAGAGACGTTTACGTTATTTGATTCTGATTTATACTATTTCGCTTTAATAAAATTAAGCGATAATGAGTGCGCCGTTTTTGGAAATGTTCATCATATTATCATGGATGGTTTATCAATCCAAATTTTTACTAGTCAAATTGCTAAATATTGTCATGAGTTTCATAGTGAGAAAGATGTGAGCGTACCTAGGAACTCATATGTTCAGTTTCTAGTCAATGAACAGACATACTTGAACAGCAGTCGTTTTCAAAAAGATCAAAACTTCTGGTTAGAGGAATTCAAAACACTTCCATCTGTAACGGGATTGAAACCGTATAATGCTTACCAAGTTAGTACGAGGGCATCACGTGAGACTTTTGAATTATCTGGATTTTCGAAAGTTAGAATGGAGGAATTTTCTAATCATTACGGATTTAGCATATATACTCTTTTTGTTGCTGCGCTTTCGTTGACGATGTATCGATGGACCTCGTCGCTTGATATTGCTTTGGGAATGGCTTATGGCAATCGTATGACTAAAATGGAGCGGGAATTAATTGGAATGATGGTAAGTACAGTTCCTCTGAGAATGGATATTGATCCTGAAGAAGAAGTACTCTCATTTATTGGTCGAGTGTCCAGAAAACAACGTAAAGTATTACGACATCAGAAATATCCATTTGATTTGTTATTAAAGCAGGTGAATCAAGAGAATAATAGTAATATTCGACTTTTTGGCACTACGATTGATTATAGAGAGCGTGGCGAAACTGGGGACTCTCTTTGGATTCCGAATCGTGAAGAAGTGCAAGACTTTGCAGTACATATCGAAAATTTGACGGATATAAACTCCTTGCACGTACATATTGATTATCGCGAAGAATTATTTTCCAAAGAAGAGATGATTCGCTTTTTTAAAACCATGCTAGTGTTAATGGAAAACACATTTAAAAATCCGAAGCAGAAGGTTGCTGAGATCGACATCCTTTTAGAAGAAGAGAAAAGAAAAAGTTTAGTAGAGTTCAACGATCCTAAACTTGACTTTCCACCTCAAGCAACCATTCATGAGTTGTTTGAGCGGCAAGCGATGATACATCCCAATGCCATTGCAGTTATGTATGAAAAGGAGAAGCTTACCTATAGTGAGCTTAATGAACGTGCGAATCAATTAGCTCACTATCTGCAGAAAAAAGGAGTAGGGTCTGATTCATTGGTTGGGCTTTGTGTGGAACGTTCTCCTGAAATGATTGTAGGTATTTTGGGGATTTTGAAGGCTGGTGGAGCTTATGTTCCACTTGATCCAACGTATCCAGAGCAGCGACTTCAGTATATTTTAGAGGATGCTAGCATTGAATTAGTCGTAACGCAAGAAAGTTTAAAAGGACTGAAATGGTTACCAGAGAATATCGAATCGATTTGCTTTGATCGTGATCAGGCTGAGATTGAGAAAGAAAGTACTGCTTTACCGATTTCTGATGTAAGTCCTCAACATCTCGCTTACGTAATCTATACTTCGGGATCAACAGGGAATCCGAAGGGAGTTATGGTAGAGCATCATAATGTGATTCGTTTATTTCAATCAACAGAACGCTGGTATCAATTTGATGAAAAAGATACTTGGACGCTTTTTCACTCTTATGCGTTTGATTTCTCAGTATGGGAGATTTGGGGGGCATTGCTTTATGGCGGAAGATTGGTTGTTGTTCCTTACTGGGTTAGTCGATCACCCAAGGATTTCTATCAACTGTTAGTAAAAGAAAAAGTTACGGTGCTTAATCAGACACCATCTGCATTTCGACAATTGATACAGGTGTGTGAACAAGAAGGTGAGAATAAAAACTTACATTTACGTTATGTCATATTTGGTGGAGAAGCACTCGATCCGGCTAGCTTATTACCGTGGTTTCAAATGTATGGAGAGAAGAAGCCGCAGCTAATTAATATGTATGGAATTACAGAAACTACCGTTCATGTTACGTATTATCCAATTACTCAAGATGATGTGCAGTACTCTTCCAGAAGTCATATCGGAACGAGGATTCCGGATTTAGAAGTGTATGTGCTAGATGCTTGTCAACAGCCTGTTCCTATTGGCGTAGCTGGTGAGCTATACATTGGCGGGGCAGGACTCGCACGTGGGTATTTAAACAGACCTGAGTTGACTGCAGAACGTTTCATTCCTCATCCATTCAGTAGTGACACGGGGGCGCGATTATATCGGACAGGAGACTTAGCGAGATATTTGCCGGATGGAAATCTAGATTATCTTGGGCGGATTGATCATCAAGTGAAGATCCGTGGCTTCCGAATTGAACTTGGGGAAATTACATTTGCTTTAAACGCGCATGCATCCATAAAAGAGGCTGTTGTGATCGTTCGGGAAGATCAGCCGGGTGATAAACGATTGGTAGCATATGTTGTGGGTGATGGGAATGTAGATGAGTGGAGAGAGTATCTCAAGGCGGAACTACCAAGCTATATGGTTCCTTCAGGATTTGTGATGATGAAAGCCATTCCTCTAACTGCTAACGGTAAAGTTGATCATAAGGCCTTACCTATACCAGATGAGAGGGGAGTTGAGATGGAATGTGTTGCACCTCGGAATGGTAAAGAAGAAGCGCTGGCTACTATTTGGAAGCAAGTATTAGGAATTCAAAAGGTAGGAATCTATGATAACTTCTTTGAAATTGGTGGAGATTCGATTCTTAGCATTCAGATTATATCACGAGCGAGTCAATTAGGCTTAAAACTTACACCAAAGCAAATGTTTGAACACTCAACGATTGCTGAGTTGGCGCAAGTAGTCAAAGAAGAGCAAGGAGTACAAGCAGAGCAGGGTATTGTGACGGGAGAGGTACCGCTTACTCCAATTCAGTATTGGTTCTTTGAGCAAGAACATCCGCATCCACAACATTGGAATCAGTCGATGCTTTTGAGAGTAAGAGAGAGATTGGATGTAGAATTACTAGAGGGAGCTCTATTAAACTTACTCAAACATCATGACGCCATACGTTTTCGGTATGAACAGTTGCCGGGTGGAATCTGGGAGCAGAGAAATGAAGGAATCGGTGAACAGTCTGTATTTCGGGTGATAAAGCGGAACGATGCTAATCAACAAGCGTGGAATCAAATGATACAAGAAGAAATGGATATCGCTCAAGCCAGTTTCAATTTACTTACAGGTCCATTGATGAGAGTAGTGTACTTTGAGGATGGTTTGAATGGAAAAGACCGATTATTCTGGACGATTCATCATTTAGCAATAGATGGGGTATCATGGCGAATTTTATTAGAAGATTTACAGGTCGTATACAACCAGATGAAACAAGATCAAAAAGTTCAATTACCTGCGAAAAGTACATCTTTTAAAGAATGGTCGGAACGACTGCAAACATACAGTGATTCTGGTATTCCAAAAGAAGTACAAGATTATTGGCATGAACAGGCAGCAAAACAAGTAATGACGATTCCGATGGACTATCCTATACAGGAAACGACAGAAGCATCGAGTGATCAAGTGACGATGACATTGGGAGTAGAAGAGACCCACGCGTTGTTACAAGAAGTTCCGGCGACTCATAAGACACGGATTAACGAGGTGCTATTGACGGCACTAGTACAAGCTATAGCTGATTGTACAAAGCAGAATCAGCTTTCTGTTCACTTGGAAGGACATGGGAGAGAAGAGATGATTGAGGGGGTTGATCTATCACGGACAGTGGGGTGGTTCACGAGTATTTATCCCGTTCATCTTGACCTTCAAGGAACAAAGACATCTATTGAGGGATTAAAAGCTGTGAAAGATCAATTGCGCCGAATTCCGAATCATGGCGTTGATTATGGCATTTTACGTTACTTAAGCAGAGAATCGCTTTCTTTCTATCAACAGCAAAAACCATCGATCAGCTTTAACTATTTGGGACAATTTGATCAAGTGTTTTCCAAAGAATCTTTGTTTATGCAGGAGACAGGGTTTACACATTTAGATCATGCTCCAGAATCGAAACTATCTCACCCAATTGATGTTGTCGGTATGGTAAAAGATGAGAAGCTACATTTTGTTTGGATATATAGTAGAGAACAGTTTTCTAAATTGACAATTCAAGCGATAGCAAATGGTATGTTGAATAAACTTCGTCAACTGATAAATTCACCAACGACAGAGTCCGCTTTTACGGTATCTGACTTTGCTGATGCAGAGGATCTTACGGAAGAAAGTTTGGATAAAGTATTACTTAAATTAACAAAGAAGAAGGTGTAACGATGGGAGATATTATCGATATATACGGATTATCACCTTTGCAAAAAGGGATGCTGTTCCATACTTTATATGATCAAGATGATGATCATTCTTTTGCCTACATTGTACAGGTAGGTTTCTTACTCGGTGGTCAATTGGATGTTGCTACTTTTGAAAAAGCTTGGGAATACGTCATTCACCGACATGAGATTCTACGTTCGGTTTTTGTTTGGGAGGAAGTAGAAAAGCCATTGCAAGCTGTTTATCAACGTCTTCCTTTTACCATTCGTCGAGAAGACTGGAGCGCTCTTCCATGTGGAGAAAGAGAAAAGAAATTACACCAGTTTTTGAATGCTGATCGGAGGCAAGGATTTTCGTTAGACGACGCACCGTTGATGAGAATCACTGCAATTAAAGAAGCAGAAGAAGAAACGAGAATCATTTGGACGCATCATCATATTTTGATGGACGGATGGAGTGTGTCTCTCGTCTTTAGTGAAGTGATGGAAGTGTATCTCAAGATGATAAAGGGAGAAGCATTGGATCTTCCTAAGTCTCTTCCCTACAAAAAATATATCCAGTGGATTAATAAACAAGATCGAAGTGAAGCTGAGAAATTTTGGACAGAAGAATTAAAAGGATTTCATGCACCTACACCATTAGCGATAGAAAGAAGTGAACAAGGACAGGAGAAGGGGTATGGAGAGAGCGTTTATCAGCTATCTGAGGAATTGACTGAAACTTTACAAGAGTGGGTACGAAATAGTCAGCTAACATTAAATACGTTAGTACAAGGAGCCTGGGCCTACTTGATGAGCCGGTATAGCGGCGAAAGCGACATCGTATTTGGTGTGACTAGCTCTGGGCGTCCTACTGAGTTAGTAGGAGCAGAGAAAATGGTTGGTCTATTCATTAACACATTGCCTACCCGAATTCGTGTAACGGATGATACATCAGTAGTAGATTGGCTCCGTAAGATACAGATGAAAGAAATGGAACGGAGACAATACGAGTATAATTCGCTGGTCGATATTCAAGGTTGGAGTGAAGTTCCAAGGAGTAGTGCTTTATTTCATACCTTGTATGTATTCGAAAATTACCCGATCCAAGGAGAGCGCAATGCTGATTTAAGATTACTAGAGATCCAAAGTGCAGAACAAACAAATTATCCTTTGACGCTCATTGCAATGCCAGGCCAGCAGATCACTTTGAAGTTAATGTATGACCGGTATCATTTTGATGAAGAGACCATTCACCGGATTCAGGGGCATTTATCGCAAACATTGCTCCAGATGACGAAACGCTCAGATCAAAAGCTATCTGAAATTACCTATTTAACAATGGAAGAGCAAGCACAATTGCTAGAGAAATGGAATGATACCGAAGTGGAATATTCATGTGAGAGCATGATTCATACGTTATTTGAGGAGCAAGCGGAGAAAACACCAGAAGCGATTGCGGTTATTTATGAAAATGAGAAACTTACCTATAGAGAGCTGAATGAGCGTGCTAATCAGCTGGCCCATTATTTACAGAAGCGTGGTGTGGGTTCAGAGTCTTTAGTCGGTGTATATATGGAACGATCTCTACAAATGATGATAGGGCTGCTAGGGATTCTAAAATCAGGAGGAGCTTACGTACCGCTTGACCCTGCGTATCCCGAGAGTCGGCTACGCTATATAGTAGAAGATGCTAGAATCGAAGTACTAGTAACGCAAGAAAGGTTAGGAAAAATAGGTATATCCGAACAAGTCGAAACAATTTGTATGGATCAAGATCAGATTGCGATTGAACAGGAAGAACCGACTGCATGTATAAGCAGTGTAACAGGAAAAAATTTAGCATACGTCATGTATACTTCAGGGTCGACAGGAAAACCAAAGGGAGTGATGATCGAGCATCATTCCGTGATCAATTACCTTGAATGGATGCAACATCAATATCCAATCTCTGAAAGGGATGTGGTCTTGCAGAAAACACCGATTTCATTTGACGTATCTGTGTGGGAGCTATTTTGGGGGATTAGTGTAGGAGCATGTGTATCTTTCCTTCCTCCGGGTGGAGAGAAAGATCCTTCGATAATAGCGGAAGTGATAGAGAAGCACCAAGTTACCGTTGTTCAATTTGTTCCCTCGATGCTATCTGTTTTTTTAGATCATTTCGATCATATTGAGTTGCAGCTGAAATGTTCATCTGTGCGTCATGTATTTTCCGGTGGAGAAGAACTTAGTCCAGGGTTGGTTAGACGATTTCAACAGTACTGGGATCGGAGCGGACAAGTTAAATTGACCAACTTTTATGGACCAACAGAAGCAACTATTTACGTGAATGCATTTGACTGTCAACCTAATCAAGAATTTGTGTCTATTGGTAATCCAATACAAAATATTCAGCTGTATGTGTTAGATCAGAATCGGCGCTTGCAATCGATAGGGATAGAGGGTGAGTTGTATATTGGTGGTGCAGGCTTAGCACGTGGTTACTTAAACCGACCTGATTTGACTGCTGAACGGTTCGTTCCGCATCCGTTTCAATTAGGAGAACGGCTATATCGAACTGGAGATTTAGTAAGATATCTAGCGGATGGAAATTTAGAATTTATAGGAAGAATAGACCATCAAGTGAAAATGCGTGGTTTTCGGATTGAACTTGGAGAAATTGAAGCAACTTTAGAAAGGCATTCGTCTATTAAAGAGGCTGTTGTGCTAGTAAGAGAAGATCGTCCAGGCGATCAGCGATTGGTAGCGTATGTGATAAGCGATGGAAATATCCAAAAGTGGCGAGAGTATCTGCAGGACCAACTACCGAATCACATGGTCCCAGCGCACCTTATAGCGTTGGAACATTTCCCGCTTACTCCTAATGGGAAAATAGACCGAAAAGCTTTACCAGCACCGGATGTACAATCTATGAGAGATTTTAACGTCCTACCGAGAACGCCGTCGGAAGAGCTCATCGTCTCGATTTGGAGTCAAGTGTTAGGAATAGAAAATATCGGCATTCAGGATTCTTTCTTTGAGCTGGGTGGGCACTCACTACTCGCTACCCAAATCGTTTCTCGATTACAAGAAGCATTTCAAACTAAAATCCCACTACGCGAACTTTTCAAGTACGATACGGTGGAGGCGCTGGCGAAGCGAGTGGAGCAGTTGTGTAAAGGAGATAAAAAGCGAGAGATTCCCCCACTTGTACCTATGACACGGGAAGAAGCGATTCCGCTTTCCTACGCACAGAAACGTCTATGGTTTATTGATCAATTAATGCCAAATAGTGCGCTGTACAATATTCATGCAGCATGTCGACTGACTGGGAAATGGTCGCTTGAAGCACTGGAGACGGGATGGAATCAGTTGATTGAACGTCATGAATCATTGCGGACGGTGATTCATGAGCGAGAGGGTCAACCTGTTCAGCAGATTCAGTCACATGTTTTCAGATCCCTTCCACAAATGGATTTAACAACGTTCTCTCTGGAAGACAGGGAAAGAGAGATGAAACGGATCATTCAAAACGAAGCTGAAGAACCATTTCACTTAGGACAAGGTCCTTTGATTCGGACGCGGATTTTGAAAATGGACAACGAGGAATGGGTACTCCTTTGTACGATGCATCATATTATTGCGGATGGATGGTCAATGGGAATCTTACTCGAAGAGTGGATGGCTTTTTATGAAGGAGCGATAAGTGGAAAGACAATGGAGTTGAAGAAGTTACCGGTCCAATATGCCGACTTTGCCCTGTGGCAAAAAGAATGGCAAAAAGAAGAGGATCTTGATCAGCACCTTCAATATTGGAAGGCAGAATTGGCTGGCGAGTTACCGGTCTTGCAACTACCGATGGATCGTTCCCGACCTGCTGTTCAAACTCACCGTGGTGCAAATCAGTCTCTGATGTTATCGAATTCCCTACAGGAAAAATTAAAGGAGTTAAGCCGGCAGGAAGGATCCACCTTATTCATGACTTTAATGGCGGCGTATCAAAGTTTCCTTTCTCGTTATACGGGACAAGACGACATTTTGGTTGGAAGTCCGATTGCGAACCGAAATATGAGAGAGACCGAAGGATTAATTGGTTTCTTTGCAAATACGTTGGTTTATCGAGCTAATCTCAGTGGAAATCCGACGTTCCAAGAGCTTCTGTCGCAGGTACGAAAAAAAGCATTAAAAGCATATGAGTATCAAGATATTCCGTTTGAGAAAGTGGTAGAAGCCGTAAAACCTGAACGGAATACGAGTCATTCGCCGATTTTCCAAACCATGTTTACCTTACAGAATACGAAACAAGGGTTCCCTCAGCTTTCTGAAAGAAACATGGAGATGATGGAAAGCCAGATGTCGGTTGCCAAATTTGATTTAAGTTTGTTTGCATCGGAGACGGAAGAAGGGTTATTGCTAACTTTTGAATATAATACAGATTTATTTAATGCTGCAACGATTGAACGAATGGCAGGCCATTTTGAACATTGGTTATATGAAATTGTATCCCATTCAAAAGATTCACTATCGGAACTGAATATGCTTTCGAAAGTAGAATATAAGCAGTTACTAGAGGGATGGAATGACACAGGTGTTGTGGACATACATGAAAGCACGATTCATACATTGTTTGAAGAACAAGTGGAGAAAACACCAGAAGCAATTGCGGTAGTGTGCGAAGATGAGGAACTAACGTATCGAGAACTGAACGAACGTTCCAATCAGTTGGCCCATTATCTTCAGAAGCGGGGTGTGGGATGCGAATCATTAGTTGGGATTAGTATTACACGTTCATCTGAGATGATTGTTGGTCTCTTAGGAATCATGAAAGCAGGAGGAGCGTATGTTCCGATTGATCCTGCGTATCCGGAGAGTCGGCTACGCTATATTTTAGCGGATGCTCATATTGAAGTACTAGTGACACAGGAAAAATTGCAGCAAAAAATGACGTTACCTGGATCTGTTGATGTAATTTGTATCGATCGTGATCGAGCGGCGATCAAGCGGGAAGTAACGACGGCATGTATGAGTGAAGTAACAAGCGCTAACTTAGCTTATATCATCTATACCTCAGGGTCCACTGGCAACCCTAAGGGAGTAATGATTGAGCATCGGAGTACAGTAACGATGATCCATTGGGCACATCAAACGTATTCCAGACAGGAATTAGCGGGAGTGCTGGCGTCAACTTCACTATCCTTTGATCTATCGGTTTTTGAAGTATTTGTTCCTTTGACGATAGGTGGCAAAGTGATTGTCGCTGAAAATGCCCTTCATCTAGACAAGTTGTCTACGAAAGATGTGACATTGATCAATACTGTACCATCAGCAGCGAAGGAATTAATTCGAGCAAAGATAATTCCTTCTTCGGTAAAGGTGGTGAATTTGGCTGGAGAACCGTTAGCGCAGTCGCTTGTCCAGCACTTATATGAGAGAAGTCTAATTGAAAAGGTATACAACCTATACGGCCCATCCGAAGATACTACTTACTCCACGTATATGAAGCTAGAAAAGAGTGTCATACACAAGGTACCACCGATTGGTAGACCCATCTCCAACACAGAAGTGTATGTACTCAGCGCAAACCAACAAATGGTACCGATTGGTGTAGTGGGTGAGCTCTATATTGGGGGATCAGGATTGGCGCGTGGCTACTTAAATCGTCCTGACTTAACAAACGAGCGTTTTATCCCGCATCCATTTAAAGATGGGGAGCGAGTATATCGGACGGGAGACCTTGTGAGGTATTTACCGGACGGGAATTTGGATTATCTCGGTCGGGTCGATCATCAAGTGAAAATCCGTGGGTTCCGGATTGAGCTAGGGGAGGTTGAAGCGACGTTACAAAGTCATTCATCGGTTAACGAAGTCGTTGTGATGGTACGCGAAGACCATCCGGGTGATCAGCGTTTAGTTGCCTATGTAGTGGGAGAAGGAAATGCTTATGTGTGGCGTGATTATCTCAAGACCAAATTACCAAATTACATGGTTCCGGCACACTTTGTTGGATTGACAGCGTTCCCACTCACTCCAAATGGGAAAATCGATCGGAAAGCTTTACCAGCACCAGAGCGCAAGGAAGCAGAGGGTGGTTATGTTGCCCCTCGTACACCTACGGAAGAAGTGATTGTTTCAATATGGCATCAAGTTTTGGGTATGGAAAATATCGGGATTCATGATTCGTTTTTTGAACTCGGTGGCCATTCATTACTCGCAACACAAGCTGTTTCTAATCTGAAAGAAGCCTTTGGAATTGAGTTACCACTGTATGACTTCTTTACGCATCATACGGTGCAGGAATTAGCGGAATGGATTGATCAGTTGCGCCGTAGTGGAAATGAGCAAGCACAGAATGATAGTAAGGAGAATGTAAGTTTTCAAGACTATATTCAAAAAGAAGCTGCAGCGAATGATGATGAAGAGTTACTTGAACTTCTTAAGCAATTGGAAGAGCTATCAGAGGAAGAAGCGCAAAGTATATTCGAAAGCAATTTGGTTGAGGAAGGGGTAAAAAAATGAGAAGTGATTTACTTGCAAAGCTGAATTCGCTTTCTCCTGAGAAGAGAGCATGGCTTCAGAAGCAGATGCAGAAAAAGGAGAATAAAGAAGAGCTTCCGTTGTCCTATGCACAACAACGTTTATGGTTTATGGATCGATTTAACCCAAACAGTTCGTTATATAATATTCCAACAGTATGGCGTTTAAAAGGAAATTGGATACCTGAAGCATTGGAAAAGGGATTAAATCGACTCATTGAGCGTCATGAATCATTACGCACCGTTTTTAAGGAAATAAGGGATCAACCTGTACAACATATTGTCGAATTCCTTCCTAGAAAACTACCTGTAGAGGATTATTCTCATCTTCCTTTAGAAGTAAAAGAAAAAGAGATAGAGAGTTTAATTGCTAAAGAAGCACAGGATCCGTTTGATTTAATGAATGGTCCTTTGATTCGGAATCAGCTGGTTCAATTAGGGAATGAGGAATGGTTATTGCTATGTACCATGCATCATATTATTTCTGATGCGTGGTCTATCGGCATATTAATCAATGAATTGCTTGCTTTTTATGAGGAAGAAATGAGTGGGAAGCCTGCTGAACTTAGTTCATTATCAATTCAATATGCAGACTTTGCGAAATGGCAAAAGCAGTGGTTGCAGGGTGAAGTGTTGGATCGACAACTCACGTATTGGCAGGAAGAATTGTCTGGTGAGCTTCCTATACTACAACTGCCAGTGGATCGCCCGCGACCGGTTACGCAAACGTACGCTGGGGACACGTATGGCGTGACTCTTCCTCACAAACTGCTCAGTGAATTAAAGGATTTAAGTCGACGAGAAGGATCCACCTTATTTATGACATTAATGGCTGCATATCAGAGCTTTCTTGCTCGTTATACAGGACAAAAAGATATTCTCGTTGGAAGTCCGATTGCAAATCGGAATCATAAAGGAGTAGAGGGATTAATCGGTTTCTTTGTTAATACGTTGGTCTATCGGGCGGATTTAAGTGGAACTCCTACGTTCCAGGAGATTTTGTCGCAAGTAAAGAAAAAGGCGTTGAAAGCGTATGAATATCAAGATATCCCGTTTGAAAAAGTGGTAGAAGCTGTACAACCTGAACGGAGTACGAGTCATTCGCCTATCTTCCAGACCATGTTTACACTACAGAATATAAAACAAGAACGAGTAGAACTGTCTGGTAGAAGTTTGGAAATGATAGAAAGTAATATCGCCATTGCGAAATTCGATTTGAGTCTAACTACTTTTGAAGTGGAAGCAGGTCTATTTGTCTCTTTTGAATACAATACAGATTTATTTGATAGTAGTACCATTTCGCGTATGGCAGGGCATTTTGAAAACTGGTTGAACGAAATTGTACATCATCCAGATGAATCATTTACAGAGTTATCGATGCTATCGGACACAGAACAGAAGCTGCTCTTGGAAGAATGGAATGACACTGACGTAGTTTATGCACATGAGAGTATGATTCACGAACTGTTTGAGCAGCAGGTTGCGCGTACACCAGAAGCAGTGGCGGTAGTGTACGAAGGTGGGCAGCTGACATATCAAGAACTCAACGAGAGAGCGAATCAATTGGCACATTATTTACAGAAACGAGGGATAGGACCTGAGTCATTGGTCGGTATATGTGTCGAGCGTTCACCTGATATGATCATTGGTCTCTTTGGGATTCTTAAAGCGGGTGGGGCTTATGTCCCACTGGATCCGAGCTATCCCGAAAAGCGCCTAAGGTACATTTTAAAGAACTCACAGATTCAAGTACTTTTAACAAAGGAAGCACTACAGGACTGGTTGCCCGAAGGTATCCAAGCGATTTGTTTGGATCGGGATCAAGCAGCGATTTCTAAAGAGAGTAGCTTGGCGCCAGTGAGTGGAGTGACAGCAAACAACTTGGCGTATATCATTTACACTTCAGGTTCGACAGGGAATCCGAAGGGAGTGATGATTGAACACCACTCGGTTATTAACCGATTACAGTGGATGCAAAAAAATTATCCACTATCTGAACAGGATACAATTCTTCAAAAAACGCCGTTTTCGTTTGATGTCTCTGTGTGGGAATTATTTTGGTGGTCATTTGTAGGGGCGCGTGTTTGTCTACTTCCACCGGGTGGCGAGAAGGATCCTGCAATGATGGAGGAGTGTATTGAGCGATATCGCGTGACCACGATGCACTTTGTTCCGTCGATGTTATCTACTTTCTTGGAGTATATGGAACAATCCAAAGTGAAAAAGGACGTATCGTCTTTGTGTCAGGTTTTCACAAGTGGAGAAGCGTTAAATACTGAACAAGTTCGCCGGTTTAAGGGTGTGTTTTATGATTTTCAGCAAACGAAGTTATGCAACTTGTATGGTCCTACCGAAGCGACTGTAGATGTCACTTACTATGATTGTGATTTAGAGAAAGAACCGGTGCTTATTCCAATTGGTCGTCCGATTGATAATACGAAGTTGTATGTCTTAGATCAAAACCAACAGGTAGTACCAATTGGTGTGGCCGGGGAACTTTACCTTGGTGGTGTAGGTTTGGCACGTGGTTATTTCAATCGTCCAGAGTTAACTGCTGAACGTTTTATTCCGCATCCATTTAAGGAAGGGGAACAGCTCTATCGGACGGGGGACCTGGTGAGGTATCTGAATGATCGCAACTTGGAGTACATTGGAAGAATAGATAACCAAGTGAAAATCAGGGGCTTCCGGATTGAGTTGGGAGAGGTTGAAGCGGTCTTACACGATCATTCATCTGTGAAAGAGGCTGTCGTGTTAGTAAGGGAAGATCATCCCGGAGATAAGCGGTTAGTAGCTTATGTGGTGGGTGAAGGGAACACTAGAGAATGGCGTGAGCACATCAAGGTGCAATTACCGAATTACATGGTTCCGGCACACTTTGTCGAGATAGAAGCGATGCCACTCACTCCGAATGGAAAAATCGATCGCAAAGCCTTACTGGCATTGGATATACAGTCTATGAGCGTAAATAGTGCCACAGTTTCACCACGAACACCAGTCGAAGAGCTCGTTGCATCGGTATGGAGTCAAGTGCTAGGGATAGAAAATATTGGTGTTCAGAATTCTTTCTTCGAACTCGGTGGACACTCGCTACTTGCTACCCAAGTTGTCTCACGGTTAAAAGAAGTTTTTCAAGTCGAATTACCAGTACGTGAACTGTTTGAGTATCCAACGGTGGAGGCACTGGCGAAACGATTGGATCAATTGCGTAAAGGAGACAAGAAAAGAGAGATTCCACCGCTTATACCGATGGAACGGGGAGAAGTCATCCCGCTCTCTTATGCGCAACAGCGCCTATGGTTTATCGATCAATTCACGCCGAATAGTGCACTTTATAATATGCCAATGGTATGCCGTCTTACAGGGAATTGGGTACTCGAAGCATTGGAGAAGGGATGGAATCAGCTGATAGAGCGCCATGAATCTTTGCGGACGGTGTTCTATGAAGTAGATGGTCATCCTGTGCAGCGGATTCAGCCATATGTTTTCAGGTCTCTTTCCCAAATGGATTTAACTATGCTTTCTCCGGAAGAGCGAGAAGCAGAAGTTAAGCGTTTGATTCAGCAAGAAACAGAAGTGCCATTTGATTTAGAAGAGGGACCGTTGATTCGGACAAACATCTTGCGAGTAGGAGAAGAGGAATGGGTTCTTCTTGGCACCATGCATCATATCATTTCGGATGGATGGTCGATGGGGGTCCTACTTGAAGAATGGATAGCTTTCTATGAGGAAGCAACGGATGGGAAAGTGGCGGAACTTAAACCATTATCAATCCAATATGCGGACTTTGCACAGTGGCAAAAGGGATGGTTGAAGGAAGAGGTGCTTGAACAGCAGCTTCACTATTGGCAAGAAGAATTGTCTGGTGAGCTTCCTGTACTACAACTGCCAATGGATCGTCCTCGTCCTGCGGTACAAACTCATCGCGGATCGACACACACTGTGCTGCTGTCACGTTCGTTACGTGACAAACTGAATGAGCTCAGTCATCAAGAAGGATCGACGCTCTTCATGACCCTGTTGGCTGCGTACCAAAGCTTCCTTTCCCGTTATACAGGACAAGAAGATATTCTCGTTGGAAGTCCGATTGCGAATCGTAATTATAGAGAGATTGAAGGATTAATTGGTTTCTTCGTGAACACGTTGGTTTATCGTGCTGATCTGAGTGGTACACCGACCTTCCAAGATATTTTGTCTCAGGTGCGTCAAAAGGCACTGAAAGCATATGAATATCAAGATATTCCATTTGAAAAAATTGTGGAAGTTGTGCAACCCGAACGGAGTACGAGTCATTCGCCGATTTTCCAGACGATGTTCATTTTACAAAATATGAAACAAGAGCTTCCATTATTGTCTGGTAAAAAGATCGAAATGATAGAAAGTCATAGTCCAATCGCGAAATTTGATTTAAGTGTCATGGCAACTGAGACGGAAGAAGGATTAATCTTCTCTTTTGAATACAATCAGGATTTGTTTGATGTTACAACTATCGAACGAATGGCAGGACATTTTGAAACATGGTTACATGAAGTTTCTCATTATCCACAAAAACCGTTGAATCGTCTAGAGGTGTTATCCGAATTCGAGCGTGATTTGTTATTAGAGACATGGAATGACACCGCAATGGAAATGTCCCAAGAAGGTCTTATTTGCGACAGATTTGAGGATCGAGTAGTGAGGGAGCCTGATGCGATTGCAGTGGTCGATCAAATGAGAGAGTGGACCTACGGTGAACTGGATGCGCAAGCAAATCAGTTGGCACATGTTTTGCAGAGAAAAGGGGTTGTTCCTGAATCGGTTGTGGGTGTCTATCTCCCAAGATCGGCTGAGCTCATGGTAAGTTTACTTGGTATATTAAAAGCTGGCGGGGCCTATGTCGTCCTAGATCCGTTGTATCCGAAATCAAGGTTAGAGTACATGATTGAAGATGCGGGGATCAAAATCGTGGTAACGACAGCAGGGCAAGAAAGCCTTTCCGAACAGGTTGAAACGGTGAGATTAGAAGAGATAACAGATGAAAGCACAATTGCACCGAAGCGGCAGGTGAAACCAGAGCACTTAGCCTATATCGTCTACACCTCCGGCTCTACAGGAAAGCCAAAGGGGGTCATGGTCGAATACCGGTCATTGATGAATATGGTCTCTTGGCATCAAGCGGTATACCAAATTACAGCGCAGGATCGTGCGACTCAAATTGCGGGGATTGCCTTCGACTCAGCGGTGCAGGAGATTTGGCCTTATCTCACTGCTGGTGCAGCACTATACCTATCAACAGAAGAGTTGCGGATCAATCCAGAGGCCTTACGAGATTGGCTCATTGATTCACGAATCACGGCTAGCTTTGCGCCTACACCTATTTTAGAAAGACTCTTGAAATTATCTTGGCCAGAGAAGACGGATCTCCGTTTTATCATTACGGGAGGAGATCAGTTAACACAGTATCCATCTAAATATATCCCTTTTGCAGTGATAAATCAGTATGGACCATCGGAAAATACTGTCGTTACGACTGATTGTTACGTGTCTGTAGGGATGACAACAGGTACTCCGTCGATTGGTCGACCGATTGCAAATACAGAAGTATATGTGTTAGATTCTCACCTTCAGCTAGTGCCGGTGGGGGTAATTGGAGATCTCTATATCGGAGGAAAGAGCCTTGCTCGTGGCTATATCAATCGTCCGGAACTTACGGAGGAAAAATTTATTCCGCATCCGTTCAAGTCAGGGGAACGTCTCTATTACACTGGGGATAGAGCAAGTTACCTTCCTGATGGCAATCTCCAGTTCCATGGTCGTATGGATGACCAAGTAAAGATTCGTGGTTTTCGGATTGAACTGGGAGAAGTTGAAGCAACTTTGCAAGCACATTTATCTGTGAAAGAAGCGGTTGTACTAGTAAGAGAGGATCATTCAGGAGACAAGCGTTTGGTAGCTTATGTAGTTGGTGAGGGAAGTGTTCATGAATGGCGGGAGCATCTGCAAATCCATTTACCAAATTACATGGTTCCAGCACACTTTGTCGAGATGGCATTTTTACCACTTACACCGAATGGAAAACTCGATTTGAAAGCATTGCCTGTACCTGATGAATCACTTACTGAAAATAAAGTATACCCACGAACTCCGATGGAAGAGCTCATCGCATCGGTATGGGGGCAAGTGCTAGGCATAGAAAATATTGGTGTTCAGGATTCCTTCTTCGACCGAGGTGGACACTCGCTACTTGCTACCCAAGTTGTCTCACGGTTAAAAGAAGCATTACAAATCGAACTGCTGGTGCGTGAACTGTTTGAGCATTCAACAGTAGAAGCGTTGGCTAAGCGATTGGATCAATTGCTTAAAGGAGGCAGAAAACGAGAGATTCCACCGCTTATGCCAATGGAACTGGGAGAACTTATTCCGCTCTCTTATGCGCAACAGCGCCTATGGTTCATCGACCAATTTATGCCAAATAGTGCACTTTATAATATACCGATAGTATGCCGTCTTACAGGGAACTGGGTACATGAAGCATTGGAAACGGGATGGAATCAGTTGATAGAGCGTCATGAATCTTTGCGGACGGTGTTCCATGAAGTGGACGGCCATCCTGTGCAGCAGATTCAACCGTATGCTTTTCGATCTCTTCCCCAAATAGATCTAACTACGCTTTCTCGGGAAGAACAAGAAAGAGAAATGAAACAATGGATCCAAAACGAAGTAGAAGCGCCATTTGATTTAGAACAAGGTCCATTGTTCCGTGGGAAAATTGTGCAAATCGCAGAAGAAGAATGGATTCTGCTTTGTACCATGCATCATATTATCTCGGATGGCTGGTCGATGGAAGTCTTACTCCAAGAATGGATGGCATTTTATGAAGAGGCGGTTGGTGGAAAGGCAGCAGAACTCGCACCATTACCGGTTCAATATGCCGATTTTGCCCAATGGCAAAGAGATTGGTTGAAAGAAGAAATACTTGATCACCAGCTTGCATACTGGAAGGAAGAGCTGTCTGGCGAGTTACCAGTTTTAATGTTGCCAATGGATCGTCCTCGTCCCGCTGTGCAAACCCATCGTGGATCGACATACACTATGTTGTTGTCACGCTCGTTACGCGACAAACTGAACGAACTTAGTCGACAAGAAGGATCGACGCTCTTCATGACCCTAATGGCATCGTATCAAAGCTTCCTTGCCCGTTATACAGGACAATCGGATATTCTTGTCGGAAGCCCGATTGCAAATCGGAATTATCGCGAGATTGAAGGGTTGATTGGTTTCTTTGTCAATACGCTGGTTTATCGTGCTGATTTGAGTGGTACACCGACCTTCCAAGATATCTTGTCTCAGGTGCGTCAAAAGGCACTGAAAGCATATGAATATCAAGATATTCCATTTGAAAAAATTGTGGAAGTTGTGCAACCAGAGAGAAGTACAAGCCATTCGCCGATTTTCCAAACGATGTTTACCTTGCAAAACACGAAACAAGAGCTACCAGAGCTTCATGGAAGAAGTGTAGAAGCGATGGAAAGTCATGTTTCGATTGCGAAGTTTGATTTGAGTTTAAGCGCTGCAGAGGTGGAAGAGGGTTTATTCCTTTCCTTTACTTATAAGACTGATTTATTTGATGTTGTAACTATCAGACGGATGGCTGGGCATTTTGAAAACTGGTTGAATGAAATTGTAGAACATCCTGATCAATCACTGATGCAGTTGCCGATGCTATCGGGATTGGATCAGCAGTTGCTGGAAGAGTGGAATGATACGGAAGTAGTGTATTCGCATGAATATATGTTCCATGAGTTATTTGAGAAGCAAGCCGAGCGTTCGCCAGATGCGATAGCAGTCGTGTATGAAGAACAAAAACTAACTTATCAAGAGTTGAATGAGAAGGCGAACCAATTGGCTCGTTACCTCCAGAAAAAGGGAGTTGGGCAGGAGTCTCTTGTTGGTCTTTGTATCGAGCGCTCTGCTCAGATGGTCGTAGGATTAATGGGGATCTTGAAAGCAGGGGGAGCGTATGTACCACTTGACCCAGAATATCCAAAAGAACGATTGCAGTTCATTTTGAAAGATACGAAGATGAAAACACTTGTAACAACCGAAGGATCACAGGTTGAGTTATGGAGAGAAGTCGAGGCAATTTGTCTGGATCGCGATCAAATGCTGATTGCACAAGAGAGCGTGCTGTCACCGCCGAGTAAAGTCGTAGGAGAAAATGCGGCGTACGTCATCTATACCTCGGGTTCGACAGGAAATCCAAAGGGAGTTGTGATTCAGCATGACGCGCTATTAAATCTATCTCACGCATTACAGAGCGAAATTTTTTCATACGATGCATGTAACGTTCGGGTTGGTTTAAATGCTTCAATCGCTTTCGATTCCTCTATAAAGCAATTGCAAATGCTTTTGTATGGTGGGTGCTTATATGTTATTCCCACAGAAGTTCGTTCTGATCCAAGCCGGTTTGTTTCCTATATTCAAGAAAACCTGCTGGATGTGATGGATGTAACACCGTCCATGCTTCGGTTGCTGATCGATGGAGGGCTATTGGAGGCGTGTGATGGTGCTCATGTACCTAGTAAGGTACTGGTAGGTGGTGAAGCGATTGAACCATCATTATGGGAGCAATTAGTAGCGGCGGATAATGTCGCATTTTATAATGTGTATGGCCCGACAGAATGTACGGTCGATACGACTTATTCTTATCTTAGAAAAGATCAACGATTATCGATAGGTCGTCCATTGCCAAATGTCCAAGTGTATGTTTTGAACGAGCATTTGCAAACTGTTCCCATCGGTACAACGGGAGAGCTATATATAGGCGGATCAGGTCTAGCGAGAGGATACTTGAATCGTCCAGAGTTAACGTCCGAACGATTTATTTCTCATCCGTTCAAAGAAGGAGAGAGGCTATATCGAACAGGAGATCTCGTGAGGTACCTTCCTGATGGGAACTTGGATTATGTAGGAAGAGTCGATAATCAAGTGAAAATTCGAGGTTTCCGAATTGAGCTTGGGGAAATTGAGGCAACCTTGCAGGAGCAGCCCGCAGTAAAAGAGGCAGTTGTGATGGTGAGGGAAGATCAGCCTGGAAGTAAGCGATTGGTAGCCTATGTAGTGGGGGAAGGAAGTAAAGAAGAATGGCGCGAGTATCTCAAAGCAAAATTGCCAAGCCATATGGTTCCCTCCTACTTTGTCGAGATGGACGAGTTACCACTGAACATAAATGGAAAGATCGACCGGAAATCTTTGCCTGTTCCAGATCGTCAAGGGATAGAAGAAGGTTACGTGGCGCCAAGAAATGAGCGTGAACAAATACTTGCTACAATTTGGGAACATGTACTAGGTACAAAACCGATTGGCATTCATGACAACTTTTTTGAAAGCGGTGGAGACTCGATCCTTAGCATTCAGATTGTCTCTCGTGCGAAGCAAGCAAGTTTGCAATTGACACCAAAGCAAATGTTTGAACACCAAACGATTGCCGAGTTGGCGCAAGTAGTCAAAGAGGAACAAGGAGTACAAGCGGAGCAAGGGGTTGTAACTGGAGAACTGATTCTTACACCTATCCAGCAAAGGTTTTTTGCACAAAATCATCCAAACCCACATCATTGGAATCAATCCATGTTCTTTAAAACAAAAGAGCGACTGGATACAGTATTATTGGAGAAAGCTGTGCGTACTCTTTTAATCCATCATGATGCCTTACGTTTACGATATGAATGTTTATCGGTTGGAACTTGGAAACAGCGGAACGAAGGGATTGAAGATCAAGCGACGCTGACTGTGATTTTATTGGACGAAGTACCACAAGCAGAATGGCATCAAGTGATTCAAACGGAGATTGACACTGCACAAGAAAGCATACACTTACACGCAGGACCGCTAATGAGGATGGTGTACTTTGATGAAGGTGAGAAAAGAGGCGGCCGATTATTCTGGGTGATTCATCACTTAGCAGTGGATGGTGTTTCTTGGCGGATTTTATTGGAGGATCTGCAAACGGCGTATAATCAAGCGCACCAGGCTCAGAAGATCCAATTATCGGCGAAGAGTACATCCTTTAAAGTGTGGTCGGAGAAATTGCACCATTATGCTGAAGCGGGGATTGCGCAAGAAGTACGTGATTATTGGGAGCAGCAGTCCGAACAAGAAGTAGCTATGCTACCAGTGGATGTCACCTTCGAAGATTCAGTAAACACAGGAATCGAGGAGATTACCGTGGTGCTGGATGAGAAAGAGACCCGTGCGTTATTGCAAGAGATTTCAAGCACCCATCGTGTCCAAATCAATGAAGTACTATTGACAGCATTGGTGCAGGCTACGGCAGCATGGACAGGTCATCTAGCGCTGACCGTGGATTTGGAGGGACATGGTCGGGAAGAGATTATCGAAGGCGTTGATCTGTCGAGAACCGTGGGATGGTTTACAAGTATCTACCCTGTTCACTTGAATATTACAGGTGCCCATACGCCTGTCGCAGCATTAAAAGCAGTCAAAGAACAAGTGCGTCAAATTCCTAATAAGGGTGTTGACTACGGGATTTTGCGGTACTTGAATCCAGCGATGCATGAGCGATTCGAGTCTCAACCTACGCCGTCCATTAGTTTTAACTATCTTGGACAATTTGACCAAATGTTTTCTGAAGATGCGATGTTTGCTCCAGAGACCGGATTTACGCGTTTAGACCATGCTCCTGGTTCCAAGCGATCACATTTAATTGATGTGATTGGAATTGTAACTGATGGAAAACTTCATTTTACTTGGGTCTACAATGTTGGACAATTTGCGAGGTCGACCATTCAAAGTGTTGCGGAGAATATGCTCTATCAACTAAGTGGATTGATTCATTCTTCTGATGGAGAATCTGCACTGACTGTTTCGGATTTTGCCATTGCAAATCTTACCTCAGCAGAGTTGAACAAAGTACTAGCTAAGATGAATCGTGGAAAGGATCAGTCGATTACCGACTTGTATCCGCTATCACCTTTGCAGGAGGGCATGATCTTTCATACGCTGCATGATCAAGGGGATGAACATGTAGCACCGTATATGGTGCAATTAAGTTTCCTGCTTAAAGGGAAATTAGATATCCTTACTTTCGAACAGGCATGGAAATCAGTGATTCAGCAGCATGAGATTTTTCGCTCGGCATTTGTGTGGAATGAGATTGAAGAGCCCTTACAAGTCGTGTATGATCATATCCCATTTAAGCTGAATGAACTGGATTGGCGTGCGCTATCTGTTGAAGAAAAAGAGGAGAAACGAAAAGCCTTTATGGCATCGGATCGAAAACAAGCCTTTCATTTTGATGAAGCGCCATTAATGCGGGTGACTGTTATTCAAGAAGCGGAGGAAGAATACCAGGTTGTGTGGACGCATCATCATATTTTGTTGGATGGATGGAGTTTACCATTGGTCTTTAACGAATTGCTTACAGTGTATCAAAAGAGAATGAAAGGAGAGGTTGTGAACTTACCTAAGTCACCGCCATATAAGAAATATATTCAATGGCTGAAAGAGCAGGATCAGGAGAAAGCGGAACGATTCTGGAGAGAGAAATTCAGAGGTTTTACAGCACCAACCCTGCTTGGTTTAGAAAGTAAGGAGCAAGATAAAGGCTATACAGAGAAGGTTGCTCATTTGTCAGAAGAGCAGACCCGGGCGTTACGAATCTGGGCGAAGCGCAATAAGCTTACCTTGAGTACGGTGATTCAAGGTGCGTGGGCATATCTTATGAGCCGATATAGCGGTGAGAATGACATTGTCTTTGGCGTAACTAGCTCGGGACGACCTACAGAGATTATTGATGTTGAACACATTGTAGGTCCCTTTATCACTACATCACCGACACGGATCCAGTTGACAGATAATCTGAAAGTAAGGGATTGGTTGCAGAAGATACAAGAGGAAGAGATAGAAAGAAGGCAGTATGAATATGCTTCTTTGACAGAGATTCAGGGATGGAGTGAAGTTCCAAGAGGAACTCCGCTGTTCCATAGCTTGTATGTGTTCGAAAACTACCCGGTGAAAGAGGAGTCTACAGGAAATCTAGAAATTGGTGGTTTGGAAGGAGTAGAGCAAACTCATTATCCATTAGGATTGACGGTTGTTCCAAAAAGCCAGGTGTTGTTAAAGTTGAAGTATGATCGTAGCAAGTTTAATGGCCTTACCATTGAACGGATGCTGGGTCATTTAAGTCAGGTGTTAAAGCAAATGATCGAGAACGTTGATCAAACTCTGTCGGAGCTAGTGTATGTTACGGAAATGGAGCAGAAACAACTACTGGAAGAATGGAATGATAACGCAGCAGCGTATCCACGTGAGAGTGTGATCCACAAACTGTTTGAAGATCAAGTGGATCGTACACCTGATGCGGTGGCAGTGGTGGATGAAAATCAGCAGTTAACGTATCGAGAGCTGAATGAGAAAGCAAACCAATTGGCCCATTATCTTCAGAAATGTGGGATTGGGACCGAGTCATTGGTCGGGCTTTGTTTCCAACGTTCAGTTGAGATGATTGTCGGTCTCATGGGAATCTTGAAAGCTGGATCAGCCTATGTTCCGTTGGATCCATCGTATCCAGAAAGTCACCTACGATATATTCTGGAGGACACAGGAATTCAAATATTGGTTACGAACGAAGTATCACAAGGTTGGATACCTGAAGAAGTTAAAACAGTTTGTTTGGAACGGGATCAAGCAATGATTTCGCAAGAAAACACCCTTTCACCAATATGTAAAGTGACAGGAGAAAACTTGGCGTATGTTATCTACACTTCAGGTTCGACCGGGAATCCAAAAGGGGTTTTGGTGCAGCATCATTCGGTATTAAATCTATCCTATGGTTTACAGAAAGAGGTTTTTTCACATCGGACACCTGTTAACATGCGCGTTGGTCTCAATGCTTCAATCGCCTTTGATTCATCCGTTAAACAATTACAAATGCTTTTGTATGGTTCTAGTTTGTATATTATTTCAAACGAAGTTCGCAGTGATCCTCAACAGTTTGTATCTTACATTCGGGAGAATAAGTTGGAAATGTTCGATATAACACCTTCACTACTCCAATTACTCATAGATGAGGGGTTGTTAGAAACAAACGATAGTGTTCATGTCCCAAGCAAGGTACTGGTCGGTGGAGAAGCGATTATGCCATCACTGTGGGAACAATTAGTAGAGGCCGACAAGGTCCATTTTTATAACGTGTATGGTCCTACAGAATGTACGGTTGATGCGACATGCTATCGCATCAAAAAAGATAGTGAGAGAGTAACCATTGGGCGTCCTTTGCCGAACGTTCAAGCCTATGTATTGGATGAGAATTTGTTACCTGTTCCAGTTGGTGTAACGGGTGAACTTTATATCGGCGGAGCAGGCCTAGCGAGAGGATACTTGAATCGTCCAGAGTTAACGTCCGAGCGTTTTATTCCTCATCCATTTAATGAAGGGGAACGGCTATACCGGACGGGAGATCTAGTCCGCTATTTAGCTGATGGCCATTTGGATTATCTGGGAAGAATCGATAATCAAGTGAAAATTCGAGGCTTCCGGATTGAGCTTGGAGAGATTGAAGCGAATTTAGAAAGTCATCCATCGGTGAAAGAGGCAGTAGTCTTGATAAGAGAGGAACAACCAGGAGATCCGAGATTGGTTGCCTATGTGGTGGGTGAAGGAAGTATGTATGAATGGCGTGAGCATCTCAAGAGACAAGTACCGAATTATATGGTTCCTGCACACTTTATTAAGGTAGACGCGATTCCGCTTACGACAAACGGGAAGGTTGATCGAAAGGCGCTGAATAGCTTAACGATTCAAAGAGATAGTACATTTTCTACACCAATCATCCCACGGGATGAAATTGAGTATCAGCTGATTAAAATTTGGCAGGATTTGCTACAAATAGAAGGTGTCCATGTAAATGATGACTTCTTCGAAAGAGGGGGGCACTCGCTCCTTGTAATCAAATTGATTTCAAAAATCAGAGAGAAATTTGGAAAAGAGATTAAGGTGTCCGCACTGATTGAGAACCCGACAGTGGAAGGAATGGCTTGTCTGATCCGTGACAATTATGGTATGGAAAAATCGTTATCGGGTCTGGTTCCATTACAAGAATCAGAGAAAAGGCCTTTCTTCTGTATTCATCCGTTTATGGGGAATGTATTCTGTTACATTCAGCTAGCAAGGTTACTCAAGGATCACTGCTCATTTTATGGGCTACAAAATCCTCTCGTAGAGAAAGAAGGAATGGACGGATTAACTTTGCCTGGAGTAGTTCAACTCTACATTGAGGAAATAAAGCACGTTCAGCCAGAGGGACCGTATCGTCTGGGAGGATGGTCGCTGGGCGGTGCCATCGCCTATGAAATCGCAACTATGTTACGGAACCAGGGAGAAGAAGTTGAGGTGTTGGTACTAATGGATACTAAGGTGCCTTCAGAACAGGATTACAAGACAAATGAAGAAATGCTCACTTATATATTGGAGCATTTCATTCATTCAGGATTAGTAGAGCGGGAAAAAGAACTCGTTCATCAACAGGACATGCTTGTTAATCAGTTGATCGTGGAAGGCGTGCTTCCGCCTGATGCGGATCTTACGAGTCTAAAACAGATTACCAATGCTCACAGGAAGTGTTTAAATTTAATGGCAGAACATGTCTTAACGCCATACTTTGGAGAGGTAATCTACTTCAGTGCTGAAGAAGGCAGAGAGTTGTTCACGGATTGGAAGCCGTTATTACAGGGGAAAGTGAATAAGTATTCGGTGCCTGGGTCACACGAGGAGATCGTCTTCTCTCCAGCGGTGGAAAAGATATCTAAATATCTCAAAAATAGATTAGAAGAGATAGAGAGGGAAAACCTTTCGTTAACGGTAAAGTAGGGTGTTCTGAAAGATACAACTTTATGAAGAGCATGCAGGGGATAGAAAAGAGTTGTTTATTATGGATAAAAGTAATTTTATTAGGATGTCTCGAAACATCATAAAAAAACAATTTAGATAAGCAAATTCAAGAATAAATGATTACAAAAACAAATGTTTATTTTCAGACTGTGGAGAAGGTCTTCTCCACGGTCCTTTTTTGTCTGGGTCTTTTAATCTTTCAATGATGAGAAAAAGGAGTAGTGAGTTGAAAAATCATCGCGATTACGCTTTTTTATATTTACATATTGAGTAGAGGAAGGGCTATTTTCCTTGATTTGTAAAAAGAAAGTTTATATGATGGAATCAAACATATGAACATATGAACAGATATTCATATGTTCATATTGAAAAGGAGGATGGAAAAATGTTAGATGTAATTGTAATAGGGGCTGGCCAAGCAGGTCTAGCTATGGGGTATTATTTACAGCAAGGAAACTATCGTTTTGTCTTGTTAGATGGAGAAAAGGAAGTTGGCGATTCATGGAGAAAGCGATACGATTCTTTACAATTGTTTACACCAAGGCGGTATTGTGCATTGCCGGGTATGAGGTTAAATGGAGATCAAAATGAATTTCCGAGTAAAGATGAAATTGCCAATTATTTAGAAGCATATGCAAAACATTTTTCCATACCGGTGAGATTAAATATGAATGCTTTAAAAATAAAGAAGAAGGGGAGCGTGTTTGAAGTATATACATCTAAAGAAATTATGCAATCTAAACGAGTTATTATCGCATCAGGAGCTTTTCAGCAATCCTTTATTCCCTCTATTTCTCAAAACTTGTCACATAATATTTTTCAAATTCATTCTTCACAATATCAATCACCAATGCAAATTCCAGATGGGCCAGTTCTTGTAGTAGGAGGAGGGAACTCCGGCACACAAATTGCGGTAGAGCTTGCGAAAACTCATGATGTTACGATTGCTGTCAGTCATCCACTGTCATTTTTACCATTAAAAATAATGGGAAGGAGTATTTTTTCTTGGCTGGAAACGATAGGCCTATTATATGCTGGCACAAATACAAGGCGGGGAAGATGGTTTAGGCAGCGGAAAGATCCGATATTTGGTTTTGAATGTAGAGAGCTCATTCGTAATGGGAAGATAACAGTGAAACCTAAAGTAGTAAATGCATTGCAGCATAAAGTAGTTTTTTCAGATGATAGCACTTGCGATGTCCAGAACATAATATGGTCTACAGGCTTCACGCCAAATTATCGGTGGATTGAAGTGGAAGGAGCGGTTAATCAGGAAGGGTTTCCTATTCATACAAGAGGCGTAAGTAAAGTGCAAGGATTATACTATATTGGATTACCGTGGCAACATCAAAGAGGATCAGCTCTTCTTTGTGGTGTGGGCCAAGATGCAGAATTTGTATGTTCCAGTATTCAAAAAGAAGATTCAATATTGACCAAAAAAATAGGTCGGTAGCAATTCCTACCGACCAACTATATGTACAGCAATTAGGAGAGGTCAAACTTTCATTACATTTATTATAATTCGTTCTGACAATTTAGAAAACTAGAAAGTGATCGTTATATGTTGAGAAAGTTTTTTGTACCGTAATATATGGAGTATTAAGAATATCGTATGTAAAATAGGTAATATAGACCTCCTATTAAGAGGTAATCATGCTATATTTTGTATTTTTTTGAAATGAATTATGATAGATTTATAATATGCATATATTTATTAAAATATGTAAGGTGTTTTTCGTATATTTATCAATAGAGAGAGGGATACAATATGAAATTTGATGACCAACGTTTACTTGGAATTCGATTAGGTTCTTTACTTATAACAGGAGAGAATCAATATTTAGTCATAAAGAAAAAAGAACATTATTCCTTATTAAATATTGAAACGCTGGAGTGCACACCTCTGGAAGTGTCATTGGAGCATCTTGAAGAAATGCTTCATGAGGATCTTCAAGAAAGTATAAAGGAGATTATTGCACCTGAACATTTAAAGATTGTGGCTAAAAATATAATATAAAAAAGCTGGAAAAAAACCAGCTTTTTTATATTATAGGCGCTTTTCGTTATATACCTACAACTAAGTGGATATAAGTATTTGAGAATCACTGTGTGCAGATACAGACTCTTAAAATATTATTCTACAAATTCTTCAACCCATCCATGATCGATTAATACTTGAATGTATTCTTGCATATCGGTTAATTTGTTAGTGATGAGTTGTTCAACAATAATATTACATTCACCTTTTTCGAAGTTTATAAATATTTCCTTTACTTTTGAAAACTGGGTTTGATGATTGAAAGCTGGAAGTTCGATGACATCACCTATACATGGTTTCATGTTAGAGTTGAAATGTTTCGCGCAACATCTAATGGAACTTTCTTTTTCAGAAATATAGCATATATTTTGGTTCATCACTATTTTCATGTTATAAATCCCACCTATATAATGAATTTGTATTTCATAATAATTCTTTTCATTTTTTAAATTGAATCTTCTAGTGTAGTTGTATCTATATTTTTCCCATCCATTGTTATTTGTATTTGTTGGTTCGGATTTGCTGCTACGATCCAAGCGTTTGGTAAAAATCGATCTTCATGAGATAAGGTAGATGGTGAATTTCGAACTTTTCCCCATAAATATAATGTGGCTGAAGAGCCTCCATCCATAGCCATTGCATTTATGGCACCTTTTTCATAGAGAATGTCTTGACATTCCTTTAAAGTGGCCCCAATACTATGTGCTTGTCTACCATCGATAACGAGAAACATGAGAGATCCATCTTGTTTTTGTGCCATTATACTACGCGGTGCAGACCCCCAGCCGCCATCTCCCTCTGTTATCATTTTTTCTCCATCTACAATTAATTGCGGCATAAAGCCAGCTGCTGAAATAACGTGTTTAGCTAATAATTGTTTGGCAGAGTAGTTTCCTGTTATCATTTCACCAAATTCTGTTAAACCAGAAATAATGGTAGGAGCATTGTTATCATGGTTCGTATTAATAATTTTTCCATCCTCGATTACAATTCCAGTAGCAATATTGCCGCCGCCTCTACCTGTTTCATCAGAAAATCCACTTGCGTTTACAGCAACAAGGGCATGATTACGCTTAGCCATGACACTAATTTTTTCACCTTTTTCTGATCCTTGTGTTCCTTGGTGAGTAGCGAGTTTCACATTAAACGGATTACTAATAGTAACTAGTTTTCCTTCGAAATGAAAGCGAGTATTTGCAGTGCTTTTAATCGTTTCTATATCGATTTTTAAAGGTGCATGTTTTAATTCTTTTAATCTCTTCGCAGTCATTTTTCCATAAATACGATTCCTACTATTAATCCATTTTGGATTATGGATACGATCTGTTAATGTATTCAATTCTTCTTTCGGTAGAAAAGTATATTTCGCAAATTGCGGATGTTGAGATGTTAATATGCTTTCAGCAATAATGACACGAAAATCATGACCGTAGCTCGTACCAAATAATACGCCACTACCAATTAGTATAAAAATGAACAGAAGGATTATAAATCTTTTTAAAATTTTTCTTAGACGTTTCAATATGTTTTCCTCCACTAAGTATAGTTGTATATATACGTGATGATCCCTTACATTCACTTTATATAGCTTTTAAAAAGGGATGAGAAAGAAGAGGAATGATGACTTTTTGTTAAAACGAAATCATTACGGTTTAAATGTTATTCCTAGTCAATTCTTCTTCATAGTAGGTGACATATAAACAACGCATTAGGAGCTAAGAGAATACAAATATACAATTTCACTTTGTACAATCATCATAGCTATAAATGAGAAATAGTGTTTTTTCTTTAACGTTCATTTCCATGCTGTGCGCCTCCTTTAGTAAATACATGGATTGTTTATTTTTAACTTCATATGATAAATGGTTCATGTACAGTTCTTTGTATAAGAACAACCCCTCTAGTTATTCAACGAGAGGGGGGCAAAATTGTATACGTAAATAAAGCTAAACTTCCCCCTAGTCGAGTTTTGGCACTATACAACGTAAAGGATGAAGTTTCATCACTTAGCTATCTTAAGAAGAGCCTTAATCCGACAATCCCTGTTCTACCCATTGGCATCTTTCGATATTTTTGGGCAATAGCCTATGTTTGTATAGGAGCCTCACCTAACAGGTGTAGCAATTATAATATTATGCGTTTCTTTCGTGTAGAAAGCATAGCTAGTATTTTTGGAATTGTCAACAGAATATTATCTTGCTTTTTACTAAAAAAATTTTGGGTTTATATGTGATTTTTCCATATTAGCATTTGAATGCTGCGAAATAGATGGATTTATATACGAATTTGTTTATTTTTTAGAAATAGCGAACAGAAAAAATGTAACAAAACATATAGAGAATTTTGAACGTTACGTTTTATTTTTCAATGTAACGTAGTGAATGACACATTGGAAAAATCATAGAAATAATATGTTTTTCATTAAGTTCAATATCCGTTTTTTTGGTAGAATCGGAAGCGTACTATCCTTGTGCAAGTACAGGGGATGAAAATTTAAAATTGTAAAAGTATTTTATTATCTAAGCGGATATTTCGTTTGAGAATAGAATGACAAATTGAAAAATAACATTTCAAGATGGAATTAGATTGGTGGAATCCCATCTTGAAGGATTGAGTGATGAGGGAGAAGAGAAAACAAAGGATTCTGTAGTTTTCTCATGTGAGAACCATGATGTAGAGTAATGTTTAAGATGTTCGTGTCTTAGCATGTAAACAAAGCAGAGGCTACTAAGGTGAAAACAAACGTTATAAAAGGCTAAGTATCATTGGATGAGACTATTAAACAAATAAAAGTTTTTACAGTTCTAATAAAGTAATAATCTCTCCAATAATCCCTTCATGTTGATGAACACCCAAATCTGAGTTTGTCATTATGACAGCACCACTACCTTTATATGGGTATGCAAGCATGAAACATTGGAACCCAACGCCCCAACCAAGTGAAGATATTTCTATTTCTTCGTCTGATTTATCGAGAAACACACCTAGACCAGTCCACTTTGAACTACCTTGAGGAGAAATCATTTCTTTGATAATTTTCGAAGACAGACCGAGTTTGCTATTGCCGTGCAAAGAATGAATGACTTCTATTACTAAAGTAGCTATATCTGTTGGATTTGACCATATTCCTGCAGCAGCCGTATACGGATAGGACGGATATTTCCCGGCTACTACATGTCCATTTTTATCGTGACCACAGGAGAAACGATTATTTGTTATATTTTGTTTAGGATACACTAGCGTACTGTTATTCATATGTAAAGGTGCAAATATTTCTTCTTGTAATAATTGATTAAAAGATGATCCGGTAACGTCTTCTATCATATCTTTCGAGAGGACTCCCACCTCTAAACATATGTGAAGGTGGTGAGGTGAATCGAAAAAAATATGTTATGTTCAAATAAAATAGCGGAAACATACGTTCTTGTTTTGGTATGATATGCTTAACAAGGAGGTGAAAAAATGACAGCGGAAAAGCAAAGGAATTATAAAACGCTTCAAATTTGGATTAAAAAAGGACATCGTATGTATTCTTATTTTCAAGAATCTTGCCAAAACGCGAAGAATATGTACAACACGACAAACTTTTATATACGACAAGTGTATACAGGTTTGACACAAAATAAGGAGTTGCAACCTTTACAAAAAGAAGTTTTAGATACAATTGCTAAAAACATAGGGAAGATGAATGATACCCAAATTCTGGCCTATCAAAAGAATGTGGAAAAAGAGAAAACAAAACCAAAAGAAAAACAAAAAGAAGTGAAATGTAATTTGTTTTCAGAACCAACTACAGAAAAACCGTATGTAGATTACAATTTTTTGGATGCATTATTTAAAGCGATGATTCAGAATGATTATCGTGCTTTGCCTACACAATCTAGTCAATCCATCATGAAAAACGTATTCCAAAATTGGAAGTCTTTTTTTGCTAGTTTAAAAGATTATAAAAAGAATCCTCACAAATACACTGGAAAACCTAGCATTCCAAAGTATATTCGTTCTTCTGAAAAGGAAATTTTGTATACAAACCAAGATTGTGTCATTAAAAATGATACGTTTTTAAAGTTTCCAAAGACAAAATTACAATTGAATATTGGGAAATTAGGGTTTACTGAAGGAAAACTGAAACAAGTTCGTGTCATTCCAAAATACAAGGAGTATGTAGTGGAACTCGTGTTAGATGGTCCTTCAAAACAACAAACTGTTGAAGAGAATGGTCGTTATATGAGTATTGATTTAGGTATTGATAACCTTGCAACCATTGTAACAAACACAGGTATGAAGCCTGTACTTGTTAAGGGCAAACATGTCAAAAGCATAAATCAATATTACAACAAAATGAAGAGTCACTTTACAAGTGTTCTCAGGCGAGGTAAACAAACAGGGACAGGTCCTTTTACTTCAAAAAGAATAGAAAAACTTCATCAAAAGCGTTACCTGAAAATAAAGGACATCTTTCATAAAGCGAGTCATCATATTGTAAAACTGGCTCAAGAAGAGAGAGTTTGCCAAATCGTTATTGGTCAAAACAAAAGTTGGAAACAAGAAACTGATATGGGAAAGAAAAATAACCAAACATTTTGCCATATCTCGCATACTGTATTGATTCAAATGATTACATACAAAGCAAATGCAGTAGGTATTCAAGTTATTGTAACCGAGGAATCGTACACGTCAAAAGCAAGTTTTCTAGATTATGACTTCATTCCAACGTATGGAATAAATGACCAACATGCAACTTTTTCAGGAAAACGAATAAAACGCGGTATGTATCGTTCTGCGAAAGGCATCGAAATCAACGCAGACGTAAATGCTGCGGCGAATATTTTACGAAAAGTAGTCCCGAATGCATGGAAAAACGGGATAGAGGGGTTAGGCGTGAAACAGCTCGCTAGTGTGTTAACCCCGCTGACGTTAATCGTCCGTTAGGTCGAAACGTTAGAAACCCCCACTTCAAGCTTTGCTAAGTGGGGGAGTATTCATTAGTTGTTCGATGATACAAAATCCAGCATCTGAATAATGAAATTTACTTTCTGGTGTATATTGAACTTCGATAGGAACTGGACAATAAGGTGTTTTACCTTGAAGAATTTGAAGTATGGTAGGTTTTCCTTGGACCGAATTGTATATATCAAAACTTTTATGAGGATCAATGATTCCAGATTGATGACTTAGTAGATTTCGTAAAGTAACTTTTTTATCAGAAGTGAATTTATTTTTAGGGACTTTCCAAGATACAAGCTGATTATTTACACGTTTATCTAAGTTCAATATTCCTTTGTCTACTAATTTTAATACGAGCATTGCTGTGATGAATTTACTGATGGAGCAAGCGTTGAAAATAGAATTCATGTTAACTTTTTGAGTTGTCCCTGCTTCAAGAAGACCAAAGCTTTCAGTCCGTTCTAATGTACCGTCACGGATTGTGGCTAAGCTTAGACCGATTACAGGGTATTGCTTCATTCTTTCATATATATTTATTGTTTTTAGTTCCATATGCGTAATCTCCTTTTCTACTATATTATAACAAAAGAAATGTTACATACAGGAATATATTAAAGGGTGTCGTATTGAACTAGATTGGGGAGAGATAACAGAAAAGCTGATGTGATAAGACATCAGCCTTTCTGTTATATATTCCATTTTAATATGAGCCCTGCATGTACAAGACCACCACCGAATCCATATAAAAGTAAAGTATCACCAGTCTTAACTTTTCCATCTTTTAATCCGATATCAAGTGCTAACGGAATAGAAGCAGCAGAAGTGTTTCCGCAATATTGTAGACTCATGAGTGTTTTATCAAGAGGAATAGCTGTTCGTTCACAAATAGATTCAATCATTCTTAAATTGACGCTATGCGGAATGAACCAGTCGATCTCCGATACATCGAAATGATTTTTTTGTAGTAATTGTTGTACGCCTTGCGGGACGGTGTTTACAGCCCATTTGTAAACTGCTCTTCCGTTCTGAACAAGGTGTGGCGTATCTTGTAACGCCTCTCCATTCATTGTTTTTGATAAAGCAGTTTGGTATAAGTTAATTCCGCCAGAACCTTTAGATCCCATATGAGTTCCTAAAAAACTAGGGTTGCGTTCATCGTATTCTACAAGGGCTGCGCCAGCACCATCTCCGAAAAGGATACAAGTAGTACGGTCGCTATAATCTGTGATTTTTGAAAGGGTTTCAGCACCAATAACGAGGATTTTTTTGTTTGTTCCGGATGTAATAAGCCCATTAGCGACAGTTAGTCCATACACAAACCCAGCGCAAGCAGCACTTAGATCAATTGCTCCTGTATGAGGTATTTCAAAATGAGCCTGAACTTGACTTGCGGTATTGGGAAACATGTAATCGGGTGTAGCAGTTGCAACAATAATTAAATCAACGTCATCAATAGAAACATGGAATCGATCCATTAAGTTTTGAACAGCTCGAATACATAAAGTTGTAGAGAATTCGTCAGGGGAAGTAATTCTTCGCTCGTGCATACCAGTTCGCTGTACAATCCATTCATCTGTCGTTTCCACAAGGCTGGATAAATCTTTATTTGATAATATTTTCTCAGGTACATACGTTCCGACAGCTGTAATTCGTGCTTTTGAATTCATAAAATCCTCCCTTTATTAGTATTAAGTTTTAATATCTAGTCATAATTATAATGCGAATGTCTTATTAATTCAATTATTTGTAAAATTTAGTTATTAATTATATAATTTGAATATAAAGTTGAATTAGAAGAAGGGCTTATAATGTTGATAAATAAAGTTATTCTATACAGTCAAGCATTAGAAGAAATGCAAGACTTCTATTTAAATAGATTAGGTTTTCGATTATTACATAGTAGTGAAGTGAGTTTTACCATACAAGTAGGAGAGAGCGAAGTAGAATTTCGTAAAAATCATGCGAACAATAAACCTTTTTATCATTTTGCTTTCAATATTCCGTCTAATACGTTTTCTGAAGCGAAAGAATGGGCGAAAAATAAGGTCGTTTTAAATATAGAAGCTGAGAGGGATGAAGTATACTTTCCGCGCTCTCATGCACACTCATTCTATTTTATGAATCCTGCAGGGAATATTGTAGAGTTTATCTCTAGGCATACGACATCTCCAGAAAGCGATGGACCTTTCTCTGTTCATTCTATCTTACATGTAAGTGAAATGAGCTTGACAACAGATCAAGTTCTCGAAGTAGGAAATCAATTGATAGCCTTTGGAATCCCAGTAAGAGATGGGGAAGAGCTAAGTGATGGCTTTCACTTTATGGGAGAAAACGGAGTTTACTTACTATTAGGGCCATCAGGGCGTCGTTGGTTTTTCTCGGATTTAGATGCAGAAGTTCATCCGTTAATCATACAGATTGATTATGGAAAGTGGATTGAGATAAATGGAGAAGGACAAGTTCATATATCTATCAAAAAGTAAGGTAGAGTGGGAAATTTAGTATGTTGAACTTTAATTAGGGATTCGATTTATAATATCATCAATTTTAGAGGAGGATGTAGAGGTGGAACAGAATATACAAGTTCCAAAAACAAAATTTGAAGTATGTATAGAGGTACTATCGTTTGTTTTGTTATGCGGTATATGCGTATATGTATTTTTTATGTGGTCGGAATTACCAGAAAGGATCCCATCCCACTTTGACAGGATGGGGAGGCCTGATGGGTGGAGTGGAAAAGAAAGTATTTTAATTTTGCCAATCATAGGTACACTTTTATTTTTTCTATTCTATATGTTAGGGAAAGCTTCCCAAATATTTAATTATTCTACGGATGTACCAGAAGAAAAGGCACCAAAATTGTATGCAGAAGGAAGAAGATTGATGATTGCTTTAAATGTTGAAATTAGTGTCTTTTTCGTTATTGCTACATGGAAGGAAGTACAAATTGCGATAGGAAAAGCGAATGGATTAGGTGGTTGGTTTTTAATCAGTTTTATAGTGATTTTATTCACTACTTTAATAGTTTATATTATTCGATTTCGTCGTGTATAAAATACAGAAGTTATTGGAAGGGACACTATGGAGTTTTGGATTGTACTATCCATACTTGCTTTTGGTATCATTTACATCGGAGAAAAGATGAAGCAAATGGAAAAACGAACGGATGCTAGACTAAAGCGTATAGAAAATAGAGTAGAGTTAATAACAAAACAGATGGGAATTAAAGAGGTAGAACCTGAAATTAATAAGGAACTACGTCAGCTTGTGAAAGATGGAAAAACGGTCGCAGCGGTTAAGAAAACGCGCGAAGTTTTTGGTTATTCATTGCTTGAAGCAAAGGAATATGTGGATTCTTTATAACAATATAAATAGATCCATATCTTAATATGGATTATACTGAATGGAAAGCAGAAAAAAGATAAGTGAATTTTTTTATTTAGATTCAAGAAGTTTGAATCAATTTTTGTTTTAACAAGAATAAATATATAATGTTATACATTATATATGAATAAAAGAAGGGGATAGAAACAAGCAGAATAATTCTGTATGTTCTATCCTTCTTTTGTACCACTAATGACCTTATTTACCACAATATTTGGATTGGCTTTTCTTAAATAAATGTTGTTGTACTAATTCCGATAAGAATAACTTTTTAACCGTCGCGATATCTTTTCAAAGTCATTCATGGTTTTATAAGATAGTGTTTTTATCAAATATATGAAACAAAGGGGTATCAGAGAAAACGAAAGTTGGAAATAAAGTAGTGCTGGCCAATATATCATTATCTAAATAAAATCCCACCATTAATTAGTGAGATCGAACTTGTTAATCTGCTGGATTACGATTTTACTCGGTAGTTCTGCAAAATACAGATTTATTTGGTTTAATTAGGATTAAAAATGAATTAACAATATCGGAGGAAGAGATTATCAAATTTATCCAACTAATAAATAAAATGAGGGATTTGATATCATCCGATACAAAGAACGAAGTAATAGCTGGGATTACCGATAATACGATAAAAGGTAAGCTCATAAAGACCAAAAATCTCTTCTTAGAAAGAATTGCATTTGTATTGAGCCAAAAATATAATCCTCTGAACGTTAAGCTAATATCACCTTTATTGTTTATTACAAGAATATGAAGGACTTCGTGCATTAAAAAACAAAAAAAATGATTAAAATAAGGGAGGATCCTGTCATATGATTGAACCTTACCCCGAACCAATTTGGTGCTAGAAAAAAAGTAACCATTAATAGGTAAACAAACTTCATATAATGCTTTCGAAACCAAATATTTTGAATGAAAGGCTTCCATTTTGACAAATCCAGACTTATCTGTGGCAAATTTCGAAACCACAATATCATACCTATCTCTGCCTTTCCTATAATCTAGCTCCGAACAATTAATACTATGTAATGCTTGGGACTAGCGTATTATTGCTCGTCAGCTTAGTAAGTAAATGTTTTTTGCAAGATTCAAGGACCATAGTTACATCTCCGGAATCCTATCATGTACAGTCTATAAATCGCCTAGCACTTTTAGAAAGCTGACGATCTTTCAGCCATATAATCGATGATTCGGATTGAAAAGGGAAATCTATTAAATCTACTATTTTTATCAATTCTTGTGGGATATAAGATACAGCACTTTTAGGTAGAACAGATGCCCCAATTCCAGCCATGATAAGCATAAGTACAAATGCAGAATCAGGGCATTCACATGCTATATTTAATTTTATACCAAGGCGATTGCACTCATCAATGACGAGTTGATGATAACTGTCTTCTTTATCGTTATGTAAAAGTAAGAGAGGGATATGATTTAGTTCAGTTATAGAGATTGGATGATTTGAATGATAAAGCTCCCATTTTGCAGGCATGACTAATACGAATGGCTCCTGTGATACACAAATGCTTGAAAAAGTATCCTTATTAAATGGGCTACGTAATACAGCGAGCTCGATATTCCGATTTGCTAGATGCTCTGTTAAGTATAAAGGGCCTCCTTCCCATATTTTTAAGTTTACGTTCGGATAGTTTTCTTGAAAATAGCGGATTTTTTCAGTTAGAAAAGGAATGCACGAATGAAATGCGCCGATAGATAGGTTTCCCCTCAAGCCTTCACCAGTATCTTTAATCTCTGTAATGGTTTCTTCTAGTTGCCTGATAATACTTTTTGCTTTCCTATATAACATTTTTCCTTCTTCTGTCAAATGCATATTACGACCGTTTCTTTCAAATAAGCTTACAGATAACTCTTGTTCTAATAATGAAAGTTGCCTACTTAAAGGGGGCTGTGCCATATGAAGCCGATGTGCTGCACGAGTTAGCTGCCTTTCTTCAGCAATTACAATAAAATAACGGAGTTGCCTTATATCCATCTTGAAACCTCTTTCTATACCTTTTTTATATACAAAAACAACTTTATAAATAGTTTTTATATAGTATTTCACATGATATCATAAATAAAAGACTTCGAATATAGAAAATTCTAAAAATTTAAAATTCAATAAAGGTATATGATTTTAACCGTAAGGTATTAAGGGGGAAAGATGCGAGGTATTGTTAAAAATAAGTGAAAGTAGAAAACTGATATTTACGTGATCACAGAGATTAAATGGGGATAATGGCCGAATTATTTCATGTTAGAAAATAGGAATTCTTGTTTTGGGGAGGGAATTTATTATGAAAGTTTCATTGTTTATTACTTGTTTATCCGATGTGTTCTTTCCTGAATTAGGTAAAGATGTCGTTAAAATTATGGAACGATGCGGAGTGGAACTAGATTTTCCTGAAGGACAGACTTGTTGCGGGCAACCAGCTTACAATAGTGGATATCAACAAGAAGCAAAAGCAACTGCAAAGCAAATGATAAAAGCATTTGAACATAGCGAATATGTTGTGACTCCTTCAGGGTCTTGTGCTAGTATGATTCATCATTATTATAAAGAGCTGTTTAAGAATGATAGTGAATGGTATGAAAAAGCAGTTCATTTGGCGAATAGAACGCATGAGTTAACGGATTTTTTAATGAATGTACTTGGAAAAAGTGATTTGAATTCTAAGCTATGTAGGACAGCAGTTTTCCACCAATCTTGTCATATGAGCCGTGGACTTGGGATAAAGGATGAACCACTTCAGTTACTTTCGCAAGTAAAAGGGCTAGATGTAAAAGAGTTACCATATTGTCAAGATTGCTGTGGGTTTGGTGGTACTTTTGCAGTGAAAATGAGTTCGATTTCTGAAACGATGGTTGATGAAAAAATAAAACATATTGAGGCGGCAGAAGCAAATCTCTTAATTGGAGCCGATATGGGGTGTCTCATGAATATTGGCGGGAGATTGCGTAGAAAAAATAAAGAGATACAAGTGTTACATATAGCAGAAGTACTGGCAAAGGGGCTGGAGAAATGAGTGTAGTGCAGGGTATGGGATTTTTTAGGAGAGTAGATCAAGCATTGCACGATTCGCAGATGAGAAGCGCGGTTCCATTTACACAAGATCGGTTACGGATAGGGCGGGAGCAAGCTACATTTGAATTAGGAAATACTGAAGAATGGCGAGAGGCAGCATCTGAAATTCGGATGCATACAATTGAAAATTTAGATAGCTATTTAGAACAATTAGCTAAAAATGTTCAGAAGAATGGGGGACATGTGCACTTTGCTTTCAAAGCGGAGGATGCGGTATCATATGTGTCTAAAATCGCAAAGGAAAAAGGGGCGAAATCGGTTATTAAATCGAAGTCAATGGTTTCAGAAGAAATTCATCTTAATAAAAATCTTGAAGAGATGGGGGTAAAAGTAGTCGAGTCTGATCTTGGAGAGTATATTATTCAATTAGCTGGAGAGGCTCCCTCTCATTTAATTGCTCCAGCGATTCATAAAACAAAGGAACAAGTAGCTGATCTTTTTTCTAAGGAGGCTGGAAAGGAGATACCAGCTGATACGAATCAATTATTACAGTTTGCTAGGGAGAAATTGCGTCAGGAGTTTTTAGAAGCTGACATTGGTATTTCAGGCTGTAACTTTGCTGTAGCAGAATCAGGATCTGTCGTTCTAATAAGTAACGAAGGGAACGCCCGACTTACAACTACATTGCCAAAAGTTCATATTGCTATTATGGGGATGGAGCGTATTGTTCCAACTTGGAAGGAGCTTGATGTTGTTGTATCAATGTTAACAAGAAGTGCTACGGGGCAAAAAATCACATCTTATATGACAGGGATTAATGGGCCTCGTTTACTTGAAGATATAGATGGACCTGAGGAATTCCATTTGATTATTCTTGATAATGGACGTTCGGATATTTTAGGAACTGCTTACCAAGAAGTGTTGAAGTGTATTCGTTGCGGTGCTTGTGTAAATGTATGTCCTGTATATCGCAATATCGGAGGACATGCGTATGGAAGCGTTTATAGCGGACCAATTGGGGCAGTATTAGCGCCTTTGTTAGAAGGATATGAGGAATTAAAAGAATTACCTTTTGCCTCAAGTTTGTGCGGGGCATGTACAGACGTATGTCCAGTAAAAATCCCATTACACGACCTTCTCATTGAGCATCGTAAAGATGAGGTGAAACAAGGGTTTATAACGAAATCTGAGCAACTAGCCTTTAAAGGTTTTGCATTTATGGCGAGCCATCCGTTTGTTTATGATAAGGCGGTTAAAATGGCTCATATAACTTTATCCATATTTGCTAAAGATGGCTATATTGCCGAAGGGCCTGGTCCATTAAAAGGATGGACTGCAAGTAGAGATTTTCCACAGCCAGCAAAACAATCATTCCGTGATTGGTGGAACAAGGAAAAGAGGGATGGATAATATGAAACCAACCATACAGGACTCTTTTTTAAATAATATTGCTCGTAAACTAGGGAGAGAACGTCGCTCTGGAGTTATTCCTCCGAAGTGGAGTAACACCCCATCGGAAAATCTAAATAAGGATGTTATTCAAGAATCTTTCGTTGAACAGTTTATTTCTAGTTTGAATGCATTAAATACAGAAGTAAGCCATGTATATCGTTCTGAAATTAGGCAAGCACTCCATTATGTTGTGCGGAAATTTGATGTTCAATCAGCGATGTATTGGGATGATGTGAGATTACATGAGCTTCAAGTAGGGACATATTTAACTGAAAATCTAGTTTCTCATAGAATTTGGCAGAGGAAAGAAGATGAAAGGGAACTACGTGATTACGTAGCTAAGGTTGATATGGGGATTACATATGCTGAAATGGGACTAGCTGAAACAGGAAGCATTGTCTTATGGAATGGTGGTGGCCGAGGACGTTTAGTGAGTGTGTTGCCTCCTGTTTATGTAGCGATTCTTTCGGAAAATACCATTTACAGACGTTTAACAGAAGGTGTATCTGCAGTCCATGAACAAGTTCCAAGTGGATTACCTGCTTGCATTAATTTTATTACCGGGCCAAGCCGGACTGGTGATATTGAGATGGAATTAGCTTTTGGTGTTCATGGGCCAGGTAAAGTTCATGTCATTTTATTAAAAGATTGAACGAAATTCGTAATATAGGGAGAGAGAGGGGTTTCGATGGGAAATAAATATCGTTATTACATTTTCACGATGCTCACACTGATTACGATGGTGAATTATATTGACCGAGGAGCTATCGCTTATGCACAGTCTTTTATCATAAAAGAATATGGATTTGATCCGAAAGAATGGGGAGCCATTTTAGGTTATTTTGGTTACGGTTACATGTTTGGTTCTTTATTAGGAGGTATTTTTTCAGATAAAAAAGGACCGAAATTTGTATGGATAGTAGCTGCAATAAGTTGGTCTATTTTTGAAATCGCTACTGCTTTTGCAGGAGAGATTGGAATTGCTATGTTTGGTGGTTCTGCTTTAGCGGGGTTTGCTCTTTTTAGAGTTTTATTTGGATTAACAGAAGGTCCATCTTTTGCTGTTTCAAATAAGACTGCAGCGAACTGGGCTGCACCAAAGGAAAGAGCTTTTTTAACTTCTCTCGGATTTGTAGGTGTTCCGCTTGGAGCGGTATTAACTGCACCTGTTGCTGTTATGCTCTTATCTTTTACAAGTTGGAAAATGATGTTTTTTGTCCTCGGTACAATTGGCATTGTCTGGGCGATTGTTTGGTACTTTACTTTTACCAGTATGCCTGAAGAGCATCCGAGAGTGACGAAGGAAGAATTAGCTGAAATCCGGAGTTCTGAAGGCGTTCTTCAATCAATCAAAGCAGAGGAAGGGATAAAAAAAGAGCCATGGTATTCTTTTTTTACAGTGCCAACATTTATCATGGTTACGTTGGCGTATTTTTGCTTTCAATATATAAATTTCTTGATATTAACGTGGACGCCGAAATATTTACAAGATGTATTTCATTTTGAATTATCTTCTCTTTGGTATCTCGGAATGATTCCTTGGCTTGGAGCCTGTATTACATTGCCTTTAGGGGCAAAGCTATCGGATCGTATTTTACGTAAAACAGGAAATCTTCGTTTAGCGCGAACAGGGCTGCCAATCATTGCTTTATTACTTACAACGATTTGTTTTAGTTTCATTCCAGCGATGGATAATTATGTAGCTGTACTAGCACTCATGTCAATTGGGAATGCATTTGCTTTCTTACCAAGTTCATTATTTTGGGCAATTATTGTCGATACGGCTCCTGCTCAATCAGGGACCTATAGTGGTATTATGCATTTCATTGCTAATATTGCGACAATCTTAGCTCCTACCTTAACTGGATACTTAGTTGTAAGTTATGGCTATTCTTCTATGTTTATCGTAGCTGCTATTCTGGCCGCTATTGCAATGGGAGCAATGTTGTTTGTGAAACCAGGACAGCAAGCGAAGGCTGAAAGTTTGTTTAACTGGAGGAATAAGGGGGAAATAGAGGAACCTCGTACTAATATATAAATGTTTAAAAGAAACTTTGTGCAAAAACGAGTTGACTTAAAACTCGTTTTTTATTTGTCTAAAACGATCGTGTTCTATAGTAAAATATTAATTAAATAGGAAATAAATGAAAAAAGAAAGCTGGGGTAATGTATGTATACAGTTGGACAGTTTTCAACAATATGTGGTGTATCAATTAAAACGCTACATCATTATGATGCAATTAATCTTGTAAAGCCTTTGCATACTGATACTGTAACAGGATATCGCTATTATGATTATGATCAAATAAAAATTTTACAATATATAAAAAAATTAAAGGGTTTCGGTTTTTCATTACAAGAAATAAAGAAAGTTATAGAAGGTCATGGTGATACCGAATTAGTGAATCATTTGCAAGAAAAGGCGCTACAACTAGAGAGAAAAATGATAAAGATGCAGCAAACTTTAGGGGAAATCAATCAATCTATTGATGATTTAAGAAAAAATAATCCATTTTTAACTGTTTCAAATATAACAGAACCCTTTGAAGAAATAAGAGAAAGGCAATTGATTTACGGTGTTCGTGAAAAAATATGGATACGAGAAATTGATTTTGTTGTAAAAACATTGTTTGAAAGATTATATGCATATGGGTTAGAGGCAGATGGGAAACTGATGACAGTTTTTCATCAGTTTAATAGAGGGAACGTACCAATAGATTTAGAGGTTTGTATACCTATAAAAGAATACGATGGCTCACTTTCTAATGTTCGTTTTTTAGCAGGTGGAAAACATATTTGTGTAATTGTAAAAGGACCTTATTCAGAATTAGGAATCGCATATGAAAAAATAATCAATTTCATTGAGGAAAAGGGATATGTAATAAGGGATTCCTCTTTTGAGGTGTATGAACAGGGAGTGTGTACTGAACAAATCGATTATAAAAACATTCGGCCGGCATCCAAACATAATCCGTTACACTTTATAACGAAAGTGTGTGTTCCAGTCTATTCTTAATTGACTCTCCTGTTACAGGAGGATATATCCTACCTTTAGTAAGCAAAAAGGAGAGGATTATATGTATCATCCAAGGTTACGCGGAACACATTATGAGATGGGCAAACATTATGCGAGCGTTTTATATAAAAATGGCTTTCGGTTTCCAAAGGTGTCAGAAGAAAAATTAGCTTTTGGAAGGCAAAGTCATGTACGATTAAATGATTTCTATCCAGAATTAATAGAAGAAATGAAAGGTTTTGCTGAAGGGTGTCATGCAACGTATGAAGAAGTAAGTTCTTTTATATTGAGTATAGGCGTATTTGAGCCACAAGCCCAATGTAGTATATTTGCATGTTTTAATGGTTCAGAAGTTATGATGGGAAGAAACTATGATTTGATTTTCGACATGAAAAAATATACGGAGAGCTCTCTCGTTTGTCCTAATGATACATATTCGTACATTGGACATTCTGATGTATTTTTAGGAAAAGTAGATGGGATGAATGAAAAAGGATTAGCGGTAGCTATTACTCTTGTACAAAGTGAATATAAAGAAGTGGGATTAAATTTTTATGTGGCGGTTCGCAAAATATTAGAAAATGCAAGTACGGTAGAAGAGGCGATACATATTTTAAGAGAATTCCCATCATCAATCTGTAATAACTACTTATTAGCGGACAAATCAGGGAATATAGCAGTAGTAGAAAAAGCACCATATAACATGTATGTACGGAGACCGCAAGCAGATGAAGTTTTTATAGTTTGTACAAATCATTTTGTAAGTAAAGAAATGATGGCTTTACAAAAAAATATCGATAATGACTGGAGTAAGTCTCAAAATAGATATATGTATATGGAAGAACGGTTAAGAGGAAATCTACAGTTAAACCGGGAAGATGCACAAGATATTTTATCAAATAGTAAAGAGCATGTGTGTTTGAATCTGAAAAAAAATAATTTTGGGACATTATATTCAGTTGTTTATGAGTTAAAAGGTTTAAAGATACATCGTGCAGAAGGGCAGCCGAATCGTTGTAAATATAAAGAGGATAGAAGATTGATAGAGGAAATTCATAAAAAGAGAAGGGGAATATAAAGTGAAGCTTTCTGAATTTCAGCGGTATGTAGCAAATTTTAGTAGAGAAAAAGGGTTTCAGAATACAACGATTGAAATACGTACAATGTATTTAATGGCGGAATTAGGAGAATTAACAGAGGCCATTATAAAGCAAAATGCTGGTAAGGATGCCAAAAGAGAAATAGGTTTAGAAATGTTTGATGTGATTTGGAATGTATGTGATTTAGCCAATAGATTAGAGATTGATTTAGAAGAAGCTTGTAAGGAAAAGATGGAAATTAATCGGGATAGAGAGTGGTAGAAATGTATACAATAATTTCCGTATAAAAGTTAAAAACGCTCAGGGCCTATGCTCAGAGCGTTTTAATTCATTAGATAGAAAAGAACTCGTGACTAGATCTATTCATCTCATTGACTGGTTTTATAAGTTTGTATTTGTATGCTAAACAAAAGCATACTTGGAGCTATTTTGCGTTTTTATCATTAATCTTAACTTTTTGTTCAGGATTACAAGCCATAGCGTTTTGGACAATCCGTTTCGATTTCGATATTTCCTGGTGGATTCCTAACTTGTATTTGTTACTTTATCCATGTTTTTTCTTAAAAGGGATTTTGCGAGAATGTGGATGGCGCCAGTCTAGTATGTGATAATAGAGCAGAAAGTGAAATGAAGATACTAAGGTATTTCGTATAGAGTAACCAATTAGAGAGTAGAGGATCCACCCTCTGCTCTTTAATTGGTGAACCCTTTAAATTATTAATTACATTTTTGCAAATTCAAATAAGTATAAGCGAGGTTATACATGCAACATTCACACAGAGGTTCGAAAAGAAAAGCAATGTTGTTCATCTTTATTTTAATAAGTGGTGTAATAGCTATTACTGCGGTGTTAATATTTCAAGGAATAATAATACCAAATCATTTACATGCAAATAAATTTTCAGTGAAAGGTGTAGACGTTGCTTCGTATCAAGGGAAAATAGATTGGGGAGAGTTAGAAGGGCAAGGAATCAAATTTGCTTTTATGAAAGCAACAGAAGGAAGCTCATTTGTTGATCAATATTTTTCGGAAAACTGGAATGATGCAAGTAAGACAAATATGCGTATTGGTGCGTATCACTTTTTTAGTTTTGACAGTAATGGGAAAACGCAAGCTGAACAGTATATACGAACCGTGCCGAAAAATGGACAAGCACTCCCGCCAGTAATTGATGTCGAATTTTACGGTAATAAAAAGGCGAATCCTCCTAAGCGTGAAGATGTTGCACGAGAACTGACGATGATGATACAAATGTTAGAAAAGCATTATGAAAAACGGGTTATCTTGTATGCAACATCAGAAGCATATGATTTATATATAAAAGGAAATTATCCTGAATGTGATATATGGATACGGAGTGTTTTGACAAAACCTAGTTTGTCAGATGATAGGAATTGGATGTTTTGGCAATATACGAATAGAGGTCGGTTAAAAGGGTATAGTGGAAAAGAAAAATTTATTGATTTAAATGTGTTTCGTGGTACTGTAGAGGAATTTGAAAAGTATGGTATGAATCCTTAATCAATACAATAAGGTAAGGTGAATGATTTAGGATTGATAAATTATGTTAGGGTCATAGAAAATAGGAGGTGCTAAAATGAGCGAAGACAAAGAAACTCCTGAAAGAGCAAGAGAAAGACTAAGACAAGAAGAATTAAAAAGAAATCCAACTGGAAATATGAATGATGCATGTAATAGGGCTGGAACGGGAGGCCTTACTGATTTAGTAGGGAGTTTAGGTTGGAAAGGTATTGGCATCCTAATCCTTGTAATTGTAATCGGTTTTGTTTTAGCATTCATATTATTTAAGTAAGAAGACCTCTTTTGGAGGTCTTTTATTATGCATGTTTCAAGCATTCAGTCGTAGTATGATTGGATTGTTGACACGCTGAAATAAGTATTTTTACCACTTGTTTTTCTATTGTGTTGATTTTTTGTCTTGATGATCTTTTCCCCATTCACACATTTCATTCATAATTTGAATTAATGATTTTCCATACTCACTTATTGCGTATTCAACTCTTGGTGGAACTTCTTGATATACAGTACGATGGATAATCCCATCAGCTTCAAGTTGCCGTAATTGTTGCGTTAAAACTTTTTGTGTAATATCTGGGATGGCACGTTTCAGTTCGTGTGTCCGCTGTTTTCCGTTCATTAGAACACACAAAATATTACTCTTCCATTTTCCACCGATAACTTCAAGGGTAGTAGTGATAGGAAAGTTATAATTTTGATTCATATGACACCTCCATAGGTACTTTGAGGTTCCTATAGCACCTGAAAGTACGTACTTTTCAATTATATGTAATTAACACATACTAATACTAAAGGATTTCATTTTTATAAGGGGGAAATAATTGATGAAAACACTTGTAATTGTAGCACATCCTAATATTGAAGAGTCACGAATTAATAAAAGATGGAAAGAAGAATTGGATAAATATTCTGATGAGATCACAGTGCATGAATTGTATAAGGTAGCTCCGAATTGGGAATTTGATGTTGAATATGAACAAAAGTTATTGTTAGAACACGATCGTTACATATTTCAATTTCCGTTCTATTGGTACAGTTCACCACCATTACTGAAGAAATGGTTTGATGATGTGCTGACGTACGGTTTTGCGTACGGTTCTACAGGGGATAAAGTACGTAATAAAGAATTTGGTTTGGCGATTTCTATAGGGGGATTAGAAACGCAGTACAAAGATGGGCTGACAATGGAAGAACTAACAAAACCATTTCAAGCTACTTGCTTATATACAGGAATGCAATTTATCCCGGCATTTACTTTATATGGAGCGGAGTATGAGTTAACGGATGAAGAAATCGAAAAGAGTGCCGCGGAGTATGTGAAGTATATTATGAATAAAAGTAACCTTTATATATGATTTGAAAGTATCCCGATTCTTTTATAAGTATCGGGATATTTTTTTATGTACGCCAATGTTCTAAACGTGATTTTATTTCAAAGATATAAATAAAATTTATCAAGTTTAATCTTTAGTAAATTAATAATTAATGTAGTAAAATAAAAATCTAAAAATGAAAAAGGGGCGTTTTTCTTGCGTACAATGCAACAATTATTACAAAAAAGAGCAAAACAATCAGCGGATAGAGAGGCACTTGTTGGAGGTGAGAAAAAATATTCGTTTAAAGAGTATAATGAACGAGTAAATCAATTGGCACATTTTTTATTAGGACTAGGTATTCAAAAGGGAGATCGTATCGGGATTTTATGTAAGAATAATCATCCATTTCCGATTGTTATGATGGCAAGCTTAAAAATTGGTGCAATATTTATCCCATTTAATCATCAGCTTACTTCATATGAATTAGAAACGATTATACAAGAAGCAAAATTAAAAATGTTATTCTATGATACTGAATTTAAAATAGTATTATCTAAAATTGATGCAGTAAAAGAGATTCTAATGACGATAGAGACTGGACAAGAGATGGATGTGGCACCATCATTTGAACGATTGTTACAAAATCAATCTAAAAAGGAACCAGCTGTAATTGTTCATGAAGAGGATGATGCCATCTTTTTATTTACTTCTGGAACAACAGGGAATGCGAAAGCATGTGTAATTGGTCATAAAAATTTATATAACTATTTTACTGAAATTGCAGGGAAACAGAAAATTCCAGCGGGACAACGTTTTCTTTCTGTACATCCGCTTTTCCATATGAGCGGTGTTCTTTCTATATTGAATTGTATTTATCATGGTATTACGATGATTTTCCTTTCTGATTCTGATCCCGCTCTTATTTGGAATACAATTGAGAAAGAGAAAATTACAACGATGCTGGCATTCCCGGCTGTATATAGTTATATGTTAGATGAGTTAAATAAAAAAGAACGTGATATATCTTCCTTTAAAATAGCACAAAGTGGTGGAACAAAAGTATCTGAAAGTATTATACAGCGCTATGCAGAAAAAGGAATTTACATGGTCCAAGGATATGGAAGTACAGAAGGATGGGTTGTTAGTTCTTGGCGACCAGACATGGGGAAAGAGAAAATGTCGTCAGTAGGAAAGCCAATTAAAAATGTGGAAGTGAAAATCCTTCATCCTGACACAGGTGAAGAATTACCTGAAAAGGAAGTTGGAGAAATTATTGTAAGAAGTCCATATATGTTTAAAGGGTATTGGAATAATGAAAAAGCCACAAAAAAAGTTTTAAAAGATAGTTGGTTTTATATGGGAGATGCTGGCATGATAGACGAAGATGGCTTCTTGTATATAATGGGAAGATATAAAGATGTCATTGTACACGGCGGCGATAATGTATATCCGGATCAAGTAGAAGAAGTAATCCATGAAATAAATGGTGTATTGGAAGTTGCTGTGGTTGGAATTCCAGATGACTTTTGGGGAGAAATTCCAAGGGCCTATATCGTTAAAGATATTCACACACCGTTAACAGAAGAAGAGGTTATTCAGTACTGTAAACAAAAATTAGCAACCTACAAAATACCGCAAGTAATGTTTGTTAAGAGTTTACCGAAAAACGCGTTAGGTAAAGTATTGAAGAGAGAACTGAGAAGTGGTGTTTTAATAAAATAAAAATAAACAGTCCAGTTATGTTTTGTACAGAACATAACTGGACTGTTGTTTATTCTGAGATCGTATGAATTTACTAAATTGTACAATTCGATTAAAATTAAAAAGATAATTCTAATAATAAATAATATTTCTCCTAAAATAGAATGCATATCATTGAAGATGGAGGAAGAGATGAACATTGAGAAAATCATTGTTACAAGTAGAAACAGATAGACTAATTATCCGTCCTTTTCAAAAAGAGGATTATAAAAGTTGGTATGAAGGATTTCATAATCGCTTACCATCTCAATATAAATACGATGATGGTTATCGAGATTTGTCGTCGTCAACAAAAGAATGGTTTGCCGAGTGGATACAAGGTTTTCATGAAGAGGCAAAACGAGATGAAATGTATGTGTTAGGTGTTTTTCGTAAAGAAGATGGTGTGAATGTTGGGAAGGTCGAACTCATTAAACTTTTACGAATGGATTATCAATGGGCGATGATGGGATATTCGATTCATAATCAGTATTGGAAAAAGGGCTATGGGGTAAAAAGTGTGGGTGCCGCTATATATTTATTCTTTGAGCAGCTTCAGTTTCACCGCATTGAACTGCATATAAATGTTGATAATGAGGCATCGATTCGTCTGGCGGAAAGAGCGGGATTCTTGTTTGAATGTACACGAAAAGAGTTTTCTTTTGAAAATGATAAGTGGACTAATTTTTTAATCTATTATAAAAACCGAGTAGAACAATAAGTTAGGATGTAAAGAGATAGAAATGGAGGAGATAAATTTGGAAGAGCAATTCATAGAGACGCGAGGATTCCGCTTATGGACAGTAAAACAGGGGAAAGGAATTCCTGTCTTATTCATAAGCGGTGGGCCAGGTTGTGCGGATTATTTAGAACCAGTGGCTCGTTTACTAGACGACATATGTGAAGTCGTTCGATTTGATCCTAGGGGGTGCGGACGTTCTGAGTTCGATGGCATAGGGTACGGTGTAAAAGAGTGTATAGAAGATATGGAAAGAATACGAGAATTTTACAAAATTGAGAGGTGGCTTGTTATTGGTCACTCATGGGGAGCTGATTTAGCCCTTGCGTATGCAATGTTACAGCCTCATTCATTGCTAGGATTTGTCTCCATTTCAGGAACTGGTATTCAAAATGATCGAGATTGGAAACGTGCCTATCAAGAAGGGCTGGAAGGACGAGGAGAGACAGGGCCCGATTCGGTTTATTCTTATAATAAGGAAGTGCACCGTTCTTTAATAAGCTCTTGGCGGGAATTTATTAAGGGGCCTCATGTATTAAAAGATATTTCAAAGATTGAAGTGCCATCTCTATTTATATATGGCGAAAAAGATATACGTCCGTCTTGGCCTATTTTACAAATCGCATCTATTATAAACGGGGCTCAAACGATTGAAATAGAGGAAGCGGAACATTATGTTTGGATGCAACAGGAAAATATTCTTAGAGAGATTTTGAGAAAGTATGTAAACCAATTCTTTTAGGAGATGAGGAAATGAAGGATATAAAAGTTTTTCACTACGATGCATTTAGTAATAAGCCGAATATGGGAAATCCAGCTGGACTTGTCATACATGCAGAAGGATTGACGGATGATGAAATGCAGTTTATTGCAGAAAAAGTAGGATTTAATGAAACATCTTTTGTGCTTCCTTCCGATGTAGCGGATATAAGGATTCGTTATTTTACACCTGGAAATGAAATGAATCTTTGTGGACATGCGACAGTCGGAACGATTTATGCACTTCACGAAAAAGGATTACTGAGGGGGAAACAAAACCTTACAATCGAAACGAAAGCAGGAGTTTTGCCGGTACATATAGGTATAAATGAAAAGGGAGAATCATTTGTTAAAATGAGACAAGCGGCGCCACAGTTTCAAAAATTTGAGGGCTCCATTGAAGAGTTAGCTCATAGCATTGGACTTCATGAAAAGGATTTAGACGAAACGTTACCAATTATGTATGGAAGTACTGGGATCTGGACTTTGCTAGTTCCTATTAAAACGTTGGATGCCTTTCAAAGAATGAGACCAAATAATGAAGAGTTTCCATCTATTTTAAAAGAAGTACCAAAGGCATCCATTCATCCTTTTTGTTTAGAGGCGTACGATAAGGGAGCACATATGCATGGTCGTCATTTTTCATCACCTTATTCTGGAACGATAGAAGATCCGGTAACGGGTACTGCTTCTGGTGTCATGGGAGCGTATTATGCTAAGTTTTTGAACCGAGATTTTAATAGTGAACTGACAGTAATTATTGAACAAGGACAAGAGATGAACAAAGACGGTCGAATTGCTGTTTATGTAACAAAGAATTACGAAGACGAGTCGTTACAAATTGAGATGTCTGGAACTGCGGTATATGTAAAAGAGTTTCAAATTTCGATTTAAAAAAGCTCGGACGTATACCGAACTTTTTTAACTGTTTATAACTTCAATAAAAGATGTAGTTCCGTTGTTCCGAATTGTAGAACGGAATTTCTTGTTTTCTAACGTTTCAGCAATTTGTCCTAACTGCCCCGCATCATCATGATGAATGAGGAGGCTGTCTGCTCCGCTTTCTTCAATGTGGATATGCTCAATGTTACCAATTGCTTCATGGATGGCTTGTAAAAACTCGGGTTTCATATATAAATCCTCCTATATGCATGGGTATTTTTATAGTATTCCCTTATTTATAAAAGTTAAAAGGAAATACAAGTAAGGCTCAATTTTTTTAACTTCTAATTTGTAGCAGGATTTCATTATGTGAAAAAATATGTATAGGGAAAAAGAAGTGTGAAATGGAGAATTAAAATGAAAATAGCAGAGTTTAAAACATTGATTGAAATGTTATTTGGAGAGCATTTGGAGTGAGGGGGAAAATGACAACGACATACACAAACTATGGAGAATCAAAGGTGAAATTAACATGGAAACCAGTAAATATATTGCCAGAATATAAAGGGATCACAAGTGTCCATGGTTTTTGTTTTTATAAAAATAAAGTTGTATTAATAGATCACCATAATCGTAGTTGGGATTTTCCTGGAGGGCATATTGAACAGAGTGAAACGCCAGAAGAATGTTTTCAGAGAGAGGCATGGGAAGAAGGGTATGTGAAAGGGAAATGTATCTTACTTGGATATATCATTGTAGACCATAGTGAAAATCCAAATTGGGATGAAAATAGTCCGTATCCTAAAATAGGCTATCAACCATTTTACCGGATGGATATTACAGAAGTGCATGATTTTAGTGGTGAGTATGAATCGAGTCGCAGGACATTTGTGAAACCAGATGAGATTACATCCTATTATCCAAAGTGGAATGAAATTTATGAGGAGATATTAGCTACTGCATTATCGGTGTCGGAAGAATAAAGGTTTTTTCTTATATTTGTCAAATAAAAATAAAGTCGTTTCGTTTATCGTAATATCAAATAAATAGGTAAATTGGGAATGAGAAAAATGGAGATTTCAGAAATTATTGAAGAGTTGGTTGTTAATGGAGTGATTGCTGATTTTCCGAAAGCGTTTAAAAAACTAACTGGCGGTACTACAAGTAGACTGTATCTGATAGAAGGAAAAAAGCGGTGTGTTATAAAGTTAAATGATCCGAAAGTTATTGAAGAAGAAGCATATTTTCTCAACTTTTATAAAGATGAAAGTATATTTCCTAAGCTTTTGTATGTAGACCCTATCAATAGATATATGATTTATTCATTTATTCCTGGCTCCACAAGTTATCATGCTGGGAATAAAAAAGAGATTCTTTGTACACTTGTACAGGAAGTGATTCATACATATAAGCCAGCTATAGAAATGGATCAGTGGGGATGGAAAGAAGAACCGGTAGACTCGTGGAAGAGTTTTCTTTTAAAAAGGGTAATGGAGGCACGTGAGAATGTAAGAGCCTATATAGCGGAAGAAGATTTTCATGAGGTTCTTAAATTGGTACATAGTCCAAATAGAACGACATATAGTAATCAACCATATGTATTACATGGAGATTGTGGGTTTCACAATTTTATATGTAAAGAAAATAAATTATATGGTGTGATTGATCCGTTACCAGTTTTGGGAGATCCAATCTATGATTTCATTTATGCGTTTTGTTCGACGCCGGAAGATTTAACGAAGGAAGTAATAAATGATGTAGTAGAGCAATGTGTGTTTCATACGAATAAAAGGGAAAAAATTTTATATGAAGAAGTAGTGATAGGGTTATATCTTCGTATAGAAACTTGTATTAGGCATCATCCTGAAGATTTAGAAGCCTATTTAAAAGCTTGGCGTTATTGGATGAATGAGGTTTGTTAGTAATGAAAGCTTAAGAGAATAGAAAATAAATGTGGATAGGAGAATGATGATGAAAAACTTTATTTGTACAACATGCGGCGTGCAATATGCAGCGAGTGTAGAAGAGCCAGTGCATTGTATGATTTGCGATGAGGAGAGACAGTATATTAATCCGAAAGGTCAAACTTGGACAACACTAGAGAATGTATTAGAGAGCAATACGTATAAAAATGAAATCATTGAGGAAGAAAAAGGGCTTTATAGCATTACAACAAAACCGGAATTTGCGATTGGGCAAACAACATATGTGGTAAAAACAGAATCATTTAATTTGTTATGGGATTGTATTACATATTTCGATGAAACGACAATTGAGAAAATAAAAGAATTAGGGGGATTAGATGCAATTGCTTTATCGCATCCCCACTATTATTCTACTCAAGTAGAATGGGCAGAAAGATTCGATGTACCAATTTATATACATGAAGATGATAAACAGTGGGTAATGCGCCCAAGTAAACATATTGTATTTTGGTCGGGAGAATCGCTGCGATTATCCGATGAGCTCACTATATATCGCCTAGGTGGCCATTTCAAAGGTGGTTCCGTTTTACACTGGTCACAAGGTAATGAAGGAAAAGGGATTTTATTAACAGGGGATATTATTCAAGTTGTAGCGGATCAAGAGTGGGTGAGCTTTATGTACAGTTATCCAAATTTAATTCCGTTACCAGCAAATAAAGTAGAAGAGATGGCGAAAAGAGTAAGTTCACTGCCTTTTAATCGTTTATACAATGCTTTTCATAGAGTAGTAAAAAATGATGCAAATGAAGCTGTTCAGCGTTCAGCGCAGCGCTATATTGCTGCGTTAGAAGGAGAATTATTTCATACATAAAAAGGAGAAACAGAAATGAATACATTCGTATGCTTTGGTGATAGTATTACAGCTGATGAAATATTTTGGAATGGCGATTTTAGATTAACACCACGTTTACAAAACGTATTTCCTGATTGGAAAGTAGTAAATGCAGGAGTGCCTGGTGATAATACGTTTGACGCTTTAAAACGGATAGAAGAGGATGTATTATTGTATAAGCCAACATTTGTAACAGTCTTTTTTGGTGCAAATGATGCGGCGTTTCATAAACAAGTATCACAGCAACAATATAAAGAAAATCTAATTGAGATTGTAAAAAGAATCTCACCAGAAAAGGTGTTGCTCATTAGTCCAGCGCCAGTGGATGAGGAAAGACAGCATGCGAGAACAAACGAAGTATTATCACAGTATGCAAAAGTGGTGGAAGAAGTGGCAAAGCAAACAGGAAGTCATTTTCTTGATTTGCATTCTCATATGATTAGGGAATTAGATTATAAGAAGTTTGTAGAAAATGAAGAGTGTGATGGATTACATTTTAGTGCTGCTGGTTATGAATATGTATCTGAGCTGATTGGAAGTAAAGTAAAAGAGGTGTTAAGTAACAATACAGTTGTTTAAAAAACAAATAAAGGAGAGAGAAAAATGAGTAATTCAGAGACTATTGTTACACATGTAATGCTCTATATAAGTCGTTAATATCCATCAAACTTATATAGAGGAATTAAAAAATTGATGGATATTCCGACTTTATATGAAAAGTGTTGATATATAAAGGAGGAATTATTATGTCAATGATAAAAGTTCAAGATTTAACTTTTGCATACCCAGGTAGCTTTAATAATATTTTTGAAGGTGTAAACTTTCAAATAGATACGGATTGGAAATTAGGGTTTATTGGTAGAAATGGACGAGGTAAAACGACATTCTTTAATTTATTATTAGGTAATTATGAGTACAGTGGGAAAATCACTTCTTCGGTAGAATTTAATTATTTCCCTTACCCAGTTTTGGATAAGAACAAGTTCACTCATGAAATCCTTGAAGAAATTTGTCCGCAAGCAGAAGATTGGGAATTTCTGCGTGAAATATCCTATTTAAATGTTGATGCAGAAGCCATGTATCGACCATTTAAAACATTATCAAACGGAGAACAAACAAAGGTGTTGCTTGCGGCGCTGTTTTTGAATGAGGGTCAATTTCTATTAATTGATGAGCCCACAAATCATCTAGACACTGATGCGCGAAAGATGGTCTCTGATTATCTAAGGAAGAAAAAAGGGTTTGTTTTGATTTCACATGACAGAAGCTTTTTAGATGGATGCGTTGACCATATCTTATCTATAAATAGAGCAAATATTGAAGTTCAAAGTGGTAACTATTCTTCTTGGAAGTTAAATTTTGATAGACAGCAAGAACACGAAGAGGCTACAAATGAGCGTCTACAAAAAGACATAGGGAAATTAAAACAGTCTTCAAAGCGTTCAGCAGGTTGGTCTCATCAAGTGGAAGCTTCCAAAAATGGAACAAGGAATTCAGGATCTAAGTTAGATAAGGGTTTTGTAGGACATAAAGCGGCCAAGATGATGAAGAGAGCGAAGAACCTTGAATCAAGGCAACAAAAAGCTATTGAAGAAAAGTCAAAATTACTAAAAAATGTGGAGAAAACTGAGTCGTTAAAATTAGAACAATTGAAATTTCAGTCAAATGAATTGGTTGTTTTGGCTGATGTGTCTGTTAAGTATGATGACCAAATAGTAAATGAACCGATTAGCTTCATAGTTGAACAAGGGGACCGAATTGTACTTGATGGAAAGAATGGAAGCGGGAAAAGTAGTATCCTAAAACTAATTCTAGGACACCCAATACAGCATACAGGCTCAGTTAGTTTAGGTTCAGGACTCATCATTTCCTATGTCCAACAAGATACTTCTCATTTGAAGGGATCGTTATTGGACTTTATTGAAGAGCACGAGATTGATGAGACTTTATTTAAATCCATCCTACGTAAGATGGATTTTGACCGAATTCAATTTGAGAAAGATATATCTCATTATTCTGGTGGACAAAAGAAAAAGCTGCTTATCGCTAGAAGTTTATGTAAAAAAGCTCATTTATATATATGGGATGAACCATTAAATTTTATTGATATTTATTCGCGTATGCAGATTGAAGAGCTTATTCAACAATTTAATCCCACAATGGTTATTGTTGAGCATGATAAGGCATTTCAACAAACAGTTGCAACAAAAACTATATCTATGTAGTTCAAAGTGAATGATTGAAGAGATAATCAGTAATGTGAAGTGATAATAAAGTAGTTTGAAATCAAATGAAAAGCAAAGCTATAAGTAGCTTTGCTTTTACTTCTTTTTCGGCCTACGCACTAATTCACCACCGCAGTTTGGACAATTTCTGTACACGGTGCACAAAACGTACATTCGTACGTACAAATATAAGCTTCAGAATCTGTTTGAAGTGAATCGCTACAAGTTTGACAGTTTTCTTCCATTTCTAATGCCATTTGATTCTCTCTCTTGTGAGAATATTTATAATTAAATGATAATTTGTGTTGGAGGAGATGTCCCTTTTAAATTAAATGTATAAGTTTGTCAGTTGTTAAAACGGTAGCAAACATTTCGTGAAGGCTTACTAATGCAAGTTTATGAATATCTTCTGCATGATAATAATTTCCATCATAGGCAATACGACCAAATGTAGCTGTGGCATCTGAAACGACATAAGTGGAAAAACCTAAATTACCAGCCATTCGTACTGATGTTGATACACAATAATCTGTTGTTAAGCCAATATAGAGAATTTAGTTATGTATCCAATTGGCTGCGATATTCGAAGAACGATTACAGAAGAGTTTGCAAGATTGGAAGCAGAGCCTATTATTCGTTCTGAAGTATCGTTTCGAGACTTTATTCTCGGTATGGTTGCTGCAGGCGCAGGAATTACAATTGTTCCGCGGACGATTTCAGAGCGTATTGAACATTTGTCGCTGCGTTCTTTACCGATTCAAGATTTTCAAAAACGAAGAGCAATCTATTTGATTGCACGAAATGAAAGGGTGGGTAAAGTTCTCTTTAAGATGTTTATAGGAGCAACTTTGTAATTGTTAGAAGGTATTTTTTATTAAAATTATTCTCTTTATATACTTATTTTGGTAAAATTGAACAAGCAATACAGTAGCAGGGGGCGCATGTTTTGTTAGAGAATAATTATGATTTAGATTCAAGAAATGATGTAAGTTTTCAAAGTTTACGAGCTGATTGTGAAAATTGCTTCGGTTTGTGCTGCGTAGCACTTCCTTTCGCAGCTTCAGCCGATTTTGCCGTTAATAAAGACGCTGGTAAGCCATGCTCCAATTTGCAATCGGACTTTCGTTGTAGCATTCATAAAAGCCTTAGGCAGAAAGGTTTTAAAGGATGTACTGTTTTCGAATGCTTTGGTGCAGGACAAAAAATTTCACAGGTTACTTTCGGAGGAGTTGACTGGAGAGAAGGTCCGGAGCACGCGAAAAAGATGTATGAAGCTTTTCCAATTATGCATCAGCTACATGAGATGCTTTGGTACTTGAATGAAGCTTTAGCGCTAACAGCGACTCGTACGATTCATAAGGAGATTTATGATGCAATTGAAGAGACGGAACGACTTTCTCAGCTTAGCTCAGATTTACTAATAGATGTAAATGTGCCGTCACACCGAGCGTGTGTAAATGAACTTCTTTTACAGACAAGTGAACTAGTATGGATAGAATCACGTCATAAGCATAAGAACTCGAAAAAAAATAAAAGGATGAATCACCGGGGGGCTAACCTTATGGGGGCAAAACTTAGAAGGGCCGATCTTAAGGGAGCGAATTTACGAGGAGCATATTTGATTGCTGCTGATCTTCGGGGAGCAGATTTGCGAATGGCTGACTTTATTGGTGCTGATTTACGAGACGCTGATCTTAGCGGAGCGAATCTTACGGACAGTATTTTTCTAACTCAAGTCCAGGTTAACGCGGCGAAAGGGGATGCGAACACGAAATTACCAAGGTTGCTTTCTCGTCCAGCGCATTGGTCTGCTTGAGAGAAAAAATGAATGTATGATGTAATACCTTTTTAATAGAAAATAAAAAACACAGGCTATATTTTTGAAGCCTGTGTTTTTGTTATTGTTATTTTTTCTTTTTCTTCTCAAGTGTAGTAACCACTACGCTAAATACGATAAGAGCACCACCAATGAAAAAGTTACTATTTAATGTTTCATTTAAAAACAGGATGGTCGTTTTCGAACAAATGATTATAGTACATGTGTATGCTCCTTCCTATATGTTATATATAATAAGGTTATAACTTAATTTTCAGATTATGGGAGGGTGTTATGAAATATATTGCGGTTAAGTCACATGTAAGTAACTATTCTAATCCCATTTCCTTAGAAAGAGGAGATAAGGTGTTAGTAGGTAGTACGTATGATGGTCCTGAAGAGTGGAATCATTGGGTATATTGCAAAGAAGTGCGGGATAAGCGGGAAGGTTGGGTACCGGAGCAATTGATACGGCGGAATACAGTGAGCGAAGGTGTCATGATAGAAAAATATACAGCGAAAGAATTAAATATTGGGATAGGAGATATTTTAATTGGCAGTAAAGAGTTGAACGGATGGATATGGTGTGAAAAAGTAAATACAGGAGAAGAGGGCTGGATACCAAAACAAAACGTAGAGCAACATGAGTAAATATCCATTTTTACATGTAAGATAAACCTTTTGTTTAACAGGTGCGTATACTATTTATGTAGAGCGAATTGATATAATAATAGGAATTCGTACTTGATAGATTACTAGCCAAACAGGAGGAGATTGTAATTACTACGACTGTGATTTCCCATTTTTATAACGAAGAGTATTTATTGCCTTGGTGGCTCATGCACCACACACAAATATTTGATCATGGTATTTTAATAAATAAAGGATCGACGGATCGTTCGGTCGAGATTTGCAGACACTTTGCACCGCACTGGGAAGTTCGAGACTCGAGATTTCCAGAATTTGATGCGATAGCAACAGACCGAGAAGTAATGGAAGTTGAACAAGAAGTAGAAGGCTGGAAAATGATTTTAAATACGACTGAATTTCTTTGTTTTTCAAATAAAGAACAATTTTGGGCATCTTTGGATCAATTAGGGGGGAATATGTATTGGATTGAAGGAATGATCATGGTTGATGATCCAAACTATGGTTATCAGGAACCGGTGTATGAGATACCTTTAGTGAAACAACGATACCATGGTTATTTACCTCAGCATTGGCCAGCATGGAAAAGAGGAAGATTCATTCATAGGCATAATCATGGTAGTTATGCAGCTGGCAGGCATGTAACTGCTCATGAATGTATGCCATATCCACCGCTTGCATTTATTTTATGGTTTGGTTTTAGTCCTTGGAATGATGCACTAAGAAAAAGGAAATTACAAATCGGCCCGACTCTTTCAGCAGCTAGTAAACAGGGGAATATGGGGATGCATCATGTGATTACACCTGAACAGTTAGAAGAATGGTATAGAGATTTAGCAAAAGGTACGAAAGATTTACGAGTAAGCACCGAGTATAAAAATATTTTTCCGTAAGTGGTAAGTAAAAAGGAGTTTCCCACTTCTATACAATAGGTGGTAAACTCCTTTTTCTTATTAGATGGATTTTTTTCGATAGTCTCAAAGAGTATAGGTCTTTTTTTGTTATAGCTATGACTGATATGTTCGAAAATCAATAGAAAGTATATATATAAATCCATGTTGATTTTAGGACACATAACCCGCTGCTAGGAAGAACAAAAAGTGAACGACACTCATTTTCTCTCTTTGTTTTCACTTGGCATGGGGCAGGAAGAGGGGCTGACCGCTTCTATGCATGGCCGGATGCTCTCTCCCACCTAAAAAGAATGGGTTTATGTCATTTTTTAATTTGTATTTATATAGTAATAGCATATTACACTTGTTCATTTGAATGATTCAAGCGAGTATCCCACCACAATATTGTTTCTTCAATTCCTGTATTTATATCATATTTTGGTATCCATTTTACCTCGTTTTTTAAACGGTCAATATTGGCACCAACAAATAAAGGTTCATGTTCAGGGAAAGGAATCGCACCGAGTTTAAGTAAGTGCTCTTTCCCTAACTTTTTCGCAATGATAGCTGCAATTTCTTTCACTTGTACAGGGCGTCCAGAGGCAATGTTCACAGTCCCTTGTGTATCGTTGTTTAATATAGAAATGAGGGCATCAGCTACATCATTTACGTAAAGAAAATCTCGATACTGTTCTCCGTGTGTACATAAAGCTTCCTTGTTTTGGAGTAGAGAGGTAATAATATTAGATACGAGACGATTACCATGTTCATAAGGACCATATAAATGAAAAATTCTGCCCCAACACATGCTTAAGCCAGTTTGCTTAGAATAAGATTGTAACCACGAGCGTAATGTGTTTTTACATAACGAATAAGGTGTTTTATAGGAGAGGTGTGTTGAGTCTTCTGACAATATGCCATGAATCCATTCGTACTCAGCGCCAGTACCAGCTACGACGATTCTTTGACCACCAATGTTTGAAAAGTGTTGGATCAATGTAATACTAGATTGTAACCAGTAATAATTATTAATAGAGTGATAGCATTTTGGAGGGACAGCTTCCCATGCTAAATGAATAAGGTGAGAAGCTCTTACTTTATTTACAAGATTTTTTATTTCTTCATGATCAAGTAAATTTACTTTGTGCCAATTGCATAAAATATGAGAAGGTTTATTTTTTTGATAAGTAGCATGCACTTCAAAGCCCATTTCGATTAATGAATTGACTACGTATTTACCAATCCAACCATTTCCACCGGTTACTAGAACTGTCTTCATATTCAAATCACTTCCACCTTTGGAATAACGACTAAAAATTTTCCACCCCATTCACGAATAAAGGAACATTGTGCAATAATTTCATCCTTTAAGTTCCATGGCAAAATGAGAATATAGTCTGGCTTTGTTTGTTTTATTTCTTCTGGATTTTTGATTGGGATTCGTGTGCCTGGTAAATGTAATCCTTGTTTGTGTGGGTTTTTATCTACTGTATAAGAAAGAAATTCCTTACCGAGGCCACAAAAGTTCAAAAGTGTATTTCCTTTAGCAGGTGCCCCGTATCCTACAATTTGTTTGTTTAAGGATTTGGCCGTAATAAAAAATGTTAAAATATCTATTTTTAATTGTTCTACTTGTTTAGAAAATAAAAGATAGCGGTCTAAGGTATCGAGACCATGCTCCGTTTCTTTCTGAATTAATTTTGTAACGTTAGAATGAATGGGTGTACTTTTCTTCGTATGCCCAATGAATAGTCGTAATGACCCTCCATGTGTAGGAAGTTCTTCTACATCTATCACTTGTAATTTGTGATGAGACAATATTTTTTGAAGTGATAGAAGTGAAAAATACGAAAAATGCTCATGATAAATCGTATCAAATTGTTTAGAAGAGATCAGGTTTAATACATGTGGGAATTCAATTGTAATGACACCATCTGGTTTCAGCAATGTTTTTAAACCAGAAATAAAATCATGTAAATCAGGGACGTGAGCTAATACATTGTTAGCTACAATTAAATCAGCTTGATAATTTTCGGATCGTAATTGTTTTGCTAAATCATTTCCGAAAAATTCAGTTTTAGTAGGAATCCCCTTTTGAATCGCGACTTCTGCGACATTTTTTGCAGGTTCAATCCCTAAAGTGCGAATTTTTTTTCTTTGGAAGTATTGTAATAAATATCCGTCATTACTTGCAATCTCAATAACTTGTGATTGTTTAGTTAGATGAAATCGTTGAATCGCCATTTCTACGTATTGTTTTGCATGTAAGAGCCAACTCGATGAATAAGAACTAAAGTATAGATAGTCATTAAAAATGTGTTGAGGTGATTCGAACTCCTCTAGTTGTACAAGTAAGCAATCTTTACAAACAAATGTATGAAGTGGATAAAAAGGCTCCATTTTATCTAAATGTTCTGGAGAGACAAATGAATTAGCAAGAGGGGAAACACCTAAATCTAAAAAAGTGTGTGTCAACAATGAATGGCAAAAACGACATTTTTTTTGTGACATTTTGATAGACTCCTTATAAATTTTTAAACACGTCAATTTGTTTACGTGTAAATATTGCAACATCTTCTTTAGTAGCATATTTTTGATACCATTCAACAGTCCAAGAAATTGCATCTTCAGTTAACAACTTTGGAGTCCATCCTAATTGGTTCGTCGATTTCGTACTATTAAGGGTTAATATAGGTGATTCGTATGGGAGAGAGTCATTAGGAGAGATAATGTCTAGTTTCTTATTCCATATCTTCGTTGTTAAATTGACTAGGTCAGCTACTGTTAAGTGAGGTTGATTGATTGGACCAAAATTCCAAGCTGCAGCATAATTAGCGTCGTTCCATATTTTTTCGGCAAGGAGTAAATAACCATGTAAAGGATCTAAAACATGCTGCCAAGGACGAATAGCATTTGGATTTCTAATCATTAGCTTATCTGATTGTAAAAATGCTCGAACGATATCAGGAATCAATCTACTTTCTGCCCAGTCACCACCACCAATGACATTGCCCGCTCTTACGGAAGCGAGTTTAGGAGCAGATTTCACGTTTGATTGAAAGAAAGATCTTTGATAAGAAGTCGTAACTAATTCCGCACAAGCTTTACTGGCACTATAAGGGTCGTGTCCTCCTAGACGGTCCTCTTCTTGAAAGGAGCGATTTCCAGATCCATCATTTTCATAGCACTTATCACTTGTGACATTAATAATTACACGCACGCTGTCTGTATTTTTGGCAGCTTCGAATAACTGAACAGTCCCTAAGACATTTGTTTTGAAGGTTTCAATAGGATCTTTATATGAAGCTGGAACTAAAGGCTGTGCAGCTAAATGAAAGATAACTTCTGGTTGATAACGTATGATTGTTTGTAATAAGGAAGGATAGTCTGTAATATCTCCGTTTATAGAATGACATTCGTTGGCAGCTTTTGATAGTTCAAATAAACAAGGATGAGACGGTAAATAAGAAGAGTATCCAATGACATCAGCGCCTAGTGAAGTTAACCAAAGTGTCAACCAAGTCCCTTTAAATCCAGTGTGACCGGTAATAAGTACCTTTTTTTTGTTCCAAAAAGACGTACTAGTCATATTACCAAACCTTCCATGGAGCAGTATTATTTTCCCACAATTCGACCAGTTTTTTCTTATCTCGCAGTGTGTCCATTGGATGCCAAAATCCTTGATGCTGATAAGCATCTAATTGTTTTTGGTTAGCTAATTGTACTAAAGTTTCTGTTTCAAAAACAGATGTGTCACCACTAATATAATTAAAAACTTGAGGATCTAGAACGAAAAAACCTCCATTAACCCAACCGCCATCTCCTAAAGGCTTCTCTTTAAATGCTGAAACGGTCTGTTTATTAAGAATAAGCGAACCAAATCTGCCTGGAGGTTGCACAGCGGTTACAGTAGCAAGCTTTCCGTGTTGTTGATGGAATTCAATAAGTTTTTGTATATTTACATCACTTAGCCCATCACCATAAGTAAGGCAAAAGGGTTTGTCATCAACGTAATTTTGGATTCTTTTAATTCGTCCCCCAGTTTCTGAATTTTCACCTGTATCAATTAAGGTGATTTTCCATGGCTCTGTACTATTTGAGTGATTTGTAATGGTATTACTACTCATATCGATACTGAAATCTGACATGAGTAAAGTATAATTCAAAAAAAACTCTTTAATGATATGTCCTTTATAACCTAAACATATAATAAATTCTTTAATGCCATGGTGACTAAATAATTTCATGATATGCCAAAGAATTGGTTTTGTCCCTATTTCAATCATTGGTTTCGGGATTCTGTGTGTTTCTTCCCCAATTCTAGTCCCATATCCTCCAGCAAGAATAACAGCTTTCATTTTTTCCCTCCTATGACTGTAGAAGAATCTTTAAAGCGAATTTCTTCCTTTTTACAGTATTCATTTCTTTTTTAAGCGTTACGTTTTAACAAACAAAGTATGATTCTAGGAAATCCATACTATAAAATATAACTAATAAAAATGAATTTATTCCGGTAATGTAATAGAAGGTAATATATATAAATTCAATTTGATTTTCTAACAGATACATTATGGTTATGAAGAATAGACAGAGACCTTCACTCATGTTCTTCTTCTGTTTTCATAGGCGTGACTTATATGATGGGAAATCCCTAGATATATATGTTCCCTTTTTCACACGCAATAACAGTAAACATATTATAAATCAGGAAATAACACTTTATATTCTGGAATAAGCCGGAGGTCTTCAGTTGTGGCGGTATAGTTTTTATATGTTTTTTCTAATTCCTCTAATGTTGTTAGATGGTAGATGCCTAATCCATGCTGAATACTGTGCGCTGAAAGGGTAGGACCTATTTGTAATTTGCGTTTTTTTATTGCATCATTCCAAGGACTGAAAAAGAATTTTAAAACGAAAGCAGGGTACAAGTACACGATAAATTTATGTGGAGACCAGTGTCTGCCAGGAGTATAGCTGCCATGCACATGATTGTGAATGAGTCTACCAATATAGGGTGCGTTAGGATCTTTAGGAAATGTACCGTGATATCGTTGTTTAACTAGAGGAAGCCTATATGTTGGATCTGTATAACCATGATTTGGATCATCTATCATCACAATTACTCTAATCGAATACATATTCTCTCCTAAAAGGTGAAGTGATGAAAAAAATTTATCCTTATCAAAACAGCAAAGAAACTCAGTCGTATTTAATACCATTTTCCAACCAGTTACTTCTTTCTCAATATCCATGACTTCCTGATCAACTAACATTGCATCAAACTCTGGAACTTTTGAATCACGTACTTCCCAGTGGGGAGCAAATTGACGACATATTTCAACGGAACGATCAGTAGAACCTCTATTAATCAAAATACCATGATCGAATAACTTCGTATGATGCATGAGCCACCAAGGAAGTAAATATTCTTCGTTATAAAAATGGGAAATCAAGGTTGTACGGATGATAATCACTCCTTTAAAATAAATGGAACTCAAATAACATATGCTCTAGTTATTATATGAATTCATTTATAAACAAACACTAGTATTTTAAAACGAAAGAGGCGTGTTTTTCTGTATGTGATCAGTAAAAAAATCTGTAGTCAATAAAAAACATTTGCGGGTTCTCTTTTTACAGTTGTTACTTCAGGGCTGTAACTATGCAGTCATGGATGTTTTTTATGCGAATGAACAGTAAATAGAGAAAATTATAAATCAGGAAGTAATACTTTATATTCTGGAATTAAACGGAGATCTTCAGTCAGAGTGGCAAAGTTTTTATATGTTTTTTCTAATTCCTCTAATGTTTTTAGATGGTAGACGCCTAACCCATGTTGAATACTGTGCGCTGAAAGGGTAGGCCCTATTTGTAATTTGCGTTTTTTTATTGCATCATTCCAAGGACTGAAAGAAAATTTTAAAACGAAAGCAGGATATAGATATACGATAAATTTATGTGGAGACCAATGTCTACCAGCTGAATAGCTGCCATGCACATGATTGTGAATGAGTCTACCAATAAAAGGTGCGGTAGGGTCTTTTGGAAATATACCGTGATACCGTTGTTTCACTAGAGGAAGCTCATATATTGGATCTGTATAACTATGATTCGGTTTATCTACCATCACAATTACTCTGATTGAATACATGTTCTCTCCTAAAAGGCTAAGTGACAAAAAAAAGTCGTCCTTATCAAAACAGAAAAGAAACTCAGTCGTATTTAATACCATTTTCCAACCAGTCACTTCTTTTTCAATATCCATGACCTCCTGGTCGACTAACACTGCATCAAACTCTGGAACTTTTGAATCACGTACTTCCCAGTGGGGGGCAAATTGACGACATATTTCAACAGAACGATCAGTAGAACCTCTATTAATCAAAATGCCATGATCAAATAATTTTGTATGATGCATGAGCCACCAAGGAAGTAAATATTCTTCGTTATAAAAATGGGAAATCAAAGTTGTATGAATGATAATCACTCCTTTGAAATAAATAGAATTTAAATAAAGTATGCTCTAGTTATTATATGAATCCATCAAAAAAGGGATTGTCATATAAGAAGAAATGAATAATTATCCTAAGAAAGTACAAAATAACATTAGTATTTCACCAAATAAAACAGGATAGAATGATTTTGGTGCAATAAATATAAATAAACATTTGTATTTTAAAAGGAAAAAACAAATGAGTTTTGCTTGTAAAGTAGTAATAGGGTGGATGTCACGAGATGTCTATCATATCTTTCAAGAGGACTCCCACCTCTAAAGAGATGTGAAGGTGGTGAGGTGAATCGAAAAAAATATTTTATGTTCGAGTAAAACGATAGAAACATACGTTCTCGTTTTGGTGTAATATCCTTAACAAGGAGGTGGAAAAATGACAGCGGAAAAGCAAAGGAATTATAAAATTTTTCAAATTTGGATTAAAAAAGGACATCGTATGTATTCTTATTTTCAAGAATCTTGCTAAAACGCGAAGAATATGTACAACACGACAAACTTTTATATACGACAAGTGTATACAGGTTTGACACAAAATAAGGAGTTGCAACCTTTACAAAAAGAAGTTTTAGATACAATTGCTACAAACATAGGGAAGATGAATGAGACACAAATTCTTGCCTATCAAAAGAATGTGGAAAAAGAGAAAACAAAACCAAAAGAAAAACAAAAAGAAGTGAGATGTAAATTGTTTTCAGCACCAACTACAGAAAAACCGTATGTAGATTACAACTTTCTGGATGCATTATTTAAAGCGATGATGCAGAGTGATTATCGTGCTTTGCCTACACAATCTAATTAATCCATCATGAAAAACGTATTCCAAAATTGGAAGTCTTTTTTTGCTAGTTTAAAAGATTATAAAAGGAATCCCCACAAATACACTAGAAAACCTAGCATTCCAAAGTATATTCGCTCTTCTGAAAAGGAAATCTTGTATACAAACCAAGATTGTGTCATTCCAAAATACAATGAGTATGTAGTGGAACTAGTGTTAGATGTTCCTTCAAAACAACAAATTGTTGAAGAGAATGGTCGTTATATGAGTATTGATTTAGGTATTGATAATCTTGCAACCATTGTAACTCAGGAAAACGAATAAAACGTGGTATGTATCGTTCGGCAAAAGGCATCGAAATCAACGCAGACGTAAATGCTGCGGCGGATATTTTACGAAAAGTAGTCCCGAATGCATGGGAAAACGGGATAGAGGGGTTAGGCGTGAACCAGCTTGCTAGTGTGTTAACTCCGCTGACGTTAATCGTCCGTTAGACCGAAACGTTAGAAACCCTCACTTCAAGCTTTGCTAAGTGGGGGAGTATTCATATAGAACAACGGAATCAATTAGCAGAATGTGTAGAATTTGTATATAATAAAGAAAAAGAAATATAGAAAGCAGGAGATCTGCAGTATATAGCAGGTCTTTTTTCATATATTGTGAATAATAAACCATCACGTTTGACTGTACAGTTTATGTGTTGTATGATGTTCTTAATAGAAACAAGGGGGGAAGATCGTTGGGAAGGTGTATCGAATCGGACAGTTGGCTCACTTGGCTCATGTATCGAAACGAACGATTGATTATTATACGAATCTAGGTATCTTAAAGGCGGAGCGATCTCAATCTAATTATCGTTATTACGATGAAACAGCACTTGAGACATTACAATTTATTGAGAAATGCAAAGAAATGCATATGCCGCTTTGTGAGATTAAAGAGAAGATCGAGGAGAGGAAAAAGCTGCTCGGGATCAATGAACACGTTTCGAAACAAATGAATGAAGTGACAAACCATATCCATCGATTAGAAACAGAGTTAACACAACTGAAACCTCTGTTAGATGGACTAACAGATTCACAACGTGAAAAAATATCGAAGTCTTTATCTGGTCAAACGACAGCTTTAATCCAAACACTGGTACTATTTTTATAGTTAAAGTTAGATTGAACTCTTTTAATTTCTGTATGGCGCTATGTTTTCTGAAAAAATAGAGAATAAGAAAACATTATAAGTATACAGGAGGTGAACACCTTAGTTTTTTAACTAAGGGGATTCATTGGAAATATTTAATTTAGTCATGGTTGCGATTTTAATCGCATTTACTGGATTTTTCGTAGCAGCAGAGTTTGCGATTGTAAAGGTGCGTTCAAGTCGCATAGATCAGCTTGTTGCGGAAGGGAAACGCGGTGCGTTAGCAGCAAAAAAGGTAACAACAAATTTAGATGAATATTTATCTGCTTGTCAGTTAGGGATTACAGTTACAGCAATGGGACTTGGTTGGTTAGGTGAACCGACAATAGAAAAGTTATTACGTCCACTATTTGAGAAATGGAATTTAAACCCTTCTGTTTCCCATGTATTAACTTTTGGGCTTGCTTTTATGGTTATGACATATTTACATGTTGTAGTAGGCGAATTAGCACCAAAAACAATGGCGATTCAAAAGGCGGAACAGGTAACTTTACTATTTGCTGGACCTCTTATGATGTTCTATAAAGTCATGTATCCTTTTATTTGGATGCTTAATAGCTCAGCGCGTGTTATAACAGGTTTGTTTGGTTTAAAACCAGCTTCCGAACATGAAGTAGCACATTCAGAAGAGGAATTACGATTAATTCTTTCAGAGAGCTATGAAAGTGGAGAGATTAACCAAGCAGAATATAAGTATGTAAATAATATCTTTGAATTTGATAACCGCATTGCGAAAGAGATTATGGTACCACGAACAGAAATTGTTGGTTTCTATCTCGAAGATTCAGTAGAAGAACACATGAAAATTATTCAAAGTGAACGATACACACGTTATCCAATCTTTGGAGAAGATAAAGATGATATTATTGGTATGGTAAACGTAAAAGACTTCTTTATTCGATACATGAAAGGCGATACAGAAGATTTATCATCGATTCGTACGTATATGCGTCCGATTATTGAAGTGATGGAAACAACTCCAATTCATGATTTACTGCTACAAATGCAGAAAAAGCGAATTCCAATGGCTGTTTTATATGATGAGTACGGAGGAACAGCTGGAATTGTAACGCTTGAAGACATATTGGAGGAAATCGTCGGCGAAATTCGTGATGAATATGATGAAGATGAAGCTCCACCGATTCAACACGTAAACGATTATCACAAAATTGTTGATGGAAAAGTGTTAATTTCAGAAGTAAAAGATTTATTTGGACTACACATTGAAGAAGAAGATGTGGATACAATTGGTGGTTGGATTATGATGCAAAATCATGAAATTGAAGAAGGACAATGCGTGGAAGCGGAAAATTATGAGTTTAAAGTTCTTGAAAAAGATGCTTATCAAATTAAACGCGTTGAAATTCGAAAAATTGATCATCAACAAGAGAAAGTAGCAACTGTGTAAGGTTGCTGCTTTCTTTTTTTACAGAATTTGTGAGCGGGAAAGCCCACGTGCTTTAGCCGTGGGAGTGGTCAAAGGAAAACTTGAAATAAGGAGCGGATATTTTGATTGAAGTTGCGCTGCGCGTATATAGACTCCAATTATATATGATTTTTAGTGCTTTACTCTTACTATGGACGGTAACGCCCTTTTCAAAGCAAGTTACTGGATTTGGGATTGGCTTAGCTGTAAGTGCGTATTGTCTTTGGCTATTAGCTAGGCGAGTTGAGAAGATTGGGAAAAGCATTGTATTAAAGCAACGTGCCCCTGGAATAGGTATTTTAAATCGTTTTGCGGCGGCTATATTAGGTGCAATCATCATGTATGAAATCGAGCATGAAATGGAAATGTGGGCATTTGGTACTGGCATTTTAGGCGGACATTTTTTAATGATAGCGAATTTGGCTTATGCAAATATGCAGTTAGTAAGAGAAGAAGAGGAAAAAAGAAACAAGCGTACAGAGGGTTTAAAGTAAGAAGATAAAAGAGAGCCGGAAAACGGTTCTTTTTTATCTTCTTATTTTTTATGAAAAATTTAGAAAACCCATCGCTTTCTAAATGGTTTATATGTTATTATGACAAAAGACTTTTAGAAAGAGGTGGATATAAATGTTACAAGCGCTACTTATTTTTGTACTTCAAATTATTTACGTTCCAGTTTTAACAATCCGGACGATTTTGCTTGTAAAGAATCAAACAAGATCCGCTGCTGGTGTTGGGTTGTTAGAAGGGGCGATTTATATTGTAAGTTTAGGGATTGTGTTTCAAGATTTATCAAATTGGATGAATATTGTAGCCTATGTGATCGGATTTAGTGCCGGACTGTTATTAGGTGGTTATATAGAGAATAAATTGGCGATTGGCTATATTACATATCAAGTTAGTTTACTAGATCGCTGCAATGAGTTAGTGGATATGTTAAGGCATTCAGGATTTGGGGTAACTGTATTTGAAGGAGAAGGGATCAATTCTGTGCGCTATCGCTTAGATATTGTTGCAAAACGTTCTCGTGAGAAAGAGCTGTTGGAAATTATTAATCGAATTGCACCGAAAGCGTTTATGTCTTCTTATGAAATTCGATCCTTCAAGGGCGGTTATTTAACAAAAGCAATGAAAAAGAAAGATCGTGCATCATAACGAAGGAGAAGCCCAAAAAGCTTCTCCTTCGTTTTTTATTAAAGCGAATTGCGAAAGCCTCGTTCGGTTTATTGAACGAGGCTCTTATGTAATTAGATAATCGAATTATATGCTTTTATTATCATAGATCAATCGTTTCTTTTCCTGTTTTCGTTCCGTGTTTTTCAAAATATGAAGCAAAATAGAACCTAGGGCACCCATTGTGCCAAAAATCAACCACGGTGTATATGTTTGTTGTAACAGCGATGTAAACCAAGTTCCTGTATAGTTTCCAATTATAAACCCGGCCGCAAGAGACAATTGGTAACATCCAAAATATGCGGCTGTATAGGATTCATTACTGTAATTCGCAATGGCAATATCAGCATTGGGTAATACAAGTGTTTCACCAATTGTAAATAGAATAACACAGGAAAATAACCAAAATGGATCTTGAAATAAGGGGATTAATAAAAATGAAATACCCATTAATAAAACACCACATTTTACAATCGAAAGTGTATGATATTTGTGAAATATTTTTCGAAATACAATCATAAACAAAACACCTGTAATGGCATTCACTGTAATAACAAGTCCACCTAGCTTTGCGCTATGACTAATGTTGGTCATATGAAGCGGCAAAGCGACAGTAAGCTGAGTAAACATAATATAGAAGAAAATCATAATAAATGAGAATGAGAGAAAATGCTTATTTTCAAAAACGGATTTCAAGCCAGATAAGAGCTGTACATGTTCAGTAGAAACTTGGAAGTGAGATCTAAGAAGATAAAAAATGATCGCAAACAATAACATAAGACAGCCAGTAAGTATAAATGGATACAAAGGATTCCATATGAGTAATAAGCTACCAGCGATCGGACCGATAATCGCTCCGCTATTAAAAGCAAGGTTTAAGTATGTAAATAAGTCTTTTCGGAATTTAGCTGGCTGTGAGCCGAATATAGCACGAGCAGCAGGTTCATAAAAAGCGGTTCCAAATCCAATGAATGAAGCGGAAATGGAAATCGTATGAAACTCTGAAAATATCCCTAAACAAATAAAACCAATGCCTCTTAATAGTAAGCCACATATCATCATAATCATGTAACCAAATTTGTCAGCAATGATACCAGAAAATAAAGGAATCACTCGTGAAGTAATTGTCATAATGGTTAAAATGGTTCCTACTTGCATAGCAGAAAAGTGTAAAAAATTTGATAAATAGATGGCCAGGAAAGCATATACAGCAAAATATCCAAATGCCATAAAAAATGATGAGGTCAGTATAATACGTATCGATATTGAAAAGTTTTTCATAAAATCTTCCTCTCATAATGTAACCATTAAAACATTTTAATGGTTAACTATTTTATACTATAATTATACATAAAGTCAGAAAAAAGTAAATTTTAGAAAGATGGTGATTGGATTTGAAGCATGACCAAGAGGCACCAGGTCAATTAGAGGTTGTAAGAGATTTTTTAAATACATGGAGAATTCCAAATGATACAAGAAAGTCGTTAGATGAACTAAATACGATAGAGGATGTACTGCAATTTATGGAAAATCATTTTGGTGAGGAACTTTCTTTTCGTACGTTAGATGAGCTGAAGCAATTTAGGGAGGATATTCGTTTTGCGATTGAGGGGAAAGGAACAATACAAAAATGGTTTGAAACATATCCATTTCGAGTGTGTGTAATAGAAAATATGGATGCTATTACATATGAACCAATCGGGGAAAGAAACGTATATACAATGATTTTACAAATTATTTTGACTGCTATTGAACAAAAGAGGTGGCAACGGTTAAAAGCATGCCCAGATTGTTGCTGGGTCTTTTATGATCATTCTCGTAACGGAAGTAAACGCTGGTGTGGTATGTATGCTGGAGGGAAAGAGGGGAGAGCATGTGGGACGATTGCCAAAGTGAAAAATTATCGGGCGAAGAGAAAAGGGAAATCTAGTTATAATCTTTAATCTATAAATAGAATTTGGCGAGTGGAGTGGGGATGAGGAATGGAACAAATAAATTGAGTACATACATAAATGAACTGATTAAGGCAGGGTTTACAATTGAAAGAATAGTAGAAGATGAACCTTCTAGTGATTTTGATGAACAAGCACCTGAACCTTCTACAAAATATTATTCTTTACATAAGTCGAGAATATTACCAATAAAGTTAATAGTTAAGGAACGAAAATAAGTTATTGTATAAAAGTGAAAAAAGCTTTGCAGCAAGCAGCAAAGCTTTTTTCAAGTTAGTTATACCCTGTACGTATGAGTTATCTTACATGTGTAAAAACTTCACTTCATCTTTTAGGCTGAAAAATATGTTGGAAAAAGTATTTGTGATGTAAACTATCTACAATTTTGTTTGCTTGATACGTACGTTGTTGTTCTAACCGAATACGTTGCTCCATCATCTTCATTTCGTGATCTGATAAACGTAACATTGTACAAGTCTCCTTTTCTATAAATATAGGTTTCTCATGACATCGATTCCATATACTTTATAGTTAAGGAGGGATACTGTGTAACATAAGTAAAAAGCACCTTCTCTCTCCCATTACGCTTACGAGGTTAGCTGTCGGACTCGGGAAGTGAGAGTATCCCTACTTAAAAAAGATTCGCCCCAAGTAGCATCGGCTACATAAATGGTTCCCCCGCTCCAAAATATGGATTCAGCAAAAGGTTTTATAACATTAAAAATAACATAATGAAACGCAATAGTCAAACTATTTATTTTTTTCTGTCTTTTTTAATTGTGTAAGGATAAGCCCATCAGGTAGTACAATATCACGTATTTCGATAAACCCATGTTTTTTATATAAGGAAAGGGCAGGTGTGTTTGCTTTTCCGGTTTGTACAGTATATTGGATGGTATTAGGGAAGAGGTGAAATACATGAAAAAGTAACTTTGTTGCAATTCCTTTATGAAAATAGTTTGGCGATACGACTAACCGGTGGATATCAACGAGAGATCCTTCATTTACAAAAGAAAGAAAGCCTACTAAGTTATTTTCAAAGAAATAACCATAGAAGGTTTCATTACATGTTTGTATATCCTCTGCAGTATCATATAGACGAGGAATTGCAGTGCTGTTTATGTACTTTGCTTCAATTTCGTAAGCTGGAATTTGTAATGCTAACACAGCCGAAGCTACATCAAAAGAAGTGATATACAGTTTATGAATCATGAATACTCCTCCTTTTCTATGGGTAAAGAGAAGGGCTAAAATAAAATCTAGCCCTTTTTTAGTTTCGAATTAATAATTGTGTTGCGTATTCACGAGCCCAGTGGTCAGCTTCCAGTATCGTTTCGAGGTCTGGATTTGTAATCGGATGATGTGCCTCAAGTGCAGAATAAATTGTTTTTTCAATATCAAAAAATGAAATTTCATTTTGTAAATATAGCGCATTTGCAACTTCATTCGCAGCATTTAAGACACTTGGCGCTGTACCACCAATTTTTCCAGATTCATACGCATAATGTAGACAAGGGAATTTTTTGAAATCTGGTTTTTCAAAATGTAAGCTACCAACTTCTAATAGATTTAATTTTTTATAGTTCGATTGTAAGCGAGTTGGGTAATGGAATGCGTATTGAATCGGCATTCTCATATCAGGGGCACCGAGCTGTGCCATTACAGAGCCATCTATAAATTCAACTAAAGAATGGACAATGCTTTCTTTATGAATGAAAACATCAATTTTTTCATAAGGAATATTAAATAACCAATGTGCCTCCATGACTTCCAACCCTTTATTCATTAATGTAGCAGAATCAATCGTTAACTTTGCTCCCATTAACCAATTCGGGTGCTTTAAAGCATCTTTTGCTTGTAAGGTTTTCATTTCTTCACGTGTTTTATCTCGGAAGGCACCACCTGAAGCTGTAACAATTAATTTTTCAATTTCTTTGTTGTTTTCACCGTTTAAGCATTGAAAAATAGCAGAATGTTCACTATCTACTGGGATTAAGCGACAACCATTTTGTTTTGCTAATTCTGTTACAATATGTCCAGCGGCAACTAATGTTTCTTTGTTCGCAATGGCAATATCTTTTTTTGCCTTTAATGCTGCAATGGTGGGAAGAAGGCCAGATACGCCGACAACTGAAGTTAATACAAGGTTAGAATCAGGATGAGTAGCGACTTCAATTAATCCATCTTTTCCATATGTAATTTTTGTGTTGGTAGAAATCCGTGCGCGAAGTGTAGCTGCTAATTCTTTTGTACCTACGCTTACAACACGAGGTTGAAACATTTTGATTTGTTTTTCAAGAAGGTCAATATTATGATTTGCGGTTAAACCAATAATTTGAAAGTGTTCCGGGTGATTTGCGACTACGTCTAATGCAGATGTACCGATGGAACCGGTTGAACCGAGAATTGAAATGTATTTTACCATGATTATTCCTCCAAAGTTGTAGAATCCTTTTCTGCAAACTTATATAAGTATACAAAAAAAGTAAAATTCTTGCTATATAAACCAGAATATTTACGTTTGTCAGAAAGAAAAATATGGTGAAATGTAAGGAATAAACAAAAGTTATGATGGAGAATAGTACATGTTCGGAATTTGACAGAGAGCTGATATTTGGTGGGAATCAGTAAGGGATGGACATGGAATGGACTCTGGAGCTTCTAGCTGAAATAAGTAAGCTAAGACGTTTGCTTCGCGTTAATGAGGGATGAAGTGAGCTATTATTATAGCTAATAAAGGTGGTACCGCGGGAGTCTCTCGTCCTTTTTTGGATGAGGGACTTTTTATTTTGAAGAAGGGGGAATAAGTGTGAGTGAGAAAATACTGTTAACAGGAATTAAACCAACTGGCTACCCGCATCTTGGAAATTATATTGGAGCGATTAAACCTGCATTAAACATATCGAAAAAACAAGAAGGAACAGCACTGTATTTTATAGCGGATTATCATGCATTAAATGCTGTGCAAGATCCAGAGTTATTTTGTGATTATACAAAAGAGGTAGCTGCAACATGGTTATCGTTAGGACTTGAGGAAGACGTTATCTTTTATCGGCAGACGGAGGTTCCAGAAATTTTAGAATTATCATGGATTCTAGCTTGTCTAACTCCGAAAGGTATGATGAACCGTGCTCATGCGTATAAGGCTAAGGTAGAACAAAATAAAAAAGTAGGTGTTGATGTTGACACTGGCATCAAAATGGGATTATATACGTATCCCATTTTAATGGCCGCAGATATATTATTGTTTCAGTCGAGCGATGTACCTGTTGGAAAAGATCAAATCCAACATATTGAAATCGCTCGGGATATCGCCTCGTACTTTAATCATACATTTGGAGAAACCTTCACGCTTCCAAAGTATATTGTCCAAGAGGAAGGGACAATTTTGCCGGGTCTTGATGGACGGAAGATGAGTAAAAGTTATGGGAATGTGATTCCTCTTTTTGCAGAACCTGAAAAATTCAAAAAGTTAATTTTAAAAATTAAAACAGATTCGTCCTTACCACATGAACCGAAAGAACCTGAAACATTATTTATGATCTATAAGGAGTTTGCGACAGACGAAGAAATAAAACATTTAAGAGAGCAGTACAAAGTAGGGATTGGTTGGGGAGATGTAAAAAAAGAACTCTTTCGCGTGGTAAACCGAGAATTAGAGGGGCCAAGAGAAAAATATGAGAGATATATGAATGAACCTCATGTATTATACAAAGCATTAGAAAAAGGGGCAGATCGTGCTCGAGAAATTGCGAAGGTGAATTTAGCTAAAATTAAAAAACGGATTGGATATGAGAGGGAACGATGAACGTTCCCTTATTTTTTGTTTCTTCATACCGAAAGATATTTCGATAATTCCCGTAACGTTTTTTCCGTTCGATTTGCGACAGAAGAAAAATTGGGATCCATTTTTGTGCGGAAAAATAAAGAGCATAAAAAACTTTTTAAATTCGCACATAGTATGAAGTATTCATGATGCAAGAGTCTTTTTTTAAACTGTGGTAGCCGGTTTATTTTTTTATAGATAATTGAAAAAAGTTGATCTTTTGGAAAGTCATAATACAGCATAGATAAAAGAGGTGTTACAATTCGTTCATCTTCATTATTATGATATACGGTAGAATAAATGAAAATTTTATTTAATAGACAATGAGCAATTTCTTCATAGCATGAAGTGTGGATATGTGTATTGTGGACAAGGTCGTTAAAGACATCGGCCGCATGAGCAATACTATGGGCCCAGCCTTTATCTTGTACATATCCTCGGTAATCTATTTCAAGCTGCATATAAGTAATGAGTTTTTCTTTTACTTCTTGTACTCTTTCTTCTAGTAAAAAGGGATGAGAATTATCGAACTGTATAATTAAAGCAATTAATAAAGTAGTATAGGAGCGGATAAATACCCCATCTGTGTTTGGAGTATGAATTTCGAAATATAAATAGTCGTTACTTAAACATGTCGTCAATAAAGATTCTAATTGCTCATGAGATAGAAATTCATTTTGAATAAAATGCGAAAAACAGTTATATATTAATTCATCACGTACATAATGATCAGTCGTTCCAATGTGCTGGATCATATGGGAACTTAATTCATTTAAATCGATATTCTTCAGTTGTGTATAATCATTTTGCTGTATGAGCTCCAACTGTTGTTGTAATGTAATAATATCCAACGAGGCACCTCCTCTATGATTTAATAGCGCATTATTTGCCTAGTATTCTATATATTCGAAGCTCATCCTGCTCATGCCAGAAATGCGTGTTGAATTTATATAAATATGTATTGAAAGATCGTTTTTTAGTTGGAAGAACGCATCTGACCATGGATAGAAGCGGTCAGTGCCTTTTTTAGCCTGAAAACAGAAGGAGAAAATGAGTGAAGGTCTCTGTTTGTTCTTCATAACCATAATGTATCTGTTAGAAAATCAAATTGGATTTATATAGTAAATATGGCGGTATGTTTTGAAATAGGTTTCTATCAATTTTTCACTAGTACTATTGAAGAATTTACACAATATATTACACAAGGATAATGAATAAGTTCTCTCGAAGTAGTCAAGAAGGAGAGCTTACAATTTTATACGCATCTTCACCGCGGGACAGTTGTATATCAAGATGTAGGTGACGAACAGATTACGTATATATTCCGTGGTACTCCATGTACGACGTTTGAAAACGTGCAAAAAATCTTTTCTTAACTTCAAAAAGAAGATAAGAGTATGTCGTAAGTATAGTCACGACAAAAACAGTGTATTTGTAATACAATAAAATAGAGTATGGATTATATAGAGAAAGTATTGGTGAAATAATGAAACAATATAAAGAATGGTTACAAGCAAGTGTAGAACGAACGCAAGATAATATGTTACATATAGCGTGGAAAGATGAAGCCGAAGAAGTTGCGATTTATTGGAGTACTTCATCAGAAAATATAGAAGGAAACGGAGAATTTCTATTAAAAGTATCAGGAGAATCATCATGCATAATAGAAGATCCTAGCCCGAAAGCACGTCCTTATTTCCGATTAGTAGCAAGTAATGGACAAGCAGTTACTGTAGCAGAACGAAGATTACCACTACAAGGTGCGTTTAATTTCCGAGATTTAGGTGGATATGAAACACGTGATGGTCGTAAAGTAAAGTGGGGTAAACTATATCGATCAGAAGAGTTAGCTGGATTAACAGAGTGGGATATTGCTTATTTAGAGCGCGCTGGTTTAAAACTTATCTGTGATTATCGGACAGATTTTGAAGTGACGCATAAACCAAATCCGAGCGTGACTGGCGCTCGTCAAGTCTGTTTGCCAGTCATGCAAGATATAGCAAAAGATTTAAATATGAATGAATTTTTCCAAGTCGGAGATTTATCAATGCTTGGAAAGCCTGGCGAATATTTAGTGAAAATGAACAAAGGGTTTGTAGAGGGAAATGAGGCGTTTGTGCGCTTTTTACAGTTCGCTCAAGATCCAGAAAACTTACCAGTAGTTAATCATTGTACAGCTGGGAAAGATCGAACAGGGTTTGGATCTGCGTTGTTATTACTTCTTCTTGGTGTTCCAGAAGAAACAGTGATGCGAGACTACTTATTAAGTAATGGATTCCGTGAAAAGTTAAATCAAAAAATGATGAACTTTTTAGGCGCGAAGTTACAAAATGAAGAAAGTAAAGAAATATTAGGAGCTATGTTTGAAGCGCGGGCTGAATATTTACAAGCAGCAATAGATGAAATTTCTCGTAAATTTGGAAGTATTGAAATCTATGCTGAAAAAGGACTTGGTTTTACAAAGGAACAAGTAGAAAATATGAAAGAATTGTTACTAGAAGAGAAGTAACATGTGAATAGATTTGATGTGAAATCTTATATTATGTATGTGTCGGTTTGAAATTATCAAGACCTGAATGATAAAAATGCTTTTAAACAAAAGGGATTTATATAGTAGTTATGACTATTATATGAATCCTTTTGTTGTTATAAAAGTATCATTTTTCTGAAAAATACACTTTTTATTTATTAAAAAAAAACTATTTCAGGAAGTGATTATGGTGAAAGGTGCTAAAAGAAAAAATATAATTACTTTGACATGTCTATCGGTATTAAGTGGTTTAATATTTCTTTTTATGTCTAATAAAGATTCTAAAATTCACGGTTTTCCTGTACCACTGTCAGCCATTTACATGAAAGAGGATAATCCGAATGTCCATAGATATTTTAGTATTATCTCTATAAACAAAGCTAAGGGATGGGAATATCTTGGTGAGAATGGTCATACTATTGAGTTTCAAAAAGGTAATAGAAAAATAATTGTTTTACATCTACCTGAGGATAGAAACTATTATTTATATGAAGAACAAACGAACTGAATTTCAAAGAGGAAATGTAAGAGAAGCTACATAGCATGCAGTAGAAGATGGAGGAAACATATAGATAGCTTATAAGTAGAAATGGAAGAGTATGTTCAAACGAGAGTACTACGTAATGGAGGTCCTTATGAAATATAAAGTTATTTTATTCGATGTTGATGATACATTATTTGACTTTAGTATGTCTGAAAAAAAGGCATTACATAAAACGTTTTTAAAGTTTGGATTACCTACAGGGTTGGTAGATTATGAAGATAGCTATAAAGAGATTAGTGGAGTGTTATGGAGGGACTTAGAGGAGGGGAAGATAACTTTATCTGAATTGGGAGTGGAGAGATTTCGGAGATTATTTCTAACTCATGAACTTGAAATAAATGCTGACATATTTAGTAGTACATATCTCGGCTATTTAGGGATGGAGATACATATGGTAGCAGGAGCTGTCGATTTGTGTAATATGCTTGCTGATTGCCGGCTAGCTATTATTACGAATGGATTCGCAGATGTACAGAAGGCTAGAATCAAAGGTTCGCCTCTTTCTGATACTTTTGAGCATATTATCATTTCTGAAGAGGTAGGATTTCAAAAACCAGCACGAGGTATTTTTGAGTATGCATTTTCAAGGCTAAAAATTACAGATAAATCGAGTGTATTAATGGTCGGAGATTCTTTAACCTCGGATATACAAGGAGGGATAAATTACGGGATTGATACGTGTTGGTTCAATCCGCAGTGTAAGGAAAATAATAGAGGTATGAAACCAACATATGAGATTCGTAATTTAACCGATATTATCGGGATTGTAAGAAATCCTTAAGTAAATGGATTTTACTCTTAACAATACGTGCAGAGCTTCCAAAAAGCCTTCCTATTTATTTATAGAGAGGGCTTTTTGGGAGCTATTTTTCATCAAAAATAAATATCTTATCGATAGAAGTATGCAATGCTTTTGCAATGTCATGAGCGAGTTGTAAGGAAGGATTATATTTTCCTTTTTCCAAATGACTAATGGTTTCGCGCCGAACACCAACAAGCTTGGCTAAATCATCTTGGGTCAAATGTAAATGGGTGCGGTATTCTTTTATTTTTGTTGTGAATGCCATGGCGCATCTTCCAATTCATTAATTGGTGTATCGTAAAAATAAAGAGAGAATCCAAATGTAAGAACAAGTAAACCAAAAATGATAGCAATGTCTACTTCTTGTAAAGTTGGATTTGGAAATAGCATTTCAATAAATACGAGTATTGCTGTAGCTAATAATGTAATAATAAAAGCATTTCGACAAGTTTTGTTTACAACATATAAAAAAAGAAAAGAAACAAAATAGAGTAAAGAGTCCTTTTTCATAAAAGAAACCGAGAAAACCAAAAAAGCCAAGGAACCCAAGGTACCCAAGGTACTTAATCCACGTCGTTTTTCTCAAAGTATTTCCTGCCTTTCTATGTTATAAATACATCACTAAATGTTATAAATATATCACACAATGTAATGATTGGGGATATTTTCCTTCTCTTTTCAGGGGAATGAAAAGTAAAGATTGATAATCTATCTAGAAAAAATTCGGAAAAAATATAATATTCTTGAGTTATAAAAGGTGGGAAATATCGTAAAATGGTTGCAAGAGGAAAGGGGGAAGGGAATAGATGATAAAATGGATTTTAATTATTTTAATGATTGTCGCAGTAATTGCTGTTGGAACAATCGTAGTTGGGAAGAATGGGGATGAAAACTATAGTAAATCTACGAAAGGTAATATTACAAGACTGACAATGATTTATCTTTTGTTAGCAGTTGTTTTAACTGTTGGTTTAGGTATGTATATATATTTTAACGGTTAAAGAAATCGCTATTATAGAAATAAAAGTGAACAGTTTCTTTCTAACTACCAATGATATGATAGAAATTTCATGGGAATTTATGCGGACTAAAAAGTAAGAAAAGTTAAAAATATAAGTATGCTATAATAGAAATATAGTTAATTGGTAATTCAGGAAGGGATTGGATAATGTGATTGAAATTATGAATGTATCAAAAAGTTATAATGGTTCTTCCTATGCAGTAAAAGATTTAAGTTTAACAATACCTAGCGGAGAAATTTTTGGGTTTTTAGGGCCAAATGGTGCTGGGAAATCAACAACAATTAAGATGATGACGGGTATCCATGCCATCGATAAAGGAACGATTTTGATCAATGGAAAAGATGTGATGAAAGAGCCTATGGCGGCAAAAAAAACGTTTGGCTATGTTCCGGACAGTCCAGATATGTTTCTGAGATTAAAAGGAATAGAGTATTTGAATTTTATGGCTGATATGTATGAGGTTCCGAATGGAGTTAGGCAGGAAAAAATCCAATTCTTAGCAGAGAAATTCGACCTTTATAACGCTTTGTCAGATCAAATTCAAAGTTATTCACATGGGATGAGACAGAAAATTATTATTATTGGTGTACTTTTACACGATCCTGATGTATGGATTTTAGATGAACCGATGACCGGGCTTGATCCAAAATCAGCGTTTATTTTAAAAGAGATGATGAGAGAGCATGCGGATCGAGGAAAGACAGTGTTTTTCTCAACACATGTGCTAGAAGTAGCCGAGAAATTATGTGATCGTGTAGCGATTATTAATAAGGGGAATTTGCAGTTCCAAGGGAATTTACATGAAATGAGAGATCATTTTAAATCCAATGAATCACTTGAGGAAATGTTCTTGGAGATGACTGGAAATGAATAAAATTTGGACATTAACAAAAGTTCTATTGAAGTTAAATTATGCAGATATTATAACGGATAAAAAGAAACGATGGGCGTATGTATTTTCATTTTTAGCCCTACTATTTGCGGGTTTTGTATTCATTGGTCCACTTACATATGGAATGTATGCTGGAATGAAAGCAATCGGACAAGAAACATCAATCATCGGAATGGGGTTAGCTGTTGCGAGCATATGGGTATTTGTAATTAGTATTACGAACATCTTAACGGTATTTTATTATAATAATGATGTTGAAACACTACTACCGTTGCCACTGCAACCATCACAAATTATTACGGCGAAATTTATTACTGTATTAATTACACAGTATGTAATGGGGTCTTTCATTTTATTTCCAATTTTTATTGTATACGGTGTGCAAAGTGGAGCGTTTATTACATATTATTTATATGTACTATTCATTTATATATTTTTCCCTATTATTCCACTAGTGCTCGCATCACTCTTAATGACTGTTATTATGCGTTACACGAATATAGCTAAAAATAAAGATCGTAGTAATATATTTATTGGAATATTAACGTTATTATTTGTCGTAGGTATTAATATATTTATGCAGTGGCGAAACAAAAGTGCAGTTTCAGGAGATATGATGGCAAATTATTTTGCTGAGCATCAATCTTCTTTGCTTGTTCAGATGACGAATTATTTTCCGACAACATATTTTGGTGCAATGGGATTAATCGAAAGTGCTTCTTGGAAGGGGATTATATACGCTTTGATGTTTGCGGCGATTTCTTTAGCATTTTTCGGATTATTTTTCTACGTTGCTCAGCGTACGTATTTAAAAGGCGTTATCGGACTTTCAACGAGTACTGCCAAAAAAGAAGCGATTTCAGCAGAGAATTTAAAGAAATCAACCGTACAAAGCTCACACATAAAAGCGTATGTAAAAAAAGAGTTCAAAATTTTATTTCGAACACCACAATTTTTTATAAACTGTATCGTGCAAACATTCGTGATGCCAATTATGTTATTCTTTGTTCTTTTCGTTCAACAAGGTAATGTAGAGTGGATCACTAAATTTATAACGGATAAGGAATGGTCTGGTTTAGCTCTTGGTATAGGTTTTTGTGTAGGTTTATTCTTAATGGGAAGCAATGTGATTGCTACAACATCCTTTTCGAGAGATGGAAGTTCGTGGTTTGTCAATCGCTATTTACCAGTAAAGGCATCAGATTTATTTTTTGCAAAAGTATTTACAGCATGGTTTGTAAATATAACAATTCTAGCTGTGTTTGGTTTGATTATGATCATTGTGGCAAGTGTGTCACCAATTTTTATGGTGCTCTGGTTTTTATTAAGTGCAAATGGTCTTTGGTTAACGAATGTAATTGGTACACGCTGGGACGCTCAAACGGCTGATATACATTGGGATTCAGAGCAAAAATTATTTAAAAGTAGATATACAACGTTATGGAATTTCCTTGCAAATATTGCGATGGATCTAGTAATCGTAGCCGGGGTTGTTGGATTATATTATTTCTTTGGAATCGGTATGTGGGGAATGTTTTTCATTCTACTTGTCGTATTTACGATTATAAATGTTATTGTGACACGCAGTTTACAGTTAGGGGCAGAACGTATTTTAGCGAATATTAAATAACATGATAAATCCTCTGTATGTATGCAGGGGATTTCTTTTACGGAATGGGAGGAATTAGTAAGTGGCGAAAATAGCAGTTGTTACCGGAGCGACACGCTTAAATGGAATCGGAGCAGCAACTTGTAAGGCGCTTGCTCAAAAAGGGATTGATATTTTTTTCACGTACTGGCCTAAGTATGATAAGGGAATGCCATGGAGTATGAATGATGAAGAGCCGTTTTTATTGAAAAGAGAGATTGAAAACTATGGTGTTCGCTGTGAGATGGCTGAAGTGAACTTATCACAATCGTATGCGCCAAATCGGTTATTATATATGGTATCTGAACGGTTAGGAAAACCGTCTATTCTTATTAACAATGCCGCATATTCCATGGATACAAACGTTGAAGAGCTAGATGTAGAGCAATTAGATCGGCATTATACAGTAAATGTGCGTGCTACGATGTTATTAAGTACATTATTTATTAAAAATTATACGTTTGAAACAAGTGGAAGTATTATAAACCTTACATCTGGGCAATCGCTAGGACCGATGCCAAATGAACTTGCTTATATAGCAACGAAAGGGGCGATTGAAGCCTTTACTACTTCGGTCGCACCAGTTGCCATAACAAAGGGCATTACTGTAAATGCTGTTGATCCAGGACCAACGAACACAGGATGGATGACAGGAGAAGTGCAGGCGGATTTAGTGAGCAGATTTCCGGCAGGAAGAATAGGAGAACCGGTAGATGTAGCGCGTCTCATCACATTTTTAGTAAGTGAAGATGCGAAATGGGTGACAGGACAAGTCATTCATTCGAATGGTGGGTTTTATGGATAGAGTATAATTTTATTATGTTAACAAAAGAGTTGAGAAATAAAAAATATTTCATTACATTATTTCTATCTAAAATAAATAGATTGTCAGAAAGTAAGGATTTTTGATGGAGAAATATTGTTTTACAGATGGGTTCCATCAGGAGAAAAGTATAAATAAAGTAGAAAAAGATCGAATATTAAAATTAAACTCAGTATGATATGGCGTATGAATATGAAGATTTCTGTCGGAAAGATGATGGATAGCACAAAAAGGGATTCTTATGGATAAATAGAATCGTAAAGGGGAGGATAAAAATGTAAATATAGGAGGCTTTTTATGAAAATGAAAAAGATAACAATTGCAACACTAGCAATTGGAACAATGCTCTCCATTACAGCTTGTGGTACCTCTCCAGAAAAAGATCAAGTGAAAAAAGAACAAACAAACGCACAAGAAGATGCTAAAACAACGAGTGCGGATGAAACATCTGTAACGAAAAAGGATGAGAAAGAAACAAACACATCTACGAATGAAAAAACAGAGAAGGATCAAAAGAGTACAAAGGAATCATCTGCAGCGGAGAGTAATACTACATCTACGAACCAATCTTCAAATGGAAAAACGACAGAAAAAGAAACAAATGCGAAAACGAACGAGCAAACGACAAGCGGAAAAACGACAGCGAAAGATGCAAATAAAAGTGTAGCTGTAAAAACGAATGTGAAAGAAGTAGCACAGCTTATTGATAGCTTAGATAAACAATTAGCCGCAAGTCCTAAGTTAGATACGGTAAATAAACTAGGAAAGCAAATAAATGAAAAATGGGATGTAATTGAAAAAGAGTTAGAAGCAACACATCCAACTGATTCTAAAACGATCGGACAAAGTATGTATCCTTTAATTGTTGCCGCTGAAAAAGAAAAAATAGATGTGAAACGAATCAAATCATTAACGACGAAAACAAAGCAAGATTTGAATCAGCTTTTAAATAAACTTTCATAAATTATAAAATAGTGATTTCTGTGCAAAAGGAGAAACAATATGGGTTTCTTCTTTTATTTATGTTTATTAAACCTTCTAATATAACTTATGAGGAAGCTGCCGCCATTCCAATTGGAGCACGTACAGCTTTGTTTTTTCTGAGAAAAGCTAACGTTCAGAGCGGTCAAAATGTTCTTGTTTACGGAGCTTCTGGAAGTGTAGGAAGTTATGCTGTATAGATTGCCAAATATTTCGGGGCAAAAGTTACAGGGGTGTGCAGTAGTGCAAACTTAGAATTGGTAAAATCTTTAGGAGCCGACAAGGTAATTGATTACACTACAAAAGATTTGTCTACTATAGATAAGTGAAGTACTTTTATTTGGAGTTATTAATCGTATATAGTTGGAAGTGTAGGGAATGTACATTGAAGGGTGGAACGAAAAGAAGAGGAACAAATTTGATTTGTCCAAAACAAAGTTTCGGTTTCTCTTTCCTCTAAGGTCATATTTGTTCTGAAGGGAGACGGTAGAATCAGTGCGGTTACAATTGGTATAGTATAGAAAATTATGTTATCTAGCTGCAGAAATTTCCTCCACATATTAAGATCACTCCATACATCATCTGGACCAGGATTCCATCCTTCAGGGAGACGGTGATAAGTATCTAGGCGATGTCCCGCAATTGTCGGACCAAAAATATTAAATAATTCCTTCAACATACGCTTGCGAATGATATCATCCTCAAGCGAGTACTGAATTGTTTTTAGTTTGTCTTCGCAAATGACAGCTACATACCGGCTGTGCACAAAGTCAGCTTTAGCTAGAGCTTGCTTCATGTGTTCCAAATGATCAGGAAACCACAAATCATCGTCACCTAGATAACATACAAATTGTCCTTTTGCATTTTGCAAGGCCTCGTGCCGATGTGCTTCGCCATTGCGTAACCCTTTAGGTCGATCAAATACACGAAATCGTCGATCTTTGCGAGCGTATTCCCAGGCGATTTTACGTCCCTCTTCAACAGCGCCATCACAGATGATAAAGACCTCAAACTCTTGGTAAGTTTGTTGCAGAATGCTATTGAGCGCATACTGAAGCAAGCGGCCGTGATTAAACGTTGGTACTAGTATTGTGAACAGAGGATTTATCATACATTCATACCATAAAGTTTATTTTGTACTGCAGTTATATGTTGCATAATTAATAGTTCGTCTTCAATTGAACTTAGTGGAGGTGAATCATTACATAGATAATTTAAAAAGGCCTGTAATTGCCGCATTAGCGGCATTTCCCGCGAAATTGGATGCATCTCAGGTGGAGTGTTTGCTTTATATTGGCAAACGGAAATCCCTTCTGCATAGCTATCAGTTAAGGCAGCTACACCTTTTTCAAAGCCCACTGCAATAGAGCGTACATTGCCAGGAGCAATATTATTGATATCTAATGTCACATGAATATCATTATCTTGGTCAACCAGTTTTACAATAAAACCAAAGTGGCTCTTCCCCAATGGATTGGGAATCACAATTTTTACTGCGGGCAGATATCCCAAAATATGTAGAATGATAGACAAATCGTGAGGGAGAAGTTGGAGAGTACAATCTACATCCTTATGCTGCCTTCCCCAATTTGTTCGTTGAAGACGAAGGCCCTTAATTTTACCCAATTTTTTTGATTGAGTTAATGCTAAAAGAGCATTAATACCTGGATGATAACGCCATTTATGCATGACATAAATGAGCCCGGTTGATTCTACTGCAAGTGCTTCCACTTCATCTAAGTTAGTCCCTAAAGGTTTTTCTACATATATAGGTCGCTTCCGTGGCAGCAAGGCACGAATATTTTCTACATGAGCACTGGCTATGCTGGAAACTATATAACCGTTAATGCTTTCATCTAGAGCTTCGATCGTGTTTACAATATGATCTGCACCGTAAGTAGTTGCATTGGTCTGACTTGCCACCGAACGTGCAACTACACTTGTTTTAACTCCTAATTGTTTCAAATCACGTAGAATGTAGCGGCCCCATTGTCCACATCCCACTACACCAATGTGCAGATTAGAATATGAATACTTATTCATATATGTTCGCTCCTTCCTATTTTGTAAATAGCTCATCTATGTTTTTATATTGTGGGTGGAGAAAGGTGCGTAAGTAAATTTGCTTGCATTTGTTCAAATGTACCTGCTTTCTGATCTTTTTCAGACATGAATGTAGGTTTGATAAAAGGCCACGGAATTTTGATGTTGCTATCATCCCAGCGGCACCCTAATTCGTCATGAGTATTCCAGTAATGAGTAAGGCCAGATAAATGAGTTGTTTCTTTATCAAACCAAAACCCGTGTCCTACTCCTGGCGGAATGTATACGAGTGTAGGTTCACTAGCGTTAAGAATTGTCAAAGTTGCCAGTTCGAAAGTGGGGGACCAAGGGCGCATATCTTGCAATCCAAGGTGTAAATTCCCAGATATAACACAAAGTAAATCATAATGCTCACAGTGAACCTGGAAACCACGAAATGTTCCTGGATGACTAATAGAAACATTCCACTGTATAGCTGGTAGGACATCTTCAGACCATTCCATACGATAAACTTCCATTAACAATCCTCGAGTATCTTTTATTTGTTTCAGAAATAGTTTTTGTACACCATAGGGCAACTCTTCTGTACTTTTCTCATTCATAAGTAAGCCATCCTTTCTTTTTTATTACTAGATAGATGTTTTGGATGAAATAGGGTATGAGAGGTATGTGAGCGCAACTTTTATACAATATGAAATCAAAAGGTTGGTTTATGCACGAAAAATGGAAAGCAAGAAAGCTGGTTATGAAACGGGAAAATAGCATGTGTGGAAGTTAATTGTAGGTGTGGTGATATATGCAATTTATTTTATTTATACATATGATTGAAACCTCTTATAATAGCAGAGCAAGTTCATATGCGTATTGCTCTGCTACAGTACATACTTTTATATGTGTTTTTATAGTTGCGGGTACTTCAAAAGGGAAGAGCTTATCCTTTTAGTGGGATACTTTGTTTAAAATAGTCCTTTAAAGTTCCATCTTCAATACAAGATAGGGGAAGGGTTAATTCGGTACCTTCCTTCATATTACGTAAAACGATGGTTTTCGTAGAGATTTCCGTTTCACCAATAATAAGCACGTAGGGAATATTCTCTTTATTTGCGTAATGAAGAGCTCGCTTTAATTTACGGCCGGCAAGTTCGAGTTCAATTCTCATTGTACTAGTAGAACGTAATTGCCTTGCGATTTGTAAACATTTCGTTTCCGTTCCGATCGGAATAATGAAAAGATCAGCAGAAGTAGATTTCGTTTCTTTTCGCTCAAGAGCTGTATAAATAACATCTAGGCCAAAAGAAATGCCTACTGTTGGATAAGATGAATTATCATTCCGAAAGGCCCCAATTATATTATCATAACGTCCGCCGCTACCAATGCTTGAAGTGATACTTCCATCTGCTAAAAAGATTTCATAAACTGTGCCGGTATACATGGTAAGGCCTCTTGCTAAGAATGGATTGAAAATAGTATTGTCTTGAATATCAAGTGCGAGTAGGTATTGTTGTAATTGTTGTAGTTCATTTATTCCTTCCATAACAAGTGAATTTGAGAAGGTTTGGTTAAATTCATCAAGTTTTAATGTCATACAAGATTCGACTGTATTACAAACGACTTCTACAGTGTCATGTACTATCCCGCGACTGTGTAAATCCTTTCGTACGCCATCAACCCCAATCTTTTCAAGCTTATCTAATGATAAAATAACATCATCTGTTTGTTCATCTTGAATTTCAATCGATTTAAGGATACCTGCTAATAACTTCCGATTATTATATTGAATTGTAACGTCTAAGTTTAAAGTTTTGAAAAGATCAAAGGCCATAGCCATTAATTCAGCTTCAGCAATAACCGATTGTACACCAACTATATCAACGTCGCATTGAATAAATTCACGAAACCTTCCTTGTTTTATTGGGCCATCACGAAAGACTTTTCCGATTTCATACCGTTTAAAAGGGAGGCGAATATCCGGATTCATTGCTACTACTTTTGCAAATGGGATTGTTAAATCATACCGGAGTGCGAGTTCACGATTTCCTTGATCGCGTAGTGTATACATTTCTTTTAAAATTTCAGCACCGCCGCCATATTTGTAAGCCATAAGTTCATACATATTTAAAGCAGGTGTTTCGAGTGGTTTACAGCCGTATCGTTCAAAAGTTTCTTCACAAGCTCGTTTAATTTTATTTCTGAGCAGCTGTTCCTCAGGCAAATAATCTTTGGTTCCTTTTACATTTCTTATTTCCATTTTTATCACTCCTTTTTAAATTAAAAAAAGCTATGCAGGTATAAAAATACCCACATAGCTGTATAAACGCTTCGTGGGTAACAGGAAAAGCCCTGTACCCACGAAGAAAAAATTCTTCGGATACACGGCGTTATATATGATGATGAAGCTGGAAAGAAGTACTAAAATTAAACATATGGAATCTCTCCTTAAGTTTTTTCAAAAGTATAGCAAATGACTTTCGAAATATCAATGTTTTTTGAAAATTTAATAAAAACACACACTATCATAGAGTTTATGCATCATCACTTGGTAAAAAATAGAGAAATAAGATACAATATTTATGTACTTGACATGATGTTTCGGTCATTTTTATCCCGCTATTTGCGGGCTGATTAAAGATTTACTTTATCTCGCGGCTCATATGGAATAATAAGCGGCAATTTGTTACAGGAGGATTTTATTATAATGGAATACAAAACGAATGTAATGCGGTTATTAGATAAGAAAAAAATCAATTATAAACACTATAGTTATGCAGACACTGATGCGATTAGTGGAATCGATGTTGCTTTAGTATTAGGACAATCTCCTAATCAAGTATTTAAAACACTAGCAACCACGGGGAAATCAGGGCAGCACTATGTTTTTGTTATCCCTGTAAACAAAGAATTAGATTTGAAAAAAGCAGCTGCTAGCGTTCGCGAAAAATCAATAAGCATGTTGAAATCTAAAGATTTACTGCCGCTCACTGGCTATATTCATGGGGGATGTTCACCAATTGGAATGAAAAAAGCGTTTCCTACGGTCATTGACGTTAGTGCTATGGAGCTGGAGACAATTATCTTTAGTGCGGGGAAGATAGGGTATCAAGTTGAAGTAGGATTAGATGAATTGAAAAAAATCGTTCGCTTTGAACTACATGATATTGTCGTTGAATAGTGTATGATTAACTCTAGTGATAGGGCTCATGTACTGGAATGTAGAAAAAAGAGCCGTTTGGCTCTTTTTTTAGGTCGTGGAGAAAGAAAAATGCTACAAAACTGTAAAAAGAAACTTGGTAATCTGACGAGATGTGTTCGTATGAGATGGTGAATGAAATTTTATCAGCGATTTTTTCAATATATCGACCGTTTCTCGCAATATATCAGCGCAAAATTGAATATATCAGCTATTCGACAAAGGATATCGACTAACCAACAAAAAACGACAAAAAATAGGAGTTCCTATTAGTTTGTTGGGAAAGTCTGCTCTTCTTACTGGCGTGAAAATAGTGGGGCTAGATACTGGAACTTAATTTATGTGTTTTGGTATCTTTTTAATACCTTCGGTTCCCATGAAACTGCCAATAAGTGCAATTAATACACTTGAAGAAATAAACTTAAGTACATAATAGATTCCTGTTCCAGTAACTAAATCTAGAATTAAAAACTTTTTTATTGTTGAGCCCTTTATTATATGGATAACAATTTGATCGTTTTTTCTATTCAATATTGTCACACCCCTATCCTTTTATAAAAGAATATTATAAGGAAAGGTTGTCATATTCACTAATGAATCCATAATAGTTGTCTAATCTCAGTGTTGATGATGAAAAAATAAAAAGAGCAGTTAGTAAAAGCTAACCGCTCAGCCCCAGGGAAAGGGAAAAAATGTAGGTACTGCAAAAATAATTCAAGCTGTTAACCAGCCTTTATATAGTATGTACGGAATTTAAAATATTATGCAGGAACGAATATAAGAAAAGCATTTCCTTTATAATTCGTGTATAACAATGGATAGAAATAGTATACAACTTTTATGATATAAGACAGGTGAAAAGTAAAACGACAAGAATATGTAACATATACTGAAAAAAGAAAAGAGGGAAAAAGATGTGGAAAACAACCGATCTTTGTGATGCTTTTGAAAAAGAAGTCCAAGTATGTAAGCCTATTTTTCAATCCTATGGGAAGAAAGAACAATTTTACGGAAAGATTGCGACGGTTAAAGTGAAGGATGACAATGTATTAGTAAAGGACGCGCTGCAAACTTTACCAGAAGGAACCGTTTTAGTAGTTGATGGAGATGCTTCTACCAATTGTGCACTACTTGGAGATAATTTGGCAAACATTGCAGAGAAGCGCAATTTGGCAGGTATTATTGTGTACGGATATGTTCGTGATTCTAGGGAACTACGAAACATAAATATTGGTATTTTAGCATTAGGTACAATGCCAAAGAGAAGTATAAAAGAAGGAAAAGGAGAAACAGGAATTTCTATGCACTTTGGCGGAACCGAGTGGATACCGAATCAATATGTGTATGTAGATGAAGATGGTGTGATTGTATGCAAGCAACCGATTCATAGTACGCTATAGTACATATATAATGGAAGTTTTAAAATTTAATGGAACGGGTACTATTATTCTTAGAAAATAAATCCAATAAAGCATAGACAAAATCCTGTGTCAATAGTAAAATAATACAGAAATTTATAATTTGATGAATGTATAGGTATGTCGTTTGTACGATAACTTTTAAAGGAAATAGGTGGAAATGGGTTTGCCGCTAAAAGTGAATGTTGTCACAATAATGCATTCATAAGCTACACTAACTTTCCTATACAAATACAACCGCTATCTATGCGGATAGGAGGTGTTGTGCATTTTGTTTAGCACTCACAGTAGAGTGCTATTGCACGCCCTTGAAGGGTCTTTTTTTATGTATATGTAAACAAAGGAAGGAGTAACCAAGGATGGCAATGATAAAGAAATGGCTGCTTACGTCGATAATGGCAGTTGTATTAGTATTTGTTTCATTCACAAATACTGTACATATTACGTTTGCTGAAGGAAAAACAGCAACACTTGCGATCATTGGGGAATCGCAAAGAGGAGTTATTCTATGTCCGAAAGAGGTACCTATTGAAGATGGAGAAACAGCTTATAGCTTGTTACAAAAAGTAATGGGGCCGAAAGTAACAGCCGAAAATACGCAATATGGTATGTATGTTAAAGGTATTGATGGGTTAATGGCTGGTGAGACAAGTGGATGGACATATGATGTAAATGATAAAGCTGCCATGGTAGGGGCAGATAGTTATAAATTAAAATCCGAAGATGTTGTTGCCTTTCGTTTTGTTGTAGATTGGAGCGATATGAGTACAGAAACAATGCAACAGGTGCTCGAGAAGATTGGAACTTGTAAAAAAGATCCAGAAACAGCTAATCCAGAAGAACAAAAGCCTGAGGAACAAAAGCCAGAAGAGCAAAAGCCAGAAGAGCAAAAGCCAGATGGACAAAAACCGGAGGAACAAAAACCGGAAGAGCAAAAGCCAGATGGACAAAAGCCTGAGGAACAAAAACCGGAAGAGCAAAAGCCAGATGGACAAAAGCCTGAGGAACAAAAACCGGAAGAGCAAAAGCCAGATGGACAAAAACCGGAGGAACAAAAACCGGAAAAACAAAAGCCGCATGAATTGAAAGAACCAATCCAAAATGAATTATTAATGAAGCAATTAGATAAAGCGATTGCTAAAACATCAAAAAAAATGATGGGAAATGGAATTGATAGCGATTGGGTAGCAATGGCACTTGCTCGTTCAGGAAATGATATGCCAGTAGAGACAAAGATTAGTTATTTACAATCTTTAACGCAAAAAGTAGAAAAACGTTTTGGACGATTTAGCGCTACAGATATAGCGAGAACTGTTTTAGCAGTAACAGCGGTAAATGGGAATCCAACGAATGTTGCGGGGGAAAATTTAGTACAAGAGCTGTATCAATCTGAAAAACTAAATTCTGTTACTGGTTATACATTTGCGTTACTTGCACTTGATACAAAAAAATATGAAGTACCAGCTGGAGCGAAGTGGAATCGTGCTGCTTTAGTGAAAGCGATTTTAAACGCCCAGCATACAGACGGTGGTTGGACATATGATGTTGGTAGTAGTAAGAACGGACCTAGTAATATTGATGTAACGGGTATGGTTTTATCAGCATTGGCACCGTATCAAAAACAACCAGAGGTAAAACATGCCGTATATAAAGCAGTGCAATATTTATCCAATAAACAATTGAGCACTGGTGGATTTGAAGCTGACGGTCAAGAAAATTCAAATAGTGTTGCACAGGCAATTATTGGGCTTGCTATTACAGGGATTGATCCAACGAGTAAAGCATTCACTAAAAATAATGTAAACGCAGTTCGTAATTTAATATCATACCAACTTGCAAATGGCGAATTTAAATGGTTGCCAAGCGATAAAGAGGGTAGTGGTATGGCTACTGAACAAGCATTTCTAGCGCTTGTTCAATATAAGGCATTTGTAAATGGAAAAGGTTCAATATATGATTGGACGAATTCCTTGACTGAAAACGATAAAGATTCAGTTGAAGAGCTAAAAGAAACTGTAGTAGATGAGCAAAAAGTAATTGAAAAGCAAGAAGTAATTCAAAAACAACAGGAACAAACAAATGAGGAAAACCCTCATGTTGTTATAAAGAATAAAATAGAAAAGAATGAAAGAACTGCAGAAAATCGTCTGTTACCGAAAACAGGAGCAACTGCTTGGGATACTGCAATGCCAGTAGGAATGGGTGTATTATGTATCGCCTCAGCATATGTTTTATGGAGACGAAAAGCAGCTTAGTAAAAATTAGGAGCAATCATTTGCTCCTAATTTTATTGGGAAAGGTGAGGAAAACATGAGTATGATAAAATGGTTACTCGCGTTTGTTCTTTCATTTGGGTTGCTTGTTGGATGTAGTCCGAATGAAGCAAAGCCTGAAGGGCAAGCGGTATCAGAGCAACTAGAACAAAAAGGTGAGGCAAAACAAGAAGAACAGAAAGATGAAAGTAAGCAGGAAGAATCGCAACAACCAGCTGCCGAGCAAACGCAACCAAAAGAAGCACAAGAGCAGCCAAAAGAAGCACAAGAGCAGCCAAAAGATAATCAAGAGAAAAAAGAGCAAGAACAACCTGAAATAAAACAAGAAGAGAAAAAAGAACAAGAACAACCTGCTGAGCAAAAAGCAACAGAACAACAAAAAACGCAGCAAGAAAAAGCTGAGCCGGCGAAAACACCAGAAGCAAAGACGGAAGAAAAACCAGAAGTGAAAGAAGAGGCTAAAGTTGTTAATCAGCCGAAAGAAACACCGAAGCAGGAACAGCAGAAAGATCCAGAACCTAAGGTAGAATCAAAGCCTGAACCTCAACATCAACCCGAACCGAAACCGCCAGTACCACAAGTGAAGCAAGTTACCATTTCCGTACGTGGAGATCAAGGGTATTTATCTGGTGCGAAGAAAGTCGATGTAAAAGATGGAGATACAGTTTTTGATATGTTAACAAGTACAGGTTTAGATGTTGATTCAACTGGATCGGGAAATAGCAAATATGTAAAAGGAATCAATGACTTATATGAATTTGACAAAGGGCCAAAGAGTGGATGGAAATATCGTGTAAATGGAACTTTTCCAAATCGCAGTGCAGGTGCATATAAAGTGAAACCAGGGGATACTATCGAATGGGTATATGTGCAAAATTAGGAAAGGATCTTCGGTAAAGGTTATGAAAATTATCTTTTCTTCTTTACATCCTTTTGTGAATTTTTTCTATTATATTGGGGTGATGATACTATGTATGGTGTGTCGTCACCCTCTTTTTTTAATTGGTGCAATTATTCTGATGCTGCTAGTAAACGTTATGCAAGGAAATGGTGAGAAAATAAGAAAGATGTTGCCAAGTACGCTTGTTTTCTTTGTAATAGTGATTATAGTAAATCCTTTGCTAACGCATAGAGGAGCGACGACATTATTTCGTTTAGGAGATAATCGAATTACATTAGAAGCGTGCGTGTATGGATTCACAATGGGGTTATTGTTACTTGCGATTATGTTCACATTTATTTCCTACAATGACATTGTTTCAAGTCATAAATTTTTGTATTTATTTTCACGGGTTTCCCCGAAAGTTGCGTTATTAACAATGATCACAATGCGTTTTGTTCCTTTATTTATTCGGCGTTTAAGACAAATTACACTTATTCAAAAAACAAAAGGTGTGCAACTAGATTCAGGCTCACTTATAGAAAGAACCAAAAATGGCATGAAACTTTTGCAGGTGTTGCTTGTCTGTTCTTTAGAAGATGCGTTACAAACGGCAGATTCTATGCAAGCACGTGGGTTTGGAGTGACGAAGCGTAGTACGTACATTCGGTATCGAATGGAAAGGCAAGATTGGTATATACTTGCGTGTTTAGTGATTGTATTACTAAGCTGTTTTGTACTGAATTATTACGGTGGTGGTAAATTATCAATTTATCCGAGAGTGGAATCACTTCTGTTTCAGCAATATGATAGAATCCTATTCGTTTTATTTTTACTATTTATTAGTTTACCAATCATAATGGAAGGGAGGGAATGGTTATGGTGGCGCATGCAGAAATAAAAGACTTAGCTTTTACGTATGCAGATGAAACAGTACAAGCAATAACAGATGTTTCTTTAACGGTGTCTCAAGGTGAATTTGTTGTACTAGCTGGGCGCTCAGGGTGTGGTAAGACAACACTTTTGAAACATTTTAAGAAAGAATTACTTCCGATTGGAAAGCGCAAAGGTAGCATGTATTATAATGGAACTTCATTACTTGAGATACCGGACTTATTGTCAGCGCAAGAAGTCGGAATGGTATTTCAAAATCCGGAAAATCAACTTGTTATGGATACGGTTATTCAAGAATTGGCATTTTCTCTTGAAAATGTTGGTTTAGAGACAAATATCATTCAAAAGAGGATCGCTGAATTAATTAGTTTTTTAGGTTTTCAAGATTTATTACATCAATCTGTTCATACATTATCGGGAGGACAAAAACAACTGGTCAATTTAGCAGCGGTTCTTGTTTTACAGCCTAAATTATTGTTACTTGATGAACCAACAGCACAACTTGATCCCATTGCAGCAAAAGATTTTTTAGGATTATTGAAACGGATTAACGAAGAGCTTGGGATTACTATTATCATGAGTGAACATCGTTTAGACGAAGTTGTTCCACAAGCAACTCGAGTTGTGTTTATGAATGCGGGGAAAATTATATATGATGGAGTCCCGCAACATGTTGTATCAAACATGTGGGCATTAGAAGAATTTCGACCGTTTATCCCTCAAATTCCAAGATTGTTTTTAGAATGGAGTGTAGAAAAAGTCCCTTTTACGGTAAGAGAAGCACAAATGAAAATACATTCTGAATTACCTATAGAACAGGAAGAATCGGTTATATCAAAACCGGAAAAAAAAGAAGTGATTTTACAAGCAAAGCATGTATCATTTCAATATGAAAAAAATAGCTCGTTTATTTTACAGGATGTAACGCTATCGATTGAGCATGGGAAGTGGACTGCGCTTGTCGGAAAAAATGGTACTGGAAAATCAACGCTTTTAAGCGTATTGGCAGGATTACATAAACCTAGAAGAGGAAAAGTAAGGTGGAACGGCACGGAGATTCATAAAATGGATTCAAAGGAACGGTTTAAAAGGATCGGATTTGTATCGCAACATCCGTACTATCATTTTACATTTGAAACGGTGTGGGATGAAGTTTTTGAAAGAGCGAAGGAATTATATGATGATAAAGGGAAAGAAATTGCAGAAGATATGGTAAAACGATTTTGGCTTCATGCAGTTCGCGATCGTCATCCGCATGATTGTAGTGGGGGAGAGCAACAGTTACTTGCACTATGCACAACTGTATTATCGAAGCCAAGTTTATTATTACTAGATGAACCGACAAAAGGGCTGGATCCAGAGAAAAAGGAACGATTAGGGGAGCTGTTTCAAGCGTTACAAAAGGAAGGAACGACAATTGTGATGGCAACACATGACATTGAATTTGCAGCTAAATATGTGGATCATTGTATGATGCTATTTGACGGAAAAGTAATTATGGATGATGCACCAAAGGAATTTTTTAGTGGTAATTTCTTTTATACAACATCTATTAATCGTTTTATTCGTAAGCAATTACCGTATGCATTAACGTGGGAGGATGTGTATAAAGTGTGTCCAAAAGATATGTTGCTCTCATAACACTTATTTTCATTATTGTAATCAGTACACTTTTGTTTACATCTTTTGTAACTGATGAATATTATATTTGGTGTAGTTTATTTGTATTGTTCATTATTATGTTCCCTTTTTATATACGATTTGAAAAGAAAGCATTTGTTTCACGTGAAATTGTGATTGTAGCTGTTTTAGCAGCAATAGCAGCAGTTAGTCGTGTTCCATTTTCTCTTCTGCCGAGTGTACAACCAACTTCTTTTGTTATTATCGTATCTGCAATTGTTTTTGGAAGTGAGACAGGTTTTATGATTGGCGCAACGGCAGCACTTGTATCTAATATATTTTTAGGGCAAGGGCCATGGACACCTTGGCAAATGTTTTCTTGGGGAATGATAGGTTTTATAGCTGGTTTACTTCGAAACACATTTGTAATGAGAACGTTATGGGGGAGAGTTATCTATGGATTTATAGCCGGTTTTGTTTTTGGCTGGATTATGAATTTGTGGGGGATACTTGGCTTTTTAGAAGGATTAACATGGAAAGACTTTATTGCTTATTACGTTGCAAGTTTTTATTTTGATTTAGCTCATGCGCTCTCAAATGTAATTTTTCTTGTTTTGTTTAGCTCGTCATGGATTAGAATTATTACGAGATTTAAAAAGAAATATGGGATTTTAGACGATAATGAGCTATTATCTTAAGGAAACAAAGCATAAGCAAATATCATAAAGCATAAAAATATAACGTAGGATCGCGACTTACATATTCGTTTGCCTCTTTCATGCTTCTTACCATTGGTGAGAAGCATTTTTTTATTCCGCTATTTGCGGACAGTCTGTAAATACCCGATTGATGGGGGCTAATAATCAGCGGGGGATGAATCGCCTTCGGACAAGGGATGGCGATTTACTATCTCGATTGTCCGATTGTTCGAGTGCTACTTGTAATAAATGAAAATAGCTTGCGCTTGCGTACGAGTATCAAAACCATTTTTCTCTTTGTATGCGTCTATTCTCTATAAAGGAGTTTTAGGAAATCGTAATACTACTGTTTGTTTTTCCATGTCTTCACTCCTGAAAAAAATATATAATATGTATGTTATAACGCGTGAGGAGGTGAAAGTCATAATTGTCAATAAAGCATACAAATTCCGTATCTATCCAAACAAAGAACAAGCAATTTTAATCAATAAAACAATTGGTTGTTCTCGATTTGTATTTAATTATTTCCTTTCTAAATGGAACGATACATACAAGGAAACAGGAAAGGGTTTAGCGTATGAAACATGTTCAGCAGAACTTCCTAAACTGAAGAAAGAATTTGTTTGGTTAAAAGAAGTAGATAGTATTGTAATACAGTCATCTGTCAGAAATCTTGCAGATGCGTTTGACCGTTTCTTTAAGAAGCAAAATGATGCACCACGCCTCAAGTCTAAAAAGAACAAAGTACAGTCCTACACAACCAAGCACACCAACGAAAATATTGCCATTGTAGCCAACAAAATAAAGCTACCAAAACTTGGTCTTGTTCGCTTTGCAAAAAGTTGTGAAGTACATGGTCGCATGCTACATGCGACGATTAGACGTAATCCAAGTGGCAAGTACTTTGTATCACTGTTAGTTGAAACAGAAATACAAGCGTTACCTAAAACCGGATCATCTGTTGGTGTAGATGTTGGATTAAAAGATTTTGCTATTTTGAGCACAGGAGAAGTTTTCACGAATCCTAAATGGTTTCGTACATTGGAAAAGAAGTTAGCTGATGCACAACGTATTCTTTCCAAACGCGAGAAAGGTTCTTCAAATTGGAACAAACAACGTATCAAGGTTGCAAGAATCTACGAACGAATTACCAACGCAAGAACAGACTACTTGCAAAAAATCTCTACCGAAATTGTCAAAAACCACGACATCATTGGTATGGAAGATTTGCAAGTGTCGAATATGCTGAAGAATCATAAATTAGCGAAAGCAATTAGTGAAGTATCTTGGTCGCAATTCAGAAGCATGCTTGCATACAAAGCAAAATGGGGCGGTAAACAAGTTGTTGTTGTATCTAAAATATTCCCTTCTAGTCAGCTATGTTCTTGTTGTGGCTACCAAAACAAAGACGTTAAAAATCTAAATCTTCGTGAATGGGATTGCCCTTCTTGTGGCACGCATCACGACAGAGATATTAACGCAGGACAAAACCTTAAAAACGAAGCCGTAAGACTTCTAACCGTAGGGACTACGGGGTTAGCCTACTAAGATAACCGAAGGATACTTTGGTGTTCGTAGGAATCCCCCACTCCAAACAGTCCGTAAGGGTGTTAAGTGGTGGGTAGTTCAAAATGGTACTTTCGTTTGAAAAATGTCAAAGAATTGTTTTAATATATTGCAATTGTTGTATGGTGATTTTTGTATAATAGAAAATGAGAAAGATTTTCAAAGAGGAGATGCCATATTCATGAAGTTAGTTATTCCAAAGCAGCATGGCGCATGGGGAATGCTGCTGATTCCATTTTTACTTAGTGTACTACTTGGTAAGCCTACGTTTTATCATATTCCACTCTTTATCGCTTGGTTATTTATCTATTTAGCGACATATCCATTTTTAATGTACATGAAGCAAACACGAAAGAAAGAATTTTTACATGCAGCAATGATGTACTTTATGATTGCATGTGTTTTTGGGATTGTATCTTTACTATATGAATGGGAAATTCTTTTATTCGCATTTATGATGATTCCACTCTTTATCGTAAATATATACTTTGCTCGTCAGAAAAAGGAACGAGCGTTAGTAAATGATATTTGTGCAATTCTTGTTTTTTGTATAGGCGGTTTAATCAGTTATTATTTTTCGATGAAAACAGTTGATGGAATAGCTATTGGAATTGCGGGTATTTCCTTTCTATACTTTTTAGGTAGTACCTTTTATGTGAAAACAATGATACGTGAAAAGAATAATCCGATTTATCGTTATGTTTCATGGGGATATCATATTTTCTTAATTGTCGCTTCTTTCGTAGTAAATCCATGGTTGTCTTTTATCTTTATCCCGAGTTTAGTTCGTGCCATTGTATTGTATGGTAAAAAAATATCTATATTAAAAGTTGGCGTTTTAGAAATCGTTAACTCCGTATATTTTTTAATTGCGACGGCAATACTACTGCAGTATGCCATTTGATGTATTGCCCATCTCATAAAGAGATGGGCAACATTCATTTTTGTTCTAAAATATGAACGGTATGATCACATTTTTGCAATGCATTTTCCACGGCTTGTAGAGATTGTTCAATTTGTTCCCGATTATCGCTCTTTTCAACAGTTTGTAACGCTTGTTCCAAACAGTTTTTCGCTCCTTGCAATGAGTGGAATGAATCTTGAACATAACCACGGGCATTTTTATCCATCATAAATTCCTCCTTTTGTACATACAATTTTAGTATGAGCGTGAGAAAAGAAAATATAACTTCATTGTAATTACTTTGTTTTATTTGACAATTATAATAAAAGTAGCTTATAGTAAATGTTAAAGTGAATATTTTCTTATCCAGAGAGGTGGAGGGACTGGCCCGATGAAACCCGGCAACCGCGATGCAGGTGCTAATTCCAGCAGAACATATTTGTTCTGGGAGATAAGACGAAGATATAATACGTAACTTCTTCTTATCGAAGAGGTTTTTTTATTACGAAAAAACCGATTCTAAAAACAACAGAATAAGAAGAAAGGGGTTGCAATTGTACTGTGACACTTGAAAAATACGTAAAACTGCGTAATGCAGTATATGAATATATGATGGAGCAAGATAAACCAATATCATTATTAGATATTCAAGAACATATCGTTTCGCATCATGAGGGAAAATTCACGAAAAAAATGTTACATCAATTTTATTTATCGAGGTTATTAGACGAATTAAAACTGGATGGGAAAATTACTTTAGCTGATGAAGAATATCTCTATGCTGAAAAAGGGGTATATTATAAGGCGAGAAAAGGGAGCTAGGCTCTCTTTTTTTATGGTATAATTTGTTTGAAAATTAGAAATGTATGTAGAGTAAAAGACTGCTAAAGCAGCCTGATACAAGGGAATGGTGTTGAGTGTGTAGTGTCAAAAGTTGAATATGCCCTGAAAGAGGCACTTCGTTCGGCTCGAAACGAAAAGAGACACCTTCGCCGAATAGGTGTCAGTCGTTTTGTCATATAGGCTTGCTACTTGACATGTAATAGAATATCACGAAGTGCGAAAGGAAGTCAAAAGGGAATTTAAGGAAGGGGAAGTGTGATGTATGCCTTTTTAGTAAAGGAAATGAAAGAATGGATTCCTAGGCACATTATAGATAGAGGATATGAATATTATGAAGAAGGATATGTCGAGGATGTAGAAATACATAACGATAAAGTATTTGCATTCGTGAAAGGGAATTACGGAAATTATGAAGTAATCATTGATCTTGTAGATTTTAAGAGAAGTAGTTGTGAATGTCCTTATGAAAATGATTGTAAGCATATGGCGGCAGTTATATATGAAATTCAAGGTGTTGGAGAAAAGAATGTGAGAGAGAAGTTGCAAACATTAGAAAAGGAAGAATTGTTAATCATTATGGAAAGATTATTAAAAACTTCTAAAGATGTAATGATTGTCGAGAAGATGTTGAGGGAAGATAAATTTAAATCTTAGAAGGGTGTTTTTGGAGATGAATGTACTAATCATATATGCACATCCCAATCCGTCTAGTTTCAATGCATCCATTTTAGAACATGTGCAAAAAGGACTTCAAGAAACGAATCATTCTATTACATTGCTCGACCTGTATAAGGAACAATTTAACCCAGTACTTATTTTTAATGAAGATAAGAGAAGACGTGATTTAGCATATGAAGAAGAGACAGAGAAATATAGAAACTTGATCAAAGAGGCAGATTCTTTTATTTTTATTTATCCGATATGGTGGTGGGGAATGCCAGCTATTTTAAAAGGATTTATTGATCGGGTTTTTGTGTCGGGGTTTGCATATACATATGAAGGGATTATGCCGAAAGGACTGCTCACTGGAAAAACTGCATGGGTTATTAATACATTAGATTCACCGCTCTGGTACGCGGCACTCTTATATCGCTCCGCTGATTGGGTCATTATGAAGAAGGGTATTTTGCGATTTTGCGGTATACGCCAAATAAAACGTTCTGCCTTTCAGTCTGTAAAAACAAGTAAAGCTGCAAAACGTGAAAAGTGGCTTTTAGAAATACAAGAAAAGGCTAAAAAACTATGAATGAAGTAGAAACGATAATGAAATGCTGTAATCGAAATGATGAGTTGTTTCGCACGTATATCGTTTGTTTACTTCAATTGAAACGTCACAATGAAACGTTTAAAGAGGTATATAAAGAATTAAGAGCGGATTATTTAGTAAGGGGAATATGTGAACGGGAAATTGATGAGATTATTAAGGAAAGTAAAGAATACAACATGTATGATGTACCGAAAGTATTAAGATGGGATTTTTTACGAAATCATCCATCAATGATTGAAGAGGTTTGTACGACGGTATTTACATATAGAACATTAAACCTTTCATGTGATGCATGGCGAAATGTAATGAGATGCATAGAAAATGAATGATTATTACTATAGTTATTATATAAAAAAGCTAGTATAAAATGAAGTTATATCGTTATGAGTCGACGTACAGAGAAAAAGAGCCATATCATTAAATGGCTCTTTTTCTTGTGTTTATTGTAAAATCAAAACGTTTTCAGGGCTGTTATTTTTGGGGGAATTTGATATAAGGTCCTTTATCATCTTAAAAATAAGACCATAGAAGTAGGGACAATTCAGACCATGGCACATTATAAAGTGATTTTGTTTTTATTAAAATGAGTAGGATCAATACAGGGGCGATACCTTTTGTAATAACATATAGAGGTATTTTTCTGAAAAGCAATAGAGTAATTTGGAGGTATAGAAAGTGAGAAAAATAGGCCCTAATGGCATGAAGTGGCTGAAAATGATCCACGTTTTTTTAGTAGTATTATTCTTTGGGGGAATTTTGAGTTCATTGGTGCTCAATCTTCATATTGATATGACAAAATATGAAGAGTCCTATCTCAGCTATAAAACCCTTATCGCAATTAGTGATAATATTGTCAGGTGGGGAGCAATTGGAACTTTACTAATTGGTTTTACATACGGTTTTTTCACCAATTGGGGATTTTTTAAACATAGATGGGTTGGAGTGAAATTTGTTCTTTATATCATCCAAACGATTGTTGGGATTTTTATAATAGACAAATTGATGGTAACGAATATGGAATTACTGGAAACGCAAAAAGAATTCGCTTTAAGCAATCCCGTTTTCATTCAAAATCATGAGATAAGACAATATGCGGTCTATTTTCAAGTTGCCGTTACGATTTTCATATTCATTATTTCCTATTTAAAACCGTGGAGAAAGAAAAAACTTCGATTGAAACAACAGAGTTAAGATGTATTTTTGCAAATTGAAACAGGAAAGCGTGATGATATTTAACCATGCTTTCCTGTTTTTATTATTTAGTTTTAATACTAGTAATGCGTATCGGAATTTTGTAAGTGTTTTGCGATGTCTACGTACATATTGGAATAAGTAGAATGGACATCACCACTTGGTTCAGCATTTGAAGAAAAATGAACAATCACCATATTTGCTTTTGGATCGATATAGAGGTTTTGTCCATAGCTCCCTAATACTTCAAATGCGCCCTGTTCATTATGAGGAATCCACCATTGATTATGATAAGAAATGGTTGCACCTGGCCCGATTGGTAATTCTCCTTCTTCTACGCTTTTTACATTTTCTAAAATAGAGTAAGGGAGAACTTGCATGCCATTGTAGCGGCCGTTATTTAAAATCAATTGCCCAAATCTGGCCATATCTCTTGCAGTCGCATTTAAACCAGCACTTGCTTGTTCAACTCCTGTTTCATCCGTAACATAATACGCATTTTCTTCCATTCCTATTTTAGACCAAATGCGTTCACTTACATTTTCTGCTAATGATTTGTGAGTGATTGTCCGTATAATCCACCCGAGCGTTTCAGATGAACCGTTATTATAAGAAAATGTAGTTCCATGTGGAGCTGTTTCTTTTGCTTCTTGCAACATATCATAAATTTTCATGGGGCCCTTATAGTTTTTACCACGAGGAAGAATATTACTAGCTAAATATAATTGGGCATCTTGATTTTCTAGTCCGTTCTGTATATATCCATGTGTAGGATACTCAGCAGATACTTTCATGTCCATTAACTGCTGAATTGTTGCTTCCCCAAATGGAGTGTTTCGTAATGCTGTAACATATGTGTCAGCGGTCTGATTTACATCGATGCGTCCTTCTTCGGCTAATGATTGTATAAGCGCACCAGTAAATACTTTAGCTAAAGAAGCCATTCCATGTGGCTCATTTTGTTTGTATCCATTAAAATATTGTTCGTAAACGAGTTTTCCGTTATGTATAACAACAAAGGCGTCTGTTTTATTATCATCTAATAATTTCTTTAAAGGTACGTTGCCGCCATTTACCTTTTTAACAGAAAAATCCTCTAAACTTTGTAATGCAGTAGGGAACGGTGAGACTTGCTTAGGATTATTTTTAACTTCGCTTGTGAACGCTAATTCTTTCATATGAGTGTATGACCAACGTAAGTAGGGATCTTGTAACCAATTTACCTTTGTGACGTTTTCTTTAGAAGGGGAGATCTTATTTTGTTTGAAAAAGGCAAATCCAAACCCAGTTACGATAAACAATAGTGTAAGTACAAGCAATAAAAGTGGAGATTTTTTTACATTCATATATGGCCCTCCTTGTTATTTCTAAGTATACGCTCATTTTTTTAGAAATACAAAATAAGGAAAGTAAACAGAGAAGTTTACTTTCCTTATGAATATTAAGCTGATATCTTTCCATCTGTACGTTGCTTTTTGAACTTTTGTTTTCTTCCGTGTAGGAAGTAATAAATAAGTAATGTAAATGCAACGATAATGGCAGCGATGAAATACATATTATGATAGCTTGTTTGTGCAGCTACGATACCTAATATGAAGGAACCAAACCCGATACCACTATCAAAGAATGAAAAATACGTAGCTGTTGCTGTACCGCGTCGATGGTTCGGAGCTGCGGAAATAGCAATGGTTTGGAAACTTGGAATTAATGTTCCATAACCTAAACCAATTAATACACCTGCACCAAGGAACCAAAATGACGTTTGTGCTTGGCTTAAGGTGAACATTCCGATTGTAAAAATAACAATTGAAGGATAAACAAGTACATTTTCACCGAAACGATCAAATATCTTGCCTGTAAATGGACGAGAAAGCACAACAACAAGTGCGTATACGATAAAGAAGTAACTTGCAACTTCCCCTAAGCCAATTTCTTTTGCGTAAATAGGAATGAAAGATAAAATGCCACTATAAGAAAAAGCAAGAATAAATCCTGTAAGAGCGATTGGAACAGAAGAAGGTTCAATTAAATCTTTCCATTTCATTCGTTCACGTTTTTGTTTACTTAAAGGTTTTTCATGCGGAATATCTACAAGTAAACTTAATAAAAATGCTAATAATGAAAATATAGAACAAACGATAAATAAAAATGTAAATGAAAAATGCGAAATAATTGTTAAACCTAAAAAAGGACCGATTACCATCGGCAGGCTCATAAAAACGCCAAAATAGGCAAGTGCTTCACCGCGTCGATGTGGCGGTGCGACATCTGTTACAATTGTACCTGTTGCTGTAGTTGCCATTCCGAATCCAATCCCGTGAAGGAAGCGAAGGGCAAGTAATAAAAATAAACTTTGTGCACCGAAATACATGACGGTAGCAGCTAAAAATAATGAAAGAGAAATAAATAAGATTTTCTTTCTTCCTAAATCGTCAAGCCATTTTCCAGTAAACGGACGGCATAGGACAGAAGAAATAAGGAATACAGTTGCGACTAAACCAATTTCTTCCGGTTTTCCTTTCAATCCGTCTATTACATAGACGGGCAGGGTAGTCATAAGCATGTAAAACGTTAAAAAGAGAAACAGACTACTAAAACAAGTTCCAAGGAAGTCCTTCGTCCAAAGTCTCTCACTTTGCATCGTTATCCCTCCAATTAATCTAAATTTTTAATAATAGTTTGTAGCACTTGAAATGCTCGTTGCAAATCGTCTTCATCAATATGCTGCAACGTTTTTTTTTCGAAAGTATCAACTTCCTCTTGCCATACTGGAATCATTTCCAGTGCTGTTTCTGATAGTGAAATGAGCTTTTCACGGCGATCTTTTCCTTCCGTTCGAATGATCCATCCCATTGTTTCCATACGCGTTAATGTGCGAGTCATTGTTGGAGATTCAACGTTTAAGTATTGGCATAACTCGGTTTGTGTACAAGGTCCAGTTTGATTGATTCGGAAAATGACAGCCCATTGTGCACTAAATAAACCTGTTGGTGACACTCGTTCGTTAAATTTTTTCGTAAACTTTCGAGAAGTTTGACTGACAATGTGAAAAAAATGCTGTTTTTCGTCCATTTGTTTGATCCTTTCAAATTAGTTACCTAGCTAACTATATACCTTTTTACCAGAATTGTCTAGTGATAGACATGTTGTTTTATGTAAAAAAATCGTGATTTGTTTCTGTTGAGAACATACATTCTATATGGTATTCTAAAATTGTGTTCTGAATTTTCTTTCTACTAAACTTGAATGGGGGAACGTGAGATGATTAAGCCTATAGCAATGGAATTTGTTTCGTTATCAAACGGAGAGACGATCGCATACCAAGAAATTGGAAGGGAAAATAAAGAAGTCCTTGTACTCATTCACGGGAATATGACATCCTCGCAGCATTGGGATTTAGTCATTGAGAAATTACAAGATGAATATCATATTTACGCCATTGATTTAAGAGGTTTTGGAAAATCAACGTATCATAAACCGATAGATTCATTGCGAGACTTTGCTGATGATGTGAAATTATTTATAGATGAATTGCAATTGAAGAAGTTTTCACTCATGGGGTGGTCAATGGGTGGTGGCGTTGCGATGGAGTTTACAGCTTGTCATCCGCAGTGCGTGGAAAATTTGATTTTGGTTGAATCAGTTGGAATGAAAGGATATCCTATTTTCAAAAAAGATATAAATGGTCAACCTATCACATCTACGTTATTAAAAACAAAAGAAGAAATTGCGCAAGATCCTGTTCAAATCGCTCCTGTACTAGATGCCATTAAAAATATGAACAAGTTCTATTATCGAACAGTATGGGACTTACTCATTTATACACATAACAAACCAGAACCAGAGCGTTATGAAAAGTACTTAGATGATATGTTAACGCAGCGTAATTTTGTAGATGTGAACTACGCTTTGATTACATTTAATATTTCGGATGAACATAATGGGGTTGTACCAGGGAATGGACATATCCACCGTTTGCAAGTGCCTACACTTGTCGTACAAGGAGATCGGGATTATGTCGTCCCGCAAGTCGTTGGAGAGGAATTAGCAAAGTATCTTCCTGATGCTACTCTCGTTATACTAGAAGATTGTGGACATTCTCCATTTGTTGATTGTTTAGATGTATTTATAAAGCATGTTACAAATTGGTTGGAAAATAGATAAGCTGAACGATATAAAAAGAAGTTAGCGGGATTTTTCTAACTTCTTTTTATATGGTTATACATACTTGGTTAAACAGTTTATAATGAAGGCTGGTGAACATGTAAAGGGAGAGGGAAGCGGATGTCAACACGATTTACATTTTGGATTATGGTTGGAATTGTTGCGATTTCTGGGCTATCGCAAGGGATGCTTTTGCCAGCAATCGCAATGATTTTTGAACAAGAAGGAATTCGTTCTAGCTTTAACGGGATTCATGCAACGGCGTTATACATTGGAATTTTATTTATTTCGCCATGGCTTGAAAAACCGATGCAGCGGTTTGGGATGAAGCCGATTATTGTAATCGGGGGCTTTCTCGTTATTATTTCATTATTCTTTTTTACACAAACATTTTCATTTTGGGCATGGTTTGTCCTTCGCTTTTTAGTTGGTGTAGGTGATCATATGTTACATGTCGGAACGCAAACATGGATTACGACAACAGCTGACCCTAGTAAAATCGGAAGACAAGTATCTATATATGGAGTCTTCTTTGGGATTGGTTTTGCCGTAGGACCATATTTAGCGAGCACTGTTCAGTACGGTCTTGCAACGCCGTTTATTGTATCAACGATTCTTTGTTTAATTGGATGGCTATTATTACTTCCAACCAAAAACGCCTTTCCAGAGCAAGATGATGCGGGAAAGAAAAATGAGTCATCACTTTCTCGTTATAAACAAGTATGTTCTCTTGCGTGGATTGCGCTTATGGGCCCTTTAGCGTACGGCGTTTTAGAAGCGATGTTAAATAGCAACTTACCTGTATATGCACTCCGAAAAGGCTGGTCTGTATCTGATGTCTCCTTCTTATTACCAGCATTTGCAGTTGGTGGAATTATTACGCAAATTCCGCTTGGTATATTAAGTGATAAGTATGGAAGGGACCGCATCTTAACATGGACGTTCAGCATAAGTACAATCATTTTCTTACTTGCTGCTTTTTTCGATCAATATTATTGGATTGTATTTGGGTGTATGCTGTTAGCTGGAATGGTGATCGGTTCATGTTTCTCTTTAGGGCTTGGCTTTATGACGGATTTATTACCAAGACACTTACTGCCAGCTGGAAATATATTGTCCGGAATTGCGTTTAGTATAGGAAGTATTATGGGACCTGTATTAGGGGGCGTATTTATAGAGAAAATACAGTATACAAGCCTTTTTATAGCGGTTATGATAATAATGGCAATCATTGCGCTTCTATATATCACATATATGAAAAATCAATTCGCATCAAGAAAACTAGAAAGTGGGTTAGGGCATGACAAAACAACCTAATAAGAAAAAATTTGAAGTACAGGGGAATGAAACAATTACAGACTGTTTAGCACGTATGGAACAAGAAGGATATGCACCTTCTCGCCGCATGGAAGAGCCAATCTTTCATGAAGTAAAGAAAGATGGACAAACGGTTGTAGAACCATGTGGAAGAAAAATTGTATTTGAAGGAAAGTTGAAGTAAGGAGAGGTCGTGAAAATGACCTCTCTTTTTTATCCTACATGAACTGCCCGTAAAAGCCCGATTGGTGAGGGCTAATAATCAGTGGGAGATGGAAAAGAGATGGATGTGCAGTATAGGCCAGAACCTTGGCAACATACTGAAGTACCGGGGAAAATGGAGTTGGTTCCTTTTGGAATACACAATATTATGATTCACAATGGTGGAAGGTCGGCTGGAATGTGGGCCTATGCTCCTAGATAGTAAACTAAAGAAAGAGGTAAAAATATGAAAATAAAACAGGATACTATTGTAAAACCATTACCTTCAGAAGAGTTAATAAAAAAACATGAAAATTTTTGGAGATTAAAACTACCAGGTTCATTTTTGGATTTTATTAAAGTGTATAATGGTGCAGAAGTTGAAGGAGCTACATTTGTATGTGATAATCGTAGTTATGCGATAGAAAGGTTTTTATGTATGCTGGATGATATTGGAAATAACCCTAAAGGAATCTATGATATTGATGTTGTATTTTCACAGATAGAGGAAAGATTAACTGATAATGAAGATTTACTAGGTGCAGAGGTATTACCGATAGCTAGCATATTTGCAGGGGATTTTGTATGCTTGGATTTTAGAGGGAATAAAGAGAATCCATCGGTGTGCGTATGGTCTCATGAAGAGTCAGAAGAGTTTGAACCAGTGTTTTATAAAATAGTGGATAACTTTACTGAGTTTTTAGCGGTACTACAATACAACTGGTTATAATGACTTTGTAAGTAATATGACACTTTACTGGAAGACGAATATAAAGACATAGAATGGACGCGGAAACTAATGAACTCGTACAAGATTGTAAGTTTTAACGTAACACCTGTCATGACATATGGAAGGTGTCATACTGTACTATAAAACTTACAAATTTAATCACTAGTGAAATTTAATGATACTTAAAAAACATATGAACTTAAAGCACTTGATTGTCTACGAAAGGCAACAAGTGCTTTGTTGCGTTTAAGCATAAAATTTAAAGGGTTCATTACAATTTTATAAATGCACCAAGTGTTAAAATTTTTACAGTAATTTTTATGACTTGTAACGGCTATGTACAGTGTATGACAGTTGTAGAGAAAAATATAAAAGGGATTAAATTAACAACTAATCTTGGCTTTATTCACAAAAAGTGAATGAGGGAAATTTTTTTTATTCAAATATAGTACAATCATTCCAAGATGGAAAAAATATTACGCTTTACCGAGTGAGACTAGCAGGCCTAAAAGCAGAAAAATACGGAAATGAAAAACTGTATCAGCTTGGCCAAAAAATAGCCGGGGGTGTAGATTATGTAACAGCTACATTCAAAGGCGTTGAACCAGCTGGAGACGGTACATTGATAGGGAAGCAAGTTGGCCCAGGGAAGGTTACCGAGTGGGTTAATTCGCGCCATGCAGGCAGCAATAATAAAATCAATGATGAGATTCAGGGGCTTGAGGCTTCGCTTGCTAGTAAGGGTACGGGTAATAGAGATGCTGATATTCCGCGAGCCTTTAAGCAAGAGGAACTTGCCAGTACATATGAATCAAGATTTAAGTAAACACCCGCAGAAACGAATTCAAATGTCGTTTTTGAAGAGGCTAGAGATTATAATTTTAAGCAAGCAAATGAAAGATTAGCAAGTCAGCTTAATAATTCACCAGAATTGGCAAACCAATTTGGAATGGAAGCTGGTGGAATTACGGCAAAAGATATAGAAAAATACCGAGTAAAAAATAAATTAACATGGCATGAGTTAAATGATGGAGTTACTATACAACTTGTGCCAACAGAAATAAACGCCAAATTTGGACACCTTGGTGGAGTTGGTGAAATAAACGCAGGAGCTTTTGAACCTGGAGGATTTGCAAATAAATAATAAGGAGATTATAAAATGACAATAAATGATAAAGTTTTTGGAGAACTTGATTATCAGTATACATGGGTAGGATACAGAACCATAAAGTTTTTAGGAAAGGACACGGAGATAGCATTATTAATTGGAGGAGAAGATGATGGTAAATTTGATGAAGCTCAATATGTGGCATACAATTCATTAATGGATAATTGGGAGAAAATCCAACATAACATATTACAACCAATTTTAAATTATTATAAACAAAAAAGGCATGAGCTTGGTTATGATGTTGCATTTAATGAAGACTACCCATTAATTGAAACAGTTGCTCAATTAATAGAACATATAACATTAGTAGGTATTTCTGTTCCGTATGATTTCCTTCGCGATGGACGTGATGTAGGGGTCTCGTTTGATTGTTCATGGGATGAGGAAAATGGTTTAGGAATTCGTCTTATAAATGAAAGGGTAGATGAAGTAGGTTATCAAGATGTCGCTATTTAAAATAGGCTGTTAAAAAGTACATACTCCATGATGGTTGTATCTTACAAACTTAGAAAACAAATGAACTTAAAGCACTTGATTGCCTATGAAAGGAAACGAGTGCTTTTTTTTGTTTTAACGTGAAATTTTAAAAAGAGACCTATAATTTTATAAGTGCACGAAGTATTAAATTTTTAGAGTTTATAATGGCTATGTACAGTATACGAAGGTAATAGGGGAAGATTGTAAAAGGTGTCAAAGTAACAACAAATAAAACTTTTATTTAAATTCAGTTTCTTAAATATAAAAAGTAAATACAAGAACAAATTCCATTCGTTAAATTGGTTTCATACCTCATCTGAAAATGATATGATTGCATTATCAATATTATCTAATTATTCAAATGTATTATAAGAGAATGAAAAAGAGGAGGAGAAGTCATGGGTTTTTTTAATAGATTTTTTAAGAAAGTGGAGCAAGTAAACAATAATGAGGCACCCCTCAATGAATTAAATGAAGAATTGTATGTTGAATCTCCGTTAGATGAAGCCAATAGCTATTGGGTCTCAATGGCACAAAATTTAATTATCAATACTGTAAAAGCCGCTGATAATAATGTGGAACGTGCTTTTATATTACTTAATTTGAAAAACGGTGAGGCTTCATTTGATATTTTTTATCAAATGAACGGGCAATTGTATTTTTGGGATCAGTTAGAAAATCAGACGATTAAAAATAGAATTAAGAATGAGTTGTTACCACAAGCTTCGGAAGTTTCAGATGCAGTAAACCGACAATTTTATGAAGCGGACCATCCTACAATTTCGTTTGCAGAGCTGCAATTTGAATGGGAAACAAAGGCCTGGTTTTCACACATCATCTGGGAAGACGACCCTGCCTCACAATTACCAAAAGCTCAAATATTAAACGAATGGTTCAGCATAATCAAAAAGGAAACCCAGGATAAACCACTTGATAGTGATACAAAATTTTCTTGGTATCCATCAATCTCTTAAAAATCTAGCAGTATTTAGCTAGATAAGGAAAAGGTAATATGTTAAGAATCATCTATAGAAGCGGTAGCCAACTACGTTTAGTTAATAAAAATGGTGAGTAAGAAAATGTTATTATCTTTCTAAAAAGGATAATTATGTGATTTATTTTCCCGAATCTCGACAGGGGCATAAAGGAGATCTTTTCATTTGGAATGAATTTGAAGAGGAATGATACCTTTTCAATGTAAAATTATGTCCTAACCTACTGCATAATTTTAATAAAGTAGTAGTGAGTAGGAGGGAGGAGAACAAATGTAGAAGGCGCTCAGTTTGACGAAGGTGTGAAGGAACAAGTATGAAACATGATATAGAAGTTTATTTTGAGCAGTAAGGGAACTTGATAAATTGATTCTACGAGTATAATCAGTAAAAATTTAAAGAGGATAAATTAGTCATGAAAGCAAAGAAACTAGTAGGTGTAGCAGTTTCAGTTATGTTGTTATTTGGTTGTGGGGTATCGGATAAAACTGAATCTAAGGAAACAAAGACAGAAGAGTCTAAACCCGCTAAAGCAGATGAAAAGAAGGCCTTTGTTAAGAAAGAGAAGGTATCAAAAGAAGACTATACAACTAGAGTAGTTGGACTAGTTGAAGAGTTTGATACTACATTTAAGAAACATAATGATACAATAGGAGAACTATTTGACGGCAAGAAAAAGAAATCAGACGTATTAGATTCAATAAAAGAATTGGATGGGGTATTAGATAAGATTGAATCTATAGACCCACCTAAAGAGTATATAGAAGAACAGAAAAACTTTGAAAAAGCGACTGGCTACTTTAGAGAGTCCTCTAAAATAGTAAAAGAAGTGTTTACTAGAAAACCAACTAGAGAAAAAGGCGGAAAGACCGACAAAGAAATGATTGAAGAGTCAGAGAAGATTCTGAAACAAGGTGACGAATATTGGTATAAAGCAATTAACTCACTTAAAGATAAGAATACAAAAGTCGGTGATGGTACAGTATCGGTTAAAGATATTAAAGACTTAGATAAGAAAGCCGGAATCGACTATGATGCGGTACAGAAGAACGTAATAGATGGTACTGAATTAATTGGTAACTGGGGCGTACAGACTTCAGACGGATTTAAACTAGCATTTATTTTAAAAGGTGGAAGTCCTAAAACTTTTGAAGTTTACAATGTAGGTGAGTATCCGAGGAAGACTAACCATATAGAAGGTACGTGGGAATATGATAAAGCTAGTTTAACATTAAAACTACATATCACAAAACAAATATCAAACGGTGTAGAAGCAGAGGTTGTTCAAAAAGACATAGATTATAAAGTTCAAAACTATGATAAAAAGAACTTGCAATTATTCAATGATAAGTCATTTAATACAACTAATTATGTGAAACAAAACTAAAATAAGTAAGGATTAGGTTACTCAGTAAAATTGTTTGATTTTATAAAAACTATTTTAAAATTAAACAATTTTACCTTTTATTCAGAAATGCAATTTTGTACCAGTGTATTGATAGGAGGTGCACATGAAGCAAAAGTATTATTTGGGCAATTAGAAGCGGGTGATTAGGAACGTTATAAGGAGTTTCCAATATACAAGCTCTATGAACAACTTTTCTCAACAATTGTTACAGTTTAAAAGGTTTATATCTGGTTGCTAAATTTATATAATATCGTGCGCTTAGTGGGTATAATTCTGTCACTTAAGTTGGTGCAATTGTAGAAAATGTATTTTTATATTTTAATACTTAATTTTAGTATTATTAGATGAGGAAAATATATTGGAAGTTCAATTAGAATATGGAGTGAATAGTTTGTTTACAATAGAAAATTACACAAGTTCTTTAAAAAAGGGTCTTCAAAAAAATTCTGATGATCTTATTCGAAATATAAAAGGGACACTTCATTTTAATTATTATAATGGGATAGATTTAATAGATTTCACAGCTTTTGTTCAGTCATTTGAAATGTCCATTGTAATGTATTCTATGGATGGAGGAGCAAGTGAAGTCTTTTATGAAGGAAATGATAGCAGTATCTTTTCAGGCAGTCACGATTTGATAGATGATGTAGAATACTACAAATTCCCTGATGGTAAATCAGATGAATTTTGGGAGTTTTATGAACAAAACGATGAAGTAATATCTAAAATTGAAACAAAAGCTATAGTGGAATGGTTTGCTGCCTGCTGGAATAAAGCAGGTGGTACAAGCGTGAAATTACCCTCTTATTTTAGTTTTCATGATTATGATCAATGCTTTGATTTACATAACAATAAATGGATTACTGATGGTGATAAATGGTTTGATTGAACCATAGAACTTGAGTGGGTTAATACGCACCATACGATGTATTATTACAAAAGTTAATGAAAAATGACGTTGAAGTAACATTTGACTTGAATCGAGAAAATACATGTAAATAAGGTTGAATAGAACACCTAAACACTTTAAGTTGTTTAGGTGTTTTCTTTTGTAAATTAGAGATAGAATAATAGGATAAGCGCGGAAGAAATAGTAAGAAAGTATAGTATTGTGGCCCTATAATTAGTAAAGAAAATTTAACTTGGGCACCAAATAAAAGTATTACCAATATAATATTGAAAATTTCGGAAACGTTGCAAATAAATTGAAAGCAGTCGATGCGGCAGGTGGAAACTTAGATGATATTGTTAAAATACTAGAAGACCTTGGAAAACAAGCTGCTTCTAGAAGATAAAAATTAAAGGAGAAACTAAAATGGATAAGACTAAAATTGCAAAAGCTATTAGAGGCGCCATTAAAAATGGCCAATTGGATACATTAAGAGATTTACTTGAGAAAGAGCCAGAAATGTTAACATGGATGACACCTTTTGGTACATGGTTACATGTAGCAACATCTCATGGACATTTAGAAATAATAGAATATCTTATTAATGCTGGGATGGATATTCATGTGCAAGGTGGAACTTTTTCTACAAATGCCCTTGAAAGAGCGGCTACAAAAGGGCATTTAGAGATTGCGGAATATCTCATTAACCATAATATTGAAATCGATACTAGTGAACCCGATAGAAACCCTCTGTTTGCTGCAATATATGGTGGTCATTTTAAGATTGTTAAATTGTTAGTTGAGAATAATATAGATATATCTATAAAATACTCTGGTGACAACATGAAAGGTATGAATGCTTATGCATTCGCTAATGAAAGAGGACAAACAGAAATTGCTGAATATTTAAAGAGGAAATTAGAAAAAAGTTGTACTAGTTATTAATTTTCAGTTGGAACTTGTACCATTAAGTATTCATACTATCATAAAGCATTATGAGAGAAGAACAAAAGGGCATTAGGTAGATGCCCTTAGATAGTTATACTAACGAAAGAGATAAAACCATGAAAATAAAACAGGATGCTATTGTAAGACCATTCCTGTCGGAGGAATTGATAAGAAAACATGAAAAGTTTTGGAGGCTAGAATTACCAGAGTCTTTCTTAAACTTTAATTAAAAAGATGCTACAAACATTAATTTTAGTAGAAAGAGTTATTTACTTTTCAACCACTTCTTCCTAAATAATTTCTTATCATCTAATAAGTTGTTCTTAGCTAGTTCAAAACACACTAACCAAAAATTCTTTTGCCACTTTGAACAGTCTTCCTCATAATCCGTAAGCATCTGAAGCATACAGTATGAATCAGATGGCTGAATATGAATCATATCATTTTTGAAAAATAAAGCTGTAAGACCATGCTCAATAGATAGCAAGCAATTTTTATGAAATGAAATTGCAAAGTAAGCATAGTTGTCCTTCGTATAGTCAGGTAAAATCTCAAATGTAGGAGTTCCTAAATAAGAATGGATTTCTTCCATACTATTAAAAGTAATAGGGTTAAAGGAATGGTCATTTTCATTGTATATTTCGTATCTCATTAAATCTTTAAAGTGCAATTCAAATAGAGCATTTAGTATATTTTCATAAATAATATCAAAGTGTTCCTTTAAATAACATAGCGTATTATAAGCTTCTTTTGTTAAAGGTTGATTACTTTCTAAATACCCATCTATCTCAATGTTTTTTTGTTTAAAAAACGAAACAGAACAATTTACGTTTATAGATCCATCCCAACAGTCGTGTTCTTCGGAAAACTTAAAATTGTCTACTTTGTATAACAACATTCACACCTACCTAATTAAATTTTGTTATTCATAATTAACGCCCTCTTATTAGCGAAGTTTAACGGCAAAATAAAAACAGTTAGGAATGTGTTGCCCGACTGTTTTTATTATGGCACAACCGAAGCATAGCGGAGAGTATAGTATAATTTCAATTAATTTGCAAAAAAGGAAAGTATTTTTTAGTCTTGAAAAATAGCTGTAATCCTTATAAATTCCATCAAAAATAAATAACATCCCTTTAAATACTAAATCCCAAGCGTACAACGGTGCAACATTTTTATAAACGTATTTGTATAAATAGGGAAGCTATTTTTAAGGAAGAACTTTTTTAGTAAAATAAATGGGTTGACCAATACTAGTTTTCTATTCTAGAAAGAGGGTATTTTAGTAGAAAATAAACGTAAGCGTCAAGGTTAGGCCTCTTTTCTTCTTGTTTATTTGTTTTTTGCAATCGCTCACGCGATAAACTAAAAATTCTTGTTTGGGAACATAATGGTTTCTGGTTGCATTATCGTAGATTGGAAAAGGGAACGTTTCAGCTATAATTAACAAAATAATAAGTGAAACGTTTGATAAGCAATATATTCGTGTAATCGAAGGAGACAGAGAAACAACTTCTTTATTGATTCATGCACCATTTGACCATATCTTTTTTACTGGTAGCGTTCAAGTCGGAAAAATTGTCATGGAAGCTGCGGCGAAAAATCTTGTGCCAGTAACATTAGAACTTGGTGGGAAAGGACCAGCTATTGTCGATGAAACAGCTAACCTCGATATAGCAGCTAAACGTATTATCTGGGGAAAATTCATAAATGCTGGGCAATCCTGTATTGCACCTGATTATGTTATTGTACACAAATCTGTCAAAGGAAAATTGATTTCGAAAATGAAAGAAATCATCACAAGCTTTTATGGATCAGATGTATTAAAAAGCAATGATTACGGTCGAATTATTAATGAGAGACAATTCGATAGACTTATTTCTATATTAGAACAAGACCAAAATTATATAGTATTTGGTGGGAATTCATCTAGGTGTTATATATTGAACCAACACTTCTTGAAGTAAATTCATGGGATGCTGCAGCTATGAAAGAAGAAATTTTCGGACCGATTTTACCAATTATGGATTACAATGATTTAGATGAGGTCATTCATATGGTTAACAACCATCCAAAACCGTTAGCTTTGTATGTGTTTACTGAAAATAAAAATATTGAAAAACAGGTATTAGGATGAATTTCTTTTGGAGGAGGATGCGTCAACGATACAATGTCACATATGGCTAATCTCCATTTGCCTTTTGGTGGAGTAGGAAATGCAGGGTTCGGTGCCTATCATGGTAAACATAGTTTCGATGCTTTTACTCATCGTAAAAGCATTTTAAAGAGAAGTTCAAGGGTAGAGTTAGGGTTGGTATTTCCACCGTATAGAAACAAAATTAAAATTTTGCGAAAGATTTTTAAGTAATACGCGCTGTTAAACATTAATGTTGATATTAAAGAAGAAATAATAAAGGGAATCCAGTAGAATGGACTCCCTTTACCTTGTAACAACCTAATCTATTTGTTTAGCAATAGTTCTCCCTGTTTTAAACAAGACGGGGAGAAAAATTAGCAATGTTATAGCTACTGTTAATGTTGATAAGAGAAAAGTTTTTAACGTTAGTTCTTCAATTACGAAAAATTGATACAGAATCGTAGCATTGACGGGGATGTTTAATAAAACTCCAGTAATAAAACATATCTTCATAATAATCTTCCATCACGTTCCAATTTCGTTCATAAATAAACCTTAGTACCAAATAACATTTCTTGAACCTCTCACAACTAAAGACACGAGAGGTTCAAAACGTTTACTGTAGATATTAAATAAAGTTAAGATATTTATAAAAAAGAGTAGTAATTTTTCGAGAAGGGAATCATATATCGAATAGCAGAAAGAAAAGATACTAGATTTAAAGAAATAAAAACCATAATGTACCCGCTTTCTTTCATCACATGATTGCAAATCGATAAAGAATGCGAGGATAAATATACTCATTAATTAAAATTACTGTTATTTAATGGAAAGCAGAAGAACAAAATAAAAGAACATCTTTTTTATCAAGATGTTCTTTTTTCCTTATACTTAAATTAATTCTTTTATTATAACTATTTCGCTTCATCTTCAGGAATTAAAAAGCTTATATCATACTCATATAACTTCTCAAGTAATACTTCTCCATCGATTTTTAATAAATTCAAATGAATATTAAATGGTATAAATCCAGCGCGCTTATTAACTCGATACAGCCTTTTCCCTTTTGAAGGTATAGAGGCGATATATCGATCTTCAACATCATCTTCCATCACAATTCCTAAATATCTTTGTCCTTGGATTGCATAAGGTAAAACACCGTATACATCCTCCAAAGCAATTTTTACAGGATATTTTGGATTGTTAATAATTGTAATGTATTCTTGTTCTAAAATGATGGCTGGCTTTCTCGTAATCATTTTTTGGATAAATTTCCAAAGCGCAATTAGTACAACGAATGCAAGAGCTCCAAATAAAAGTCCAACTATGAAACTAGGCCCCTCAGATAAAAATGCATATATAGCAATAAAGAGGAACATTACTTCAACTACCAAAGTCAAAAAAATAATCCAACTACTTTTCTCTTTGATTCATAAATAGCATATTTTCTCATACGAATCCTCCCGCTCATATAAGTCTTCTCTGATTTTCTAACATATTAGTTGTCGCTATGCAGAACTAAAAGCAAAATGTCTATCTTGTTTAAAAAGAAAAATTTATGTTTTTTCAATTTAAATAGACGATTTATTTCGCCTAGGACTGCAACAGACATTCTAAAAGCGGCGATGTTTTAAATCTTCATCTGAAATACAAAAATATAACTCTCAACTTTCCGGTAAATCATTTTGTGTGTTTCTTCACTATGCAATTCTGCTGAATTCAATTGAGTGATAAAATGAAGGGGGATGCTCTTTATATGTAGGATATATAAAGAGTACGGGTAAATGAGGAGCTCTCTTCATTTTAAAAACTTATTATTCAAAAATTAGTACATATACATTATACCATAAAAACACTCATCACTTACTTTGTGTATCTCTATACCAAATCTTCAATGATTGTTTTAAGTAAATATAAAGGTTTTAAAAGAAACGTATGTTCGAGTTTGGATTGATATGATATACTAATAATGTAAATATATTCCTTGTTTTTTACGCCTGAAATTTCAGATATATGAGATGATGGGTATTGAATGATATAACGATGAATTTATAAAAGAACTAGGGAGGCAGAGAAGATGGCAGTCAGTACATATCAGTTGTTTCAACACCTTAATATAACAGGGGAACAAGAAGAATTAGCATTACGTTACTTACAGACGAGGGATGAAGAAGTTTTAAAGCATATAGAACAAACGACGATTCGCGAAAATAAGCGTAGTGATTTTGCTTGGCAGTTTATGAATGATTTTAGGAAAACGTATAAGCAAGATTCAGGTTATTTTCGGTTATTTTATCATTTACTTGAGGATCAACTGCTGAATGTTCTTCTCGTGCGTTTTTCATATATGAGTTTTCCAGATATAAAGGTTTATTTCGAAAAAAGCGGTCTTTCATTCGATAGACTTGTAGTATTTGCTTGTAAATATTTAACGAATCTTTCGCGTTCTGTAAATGAAGCGGATGTTTTTCTCAGACAATTAATAAGGGAGAATCCGAAGTATATAGAAGAACAGTTGCAAGTTATAACAGGTGAGCAAAAATTACTTTTGCTTCTAGTTATGTTAGATGCAGATTATGAGAGATTTCTTCCTTATCGTTCTTTACTGGAAGAAGAATTGCAAGAGCATGCGGAGTTTATACTGAAGCTAAGCGGAGCAGACGAGAAGGTTGAAGTAGCCCAAAGGTACGTTCGAGGTGAATCTGTTAGTAAGGTGTTTGCTGGTGGGTCTTTACCTGATTTTACTTGGCAGCAAATTTTTTGTTTGTATACGCATTCAGATGTTGCGAGAAGATATATGGAATTGTTAGTGAAATGCTCTGTTAAAGATTTTATGAATTATGCAATTTCTTATGTCAGCCATACTCTTGAACAGTCTGGGAATTACAAAAAAACAAAAAGTTTTTATGCACAATTATATGAAACAACTCGAGATTTGTGTGAGCAATTCGGTATTTCAGAGGAAAGATTTTTCGCATATCGCCTTGCGCAGCATCAGTTAGGCGTTGTTGATTTTGATCGCGTATATGAATACCAATTGTTGCTTCAAATGGTGGAAGAACAACCAGAGTTTGTGCAACGTACACTGCAATATTTAAGTCAAAGTCATTACCTTTTTGTATCAATGCTTTTAGCGGAAAAAGGGTACGAGTTACATAAAAATAGAGTACGTGAAGAGTTTTTAACAGTTGTCCTTCAAACGAAATCATCTGACATACGTGGGACATATCGTGACTATTTATTGGGAAATGTATCATTTGAGGATATGAAGCAACGGTTCGAAAGTTCGAAGTTTAGAAATAATTACTGGAGAATGCCGGTTTTAGAAATTGCATTACTTTGGGATATAGAGGAAGCGGCAAAGAGAGAAGCAGCTCTTACGCTTCAACTTGGGAGAAATTACAGCTATCACTATAGTTTATACGAACTTCTGCAGCGGTATGCTGCTATGCAGAACTCACCAGAACAGGTGCTAGAAGATCTGCTTTCCTACGGTGTATCGATGGAGAAGCTCGTTTCTTATTCCATTGAACAAGCTTTCGGGCATAGTGAGAAGCGGAATAAGGCAACGGAGACACTCGTTCGTTTGTTTGTAAAAGAACGAGCATATGTGCCAGAGACATTTACTGAGTATTCTGCGGATGAACGAATTTTCATTTTGGATGAGCTGGCAAAGAATGATGCAGTTAAAACGCGCGCGCTTCTCATTCAAAGTCTCGGAGATTCCTCTAAAAAAGTACGTGCTGCTGCAGTCGAATTTCTTACAAAAGATGTGGAAGCTGCAGAGGATGTAGCGAAGGAATTGAATAGTAGAAAGAAAGTCGTACGCGAAAATGTAATGCAAACACTTTTATACTATAAATCTGAAAAATATACACAGCTTGTGCAAGAAGCTTTGCAAGAAAAGAAAAATGCTTCCTTGATGGAGAAGTTTGCTCCGCTGCTTGGCGATGAAGACTTAGAAGGAGCATCAGGAAGTATCGAAGCTCTTTGCGCGCGTATTTTAACACCGCAAAAAAGAAACGCACTCGTGCAGTGGCTCGGATTTGAACCACAAATTCGTCTTCGTGATTCCGATGCAATTGCAGATGCAACGCTTCCGCTTGCTTATTTTCAGCAGTATGTATCGGAGTCTGTAATTGAGAAAAAGGAAGCGGCGGAAGCGATAGGTGCGGCTTTGAATGAACAAGATTTGAAAGAAAATATACAAGCGATCTATCAGCTGTGGATTTCTCAAGGGGCAGAGGCGAAAAAGCGCGGTATTCTTTCGATGTACGGCATTCATAGTGATGATGAAATGGCGCTGCTGCTCAAAAAGCAGATTGATGAGTGGGCTGTTGGCATGCGCGGAGCTATCGCTGCAGCAGCTGTTCAGGCGTTGGCGTTGTCTTCGTCATATCTTGCACTTATGACGATTAATACTATGGCATTCAAATATAAACATAAACAGGTGCGTAATGCTGCGAAAGAAGCGTTGAGTCTCGCTGCTAAAACACGCGGTATAACAGAAGAAGAACTAGAGGATCAGCTTGTTCCGGACCTTGGCTTTAATAAACGCGGTGAAAAGACAATTGATTACGGAAGTAGGACGTTTACTGCCTATTTAACGCCCAACCTGAAAATCGAGTTAAAAACAGAAGAAGGAAAACGAATAAAGTCGCTTCCGAAACCAAATGCAAAAGATTATGCGGAAAAAGCAGAAGAGGCTAAGGTGGAGTTATCGTCTATAAAGAAACAGCTTCGAAGCATCATTAGTATGCAAACACAGCGTCTTGAAATGGCACTTTCTCTTAATCGCTATTGGTCGCAAAATACATGGAAGTCTCTGTTTGTGGAAAATCCAATTATGCAGCAATTTGCTATCTCACTTATTTGGGGCGAGTATAAGGAAGGAAAGTTGCTTGCGATGTTCCGTTATATGGAGGACGGCACATTCAATACGATTGACGAAGAAGAGCATGAACTTACGACAGACACTGTTATCGGTCTGATCCATCCACTAGAATTGTCCGAAGAGGAACGGGAATTATGGAAGGAACAACTAGAAGATTATGAGGTTATCCAACCATTCCCGCAGATTGTTCGCGAAGTATTTCCGGCGGCGGAAGATGAGAAAGTAACTGTGGAAAGGTTTGGGGGCATTCAAATCAATGGTCGTTCGCTGTTTGGTAAGTTAACGAAGTACGGCTGGAATCGCGGATCGGTTGAAGACGCTGGTGTGTATTATTCTTTCTATAAAGAAGACGCTCGCACAGGATTAGGGGCGGAGCTTGCATTTGAAGGTGCACCTGTTGGATATGAAGAAGAGGACGATGTATGTTTATTTGAAATTCAATTTTATAAAGCAGGCACAGTGAGCCGCGGTTCATACTCCTATGACGAAGTTGATGATGCGAGACGCATTGTGCCAAAGCAAGTACCTGAACGATTTTTCAGCGAAATTTTATATGATATAAAACGGACGACAGAATCGAATCTCGGCCGTGATGAAAACTGGCGCAGTAAGCGATAAGAAAGGAAATGACATATGGAGTCTATTAAACCATTAATGGAAGAATTATATGAAATAGAATTGAATGCGTTAGAAGCGAATGATTCGTTTCCGAAACCAGCTAACTGGCGATTGTCACCACGTGCCGTCCGTACATTTATTATCGGACAAGAAAAGCCACTTCTTTTGGACGGAAAAGAAGTGGAAATTAGTCGTAAATTTTATGGTAATGATGCGCTGGTGGAACGAGCGATTGTTACATTAGCGGGAAATCGCGGACTTATGTTAATTGGAGAGCCAGGAACAGCAAAGACGATGCTGAGTGAGCTGCTTTCTGCTGCGATATGTAGAAATAGTCGCAATACGGTGCAAGGAACAGCCGCTACGATGGAAGACACGATCAAGTATTCGTGGAATTATGCGCTTCTTCTTGCGAAAGGACCCGTAAGAGAGGCGCTTGTGCCAGGACCACTTTTCGTTGGGATGGAACAAGGGATATTAACTAGGTTTGAAGAATTGACGCGCTGCCCGCAGGAAGTGCAAGATTCATTAATCAGTGTTCTGAGCGATAAGGTGCTGAATATTCCGGAGTTTGGAGAGCAAGGAATTCTTACAGCAAAGCCTGGATTCAATATTATTGCGACAGCTAACACACGCGATCGCGGTGTGAATGAAATGAGTAGTGCATTGAAGCGTCGTTTTAATTTTGAAACGGTGCATCCGATTAAGGATGTAAAGCTGGAAGCAAAAATAATAGAGTCACAAGTAACGCGTTTATTAGGAGCATCAGGCATCACACCGAAAGTGGATGAGACGGTCGTTCAACTGTTAGGGACTGTTTTTCATGAACTACGAGAAGGCATAACGGCTGAAGGAAAACGAATTGATCAGCCATCCTCTGTTATGAGTACTGCAGAAGCAGTATCTGTATATTATCAAAGTGCGATGGATGCGTACTATTATGGAAGTGGACAAGTAAAAATGGATACGCTTGTCCGATATTTATCAGGGACGATTGCGAAAGAAAACAAGGATGATTTAGAAAAGTTGCGCAGTTATTTTACAAGCATCGTTAAGGCGCGAGGTCAAGTAGGAGGAGAGGTATGGAAGTCGTTTTTCGAAGCTCGCAATCAGCTGAAGTAAATGCATTGTTTCAAAGAGCTTACAATTTAGAGCAAAGCGTCGTATACGTACCGATTCGCCATCATAGTCCTGCGTGCTCTTTTCATATACAAAAGATCGTTGAATTCTATAAACCAGATGCGATTCTTATAGAAGGACCGATAGATTGCAACCCTCTTATTCCGTATATTGTGAGTGAAGAGAGTGAGGCTCCGATTTGTATATATTGCAGTTATGATGATAAAGCGGATGTGCTTGAAAGAGGAGAAAGTGGAAAGTACCGAGCGTACTATCCCTTTCTCGACTATTCACCGGAACTTGTTGCGCTGCGGGAAGGAGCTGCACAAAGCATTCCTATTTCATTTATTGACCTTCCTTATAAAGAATATTTGTTTGCAACGAAAAATGAGGAAGAGCATGGGAAATATGACGAACAATATTTTCGGCATAGTCAATATGTTCGTATGCTTTCGGAAAAAACGGGGTGTCGAAATTTTCATGAATTTTGGGAGAAATATTTTGAATTCCAAGGTTTTCATATGACAAGTGAGGAGTTTGTCCGTCAGCTCTTTCATTATTGTTATTATACGCGCGCGGATTACACGCAGGAGATGTTGATCAAAGACGGATGTGCAGCCAGAGAGGTACACATGGCAAAGGAAATTGAAAAAGCGCGTAAAGTGTATGACAGGGTGCTCGTTATTACGGGAGGCTTTCATGTGAAAGGGCTTCTTGAATTGGAAGGAAAACAGAAAAAGCTGCCGAAAAGCCCGTTATCTAAAGCACATGCTAAAAACTATCTTATGCCGTATTCCTTTTTGGAAAGTGATCAGATGCGTGACTATGAGAGCGGTATGCCTGCACCTGCTTTTTACCAACATATTTGGGAGAACAGGGATGAATCGGTAGCTGAGCAATTTATGATACGAATTGCTAGACAGCTAAAGGCAGAAGGTATATCAATGGCAGATGAGATTGAGGCTGCGCGAATGATACGTGAACTTGCGTCGCTTCGGGGAAAGATGCAACCTGGATTGTATGAGTTGATGGATGCAGTCCGTAGTGCATTTGTGAAAGGGGAGATATCCTCGGTAGATAAGCCTTTAACGCTGCTTCAGACGAGTTTGCAAGGGACGAAGCGGGGGGAATTGTCAAAAGAAGCGGATGTGCCGCCGCTCGTACATGATTTTCGTGCGTCTGTTCGTTCGTTTCGTCTTCCAGCGCGTTCTACTGTACCACATGAGACAATTCTTGACATATATAAGAAAGAACGACACCAGCGTTTAAGTCAATTCTTTCATTGCCTCACTTTTTTAGGAGTTCCGTTTTGTGAGAAGTTGCGCGGTCCTAATCTTGCGAGAAAGCAGAACATCAATCTTATGCGCGAAACTTGGAAATATCGTTTTTCAGCACAAGTAGAAAGTGCTCTGATTGATTTATCGGTGTATGGCGGAACGGTGAGAGAAGCCGCGCAGGAAATGTTAAGAACAAAGCTGTATAAGGCGAAAGGGCGAGCTGGAGAGGTGGCCCTTTTATTACTAGAAGCCTACTTAAGTGGTTTATTTTCCGACTTTTCCATGTACACCCAATTTATAGATAAAGTCGTGCAAGAGGACGGAGATTTTGCTTCAATGGCAGATTGTGCTTACTATTTATCACAAATAGAAAAAGCAAATCAGCAAGCGGATTATGCTAGACATAAAGCACTTTCGTTATTTTCTGTTTTAGATGGAGGCGAACCAGCAATTATTGCGGAAAAGCTTATCGATTTATATACAATGCAGCCTGCAGATCAGCAATTTATTGAAGCGCTGGAACTTTATTTACAAAAGGAAAAACGGGAAAGCCAAGTAGAGGGAGTCGTATTTGGGCTGTTAACTTCCTTAGCGAAGCGGACGGTAGATGAGGTCATACAAGTGGCCGAAGGATATTTTTATGGAAGTGGCGATATGCAAAAACAAGCTTCGATATTTTTGAATGGTTTGTTTGCTGGCGCAAAAGACATTTTTTTATATAATGGATCACTGCTTGACGGGATGTCCCATGTTTTAGAAGTGCTTGATGAAGAGACATTTTTACAAGTGTTGCCGCATTTGCGCCTTTTGTTCAGCCAATTCACGCCGCTTGAGGTTGATACGATTGCTAGACAGGTTGCCGGGTTATATGGTGCCACAGAAGAAGTGTTAAAAGAAGAAGCAATTTCCGGAGAGGTGCTCGCGTATGCAATGCAGTTAGATCGGAAAGCACGGGAAATCTTAATGAGACGGGGGCTAGAAGATGGAGAATAACATTTCTTTAAATCGCTGGCGTCTTGTTCTTGGGAAATATGCGGATGACAAAATCACATTTCAGGAAGAAAACTATGCATATAAAGAAATGGATGAGGTGCTGGAGTTTTTGTACGAACGAGAACGTGGAGAAGAACGCGGTGGATCCTTAGATCCTTCTCAGTTAACGGTGCCAACTTGGATTTCGAAAGTGCGGGAGTTATTTCCACAAGAAACCATTGAAATTATGGAAAATCATGCGCTAGAAAAGTATGAATTAACGGCTCTATTGCAAGATAAGCAAACGCTTGAAAAAATGGAGCCGAATATGAATTTATTAAAATGCATTTTACAATTTAAAGATTATGTAAAACCAGATGTATTAGATACAGCTAAACGTATTGTGGCGAAAGTTGCTGAGGAGTTGCGGCGTAATTTAGAGCAAGAAGTGAAGCACGCTTTAAGCGGTAGACCAGATCGAAATCGCTCTAGCCGTGTGCGTACGATGAGCAACTTTGATTTTAAGAAAACGATTCGAAAGAATTTGAAGCATTTTGACAAGGAAACGAACACCATTCATATTGAAAAACCGTACTTTTATGCTGCGACGAAGCACGTTAGCCCATGGCGTGTAATTCTCGCAGTAGACGAGAGTGGAAGTATGCTTGATTCTGTTATTCATAGTGCAGTTATGGCTGGCATTTTTGCAAGCTTACCGGCGATTAAGACGGATTTGTTCATCTTTGATACAGAGGTTGTTGAATTAACGGATCGTATTGATGACCCAGTGGAAACGCTTATGAGTGTACAGCTTGGGGGAGGAACATATATTGCTCAGGCACTGCGCTACGCAACGAATAAAATCGAGATGCCTCATAAAACAATTGTCGTACTTGTAACGGATTTATATGAAGGCGGCAGTTACAATGAGATGTACCGAGAAGCGATGAAGATTGTAGAATCGGGGGCAAAGCTGATTGTACTTACTTCTCTTGATCCGACTGCACAGCCTTTTTATGATAAACAGGCAGCTCAAAAAATAGCGGCGCTCGGTGCTCATGTAGCGGCGCTAACACCAGGGAGGTTGGCACAGTGGATCGCAACAATCATTTCTTAAATGTTCTTTCCTCTATTGATGAGACATATTTAATTGCCATGTCTAACAAAGGAACATATAAGAGAGCAACGAAGGATTTGGCTGCCGTAACAAATGTCAACATGAACGTAGAAGAAGGGGCAGCGCAAATATATCTTGATGATGGAATTACTGTAACGTTTACGGGGGATATACGTAGTTACTCTTGCACGTGTGAAGCCCGTTCGATTTGTAAGCATGTCATTATGGCTCTATTAGAAGCAAAGAAGATGTATGAAGGTGAAGAGAACATAAAAGTTGATTTCTCTGCTCTTTTGAATGTGGACGTTCGCAATATTGTTTCCGAAAAAATGTGGGCTGAAATAATGTTCCGCGAAACATTTCAGCAAAAGTTTGTTTTAGAAGAAGAGGGTGCTTTAATTGCGTCCTTCCCAGAAGAGGATATAACGGTTCGCTTTCTGACAGCTGAATCGGTAGCGGATGCGATCTGTACGTGTAAAGCAGAGGGAATATGCCGGCATAAGGCGGAAGCGGTATATTGGTATCAAAAAGAGAAAGGAATCTCGCATGAAACGAAACAGATGCAATCTCTTAGCATTGCGACGGATAAGCTATCTATTTTCAAAGAGATGACCGAACAAATTGTTCACCTTGGATTAACGCGCCTTACCGAAAATACAATCTATGAAATAGAACAACTTTCTGTAAAAGTACGCTCTTTGAAACTAGCAAAGTTAGAAAATTTATTTCGTAAGCTCGGGGCCGATATTAGGCTATACCGGATGAAACATGCATCTTTTCAAATGACATCTTATCGGCAAACGCTGTCCGCGATTTATGAATACATTTTGTTGTTGGAGCGTCACCGTCTGCACGAGATTCCGTTTCGTTCGGAATATTATGAAGTTCCACCGCTTACTTTGCATGCTTTTGGTGCATCTGGCTGGCAAACGAAGTCTGGTTATGTTGGTGTGACGTATTATTTCTATAATCGAGAGCAGGAAAAGTGGATCACATACACGCAGTCGCGTCCGATGTTTTATGAAGGAAGCAACACAACTCCTGAAGAACTTCATGAAAGGCAAGCGCCGTGGGGGATTGCAGGAAAAGGATACGAACTGTCTCGTTCATCTTTTCGGTTGAAACAGGCAAAACTTAACGCCGATTTTCAATTGTCATCTAGCTCACAGACAGTAGGAGAAGTGGAAGGGAAAACGAATGTGGCAGAGTGGCAATATCTCTTTTTAACCTCATGGGAAGAACTATTAAAAAAAATAAAAGAGCAGAGGTTAGGTGCAAATAAACAAGGAGTCTTTTGTATTGAAGTGGCTGAAATTGGAGAATGGAAGTTTCAGAAGCAAGAACAAAAATGGATCCTACCTCTTATTGATAAGAATGGTAAAACATTGCAAATGCAAATGATGAAACGACCAGAAGATGAGCGGATGATTCGGCTTGTAAAAATATATTTGGACTCGTTGCATGTAAAGAAAATGTTAGTCTACCCTTATCAAGAAGGAACAAAGCTTGTTGTTACACCTGTCATTTTATATACAGAAGCAGGAGAGGTTATAAATATTACACTCAATGAAGGAGAAACGTTCTATGATAGAGTTAGTGCGCATAATCGATGAATTGGAACAAGCTTTAGATGAGATGCTTGTCTCAGGAGCAGGGACTGTACCTCCTTCTTTTTTTCAAGATATAAAACGAGAATGCGAAAAGTATGGTCTTTCTTATGCTGCCGCGCAGCTACTTGTCATAGAGGAAGAACGAAACAAGGCCCGCTTTCTTCATAAAGAAGAAACAGGTAAATTGACGGAAGCATTTTGCAAGTTGCAGGAATATATTCAAGTTGTAAAGGCTGAAATGCTACATTTATAAATATGTAATTGGGAATTTAGATAAGATAGAAGATGTTGTGGTGGATAGACCGCCACAGGAGAGATTTTAAATTAAAAACTTTAAAGGGGGATAAAGATGTGTCAGAAGAAAGAAAATTAGTTATTTTAAATGAAACTTTTAAGAAAGAGGGAGGTCAAGAGGAGATAGAAGGTTTGACGATTATGGTTGACGGTATTATAAAACAAGTTTTTGATAAAATAAAGTCTGATAGAGAATATGCAAGTTATAATGAAGTATTAAGAGATGTTATTTTTGAAGGAATAAATGGCATTATCAAAAATTCTGAAGTTTAGTTATATAAAAACTGCTAGTGAAGGAATAAAAATGATTACACTGCAAGAGTTTTTAAAAGAAAAGATAAATATATATTATGACAATGATAAGATCTAATGTTTCAAATAAGAAACATTAGATCTTTTTTTGATACAAAGAAATTGAAGGTAAGCATTAAACGCTAAGTACTTTGGTTCATGATAATAAATTTAGAGGTGTATGATGTACATGGAATTCGAGGAATTTAATTTATTCACCATCATATTAGTGGTGAAGGACAAGTAGTCGGAATACCCAAGCCTCGACATACTGACTATGAAGAAACTTTCTAAACACCTAATCAGTATTTATCGGAAGTCCTTTAGGATAAGAAACCTGTTGATTTGTCATAAAAACTATTATTAAGCCGTTGTAAACCAATATACGGCAAAATAACTTTCTTCTGTTTCCATAACAAAAAATTCATCATTCCATTCTGGTTCATAAGCATAAGCAATTCTGATTCCTTCAATAGGGAACTCGATAGGTTTAATAAGTGGGGCATATCTGTTTCTCAATTCTGTGAATTCTTCTTGGGATATTGTTTTCAGTTCTTCTTGTTCAGCCCTAAATTTTTTTTCAAATTCCCATATAGGCATATCTTCAACGTATTTTCCTTTATACCAAAACCAATGCGTATTTCTTCGTTCAATGAATTGGCATGTTGCTGCAAAATCCTCTAATGTTTTCATCGAGTCGTAACTTCTTTTTCCTTTCCTATGTTCAAAAACATATATTGTTTCTTCACCACAGCTTGATAATTCATCATCTTCTATTACAAAATATTTCATATGTAACATCTCCTAGCTTCTTGTTTTATCACGTATATTTTGTTGGGAGTTTCTTTTTTTTCTATGTAAAATTGTATATCCGTTTATTAGTCTAATACATTATTTCCATGCCATCTAATTGAATTCAATTGTGAAATACAGAAGCTTTAAGATCAATAGATAAAAAGATAAAAGATAAATTTTGAAAAAGAACTAATAATTTCTAAAAAAATGTTTGACGAGTATAATGAAGTCAATAAGTAAAAAAGAAAAGGGCAGTGTAGGAAAGAATTTCTTCGCCTGTCACGCGGTAGGTCGCAGGTTCGAATTCTTGCCGCTCCTTATGTTTTATAAACATAAGGAGAGTAGCTCAGTTTGGTAGAGCAACATATTGAGTCTTTCCGCCTATCTCCCAAATCTTTAAATATTATATACAACAGAAACAGTGTAGATAGCTTATGCTTCGCTTGCTAATATTAAATGCTATCGATCCGATCCTAATTGATGCGAGAAAGTCCGCACCGAATTCGTACTTTTCTTTGATTCATAACACTAAGGTAGGAGTTACTTCGTCACATGGGGATTGTGTTTGTCGGATTCGATTCCTGTTTTGAATATTTCTTAAGTGTTAGGAATGAGTGAAAAGAGCAACGTATATACGTTGCCTTTTTTATTTGCGTGCCCAGCTAAGCTGGGCGCTGCTTACTGGTGAAAGTCCAGTCTAGGGTAAAGAACCAAGTCGCCTAGTAGCTAGCTGACAGGCAGCTGGTGGAGAAAGCCTATGGTTGAAGCCCTGTGACAAAGTAACTTCTAATAGAAGTGCGAGCGAATCAGCAGACCGTAGCATGAAGTGAATCTTGCCGCCTCGTCAAAAGCAACCTAGGAATGGGGCAAAGGGAAGTCGAGCCTGGAGATAATAGGCGAAGACCATGGAAGATGTGAAGAACTTGGGAATGCAGCATCGAAGAATCCCTCGGGGTACGGAAAAACAAAAACTTAGACCATTAAAGCCGACTAAAGTTAGGATTTCTTCTAGTAATAAGAAATCAAAGTTATATAAGGAATCAAAACGGTTAACTAACGCACAACGCGCAAAGTTAATTAAAGATAATTTTGTTAAAGAAACCTCAAGAACAAGAACTTTTACGCCTCAAGATATGCCGGGTAATAAAGAATTTGCGAAGTGGTTTAATAATTTAATATTGGACGAATTTGAATTAGCATGGGCTGATCAGAGGCTAAGGAGTATTATTGAAAGTAGAATCCGTTATCCGGGAGGGATACATGAATGGCATTTAGTATCATGAGCACCTACTTTTAAATTGTGGGGAGTAAAAGTGGGAGACATTGCAGAGATGAGAACAATTATAGAAGACTTTCATTTTGTTAATCCAGTAGGTAAACATGGTGATATAGTTCTACTAAAGCACATAATGAGTTGTTAAAAATTATTCATAGTTCTCTAGAGTATAGTACATTTAAAAGAAGATTAAAAAATTGGGCACATTATAGATTGAAAGGTGGAATAAATTCATTATCTGAAGGTTTAAGATAAGTGATGTTACTATAATTTGTATATAGGGGATTCATTATGGGAAATCCAGGCGTAATGTCTTTATGGGTAGGTAATTTTAGAACTAAGCAAAGTCTAAAAGAATATGTTGAAATTAAGTTTGATGAAGTTGGGGATAGAATTCAATCTAAATTCATGAGAAACTTTAATATTGATTTTATTGATTATAACCAAGATTTATTAGAGAGTACCCTGATAGAGGACTCCACTACATCGTTGACTACCCTTTTAAGTGGTTCCTCGTACGAAGCGGAAATTTTATCACAATTTGTGGAACATTACGGGGAAGAATTGCCAGAAAACTATTATTCTATTATTATATTATATGAATTTAAGTGCGATGGAGATATAGATGAAGTTAAATTTAAAAGTGGGAATTTAATTTATATGGGGTCAGTTGTATATGAGGAATGGGATGAATAGTTTGTGATTTAGTGAAGGAAACTAATACGATTAGCTACAGTAACTGTCTAAGTATGTATTACTGGATTTATAGGTTATATAATAGAGTGATAAAGCAGATTGTATACATAGTCAGGTAAGGCATGAGAACGAAAAAGAATAGGCTGTTAAAAAGTACATACTCCATGATGGTTGTATCCTACAAACTTAGAAAACAAATGAACTTAAAGCACTTGATTGTTAATTAAAGACAACAAGTGTTTTTTAATTGATTGGTATGCTGTAACTTCATAAATAAGAAGTAATAATTATAACAGTAGACAAGCACCATCAATATTACTCAAATCTACCTCTGGTGAATCACATGCTATAATATCCGCTCTCCAAAGAGCCAGAAGAAGGAATGAAGGTTTTAGTATGGATATAATATACGAATTTAATATTAGCTATAAAGAAATGATTGAAGCAGGTGTAGATTTAAAAGTAGCAAAAAAGTAATGCGAGAAGCATATAGATATTTTGATGGATTAGGAGGATTCAAATGATAAACGTTCAAAAATTGTCGACTTATGAATTATATTCTCCAGTTGATGAAAATGAAATTAAAAAAGTTGAAGAGGAAATGGGATTAGTATTCCCTAATGCTTATAAACAATTACTAAAGCATACAAATGGTTTTGTGTCCGATAATGGAGTCGTTATATTTGGAGTGGATATAATAGATGAAAGAAATAAAACATATGAAGTCCGTGAATATGCAAAGGGCTATGTTGCTGTAGGAAGTAATGGTGGAGGAAAAATGCTGTTAATGACTACAAATGAAAACGCAACAGAGTTAGTACAAGTTGATTCAGGGATTATGGATCCAAATTATGCTACCATAGTAAGTGAGAATTTTGTACAGTGGATAAATGACGGAGCGATAGATATTGAATGTGTGGATGAAGAACAGGAAGTATTTAAGGAAAAACTGTGCAATCTTATATTGGTAAGTCCACCAGTAGGAGGGGCTATGGATTTAAAGAAAATACAAGAGGTATTTATCATCAAAAAGGGATTGTTTGACTTATTAAAAGGATCAAAACAATTACCATTCGTGTTAATGAAAGACATACCTGTTGAGTTGGCTTTAAAAAACATAGAACTGTTAGGAGAATTAGGGGATATATTGAAAATATCTAGTACTGATTAACCGATTTTAGGGCTTAAAATAGAGGCTATTTGAATTAATAACCGATTAACACAATTATTAATTCAAAATAATATTGTTGAAAAATTGCTATTGGTTCCGTGGGTGTTTTATATAATCAATAAATTAAACTCTTAGAAAATATTATTTGAACTTAGAGCACTTGATTGTCGATGATAGGCAACAAGTGCTTTTTATTTTTAGATTACAAAAAAGGGTACGGGAAAAGGTAGTGCAGGAGTAAGTGAAGTTAAAACATTAGTGGACAAAGGAAAATAGTTTACAAACGGTAGAAAAAATAGGTTGAAACCGAATATTAGGTATAAAACAGGGGAATACGACTATTTTTATGAAACAGATAACCTTGGAAGAATTGAAAAATTTGAAACAGATAAGCTACAATTAATTGAAAGAGAGAAGAGATTATCGCATAGTAAAAATACACCAGGAAAAGTAAAGGGACAAGATAATGCGGGGCACGTAGCAGGTGATAGATTTGGTGGTTCACCTAAACTAGATAATTTAGTTTCTCAATTAGAGAAAGTTAACAAAAGTATATATAAGAGAATAGAAAATCAATGGGCAACAGCGTTAGGAGAAGGGAAGTATGTCAAAGTAAAGGTTGAAATTAAATATGATGGAGATAATTTACAACCATCAGAATTTAATATACAACATGAAATAGATGGGAAATATTTTGAGCGTGATATTTTAAATTCAAAAGGAGATTATTATGAATAAAGTATTTGAAGATTATTTTAGTGAATTACAGGCAGATATGGTTTCTATATGTTTAGAATACGTAGAGGATAGAGCAAATAAAATATATATTTATTGCTCTTTTGAAGATAATGTTATAGCAAGTGACTATTTCTATAATATAAATGGAGAAATAGTAGAACGCCATAGAATAAATGACATTATAAGTAGTAATGAAGAAAAATATGATACCTCTATAGAACGACAAAAAGGTGTTGTTAGAATGTTAAATAATGATATAAAGAATATGATTAGGCTATGTAAAGAATATAAAAGAGAAATGCCAACAGAAATGAAATTAGTATATGATGTATTAAAAAATAGCTTGAAAGCAGAATATAAATATGATTTGGTATATTCTAATGATCCAATTAAAGAAGCAGATGATATAGCTATGGAATGGTTTAATGAGTTAAAAAAAGGAAATTAGATGGTTGTTTAAAAAGTAAAGGATGCTTAATTCAAGAGTATAAAGTCTTGAATAGCATCTTTTTATTTTTTTGTTACTAGGGGTTTGATAATGTTAGTCTATTTGAATAGTATAGTTAATTTGAGTCAATATCGTGGACACAGAAAAGTTAAATCTCAGCGATTTCTTTAACCCAATTTTTTTATTGCTTGGGGAGTTTTATAACGGGTGTTAATATGGCTTAGCTTACAGTTATAAAATCTCTCAATGTATTGCAATAATACTAGAGTTGCTTGCTTAAACGTGACATATTGTGTGCAGTGTACTTCTTTTTTAGAATGGCGTGAAACGACTTGATACAAGTGTTATCATACGGACACTTCCTCTTTGAAATCTATTGTAAAATGGCTCCTGTAATGTTTGGGATTTTTGAAGCTCCTTATGGAATGGATTTATGCTGGCTATATGAAGAAGGCGTTCATATTGGGTTTTATGATGTAGTCGCCGATAAAGAAGTGACAATTGATGCAGTTATAAAACAAAATTAATTTTAATATGTAGTATTATTTTATAAGTTCTTCAGCAAATGGTAATAAAAGAAGCCCCTTATAAGCCCCTTCCATTCCTCTTATAAACACCTATCAAGTAATAAATCATTAAATAAACAAAATAAAAAACAACTACTACAAAAAAATAAAAAAGTAATAAGATCGTACTAGTAAAAAAGTATAAAATAAATCCACCCAATTCCTTTCTTTAATCTTATATATATGAAAGAATAACTAATTCTATATGTACCACTAAAAGAGCGGGAGGAAGAAATATGGGAGTATACCGGAGTGTACAAGTGAATTTTTGGCAAGATGAGTTTGTGCTGGATTTAACGCCAGAGGAACGCTATTTTTATATGTATTTGCTGACATGTTCGAAGACAAGACAATGCGGAATTTACCCACTGCCACTACGTTTGGCAGAGATGAAAACGGGGTATAACCGTGAAACTGTTGAGAAGTTGTTGAAGCGGTTTATTGCGTATGGAAAAATATTATATGATGCGAAAACGAAGGAGTTATATGTTCTAAACTGGTTGCGTTATAATCCTGTTACGAATACGAACATAGAAAAGTGTGTGTTACGTGAGTTAAAGACTGTGAAAAATAAAGAGTTTGTACATATGTTTCTTCAAAGATGCCTCGAGGAAGAGTTGAATATTCCGCTATTGCTAGAACATTTCGGAATGCCGGTTGAAGCATCTGATATGATTCCACAAGAAATTGTTCAAGGTTATGAAGCGGTTGAGGTAGTACAAGAAGAAGTAGAGGAAGTAAAGGAAGTAGAAGAAGTGAATCCAGCTAGCAGTGTATTCACGTTTTATGAACAAAGCTTCGGTAGTTTGTCGTCTTATGCAGTGGAAGAATTAAGTGAATGGATGGGGGAATTGTCAGAGGAGCTCGTATTGAAGGCACTTCAAATTGCGTATGAAAATAATAAGCGGACACTTGCTTATGTGAAGGGGATTTTACGAGATTGGCATGGAAAGGGATATACGAGTCTCAGTGAAGTAGAGAAAGCGGTAGTGCGGTTTCTAAAGAAAGAGCCGTCTCTTCTTAATGAAACGGAGAAGTTTTTGAAGGAATGTGAAGAGTGGGAGAAGAATGTTCCATCTGAGGAGGGGTTACAGAAGTTCTTGCAGGAGAAGGGGTGGGAGCCATGAGTAGTTAACATACCTAAGCAGAACAAGTGGTATCCCGGATCTTTACTTTTTAATGATGAACCATGCTTGACCCTTACGAAAAATAGAGGAAGATACTGTACATGGGATATGGAAAATGGTTTAGGTCTTCTTCTTATCAATGAAAAAGTAACCTAGGCTATCAGGATGTTGCGATTTGAATAGGGTGTGGAGTAATATAAAGAGAGCTTAGAGTTTTCTTTTAAAATATGAAATGGATGAAGAAAAGAAGACGCCCAATTATATTATGTGTAAAGAGTTTTAATTTAAATGAAGCATGAGGTGAATGAGTTGTTTATAAAAGATACATATGTATGGAGAGAATAAAAAAATAGAAGCCTGTTTATGTAGGGGGAATATTAACATATTAACTTAACAGATATCAATTAAAAGATATTTGAAGTTATACGTGTATTAAAAAACTGGATATCGCTAATTCTAGAATAGTTTTATGAGTTATGGTTAATCTTTTAATCGTAAAATAACTTTAGTAAGAGGGGAAAATTAATTAAAGATAGCACTTTTGGAACAGTTTCATCATTTATTTGGACATTAACAGAATTGTATATAATATCAATAGTGTTAAAACATGCTATTATTCCTTATGTAAAAGTAATTCATATAAGAGGAAAAAATTGAAAGGTAGGATCAAAATGATTAGTGACTTAAAAAAAGCGGCCTTATCTTCATTAAAAGACAGATGGGGATTGGGAGTATTGTCATCGTTTCTGTATCATGTCATTTCTAGGGTTGGTATTTTTATTGTAGGATTTCCACTGTTGTTACTGGGTATCTTATTAAGTGAAACAATGAATTCTAGTTATTCGATTACAGGAGACGAAAAGTTAAATGCAGTAGGTGCTTTTTCTTATTTACTTGTTTTCGTTGTTCTATTTATTTGTTTAATAGCTGCACAAGGCATTATGAATTATGGGTATTGTAAAGTTACATTGCGTTTAGCGAAAAAAGAATCTACTACAATTGGTGAGTTATTTGAAGGGTTTCGGAAAAGTAATGTGTTTAGATCTATAAAAGTGACTATACTAATGACTGTATATACGCTTTTATGGAGTGTATTATTAATTGTACCAGGTATTATAAAATTTATCTCTTATTCTATGGCTTACTATATTTTGATAGATCATCCAGAATATACGGCGAGTGAAGCAATTAAAAAGAGCCAAGAACTGATGAAAGGACATAAATTAGATTTATTCCTACTATCGTTGAGTTTTATCGGATGGTTTATTTTGGGTATTATCATCGGATTTTTCACACTTGGTATCCCGTTTCTTTGGATCTATCCATACTACATTACAACCGTATCGCATTTCTACTTGAATATAGTGAATAGAGATACTGTTATCGAGGGAAAAACAGTTATCTAGAAGGTGAATATAGTTTGTTTTATATTGTTACAAGAGGTAGTTGATTTCTCAAAAGATTTTCAGCTTACCCCTTTAACTAAGAAACTTTCGGATAAAATATCTATCGTTACCGATATGCAGCAAGCGGAATTGCTCGCTTATGAGGAAGTATATGGTGAGGATGAATACACGTGGACAGATATAAGAGAGCTAGAAAAAAGTAAAGTTCGAGGAGCGTATTATAGGCTGTCAGAAACCGAAAGACCAAAGGAATTCCATAATATGTTAGAGGTTATTGACGATCATGTAAGGCAGAGTTCAGTTAGAATGGATGCATTTTTCAATGATGTCGTAGCTGATCTCAATAATTGTGCTTTTAGCCGTGTTATCAATGGGAAGAGGAATGGTTTCTTTGAAACTATGTTTGAAATCTATAAAGCAGGTGGCTTTCCTTGTGGCTGGAAAGGAGAGTACCCTGGTGATGGAAGAATCATCGCTTATTTTGAAAAGAGATAGTTCATACAAGCGAGTTATAAAGAAAGAGGATTCAATACATGAATCTTGTAAAATAAAGTAATCCCAAACTCTCCTAAAAACGTGAATGTATTTAGGAGAGTTTTTATTATGTAAAGTGGGAGAATTTTAGTATGTGTTGACGCAGAGATGAAGTCTTAAAGTCAAAATATGTCCATGCTTAACTATCTTCAATGAGTTACAACTTTACATGTTAACAATATATATAAGGTGAAAACAGAAAATTAATAATATATTGACCTTTTTATGATTCGTGCTATAAAATTGAAAGCGATAACAAACGTTTTCTTTAAAATGTTTTCCGTGATCTTTTTGATATTTAGAGATATAACAAGGAATAAGTAAGTCTTTTTTTTTGACACTCAATGCAAACGTTTTCGTTAATTTCTTATTCCTTTCTATCTTTGATTTTTCTATTAAAAGATCATTGAAATAAATATGTAAAAACATTCAATATGGAGGTGCTATAAAAGAGATTTCTAGATTAACTTAAGCAGTGTTACTTAGTTCGTAATATTTTAAGAAAGGGTGAATGGAGTGCAAATGACAAAAAAATTAATTAACAAGACGTTTTTATTACTTACTGTAATCGCTATGCTACTATCTGTTTTTTCTTTTCAGAGTGCACAAGCAGAATCAAATACAAAAACAACTGAAATTATCATTCATTATAAGGAGAAGGCGGGAAATACAAAAGACTGGAATCTTTGGATGTGGGCTGAAAATGCGAGTGGCAAATCCTATGAATTTACTGGAGAAGATGAGTTTGGTAAGTATGCTAAGGTGAAAATAGATGGTGATTATAATCGTATAGGGTTTATAGTTCGTACGAATGAATGGGAAAAAGACGGTGGGGATCGTTGGATTGAAAATATTAAGGATGACCGTGCTGAAGTATGGGTTCTTTCGGGCGATGATAAAGTATACGATTCTAAGCCTTCTTCTGAACTTTCTATTCAGAAAGCAACCATTGATAGCTTCAATGAAATCACTATGACTACCAATGCTCCATTCAATATTAAGGAGCAGAAAATTGAAATTGAGGGCGTTAACATTGAGAAAGTTAGTCCTTATGATACAAATGATGGAGATAATACCAATAAGGTTAAAATCATTACAGAAAAGAATCTTGATGTAAAACAAACATACAAAATCAAAATGGGGAATTCCATTGAAGCTCATACTGAAATTGGTAAAGTAATCCGTAGTGAGGAATTTGATCATTTATTTTATTATGACGGTAATGATTTAGGTAACATATATACACCACGGGAAACAAAGTTCCGTTTGTGGGCTCCAACTGCAAGTGAGGTAAAGTTGGTTACATATAAAAGATGGAATGATGAAAAAGGTACTGAAATAAATATGGATCAAGGTGAAAAAGGAACTTGGATGACAAAACTTACAGGTGATCAAAAAGGTCTTTTTTATACATATAAGGTGAAGATTGGAGACAAATGGACTGAGGCCGTTGATCCATATGTGCGTGCTGCTTCTGTGAACGGTGATAAAGGTGCCGTCGTTAATTTAAAAGAAACAAATCCGAAAAATTGGAAGGGGAACAAAAAGCCGAAATTTAAAAATCCGGAAGATGCTATTATTTATGAGTTACAAGTACGTGATCTTTCCATTCAACCTGAAAGTGGTATTAAACAAAAAGGAAAATATCTTGGTGTAACAGAAAAAGGAACGAGAGGACCAGGGGGCGTAAAAACAGGTCTTGATCATATTAAAGATCTCGGTGTTACTCATGTCCAGTTTTTACCGATATTTGATTATGCTTCAGTAAATGAAGAAAAATTAAATGAACCACAATATAACTGGGGATATGATCCAGAAAATTACAATGTACCAGAAGGCTCATATTCTACGAATCCTTATGAGCCAACTGTTCGAATTACTGAATTAAAGCAGATGATTCAAACACTACATGATAATAAACTGCGTGTTGTAATGGACGTTGTATATAATCATATGTACAATGCGGCTGAATCTAATTTCCACAAGTTAGTTCCAGGTTATTATTATCGTTACAATGAGGATGGTTCACTTGCAAATGGAACAGGGGTAGGGAATGATACGGCTTCTGAACGAAAGATGATGAGGAAATTTATGGTAGATTCCACCGTGTATTGGGCGAAAGAGTACAATTTAGATGGATTCCGTTTTGATTTGATGGGTATTCATGATGTCGAAACAATGAACGCGATACGTAAAGCTGTTCATCAAATTGATCCTTCTATTATTTTTCATGGGGAAGGATGGGATTTAAATACTCCTCTGGTACCTGAGTTAAAAGCAAATCAAAGAAATGCGGAGAAAATGAATGGAATCGCTCATTTTAATGACGATATACGTGATGGATTGAAAGGCAGCGTATTTGGGGATAAAGATAATGGTTTTGTGAACGGAATGCAAAACATGGAAGACCGCATTAAAAAAGGAATTACAGCTGGTATCGACTATGATAAAAAGGTTTCTACTTATCAGGACCCTGAGCAGGTTCTAACGTATGTTGAAGCACATGATAACCATACATTATGGGATAAGCTTGCGTTAACGAATTTTGGCGACAGTGAAGAAGTGCGTAAACAAATGCACAAGTTGTCTTCTTCTATCATATTGACATCGCAAGGGGTTTCATTTTTGCATGCAGGGCAAGAGTTCATGCGTACAAAATATGGCGATCATAATAGTTACAAATCTCCTGATTCGATTAACCAGATGGATTGGGTGCGCCGTGCAGCATTCGATAAAGAAGTAGAGTATATGAAAGGCTTAATAGAACTGCGTAACAAGTATGCAGCTTTTCGAATGACATCTGTTGAACAAATTAAAAAACATGTAACGTTCATGGATGCGCCAAAGAATGTTGTAGCTTATACAATCGATAGCAAAGCAAATGGTAATAAAAACGAATATTTTGTTGTAGCTCACAATGCAAATAGAGAAGCCATGGAAATAACTCTTCCATCAAAAGGTCCTTGGAAAGTGCTAGTAGATGGTGAGCGTGCAGGAAGTAAAGTGCTATATGTTTTCCATGATAATAAGATTAAGGTTCCTGCATTAAGTTCATTTGTTTTGAAAACAGAGAAAACAATCAAATAAGAATAGATGATGTAAAAGGAAATCTTGTTTGAAATAAACATTAACTACATCGGGATTGCAAAAGGTTCCTTGCTATAAACTATAAAGTAAAAGATAGAAATACTCATCTTCCTATTAATAAATTAATTCCCAAATATGATAATGTATATTGTGGAAAAAAGATGCAGAATTGTAGAAAATATACTAGACTGAAAAGTGGGAAGTTTTTTATTAGACGAACAAAATTTTAAGGGGAATTTAAAATGAGTATAAAAGTAATAAGGGCAACAGGAATGATGGGCGGAGCTACAAGAGTGGCTTTAAAGGTAGATAATGAAATTAGAAAATAATGAAGAGTACAAGCTCCCTTCTGATGTAAAAGAAGCGAAGATAAAAGCAAATCAATTATTTTTTGGAAGTAAAGAAAAGCAAGTAAAAAGTGGCGATATAGTCGAAATTAAGATTAATAGTCTAGCGATGCTATTGTGTATGGTATCGTTAATAGCGGTGTTATTTGGTTTGGTGGAATCGGCTGTTTGGTAACGCTTGTCTATTCAATAAATAATTGGTTCACGTTAGAAGTTAAATAATAGGAAACAGCAGAGGTTTTAAAAACCCTGCTGTTTTTTACATCATAATTGTTTAAATAGTGTTTCGTATTCTAATAATTAGTGAGTATCAATAAAATCGGGAGGTACATCATGAGTTATAAAGAACAACTTGCTATTTTATATAAAATGCGCTTTATGGAAAATGAAGGCGATGACATTGAAGAATTTGAAGAAATATTAAATGAACTATCATTTCATGCAGGAAATGAAGTGATTCCAGAACTTTGTAAAATATTTGAAGACGAGGTAGCGGAACCTTCTGCAGACAGCGATGTAGTTGAAACCATTTTTTATATTGCAAGCCGCAATGGATTAGAGGATGGACTTGTACAGTTAGCGAATGGAATACCAAATATGTTACCCCAGGCAGAATTTTGGGCAGATAGAATTCATCGAACACTTTTAAATTCAGAAGAGTTAATTTTGCCATATATTAAAGCTTTACAACAGGTTGATGAGCATACGAAACAAATAGTGAAAGATATTTTATGTAATGTAAAGAGTGAGATGCCGGAGTTATTTGCGGAAAAGGTTGATTTTATATTAAGTCATTCCGCAACCAATGAAGTGAATTGAAACTGTACAAAAGAAATTTGAGTGGTAATAAATGAAATAAATGAGAGGAAGGTAGCTATAAAAATGTACTCAAATTCGCTAATAAGAATATAATCAATATCACTTTAGGAGTGATAGAAATGAAAGAAATGAGTCAACTCATTGCACAAATAGAGTCTTTATCTGATTGTCGTGTGTTGAGCCTGCAGGATTACCGATAATTAATGAGAAGAAGCATATTCTACCTGAGGATGTAAAGGGATTTTACAGCCTTTGCGGAGGGGCGGTTTTGTTCGAGAATGAGGAGTATCCGATTTATATTGTCTCCCCACAAGAATTTATTTTAGCAAATCCATTAATAATAGGTGAGCTGTGTGAAGATGATATTACTTCCAATTGGTATATTATATGTAATGATGGAAAAGAGGAATACTTAACAATTGACCTAAACCGAAATAGATTGGGGAAATGTTATGATAGCTTCTTTGATCGTCATGGAATTGTAGGGGAATCACAAATCATTGCAACATCGTTTATAGATCTACTTGAAAGACTTATACATAATAAGGGGAAGTATTGGTATTGGATGCAGAGTGATTTTGTATCACTTGGAGATGCTTATGATGGACTCAAATAACCATTCATAAATTTTAAAATAACGCTGTTTTCGTAAGCTTTGTTGCTTTTGAGAAGGGTTTATTAAAATCCTTTTTCTCATATGCAAATGATGCTCTTCTTCTAACGTATTCAAATTCATCAAGTGAAAATTGATTAAGGAGAGTTTTGATTTCTTCGCTATTCTCAGGTATCTCTCCAAGTCCATAAGCCATTTGCCACCTGGCATCGTGGTCTGGAAAAGATACCGAGTGTTTCGCAAGGGATAGAAGGTGGCTTGGATTTTCTATCAAAGTATCAATAATTATTTCACGTTCGTTGTCTCTCGCTAAAATATATAGAAAATCATTTAGAAGGTCAGAACTCCATTTTCCAACAGGAGTAGCATCTACTAGCATATTAACAAGGCGATATATTCTATCCCAATGGAGATATTCAGTTTCCCATTCACCAAAGGACTTATTTGCTGTTTTAGCCCAATTCCTAAATTTTTCAATCTCTAAAAGTAATTCACTCATTGTAATTTGCGCCTCCTTATCAAGTAGTTCTAAGCATTTGTAAATGCAAAATGCTTGTCTATTTCTAACGAACGGAACCAATAGAGACAGTTATCAAGGTGTTTTGTAGCCACACCTTGGACACGATTGTATCAAGCTATCAACGAGGTGGTCAAGAAAGCAACAATCTATGCGAAAACAGCGTTAAATAAACAGTAGTAAAATGTAGTGGTAGATAATCAAAATGATGGGAGAAAGATATGAAAAGGAGAACTGACATAGTGATTTTAAATTAGACTTAGCTTTTCATGCCTAATGGAGGAATCTGAAATGGAAAACTGGGAATACAATGAATTGTTTGAAACCATTAATGAAGCCTATAATGACTTTTTAACTTTAGATAGAGGACAGAAAGATGCAATAGCAAGGACATCTTATGAATATATAAATCTTGGAGAAATAGAAGATGTAATTGTTGATACAGCTATAGGTGAAATACTGTTAACTCATGACAAAGTTTTTATTGGATACATTGAAGGTATAACAAAGAGATTAAGCAAGTTTAATCCACTAGACGCAGTGGGGGAATTAACACAAGAAGAAATAAGAGATTTATCTAATAGAATACATAAAGTATTGGAAGGTCTTGAAGAAGTGGAGATTGATTATAATCCTTCAGCAGAATAGCGTGATTTAATCTCTTTCGTGCTGAAGAGGAAGGGTTTGAAGGTAAATGAATGGTAGAAAAGCTATATCTTTGTTTTGCTGAAAATAAACTAGAAAGCGGGAATTTGAATGGGGAGCTATTTTATTAAGATAGAGGGGTTTGAATATCCACAATCATATAAAAAAGCAATTGAATTACATTTAGTTGATTTTGATTTATGGTATATGATGGAATCGGCACAAGCAACTAGACGCTTTCTTGATTTGAAAAAAAGGTATCCAAATAGAAAATTAGTTCCTTTTGCTAGAAGAGATGATAATGATGACATTGCCTGCTTTGAATTTGGAAAAGGACAAATGGTTCAAGTAATTCATGACTTCGCTACAGAAGGGTTTGAACAGAGAAAGGAATTCGGTGATTTTTGGGAATGGCTTGAGTTCGCGATTAGGGAAATGATTGATTTCAATAGAATGGAAGAGGCGTATGATTGCTAGACGAAAAGCTATATTTGCATGGAAGGAAAAGGTTAAATTGATGAATCCCAATGAATTTCGAAAAAGATGGAACCCAAAAGTATATCCATTCATTCATTATGAAGAAGATAAACTCAAAAATTTAGATATACCTATAGCGTGTAAACATTTTTTATTAAAAGCCGGATTACCTGAATCTGCAGCGCCATTTTTGAGTTTTGACTCAACAAAAAATGGCGGCTTATTAAGCTTAAAGGAAAAATGTAATTTAGATGCAAGTTTTGAGAGGAATATATATTTAGGATTTACAGGTGAAGGAAATATTTTATCCATTAAAGAGCCTTCAGGAATGGTTGTATGTATAGATCATGAAACAATGGAAGAAGTATATGTAAATCAATCCATACCACAAAATGATGTGCAGAATAAACGACACGTAAATCAAAAATTGATCAATGAAGCATCAGTGAGATTTAGTAGATAGCTCTATTCAAATAAAGGAGTAATTGTTAAAGTAGTTATTGAAGTGATGCGATATCCGAAAGCTTATTTTGAGAAATCTCACAGTTTTTATTCTGAAAATTATAAAAGAATTGATTTATAATAAAATTAGATTGAATTTAAATAGATATACAGAATTAAGTGTATTTACTGGTAAATTACATTAACTTGTAAAGATGCATAAATTTTCGGAATAATTGCACTTTACTTGAAGGTATGATGGTGAAAGGATGATATGCGGTTGGAATATGTAACATTAGAATTAGAGAATCATGAAGCTTTTTTCTTATTTAAAATGATTGGTTTTCAAGAGATAACTCTTTTTAATAATTTGTACGAAGGCTATACTTCAGAAGAATTGAATGAAGCGTGGGAAGATATAAAATATAAGCTTATAGAAGATAATATTATTGTTGAAGACAACAATGAAATCGTAATTGAACCAACGGTATTTACGTTACTTCAATCCTGTAAATTAAGTAATACAATAGTACGATTTCATTTATACAGTGTTGAAGAAGAAGTTCAAGCGTATTACTTTATTTCGTCTAACCAAATTATTGAGATTAAACAAGAACAGGGATCTTCGATATATAGAATAACTGTAATCCCTAATTTACAAGATTATATTAATATTATTGGAAATCAATTGGAGGCCTCGAAAGAAACAAGTACTGACAAAAAAGAATCTATGAATATGGTGACATATGATCGAATTATGAAAGAGTTCCGTAATTTTACAGAAGAAGACCTACACAAGTACTTAATAGAAAATGAAAAAGTATCGAAAGAATTTGCTAGCGAATTTATTTCTTCGTTACAGAATTATACATATTTAGGGGAATACACAGTTTCTTCAAGGGGGGTAAACAGTTGGGAAGGTCAAAGTATTCAATTGATTACGGGGGTATCTAATAATTGGTTAGTTATGCAAAATCAAGAGAGAGTAGAAGTATTCAATGTAAATGATATTGAACTTGTAGAAAGTATATATCTTGTGACAGTTGCATCTATATAAGTGAAATAAATGAGAATGTGGGTGGGAGAAATGGGTAAAATTTTAGTGCGAGAGGAATATTTAACCTTATTACAAGAGGATTTATTGAGTATAATAGAACAACTTAAAGGATTAGATCAGAGGTTACAAAGGGAGCTTCATAGTATTCCGTGGGAATCAAAAAATCGTGGATATATTATTGAAACATATGCATTTTATCAAAAAAGATTGAAAGAAACGAACGAAAAAATTGAATCATTAGCAAATTTTGTAGATACTACGAAACAAGATTTCGTTAAGAAGGATAAAGAAGGTTCATTTCTAGGTATAACTGGCTTCAATTGGAATGCACCATTTGATGGGGCGGGGAATACATTTGGAACAGTTACAGGTGCAGGGGCAGTAGGGAATGTAGCTTATAAAGTAAGGAATGGTTATGAGGTAAAATACGACTTGGACAGAAAAAATAAACGAATCCTTATAAGAGAGAGTTACGATTCTGTTAAAGACAATAAAAAAATGAATGGACGTCATAGGGAGCATAAGATTTATTATTTAAATGATATCGAAAAAAAATAGAAAATGGAACTGCTTCCACTAAGATAAAAGAAATAGAAGCTATGATAAAAAAAGGAAGCGCAGCTAAAATGGCTTTAAAAGATAAGCTTGGATGGGCTAGTGTAGCTATAGACTCATATATGGATACAAGTGAGAATATCAAAAGTAATGCCTCAAGTGATAAAATCGCAGGTGATATTATTGGTAATGTTGTTGTAGGAGGAGCAACAACTGTGGGAGCAGCGGCTCTGACTGTTGCAGCCCTTCCGGCAGCAGCACCAGCTCTGGTAGTTGCAGCCGCAGGGTTTGGTATATCAGTAGGGCTAACGTATTTCACAGAAGGTGTGAAATGGGATGTTGATTTAGATGGTGATGGTGAAGATGGGTGCGAAAAAAGCTTGGTCAACAGTAGCGGGGTGGTTTAATTAACATGCAAAAAAATATAGATTTTAATAAGAAAGCTTTTGAATACTATATGGCTGTTTATGCTGTAAAAGATATAAGATCGACTATTATTACTCTTGTTATTGGGATAGCAGACATATTTGTTCTTGCGCCTGCTTTTGCGAATCCTTTTCGATTATTATATGTATATATAGTGGCTCCTCCGATTATCTTTTTGAACCTATGGGCGATATGGATTATTATCAATCCTCGGAAACGGCAATTACAATACACTCTATTTCGAGGAGTATTTGGTATCGTATGTTCAGTAGGATTATTGGTTATAGCTCAAAAATTTGCATATGAAATGTTAGAATTACAAACGCCAATTTATTTTATTTTTTCATTTGGTTTGTATAGTTTTGCTTTGTATCATTATTATAAAAATCATATTAAAAAGCTTCAGGAACCAAGAAAAAAGTCAAAATCATCGAAAGGAATGGGGGGGGTAGGAGCAGTTGCTTTTGTAGGGTTAGGGCAACTTATTGCTAACATCAGTCTTGGTTTTGCAACACAACAGATGGTGGCAATTGTATTAATGTGTGTATACTCAATGCTTTCGCTTATTTTGTTTCATTTCATTATGGAACTTCATAGATATTATTATTTACGGAAGCATATAGAAAGTGGAGGGAAGACACATAGAGCCTTTTAAAGAGGGTTTGTTGAACCTTGAGTATATAATTGCATTCCTCTTATAGTCATTAAAGGCTAGGGAAAAGAGAAGGGAAGAAGCAGCCTCATGAATTTGGAATTACATTTAGATAGCAGAGAAGCCTTTTTTCTATTTCGAATGATAGGAATGGAAGAAGTTAGAGGATTTGAAAATCCATATAAAGGCTATACAGTAGAGCAAATAGATCAAGAGTGGGAAGATGTGAAAACAACTCTTATAGAAGATGGAGTATTGAAAGAAACAGAAGGTAAACTCACTATTGAACCAGATACAATGTATTTTTTAGAGATTTGTAAATTCAATGATGTGGTTGTTAAACTGGAAATACAAAGTGAGGAACAGGATATAGATGTATACCATTATATTTCATTAGAGAAAGCCGAATTTATGATTCTTGAAGGAAAAAGAATTTCAGCCTCAAATAGTACATATACTTTTACGGTAACAGAAGGATTGAATGAATATATTAATATTATGGGAAATTGGTTAGATGATACAGAAGCGGAGTCTATACATATGAAGGCACGCATCCAAGTAGCAACGTATAATCAATTGAATGAGATGTTTTCTAATTTTTCAATTGGAAAGCTAAAGAAATTTTTAATAGAAAAAGAGGAAGTAACAAAAGAATTTGCAGAAGCATTTACATTATCGTTAAAAGAGTATGAATGTTTAGGAAGATGTACTATTTTTTCTAGTAAAGATGGAAAGAATGATAGAAAAAATATAAGTTTTTTAGTAGGTCGAGGTTATAACTGGTTCATGATAGAAAAGCAAAATGAGTTAGAAGTGTGTAATTTACATGATACGGTATTTTTAGAAAAATTGTTTTTTGAAATAACAGGAGTTACTATGACAGTTGCTCCAAAGTATATGATGAAAGATAGAGTGAAGAGAGAGATACATAATGCTTGGTCGAAAATGACAGGGTGGTTCAAGTAAAATTTGTGCTATTAAAATAATACTAAAAAATATATAAGAAGTATGAGGGAGGATGGACAACTATGGAATTTTCTAAAGAAAGGCTATTACCAAATGGTTCTATTGTTTTGCTAAAGGAAGGGACGAAAAAGATTGTAATTTACGGAAGAAAACAAATACTTATGGTCGAAGAATCTAGCATGTATGACTATATTGGTTGTTTTTATCCGGAGGGATACATTAATCCTGATTATACATTTGTATTTAATCATGAAGATATTGAAGAAATTATATTTGTGGGTTTTGTAGATGAAGAAGAAGAGGCATTTGTAGAGTTGCTTAATTGAATATGTTTTGGAAACATGAAAAGGAACCTATGCAGGTTCCTTTTCATTATGTTAACGCTGTCCATCTGCATTTCGGAATTGAGTAGCGGTTTGCTGTAGTTTCTGACTGGTTTCGTGTAAACCATGAATGTATTCATTTAAAGGTTTTATGCATTCGGGTAAATCTTCTGAAAATTTTTTGTGTTTATTCCCTTCCCATTGTTCTTTTGAATTAGAGCCTAACGTATTTATTTTATTTAAAATATTTCTAGCCTCTTCTGCAGCATTAGAAAAATCCCTTGCAATACGTTCCAATTCTTCTGGTATTACATGAATACGATAGTTCATTTTTTATCCACTCCTGACGTTTACACTAATTTGATTAACTTATCTAAGAACTACAATTTCATGTAAAATATTTGAAGTAAATTCTATATTTTTCATGGAAAGTAATTTTCATCAAGTGAACAACAGTGTATATTTAATCTTGATAGTTATCTCGAAAGTAAATAAAAATAATTAAGAATATATAATTGGTATTAGTGATAGGGAAACCTAATAAGTAAAAAGAAAAAATTCCTTTTCTTAAGGCACTTTTTATATGGGTAGCTTCATAATCTCCTGAATAATGCTATCCATACTCATGAATGTATATTTGGTTTTGAAGTCAAGGTGTTTATAAAAAAGGCGTGATGTTTTGCTCCTTTGAATCTGTTAATCTAGAGGGATGTTTTTATAGTGAAAAGTGAAAATAAGATCTGAACTGAAAGGTGGATTAAGGAACTGTTGAGTAGCGATAGAGTTACTCCATTACAGAATGTAAGTCGGAAATTCGGTTGATCCTATAGGATTTACTATTTTACCAGATTTCGAAGATGGAGTTAGAAGGATAGGGTTAATATTCAATTGTACATGGGAAGAGGATGGTATTGGTGTGAAGTTTGAAAATGAAGAAGTTGTTGAAGTTGGTTATCAAGATGTTGTTATTTAAACTGTAGAACGAGCGAACTTACATATGAATAAAATTTTGCAAGATAAGGATGTTCACTGCGAGGGAAGAGGTTTCTATACGATGGAGAGTATGATAAGGAGAAACAATATGGAGTATAGGGGAATGGCTTCGTTGTGGCTTGGAACAAGTCAATCATATCAGCATCTTCAAGAATATGTTGATATGGAATATACAGAAGATGGAGATAGTATAGATTCAAAATTTGGAGTGAATTTCGGTTTTGGTTACTATGATGAAGATCAAATCGAAATTATGTTTTATGAGGAACCTAAAATACATATAGAAGAGATTTTACAGGATTTCTCTTATAGTGAGATTATTATTCCGAAATTTAAAGATTTGATGAAACCAGAAAATGTAGCGGCGAGTATGAATTCTGTTATAGTGCTTTATGATTTTCAATACGATGCAGAGAAAGCGAAAGATACATATGAGGGGTTAGAATTTATATTTGTTGGTGCTGTACCTTATTATGAATAGCTTTAAGAGGTTGAGTGATGTGAAAAGCCAGATGGGAAGAGAGGAACTTATTGAACTTGTGAAAATGATATGTGACCCTAAATTGTCGGACGAGTTGGGCAGTCAGTACATCGATATTTTAAAAGCACACGTTCCGCATCCAGGATCTAGTGATTTAATATTTTGGAATGATATAGAATTAACACCTGAAGAAGTAGTAGAATTTGCATTAAGTTATAAGAAAGAAAAAGAATAATTGAAACAAATATATAAGAAATTGTACTTGTTTTTATATAAGGCTGTGGTAGGGAGAGAATGAGATGGAAAGTTCAAAAGTTGTATTATGTATACCTGGTTTATGGAAGAATAGAAGTGAACTTATTGAAGCGATTGTAAGAAAAAGTGAGGGATATATATTTGCTGGAAATTATATGAGTAAACTAGGGGATCCGAGTATTTTTTTTGAAGTTGATATATATGAACATGATGAGCGAGTAGCAGAAGCTTTTGAAATTGCAGGATACAATTCATTTACTGAGGAAGACCTTGATCTTATTAGAAAGCATTCCTTAACTTTGTATTTAATTGGGGAAGGAGGTTCCGTTGAAAAGATAAGGAAGTTAGTTGATGCTGCAAATGCACTTGTAAAAGCTGGAGGACTGGGTGTGAAAGTTGAATCCTCAGGTACGGCAAATACAATTGACAGCTGGAATGATATGTATCATACAGATGATGAAGTCCAATTATTCAAAGCTTTTGTAACAGTAGTCGCAGAAGATGATTTTTACTATACGTGTGGTATGCATTGCTTTGGGCTGCCGGATGTAATTACTTTTAAAGATCAAGTAACTCCGCAATATGCTCAAGAATTAATGAACGTTTTTTGTCTGTATAATCTCATTGAAAAGCCTGGCTTAACGGACTATTCTACATTCAGTCTAGATGAAAATAATCCTCATTTTATATTGCAACATACGAAGTGTAAACATTTTTCAGAAGATGAATTGTTTTATAATCAGTATGGAATTTGGGCTTTAGTAAAAAAATAGATTATTTAAAATGAATAGGAATGAAAATGAGGAAGGAGTAATCTATCATAGGTATATTTGAAGAACTAAACGCAGTTTTTAGGCTGGATGTCCAAGAACTACCGGCTCGTGAAGAAGAGATTCGAGCACTTCAAAATTTTTCATCCATAAAAGAATTCGTATCAAATGGATATGCGGTTGCGATACCAGCGAGAGATATTCTTGTTTTTTGTGATTGTAACGCTAGTAATGGTATTGCAAAAATGAAAGGAATAATAGAAAAGGTTTGGGAAGATGGAGATCATTTGCTTATTGATAAAATTTTGGTGAGAAGTGAGGGGGAATGGAGTTATTTAGAGTGCAAATGAAGCGCTTAGGAAAAGAGGAGGGAAATCAGTGGAAAAGTTTATTAATAAGATAGGGGATAAAACTTTCATTGCTCAGGCAGAAAAAATCTTCGAAGTGCAGGTAGAAGGGTTATTTCATTTTTTAACTGAAGTAGAAAATGATCGTTTAATAGATGGATTTTCTATACAAGTTGGTTGGTCGATTTATTTTCTTGATAAAAGGGAAGATGGATTTCATATTATCGTACATGATTATACGAAGAATCCATTTGAAGATATGACAGATGATTTGACGATTTCTTTATGGATATTATTAACGCAAGTGAGTTTTTTAAAACCATTAACAATTGAAGGAGAATTGCTGCGCTTTTGTGACAAAATTGTTGCTGCCAAAAATGTATTGGAATTAGATGATATTTACTTGGAACGAACAAAAGATTGTGAAGATGGTGACTCTGGTTGGTATATAGGTCCTGTTAATGATGAGGGTGACATAGAAGAGTATGAATCGTTTTATGCATATGAATTATTAAGTTTAAGGCCTTCTCTTATTCAAGTTTTAACATTACCTTCTGGATATCTTGTAATCTTTGAAAAAGATGTAGTAAAAGCAGTGGTAGATGAATGTAATGTCAACATTTTGGATAGGATCGATAATCTATAATCTAGTATAGAAAAAAGAAGTAGTAATTTGTTCATACTAGTGCTTCAATAAAATCGTAGAATCGAATTGAGGTAGTATAAGCCTAATTGATAGTTTATTTTAATAAAAATAGTGTCTTTATTAAAATGTTAAAGAATATACGTGCTGGTGTAAAGAGTGAATAGGAGGAGTATGTAATGAACCAACGAAAGGTCGTATTGTTTATTGCTCAAAGTTTGGATGGATATATCGCAACAAAAGAAGATTCTTTAGAGTGGTTATTTAAAGTAGAAGGTGAAGGGGATAATGGCTATGCGGAATTTTTTGAAACAGTAGATACGGTTGTAATGGGAAAAAGAACATATGATTGGATAATGGATTACGAAAAAGGTCAATTTCCATATCAAAATAAAGAGTGTTACGTTTTCTCTAGATCAATATTCAAGGATATGAATGATGTTAAATTTGTAAGTGAGGACGTTGTTAACTTTATTAATCATTTGAAAAAGAAAGAAGGAAAAAATATTTGGATAGTTGGCGGAGGAGACTTATTACATACATTTTTTAAAGAGAAATTAGTTGATGAACTCATTGTGACAGTTGCTCCAGTTATCATCGGAGAGGGAATTCCACTGTTTAAAGTGGGAGATTATCAGTTAGATCTTTCTCTAAAAGGTACAAGAACTTTTAATCAATTTGTTGAATTACATTATACAGTGAAAAAATAAATATGATTTCTATTGAGTTGGATAATTTTTTGTTGCATATTCATCAATTTGTTACTTTTGCCTGCTGAAAAAAAATATATGGATGGGAGATTATATACATGGAAAAAGAAGGTGTGGTCTCATTATGGCTAGGAAATATGGAATCTCAAGATTTTTTAGAGGATTATTTCAGTATAAAATATACAGATGATGGTGATTCCATACCATCGCCATTTATAAAGGATTTTCACATTTGTATGTATGATATTGATGAGGACTTTATCGAAAAAGAATTTTATCTAAAGCGAAGTGATCATCTAGAAACTTTACTAGCAGGATGTTCTTATGAAGAAGTTGTGATACCACAGATGAAAAGATTTACTTCGAATATACTAGAGATGAAGTACAACACGATTATTGTGATCTATAACTATGAATACAGTGGTGAAATAATTAATAAAAACGAAAATCCTTATGAAATGAAATACATAGGAGCAGTTTGGTATAAGTGATAATAAAAGGGGATTAGAACATGAAAGTTAAAGAAGCGCATTCATTTCATCTACATTCAGAAGAAGAATTTTCTGAAATGCAAGATAGATTTCTACATAAAATTGAATTGAAAAATAGCTTTCATCTAGAAGATGTGAGTTTAATTGCTGGGGTAGATTTAGCTTATTGGGAAGAAGATAATACGCACTATGGAACTTGTTGCATTGTTGTAATAGATTATCATACGAAGAAGGAAGTGGAGAAGGTCTATAGTTACGGGGAAGTAACAGTACCGTATATACCAGGTTTTTTGGCATTTCGTGAGTTGCCTTTAGTAATAGAGGCAGTTCAAAAGCTTACTTCTATTCCGGATATTTTCATGTTCGATGGGAATGGCTATTTACACTATAAACATATGGGAATTGCAACACATGCTTCTTTTTTCTTACAAAAGCCTACCATCGGCGTAGCGAAAAGTTATCTTAAGATTAAAGATGCTGATTTTATTATGCCAGAGAATAAGGCGTTTACTTTTAGTGATATTATTATAGATGACGAGGTATATGGAAGAGTTTTAAGAACGAAAGAGAATGTAAAACCGATTTTTGTTTCTTGTGGAAATCATATCGATTTAGATACGAGTATTCAAATTGTGTCGAATTTAATAGGGAAAGAAAGTAGATTACCCATTCCAGTTAGATTGGCAGATTTAGAAACGCATAAGGTAAGAAGAGACAAGAGAGAAAATGGTAAATGATAGATATGTTTATGTAAAAAGGGATAGGAGGATAATCCCTTTTTTTGTCATATTCGACGAAATACGACAACTCGTAATAACTTTATTTGCTATGATATTTTTTGGAATATTATATTTTTATCATAAGTTATAGTAGCAATTCTTTCTAGTGTTTTTGGAGGGGTTCACTTTACAAACATCATGACAATATTAGTTAGAATCAAAGTGTTTATTTAGAGGGGAATGGATAGAAGATGAACGACATGGAGAAGTATCGTGAAAAAATTAAGGTGATTTCTTTTAATAGAGAACAAAATAGAATGGTGGAAGTGGAAGAAAGTAAAATGACTTTCGCCGATGTTGGCGGACTGGAAGAGGTTAAGAAGAAAATTAATATGGATTTTATTATGCCAATTAGAAATCCTGAGTACTTTCAAGCGTTTGGTAAGAAAACGGGTGGAAGTTTGCTATTTTATGGACCTCCTGGCTGCGGGAAGACATTTTTAGCACGTGCGGTAGCTGGGGAAATTGATGCGAATTTTATCCATTTAGAATTGCAAGCGATACTTTCTATGTGGACGGGTGAGTCTGAGAAAAATTTACATGAGATTTTTGAGGAAGCGCGGAGAACAAAACCATGTATTTTGTTTATTGATGAGTTAGATGCATTTGGTGGAAATAGACAAAAGATGGGTTCTCATCATCAGCGAACACTAGTAAATCAATTGTTAGTAGAAATGGATGGAAGTAATTCTTTTAATGAAGGGGTTTATATTATTGGTGCAACAAATACACCATGGTATATTGACCCTGCACTGCGTCGTCCAGGACGCTTTAATTCTCTTGTTTTTGTTGCACCACCGAATTATGAGGAACGATTAACAATACTGGATTTGAAAACAAAAGATAAGCCGAAAGTAGAATTACAGCTTGATATGGTCGCAAAGTATGCAGAGCATTTTTCGGGTGCTGATTTAACGTATTTAGTTGAGGATGCAATTAATCAAGCGATTCAGCGTTCATTTGAAACAGGAGAATTACAGCCCCTTTCAAATGAAGATTTGTTAGAAGCGATGAAAAAACGGCAGCCAACGACTTTAGATTGGTTTTCAACAGCGAAAAATTATGCGACATTTAGCGATGTGAATAAGGACTTTGATAAAGTGCTAGATTATATGGAAGAACACAGATTGAAATAGTAGGTAAGAAGCAGGGGATGACGGAATGGAAGACAATTTTAGAAGGATTTATTATTTGCTGAAACTTGGTGATGTTGAGCGTGCCAAGGAAGAGGCGGAATTTATGGTTAGGGAAGATCCAGAAGATATTTATGGATATCTTAGCTTAAGCTATGTATATTTTTATGGGCTTCATGCAATTGATATTGCAAGTGAATATATAGACGAAGCGCTTCAATTAGATCACTTAAATGAATTTGTTCTTTTAGCAGGATTAGATATTTTTACTGCGCAAAGTAATTGGATAAGATTAAGAGAAATAGCGGAAATTGGTATAAGAAACTATCCTGAAGAGGCACCATATTATTTCTATATGGGCGAAGCTATCAGGCATCTTGAAGGGATGAAGGATGTACTTGTTTACTTGGAAAAGGCGATGGAATTAGACCCTGAGAATGAAATGTATGTAGGTAGGTATGCTTATATCATTTTGAAATATTCCCCAAAACGAAAAGAAGAGGGATTAATGGCTGAAAAGCGTGCTTTAGAATTAAATCCAGAAAATATAGCAAATCTTTTCTATTTTGCGAGTATAGCGAAGGAGAAGGGGAATTTTAAAAAAGCAAGAATGCTAGCTGAAACAGCGATGAAGTTAGCTCCAAATGATGAAGATGTTAGAGGAATATATAAAGATACAATTGTAACAAAAAATAAATTTTGTGCTTTTACTATGGGATTTTCACAAATTTTAGTACAAGCTTTTTCTAAATTTTGCTCGTTATTTGGATTTGTATATAATCTAAATCAGTATGTGCATACGTTTTTAATCGCATTAAGTTTTATTGGATGGCTTATTCTTCCTATATATGTGATAGGGTGGTATGCAGGTATTATTTATTTTGTTGTTCTTGTGATGTGTCTAGTTTCTTCTATCATTAAAGGGAAGATATATAAAGAAGTTGGACTGAGTATGCCTTCGGATTGGAGAAGGAATCTGCGCCTGAATCAATCTATTAGAGATCGAGAAATCTGTAATATGACACGGGAAGTTGTGAAAGGAGAGACTGTAAATGTATCGACACAAAAGCTGTCACCAGAAGAAATTGAGTCGCAATTAGCAAGCTTTTGGGGAAAAGAAGCTGTGTTTGAAAAACAACAAGCTGAAGAAATAGAACCTACGGTTGATCGGCCCCACTTATCGTCTGAAGAGCATAAACAAATTCAATCGTATTCAGATATTAAATCTCCACGTTATAATAAATGGGGTATTTTCTTAGTAATCATTTTTTCTGTTATTCTTATTTATCGTGCTGAGAAGTTGTATAACCTGTATCAGAGGGAAACTGGAAGTACAACGCCGGATATTAGTCAAGAAACAAAACAAGCGATTGTTAAATATCAGGATAGAGCGCTTGAAGAACAAAAAGAAAAATTCAATAAGTATGCGGTGGAATCTATTGTATATTCATTGAAAAAAAGTGATTTTAGCGAGAACTCCCTTCGACAATTTGTTGAAGCAGGTTATGTTCCAGTTGTGATGGGAAAGGTTGGCCAACCTAGTGTCGAGAAATTAAAAAATGTACATCCAGCTAAATTTTATAAAGAAGGAACAATTACATATGTATTATTGCAAGATGAGGAGAGCTCGTTTATTTTAGCAATTCGAGCAACAAAACTAAGTCACATTTATGGTGAAAGTTGGGACAATCGTGAGCGAGAAATGCAGAGATATTATGAAATAATCGCGAAAATTGATTCACAAGGTATTGCAGCAGGAACAAAATAAAATCATATAGGTTACATTGTTTATTTTATATAACAAGTAAGGAGGACAAATGTCCTCCTTTTCGTTTTTGCTGAACATTTAGGTAGGGATAGTATTGCTTGTTAATGGGTGATAAATTTAATTAAAAAAGATGAAAGTTTTTTGATTTGTTACATATATTTTAGTGAAAGATCTTTCACCATTTTATCACCTAGGGGGCAATCATAATGAGATTTTTGTCTTACCTTACAGCAATTTTGGTGATTCTTGGCGGTTTGAATTGGTTATTTGTGGCGCTCGATTATAATGTAGTGGAGAAGTGGTTTGGTTCTGTACCAGTTCTTGTTGACACAATTTATTGGTTATTTGGTCTTTCTGCTCTTTATCAAATTTATGATCGGTTCTTTACGAATCAGTAGCTATTATACATGGATGATGAAAGTGTTAAGCGTAATAAGTTGCTTAACACTTTTTGTGTGTTTATAAATAAGAATGTATATGCAAACGGTTCCACCACGTCTTACAGCGTAATAAAGCAAAACAAATTGACCGTATATTTTATATGGGGTATAATTCAGAAAGTTTAAAAAATAATAAATTGTAGAATTGGGGAGGTCATACGGTTGATGGAGAGAGTTTACAATTTTTCAGCAGGACCATCTATACTCCCTTTGCCAGTTTTAGAAAAAGTGCAAAAGGAGCTTTTAAATTATAATGGGGCAGGTATGTCTGTTATTGAAATGAGCCACCGGTCATCGCAGTTTCAAAGTATTATAGATGAGGCAAGTAGCTTACTTCGTGAATTGATGCACATTCCTGAGAATTACGATGTTTTATTTTTACAAGGAGGGGCATCTCTACAATTTTCAATGGTTCCATTGAATGTAATGAGTGAACATAAAAGAGCTGGTTACATACTGACAGGATCATGGTCTAAAAAAGCTTTACAGGAAGCTCAAAAACATGGAGAAGTTGAAGTAATTGCTTCATCGGAAGGAGAGCGTTTTTCAACAATTCCATCTGTAGATGTGTCAACGATTCCGACAAAACTTGATTATATACATATCACAACGAATAATACGATTGAAGGAACGAAGTATGTTGAATTGCCGCAATTAGAGAATATACCACTTGTTGCAGATATGTCTTCGAATATTTTATCTGAACAATATGATGTCAAGAAATTCGGTTTAATTTACGCAGGGGCACAAAAAAATTTAGGACCGGCAGGATTAACGATTGCAGTTGTTAGAAAGGATTTAATTGGTAAAGCAGCTACTTCTTGTCCGACAATGTTAAATTATGAAACTTATAGTCAAAATAATTCATTATATAATACACCACCATCCTTTAGTATTTATGTGACGAAATTAGTACTCGAATGGTTAAAGGAGCAAGGCGGCGTATCTGCAATAGAAGCACAAAATAGAAAAAAAGCAGCACTTATATACAACTTTTTAGATGAATCAACATTATTTACTTCGCCAGTTGAAACGAAGTATCGTTCATTGATGAATATTCCATTTACAGCACCATCAAATGATTTAAATGAACAATTTTTACAGCAAGCGAAAACGTTAGGACTTGTTACATTAAAAGGGCATCGTTCTGTTGGCGGTATGCGGGCAAGTATTTATAACGCAATGCCGGTGGAAGGCGTTCAAAAATTAGTAGATTGTATGAAAGATTTCGAGTTAAAGAATAGATAGGGAGATGGGGAAATGTTTCGCGTTCAAACATTGAATCAGATTGCTGAAAAAGGGTTACAAATTTTTGATGTAGATCAATATAAAGTAGGCGAAGGGGTAGAACATCCAGATGGTATTTTACTGCGCAGCTTTTCTTTACATCAAAAAGATTTTTCAAAAGATTTAAAGGCAATTGCAAGAGCGGGAGCTGGGGTCAATAACATTCCTGTAGAGCGTTGTACAGAAAGAGGGATTGTTGTTTTCAATACGCCAGGAGCAAATGCGAATGCAGTGAAAGAACTAATCCTTGCAAGCCTTATTATGTCATCACGTAATATTATTAATGGGGTTAGTTGGACAGCAGGATTAGAAGGGGAAGAAGTTCCGCAGCTTGTTGAAGCAGGGAAAAAACAATTTGTCGGTTCAGAAATAGCCGGGAAACGACTTGGTGTGATTGGACTTGGTGCGATTGGCGCTCTTGTAGCAAATGATGCATTAGCTCTTGGGATGGATGTTGTTGGATATGATCCATATATATCTGTTGAAACAGCATGGCGATTATCAACACACGTACAACGTGCATTTAGTTTAGATCAAATTTTTTCAACATGTGACTATATTACATTACATATACCACTGACAGAGCAAACGAAAGGTATCGTTGGAGAACACGCTGTACAAACGATGAAAAAGGGTGTTCGTCTCTTTAATTTTTCAAGAGGAGAACTTGTGGATGAAATTACGTTAGCAAAAGCTTTAGAAGAAGAAGTTATTAGCCATTATGTAACGGATTTCCCAAATGAAAATATAATAAAAATGAAAAATGTGACGGCAACACCTCACCTTGGAGCGTCAACATATGAGTCTGAAGAAAATTGTGCAATTATGGCAGCCCGCCAGTTGCGTGACTATTTGGAAACGGGAAACATTCGTAATTCAGTAAACTATCCAAATGTGGAGCTTCCTTATATCGGAAAGAAACGAATTACGATTATGCATCAAAACGTTCCGAATATGGTTGGACAAATTACAGGTTGTTTAGCGGAACATCATATTAATATTGCTGATATGATTAACCGTAGTAAAGGCTCTTTTGCATATACAATGATTGATATTGATAATAGAATTGATGATATAATGAAAGAAAATATAGTTGAAAACATAAAGAAAATTACAGGTGTAGTAGCTGTTCGAATGATTGTATAAAGGAGAGAGAAATTTGACGACAATTCGACCATTTAGAGCGATTCGTCCAGTATCGGATAAGGCGGCGCAAGTTGCAGCACTGCCGTATGATGTGTTAAATAGTGATGAGGCAAGGGAAGTTGTAAAAGGAAATCCATATTCCTTTTTACATGTTGATAAAGCTGAGATAGATTTAGACCCGGCTGTTTCGCCATATGAGAACAGCGTATATGAAAAGGCAAGTGAAAATCTACAACGTTTAATCCGAGAAGAAGTATTGATTCAAGATGAAGAACCATGTCTTTATATTTATCAATTAACAATGGGGGAGCGAACGCAGTCTGGGCTTGTCGTTTGTACATCAATTGATGAGTATACCGATAATACAATAAAAAAACATGAGCGGACACGCCATGAAAAAGAACAAGATCGCATTCGTCACGTCGATGTATGTAATGCAAATACGGGACCTATATTTTTAACATATCGCATGAAAGAAGAAGTGACAAAGTTAACGAAAGATTGGCAAGAGAATCATACGCCGATTTATCAGTTTACTGCGGATGATGATGTGGAACATGTAATATGGAAAATCGCAGACATGAATGCGATAGCTGCATTCGTAGCATTATTTGAAGAGATTCCATCTCTCTATATTGCGGACGGACATCATCGTTCAGCATCGGCGGTGAAAGTTGGACTGATGCGTAGAGAGCAATATCCAAAGTATACGGGGGAAGAAGAATTTAATTTCTTTTTATCTGTTTTATTTCCACATGACGAACTATCGATTTGGGACTACAATCGTGTTGTAAAAGATTTAAATGGCTTATCAGAAGAACAGTTTTTACAGCAAGTGTCGCAATATTTTTATGTGGAAGAAGTCGGTGTTTCTCCATATAAACCAACTGAAACGAAATCATTTGGTATGTATTTGGATCAGAGGTGGTATAAACTCAACGTGAAAGAAGAAACATTTGATGCTTATGATGTTGTAAGACGGTTAGATGTTTCGATTTTACAAGATCATTTATTGAGTCAAGTATTACAAATTCATGATCCACGTGCGGATAGCCGCGTTGATTTTGTTGGTGGTATTCGAGGGCTAGGGGAGTTAGAGCGCCTTGTAAATCGTGGGGATTACAAAGTAGCATTTGCTTTATATCCAACATCAATGGAAGATTTATTAGCAATTGCCGATGCGGGAGAAATTATGCCGCCAAAATCAACTTGGTTTGAACCGAAGCTTCGTAGTGGGCTGTTTATACACTCTTTACAATAGGGAAAAGATAGTAAGGATTTGAGTATCCTTACTATCTTTTTTTACTATAGGCTGAAATTAGGGAACTTCAATCCTATTCGTTTTTCAGTTCGGAAGGGTAATCAATTGAATTCGCTATTTCAAATAATACTTTAGGCGTCACTCTGTTAGAAATCCTTTTATCAACACTAAGCATATATTGCCAATTATTCTTATCGAAAACGAATACATGAAAACCAGAAATATTCATATATGTGGCTTGAAGACCATTTTTTAGTTTGTAAACACCCAAAATATATTTATCTCTTATTGGGATTTTATACTTAACAGGTCGCACATCAATTTTGTAATGATTTTCAGGGGATTTATCACTAATACATTCCACTTCAACTGAGTCGTTCATTTCACCTTCTACATCATTAAATCTTCCGAAATAGTGTGTGAATTCGATAGGAGGAACTCTAAGTGGCAGTTTTAAGTCTTGTTAGAAATGTTTTTTAGCTGCACTTACAGCCTCTTCGACAGTTGTATATCCAACTTCAGGATAGATTTGTTCAAAAGGTTGGGGTTTATCATTTGAATTTGCACATACGTTATTTACAGTGATTATTTGGCAAAAAGCAAATAACAAGAAAAGGTAAAAAGTTCTATTCATCGAAACCATCCTAATCATTTTTACGTGTATCTTTCCCAGCGTTCAGCTAAATATCCTGATTCATGCAACAATGCCTATATAGTAAATGATTATAGTAAGAATCCCTTAATATTGTATTTTGTGTCTCGATTATAGACAAACAAGAACTAAGCAAGGTAATACGGGATGCGCTTTAAAGTGCTGTAGTGGACTGAATGCCATTCCAGAATACATTCTATCATATCTTTCGAGAGGACTCCCACCTCTAAACAGATGTGAAGGTGGTGAGGTGAATCGAAAAAAATATTTTATGTTCAAGTAAAATGATGGGAACGTACGTTCTTTTTTGGTATAATATCCTTAACAAGGAGGTGAGAAAATGACAACGGAAAAGTAAAGGAATTATAAAACTCTTCAAATTTGGATTAAAAAGGGACACCGTATGTATTCTTATTTTCAAGAATCTTGCCAACATGCGAAGAATATGTACAACACGACAAACTTTTATATACGACAAGTGTATACAGGTTTGACACAAAATAAGGAGTTGCAACCT
>NZ_JBTMZT010000007.1:0-179235 GCF_054570475.1 Bacillus sp. C1
TTCTCTGTAAAAACCCTTTTACTCATAATTTTCTCCAGTCTTTATGTTTTTCTTAATTATATACAAAAAAACCTATAGGGAGACTTTTTTAGTGTCTACTCTATAGGGTACATTTTATAATGAAAGGGGCCTTTTTCAATACAACGAAATATTTTTCTTAAAATTCCCACTTTAACATGGTAAAATATTACTATCATATAGTATGGGGATGAATCACAATATGTCTATTTCAACTTTAGCGCTTTTATTATTAGCAGAAGTCCTCGTTGCCATTATTCTCATCGGTATTAGCATTGAAATTTGTAGCTACGGATGGAAAAAATCAAATGGAACAAAGTATTTTTGCCTATTTCTTTCTCTTATTCTAGGAACGTGTAGCATACTAGGTCTTTGTGTGGCACCTGCCTATTTCTTTCTGCAACTTATAGAAAAATCATCATAAGAAAGGATGATTGTGTATGATTATAATTACGCAGATTGATCCCTCTGAAACATACGCACTACGGCAAAACATTTTACGACCAAATCAGCAATTAGGGGATTGCAAATACATATCTGATTATGAAATAAATTCCTTCCATCTAGGTGCATTTCTAAACGAAGAACTCATTAGCATCGCTTCCTTCTCATCTGAAGTAGAGCCTTCCTTACAAGGTAGGAATCACTATCGTTTACGAGGTATGGCTACAGTCCCTACCTTTCGGAAACAACATGCCGGTAGCTCATTAATCCAGCAAGCTACAGCAATCTTACAAGAGCGCCAGGTAGAGATATTATGGTGTAATGCTCGGATCACCGTTGCAGATTACTACAAGCGATTAGGATTCCTTGAGCATGGTGAAATATTTGATATACATCCGATTGGACTTCATAAGTTAATGTATAAAACATTATAAAATACATAGTAAAAGGTACTTCCTATAAAGAAGTACCTTTACTATGTTATAAAAACAAATGACATCCAAATAAAATTGCAAAGAAATACAGAAGCGGATGAACTTCCTTCCCTTTCCTTTTCACAATCTTTAAAATCGGATAAATTAAAAATCCAATTGCAATTCCGTTTGCAATACTAGATGTTAATGGAATCCCTACAAAAATTAGAAATGCGGGCAGTGCATCTTCAAATTCACTCCAGTTAATATCACGAATACTTTGTTCCATTAAACTTCCTACTATAATTAATGATGGAGCTGTAATCGCTGCCACACTTGATAAGGAAGAAATTACAGGACTAAAAAACGCAGTCACAATTGTTAAACAGACTACGACAATACCCGTTAATCCTGTTTTACCACCTGCTGCAATTCCTGCTGATGATTCAATTGTCGCTGCTGTTGGGCTCGTCCCAAACACTGCTCCCGTTGTACCGCCTATTGCATCAGCAATGAAAGCTTTCCCGAAGCGTTTTTCTGCGTTATCCGTATTTAAACCAGCTTGTTTAATTAAACCGAGCAACGCACCTGTTGTATCGAATAAAAGAACGAGTAAGAAAGAAAAAACAACACCGTATAATCCGTATTCTATTACATCAGAAAATGCATGGATTGGATTAGAAACGATAATTCCTTCTGGTAAATGCGGAATCGCCACAATTTTATTCTCAAACTGCAGTTGTCCTGTAAAATAAGCAACAATACCTGTCACAATCATACTAATAAATAGCGATCCACTTACGTGTAAAACCATTAATATTGCTGCCAATACTAAACCAAATAAAGTCAACATAACAGCTGGTGAATGAAAGTTACCGATTGTTACTAAATTAGATGGATGATCCACAATAATACCCGATAATCGAAGCCCAATAAAAGCAATGAATAACCCAATCCCACCTGCAATCGCCTGTTTTAAACTATCAGGAATCGCTACAATCAGCTTTTGACGAAATGATGTGAAAGATAGTAACAGAAAAATAATCCCTGTTACAAATACTGCTGAAAACGCAATAACATATGTAATCCCTTCTGCCTTTTGCACAACAGAATAAGCAAAATAGGCATTCATTCCCATTGCCGGCGCAATCACAATTGGGTAATTTGCGAAAAATGCCATACATAACGTCCCGACAACTGTCGCAATAATTGTTGCCGTAAATGCTTGATCAAATGGTACACCTGCATCAGATAATATTTTCGGATTGATGACAAGAATGTACGCGAATGTAAAAAATGTTGTGATGCCAGCTAAAACCTCTCGCTTCACAGAAGTGTTATACTTTTGTAATTGAAACATACTGAGGTACCCTTCCTATACAATGAATTATTATCACACATTCTTTTTCATTATTATGCGAAAAAATGTAATACTTAATCTTACCAATCCTTAAAAAGAAGCGTCAATGTATTAGGTAATATTTAGAATTTTAAGTTTAGGTCTGACAAATTGCAAAATAGAAAAAACTTTCTTTTTAGGTGGAAGAGAGCATACGACCATGCATAGAAGCGGACAAAACCTTTTTTAGATAAGAGACAGCGCCCGCTCATAGATAGGAGCGCTCAAATCTTTTGTATCCCTCTTTAGCTGAATACAAGCCACCTACTATTCTTCGTAACCGTGACTACAAATGCTTCTTCACCTACTACGAAATAAAGTGAAATTTTAATCAGCCCTCACCAATCGGTCCAAAGATATCCTTTCACCACGACATAGATATAGTACAGATAATTCCAAATTGTTTTTGTAGCATAACAGGGAGAAATGTTTTATAATTTAAAACAGTCGAACTTTACGAAAGCGTATTCGAACTTTTCATTCTACAAGGAGGCTTCTTATGCAGAATACAAACAAATCAGGAACTTTAAACCGCGGTTTAAAACAAAGACATATTACATTAATGTCACTCGGATCAGCTATTGGAGTTGGATTATTTTTAGGATCCGCTTCCGCTATAAAATTAGCTGGACCTTCTATTCTATTAGCCTATATGATTGCTGGACTCGTTATCTTCTTCATTATGCGTGCTCTTGGAGAAATGGCAATTGAACAGCCTGTTGCTGGATCTTTTAGTAAATATGCACATGATTATTTAGGACCACTAGCAGGTTATATTACTGGTTGGAACTACTGGTTTTTATGGGTTGTTACTTGTATGGCCGAAATCACTGCCGCTGGAATTTATATGGAATATTGGTTTCCAGATATCCCTCGCTGGATTTGGGCATTAATGGCTCTCGTATTAATGAGCGCATTTAACTTTTTATCTGTAAAAGTATTTGGAGAACTGGAATTTTGGTTTGCTTTAATTAAAATTGTCACAATAATCAGTATGATAATAATTGGGACAGGCATTATTTTATTTGGATTTGGAAACGATGGGATCGCTACTGGAATTTCAAATTTATGGTCACATGGCGGATGGTTTCCAAATGGGTTTTCTGGATTACTTCTTTCTTTACAAATGGTTTTATTCGCTTATTTAGGAGTTGAACTCATCGGCGTCACAGCTGGCGAAGCACAAAATCCAAAGAAAACATTAGCAAAAGCAATCGATAACGTATTTTGGCGTATTTTACTATTCTACGTTGGGGCATTATTTGTGATGATGGCAATTTATCCATGGAACGAACTTGGTGATAAAGGAAGTCCATTTGTATTAACGTTCCAACAGATTGGGATAGCGAAAGCAGCTGGAATTATTAACTTTGTTGTCTTAACAGCAGCTCTTTCTTCTTGTAACGGTGGCTTATTTAGTACAGGACGTATGTTATTTACATTAGCAGAACAAAAAAAGGCACCTGAACAGTTCGGCCATTTAAATAAAAATGGGATTCCAAGTAAAGGGATTTTAGCAACTTCTTTCGTCTTACTTGTTGGCGTTATCTTAAACTATCTCGTTCCTGCAAAAGTATTTACATGGCTTACTAGTATTTCAACTTTCGGAGCAATTTGGACATGGGGCATCATCTTAGTTTCTCAAATCCGCTTCCGCAAAGGACTACCAGCACAAACGAAGCAAAATTTAACGTATAAAATGCCTTTACATCCATTAAGCTCTTATTTTTCACTTGGTTTCCTTACATTAGTATTAGGAATTATGGCTTATTCAGAGGATACACGCATTGCATTAATTGTTGGACCAATTTGGTTGATCGCATTAGTGGTTGTGTATTATGCAAAAGGATTTCATAAGGTAGATGCTGCACGAAATTCTAAAATTAGTTAAATATATTACCCCTTCCTTATAACGAGGAAGGGGTTTTCCTACTTTTTATACAAATATTTATCAACAAAATCCACGTTATTTTTACAAATTTTTCGTATATTTTACATTTTACATCTTTATTTTTACAGAAAAATCAATTACATTATTAAGGCATATATATATTTATTATTAGGGGGATTCTTCTATGAAGAACAACAAATGGCTTAAACTTTCTTTAGCAGCAGCAATTACACTCAGTATCGGAGGCGCGTACATACCATCTGCTTCTGCTGAGGGTTCTACAGATCCAGCACCTGAAATTGCTGCGAAAGTTGTAAATCAAAACAGCGGAAAAAAAGTATTATTTGATAATACACATGGGCAAACAGCTGGCACAGCTGATTGGGTCATTGATGGGGGTTTTTCCGATTTTGGAAATGGTATTGCCCAAAATGGATATTTTGTAAAAGAGCTTCGCAAATCTACACCGATTACATATGAAGATTTAAAAGATTATCAAGTGTTTATCGTTCCTGAAGCAAATATTCCTTATAAAAAATCTGAACAAGACGCTATGCTACAATACGTAAAAAATGGTGGTAGTATTTTCTTTATTGCAGATCACTATAATGCCGACCGAAATAAAAACCGCTGGGATTCTTCAGAGGTATTTAACGGCTACAGACGTGGCGCATGGGACAACCCTGCAAAAGGAATGCCCTATGAAGAAGTAAACTCGCCAGCCATGCAAGGAGTAGAAAGCTCTGATTGGTTGTCACAAAACTTTGGTATTCGTTTTCGATATAATGCACTTGGGGATGTATCTGCCAAAAATATTGTATCACCTGAACAATCCTTCGATATTACGAAAGGTGTTTCATCAGTAGCTATGCATGCCGGTTCTACTCTGGCTATTACGAACCCTAAATTAGCAAAAGGAATCGTATACCTTCCAGAAAATCCACCAAAATGGAATAATGCTGTTGATAGCGGTGTTTATAATGGCGGTGGTATTGCAGAAGGTCCTTATGCTGCTATTGCTAAAGTTGGCCTTGGAAAAGCAGCCTTTATCGGCGATTCTTCTCCTGTTGAAGATGCATCTCCAAAATACGTTCGGGAAGATACAGGACAAGCAAAAAAAACATATGATGGATATAAAGAAGAAAATGATGCTAATTTATTAGAAAACATTGTAAATTGGTTGTCCAAACAAGAAAACTACACAAGCTTAAATCAAGTAAGTGGCTTACAGCTTGATAATCCAACCCCTTTACAAACATTTGAACAACCTAGTTTATCAACTGAACCACAACCAGAACCTTGGAGCGCTCCAAATCAAGGATATCAATGGTTCAATACAAATACATTTAAACCTGGTTCTTACGGATACAATGGAACTATACTAGCTCGTGATTACACGATCATTCGCCCTAGTATTCTACCAAACAACGAAGTATTTCAAATGAAACTGCAAGTAAACAATTTATTGCCTAATACGACATATAATAATTATTCTCTAGGTATTTTCACAACTGGAGGAACACAAGTTGCAAAAGTACAAAATGAAAATGGCACTTGGCCTTCTACATTTGGCTATAGTAATGCATTCTCTTTCACAACGAATAGCTTAGGTTTTTCTGAAAAAGTAGTAAATGTACAACTTGCACCAAATACAACTGGACAAGCAACTTTGCGCCTTCGTCAAAATACAACGACAAAATATAGTGAAGCTGTCACTATTAATAATCAATAAGCAAAAAAGCAATCCTACACGGATTGCTTTTTTTACTACTCATCTTTTTCTTTCGAGAAAAACATTCTAGAAATAACAATTCCAAGTCCACCGACAAGTAAGAATAATACTGCCCTGATCATCATCGATACTTCTGGTAAGTCTAAGAAAAACAACTTACAAACTGTCACAACTAATACAACTAGCCCAGCGTATAATATTTCGTTCATTCTTCTATTACGTCCAAACCAAACTGATACTAAAGCATATATCATCCATAAAAGAGAAACAGATACACTAATAACACTTCCATTTGTTGAAAGAACTTCTCCTACTCTAGTAATCGTAATAAACACAAGTACCATAAAGACATAGAGTGCAATCGAATACACATATTTCCCAAAATGCTGCAACATTGATTTCACTTTCATCATTCCATAATAAAATGTTCCAATTAAAATGAAATGTGCTACAAAAGCAGCTGACATAAATGCCTCAAATGGGCTAACAAGCGTTTGTAGCATACCGATTACATAAATAACCGAACTAATATAAAACTTAATTTCTTGTTTTAATTTCGCAGAAGTAGCAATGCCTAAAAATCCTTGTAGCATTAATACAATGGCTCCGTTTACTAGACTGAACTCATATAAAATTGCTAAACTAAACGAGCCCATCGCAAATCCAAATAAAAGATCAGTAAATAACGATTTTTTATTTTTCTTATATTCAATTACAAACATTACAGTGTGTACAATTGTACTAATCAATAAACCTCCTGTTGTAAAATCTGGGATTTTTACAATTGCCATAATAAAAAAGATGGCATTCGCACTAAATATCGCCATGCGCGGCTGGTAAATAAAGTTTCTATCCATACACATATGCCAAAACAATGTAATATGAATTAATCCATAAACAATTGTTAATTGCATCTGTAAATGCCCTAGTAATACTGTCATAATCACAAAAAAGACAAACGTTACGAGTACAGAAACAATATAAGACACCATATATAAATACTGATAGCGATTTTTATACGCATACCATAATAAACTAATCGTTAACAGTGTTTCATATCCAAAGAAAACGTAAGAATTAGGTGTCGTACTATTTAATAAAAACGGTACAAAAAAGGCCCCTACAGATACAAATATAGCGAGATACTCAGATTGATATCGCTTAGCAAGGTAAATGCCCAGTATAATCCAAATAATATTTAAGATAAATGCAATACTCGCTGGAAAGAAATGATATAAATAATGCGCAGCAAATGTTGTTAAAACAATACTCGTAATGCTTCCTCCAGCTAACACGAGTCCTAGCGCTTGCCGCTCCTGTTTTATTTGCATATCACCTATATAGTACAAACCAACTGATAATATAACGCCAAATACAATCCGAATAACCGGGGTAAGTAACCCTGCATCTACCCCCGCTTTAAATAACCAAATGACTCCAAGGAGCATAATCGCAACGAAAATGCGTGGTAACCATGTCTGACAAAATTTTATAATATCAAATGGTTCAGGCTTGAACGCCGATATATCTACCTGCTTTACCTCTGGCTCCTTCACCTTTTCTTCGCTAACAACAATTTCCTCTTTTGGTACATCCAATTTAGAGATAGCGACTTCTGGTTTCTTTTCGATAGGCTCTCTTACTTGCTGAACTTTTTCTTCTTCCATCGCTTTTTGCTGTGACTTTAATTCATAGAGCGTCTCCTGTATTGTTTCAATTGCTGTTTCTAGGGCCTCTATTTTTTTGTTTAAATCTTGTTTCATGTTCTCCCCCCTCTAATGATGCTAATAAACTAGTAATGCACCTATAATTGGATTCCTCACCACAAAATATGGGGATGAGTACACTCCCCTCTCTGTTCCGTGTATGAAATTTGATTCATTTGCAAAAAATCCCCCTATGTTACAGTGATGAACCTATAATTGGTTCAATTTCCAGTTACCTACATCATACTATTACCTTATTCATTTTTTAAGAAAATTTTTCCTGATTCGAATTACAACGAAAAAGAAATACAGTTTATAGGCGAATTAAATTAAACCAAAAAGGTGTTTTCTAATATAGAAAACACCTTTTTGTCTAATCCTTCTTTTTCATACAAGCACTTACAATCACGCCTAAACAGCCACCTATAAGCGCTGGAACAATCCAGCCTACTCCTTCTGTATATAAAGGAATGTTTTCTAATATAGGTGTCCATTTTGAATGTAACACGTTACGATTTAAAATATCTATCCCGCTAAATACTGCTACAAATCCAATCGATACTGGATATATAAACGTATACTTATGGATATACTTATGAAATAGTCCTAAAATAATAAGGGTTAACGCAATCGGATAAATAAATCCAAGAATCGGAACCGATACTTTTAAAATTTGTGTCAGTCCTAAATTAGCAAGAATCATACTAACAGTGCTTAAAGCAAACGCCCATACTTTATAAGATACTTTTGGAAATACATCTGCGAAAAATTGACTACACGATGTAACAAGGCCAATCGATACACACAAACAAGCAACTGTAAAAATAATTCCTAATAATACCACTCCGCTTTGTCCGAATAATACAGTCATAATATGAGCTAATACTTGCGCACCATTATCAAACTTTCCAAGCGATCCACTTACAGATCCAACATATCCGAGAATAACGTAAATAAGAGATAATAAAAGACCAGCACCGACACCTGCCATGCTCATATACTTCGCTAGTCCTTTTTCATCTTGTACTCCTTTAGCACGTAAAGTATTAGCCACAACAATTCCAAAAATTAATGCCGCTAAAGCATCCATCGTTAAATATCCATCTAAAAACCCTTGAAATACTGGATTTTCTCCATAGTTTCCTACAGGTACTTGAACATCTCCTACTGGGGTAAACATACTTTTTATAAAAATAAGAGCAATCATACATAATAATAGCGGTGTTAGCAACTTTCCAAACAGCCCCATCAATTTCGATGGCGATAAACTTAACCAATATACAATACTAAAAAAGATGATTGTATAGACAAACAAGAATGCACTACTAGCCTCTGTGAAAAACTGTCCTGGTCCCATTTCAAAAGCTAAGCTTCCTGCACGTGGTATGCCAAGCCCTGGACCGATAAACAAATAAATTAAACAAGGAAAAATAATTGCAAAAGAAGGATGGACACGATTAGCTAATCCTTGAAAACTTCCGGCTTTAGCAATTGCCATCACACCTAATATCGGCAGCCCAGTTGCTGATATAATAAATCCAAACAAAGCAATCCACACATGGTCCCCTGCTTCATATCCAAGGAAAGGTGGAAAAATAAGATTTCCAGCTCCAAAAAACATGGAAAATAACATTAAGCTCATAAGTAAAATTTCTTTTTTCTGCAATGATTTCATTTCTGTCTCCTTTTTTGTTTTCAAATAAGATGGAATCCTTCCCATCCCATATAAATTCACTTTAACTTTTCAACATATAGCCGCTACACCTAACAAAAGGTGCTTCATACTCATCTTCTCTCTTTATCTTCACTGAGCCATAAGGACGGAAAAGGATCTAAGAACCCATGCTCTCTCCCACCTAAAAAGGAAGATATATCAGTTGCGGCTATGAAAACAAAAATAGACTTCCTTTTGTTTTCATGTGGCATGGGGCTGAAAATGGCTCTGACCGCTTCTATATGCGGATGATCTCTTCCATCTAAAAAAGATTTTATTTCTTGTACTTATATGCAAAAACAAACATAATCCATAGTCTATCATAAAAGAAATCCCCATTCTATATCCGCCATGTTTTCCAATTTCTTCTGAAAAATTAACCTTTATTGACTTTTAATAGTTAATAAAGTAAACTATTAAACAAATAAAACTATTTACTTGGTTTTTGTTTGTGTCAGGAGGAAACTGAAATGGAATCAGCGATACACCTTGAAAAAAAACAACAAAGAAACAAGAAACATCCTCCCGGTTTATACTTACTCTTCTTCACAGAAATGTGGGAACGATTTAGTTACTATGGATTAAGAGGATTACTAACATTATATTTAACAACAGCTTTAGTAAGCGGTGGTCTTGGCTTTAGTCCTGGATGGGCACTTTCTATCTACGGATTTTATACTGGAGCGTGTTATTTTACTCCTATGATTGGTGGATACTTAACTGATCGCTTTCTCGGAAGACGCTTAGCTATCACGATGGGCGGCGTAACAATGGCAATTGGTAACCTTATACTCTTTGCCCTGCAAAATCAAATTGGCCTATACCTTGGTCTTGGGCTTATTATTATTGGTAATGGTTTCTTTAAACCAAATATTTCTACCCTTGTTGGCGAATTGTATGAAGAACATGATCCAAAACGCGATAGTGCATTTACAATTTTCTACATGGGTATTAACGTCGGTTCATTTTTAGCTCCACTCGTTTGCGGATTTTTATCAGAAAATTTATTCAAAACAACAGTAGATGGTGTTGTTCATTACGGTTTCCGTTACGGATTCTTAGCTGCCTCAATCGGTATGATTGTCGGACAAATTTTATTCACAACGTTATCTAATCGCTTCCTTGGCGATATTGGTAAAAAGCCAACAAGAAATTTACAAACAGCATCAGGAAATCAAACAGCTGGTAATACACCACTTACAAAAAAAGAAAAACAACATACAGCCGTTATCGTTATTTTGACTTGCTTCGTTGTCTTTTTCTGGGCTGGATTTGAACAAGCTGGTAGCTCGTTAACATTATATACGAACAAATTTGTTGATCGTTCTGTATTCGGATGGGAAATCCCAACATCTTGGTTCCAATCAGTCAATCCACTATTTATTATTTTACTTGCTCCTGTTATTTCAGCACTATGGGCTAAGCTTGCTACAACAAAACGTGGAGATTTAAAAATCCCAACTAAAATGGGACTTGGTATGATTTTACTTGGAATCGGTTATATGATTCTTGTGATTGCCACATTGAAAACAGGTAGTGACGAACAACATATTCCGGAACAAGCAAACCTATTATTTATTGTCTTTACGTATCTATTCCATACATTAGGTGAATTATTCTTATCACCAGTCGGATTATCAATGGTCAGTTCCCTTGCACCAGTAAAACTCGCTTCATTACTAATGGGCGTGTGGCTAGCTAGTTCAGGGATTGCTAACATTTTAGGTGGTCAACTTGCTAGTTTCACCACTTCACTTGGCTATTCAGAAGTATTTACTGTCATTGGAGCTGTAGCTATTGTCCTAGGATGTGTCTTATTATTACTTTCTAAAAAGCTAGTTAAGTGGATGGATTAAAAAAGATGAGGGAGTGTCCCTCATCTTTTTATGCATTTTCACCCTTTTCTATTGCTTGCTTATATGACTCTTTATAATCCTTATATTCCTTATATTCACTTGGCACAAATCGTTTATAGAAGAAAGCCCACTCATAAAGAGTGAGCTTTTCATTTAACCTTTTAATTTCTTCGCTTTTACAAACTCTCCTGCAACAACAAAACGCTTTGAATTGTCTACTACAGATACACACGTAATAAGTGTCACTTCGTTTTTCCCATGATCTTCTACAACTTCCCATTTATCAGGTGTTACTTCTGATACGCTAGTAACAGCGTATTCATATTCATTTTCATTATCATATAAATAAATTTTGTCGTTCTTCTTTAAAGAGGATAAATCAGTAAATAGAACACCTTTTTTGGACATGTTATGTCCTGCTAATGCATAATTTCCTTTTCCCATCTCTTGCTTATCTTTTACAGTTGTCGCACCTGATAGTAAATTCTTCTCAGTTGAACCACTTAAAACTGGCAATTCTAACGAAATACTTGGAATAGCAATACGTCCAATGACTTGTTTTTTATCTAACGATGCATTCGCAACTTCCGCTAAATCTGGTTGTTCAATTTTCGAAGCATCTACAAATTTTGTTTCATGTTTTTCGTATTCCATTTTTTGAACAACTTTTGCATTTTCTGTTTGCTTCTGTCCCGCCTTATATTCATCATAAAATGGTTTCCCAATTAGTACCCCACCTACAATAAATAAAAGAATTGCTAGTATACTATATACTCTTCGTTTACTCATACATAATCCCTTTCCTTTACAGAATCTTACTTCTATATAAGATGATAAAGTAAGATGGCTATATGTACAAGTGCGAGACGAGAAGGAAAAGAAATTTATTTACTTATACCGTAAAAACTTAACATTCCATCTCCTTCATCCGCGCTCACAAATACATCTCGGCCATTTACTTTATGAATCCCTTCCGGCGCTGCCCCAGCTGATGGCGCAAGTCCAATATAAACTGGGAACATCGGAATTGTCATATCAAAAAATAATACAGCATTTGCCCTTTCAGCAGCCATTGCTAAAATAGGACTGTCTTTAATCTTACCAGTTGCCACATTTTCCACTTCACTTCCGCGGTTTTCGCTTCTATTATCAGGGTATAAACCAGCAACAGCTATTTTTTCATCAATTAGATTCATACTATCGTACACAAGTGAGCCCTCCTGACTCCATACGGTAATATTTCTTCCCCCTGACTTTACGCCATCCTTCAATTCATTTTTACTAAGATCTCCTTCATTGGCAGTAACGAGAAATCGCCCAGACGGATCCCATGTCACCCCATCTGGTTCTAATCGTGCAGTTATCTCATCTTGAAAAGATATCGTACCATCCTTTTGTAAATCCGCTTTGTGTGTTGTTGTACCCAAACCAAATATATTTTCAATTCTTTCCCCTGCGATATCTACAATTGCTATCGCATTATTTTCTTGCAATGTAACAGCCGCTTTATCTCCTTTTGGGCTAATCGCTACATACTCTGGCTGCGGATCATGCTCATAAATTGCTCCATTACCAACGTTATTCATATGGATTGGGAGCTCGACATGTTCTCCACGCGTAACATCACCGTCAGGAAATGTAATCATTGAAATACTTCCTGGTCTCTTTGTTTTTTTCATATTCACTTCATTCTCATCATTCGGATCGTTTTCTTCATCCTCATTACAAATAATAAGTGTTTTTCCATCCGCTGTTAACGCCACCGAATCTGGCCCTACACCTACTTCATATGATTTTACAACTCGCTGTGATGCTAAATCCACTACCGCCACTTGTCCTTTATTTGCATGATATAAATTATCTCCAGTTCGAAAAGAAGCCAGGGCATATTTCCCATTCGGTGTAACCGTTACACTCGTTACTTCCGCTTCCGAATGAACCTCTTTAAAACTCACATTTCCTAATACTTTTATATTCTCTAAATCCGCAATCGATAAAATTTGAATTTGTCCTAAATCTGCTTCTGTAACAACAAGTGTATTCCCATCAGGTGTTGATGCTGTAATTTCAGCCTTTCCATTAGGCATTTGAAATGCGGCAATCCGATTAATTTTTGTATCCTTATGTTTTTTACTAATGAAGTCCGTCACCATTTTTTCCACTTTTCCCCGATATGCAGGATTAGAAATACTCCCCTTTGGTAACACTTCTATTTTATTTATAACTTGCTGTGTATCCTTTTCTAATATTTCTGCATGTACATCATGTCCTGTCCATAATACACTTGCGATCATCCCACCATATAAGAACGCTTTTTTCATTTCCCCACTCCCTTTATTTAATAAGCCAACTTTTATCATAAAAGATAGTTGTAAATCTTCCCTTCCACATGCGTTAATTTTTTGTAAAAAAGCAGGCTAAAAAAAGACGTGCACGCGGCACGTCTTTAAGCGATTTTATTTCGATAAAGTGAAATATGAAATATAGTCAATTGTATAAACAAGATTAAAAACATAATATATAGTGGATAAGCAGGAATATACGGGGTTACAATCGGATATATAACAAGCAATGCAGCTGCAATCGGTATCACATACCAAAGCGCCATAAAAGCCGTACGACATGCTTTTGCTGTAATAATTTCTTCCCGCTCATCATCTTGTGGAAATAACAAGGGAAACATCCAAAAAGATAATTTCTTATATTTCTTCTTTTGAACTTTATAAAAAATAGTTGATACAACAGCTACAATCAATAATAATAACAACGGTGTGATGCTCATTGATATTTCAAATGGCACTTTTTCTGATTGAATAATATTTGCAAGTTCTATAACAGCATAATAGAGTTCAATAAACGCCCAACTAGCCAAGCCGATAAATAACACATTCACCACGTAAGACAAAATGATTCTATTCACCGTTTTCCCCCTCCTTATTTAAAACAAACACATCTTCCATCTTCAAATCAAATACATCACAAATCGTTAGTGCTAATAACAACGATGGAACGTAATCACCCTTTTCAATTGCTGCGATCGTTTGCCTTGTTACACCAACTTTTTCAGCTAATACGCTTTGCGTGAAGTTAAAACGGGCCCTTAACTCCTTCACCCTATTATAAATGGTCAATTTTACCACCTCTTACCATTATTGTATGCTGAACTTTACAAAATGTAAACTTAACTTAACATTTATTTTGTAAAAAAATCCAACTTTACATATTGTAAAGTTGGATTTTGTTTTAGCTTAAAATTGTAACTTTAACTTGTTTTCGTCCCCAAGCACTAGAAGTAGCTTTATTTGGCATTAATACATCGATTCGGTGACCTTTAATAGCACCGCCAGTATCTCCTGCAATTGCTTCTCCATATCCTTCAACATATACGCGAGAACCTAACGGAATAACAGCTGGATCAACAGCAATTATTTTCATTCCTGGGTTTGCAGTTAAGTTATGACCCATTGCAGATTTTACAGTATCACCCGGCTTATTTCCATTCTCAGATGGATCAGCTGTATAAGCAGTTGCTTCTACGTAGATTTCACGTCCACCCTTAGCTGGCTTTGGAGCTGGCTGAGGTGTAGGTGCTGGTTTCGCACTTTCAGCTGGCTTAGATTCTGGTGCTGGCTTAGATTCTAGTGCTGGCTTAGATTCTGGTGCTGGCTTCTTAGCAGCTTCTGCTTGTCTTGCTTCTTCCTCTTCTTTCGCCTTCACTAAAGCCTCTGCTTGTGCTTTCGCTAAAGCCTCTGCTTGTGCTTTCGCTTCCGCTTCTGCTTTTGCTTGTGCTTCTGCTGCTAATCTTGCAGCTTCTTGCTCACGAGCAATTGTTTCTTGGACTTCTTTCATATTTGCTTCAATTTTCGTTTTTTCTTGTTCAGCTAAATTAATTTGTCCGGCAAGTTGATTATATTTCGCCTGTACAGCTTGTAAGTTTTCTTGACGCTTGTTCAAGTTTTCTTGTAAAGTTGCTTGCGCTTTTGCTAATTGTTTTTTATCTACTTCTAAAGATGCTTCTTTTTCGTCAATTACTTTTTTGTCTTCTTCAATTTGACGAAGATCTTGTTCTTGCAGACGTAAAATTTCTTTATCTGCCTCTAAGATTGTAGATACTGCCGTCATACGCTGTATGAAATCAGCAAAATTCTTTGATTCTACGACAACTTCTACTACTAAACTTGTATTTGAGCTACTTTGAACGGAAACCATACGTTTTTTCATAATATCTTTACGAGCAAGTACTTTATCTTCTAAAACGATAATTTCATGCTTTTTCTGTTCAATTTGTTCATGTGTTTCATCGATTTTACGTTGAATATAAGCTTGTTCCTCTTTGTTCTTTGTAATTGTATTATTTAAATTATGTAGTTCATTTTCAATACCTTGTATTTCTTTATTAACAACTTGCTTCTCGTCTTCTTTTTGCTGAATATCATTGTTATTCTGCTGCAATTGCTGTTGCATGTTGTTTAGTTTCTCGTCGTTTGACTCAGCTTTGACAGCGACTGTACTAGAAAGACCAATAATTCCTGCTAATACTAGACTACTGATTCGCTTAAAATAGTTCATAATCCGACTCCCTTCTTATACAGTTATACATGATTTATTTTACAGTTTGTTTACAAAATCATTAAATACACTTTATTTTTCATGACAAAAAACAAAAAACAAACCGTAAAATGTAATAAACTCTTAACTTTTAACATTTTATTTTTATACAAATCTTACAAAGACATAGATTCACATATTAGGAATAAAAGATTACACGACATTAAAAACATTGTCAAATCTTGCATAAATAGCACTAATATAAAAATGCGTCTTTTGACAACCTATTACAAATTCACTTTACACTCTTATCTTATAAAGTGAAACTTTAATCAGCTCTCACCAATCAGGCTTTTACAGGTAGCCCGCCCCCTACCTATCCTTTCTTGCTTCTCTCTGAATCGTGAGGTGAAGGTCTTACTGCCCGCAAATAGCAGAATAAAAAATTTGTCGTCTTCCTTATATTTACACTTAATTTTCAGAATAGTATAATTATAATATGCATCACGCATTACGAACGGGATAGATCCTACCTCGTAAGAATGACAGGAGGGATTGCACATGTTATGACTAAAGCAACATATTCACTCTAACTTTTTACCAATACTACTAAAGGGGTGCAATCATGTTTATTGTTACAAAACTTATTCATATTAAACTTGGCTATGAGGAAAAAATGATTCGTGGATTACAACAATACTATCCAAACTCCGGTACATACGGGTTTATTAATTTAGAATTTCCTCGTACGAAGCGTACTGAACATGGAAACGAGTATATGATTCGTATATTATGGAAAACACAGCAAGATTATCATGAGTGGATTGCCCAAAAACAAAAAACGCCAACTATACCATGGACACAACAATTTCAAAGCTATATCCTTTCTTCAAGATCCAATGCTACGCATGTGAAATATCCGTATTAAAAAGAGCTTGGCTGCAAATTTACAGCTAGGCTCTTCTTTCTTTATCTTGATAAATATAGCAACTACACTGAAAACATTTTTGCTACATATGGATTTAAAAACAATCCCGTCGGATCTATCTCTTTTCTAACTTCTAAGAAAGCGCTTAACTGCGGGTACACACATTGTAATTGTTTATATCCCATTGTATGCATTTTTCCCCAATGTGGACGCCCTTCGTATTTTTGAAAAATCTGTTCTATCGCTGTAAAGTACGCAGCATATTTCATTCCTTTATACATATGCACAGCAATATACGCTGAATCCCTTCTATAAGCAGGACTTATCCATATATCATCTTCCCTTACATAGCGACACTCAACTGGAAAATGAACTTGGAATTTCTTCGTTTCAATCAGATTGCAAATTTCGCCTACTACATCTTTCATATAATCTGCCGGAACACTATACTCCATTTCATAAAAGCGAACATGACGAGAGGTTGCAAATATTTGATAACTCGGGCCAATTGTTTTCGCATTCGGCACTACTTTCGCTGACAACTTACTAACTCCTTTACTTATCGAAGGAATCCACTTACATCCTTTAGATAATAATGAAAAAGCGACATTTTCGAGTAGTTCTGTCTTAATCTTATGCCACTTTAAGTCCCTCCCTTTCCCTGTCGTTTCATTTGTAATTTTCACCTGCACATCATCTGAATACGGAAACACAAAAAATTCAAAATGCCGATTTTGCTTATATTCCTCTAATTTATTTATGACAGTAGACAACGGTTCTTTTTTACTTTCATAGATAAGTGAGTAAGCTGGAATGACTTTTAATTTTACTTTCACAATAATTCCAAGCATACCGAGTGATAACTGAAATGCCTTCCAAAATCCAGGGTTTTCTTTCTCAGAACAAACAAGTATTTCTCCAGATGCCAGCACAGCTGTAATTTCTACTACTTGCGTTGCTAAACTACCAAATTGAATACCTGTCCCATGCGTTCCTGTACTAATTGCTCCCGCAATAGATTGCGAATCAATATCTCCTAAATTTTCCTGTGCGTATCCCTCGTCTTCTAATCGTTTTCCTAAATTATATAACTTTGTTCCAGCCCATACTTCTACTATAGATGATTGGGAATCAACCTTCACAATCCCTTGTAATTCATCTAAAGAAATTAAAATTTCCCTTGTTTGAACAAGAGGTGTAAAAGAATGTCCTGATCCAACAACACGAATTCTCTTGCCCTGTTCTTTTGCAAACTTCACTGCTTCCATTACATCTTCTATACTTTTCGGATACATCATATATTGTGGATTTCCTTCTACATTTCCTGTCCAATTTCTCCATTTCTCCCCTTTTACAGAAAGCACTGGCCATCCCCCCGATATGTTGTATATTCCCCTATCACTTTATTCCCCGCAATACGATGTAACGATGAAAAGCGCTCACACAATTCTCCCGCTTTACTATGCCGAAATAACATAACATCTCCAACCACTAAATGTTCTAAACCATCGTAATAAACTGGCGTTTGTACTTCTCCAGCCCCTTCCAAAGCTAACAACTTCGCCCCATTTGGCTCCCAAATCTCGGGCTGTTTGTCTTTTCCAATCGATCCTGAAGCGATATACCCACCGCCTAGACAAGTATATATGTGAGGATTTGGTTGTCTAACAATTGGCAATGCAAAGCCAACAGCTGGTTCAAACATAATTTCTTTATAATAATCAAAGAGCTTAGGAGAATAAAAAGCAGAGCCTATTGTAATCTCTGTAATAGATTCATCTTGCATCGTCATTTTTACACTTCCCGTACCTCCTCCGTTTACAAAACGAAGTGTAATCCCTTGTTCCTTTAGCGTTTGTACAACGCTTTGCCTACGTTCCATCACTTCAAATGTAGATTTTCTTTTTAAATAAGAAACAACTTGATTTTTCAAACCTTGTTTTGGGACACAATCTCCCACCCCTGCAATTTGGGCTTCATATCCCATCACACCATCTATTTGTAAAACTGAAGATTTTTTTATCTTTTCTACCATTTTGACAACTTCAGCGCTCTTTCGTAACGGAGAGCGCCTTACCCCAAAATGTACCCCTAAAAAACGACTACTCATATCAATATCAAAACATATTCGAAAAAAGCCGCCAGCCTGCATTGCAATTCTTTCTAAATAAACAATATGTGCCTCACAATCTACCATACACGTAATAACAAATCCTTGTTTTGTAAGTAAACTAATTTCTCGAAGTGCTTCTTCATCATATGCAGGGTAGCCAAGCAACAAATCATTAAATCCTTGTTTTATTAAAAATAGTACTTCTCGTGGTGAAAAACACATAATACCTTGAAAACAACTATGAGCAGCTAATATTCGCTTCATTACCGGAACAGATCGTAACGATTTACTCGCAATACGAACTTTCTTTTCTCCACACAATTGAATAATGGATTGAATATTTTTCTCTAGCGCTTCTTCAGCAAGAAATGCACATGGCAAGGGAACTTTTTGAAATATGTTACGCTTCACATTTTCCTCTCCCCTTCTATATATATGTCCTATATATATTGGAAGAAAACTATTATTTTCCTTTGTATAAATAAAAAAAAGTTTCTTCTATAGCGAAGAAACTTTTTAATGGAGCTACTAATGTAATTGCTGCCGCTAATGCTAATACCTTCTTTTTCATATGAAAGCCTCCGTTTATATTTATTTTATGTAGAGCACATACTTCAAGTTATATTATCAACCCGATATTAGAATATTCTTTTTTTCTACTGATTACTATTGAGAAAATAAATTATGTAAATGTTCATATTAGAACTATTCTACGTTCAATCGGATTCATTCGTATTTTAGTAAACGAATATTAATTTTCTGCAAAGAAACGGCTAAAATATTGTAAAAAATAAAGCAACCAGGTACATCCCTGATTGCTTCTACTCTTTCTTTCGCCTCGATAATATATTCGGCAATTGAACATTTACTGCCAACTTATGAATGAATCCAAACACTAAGCCCATCCCAATAAAAATATAAAATATCGTAAAAATCTTTCCTAAATCTGTTTGTGGAGTGAACTCTCCATAGCCAACTGTTGTTAATGTTACAACGCTAAAATATAATGCATCAATTACACGTAATTCCTCTACCGTGCTATAAAAAATAGTCCCTGATATTAACGTTATAATCGTTAATACAAATAACACTTGAAATTCTTTATCTTTCCACGCTCTTAAACAAGCTTTTAACATTCGTTTTAAAGTTAGTACAAATGAAAGCATATGACTCTCCTTTCTTAATCGAACTAATTCTTCAAAGGAAAGTCTATCATCTTTCTATCCATAATAAAAGTGGCCTTCTCCTTAGAAAAAGACCACTTTTTTCATTATTATATGTTATTTAGGTGAAACAAGAATTTTCACTTGATTTTTATCGTTTACGAGTGCTTCAAATCCTTCTTCTACAACTTGATCCACTGTAATTTTTTTTGTAATTAATTTCTCTGCCTGAATTTGGCCAGAACTAATTAATTTAATAACCGCTGGGAAAATGTGACGATACCCAAGAATACCTACAACTTCTTTTTCTTTTAATACTAAGTTGTTCGGCGTAATTGTCGCATCTTTTTCCCAGACACTGACGATTACAGTTTGTCCTTCGAAACTTGTACTTTCAATTGCTTGGCGAAGTACAACTTCAACACCTGTCACTTCAAAGCTAACCTTTACACCTAGACCATTTGTTACATTACGGATTTCAGCTAGCACATCTTGTGTTGCTGGATTTAATACATAATCAGCACCTGCTAATTTCGCTAACTCTTGACGTTCTTTAGAAAGTTCAACTGCAATGACAGGTGTAGCTCCTGCTGCTTTAGCTGCTTGAATAACGAGAAGTCCAATTGGGCCACAACCAAATACAGCTACCGCTTCGCCTTCTTTTAATTTACTTTGGCGCACTGCATGAACGGCAACTGCTGCCGGTTCTACAAGGGCCCCTTGTTCATATGTCATTTCATCTGGAATGTGGTGAACCATATTCTCTGGTACTACTGTATATTCAGAAAAACCACCGCCGTCTCCGCCCAGACCGTGGAAAACAAGTTGCTCACAAACATTATAATGCCCATGTTTACAAGCTTCACATTTACCACAAGAATAGATTGGTTCTACAACAACGCGGTCCCCTACTTTATAATTTGTAACTCCTTCACCAATTTCCACAACTTCTCCACTAAATTCATGACCTAAAATAACAGGTGCTTTCACATGTGTTAGTGGATGTTCTTCTGTTGGAATAAAAATAGGTCCTGCTAAATATTCATGTAAATCTGTTCCACAAATCCCACACCATTTTACTTTAATTTTCACTGCTCCTGATCGTATAGTTGGTTCTGGAACTTCTTCTACTCTTACATCACGTTGATTATGCCAAAGTAATGCTTTCATTTTATACATCCCTCTCTATGTACATATACTTAACCTGGTGAAGTTTACTAATCTATTATAGTATCGATATCCAAATATTTCAAAACATTGATCTTATTTTCACTAAATTTTAACAAATAAAATTCACTATTTTGTCACTTTGTACTTTTTTTCCACATCTGTTAATTCAATTTCATTGCAGGTGAAATTCGCATTATGCCATAATAACATAGGAGAGGTGAACATCACTTGAAATATTTCATTTATTTTATTGTTATCATAGCGTTTTTAGATACATTTTCACAATTACCTATTATGAGTACTTACGCACAAAGCCTAGGGGGAACTCCTCTTATTATCGGCCTTGTTGTAGGGATGTACTCGTTTGCCAATATGATCGGCAATATTATTGCAGGTGCATCTGTTGATAAATATGGTGCAAAGAAAGTACTCTATATAAGTATGGGATTTACGAGTCTTATAGTATTATTGTATACCGTTGTCCAAAGCGGCGAACAATTACTTATCGTTCGCTTCTTACATGGATTTAGTGATGGCTTCTTAATTCCAGCAGCATTTACGTTCCTATCTAAACAAACGAAATCTACAAAACAAGGAAAAGCAATGGCACTATCTGGCGCTGCTGTCGGAACAGCGGCTATCGTTGGCCCTGCTTTCAGTGGCATTATGAAAGCAACCGCAGGTGTAGAATGGGTCTTTATTACCATTTCCATCTTAATGGTACTCGGTACAATCGTTTCTCTTTTCTTATTACCAAACAATGTGACTAGAAAAGATACATCACGAACGCAAATTATGAACAAAGAAGATATGATAGGATTATTAAAATCCGAGCCGTTATTACAAGCATATATTGGTGCATTTACACTAATGTTCTCACAAGGAATCGTCACATATATGTTGCCAGTAAAAGTAGAAGCATTGGCACTGAAAGCATCCACAACGGGCATGATGCTAAGTGTCTTTGGGATTACTGCGATCCTCTTCTTCTTATTGCCAACAAATCGTATTTATGATCGATTTGACCGTTCAAAACTGATGCTAATCGGTATTGCAGTCATGGCGTTTGCTTTATCATTGCTTGGCATATTTACAACAAAAGGTATGCTCTTTGTTGTGATGATGATTTACGGAATTGGATTCGCCATCCTCTTCCCATCTATTAATGCTTTACTCGTTGAAAATACAACTGAAGATAAACGCGGAAAAGCATTCGGATTATTTTATGCATTCTTCTCATTAGGTGTTGTTGCTGGCTCCTTTACAGTTGGAGCAATTGGAGCATCACCAAGCGTAAGCTTTGTAATTGGAACTGCATTTTTACTAACATTTGCTGGAATGATTTATGTCCGAGAAAAAACAAAAGAGACAATGATGAATTAATGCATCATTGTCTCTTTTTTAATCAAATATTTACTGTAAAACCTCAACATATGAAGGATTAGCAGTTATATAGTTTCCTGATTTTAGCTTATACATTTTTGAACCATTTACAGTTAACGTTTCCACAACAGTGAATACATCACCCTTTTTCACAGTACCCGCCTTAGCATTCCAATCAGGTTTATTATAATAATATAACTCCTCTGGTTTCACACGAATTAAGAATGTTTTCTTCTGTAATCCAAATGCCTTTACTAAACCATTTACATGCCCTCTTGCAAGTTGTTCTCTAAATGCTGCATTACCTAATTTTTTAGCATCTTCTGCTCGATCAATAAAACCATTTTCAGTTAGTATAGCGGGCATATTTGTCTCTCTTAGCACATGAAAATTATTTGTTTTCACTCCACGATCAGAAAAATTTACTGTCTTCATAATTTCTTGATGGATAATATTTTGATAAGTCGTAGTCGGTGCTCCTGCATTCGGATAACTATAATCTTCATAGCCAGTGCCACCACCACTATTAATATGTACAGATAAGAAAAAGTCTGCTCCCCAATTATTCGCATCAGTTGTTCGCTTCGTTAATGTAGGGTATACATCACTTGTACGACTCATTCTAATTTCATGCCCTTTATATTCTGAGTTTAAAATATTACGAATACGTGTTGCAATATCTAATGTTAAGTCTTTTTCTTTTAAACCATTTCCAATCGCTCCTGTATCCGTTCCGCCATGACCTGGATCAAGATAAATCTTAACTGTCTCTGCACTTGCATGTGCAGTTGGTATAGCGAAATACATACATGCTACAAATAATAAAACAATACTACCTTTCACAAAAGCTGATAATTCTTTCAATGCTGTCACTTACTTTACTCTCCCTTGGTTTATAACTTTATAAATATTCCCTACACTCTAAGTCTACTAGACTCTACATCCTCTTCCTAAAAAAGGATTTCAATTATACTACTAAACTATTCTTATTAATCCTTTTGAATTTTACTCAAAATAAAAAACAAAATCAATAATTTTGTTTTTGTACAAGTAACTATTTTTGGAATTCAAATTTAGCAAACCCTTAAAATATATGTATTTATTTATAATAAAAAACAAAAAACTTATTATCTTCATATCAAAAAAATATAATTTTGTCATATTTCATAAGTTTATTACTTCCATTTTTATTCTCATTACTTTTCAGTAATAATTGTATCCAAATACTAATCATTTTGATTTGCTGAAACTCATCCTCCCTCTTTAACAACCATGTTGTTACAATCTTCCTTTATCAATATGAATATTTTACTATCAATCTCCCTTTCTTTTTTATGAAATGACTTCCATCTTTCCATTGGAAATATAGACAATCTTATATGTAAAAACAATATTTTTTCCCGCTCCCCTAAAAAATGAATACCCACCAACTATGGCTCGACAATTTCCTCGGAAATATTTCTTTTCCCTACATTATTTGATAGGCTTTTTATGGATAAACTAGAGACTCCATGACTTAAAAAGAAATGTTATTACAAGTATCTGTCTTTATTTTTAATGTCTTATAACATATTATTAAGTGATTAAAGTTAATAGATAATTATCGAAAAACTGATTATATAGCACAACTGCAACCATAATTTAGCACAATAATTTTCTCAAAAGGTAATAATTGCTTAGTTTTTAAACCTCGAAAGAAAACGAAAAAAAAGGCGAATGATTTTTAACAACACTATATTCCTCCTAAAAAACTTCATACGCTTTTCCATACAATAAAAAAATCACAACTCAAACAAATGAGTTGTGATTTTTTATCATTCTATTTATTTCTCTTGAGTTTTCTCCCAATCCGCTAAGAACTTCTCAATTCCTTGATCTGTTAATGGATGTTTCACTAATGCCCCAATTACATTTGCCGGAATTGTTGCAATGTGTGCGCCGTTTAATGCTGCGTCAGTTACATGTACGCTATGACGTACAGATGCTGCAATAATTTCTGTTTCAATACCGTGAATTGTAAAGATGTCAGCAATTTGACGAATTAGATCCATACCGTTATGACCAATATCATCTAAGCGACCTAAAAATGGTGATACATATGTTGCACCAGCACGCGCTGCAAGTAATGCTTGTACTGCTGAGAATACTAATGTAACGTTTGTACGAATACCTAGGTCAGAAAATGCTTTTACTGCTTTTAATCCTTCTTTTGTCATTGGAACTTTTACAACAACGTTTGGAGCGATTTTTGCTAATTCTTTTCCTTCTTCAATCATCTTATCTGCTTCTAGGCTAATAACTTCTGCACTTACAGGTCCTTCTACAACGCTGCAAATTTCACGAATGCGTGCATGAAAATCTACGCCTTCTTTTGCTACAAGTGATGGGTTTGTTGTTACACCAGCTAATACTCCTAACTCATTTGCCTCTTTAATTTCCTCGATGTTTGCTGTATCAATAAAAAATTTCATTTGTATTTCTTCCTTCCTAAATGTAAATTTATATTTTATTTTTTCTTAATAAGCTCTAATTCAATCGGAATGAATTTTTCCACTTTTTTACCTTGGTTCACTTGTTTTGCTGTTTCCATCGCCTTCTCTCCGATTAACTGTGGTTTTTGCGCAACAGTTGCTGCCATACGTCCTTCATTAACCGCTTTTACAGCATCCTCCGTAGCATCAAATCCAACCACAACGACATCTGTTTTACCAGCAGATTTTAACGCTTCAAGTGCACCTAGTGCCATTTCATCATTATGAGCAAATACTGCTTTTATATCACTATTTGCCTGCAAAATGTTTTCCATAACTGATAACCCTTTAGCGCGGTCAAAGTCTGCTGCTTGCTTTGCGGCTACTTTCAATTCTTTATCCGCAACGTTATGGAATCCTTTCCCACGCTCGCGAGCTGCGGATGACCCCGGAATCCCTTCTAGCTCAGCAACATTTGCACCCTCGCCAACAAGTTCACGAATGTAGTTACCAGCCATGCTTCCACCTTCTACATTATTTGATGCAATATGTGAAACAACTTTTCCTGCGTTCGCAACGCGGTCTACTGTAATAACAGGAATGTTTGCTGCATTCGCTGCACTTACTGCTGAAGCAACTGCATCTGAATCTGTCGGATTAATGACAACTACATCAACGCCTTTTTGAATTAAATCCTCAACGTCGTTCGTTTGCTTGGCTGCATCATTTTGTGCATCAACAGCGATCAGTTCAATGCCACTATCTTTCGCTTTCTTTTCTGCCCCTTTTTTCAACGTAACGAAAAATGGATTGTTTAAAGTGGAGACAGAAAATCCAACTTTAATAGTTTTATTTCGACCTTTATCGCTAGAATCCTTCGCCCATTCTGGTGGTTCCATTGAACAACCAGCAGTGATTACCATGATAAGTGCAACGAGTACAAGTAACCATTTTTTCATGAATTGTCCCTCCATTATGCTTCTTTTCGACGATCAATTAATACAGCAAGTAAGATAACAAGCCCTTTTACAACTTGTTGGAAGAAAGATGATACTCCTAATAAATTTAGGCCGTTATTTAATACACCGATAATCAATACACCGATGAATGTACCAACAATCCAGCCTCTTCCGCCAGAAAGACTTGTTCCTCCTAATACAACTGCAGCAATTGCATCTAATTCGTAAGAAGTACCAGCAGTTGGCTGCGCAGAATCTAAACGTGACGTTAACACAATACCTGCAAGCGCTGCCAAAACACCGGAAAGACCATAAATCATTACTTTTATTCTCGTTACATGAATACCTGATAATGCCGCTGCCTCTTCATTTCCCCCAATTGCAAAGGTACGGCGACCAAACGTCGTTTTCTTTAAAATAAAGTACAGAACTGCAAAAGCAATCATCATCGTTACAGCAGGTACTGGAATACCAAGGAAGTAACCACGACCAAACATTTGAAACATTAAGTGATCACCAAGGCCAGTGATCGGACGTCCGTCCATGTAAACAAGCGTGAGTCCTCGAAAAATGGTCATTGTTGCTAATGTCGCAATAAATGGTGCCACTTTTCCTTTCGCTATGATGATACCGTTTACAATTCCCATTACAAGGCCAGACAATAATCCAACTGCCATTGCAAGGAACGGGTCCATGCCACTTGCCATCATTCCAGCAACAAGTGCACTTGATAATGCTAAAATAGAACCTACCGATAAGTCAATACCCCCTGTTAAAATAACGAAGGTCATTCCGAATGCAATGAGTGCATTAATCGATACTTGGCGCAAAATATTAAATAAATTGGGGATTTCAATAAACGCTGGATTTAATACTGTAATGACTACAATGATAAGCACCAATCCAATTAAAGAACCAAGTTGTTGCAATACATTCCCCTTATTAACCATAATTTATTCTCCCCCTGTAGCTAATGCCATAATGGACTCTTGCGTTGCTTTCTCTTTCTCCAAAATACCTCCAACTTTACCTTCATGAATAACAAGAACACGATCGCTCATTCCTAATACTTCTGGAAGTTCGGATGAAACCATAATAACGGCATCCCCTTGATTTGTAATCTTGTTCATAATAGAGTAAATTTCTTTCTTGGCACCAACATCGACGCCTCGTGTTGGCTCGTCTAAGATTAGTAATTGCGGATGAATCCCCAGCCATTTCGCAATTACAATCTTTTGCTGATTCCCACCAGAAAGTGATTTAACAGCTTGCTCTCCATTCGCTGCTTTTACATTAAGGAGCTTCATCATATCTTCTGTGAACTGCGTTTCTACTTCTTTGTCCATTACACTACCTTTAGAAAGACTCTCTAGGTTTGGTAAGGCTAAATTTTCACGAATCGAAAAATCTAATACAAGCCCTTCTGATTTTCTATCCTCTGTAATAAAGGCAATTCTCTGACGTATCGCATCAATTGGACTGTCAATTTTTACTTCCTGACCATTCACAAATATTTGTCCTGAGTCTAACGGTTCATATCCAAATATCGCCTTCATAATATCAGTACGACCAGCCCCCATTAATCCAGCAACACCGAGAATTTCTCCTTGTCTCACTTGAAACGAAATATTTTCAAACTTTCCTTCTTTCGTGCCGTTACGCATTTCAAAAATCACTTCGCCAATCTTTGCATCTCGCTCTGGATAACGTTCTCCAATGCTACGACCAACCATCATACTTACTACTTCATCGAATGATGTTTCAGGAATTAACCTTGTCCCCACATATCCTCCATCACGTAAAATCGTAATTGCGTCACAAATTGAAAAGATTTCTTCCATGCGGTGTGAAATATAAACAAATGACACCCCTTCTTTACGTAACTTATTAATAACCGTAAAGAGCGTTTCAATTTCACGATCTGTTAACGCTGCTGTCGGCTCGTCCATAATGATAACGCTCGCATTTGTCATTAAAGCCTTACCAATTTCAACAATTTGCTGTTGTCCAACTGATAATTCACCCGCCGGCATAGCCCCTCTTACATGAAGCCCAAGGTCGGCTAATTGTTGCTGCGCGGTAGCATTCATTTGGCGAGTCCGCAAAATACCCGTTTTTCCATACACCAACTCTTTCCCAAGAAACATATTTTCAGCAACTGTTAAATTTGGTAATATGTTCAACTCTTGATGAATAAATGCAATCCCGTATTCTTCCGCTTCTTTTGCATTTTTAAATGTCCGTTCTTGACCATCAATCGTGACTTGACCAGAGTCTTTTGTATACACACCTGTTAAAATTTTCATGAGCGTTGATTTACCCGCTCCATTTTCCCCCATTAGTGCATGGACCTCTCCTGTTTCAATACGAAACTGTGCGTTTTTCAAAACAGGGTTGCCACCAAACGCTTTTGAAATGTTTGTCATTTCAATACGCATTCTCATCACATCCCTTTATTAAAAAATCACGCCTGCGTGTAAAATAATGTTCGCATACGGCGTTGCTTCTCCTGTACGAATAATAGCTTTTGCTTGTCTTGTAAGTTCTTTAAACTCTTCATGAGACACATATTCAAAAGCGACTTCATTTAAACTTGCTTCAATTTCTCGATTTACTTCTTCGTTATTCACAGTAATCTCTTCTGCTAATGTCAATTTTTCAACTGCCATATCGTCTAGTACAACTTGTAATACATCTAAAAAAGAAGGTTTCCCAAGCTCTACAGCTAAATCGATTCGTTTCACACCATCAGGGATTGGCAATCCACAATCAGCAATAACGATTGTATCTGTATGCCCAAGTGACGCAAGTACTGCGGCAATTTCACTATTTAATACACCATGCTTTTTCATCCAACAATCACCTGCACTTCTCGAAGATGCCCTCTTGTTGGCATACCACCTTGTGCTCCAAGTTTTGTTACAGAGAGACCGCCGGCAATGTTTGCAAAACGAATTGCTTTCTCTAATATCTCGCCTTCTGAAAGTGCGACTGCTAATGCACCGTTAAACGTATCACCAGCCCCTGTCGTATCTACCACTTCAACAGCAATACTTGGTACATGAACAATTTCCGTACCATTATGGAAGCGAACGCCGTTTCCACCTTCTGTCATCAATAACTTATTTGGATATTTCGCAAGTAACTCTTCAATTGATGACGTAAAATCATCTAGTACAATGCGGCACTCATGCTCATTTGGTGTAATATACGTTGCCTTCTCCAAAATATCTTTTGATAATACTTGTGCTGGAGCTGGGTTTAACATAACCGGAATGTTATGCTCCTCACAAATAGCAAGAACGTATTTCACTGTTTCAAGTGGAATTTCAAGCTGAAGGACAACCATATCCGCTTTTACAAGAAGATCTTTTGCACGATTCACAACTTGTTCATTCACGAGACGATTCGCACCTTGTACAACGACAATACTGTTATCTTCTTCTGCTAAAACAATGTGCGCAATTCCTGTCGTTTCATCTGTAACCGGTACCACATAGTCAATGAAAATATGTTCATTCTCTAAGTTTTTTCTAACGAGCTTACCATAATTATCATGTCCTACAGCACCTACCATCGCTACATTCGCACCTAATCGAGCTGCCGCAACAGCTTGGTTGGCACCTTTTCCTCCTGGTACTGTATGAAACGCTTCTCCAATTACTGTTTCTCCTGCTTTCGGTCTTTTTTTCGAAACAGCGACTAAATCCATTGAAATACTGCCGACTACTGCAATATTTGGCATATATCTCCTCTCCTTACTTCGTTGTATTTCGTTCTATAATTTCAATCGGTAAACGATAATGTTCCGTTTCTGTATTTAATTGCTTTCCTTCCATCTGTTCTAACAATAACTGCATTGCGATTCTTCCCATCTCATAAATAGGCTGCGCTACTGTTGTCAAAGATGGATACATCATTTCAGTTAAAGAAATACCATCAAATCCGATAATTTGCAGATCATCTGGAATAGAAATCCCCTTTTGTAATGCAGCTTTTACGACACCAATAGCAATCAAATCATTTCCAGCTACAATCCCATCAATATGTGAATGCTCTTCTAACAATTCCATTGCCACACGCTCACTATCTACTGGATCAAACGTACTTTCTGCAATCATATAAGACAGCCCATATTGTGTAATCACATCTACGAAACCTTCAAAACGCTCATTCGCTGTACTCACATCGCGTGGTCCACGAATATGAGCAATATGTTTACAACCTTTTTCTATCAATAGTTTTGTTGCTTTTCTACTTCCCGCATAGTTGTCTGCATATACGGTCGGAATACGCTCATTAAACATGCGGTCAATTGCTATAACCGGCACCGATAAGTTCATGTAATTCATACTATTTTGTGGGTTCGTTGCTACGATAAACCCATCAACATTATTTTGTCTGAGCACATCAATGTATTGTTTCTCTTTCTCTAAACTCTCATCAGAATTACAAAGGACAACTTTGTACCCTTGCTTATGTGCTACATCCTCTACAGCGCGTGCAACCTCTGGAAAGAATGGATTCACGATATTCGGAACAACTAAGCCGATTAGATGAGATTTTTTATTATATAAAGAACGCGCTACTGTACTCGGTTTATAATCTAACAATTCAATTGCTCGTTCCACTTTTTTTAACGTATCTTCATGAACGTAACCATTCTTATTCAATACTCTGGAAACGGTCGCAACAGATACCCCCGCTAATTTTGCAACGTCTTTAATCGTACTCATTCTTTTCTCTCCCCACTACATGTAACCGTTTACAGAAAATAATATAACTCATTTATAAAAATACGTCAATCATTTCTATCTAAAAAAACTTATATGTTATACACAAAGAAAAAAACATCACCATAAGGCGATGCTTTTTTCTCATTATGAATATGATACATCTGTATCTTTGTCTTCTACAACTGGCTCTTCTTCACCTTTTTTACGATTAGACAACTTGATTTTCTGTAAGAAAATCGTAAAGATAGCACCTACTACGATAAAGACTAATCCTGTTAAAAATACAGTGTGAAGTGAATCCACTAAAGAATTTTTCAAAATAGGTACGATGCTATTAGCAAATGCTTCCGGCATTTGTTTCAATGCTTCTGGACTAAATAGCATAGAGTATAGACCTTGTGGGTCTGTATGAATCATATCTTTAAATTTCGTTACCATTTGCCCTGCTTCTTTTGGGAATGTATCCAAAACAGGTACCAATTTGTTTGTTAGTGTTGTACCTGAAGTGTTATTCATAATAGAACCTAAAATCGTAATTCCGAATGTTCCCCCGATTTGACGGAAAAATTGACTTGAAGATGTAACAACGCCAAGGTCTTTTTTCGGGAAACTTTCTTGCAATGCTAATGTTAAAGTTGGCATGACAAGACCCATTCCTAAACCGATAACCATCATATAAGAAGTAGCAACAAGCTTACTTGTATGCATATCCATCGTTGTTAATAGCCAAAAACCACCAGCCATAATGAGCATTCCTGTAATAATCTGCGGTTTCACGCCCACCTTTAAGACGAGCTGACCACCTATAATACTCATAACAATCATTGTAATCATCATTGGTGTCATAATTGTGCCAGATTCAGCTGCACTTACACCAACAATTCCTTGCATAAAGAATGGAACGAACATAATTGCACCAAACATCCCAATACTCATAAAGAAACCAATTGCATTTAGTAGTGTAAATGTACGGTTTTTAAAGAAATGCATTGGTAATATCGGTTCTTCTGCTTTTGTTTCTACAATGACAAAGCCTACGATACCAATGAATGCAAGCACAAATAATCCAATGATTTGCCAAGAACCCCACGCATAATCTTTCCCGCCAAATGTTAGTGCAAGTAATAAACTTACAACACCGAGAATCATCGTGAAAATACCAGCAATGTCAATTTTAATCGGACCTGTTTGTTTATGCGATTTTAATCCCATCGCGATAAAGATTGTCGCTAAAATACCAACTGGTAAGTTAATATAGAATACCCATCTCCAGTTCACAGCATCAACAATCCAACCACCAACTTGTGGTCCGATTACAGAAGCAAGACCATATAATGCTCCGAAAATCCCTTGCCATTTCGCGCGTTCTTTTCCTGTAAACATATCTCCGATAATGATCATTGCCATCGGCATCATAATACCGCCGCCAAGACCTTGAATACCGCGGAAAATAATTAATTCCGTCATACCATTTGCCATACCACAAAGTGCTGAACCAACCATGAAAATGATTAATCCTGTTATATATACGTTACGACGTCCCAATAAGTCAGCTAACTTACCTGCAATTGGTACAACTGTCGTTGATGTTAACATATATGCTGTTGTTAACCATGTCATTAAACTTAATCCACCTAGTTCTCCGACAATACGTGGCATCGCTGTACCAACAATTGTTCCGTCTAAGGCTGCGAATAACATGGCGATGATTAAACCAATTAACAGCAATTTCCTATTTTGATTTTCGTTTTGTTCCATTTAATCTCCTCAATTCCATTTAAATTGTCTCTTTTTCCCCAGATGATCCACAAATAATTGCCTCTAACTTTTCAAATAAGCGTAATAAATCTTCTCTCTCTTGCAATTCTAATTGTGAAAAGTACTTCGCAATATGTTGATTGCGAGCATTCATTGCCTCTTCTAGTACATCTTTCCCCTTATTCGTTAACTCAATTACGACAACACGGCGATCATTTTCATCGTGATAACGCAGCACTAATTCTTGATCAATTAAGCGATCAATCATCACTGTAATTGCACTTGGTTTTACATACATTTTCTTGGCTAACTCTGTCGCCCTTGACGCGCCATAATGATCCAAAATTTTCAAAATGTAAAACTGCGGTGGTGTAAGTCCTGATGCTTGCATTTGTTCTAGTAACTCCGTTTGCATTTTCTTTCCAATAGAAAATGTTAGCGCCTGAATTTTATCAATATGAGTCATATCATTCGGCATTTTATCCACCTCTTATTTAACCAATAAAATATTTAATGTATTTAAATATTAAACTCCAAAACATTTCCCGTCAATAACTTTTTTCATAAAAACGTTTACAATTTCGTCACAAAGTTGTATAATTTGTGACGAAGTTAATAGCAAAGGTCATGGAGAATTAGAGTATACGACTATGGAACATAGAAAGATCCCTTTCTATATTTCATGGTCTTTTTTATTTGCCATGTTGTTAAACGCTTACAATAATAGAGGAGGATTTTAAGCAATGTTTTTAACTAATTTATTCAAGCCTGCGCCGCATACAGAACGATTGCCTGCCGATCGTGTTGATAGCGAATACCGCAAACTGCGTTTGCAAGTATTTTTAGGCATTTTCATTGGTTATGCAGGTTACTACTTTGTTCGCAAAAACTTTTCACTGGCTATGCCATATCTTGTTGAACAAGGATTTAGTAAAGGGGAACTTGGTATCATCCTTTCAGCTGTATCCATTGCATATGGATTAAGTAAATTTATAATGGGGATTGTATCCGATCGTTGTAACCCTCGTTATTTCTTAGCTGCAGGTCTATTTTTATCCGGTATCATTAATATTATTTTCGGTTCTTTTTCTTTTATTACGACAAGTATTTTACTTATGTTTGTTCTCCAGTTTTTAAATGGATGGGTACAAGGTATGGGGTGGCCTCCATGTGGTCGGACAATGGTTCACTGGTTCTCAGTTAGCGAACGTGGTACAAAAATGTCCATATGGAATGTTGCTCATAATGTTGGGGGAGCAATCATGCCATCTCTCGTTACATTAGGACTATATTTCTTCGCTAATGATTGGAAAAGCATCTTTTACTTCCCTGGCATTCTCTCAATTTTAGTTGGGGTTTATGTATTAATTACAATGCGCGATACACCTCAATCTTGTGGATTACCACCTATTGAGGAATATAAAGGCGAGTATCCTTCAGATGAAAAAACAGTTGATCGTGAACGCGAGCTTTCGGTAAAAGAAATTTTATTCAAGTATGTACTAAACAATAAGTTTTTATGGTACATCGCTATCGCTAACGTATTTGTATATTTTGTACGCTACGGCGTTGTAGACTGGGCACCTACTTATTTAGTAGAGGAAAAAAGCTTTACTCATAGTAGCTCTCGTACAGCCTACGCTCTATATGAATGGGCTGGTATTCCAGGTACCCTTCTTTGCGGATGGATGAGTGATAAGCTCTTTAAAGGCCGCCGGGCACCTGCTGGCATTTTATTTATGATTGGCGTATTCATTGCCGTTCTTGTTTACTGGTTAAATCCTGCTGGTCATCCAATGATTGATAGCATCGCACTTGTTGCAATTGGTTTCTTAATTTACGGACCAGTTATGCTAATTGGACTACACGCACTTGACTTAGCACCCAAAAAAGCTGCGGGTACTGCTGCTGGTTTAACTGGTTTCTTCGGTTATCTTGGCGGTGCTTCATTTGCTAGTGCTGCAATGGGCTTTATTGTAGATGCTTTCGGATGGGATGGCGGTTTCATTCTATTACTTGCATCTTGTGTACTTGCAATTGTATTCCTTGCTTTAACGTTGAATACAGGATCGGCAAAACCACAAAACTAAACAAAATAGCCTCTCGCATAGATTCTTTTATGCAAGAGGCTATTTTTTAATTATACTTGTTACGATTACCTTGCCATTTATAACAATCATTTCCCTTCTATTTACAAAATCCTTCTTATTAAAAGATTTGCTGGACCATCTTCATAACAACAGCTAACAGTACTGAACTGACAAATCCAGTCAAACAAATTAAACTTACACCTTGACTATATGATAAATGTTGAAATACTTTCATTTCTTTCATCCTCCCATTCGCTCCCTTTGATGATTCCATCATATCAATAGAAAAGATTTTATAACATCGATTTACCTAACAGCTGTCTTACAAAATTGTAAGATTTATTCATGGAAAATAAACTTTCAATTTATATGGGCTCTTCTTTCATTTCGATGCCTATTTAACATAAAAAACAGACAACATTATTGCTGTCTGTTACTTGACGATCATTACCGGACATTTCACTCGTTTTGCTACTTTATGACTCACACTACCAAGTACCATTTCTTGCAATGTATTTAATCCTCTGCTCCCTACTATAACAAGATCAATGTCTCCTGTATTTACATATTGTACAAGTGTATTTCCTGGATCACCATGCAAAATTGTAATCTTATAGGAGAGTTCTTCTTGCTGTAATAAAGTCTCAATTTCTTTTAATCTATCTTTTCTACTAGATGAGATGGTCTCTATATCTGTTTGGCCTTGTATAATATCTGATTTCGCTGTTCTATTGTCTACAACATATACAACTTCAACGGTTACTTCTTTACTACATTTCGCAATATGTGCGGCATGCTTTGCTGCACGGAGCGCGTGTCTTGAACCATCACATGCTAGTATAATTTGCTTGTACATATGCTGAAGCCCCTTTCATCATCATACTCGTATTATAATACAAAAAGAACCCTTTCGGTCCTCCGAAAAGGTTCTTCCTATTTAACGAACAGCTTGTTTCGCTAATTTTGTAACAAGCTCTGAACTCCGCTCATTTAATCCGGTTATTTTTACTTTCACACCATTTTTCTCATACTTCAGCACGACTTTATCCACTGCTGCGACCGCTGAATCATCCCATACATGGGCATGTATAAAATCAATTTCTACTTCTTTTACATCTTCTTTAAACTGAAATGCATTTATGAATTCTGTCGTAGATGCAAAAAAGAGTTGTCCATAAATTGTATATACCTTTTTCTCACCAACATAAAAATGTTTCACGTGAATCTTTGCCATGTTACATGCAAATAAAACTGCGCTTATTACTGTACCAATCATAACACCAAGAGCTAAATTATGCGTCACAAGAACAATTGCGACTGTTACAACCATAACAAATGCATCACCTTTTGGAACTTTATGCAGAGTGAATACAGAGTTCCAATCGAACGTACCAATCGACACCATAATCATAACTGCAACTAATGCTGCCATTGGAATATGGATCACATAGTCACCAAGGACGAAGAGCAATACAATGAGAAATCCACCTGCTACAAATGTAGATAAGCGCCCACGACCACCTGATTTTATATTAATGATAGATTGTCCAATCATCGCACACCCTGCCATTCCACCAAAGAAACCAGCAACAATATTGGCAAGTCCTTGTCCACGTGCTTCTTTATGCTTATTACTTGGTGTATCTGTCATATCATCTAAAAGAGATGCTGTTAGGAGTGATTCTAATAAGCCGATAACAGCTAACATAATCGAATACGGTAAAATAATCGCTACTGTTTCTAGCGTAAATGGCACATCTGGAATACTAAAAAACGGTAACTCTGTTGGTAAACTTCCCATATCACCAACTGTACGTAATTGTAACCCGCCAAGTATTGCAATACTTGTCACGACAATAATCGCAATAAGTGTAGAAGGTACTGCTGTTGTAATACGTGGAAATAGATAAATAATTGCAAGTCCTAATCCTACTAATGCATACATGTGCCAGCTTGCCCCTTGAAAATGTGGCAATTGTGCTGTAAACACTAAAATCCCTAACGAATTCACAAAGCCGCTCATAACAGAACGCGGAACAAATTTCATAAATGAGCTTAGCTTTAATACGCCAAAGATAATTTGAACGACACCTGTTAAAATAGTTGTAGCAAACAAATACTGTAATCCATAATCTTTTACAATTGTCACCATTAACAGTGCCATCGCACCTGTTGCTGCAGAAATCATTCCCGGTCTTCCGCCAACAAATGAAATTGTCACCGCAATACCAAAAGCCGCATACAATCCTACCATTGGATCTACCCCTGCAATGACAGAAAAGGCAATTGCTTCAGGAATTAATGCTAATGCAACGACAATACCTGATAACACATCTCCCTTCACGTTAGAAAACCATTCAGTTTTTATAGTTTGTAACAAGATAACACTCCTCTACTTTGCTTTCTTTTGATTTTCTCCCTAAGAAAATCATTCCGACTGCACGAGTGCTATTATATAACGAGTGTCAGATTTTCTGCCATAAAAAAGTGCCCCCCGATTGTTAGACTGTGTCTAACAATCGGGGGGCACCTCACTTATGCAGCGTCTTTCTTTACTTCATGTCCACCGTACCCTTCACCATTCGCTTGGACAATCTCTAACTTTTCATCTAATATTCCGTATGTTTCAAGCGAAATATGCTCTGGATTCTCGAATAATAAGCCATGAATATGGGCTTAGCGTGGGATCACCATCAATAAATTATACACAGGTTATGAAACCTTTCCTTTACTTAAAGTATACAATAACAACCAATTCTGAAGAAATTATGCATTCGCATCATAATCTGCACCATTTCTTCATGATTTTGCATTACACTTTACATAACAAATAACAAATATGGGGGAACCTCTATGGTTGATATACTACTTGTTGATGATGAACCAAGAATGTTAGAACTGTTAACCCTTTACCTTTCTCCAAAAGGATATAATTGTGTCTGTGTAACTTCAGGGCAAGAAGCCATTTCCTATATAGAAAAACAAAATTTCAGATTCGTTCTTCTCGATATTATGATGCCAAAAATGGATGGGTGGGAAACTTGTAAAAAAGTCCGTTCATTTAGCAACATTCCTATCATTATGGTAACTGCACGAGATCAGACGATAGACGTTGTTCAAGGTTTAAAAATTGGCGCGGATGATTACATAACGAAGCCGTTCCATGAATCTGAGCTATTGGCACGAATTGAAGCCGTCTTGCGGCGAGCGAATCAGCATGAACGCATACAATATAAGGGAATTCTATGGAATGAAACAAAACATTTTTCTTCTGTTTATGATCAAGAAATTTTGCTTACACCTATTGAATTTTCTTTACTTGGATTATTTTTACGCCATAAGAATCATGTGCTCAGCCGCGATCAACTCATTGAACGCATTTGGGGACTAAATACAAATACAGAAGACCGGACAGTCGATTCTCATATTCGTAATTTACGTGACAAATTGCGAAAAGCAGATTTTCCAATTGATGAACATTTAAAAACTGTGTACGGAGTTGGCTATCGCTGGATGGATACTGAAAATCAAGGAGCTGCGCGATGAAAAGAATCTCTGTTCAACTCGGATTTTATTTTTTAATTGTTACATTTTTAATTGAAAGCATCCTATTTATATTGCTGTATTTCAGCCTTGTTAACACAAGGGTGAATGAAGAAATGACTGCGCTATTAAAGCGTGGAAATAGCCATCGAGATGTTCTTGAGAAATATTTTGATGCTAAAACAATCTCTCATGTCGCTTTAATGGAATCAGAAACTGAAACAACGGTTGTCATTACAAATACAGATAAAAAAATATTAGCGAAATCTAATAATATAGATTCCACCATAAAAAAACATATTAGAGAAATGGTAACAAATACAAGTCATAACGGAACCATTATAGAAAACCACTGGAAAACATCTAATTATATATGCACAGTTAGTCCAATTGTAATAAAAGGAAAGACAGAAGGCTATGTGTACATGTTTCTCGGCACTGATTCGATTGAGCATATGATTGACGGGTTAACTAAGCAATTTATTATTGCTGGTGCAGTTACTTTTATACTAACCGTTATTACGATTTTTCTACTATCAAGATTATTAACAAAACCACTTCTTCGAATGAAGCACGCTACTGAAAAAATGAGCCGTGGTGATTTATCTGTTTCTTTAGCTACTTCTCGAAATGATGAAATCGGCGAACTTTCTAGCTCCATCCAAACGCTTGCAAATGATTTGCATTATATGAAAAAAGAACGCAGTGAATTTCTCGCAAGTGTTGCTCATGAACTCAGAACCCCTCTAACCTATGTGAGGGGATATGCAGATATTGCACTGAAAGATCATACATCTCCTGAGCAGCGTCAAAGATATTTATCGATTATAAAAGATGAAGCTGATTCCATTACAAATTTAGTACAAGACTTATTTTTACTCGCGCAAATGGAACAACATAACTTTTCCATCGTGACAACGGAAGTACATTTGTATCACTTTCTTTCTCGTATTATTACGAAAGTGAACATTATGTATGAAGTAAAACAGATTCATGTTTCTTTAACATGTCCTTCTTCCCTTTCTATAACTCTTGATGAACAACGATTTGAACAAGTTATTATCAATATTTTAAATAATGCCTATGCACATTCAGCGGAAAATACAAAAATTAAAATCACCGTCATACAAAATCCAACACATGTTAAAATTTCCATTCAAGATACCGGTGAAGGCATTCCAAAAGAAGATATTCCGCATATATTCGAACGATTTTATCGCGTTGATAAAGCAAGATCACGCACAACTGGTGGAACAGGATTAGGACTTGCAATTGTAAAAGAAATCGTCGAACTTCATGGCGGGACCGTCACTGTTACTAGTACATTAAACTATGGTTCTTGCTTTACGATTTCGTTGCCAATTCACACGTGAAAAAGCTTAAGACAATTCTTCTTAAGCTTTTTCTATCTCTATGATTTGTTCTATTGCTTCTTGTAATAATTTCTTCGTCTCTTCAAAATTATAATTTCCACCTTCACTATCCATCGATTGTTCCATATAAAATTTTGCAAATGATCGCTCTTTATATCTCGGTACAACATGCATATGATAATGTGTTAATTCATTGAAGATCCCACCGTTTTGACAAATTGTAATTCCATCTGGTTTATACAATAACTTGATGGCTTTTGAAATCAACTTAGAAGCATCCATAATCGCTTTTTAGGTATTTACATCAAGTTCTTCATTCCTTGCTAATTTACACCCTAAACATTCTTGATTCACCTTCATAATTATCGCCTTTTTTCAGTATATTACAAAAAACGAGAGCAAGATTTATATGATCTCGCTCTCGTTTTTTCCTAAGATTACTCACTAACTAACTCAACTGTTTCCGTAATTTTTATACTATCCTTCACAGATTGCACAATTGTACAATTCTTCACCGCAAACTCTAACGCTTTTTCTAATTGTACTTGCGAGATTCCTTCTGCCTTTACTTTATAACGCAAATGAACACTTTCCACCGGTTTTGATAAAGCTTCACTTCTCCCTATTTCCGTTTCAATTGTAAACGTGTCATATGTAATGCGCTTTTTTTCTAAAATTGTTCGAAAGACAATCGCACTACATCCTGCAATAGAAGAAACTAGTAATTCTAATGGTGTATGTCCACTTTCTTTCCCAATTTGCAACTGTCCATGGGAAAGTTCTGCCGTAATATCCTCATGCTTAATTGTTAGTTTCATACGTTGTTCCCATCTCCACTTTCGTAATTTGCTTCCGCTTCTTAGTTATATAATAATACACGTAACAGAAAATGATAAATGGAATGCCGCAATATAACGCCATGCGCTGTTCTGGAATGAACGCTAAACTAATTACAACAACGCTATTTGTGATTAACGCTAAAATTGGAACAAATGGATATAGCGGTGTTTTATATTTTAAGTCTTCTAATTTTCCGCCACCTTTTATGTACTGGCTTCTAAAACGAAGTTGTGACAATGCAATGATAATCCAGCTTGATACTGCAGATAAACCAGCTATAGATAATAGGTACATATATACTGTATCCTCTGCTAAAAAGCTTGTTAGTAAAGATAACGCCGCTACTGCAATTGTAACTACTAATGCTGTAATCGGAATACCGCGCTTATTTACCGTTTTGAAAGAAGTTGGTGCCATTCCTTCATTTGCAAGTGACCATAGTATACGAGTTGCTGCATATAATCCTGAATTCGCTACAGATAATAAAGCTGTGATAATAACGAAGTTCATAATATCTGCTGCGTATGGAATACCTATTTTATCAAAGACAACAACGAATGGACTTTCAATAACCCCTGCATCTTTCCATGAAATTAAACCTACTAAAATCGTCATCGTTAAAATAAAGAACAACATAATGCGCCATACCGTATTACGAATCGCACGTGGGATTGTTTTTTCTGGTTCTTGACTCTCTCCTGCTGCAATCCCGATTAACTCGGTACCTTGGAACGAAAAATTAACGGTAATCATCGTAAGAAGTACCGCTGCGAGTCCATTCGGGAACAATCCACCATCGCTCACAAAATTAGAAAAAAGTGGCGCCGCTTCTTTCCCATCATATGGTAATAAACCGAATAACGCACTACCACCAAGAACAACAAATGCAATAATTGTAATAACTTTAATACTTGAGAACCAAAATTCTAATTCCGCATAACTCTTTGCTGAGATAGCATTTGACATATATAAAATAAATCCAAATACAAGACACCATACCCAAACATCTACATTCGGAAACCATCTTTTCATCATTAAACCAATTGATGTAAGCTCTAATCCAACTGTAACTGCCCATCCAAGCCAGTACAGCCATCCAATCATAAACCCTGTTCCTGGACCGATAAACTTCGTCGCATATTTTTGGAAAGAACCAGACACCGGCATTGCTACCGTGAGCTCACCAAGACAAAGCATTGTTAAATACATAATAAATCCGCCGACTAAATATGAAAGAATTGCTCCCCCTGGGCCGGCTTGGTTAATTGTATATCCTGATCCAAGAAAAAAACCTGTTCCGATTACACCTCCAAGTGCAATCATAAATAAATGTCTACTCTTCATCGTACGATGTAATTTCTCATTCGTTGCTTGCTGCATAGTATTCCTCCCCTAATCCATACCCTCTATCTCTTTTAAAATTTTCTGATAATAAAAATATACACGAAAGCGATTACAATTTCTATATAAAATTAAAACTTTTCTGATAAAATGATAAAAATTTCAATTATCAAGTTGTTTTTTCGACCTCTAAACTAGATACAAAAAAACTCTTACATAGTATATAAATACATTTTGATTTTCCAACAACTAAATTGCGGTTATGAAAACAAAAGGAAATCCCCACTTATTTCTTCTTTTTGTTTTTTACATGGCATGAGGCTAAAAAGGGAACTGATCGCTACTACACTCGGCCGGATGCTCTCTTCCAACTAAAAAGTAAGGGGTGTGTCAGTTTTTCAATTTGCATTTATATATTCTCATGTAAGAGTTAACGACTTTCTAATCTTCTAGATACAATTGATAAACTATAATTCACAACGAAATACATACACGCTACTAGTATAAATGTAGGAATCATATAATTTACATTTTGCCCATTAATAATTTGTGCATTATGCATAAGCTCTGGTAACGAAATAACAACTGCTAATGATGTATCCTTGAGTAATGAAATAAATTGACTAACAAGCGGTGGTACCATACGTCTTAATGCTTGCGGTAAAATAATATACCACAGTGTTTTTGTATACGATAAACCAGATGCCCGAGCGGCCTCAATTTGTCCTTTTTCAATCGATAACAAACCGCTTCGTACAATTTCTGATATCATCGCTGCTTCAAAGATTGTTAATGCGACAATCGCCGCTGTTTTAATTTCTAATTTTAGTCCGATCTCCGGTAATGCAAAATACGTGAAGAAAATAATTAAAAGAAGGGGTAAATTACGAATCGTTTCAACAATAACAGCAAGTAATTGAGATACAACTGGAATTTTTGCATACCGAAGTATCCCAATGACACTGCCAATTATAAAACTAAGTAAAATAGCAATAACCGCGATTTCTAATGTTATAACTAGTCCTTTTAACAAAAATAATATATGTTCTCCTGTATAAGCACCTCGAAAGTCCATTTACACCGCCCCCTTCGCCAAGCGTTTCTCAAAATAACGCACCAGCACACTGAGCGGGATTGTTAAAATCAAATAAAATATCCCTACGAATATATACACATCAAAAGTAACAAATGTTTTCGTTGAAATTAAATCTCCTTGATACATTAAATCTGCTCCTGCAATAATCCCCAGTATAGAAGAGTTTTTCACCAAATTGAGAAATTGATTTCCAAGCGGCGGAATAACAATTTTAACTGCTTGAGGTAAAACGATATAATACATCGCTTGTACGTATGTTAACCCTGAGGACCTTGCTGCCTCCATCTGTCCTTTCGCAACCGACAGAATGCCAGCTCGAATCGCTTCTGCAATAAACGCAGCCGTATATATCGTAAGAGTAACTGTCCCTGCTACAAAACCATTCAAAGTAATTCCTATTACTGGAAATCCAAAATATAATATAAACGCAATTAACACAATCGGGATGTTTCGAACAAATTCTACGTAAATCGATCCAATCCAGTTCAAAATACGAATAGGTGCAATCCGCATCACTGCCATAATAACTCCTACAATAAAACTTCCAATTAACGCAATTACACTAGACATTACCGTATATTTAAATCCTTCTACATACATATCAATATTATTTATCAAAATAGAAAAATCAGGCAAATACTCCCCCCTCTTTCTTTACAAGAAGAGGATGAGCTTCCCTCATCCTCTCGCTCTTATTATTTATTTCTCAGGCTTTTCCCCAATCCATTTTTCGTACAATTTATCGTATTCTCCACTTGCCTTCATATCTTTTAATAGACTATTAATCTCTTTCGTTAAGTCATCCGCACCTTTTTGAACTGCAATCCCATATGGCTCATCCGTAAAGATTTTCCCAACTACTTCATAATCTGCATCTTGTTTTGCCATTCCATATAAAATTGCATTGTCTGTCGTTAAAACATCACCTTTACCTGCTTTTAACGCCGTAAATGCCTCGCTATAATTTTCAAATTCCAATACAGTTGCTTCCGGTGATTTTTGACGAATATTATTTGTAGACGTTGAACCTTTTACTGCTAATACTTTTACATCTTTTTTCACATCATCAATACCTTTAATCTTACTCCCTTTTTTGACGAGTAAAGATTGACCAGCTTTAAAATATACTTCTGAAAAATCAACCTCTTTTCTCCGTTCTTCCGTAATTGTCATCGTTGCGATAATTGCATCAATATCCCCATTTTTCAGCATTGGAATGCGCGTTTTAGAAGTTACTTCTTTTAATTCTAATTTGTTCTCATCTCCAAGTATTTTTTTCGCAAGCGCCTTTGCTATATCAATATCAAATCCTTCTACTTTCCCTGTCCCAGGGTCTTTCAATCCAAATAAATTCGTGTCGTTCTTTACACCGACCACTAATTTTCCCCGTTTCTTAATCTGCTCAACAACTCCGCCTTGTTTTGTATTTGTTTCTTTTGCCTCTTCTTTTTTATTTCCGCATCCTGCGACAATAAGCGTAAACAAACAAGCAAAAACAAGCAGAGTGAACCATTTTTTGATTTTACTCATGAAACTCCTCCTTTAATGATTTAAAACGCGACTTAAAAACAATCGTGCTCTTTCTTGCTGTGGATTAGCAAAAAATTCGATTGGCACTGTATCCTCGATAATCTGACCTTCATCCATAAATAAAATTCGATCTGCTACCTCACGTGCAAATCCCATCTCATGAGTCACAACAACCATTGTCATTCCCTCTTTAGCTAACGCTTTCATTACATCTAATACTTCACCAATCATTTCTGGATCTAGCGCAGAAGTTGGTTCATCAAACAACATAATTTCCGGCTTCATCGCTAATCCCCTTGCAATCGCTACCCTTTGTTGTTGTCCTCCTGATAGTTGATGCGGATACACTTTAGCCTTCTCTGGAATTCCAACCTTTTCTAAATAAAACATCGCTATTTTTTCAGCTTCTTCTTTTGAAATATTGCTCACTTTCATCGGTGCTAACGTAATATTTTGAAGCACCGTTTTATGTGGATATAAATAGAAATGTTGAAAAACCATTCCAATATTTCGGCGCAACTCATTTATATCTGTTTTTGGATTATGCACTTCCACATTTTGAACGAATAATTCACCATCTGTTATTGTTTCCAATTGATTTATACAACGTAAGAGCGTACTTTTTCCCGATCCTGATGGACCAACAATTACAACTACCTCTCCTTTTTGCACTTGAAGATTAATATTTTTTAAGACTTGAAAATTACCGTAATATTTATTTACATTTTTGAAAATAATCATCGTACTCCCCCCTCTCCATAAAAAGCCTGTACGTTCTTTGTATATTCAAAGCTTCATAAAAAAATAACTGACTACAATATTTTGGACATAAAAAAGGCAAAGAGAAAATTCCCTTTGCCTTTTTTACATTATTTACAAGTCATACAAATGCCGTTTACGATACTTCTTCTTTCTTATCTTTTCCATATTCGTGCTCCCAAAAATCAGCATTTTTAATCCCTAGTTCCCGAGGATCGAATACAGGATCTTTTCCTTCTTTTTTCTGTTTTTCATAGTCTTTCAGCGCTAACAGTGCCGGTTTTTGTAAAAGTAAAATTGCAATGATATTGACCCAAGCCATAATCCCTACACCAATATCGCCAAGAGCCCAAGCAGTTGCTGCTGTTTTCACACAGCCGTAGAATACAACACCTAAAAAAACAATTCTTAAAACAAGTGACATCCATGGACGATCTTTATCACGATTTAAATAAGCGATATTCGTTTCTGCAATGTAGTAATACGCCATAATTGTTGTAAATGCAAAGAATAATAGAGAAATTGCCACGAAACCGCTTCCAAATCCAGGGAATACAGATTCTACCGCAGCTTGTGTATACCCAGGTCCCGGTTCGGCACCATTTAATTTATTTACAATGAAGTTTTTTCCGCTTGCATCAAATACGTTATACATCCCCGTAATAATCATCATAAACGCCGTTGCTGAACAAACAAATAATGTATCAATGTAAACGGAAAATGCTTGTACAAGGCCTTGCTTTGCTGGATGAGATACTTCAGCAGCCGCAGCAGCATGTGGGCCAGTTCCTTGACCAGCTTCATTCGAATAAATACCACGCTTTACTCCCCATGAAATCGCTAAACCAATAATTCCTCCAAACGCAGCTTCTAATGCAAATGCACTTTTTATAATTAACATAAATGCTTCAGGTAATTTTTCAATATTCATAAATACAATTACGCAAGCAACAAGTATATATCCAACTGCCATAAATGGCACAACAACCTGCGCTACGTTAACAATACGCTTAACCCCACCAAAAATAATAAGTGCTAATACAACAACTAATACTGCTCCTGAGACAGATGTATGAATACCAAAAGCTGTTTCCAAACTTACTGCAATACTATTCGCTTGAACACCTGGTAATAACATACCAGTCGCAAGAATGGTAGCAGCAACAAACATAAGTGCATACCACTTAACGCCTAAACCTTTTTCAATGTAATAAGCTGGACCACCACGGAATTGTCCTTGATGCTTCGTCTTATATATTTGAGCAAGTGTTGATTCCACATAAGCAGAACCTGCTCCTAAAAATGCTACAGCCCACATCCAAAAGACCGCTCCCGGACCACCAAAAGCGATTGCTGTTGCTACACCAGCGATATTCCCTGTTCCAACGCGTCCTGATAAAGAAAGCGCTAGCGCTTGGAAAGAAGAAACACCGGCTTCCGATTTTTCTCCTTTAAATGTAAGTCTCACCATCTCACCAGCATGCCTAACTTGTAAAAACCTCGTTCGTATTGAAAAATATAAACCTACGCCTAAACATAAATAAACAAGTGCTGGACTCCATACTATGCTATTCAACCAAGTAACGAAAGCTTCCAAGTCCATTTCCCCCTCTCTTTATAAAGAATATTCAGAATATACATAAAATTATAGATGCATCTATAGTCTATGACAATATTATTTTGATAAAATAAACATATTTTTGTATAAAAAAACAAAATATATATAAATCCAATTTGATTTTATAACAGATACATTATGGTTATGAAGAACAGACAGAGACCTTCACTCGTTTTCTCCTTCTGTTTTCACATGGAATGGGGCTAAAAAAGGCACTGACCGCTTCTATCCATGGCCTGATGCTCTCATCCATCTGAAAAGAATGGTTTGATGTTCGTTTTTTAATTTGGATTTATATATATTCATGTTATATACTTTGTTTCATTACATGTGTATTATATATTCACAATTGGTTCCTGCTTGATAATCCTTACATAAATTTCATCTGCTAGTTTTCCGAACTGATCTGGCATTTCTTTTCCCTTAAATTTCTTCTGAATCGTACCATATAAACCAATATCGCGAAGGCGTAAAAATAGTGGTAGTGATTCATACCACATTTCTGCCAACTGGTGTTCAGATTCATATCCTTTTTTAACAATCTTAAATTGCTCACGAGCAAACTGCGTTTTCTCTTCTTCTGTCCAGTCCGTCATCAATACAGAATAATAAATCACCATTGCCAAATCATGAATAAAGTAGTTATAAGTCGTATCATCAAAATCAAAAATGGTTAAATCTTTCCCATCGTAATGGAAATTCCCTTGATGAATATCGCCATGTATAAGTCCAAAACTTTCTCTTTCTATCGGTAACGCTTTGATCTTATCAATCAATACATATGCAATTTCTTTCACTCGTTTCTCTTCTAATTCGTCAACAATCGCTTTCTCATCTTTTTCCCACGTATCACGATATTCTGTTTCAGGATACTTCATTGTCAGACGATGGAGCTGACCAATCGCTTTTCCCCACGCTTCAAATAAACTCTCTTTCCAATGAGTAGATGCCCCCCCCTTTACACTTTCTCCTTGTGCATATGAAAAAAGAGAAGCATAAAAGAAGGTCCCATCTATCGCTTCTATTCCTTCTACGAGTTTTCTAGATTTTGAATAATAAGGTCCGGCAATTTTAGCTCCTTGCTCTTTCAAATACTGTAAAAAATCTAATTCTGCTTCTACTTGTTTTTCAGATCGATGAGAAGAATGCGTTAACCTTAGTACATACGGTACTCTCTTTTCATCTTCTGCACGAAAAATATAGTTTTCAAAATCACCAAGTGGCGTTTCTTCCACCGTAACGTTAAATCGCTTTCTAGCTTCCTCCAAAATTTCATTCGTAAAAACTCGTTCTACAGCTATTTCCATTTGTATCTCTCCCCTTATTTATGTATCCATATATAATTCGCCATACAAGTGAAAAATACTTCTATAAAAATGTAACTAAGTTAACACTCCAGCATATGAACAGTAATCCGTTTGAAACATAACACAAAATAAATAAGAGGCTGTACGTTATACACATACAACCTCTTATTTCAATTAATTAATAAACCGGTACACTATAGATTCATACGGTCTCAGTGTAAGGTTTCTAATATCATTACTTGAATCCTCATAATTCGATAGTAATATTTCTTGCTTCATTTCATTATCTATCATTTCTTCTTGCACAGAATATATAATTGTCTCTTCATAAAAATTATTGACCACAAGTAGTACTTCATCTTCTAGCTTCCGTGTATATACCCATACATTCGGATGACTTGCATCTATCATTTCATATTTCCCATTTGTAATGATATCGTATTTCTTTCTAAGTTTAACGAGCCTTTTATAGTGATAAAAAATAGATTGTTTATCTTTCAGTGCCTTTTCTACATTCACCTCTTTATAATTACCCGCAACGGAAATCCAAGGCGTATTTGTTGTAAATCCAGCATGTTCCTCTTCATTCCACTGCATCGGTGTACGAGAATTATCACGAGATTTTTGCTGTAAGATTTCAATAATGTCTTCATCTAACATGCCTTCTTCTCGTTTCATTTTATAAATATTTAAAGATTCTACATCACGATACAAATTGATATTATCAAATCCTGGATTCGTCATTCCGATTTCTTCACCTTGATAAATATAAGGTGTGCCTTGTAACATATGCAGCGCAGTAGCTAACATTTTTGCTGATTCATTTCTATATGTTTTATCGTTCCCAAAACGAGATACGATGCGCGGTTGATCATGGTTACACCAAAATAATGCGTTCCATCCTCCGCCCTCTTGCATCTCACTTTGCCACTTCGACATAATTTCTTTCAGCTGTATAAAGTCAAAATCAGCTTTTGTCCATTTATCACCATTTGGGTAATCTACTTTTAAATGATGAAAGCTAAATGTCATACTTAACTCATTGCGATCTGGATTTGAATATTTAATACAATTCTCAATTGTCGTCGATGACATTTCTCCAACAGTAATTACATCATGCCCTTCAAATACTTCGTGATTCATTTCTTGTAAATATTCATGAACACGAGGTCCATCTGTATAATATTTACGCCCATCACTTGTAGCTGATGTTCCTTCATCATCTACAAAGTGCTGTTCTTTTGAGATTAAGTTAATAACGTCAAGCCTAAATCCTCTAACACCTTTATCCAGCCAAAAATGCATCATTTCATATACTTCTTTTCGAAGCTGTTCATTTTCCCAGTTTAAATCAGCTTGTGTTTTATCAAATAAATGTAAATAATATTGCCTTGTCTTTTCGTCATATTCCCAAGCAGAACCACCAAATTTAGATTGCCAATTATTCTTTTCATCACGCCATATATAGAAATCACGGTACGGACTATTTTTATCTTCGCGCGCCTTTTTGAACCAACCATGCTCCGTTGAACTATGATTAACAACAATATCAAGCATAATATCAATGTCACGTTTTTTCGCTTCTAGTAAAAGTTCTTCAAATTCCTCCATCGTTCCATAAGACGGGTCTATAGAATAATAGTCGCTCACATCATAGCCATTATCATTTTGCGGTGAACGATAAATTGGCGTTAGCCAAATATAATCAACACCAAGCTCCTGTAAATAATCTAACTTCTCTGTGACACCTTTTATATCGCCCGTCTCTGTATTGTAATAGCTATTAAAGCTTTTCGGATAAATTTGATAGACAACACTTTTCTGCCAATCTTTCATGTCAAACTTCCTCCTACTTCTTTTTTATTCGTTTTGCAAATAACCATGTTAAAACAAATGGTACTACTACTGCGACTATCATCCCAACAACAAACATCGGAATCGATTTCGGAATGATGGAAATAAATGCTGGTAATCCCCCAATTCCGATCGCTGGTGCTAATACCCCATTTAATGTAATGAATACAGCTGCTAGTGCCGAACCAATAATTGCTGCATAAAACGGAAATTTATTTCGTAAGTTTACGCCAAACATCGCTGGTTCTGTAATACCGAAGTACGCTGAAATTGCGGATGTAGACGCCATACTTTTATCATTTTGATTTTTAGAAATCCAAAACATCGCCAGCGCAGCACTACCTTGTGCAATATTAGAAAGTGCAATCATCGGCCAAATGAACGTACCACCATGTTGTGCGATTAACTGTAAGTCAATTGCAATAAACATATGATGCATCCCCGTAATTACAAGTGGTGCATATAGTGCGCCAAATAGAATTGCACCAAGTACTGGTACTGTTTCATATACACCAACTAATCCAGCCGTTAGTAAATCACCAATATGACGTGTAACTGGACCGATAATTCCTAGTGCTAGTACACCAGTCACAACGATTGTCGTAATCGGCACAACTAATAGTTGAATCGCATTTGGTACATGTTTTTTTAAGAAAATCTCAATTTTACTTAATACAAATGCCGCTACTAAAACCGGTAATATTTGTCCTTGATATCCTACCTTTTCAATTTGGAAAAGACCTAAAATGTCAAAGTACTCAATCTTTTGCCCATCAAGTCCCGCTGCTGCTTTCCCATAATTCCATGCATTTAATAAATCCGGATGTACAAGCATTAATCCCATTACAATCCCAAGTATTGGACTTCCACCAAAACGCTTCGTTGCTGACCACCCAACAAGCGCTGGTAAGAATACGAATGCTGTATTTGCCATCAAATTAATTAAATCCCATAATCCGCCTAAGTTCGGATATACTTCTAGTAAATTCTTTCCATCAAAAAATAAGTCCTTAGCACCTAATAAATTATTAATCCCCATCAATAAACCAGCAGTAACAATCGCTGGTAAAATCGGCATAAATACATCAGAAAATATCTTTACAAATTTTTGCATCGGATTTAACTTTTGATTCCCCGAATCCTTCACATCCGCTACTGTCGATTCCTTCATACCTGTAAGCACAATCAATTCCGCATATACGCGGTCCACATCTCCTGGACCAATAACAATTTGAAACACACCAGCGTTATGAAACGCTCCTTTCACTAAAGAAATCGCTTGCAATTTATCGTTATCTATTTTACTTTCATCCTTTAACGCAATACGAAGTCTCGTTACACAATGAGCTGCCTGTTCAATGTTCTCTTCCCCGCCAATATATTTCAGCACCTCTTCTGCTACTTTCCGATAATCTTTGGCCATCTCCCATCCCTCTTTTCTCTTTTTTTGATACCGTTTACAAATACATATTAACTCGTATATATAAGTTAGTCAACACTCGTATATACGAGTTTGCGAAATTTTTTCTTATTCCCCCAAAACGCAAAAAAAGGAGATGAAACTTTATCGTTTCATCTCCTCATTTTCTCCGAGCTACATCTGAAAAATGAAAAATATCAAGTCGATGCCGTGACTCTGTATATTCAAACTGGCTTCCATCATAAAGATGCGTAAAGTTTTTGACAACAACAACATAATCTGTACCATTCAAATCTAAATATTTTTGATCATCCTCTGTACAAGGCTGAACTTCAATAACACGCTGTGCATAACTAATATGTAATCCTAAATCTTGTTCAATATATTTATAAATCGAATTCTCAGCAATTTCTTTTGTTAATCCGGGAATATATTCAGATACAAAATAGTTTACATCTAAAATTACATTTTCCCCATCAATATTTCGAACACGTTTAATATGATCTACCTTTGTTTTCGTCTTTACATTTAATGATTTTGCGATTTCTTTCGAGACTAACAATTGTTCCTGTTCTACAACACTCGTTATACATTTGCGCCCTAATCGTTCGTTTTCCTCTTGAAAACTCACAATACCGCCAAAGTTAAATTCAATATTTTTTCGTTTTAAAACGAAAACGCCTTTACCGTGAATCTTTTGTACGTACCCACGTTCCTGTAATAAATCAACAGCTTTTCTTACTGTCCCACGGCTTGCTTCATACTGTTTCATTAATTCTGTTTCAGAAGGAATTTTACACCCTTCTTTTAACTTGCGATTATCAATTGAATCACTTATCTCCGTATAAATCTGCTCATACTTACTCATCATCTTGAATAACCCCTTGCCACCTTCTTTTTCTACTTGTATTATAGCATGCCAGAAAATTAGTTTTTCCTCTTGATTATTTTACACATTAGCTATACAATATTCACATATTTTACAAAAATCAAAATTAACAAACTCTTATCAAGAGAGGTGGAGGGACTGGCCCTATGAAACCTCGGCAACCCCTATGTTATTTAGGTAGGTGCCAATTCCTTTAGAATTTAAATTCTAAAAGATAAGAAGAAGCGATATTGTGTATTCAAAAACCTTCTTCTTATCGAGAAGGTTTTTTATTATTTTCATACTTTCATCCTTATCAAGAGAGGTGGAGGGACCGGCCCTATGAAACCTCGGCAACCCCTATATTATTAGGTAGGTGCCAATTCCTGCGTTTAAAGCGACAGATAAGGCGATGATTTTCTATCAAAGTAATCATCCCTTTCTTCGTATAGAAAGGGGTGATTTTTTATTACCACATAACTAAATTACAACTAAAGAGGAGATGAGTTATTTGGATATTTTCCATGAACAATTTATTTACCCAAAACTTTCAGGCACGACATTTAAAGAAATTTTAGAGAAAGTTTCCACCGACTTACTTATACAGGGATTTGTAAAAGAAACCTTCTCACAAGCTGTCCTAGAACGAGAAATGCATCATCCAACAGGTCTCCCCACCGGAAACATCGGGGTAGCAATTCCTCATACTGATTCTTCACATATTATACAACCTGTCATTAGTGTAATTACATTAGAATCATCTATCCCTTTTACTCTTATGGGAAATCTCGAAAAAGAAACAACAAATGTGCAAGTTCTGTTCTTACTTGCATTACAAGACGGTAGACAACATATTCAAATACTTAAGGAAATTATGAAACTTATTCAACATCCACAGCAGCTTCAACAGCTAACTGCTGCATCTACAAAATTAGAGATTATAAACTCTATTTCAGCTCTTACTATTTAAGGAGGAAAAAAAACATGAGAACATTTCATATTTTAACAGTTTGTGGTTCAGGTACAGTCAGCTCTACTATGGTTTCAGAAAAACTAAAAGAGGCTTTAAGCGAAGATTATATTACGATTACGACAACTGAGGTTAAGCCGACACAAGTCGAACAGTTTTTGGAAGAAAGACAATATGACTTTATTGCTTACACTACACCTATCCCTCAAAACCTTTCTATTCCAACCATTAATGCTGTTGGATTTTTAACTGGTTTTGATGAAGAAAGTTTTTTAGAAGAAGTAAGACACGTCATTCATACCATTGTAGAAAAGGAAACTATCACAAATTTATAAGACGGGTGGATTGATACAAATGGAGCTAGAATTTCTTAAAAAGATTTTTGACACATTTGGTGCATCTATTTTTGTACCAATTGTTATTTTTATAATCGCCATTGCTTTAAAAGTAAATCGTAAAAAAGCTTTTTATTCTGCTTTATACGCAGGTATCGGCTTACAAGGCTTCACTCTTTTACTCAATGCTTATATCCCTATTATTATGCCTGTCGTTCAAAATATGGTGAAAAGTACAGGAGTCAGTCTTCCAGTATTTGATATTGGCTGGCAAGCTAGCTCTATTGTTGCCTATTCTACGGAAGTTGGAATGATCTTTGTAGGCGTTGCACTATTACTTCAAATCGGATTATTTTTAATAAAATGGACAAACATTTTCCAACCTGGAGATTTGTGGAACAATTATTCCTACATGGTATGGGGCTCTATGATTTATTTAGTTACAAATAACTTATGGTTGGCTTTTGCTTGTATGATTACACTCAATCTTTACAGTCTTCTTTTTGCAGAACTATTATCCAAAAGATGGTCTACATATTTTCAGTATCCTCGCTGTGCGATTGTACAGCTACATCATGTTGGGAGTATTCCATTTGCAATTGGATTAAATCGTCTTCTAACAAAGATAGGTGTTGGAAAAGTAAATGCCAATCCAGAAGTTCTAAAGAAAAAACTAGGATTATTTGGAGAACCTATTTTTCTAGGGCTCTTTCTCGGTGCTAGTATCGGAATTTTAGGGAACTTTCATTCTCTTAATACGTTAAAAGCATGGGGACAAATTACTACTGTAGGAATTTCAACCGCTGCTATTATGACTATTTTTCCAAAGGTTTCAGGGATATTTGCTCAAGCTTTTTTACCACTTACAGAATCTGCAAAAAAAAATATTAACAAAGATAAAAATAACCCAAGAGATTGGTATTTAGGTGTAAATGATGCAATGGGATATGGTGAAACCGCTACACTAACAACTGGTATCTTACTCATTCCAATTATGGTTATACTAGCATTAATTTTACCTGGAAATGAAGTACTCCCTATTGTCGATCTAATTGCACTCCCTTATATGGTTCAAGGAATAGTAGCAATTACAAATGGAAATATTTTTAAATCTATTCTAATTGGTGTAATTTGGTTTAGCTTAGGCCTTTATATGGCAACGTACACTGCACCAATATTTACAGAAGTTGCACAACAAGTTGGAGTAACCATTCCAGCGGGTGTCCTTCTGATTACAAGTTTCGGAATTCTTACATCTCCTGTAACAGGACTAATTTTTTTAGCATTTTTATCAAAATCTCCTTTCTGGATTGGGGGTATACTTCTTCTTTATATTGTCACATATGTATTCTTTAGAAAATACAAACTGGATATCCAAAACTATTTAGAACATGCCAATGATTTACCTTTGCATGATTCTGTAAATATAAAACAAGCTAAAATGTAAGTTTTACCAACACCAAACAAATCAAAAATGTTCATGCATTTTCAAACAAAAATATATGTACTTATAAATTTTTTTCTTTTCATTCTAAAAGACATGTAGTATACTAACTTCAAAATCAGAGGAGAAAGGGAGCAAAGAACTATGCTTACGAATACAACTGTAGTTACATTTGCACAAAAACATCATCATCATACGTAAACCCTTGAAACCTAGCGGAAAAATTCACGCGTAGGTACAAGGGTTATTCCCGTTGTACCTACACTTCGGCAAAGAGCCATGTAGGTATTTTTTATCTACATGGCTCTTTTTTATTTTCCAAAAATGCTAGTAAAAAACGATGAGTAAGCAAAACTACTACAAAGGAGTTATACAACTATGGGAACAAAAAAATGGGGTTTATGGATTTTAACAGCATTTGTTGTTGGAAATATGGTTGGCGGCGGCGTATTTATGCTTCCAGCAAATTTAGCGCAAGTATCAGGTCCGATGGGATCAACACTTGCATGGACAATTACTGGGCTTGGTGTATTTATGATTGCTCTTGTATTTGGAAACCTTGCCGTACGTAAACCGGAGTTAAAGGCTGGTCCACAAAGTTATGCACAGGCAATGTTTACTTCTCAAAAAATGGGTAAAGCAGCTGGATATAGTATGGCATGGGGATACTGGGCTGCTAACTGGGCTGCTACAGCTTCTGTTATTATTTCATTTGCGGGGTACTTGTCTACATTCTTCCCAGTATTACAAAGTAAGCAAATTCTTTTTTCACTAAACGGTTTTTCATTAGAACTTGGAAAAGGATTAACATTTGCTGTATGCAGCATTGTGCTCTGGGGCATTCAATACATTCTTTCTCAAAATATTGATCGTGCCGGTAACATGAACTTACTTGCAACAATCGCAAAGATTATTGGATTTACAATGTTCATCGTTATTACATTATTTATTTTTAACGCCTCTAATTTTGGTGATGGTCAAACATTTATGAATGAGGCCGGGAAATCAATTCCATTAGGCGGACAAATAAACGCTGCTGCGATCGCAACGCTTTGGGCATTTATCGGAATTGAGTCAGCAGTGATGCTGTCTAATCGTGCCAAGTCACAGCGCGATGTAAAAAAAGCAACGATTTTTGGATTAATTATCGCTCTTCTTATTTACATGGCAATTACCTTACTTACGATGGGCGCTCTTCCGCAAGATGCGTTAAAAGAATCACAAAAGCCACTCGTTGATGCATTAAGCCTAGCAATTGGTAATAAAGGTGCTTACATTATGGCACTCCTTGCACTTATATCATTGTTCGGATCTACTGTAGGATGGATTGTTGTCAGTTCAGAAGTACCTTATCAAGCAGCAAAGAACGGGCTTTTCCCACAATTTTTTGGCAAAACAAATAAAAAAGGAAGTCCTTCAAATTCGTTGTTTGTTACAAATATTATGACGCAAATTTTCTTATTCTCAACAATATCTGGTACTGTTTCAGAAGCTTATAGTTTTGCGATTGTTGTTGCGACTTTAGCATATTTAATTCCATATCTTGTTTCTACTCTTTACCAGTTAAAACTCGTTGTTACCGGGGAAACATATGATATAACACCAGGTTCTCGCATAAAAGATGGAATCATTACTGCGCTAGCACTTTTATATTCTCTATGGGTAATTAAAACTGGAACAGCTGATTTAAAAACATTTTTCTTAGGCATTGGATTATTTGTATTAGGACTTATTCTTTATCCATTCCTTATGAAAAAATCGGCACCATCTACACCGATCCAGAAAAAAGAATAGAGTAAGTTAATCAAAAAGAGGCAACTGTTAGCTATATTCCATATTTACTGGAATAAGAGCTACAACTGCCTCTTTTGCATAACAGAAATGTTCCATTCTATTACAGGTAAATGAAACTTGTTTATATCATAATACAAATAACTACTCAATCATCAAACAAAATTAGCTATAAAAATTGATCGCATTCCTTACGTTCCTTTCTTATAACTAATTGCTTGCTTCCCCATCTGCTCCCAAGCTGCCTGAAATTCATTTTTTGAAACAGCTATATGTGGCTCTTTTCCAAGAGGATTATGAATGTACACCTTGTCTTTATCATATCCTGTCACGAGAACACTGTGCTCATGGTATGTAATCCGAACCATTCCTTGCGGCGTTTCCCAATTGTGAAACTGACTATCTGAAAGCGGCCGAAAAGTAGAATTTATAACTACTAACACAGGTACTTTAGAACGAATCTGTGTATAAATACTCTCTATATTTTTTCCAGTCAAATCCATTGCACGGTCCCCTAAATATTGTTTTGCTAACTTATAAATAGGTTTATGATATGCACCGTACCCCGGGTAAGAATACGTATATATATTCCCAACAAATCCCTCATTTGGATGTCCATGCTTCTTTCCAATCCAGAATGGAACTTTGTCTATTTCTTTCGCTAATTTCATTTTGTCTACTTGAATATTTGCCGATTGAAGTAGCATTGCCAAACTCGTTACTTCACACCCCCTTTTTAATTCCGGAAGTTGGCTTATAAACGGAACCTGTGATAATATCATTTTCTCCGGTAAAAATTTTGGCCATTCTTGATTTACTTGCTGCATCCTATATTGATTTGACTTCTGACCCACCTGTACTTGCTCCGAAGATTCCTTATTAACAAATATGCATCCCGCACATAATATCAATAGCATAAAAAACAAACTATACAATCTTACATATTTTCTCATATATATGATTCTGACTCCATTTCATATTTAAATAATCCCTTTCTATTTTGCACTCTTACAGATGAAATCCTATTGTTATTTTTTCCCTGACCACAGATTGTTTGTTAGCTACAAAAAAACAGACCACAAACAGTCCGTTTTTTTTCGTAATTTAATAATATCCCCCGTATGGATATTGCGTTGGATATGATACTTGATATGTTGTTGGGTATGTTACGGGGTACGCGACAGGATACGGCGCTGGATAATAACCGCCTCCACCACTCGTTAATGCTCCAGCTGTCAAACCTCCTAATACTCCTCCAACAAAGCTTCCTGGAAAGAACGGACCTCCTCCCCACCCCCAGCTACCACCGCCACCATGATAACCATGATGATGGCCACCGTGATGGTGATGGCCACCGTGATTTCGCATGTGGTCCATTTTTTCATCTCCTTTATACCTTATTTCTTATCACAATATGCTGGACAAATGCGGAAAGCGTGGGCGTTTTATACATATTTGCACAGATATTGCAAAACATTTTATAATGAGAGTGTTGTAATATATTTCTATCACGAACATACAAGAAAGAATGGGTGAACTATGTACATATGAAAAATCGTGTTGTTCAATTATTGTTTGTATTTACAATTGTAGCGATAATCCTCGTACTCTTAAATAAATCTGTCATATCTATATACACATTTATTGGTGTACTATCCACCATAACCATTATTGGAATTTCTTTCGTGATTTTTATTGAAAATCGCTCTCCACAAAGTACATTAGCATGGCTTTTAGTATTAGCACTTCTACCAGTAGTTGGTGTATTTTTATATTTATTATTCGGCCGGAGCCGGTGGAGAAGACGGAAGCACTTACACCGCGCGGAAGAACAAAGAAATGTATTCCGTGAAATTTTAGCAATGAAACGCTTCAATCCTACCGTCCCCTCCATATTGAATGAGCGATCTACTTATTTAGCAAATGCTATTCAAAAATTTGGTGGTGGCCCTGTTGCAAAGGAAACAACGACTACGTTATTAACAAATGGAGAAGAAACCTTTACTGAAATTATACAAGCGATCGAAAAAGCCACTCATCATATTCATGTGCAGTATTATATTTATCGATCAGATGAAATTGGCACCCAGCTTCGAGATGCATTAATAAAAAAAGCGAAAACCGGCATTATCGTACGCTTTCTATATGATGGCCTTGGAAGTAATACATTAAAAAGCAGCTTCTTACAACCGATGCAAGAAGCTGGAATTGAAATGATAGAGTTTGATTCGATTCTATCCCCTTGGCTTTTAGAAACAGTAAATTACCGTAACCACCGAAAAATCGTCATTATTGATGGAGAAGTTGGATTTACTGGCGGACTCAATGTTGGTGATGAATATCTTGGACGATCAAAAAAATTTCCTATTTGGCGCGATAGTCATTTAAAAATAGAAGGTAAAGCATTGTACAAACTACAAGCAATCTTCCTTGAAGATTGGCTGTACGCTTCTAGTGGCTTAAATTCTTATTCTTGGGAACCATTTTTGAACCGAGACTATTTTCCTGGTAAAAGTATTCCAAGTGCAGACGGCGCGGTCCAGATTATCGCAAGTGGGCCAAGTTCAGATGATGCAAGCATTCGTAATGCTTTATTAACAGCTATGACTTCTGCTAAAAAATCAATTTGGATTGCCACACCATATTTTATTCCAGACCAAGAAACATTAACATTGCTGCGTTTAAGTGCAATCTCTGGAATTGATGTCCGCATTCTATATCCAGGCAAAAGTGATAGCATCATTAGTGATCAAGCGTCTCAGTCCTACTTCACGCCACTTTTACAAGCTGGCGCCTCCATTTATCGCTATAAAGATGGCTTTATGCATGCGAAGATTGTACTTATTGATGATGAAATTGCAGCAATCGGAACTGCAAATATGGATATCCGTAGTTTTGAACTTAACTATGAAATTATTGCAATGTTATACGAATCCAAAACAGTTCTCGATATTAAACATGATTTTGAAAAAGACTTTAACGACTCGATACAAATTAAATGGGAATCATTCAAAAAACGTAGTATTCGTAAACGCATATTAGAATCCCTTATGCGCTTGATTTCCCCTCTATTATAAATTTTTAAAAAGTAATCAAAACAAAATTGATTGCTTTTTTCTTTTTATATGGAGCGTTCATCTTACTCTCCTTTTCTTTGCATACCATATGAAAACAAGTTATCATAAGATGTATTGTTTACTTTATGAAAATAATGTTAGGTGGGACATACATGTTAGATCAATTTCATATACATGCTGATTTAAAACAGCAATTAACAACCATTCACGAAAAAAACAAGCAAGAAGCTGGTGAAAATACACATTTAATTGGAACAAAAATGTACAAAGCATCTGATAACAGTATTATTGAAGATGCGATTACAGCATTGCTTCTTGGCAAGAACATTCTACTGAAAGGACCAACTGGAAGCGGAAAAACGGTTCTTGCTGAAACACTATCTTCCTTATTCCAAAAGCCGATGCACAGTATTAACTGTTCTGTTGACTTAGATGTGGAAGGTATTTTAGGATACAATACGTTAAAAACAAAAGATGGAGCATCTGAAGTCTCCTTCGTTGACGGTCCTCTTATGAAAGCAATGAAAAATGGACATTTCTTATATATAGATGAGATCAATATGGCAAAACCTGAAACACTTCCGCTTCTTCACGGTGCATTAGATTACCGTAAAATGATTACAAACCCATTCACACAACAAGTTGTATATGGTGATGAAGAATACCGTGTAATCGCTGCAATCAACGAAGGTTATGTTGGAACAAGTGAGCTCAATGAAGCATTAAAAAACCGTTTTGTTATCATTGAAGTTCCTTACATTCAAGGCGATACATTAAAACAACTATTATTAGCCGAATCCAAATTACAAAACACTGCAATCATTGAAAAATTTGTAGCATTCGCAAGTGACCTCATGCCACTCGCTCGTGACGGACGTGTAAGTGAAGAAGCAGCAAGTATTCGTGGTATTATCGACGCATGTGACTTAGGCGTATATATTCCTGTTATGCGTGCAATTGAGCGAAGCATTATCGCGAAGTTAAATGATGAAACAGAACAAATGACTGTCCGTGAATTAGCAGAAAGCTATTTCTTTGAGGGATAATTCATGAGACAAATTTTTAGTGACAAAAAAATTGATGCGTCGCTGTTTCTGCAAATGGAAAATTTGATGTATGCCCTTCTAAAAGAAGACGATGCTTATTTAGAATATGGCTATAAAGCATATTATGACGAAATCGAAAAGAAAGTTGTCATCAGTCACTTTTGGGATGATCGGAAAGAAGAAGATACGGTAATCGGTTTAAAAAGCGAAGTGTTTTTAAAAGCGCTTGGTAATAAACATTACTCAGACATGAAATTAATTCGCTCTTATGCAATCGAATTACAAGAGTCTCCTCTTAAGAAATTTTTAACACAATTATTTGTTCTGTTAGAAGATTTACGAGTTGAGGAAATTGTAAAAAGCTTACGCCCTGGTACGAAACACATTTTTAGAAGAAGAAAAGAAATGTATCGTAATTATTTCAGTTCACAAAATGAAATAAACCGTGTTCGTAACTATCATGGAGATCGTCTATTTTGCTTATGTTATCTTTCTTTAACAAGCGATAAATACGAAATGTTTCACAACGACTATTTTGAACAAGTCGAATCCATTTTACATGATGCATTCCAAGCTCGTAATACGGAAGATACAATGTATATTGTTGAAAAAATTCGTTATCGTTTAGAAGGATTTTTGGAAAATGATATGATTAACAACTACTTCGGTCATGCCCCGCTCTACTTGTCTGTTATTGCAGAAGAAAAAGATGGGCGCGTAGAAGATTTAGCCAATGACGATACCCAAATTGTAGATGACGATGAGAATAAAAGCAAAATGAATGAAAGCTTCTCTACATGGCATCGCGAAAATAAAAATAATGAAAACGAAAACTTCTTACGCTTTGAATTAGAAAGTGGTACAAAAACAAATATGATGGGTGACACAGCTCGTGAGTCTGAAGATGGCGATCAAGCACTAGGTTCTGTGCAAGGTACTTCGCAAAAAAGTACACAATCAAACTTCGATCAGGCAGATGCGCAAGATGCAAAAGCGTCCCATGCTTCTAGTCAAAATGAAGGCATATACGGTAAATATAACGTCGGTGCCTCTCATACATGTAAAGAAGCTCGAAAGCCGAAACTTGATGAAAAGAAAGATTACCAAGTTATCAAGTCCGTCATTAATAAAGACGTAAAAGAATTAAAGAAAATTATTGAAAAAACGATTGAAAATAAAACAAACGCAAATAGCGATAAATATTACGGAAGACTTCGTAAAAAGTTTTTACGTATTTATACAGAAAAACAACCACGTATGTTTTATAAAAAAGGACAAGAATCACAAGAGCTTGATGTTGCTTTTCAGTTATTAGTGGACTGCTCTGGCTCAATGTACAACAAAATGGAAGAAACGAAAAAAAGTGTTGTTCTATTCCACGAAGCATTAAAATCATTAAAAATCCCGCATGCCATTAGCGGATTTTGGGAAGATGCTTCCAGTGCGACACCAGAGGATAAACCAAACGTCATCCATGAAGTTGTAACGTACAAAAACTCAACATTGCCAAACATTGGTCCAGAAATTATGCAACTTCGTGAAGAAGAAGATAATCGGGATGGTTACATTATCCGTATCGTTTCTGAAAAACTTGCTAAACGGCCAGAGAAACACAAATTCTTGCTCGTATTTACAGACGGTGAACCTTCTGCCTTAGACTATCAGCAAGATGGTATTTTAGATACACATGAAGCTGTTAAGCTCGCTCGTAAAAGCGGTATGGAAGTCATCGGGATTTTCATCGAAGAAGGTGAAGCAAAAGAAGCTACTTATCAATTGATGAAAAATATTTATAATCATCACTTCTTAGTTGCCAATCATGCTGAAGATTTACGCTTGAAGATTAAGCCGTTATTGAAGAAATTATTACTGAAGACGATTGAATAGCAACCAGGGGCTTGTCTGGCCCCTGGTTTTTAGTCGTTATTTGTCAAGAGATCGATATCTCGTGTCGAATCGCTGATATATCGTGAGAAACGTTCGATATATTTGAAAAATCGTTGATAAAATTTTATTTACTACTTTGTTTCCTGTTGAAATTTATATGGAATAGACGCCTGTAATAATGATTCAAGTCCTCCATCATAATATGGAAAGCGCTCATTTGCCGTTTTCATATCGGCCCATTCTATTGCCGAAATTTCATCTGCATCCCGCACAATAATATCGCCATCTATCACATTGGCGTGAAAAGTAATCAATAATGCGTGGTTGCCTACTTCAGTAAAAAATTTTTCGTTTATTGCAGCAATCCCCTGTATCTCTACAGTTAATCCGGTTTCTTCTTTTACCTCTCTTACAACTGCCACTTCTAATGTTTCTCCCTTTTCCACTGCCCCACCTGGCAATGACCACGCATCTTGTTCTACATTATGTACCATTAATACTTGATCTCGTTCCTTGTCATAAATAAGTGCATAAACAACGTCGACTCTTTTCATACATATTTCCTCCTATTGTATTTTTCACGTATCTAATCCTGGTTCAATATTCAATCTAATGCTAATTGCTTGTCCCCCAGTTATGCAAGTGCAGAAGCAACAGCAATGAAACGTTCATAGAAATCTTTTTGGGTATATTAAAAAAGAAGTTTTCCATTAAATATATTTGAAAGGATGTTTCATTTGTCTCCAAAAAAGGATAAACAATATACAGATGTTACAGCTGCTGAAGCAAGACATGAATATGTCATTCCTGAAGAATTTCCTGAAGGTCCTTACGGTTCTTCCACTAACAGAAAGTTAGGCAAATCGACTCCTTGGGAGAAAAACCAAAAAAGACATACCGCACTTAGCTACGAATATGAAAAGCAATATGAGGAAACAGACCAACAATATCCTGAAGCTAGCAGCGAACTAGAACGTCTAGATGCGAACCCTGTAAAGTCTATATAACGAGAAAATTTATTTCTTCCCATAATACATTTAAATATGCTAACCAAAAGAGCCGATTCAAGGAATTGAATCGGCTCTCTTCATTAACCACATACTAACTCAGCTGTTAATTTTTTTTTTAATTTTGCTAGCATATCAGCTGTCATTTTATCTAAATCATACTCCACTTTAAAGCCCCACTCTTCTTTTGCTGCTGTTGCATCAATTGAGTTTGGCCAACTGTTAGCAATCGTTTGACGAGATTGGTCTACTGCGTAATCCATTGTGAACGTAGGGATATGCTTACGAATTGATGCCGCAATTTGTTCTGGCTCAAAACTCATTGCCGTAATATTAAAAGCATTACGATGTATTAACTTACTTGGATCTGCTTCCATTAAAGAAACAATCGCTTGCAATGCATCTGGCATATACATCATATCCATGTATGTGCCAGATGCAATATAAGAAGTGTACGATCCTTTTTTAATTGCTTCATAATAAATTTCAACCGCATAATCAGTAGTACCGCCTCCTGGAGGAGCTACGTAAGAAATTAAACCTGGGAAACGTACCCCGCGCGTATCAACACCAAACTTTTGATAATAATAATCACATAATAATTCTCCTGCTACTTTGTTTACCCCATACATGGTAGTTGGACGCTGAATGGTATCTTGTGGTGTATTGTCTTTTGGTGTTGTTGGACCAAATGCCCCGATTGAACTCGGCGTGAAAAATTTACAGTTTAATTCACGTGCTGCTTCTAATGCATTTACAAGTCCGCCCATATTTAAATTCCAAGCAAATAACGGGTTTTTTTCTGCAGTCGCTGAAAGTAAAGCTGCTAAATGAATAATTGTATCCACTTCGTTACGTTTCGCAATATCATGTAGTTTTTGACCGTCTGTTACATCTAACGTTTCAAACGGACCAGATTTTACTACGTCACTATCTGTCTCGCGGATATCTGTTGCAATAACGTTTGATGCACCGTATGCATCGCGAAGTTTCATCACAAGTTCAGAACCAATTTGACCTAAAGAACCGGTTACTAGAATTTTTTTCATTTTCCCCACTCCTCATTTGCAAGCTTTCAAAAGGTGTAATGTGCTAAATGATCCCCATTTCTTTACCTACTTTTTCATACGTACGAATTGCCTCATCTAGCATTTCTTTCGTATGTGCTGCTGTCGGCATATTACGAACACGACCTGTTCCTTTTGATACAGTTGGGAACACAATTGATTTCGCATATACGCCTTCCTCATTTAAGCGTTTACTAAACTCTTGTGTTAATACTTCATCGCCAATAATACAAGGTGTAATTGGTGTTTCACTATCTCCAATATTAAAGCCAAGCTCTTTTAAACCTTGTTTTAAATAACGACCATTCTCCCATAAACGATCATGTAACTCCGTACTTTCCATTAAAATTTCAATCGATCTCATGCAAGCTGCTGCATCTGCTGGTGTTAAAGCTGTTGAAAATAGGAATGGACGTGAACGAACTTTTAGCCAATCAATTAAGTTTTGCTTTCCTGCTACATATCCACCGACTACCCCAATTGCTTTTGATAATGTACCAATTTGGAAATCTACTTTATCAGAAAGCCCGAAATGTTTTACAGTACCTGCACCTTTTCCAAGTACACCTGAACCATGTGCATCATCTACATATGTCATTAAATCTAGCTCTTCTGCAATCTCGACAATTTCTGGTAGTTTTGCAACATCACCATCCATTGAGAATACGCCATCTGTAATAACCATTAATTTATTATAAAGACCTGATTCCTTAGCCTCAGTTGCCTTTTTACGTAAATCTTCCATATCGGAATGTTTATAAACAATAATTTTTGCTTTTGATAAACGGCTACCATCAATAATAGACGCATGGTTTAATTCATCTGAAAGAATTGCATCATTTTTATCCATAACAGCTGAAATCGCTGCCATATTACAGTTAAATCCTGATTGATATGCAATCGCTGCTTCTGTATGCTTAAACTTTGCAATTGTTTCTTCTAATTTGATATGCAAATCAAGCGTACCGTTAATTGTACGGACCGCACCTGCACCAACGCCATACTTATGAATCGCGCCAATTGCAGCTTCTTGCAGACGATTATCCGTCGCTAAACCAAGATAATTATTTGAAGACAAGTTAATATATTCTTTTCCGCCAATTGTAATAATCGGTCCATTCGGACTTTCTAGCGGATCAATTACGTTATAAAGCCCCTTTGCTTTTAAATCCTCTAAATTTTCTTCTAAAAAGTTTGCAAGTGTTTTACTAGACATCGTGAAGCCTCCCATCGTTCATGTAAGCGCATTATTGTCTTAATAATGCTAATAATCCCTCTACTAGCTTAACACGTTTTCAAAATTTATTATAGAAAAATAGTTTAAAGAAAACGCTTACAACTTTAAATTATATAGGATAAAACAAAAGAAATCTATCACTAACTTTTAAAGTTTGATAGAATAAACAAAATATGTAACGGGGGTTAAAAAATGGTATTTACAGAATCTGAAGTATATAACGATGACTCTTTTTTTGAACAGTACATGAAGCGTAGATATCGACAAGATAATCCAAATGATACAATCGAAAAACCTGCTCTACTACAACTTATCGGTGATACAAAAGGAAAGACAATTCTTGATCTAGGGTGTGGTGATGCCCAGTTCGGTGTAGAATTATTGCGAAAAGATGCTTTATCTTACACTGGTATTGAAGACTCTCATCTTATGTATACAGAAGCTATAAAACAACTAGAAAACGTAAATGGCACGGTCCATTTCATGAACCTCAAAGACTATGCATATCCTTCTGCTGCTTTTGATCTCGTTACATCCAGACTTGCTCTTCACTATATTGAACATCTCAATATTATTTTTCAAAATGTTTATCAAACGTTAAAAAGTGGCGGCACCTTCACCTTTAGCGTTCAACATCCCGTTATTACCTCTTCATTTAAGAGCTTACAATCGAATGGTAAGAGAACGAGTTGGCATATTGACAATTATTTCAAAACTGGAAAACGAATTGAACCATGGATTGAGCAAGAGGTCATTAAATATCACCGTACCACCGAACAATATTTCATTCTCTTACAACGAGCTGGATTTACGATTACGGATCTCCGAGAAGCAACACCGGAGCGAGAGCATTTTCAAAGTGAAGAAGAATATACACGCCGTTTGCGTATTCCCCTCTTTCTTTTATTTTCTTGTAAAAAAATAAAACAGCGCTAGATGTATCTACATCTAGCGCTGTTTTCATTTCACTGCTTGCGGAAGTAAACATCTTCCTCTTCCCTGCGGAATGCATAGCGGCGTCCCAAATAACGGATCTGTTGTAATTTGACAATCCATACGAAATACATCACGAACGAGCTTACAATCAACAATTTCTTCTGGCTTGCCTTGTGCATAAATTTGTTTATCTTGAATGGCTACAATGTTATCTGCATAGCGGCATGCTAAGTTTAAATCATGTAGTACCATAACGATCGTTCTCTGCTCTGTTTCATTTAACTCAAATAATAAATCCAACACTTCAATTTGATGAGTCATATCTAAATATGTCGTTGGCTCATCTAATAGAATAATATCGGTATCTTGTGCAAGCGTCATTGCAATCCAAGCACGCTGGCGTTGTCCACCTGAAAGGGCATGAACATCACGCTCAGCAAATTCCGTCATCCCTGTTGCCGCAAGTGCTTTTTGCACCATCTCTTCATCTTTTTCTGACCATTGCTTAAGCCACGTTTGATATGGATAACGTCCTTGTTTCACAAGTTGCAGTACAGTCAGTCCTTCTGGCGCTTGAGGTCCTTGTGGTAAAATTGCCATTTGACGAGCAATTTGCTTCGTTTGCATATTTTGAATCGCTTTATCATCTAATAAAATATTACCCGATGTTGGTTTTAATAACCGAGCAAGCGAACGTAATAAAGTTGATTTTCCGCAGCCGTTAGAACCGATAAAAATCGTAATTTTCCCTTTTGGGATCTCTAAATTTAATTCATCAATAATAATTGTTTCACCATAAGACAATGTTAACGATTTAGTCTCCAATGCTTTTTGCATATTCCTCTCCCTTTACTCCATTTTTAAATAGACATTTAACCATCTATGTACTTTTATGAATTTCGACTTTTATAGAGCAAATAAATAAAATACGGAGCACCAATTGCTGATGTAAATACACCTGCTGGAACTTCAAGCGGAGAAAAGACTGTACGTCCAATTAAATCAGCAGCAAGTACTAAAATAGCACCTACAATAGCTGCTACGGGCAGTAAAGCACCATATAAAGAGCCTACTAACCTTCTTGAAATATGGGGTGCCATTAAACCGACAAAGCCAATCCCACCAGCAAAAGCAACCGCGCCTCCAATTAAAGCTGTGCTAAGGAGCAAGAGGAAAAAACGTGATTTCGTTAAGCGAATACCAAGTCCGGTAGCAACATCGTCACCAAGCTCTTGTGCATTTAAATGTCTCGCTGATACAAATGCAACCACTGTTAAAACGAGAACCCAAGGTGCTAACACCCCTACGTTTTGCCAAGAAGATCCGTAAACAGTACCTGTAATCCACACATTTGCTTGACTCGCTTGATAGATTGGTGCCAATAACATAAATAACGTTGTTGCAGCTTTAGTTAAAGCCCAAAACCCAACGCCGATTAAAACAAGACTAATTGGCGATAATCCATCATTTCTCCATGCGAATATATATACAAAAAATGCGACAACCGTCGCCCCAATAAAGGCCGCAAGGGGCATATAGTGAATGCTTACTGTTAATGCATTATTTTTATCACTAAATACAGCAAGAAATAGCACAACCGCTACACTTGCCCCGCCCGTAATTCCAATAATATCAGGGGATGCAAGCGGATTTCGAACAAGTCCTTGTAAAATACATCCTGCAACAGCAAGTGCTATCCCTACAAGAATTGCAATTAAAATGCGCGGCATACGAAACTTGTTTACAACCATATTTGACATCGCATCACCATTCCCAGTGATCGCTTGCCATACATCATATGGTGCTATTTTCATATCTCCCATCCCTGCACTAGCAAAGAATAATCCAATTAAAACAAATAATAAACTTAATAAGACGAGACCAGCTCGTTTATACATTAAAAACGAGAGGCCATCTTTTCCTATACGAAACGGAATATATTTCTTCATTTGCTAAGCCCTCTCTTACGTGCAATATAAATAAAGAATGGTGCACCAATAAATGCTGTCATAACCCCTACCGGTACTTCTTGTGGCATAATTACATATCTCGCTCCAATATCTGCAAGGAGTAACAAGATCGCACCTAGCAAGCCACTATAAGGTATTCTCCATCGATGATCGACACCAACAAGCGCTCTTGCAAAATGTGGAATAATAATACCCACAAATCCAATAGGGCCCGCGACCGCAACAGAACCACCAGACAGTAAAACAATAATGAGTAGTATAAAGGATTTCATCCAAATCGTTCGTTGTCCTAATCCTTTGGCAACATCTTCTCCCATCATTAATGTATTTACTTTTCCTGCTACCATAAGAGAGGCTATCCACCCTATTAATAAGTAAGGGAATACAGATTGCAATATTTCTAACTTTCTTCCTTGTACAGAACCAGCGAGCCAAAATAAGACTTCTTCTAATGCTTTCTCATTTAATACAAGTAATCCTTGTGTTAAAGATGAAAATAAGGCGCTAATTGCTACTCCCGCTAACGTTAACTTAAGAGGAGTTGTCCCTTCTTTTCCTAAAGAACTAGATGCAAATACGAGTACCGCAGCCACTGTTGTACCTAAAAAAGCAATCCACGTAAATGCTGACAAAGATGTTACCGAAAAAATACTAATCGCTACAACAATGAAAAAAGCAGCACCTGAGTTTAATCCGATAAAATCTGGAGCTGCAAGCGGGTTCTTTGTTAAAGTTTGCATCAAACAACCAGCAATAGCTAAACTAGCACCAACACTAGCAGCAATTAAAGCCCTCGGAAGACGTACATTTTGAATAATAATATGTTCATTCGAACCATCAAAATGGAAAAAAGCATCTAATGCTAATTTCCAACTCGTATTTGTATATCCGTAAATAATACTTCCCCAAATACACATAATAACTGCAACGATTCCAACAAATAATCCAACCCACTTTGCTTGATTTGTTTTTAATAACATGCAGTGTTTCTCCTTCAATGTATAATGATACGTTGTTAGTGTATTGCAACTTAATTTACGTTGTCAATGATATTGATAATTACTGTCAATTATTTCTATTGACAATATATTTATAAAGCCGTAATATCAGTTTTGCTAATGAAAATTATTCTCAATATTAGGGGGATACATAATGAACTTCATCAAACAAAAATCGTTTGCATTATTTGCATTCGTACTATCATTTTCACTCCTTTTAGGTGCATGTGGTAATACGGAAAAGAAAGAAGAAACAAAAAAAGAAGATAACAAAGAAACGATTACTGTAGAACATGCAATGGGGAAAACGAAGGTTCCTGCTAATCCAAAGCGCGTTGTCATTTTAACAAATGAAGGAACAGAAGCGTTACTTTCACTTGGGGTAACACCAGTTGGTGCTATACAACCACCAACTAGTAATGGATGGTATCCACATATGAAAGACAAAATGAAAAATGTAAAATCTGTCGGTAATGAAAGTCAAGTCAATATCGAAGCAATTGCTGCGTTAAAACCCGATTTAATTATCGGTAACAAAATGCGTCAAGAAAAAGTGTACGAGCAATTAAACGCAATCGCTCCTACTGTCTTCTCAGAGACATTGCGCGGTGAATGGAAAGATAACTTCAAATTTTATACAAAAGCATTGAATAAAGAAAAAGAAGGTCAAAAGGTATTAGCTGATTACGACAAACGCATCAATGACTTAAAAGGACAACTTGGAGATAAAGTAAATCAAGAAATTTCTATGGTACGCTTTATGCCAGGTGATGTTCGTATTTATCATGGAGATACATTCTCTGGCGTTATCTTAAAAGAGCTTGGTTTCAAACGCCCTGGTGATCAAAACAAAAATGACTTTGCAGAACGCAATCTAACTAAAGAACGTATCCCTGCAATGGACGGCGATGTTATCTTCTACTTCACATACGATCAAGGAAATGAGAAAAAAGGTTCTGAATTAGAGAAAGAATATATCAACGATCCTCTATTCAAAAACTTAAATGCTTCTAAAAACGGTAAAGTATACAAAGTTGACGATGTTATTTGGAATACAGCTGGCGGTGTAATGGCTGCAAACTTAATGCTAGATGATATTGAAAAACGATTTGTAAAATAATATTTTTCGAAAACAGCTCCTCTTTTGAGAGCTGTTTTCTTTCGTTATCCTTACATAAACTGTCACAATTTTCGTTTTGTATTTTTATTCTCAATATGTTATATTATAAAAGTAAAAAGAATATATTTTCTCTATATCAGAAGAGTTTTTATAGTCTAAATTTTCTGATTAATCATTATTTTGTTTTCTTTTGGAATTTAAATATTACATTTGAAAACGCTTAGTATCTAATTTTAAGGAAAAAATATAATAACGGTCGAAGATTTAATAGATTATTCAAGAAGTTTTCTTACTATTTCCATATAATTCTATTGACTTCTAAATATTTTGTAAATTAAAATGATTACATAAATATCCGTTATACAGGATTAGGGGGAAACAAAAATGGATGCAGCTTTAAAATTAAAAAAAGCTGAAGAGCAGCAATCACCAAAAAAACATCCACCTGGATTATATTTGTTGTTCTTAACAGAAATGTGGGAAAGATTTAGTTATTATGGAATGCGTGGTCTTTTAGTTCTTTATTTAACAACAACTGTTGTAAGTGGCGGTCTAGGATTAGATAAAGCTTTTGCCGTGCAATTATACGGAATTTTTACAGCATTAGTATATTTCACTCCAATTGCGGGTGGTTGGTTAACTGACCACTTTATTACAAGACGTCATGCCATTACTATTGGCGGTCTCGTTATGGCACTTGGTAACTTTGTACTATTCTCGATGAATACAAAAACTGGACTCTTTTTAGGATTAGGATTACTAGTTATCGGTAATGGATTCTTTAAACCAAATATTTCTACAATGTTAGGTGAACTGTACGGTGAAAATGATTCACGTCGTGACAGTGCTTTTACAATCTTTTACATGGGTATCAACATAGGAGCGTTCTTCGCACCACTAGTTTGTGGTTTCCTAGCAGAAGACTTCTTTAAAACAAGCGTTAATGGCGTTATGGTTATGGGTTATAAATATGGATTCTTAGCAGCTTGTATCGGTATGATTATCGGCCAAATCATCTTTAACTTTGTTGCTCCACGCTATCTTGGGGATGCTGGAACAACAGTTGTCGGTAAAAAGTCAAAAGATAAAAATGCAAAAGTAATTGAAAAGAAACCTTTAACAAAACAAGAGAAAAACCGTACTTGGGCAATCGTTATTTTAACTTGCTTCGTAGTTTTCTTCTGGGCAGGTTTTGAACAAGCTGGTAGCTCTTTAACACTATATACAAACACATTTGTTGATCGTACAATTTTCGGATGGGAAGTCCCAACATCTTGGTTCCAATCTGTTAACCCAGCATTTATCGTACTACTCGCACCATTCGTATCTATGTTATGGATTAAACTATCTAAAACGAAACGTGGCGACTTAAAAGTCCCAACAAAAATGGCATTTGGTATGATTTTACTTGGAATTGGCTATCTTGTTTTAACATTAGCTGTTCTAAAAACTGGAAGCGATGAAACACATATCGTTACGAAAGCAAATCTACTATTCATCGTGTTCACATATTTATTCCATACAATTGGTGAGTTATTCTTATCACCAATCGGTATGTCCATGGTAAGTGCAATTGCTCCTGTCAAATTAGCTTCCCTATTAATGGGTGTATGGTTAGCAGGTACTGGCTGTGCAAACTTATTAGCAGGACAATTAGCTGCTTTCACGCAATCTTTAGGATACTTAGAAGTATTCGCAAGTATCGGTATTATCGTAATTGTACTTGGATTAATTCTTCTTATGTTCTCTAAAAAAATCGCACATATGATGGAATAACAGTTCAATAAGACAGGATCCTCAAATACGAGGGTCCTTTTTTATTACTATATTTTGACTGATCCAAAAGCTTCTTTTTCTAATAATGTTAAATACGTATCCTCTCCTCTTCCTCTAAAGAACAAATGATTTCTCCCATTGGATTACTGATCAAACTCCTTCCATAAACAGGCATATTCTTTTCTTGCTCTACTCAATTTGTCGCAGCGACAAATACACCATTGTGAATACTAATAATTTTGAACAACCTGTTTTCTATCCTGATAGACAATATTTCCATCTACCATTGTAAAAATAGCTGGAGTCTCTTTAATTTCTGTCACAGGTACACGAAATAGATTCCGGTCCAATACAACAATATCAGCTAACTTTCCTTCTGCTATTGTTCCAAGTTCATCCTCACGAAATATACCAATGTGCATAAAGTATGAATAATTGCATACTACTTGTCACTTTTATAAATAAAAAGAGAAAGTTAGCTCCTAAAAGCTAACTTTCTCTTTTTATTGCTCTTCCAACGATGTAACATCTACTTGTACCGTTTCATTTGGTGTTTCCACATCATGGACATTTGCGATTCCACGTCCCTCATCACAACTTTCAATCCAAACCGGTACACCATGGTAAGTTACATCAATTCTACTTGAAGATGACAAAATTTGTTTTACACGCTTTACGTCCATTCGACATCTCTCCTTCTACTTATGACACTCCTTTCTATCTTTTCATATTTCTTTGAAATATATTCCATAAGAAAACGACGTACATTTCTACACGTCGCTTCCTATAATATTCAAATTTTTAAAAATAATACTTTTAAAACTTCACTTACTTTCTCATTATGCACTTGATAATATACTTCTAAGCCACGTCTTTCAAAACGAACAACTTTATTCTGCTTTAACTTTGTTAAATGTTGTGAAACAGTAGATTGTGGAATTTCTAAAACTTCTTGCAATTGCGTTACGTTACAAGTGCCACGTTCCATGAGCTCCATTACAAGACGAAGACGGAGCGGGTGGGCTAATGCTCGTAACATTTGTACATCCTCTTCTGAAATACGACAATCAAATTGATTTTGGTTCATAAAGTTCCCCTCATTTTTTCATTTTTATTTTCTCTTTATTTATTTTTATATATCTGTTTTTAAATTCCCTGTTACGACACAACTTTATCAACCTAAAATAAAAATTTATTTCCTCCTTTGATCAACATACACTTCAAGAAAAAAGCCCCTTGTTGATTTTGAATATTATACTACACGACTTATTGAAAAAGCAAAACATACAAATAAGAATACCTTGCTTCTAAAAGCTGTTTTCTCAAGCCTTTCGTTATATTTTTCACCTAAAATCCTTTCTGTAATCATATGGTAAATTATTACTTTGAAATGATATATAAATATAATCTTTTTCGTTCTCCTGTTGACCTCCTTCTCAATATTGGGTGCAACCCAAATTTGTGTATTCAAATAGATACGATTCCTCTTTTTGTCCAGTTTATGAACAAAATGTAGCAGTTTTTTTACAGTTAAAACTATTATGAGATAAGTATACTTTTTTACGTTGACAATAGTGTTGAACGGGAATATACTTAGCGATGTAAGGTGATTGTGAATTCTTTCACAAATAATGTGAATTTCTTCACAAATTATAAATAGGAGTTGTCATTATTATGAGTACTTGGACACAAATTTATGATCCATTAAACAATATTTGGTTGTCAGCAATTGTCGCTGCTCTTCCAATTCTGTTCTTTGTTCTTTGTTTAACAGTCTTTAAGATGAAAGGCTATTTATCAGGACTTTATAGTGTAATTTTAGCAATCATTCTTTCCATATTCGTTTACAAAATGCCTGCAACAATGGCCGTATCATCCGCTGCCTTTGGAGTAGCAGCTGGTTTTTATCCAATCTGTACAATTGTTATTGCAGCGATTTTTCTATACAAATTAACAGTAAAAACTGAGCAATTTAATGTTATTCGTGACAGTATTTCCAGTATTACAAACGATCGTCGTCTTCAAGTTTTATTAATTGCTTATTCATTCGGTGCTTTCTTAGAAGGTGCAGCTGGTTTTGGTGTCCCTGTTGCAATTACAGCAGCATTACTTGTAGGTATGGGCTTCAATCCATTAAAAGCAGCAGGTATTTGTTTAGTTGCAAATATTGCTGGCGGGGCGATGGGAGCAATGGGTATTCCAGTTACAGTACCTGCTCAACTAACACAAATAGACGCATTAACTGTTGGTCGTCAAACTGTAACATTATTACCTTTCATTAGCTTTGTATTACCATTCCTACTTGTTGCAATGGTAGATGGCTTTAAAGGAATTAAAGAAACTTGGCAAGGTATCCTTGTAAGTGGTGGTTCTTTCGCCATTACTCAGTTTGTTGTAACATACTACCTTGGTGCAGAATTAACTGATATTTTCGCTGCAGTTGTCAGCATGGTTGCACTTGCATTATTCCTACGTGTATGGCAACCAAAATCTTCAACTAAAACTGAAGAACAAGTAGAAAAACATAGCTACACAATGAAACAAATCTTATACGCTTGGTCACCATTTGCATTCTTAACTGCATTCGTAACAATTTTCAATTTACAAGCAATCAAAAATTTATTTGCTCCAAATGGTGCATTAGCAAACTTAGTATGGAATATCCAGATTCCTGGTTTACACAATCACGTTATAAAAACAACACCAATTGTAAATGTGGATACACCATTTGCAGCAATATTTAAGCTAGATGTATTCTCATCTACAACTACTGCAATCGTACTAGCAATTATCGTATCTTTACTTGTGTATCGCGCAAAAGGAAAACTGATTAAAGAACTAACTATTGAAACATTAAAAGAGCTAAAAGCTCCAATTTATACAATTTGTAGTGTAATCGCATTAGCTTATGTAACAAACTACTCCGGGATGTCTTCTACTCTTGGACTAGCTTTATCATCTACTGGCGATGCGTTCCCTATTCTTTCTCCAATCCTAGGTTGGATCGGCGTATTCTTAACTGGTTCTGTCGTATCAAGTGGTTCTTTATTCGCACCGCTTCAAGCAGTAACTGCAGCACAATTAGATATCGTACCTTCTACACTTGTTTCATTAAATGTAGTTGGCGGCACAATGGCAAAAATGGTATCACCACAATCTGTAGCAGTTGCTTGTGCAGCAGTTGGACTAGTTGGTAAAGAATCAGCTCTATTTAAAACAGCAATGAAATATAGTTTAATTTTCTTAGTTGTCATTAGTTTACTTCAACTTAACTCTATATTTAATATCTTTTAAAAAGTGGAAACGATCCCTTGGTTCACTTGTGAGGTGCAAACAAAGAAAAATCTCCCGTGGAACCATAGTACATTTAAAATAAAAGAGACCGACTTGAAAAAGTCGGTCTCTTTTATTTTAAATAATGTCACCTTCAATTAAAGCCTTCGTTAGTTGCATACAGTAGTTACCCTTATAATAGAGAAGTCCGCGTAGTATACGCTTATTTCCTTCCGCTCAAAATTATTGCATTTCCTAATACTTTTTTGTTCAATAAAAGATTTGGCAATTTTATTTCTTTAGCAAGCTTGTAGCCATTCAATTCAGATACACCATGTTTCTTTAAGTCATTAAAGAGCTCTTTTTCATCCCCAAATACCTTTTCATCCATAAACAAATCTAAGAAGACAAATTCACCACCAGGTTTTAACACCCTTAATGCCTCTTTAATTACTTCAGTTTTATTCTCGTTATCTTTTACTTCATGGAATGTTAGACAACTTACAATTATATCAAATTCATCATCATGAAAAGGGAGTTCTGCAGCACTTGCTTTCAGAAAATCAATCCTATCAGAGACCCCTTCTATTCCAGCATTCTGTTGGCATTGCGCTTTCGAATATTCCCAATTTCCGCCCCAATAATCTATTCCAGTTAAAAAGGACTTAGGAAAAGTCTTTGCCAGTTTAATAATCAGTGAACCGCTGCCTGTTCCTATATCTAATATTTTTCCTTTTCCATCCCCATTCACCTTGGCAACAATTAAATCATGTATTTTTGACTGATAATCCCCCCCAAATGCTGCGAATTGATAAACAGAATAAGAAAGTATAAATGCTATATAAATAAAAGGCATCGCAAAAACCCCTGACAGGACTCGCATATATAAACTAACAGGTAATAATGTTACCAAGAGCAAACTGAATGAAATAGCCAAAAAAATAAGTAGTTTGTAAATTCGTATCCAAGTTTGATATTTAGCTTTTGTTTTCAAGTTAGCAGCCACCCTTACATAATCTATTTTTTGTTTGGTATAATTATAAAGGAACTTAATAATCCTTTGTTGATCTTTAAAGATATTCTTTTTTACGAATAGTTGCTCAACATCATTATAAAATAACCCTGCCCGTTGTCCGAAAAAAATCCCGATACACATGTATCAGGATTTTTTATTCTTTAATAGAGAAGCACCCGCAATTTCGGGATGTGTCATTTCATAAGGATCTAAAATAATATCGAGCTCTTCTTCTGTTAACACACCGTGTTCTAAACAAAGTTCCCGAACAGATTTCCCTGTTTCAATTGCTTCACGAGCAATGCGAGATGCCGTCTCATACCCAATATGAGGGTTCACCGCCGTAATAATACCAACGCTTTTCTCAACATATTGTTTTAACAACTCTTCATTTGCAGTAATACCTTTAATACAATACTCACGAAATACATGAAATGCGTTATTCATAATACTAATGGATTGAATTAAATTAAATACTAACACTGGCTCCATTACATTTAGTTCTAATTGTCCTGCTTCTGATGCTAAACATATTGTATGGTCATTTCCAATCACTTGAAAGGCTACTTGATTAATCACTTCTGCCATAACTGGATTCACTTTTCCTGGCATAATAGACGATCCTGGTTGACGAGCTGGCAATTGAATTTCAGCTAATCCAACGCGTGGTCCGGATGCCATAATGCGCAAGTCATTTGCAATTTTAGACATATTCATCATACATACTTTAAGTGCCGCTGATACTTCTGTATAGGCATCTGTATTTTGCGTCGCATCTACTAAATGCTCCGCACCAACGAGTGGAAACCCACTAATATTGCGTAAATGTTTTACAACTTGCTCGATATAAGTTGGGTTGGCATTTAATCCTGTTCCAACAGCCGTTGCCCCCATATTCACTTCATATAAATGTTGCCTAGACTGTTTAATACGTTTTATATCGCGCCCAAGCACTCGGCTATATGCTTCAAATTCTTGCCCTAAGCGAATTGGAACGGCATCTTGCAAATGCGTACGCCCCATTTTAATTACATGATCAAATTCTTTTGCTTTATCGGTAAATGCACGATAGAGTGCATCCATTGTAATCAGAAGTTCTTCTAGCATTATAAGCACCGCAATATGAATTCCTGTTGGGAACGCATCATTTGTTGACTGCGCCATATTCACATGTGTATTCGGACTAATGATGGCATAGTTACCCTTTTCATACCCCAGTCTTTCAAGTGCACGGTTTGCAATAACCTCATTCGTATTCATATTAATAGAAGTACCTGCTCCGCCCTGAATTGGATCTACAATAAACTGCTCATGAAACTTCCCATCAATAATTTCCTGAGCCGCTTCTGCAATCTCCTCCCCAATATTTGCTTGTAAATAACCTGTCTCCATATTTGCAAGTACTGCAGCTTTTTTGACCATTGCCATTGCTTTAATTAATGACGTATGAATACGATATCCTGTAATCGGAAAATTTTCTACAGCTCGCAATGTTTGAACACCATAATAAGCTGCACTTGGTACTTCCTTTTCTCCTAGAAAGTCTTTTTCTATACGTATATCTTTCGCTTCTATCATTTTCCATCACCTATACTTTTCATTCTAATCGATAACTTGAAAATATCTTCTATGAAAATAAGATTTTTATACGTGATATATAAATACAAATTAAAAAACTAACATCAAACCATTCTTTTCAGATGGATGAGAGCACCCGGCCATGCATAGAAGCGGTCAGTGCCTTTTTTAGCCCCATTCCCTGTGAAAACAGAAGGAGAAAATGAGTGAAGGTCTTCGTCTGTTCTTCATAACCATAATGTATCTGTTAGCAAATCAAAATGGATTTATATATTTTCATACATGCCTTCACAATAGCACCTCATCGAAAGTTTAATCAGTGAGCCTTTCTCCTCCCATTGAATGACAAAGATTAAGAAGTTTCCGGATATTTTGTTTCACATTTCTTTATTTCTATCCGTTTAATTTGATGCATATCTTTCTCAAGGATTTTAAATACCCAGCCATCGTTCTCAATAACATCACCTTCAGCAACGGTTTGTTTCTGCATCATAACCCAACCACCAATCGTATCTACATCGTCAGTAAGTAAATGTAAACCGAGCAAATCATTTACTTCACTAATAAGCACTTTTCCATCAATTATTTTATATATCTCGCTTATATGCTCAACAGGTGGGTGTTCATCTTCATCATATTCATCTCGAATTTCACCAACAATTTCCTCTAAAATATCTTCCAATGTCACAATCCCAGCTGTGCCGCCATATTCATCATATAAAACAGCAAGGGGAATGCTTTTCTTTTGCATTTGCAGTAACAAATCATGAATCGGAATATTTTCTAACACTTCAATAACAGGTCTCGTATATGGTGCAATGGAGCATTCTTCGTTTCTCCCCTCATCCATATAATGAATGAATAAATCTTTTACATTAACCATTCCAATAATATCATCCTTATCTTCAGCAAATACAGGATACCTTGTATACTTTTCTTGTCCAATTACTTTAATATGTGTCTCAAACGGTTCATCTTCATATAAACCGACTATTTCAGTGCGCGGAACCATAATTTCTTTTGCTAACCGATTATCAAATTCAAAAATATTATTTACATATTTAAATTCGGCTTGATTAATTTCACCACGTTCATAGCTCTCCGATAAAATAAGTCTTAATTCCTCTTCTGAATGTGCAACTTCATGCTCAGAAGCCGGATGTAATCCAAATATACCGGTTACAAGGCGAGCCGCTCCATTTAGAGCCCAAATAAACGGATACATAATACGGTAAAAATAAATAAGTGGCCGAGCTAGTACTAAACTTACTTGCTCTGCTTTTTGAATCGCTAATGTTTTTGGTGCTAATTCTCCAATTACAACATGCAAAAAGGTGATAACAGCAAACGCAATAAGAAAAGATACAGTACTAGCAACTGCCGGTGAAAGAGCTATTCTTAAAAACAGCGGCTCTAACACATGTTTTATTGTTGGTTCACCTAACCATCCTAATCCTAAAGCTGTAATGGTAATTCCAAGCTGACATGCTGACAAATATTCGTCTAAATTTGAAATTATTTTCTTTGCGGCTAGTGCCCCTCGCTTTCCTTCTCCTACAAGCTGATCAATCCGACTACTGCGCACCTTTATAATTGCAAATTCAACCGCCACAAAAAAACCAGTTAGTGCAATAAGAAGAATCACTATCATTAATTTGATAATTTCCAAAGAACACCTTTAGCTCTTTTAGCTAAAGTTACACCTCCTTTTTAAAAGCAAAAAAATTGATTTTGAAAGAAGACTACTGGAAGTTTCACTGTGTTCTTATTCTCTTCATTTGTCAAAAAGCAAACCTATATAAAATTCCCCAATTTTTCAGTTCTCGTATAACTCTAATGGTAAACCATCAGGATCTTGAAAAAACGTAAATTTTTTTCCTGTTATTTCATCTACACGTATTGGCTCCGTTTCTATCCCATATCGCTCTAGATGCCTAGCTGCTTCTTGAATATTTGTAACTGCAAATGCTAAATGCCTAAGGCCAGCTGCCTCAGGGAAACTTTTCCGTTTTGGAGGATTTGGAAAGGAAAATAACTCAATCTGGTACTGTCCCCCTACACATAAATCTAATTTATAAGAATCCCTTTCAGCTCTATAAACTTCATTCAACACTTTAAATCCTAATATTTCAGTATAAAATTTCTTGGATGTTTTATAATCAGAACAAATGATTGCAATATGATGCACTCCTAATATATTCACGTTCTATCTCCTTCCTCTCTTTACCACATATGCATATTCTTCCTCGAAATGAAAAACCTATATAACAGAACATCTCATAAGGAGGTTGATTATGAAATTTATTACTTTTTTTCTCGGTCTTGCCGTCGTTTTTTTTCTTGCCTTTATTGCAAGTAATAATAAAAAGCACATTAAATGTAAACCCATTTTCATTATGCTTATTATACAGTTAGTTTTAACATTTTTACTATTAAATACAGAAATCGGTCTCATACTCGTAACCGTGATTTCCAATTTATTTACGAAATTATTGGATTATGCTGCCACTGGGATAAACTTTGTATTTGGTGGTATTACAAACAAGGGCGAAATGCCGTTTTTCATTAATGTACTCTTACCAATTGTCTTCATTTCCGTCTTAATCGGTATTTTACAGCATTTCAAAATACTCCCATTCTGTATTCGTTGGATTGGTTTTTTTCTTAGTAAAATAAACGGACTTGGCAAGCTAGAATCTTATAACGCTGTCGCATCTGCGATTGTAGGTCAATCAGAAGTATTCATTACCGTTAAAAAACAGCTTGCACAAATTCCAAAGCACCGCCTTTATACGCTATGTGCCTCAGCCATGTCGACCGTATCAATGTCTATCGTCGGTGCTTATATGACAATGATTGAGCCAAAATACGTCGTAACGGCTCTCGTCTTAAATTTATTTAGCGGCTTTATTATTGTACTCATTATCAATCCATATGAAGTTAAAGAAGAAGAAGATATTTTAGAAATTAAAGGCGAGAAACAAACCTTTTTTGAGATGCTTGGAGAATACATTCTAGATGGATTTCGCGTTGCTATCGTTGTTGGCGCCATGCTAATTGGATTTGTTGCCTTAATGAGCTGTATTAATGATTTATTCCATCTTATTTTCGGAATTACCTTTCAGCAGTTACTTGGTTATGCTTTCTCACCTATCGCTTTTCTTATTGGCGTACCAAGTAAAGAAATGGTCACAGCAGGAAGCATTATGGCTACAAAGCTTGTAACGAATGAATTTGTAGCCATGATGGATCTCAGCAAACTCGCAAGCAGTCTTTCTCCTCGTACAGTAGGCATTATTTCAGTTTTTCTTGTATCCTTCGCAAACTTCTCTTCTATCGGGATTATCTCTGGTGCAGTTAAAGGGTTAAATGAAGCGCAAGGAAATGTCGTTGCTCGCTTCGGTCTAAAATTGTTATATGGTGCAACACTCGTTAGCATTTTATCTGCCATTATTGTAAGCATTATGCTATAAACCAGGTAAAATTTAATTCTTTTTTTATTTATACTTTTTGTATACAATACGAATAGATGTCTCATAAATAATCGAGACATCTATTTTTTATACATGTACAACACCGTCTCTTTAGCGTACAATATCTGTTATGTGTTTCATTTACACATTATAAAAAATATACACTTGGAACGATTTAAAGGAGAACGAAATAATGACCTCAGATGTAGAAAACAGTAATACAACCTCAAAGAGGCGCTTTAAAAAAAGACGATTACTATGGTTTATTCTTATTCCCTTACTTATTGTAACGCTAAGTAGCGGGGGCTATTCTTTCCACATATACAGTAAAGCAAAAGCAATTGTAAGTAATGCATATTCCGAACTAGAGAGAGGAAATAAATCCGATAAACGAGAAAAGGCTGTTAAGCCAATGACTGATAATATTTCTGTCCTTATTATGGGTGTTGATGAAAGTGACATCCGCGAAACATCTTATGGTAAAGCGACGCGTACAGATGCATTATTACTCGCTACAATCAATAAAAATGATAAGTCAGTAGAACTTGTTAGTATACCACGCGACTCTCGCGTATATATTAAATCACGCGGCAAACAAGACAAAATTACACACGCTCACGTATTTGGGGGCGTAGATAGTACAATTGATACAGTCGAAAACTTTTTAAATGTTCCTGTTGACTATTATGTGAAATTTAATTTCAAATCATTTATAAAAATTGTCGATTCCCTCGGTGGGATTGATGTAGACGTTCCTGTTGAGTTTACAGAACAAAACAGTAAAGATGAGCAAAATGCAATTCATCTTCAAAAAGGGCTTCAACATTTAAATGGTGAAGAAGCACTTGCTTTAGCAAGAACACGTCACATTGACAGTGATTATATGCGTGGTCAACGTCAACAACTTGTTTTAGAAGCAATTGCTCAAAAAGCACTTTCCAGCAATTCCATTACTAAAATTGGCAACTTATTAGATGCTGTTGATCATGATTTAAAAACAAACTTAACGTTTGACGACATGATGGCAATTACGAAAAACACGATGGGATCAGGCTTACAGATGGAAAAACTCCAAGTAGAAGGTACTGATAAATATATAGATGGTATCTATTATTACATCCCTGATGAAAAGAGTGTACAAAGCATATCTAAAACATTACAAAAACATCTCAGTGTTACGAATAAAACGGAACATAAAAAATTATAATAAAAAGGCTGCTAGAAAAGTTCTAGCAGCCTTTTTATTATAATTTCCAACAAAATGCTGTAATTTTCTTCCGCAAATAATGACAAAAAGAGACAAATATTACAGGACTGTAACATTTTTTATAAAAATATTACACCAACTGTTAAAATAATAGTATACTAATACATACATAATACTATTTTTATCATGCATACATACAAAACGAACACTATGGTCTTAGATTATTTTTTTGGGGGGAAGTAAATGAAACTACGTAATTTACTGATCGGTTCTGCTATTGCAGGTGGAGTATTACTATGTACAGGTGGGATTTTGGGGTATCAATACGTTTCTAAATTAAACAAACAACTTGATACAACTGTATTACCACACACTACATTTGAAGGCACTTCTCTCGACGGGAAAAACAAAAAAGAAATTACAGAAATCATTCAAAAACAAGTAGAGGAATTAAATAAAAAATCTCTTAACTATGCATTCCAAGACAACAAAACAACTTATACATGGAATGATTTAGGCATTGAATATAAAGAAAAAGACATTATTGAAAAAATTTTTAAAGAACAGCAAGGAAATGTTATGAATCGCTATAACATGCGAAAACAAGCTGAACACGGTGAACTTAAACGAGAATATAAATTAACACCTAAGCTAAATACAGCAACTTATGAAGCTTTTATAAAAGATAAATATAATGAAACCTTAAAAGAACCTGTAAATGCTGAATTAAGTATTTCTGGGACAACGGTAAATATTAGTCAAAGTCAAAATGGTGAAAAAGTTGATAAAGAAAAGTTAAAAGAATTAACAGCGAAAGCAATTACTGCTAGTACGCAAGATATTCAAATCCCAATTACCCCCATAAATCCAACGCGATCTACAGAAGATATTAAAAACATGGGAATTACACAAGTAATTGCTGAATACTCTACTCCTATGGCTGGTCGAAACGGGAGTCAATCCTTTAACGTAAACAAATCTGCTAATACGTTAAGCGGGGCAATTGTCGCACCTGATGAAACGTTTAGCTTCAATGGACGTGTTGGCATTACCGATGCTGAGCATGGTTATAAATCTGCTGCTGTATATTTAAATGGAAAAGTTGTCCAAAGTGCTGGTGGCGGTGTATGTCAAGTTAGTAGTACACTATACGGAGCGGCATTACGTGCTGATTTAGGAGTGGTTGCTCGTAGTAATCATTCTATGCCTGTTCATTACTTACCACTCGGTCAAGATGCTGCAGTAGCAGATTATGGACCAGATTTAAAATTTAAAAATAATACAGGGAAATATATTTATATTCAAGCAGTCTCTAATGGCAGTAGTATCACTACACGTATTTTCGGCACACCTACTGGTAAGAACGTAGAAGTTTCTTCAAAAGTAATTAGCGATACTCAAAATAAAATTACAGCTGTCACATATAAAAAAGTAACACAAAACGGTCAAGTCATCTCCGATGGCCAAATTTCAAAAAGCATATACAAAAAGGCGTGATAACTCACGCCTTTTTGTTTTGCAGTAAACGTATAAATCCCTCTATATGCTCCCTTGTCTCTTCTAATGACCATATACGATTTCCTTGTTTAGCTGCTAATACACTACCTTCTTCCCATGCTTCTGCTTGCCGTATATGTAATAACTCATGTTGTAATTTCGCAACGGTTTCTTGCTCCTCTTCCTCTAAAAACTCAGTCAATACACCTATTATCTCATCTTCTTGCACACTTAATGTACAATATGCTTTTAGGAAATATTGGAGTGTTGGATACATACTACTCCCCCTTTCTTACTTATCTGATGGATAGGAAGTAATGATTTTAAATCCTAATGATCCTGATTTATCTCTTGCTAAAACAGTAACTGTATTCATAAGTTTATCTTTTACACTCATGTCCCTCTTTAATACCGTCTTCCCAACAGGAAATGCGTGCTTCGTATTTAATACAAGACGATTTTCTTTGGAATTCTTTAACCACTTCTCAATTTCCTGCTCATGTTGCTTTAAACTATCTTTGACAGCTTTTGTTGCTGTCGCTTTATCATAATACGTACTTGCAGCTGATACTTTATCTGTCTGCAATCGCTTCTTCAACTCATCTTCTGTTTTCCCAACATGCCGTTCTATCGTATGGCCATTTTTCGGTGGCCCTTCCATTTCATCTAAAATGGTATCCTGAATTTTTTCTAATGATGTTGAATTATTTTCTTTTTTGTTCGCTTGTTTCTGCTCTTGTGCCGTACACCCACTTAAGACAAGAATCATCGCAAGTAAACTACTAAAAACAATACTCCATAATCGCTTCATCGTATCACCTCTTCCATGATTATTATCGGAACTTCATCAAAAGTCAATTTTGGATAGAAAAAGCATGTAGCATTCTAAAATTCTACACGCTTTTTCTTCTTTCTTTCGTATTGTTACCGGATAAAACTGTTCTCCACCTGTTCACAGAACCAATTTTTCTACAGAAGAGCCACAATCCATCAAATAAACCTTTAATTATTAGGGGTTTATTCCATTCAATTAATTAAAACCTTGATTTAATCATGTTTTTACAAGGTAAATATACCCCCTTTTTAATATACCATATACCTGAAAGGGGTATATTTTTATGTTTTAGTCATTAAATGGCAATTCTCATGTTTTCCTCCACAGATTGAGCTTTTACTGCGCTTTGAAGTTAGCATGTTACTGCCCTAACATAGCGATATAAAAGCGTTCATTTAAAGTTAAAAACCTACACTTGCCTATCTCGACTAAATATGGTGTAATGCTAAAAAAAGACAAAGGAATATAACGATATGCAAGAAATGATTCGCGATTTACTCACAGATCACTATACGATTGCAATTCCCCTCAGCATTCTATTTAACATCATCATTAGCTTGGCTGGTTTTATTCCAAGCATATTTTTAACTGCAATCAACATACAACTTTTCGGTTTAACAGATGGAACAATCATTTCGATTGCAGGCGAAGCACTAGGAGCAATTGTTTCATTTTATTTCTATCGACTTGGCTTTCAAAAATTTGCTCAAAACAAAATAAACAACTATCCAAAAGTAGAACGACTTCTTTATGTACAAGGAAAAGAAGCCTTCTTACTCGTTCTATCATTTCGACTTGTCCCATTTATTCCATCAAGTATTATCACTTTATTCGCAGCATTAGGGAAAATGTCACTATTCTCTTTCAGTATTGCCAGTACAATAGGAAAAATACCGGCATTACTCATTGAAGTGTATTCTGCATACCATGTAATGAACGGAACAAATGAAGCAAAGTGGATTATAGCAATTGCCGGCTGTATCGGAGTATTATATATATGGAAGAAGTGGAATAAAAAATAAAAAAGAAACACGGTGATTTGGCGAGAGATGTTCGTATAAAATGGTTCCTGAAATTTTATCGTCCATTTTTCACAATATATCGGCATAAATTCGAATATATCAGCAACTCCACAAAGGATATCGACTAGCCAACAAAAAACACACAAAAAAAAGGAGCAATTGCTCCTTTTTTATCTATAAATCTATTGTACACCAACCGCACTATATGACTGTTTCACCGCTGTCACTTCAGCAGAATTTGCACCATATAAGTCTGCTGCTGCTTGTACTAAACCAGCGCGAGCTTGGCCAAATGTAGTGGATTCAGTGAAATATAATGTATTGGCACGATAGTAAATCGCTCCAACTTTATCTTTTCCGATCCCATTCACTGTCACACCATAATGCGTTCCGCCATTTGCAAGAAGATAAGCAGCTTTATTAATAATACCACTGTTCGTATGAACGCCACCATTATCACCTGAACCTGTATAACGCTTAGAATAATGATCTGGATCACCATATTTCGTTGGATCACTCATAGAACGAAGAGCATCTCCACCTTGACTAGGCGTATAAATATCTTCCCCAATTTCCCAATCTGGATTTCGGTTATCATAATATTCTACTAAAGTACCAAAAACATCAGAAATCGCTTCATTTAATGCTCCTGACTCATTTTGGTAAATAAGATTTGAGCTATATTCTGTAACAGCGTGTGTTAATTCATGTCCAATTACATCGATTCCACCTGATAATGAAGTAAATGTATAACCATCTCCGTCTCCATATACCATTTGCGAGCCATTCCAGAATGCGTTGTTATAATTACTGCCATAGTGGACTGTTGATTTTAACGGCGCTCCTGCATCATTAATGGAATTCCGGTTAAATGTGTTTTTATAATAATCATATGTTTTACCTGCATAATAATGAGCATCTACAGCTGCCGCGTCACGACTTGCGTTGAAAACATTATCCGTATCTGCCCACAATGTTCCAGGTAACGTAGTACGGTTCTTCGCATCATAGGTGAAAATTGTTGCCCCGCGTGTATTATCTTGCAAATAATAAGTAGATCCAGATAGTGTAGTATTAATAGACTTCGTATCTCCTAATACTCCTTTACCCGTTCCAACTTTATTTGTTCCTGTTACAGGTTTAATAACTGCTTTTGCATCTTGTTGTACATCATCTTGCTTAACTGGTGATTTATCCTCACCTGCTACATGATCAATCGTATTGTATTTATTTAATACTTTACCGCTATCTGCCTCAATGAAATAATAATAATTACCTGGCTTTGGCTCTAAGAAGTTTAGTTTTACAACATATGCATAAGTTGTATCCTCACCATTTTGATATACATATAGATCTGCTGATGGATCTACTTCATATTTCGGCTTAATTCCTAAATCTTGTTGTGCAATTTCAATTGCCTTTTTCGCCTCAATTTTATTTTTGTTTTTCAACTTATCTTTTTTGTCCAGATCAGGCACAACTGTTCCTGATAATACTTTCAAAGAACCATCTTTACTAACATGAGCTAGTTGCGTAGATCCCCATACTGGTGTACCTTCATATACTTGTTGCATACGTACCACTGTCGCATCTGTTACAGCATCCTTTTTCACTTGTTTTACTTTAAATGAATCCTCTGCACTCTTTTCTCCTAACTTATACTCTCCTTTTGCTGCATTTAAATAATCAAACACAACAGATTCTGCTTTTTTCCCAGTTGCTTTTGTTAAATCCCCAGAAATAAACTCAGGTGATTGTACTGCTTCATTGTACTTTTTTGTAGAGAGCACATTCTTTGAATCCGCGAATGCAGAGCCTGTCCCTCCAAATGTTGTAACTGCCATTCCTGCTGCTAACGCAAATGCTAAACTCTTCTTTTTCATATAACCTTCCCCCTAATAAAAAATTTTTGAAAAAGAGTAATTTTATATTAGCATTACATTTCCAACATTAATATACTAAAAATTCAAATAATTTTTTTCTCAAGTTTTGTAGAATTTTGAGGAACAAATATTGAAAAAGGTCCTTTCCGATTTGGAAAGGGCCTTTTTCGATGTTATTATTTCAACTATACTTATACTGCACTACTAATCCCGTCACCACTAACATGCTAGAAGCGAATGTGCCTATAATCATTTTCCTCCTGTTTCTTCTAGCAAAGCGATTGCTAATTTATAATAACGGTTACTTTCTTCAAATTCCGACACTTCTTCGAAATATTCCGCCATCTCTAAATAAACTTTCTTCAAGTCTTTTGTATTTTCCTCTACCTTAAAAAAGGGGATTGCTTCCAATTCTAAAAACCTTTTATATATTTCTTTTTTTTCAAAATACTTATACTGAAGCATTAAGAGCAAATATAGTAATCTTTTATATCTTTCCTCTTTTCTCGCAACAGCTATTCCTTTTGCAATCCATTCCTTCGCTTCTTCAAACTCTTGCAATTGGACACATTGTAATGCTATCTCATATGTAGCATCAATATATTTAAAATCATCTTCTTGTTTATACTGTAAACACTGTAAATAATATTCCTTTGCTTTCGCATACTCTTTTTTATGGTAATGTAAGCACCCTATATTATTTAAAACCATCGCTACGATGCTATCTTTGTCAGCAAAAGAATTCGCCTCTCTTAAAATATTATTATACATTTGGGATGCTTCACTATATTGTTTCCTGTATATATAACTATCAGCAATAATGAATTGACAATTAATTACATTTCGGAACTTATATTCATTTCGGAACCCTTCTAATGCAATATGAGCAAAATGTAATGACATATGTTGAACTTCTAAATAATTATATACAAGCGCTAAATGATAATAAATCCCAGTCTCATAATAACCTTGTTCTTTTGCCATTAACTCTGTTTGGATTAAGCATTCAAGTGAGGCCTTATATTTATGTTTCATGAAATACATTAAACCCCTACTGTACGTATACAACAACTTCTGAAACGGAGAATATTTCTTGTACACCTTTTTTAATTTCTCCAGTTCTTCTTCAAGCGCTGGAAGATCTCGCTTCATAATTAAATAACGAGTATAAAGCAGCTTATAATAATTTATAATTTCAAAATCTAAAACATGCTTCATTTCAGCCTTTAATTCATTGTATGTGCGTTCAACCTGTTGCTTATCTAAATGAACCAATGCATTTAACCACTCATCCAGCTTTTCTTTTACTTCTTCTTCCACATCTCTCAAATCCGACACAGCAATCTCTAACCTCGCGCAGAGCAGCTGTAAGATTTCCTCTGAGGCTTCTATCTTTCCATTTTCTATCTTACTTAAATATGAGACGGAACAAATGCCCTGACATAATTCTTCTTGTGTCATTTTTTGCTGTAGCCGTTTATAAAAAACTTGTTTGCCGATTTTCTCTAACGTTTGTTGCATTGTCCTCCTCCATTCTCATTTTACCCTCACTACTTTAATAATACATAAAAATGGCAGAAATATAAATTGATAAATGTAAATTTTCTAAAATATTTTCGTTTCATTTGTTACAACTTATATAAGTTATGTGTATAACGATCCATTCAAAGTCTATAGTCTCAATAATGGTAGTAGCTTTTTTGGCATAAACTACAATTGAACTACCCCCACCTTCACTTCGTTTAGAGGAAGGAGGCTTCTCAATTAAAATGATAAACGATATAATATAACTAAATTACGGAGGTGTTTTCAAAATGAATCATTATAAAGACGATAGTTACGCCTTACATACAGATTTATATCAAATTAACATGGCTTATACATATTGGAAAGACGGCATTTATAATCGCCGCTCTGTTTTTGATTTATATTTTCGGAAGCTTCCATTTAAAAATGGCTATGCCGTTTTTGCTGGCCTCGAAAAAATTATAGAGTACATAGAGAATTTTCGTTTTACTGAAAGTGATATCGCCTATTTAAAAGAACTACAATTTGAAGAAGAATTTCTGCATTATTTACAAAATATGAAGTTTACGGGGACTGTTCGTAGTATGCAGGAAGGGGAAGTTGTCTTTAATAACGAACCATTGTTGCGTGTCGATGCTCCTCTTGGGGAAGCACAAATTATCGAAACTGCTTTATTAAACATTGTGAATTACCAAACATTAATTGCTACAAAGGCAGCTCGTATGAAACATGCAGCAAACGATGATGAACTTTTAGAATTTGGTACACGCCGTGCTCATGAATTTGATGCTGCACTTTGGGGCACTCGCGCAGCCTTTATTGGAGGATTCTCTTCCACAAGTAACGTGCGTGCTGGAAAACGCTTTGGCATTCCAGTAGCTGGTACACACGCCCATTCCTTTGTCCAGGCATATCGTGATGAATATGTTGCATTTAAAAAATATGCTGCAACACATGAAAAATGTGTTTTTCTTGTTGATACATATGACACATTAAAATCTGGTGTCCCAAATGCGATTCGCGTTGCTAAAGAGTTCGGCAACCGTATTGATTTTTACGGTATTCGTCTTGATAGTGGCGATATGGCTTATTTATCAAAAGAAGCAAGAAAACTACTCGATGCAGCCGGATTTACAAATACTAAAATTATCGCTTCTAGTGATTTAGATGAATATACAATTATGCATTTAAAATCACAAGGTGCAAAAATCGATGTCTGGGGCGTCGGAACAAAGCTCATTACTTCGTTTGAGCAACCAGCATTAGGAGCTGTTTATAAATTAGTTGCAATTGAAGGCGAGAACGGCTCATTAAATGATACGATTAAAATCTCTTCTAACCCTGAAAAAATTACGACACCAGGATTAAAACGTGTATATCGTATTATTAATCGCGTGAATGAGCATGCAGAAGGCGATTATATCGCTTTAGAGTCAGAAGAGCCTGGGCAGGAAGAACGTTTAAAAATGTTCCACCCTGTTCATACGTATATTAGTAAATTTGTAACAAATTTTGAGGCTCGTGAGCTTCATCAGGACATTTTCATAAACGGTAAGCGAACATATGAAATGCCTACTATATTAGACATTCAAAATTATGCAAAAAGTAGCTTAGCTCTGTTTTGGGAAGAGTATATGAGAACGCTAAATCCTGAAGAATATCCTGTAGATTTAAGTCAAGAATGTTGGGATCATAAAATGAATTATATTCAAAGTGTACGAGATCAAATTTCTAAAAGAGTAGGTGGAGATGATTAATCTTCCCCTCTCACTGTAGAGATTTCTTACATATGTTTTTAAATTCCACACCAAAATTCTTTTATTCATAGATGGATTCTCTCTTTCAGTGAATCAGAAAATTTCAGGAGCTGTTAACACAAAAAAGATACTTTGTGTTAACAGCTTCTTTATTCCATTTTTCTATTTTACATCCATATAATAAATTCAAATGAATACTTATATGGTAAAGAGAAAAGATTCTGAAGGGGGCGGAATATAATGAGAATTTTAGAATTTGTCGTAATCGTATTAAATTTTTTCACATTAGCTCGATTATTGTTTTTTTATGGGGATAGAACACTCAGTAATTATATCTTATTAGGAATTTGCGGTACCTTTGTTTTGTTACATGTGTTTTTGGAAGGATATAGGTGGCAGATGACCCCAGCTTATGTAGCTTTATTAATTATAGCAATACTCATTTTCGCCTTCCCTAGTCAACATATGATAACCACTTCAATCCCTACTCAAATCGCTAAAATATTAGGAGTAACTTTGTATTTAATTATTACAATCTCAATACCGCTACTTTTTCCTATTTTTTCATTCGAAAAACCTACTGGGCGCTATGAAATTGGTACAAAAACTCTACATTTTATAGACAAAGGACGTCCTGAAACATACACAGACTCACCTGATGATCATAGAGAGTTAATGGTACAAATTTGGTATCCAGCGAACAAAAAGAGTAATGATCAACTAGCCCCTTACCTCACTAATCCTAAAATACTCGCTTCTGGTCTAGATCTTACTAAAAACTATCCTTCTTTCCTATTTGATTACTTAAAATATGTAAAAACTCACTCCTACAAAGATGCAAAGATATATAAAGAAAAAAACGCTTGGCCGTTATTAATATTTTCCCACGGTATGAATCAATTTCGTAACCAAAATACATTTCAACTAGAAGAACTAGCAAGCCATGGATATATCGTGGTAGCAATTGACCACACTTACGATGCTGCAGCTACCGTATTTCCAGATGGGAAAATTGCACTTGCTCGTTCTCAATTAGATGACGGACTTCGTGATTTAGACGAACATATCCCTTTATGGGTAGAAGATGTAACCTTTACTTTAAACAAATTGGAGGAACTAAATACTAAAGATTCGTCCAATCAATTTTACGGAACTATCGATATGGATCGTATTGGAATGCTTGGCCATTCGTACGGGGGAGCAACTACTTTGCAAATGTTAATGAAAGATTCTCGTATAAAAGCGGGGATTGATATGGATGGTGGTCCTTATGGAAAAGAGACCCCAAATGATGGGATTAGGAAGCCATTTATGATGATAATGTCACAAGACACTGATCAATTTATACAAGTTAATAAAAAAAATTCATCTGCTCCCATAGATAGTGTGGAAGGCATATGGTATGAAATAGGACGCCGAACAGATCTTGCAGTAGCCAACGGAGGATATTATATGGTAATTCCCCATACTAATCATGCAAGCTATACTGATGCTCCGTTGTATTCCTTCCTATTGAAAGGAAAAGGAGAAAATACCGCTATTACTCATCGGATTATTAACGAAACTAGCCTTTTGTTCTTTGATAAGTACCTCAAAGGTAATAATAAAAATTCGCTACAAGAACTAAAAAAACATTATCCTGAAATCAATCTAAAAGAGGGATAGATACAAAGTATTAGGATTATACTCAACAACTTTCTCAAGAAAAACTTCACGGCCTTTTCCCGATATAATATCAAGAAAAGACCGTGATATAAACTCTTTTTATTTTACAAATCTTTCACTCTAAGCACACGCATCGCATTTAATACAGCGAGCAATGTAACACCTACATCTGAGAAAACAGCTTCCCACATTGTGGCAATTCCGAACGCACCGAGCAATAGAACAAGTCCTTTTATACCAAGTGCAAAGATAATATTTTGCCATACAATACTACGAGTACGCTTAGCAATTTTAACAGCTGTTGCGATTTTTGAAGGTTCATCTGTCATAATTACGATATCTGCCGCTTCAATTGCTGCATCCGATCCTAAACCACCCATCGCAATCCCAACATCTGCTCTCGCTAATACTGGTGTATCATTAATACCATCACCAACGAATGCAACTTTTTCTTTTGCCTGTTTTGCTGCGTCAATTTTTTCAATTTCTTCTACTTTCTGCTGCGGTAATAACTCCGCATACACCTCATCTAAACCAAGCTCTTTACCAACAGCTTCTCCAACTAATTTTGCATCACCAGTTAACATGACCGTTTTCTTAATACCGAGTCCTTTTAACTTTTGAATCGCTTGTTTAGAGTCCTCTTTCACTTCATCTGAGATGACAATATAACCAGCATATACACCATCTACAGCAACGTGAACAAGAGTACCTACCGTTTTCGGTTGCTCAAATGTGATATTTTCTTTTTTCATTAATTTTGCATTACCTGCAAAAATTTCTTTCCCCTGTACTTTTACAACAGTACCATGACCAGAAATTTCGCTATAATCTTGAATGATATTTTCATCAATCGATTTTCCATATGCATTTCGAATAGATTGTGCAATTGGATGGTTTGAATACACTTCGGCAAATGCTGCATATTCAAGGAGCTCTTCTTTTGAAGTTGTTCCACTTGGCTCCATTTTTGTTACTTTAAATACGCCCTTTGTTAACGTTCCTGTTTTATCAAAGACAATATATTTCACATCATTCAGTGCTTCTAAATAGTTACTTCCTTTGATCAAAATACCATTTTTAGATGCTCCACCAATCCCACCGAAGAATCCAAGCGGAATGGATACTACTAATGCACATGGACAAGAAATAACGAGGAACACTAATGCACGATAAATCCAATCTGAGAATGTAGCACCTTCTAAAATTAGAGGTGGAATAAACGCTAGTACAGCCGCTGTAATAACTACAGCTGGAGTATAATAACGAGCAAACTTCGTAATAAAGTTTTCTGTCGGCGCTTTTCTACTACTTGCGTTTTGCACTAAATCTAAAATTTTAGATACTGTTGATTCACCAAACTCTTTTGTTACCTCAATTGTTAACACGCCATTTTGGTTTACAAAACCACTTAACACATCATTGCCCACTTCTACTTCACGCGGCACAGATTCACCTGTTAATGCTGACGTATCTACCATGGATGTGCCTTCAACAACTTTACCATCTAACGGTACTTTCTCACCTGGTTTTACAATAATATAATCTCCGATTCGCACATCTTCTGGTGAGACTTGTTTTGTTTTGTTTCCAATTTTCACGTTCGCATAATCAGGACGAATATCCATTAATGAAGTAATTGATTTTCGCGAACGATTCACAGCAATACTTTGGAATAACTCTCCTACTTGATAAAATAGCATAACCGCAACAGCTTCGGGATATTGCCCAATCGCAAATGCGCCTAACGTTGCTATAGCCATTAAAAAATTCTCATCAAAAACTTGCCCCCGTGTTATATTTCTAACAGCTCGCCAAACGATATCTCCCCCAATTAGTAAATATGCAGCAATGAAAAGGGGAATTGTCATCATTTGTGGTAATCCTGCAAGCGCAGCAATTCCTGTTAAAATACCACCAATTGCTAAACGCCAAAGCATTTTTTTTACATTTCCTTCACCGTGATCATGGCTATGTCCATGGTCATGCCCTATCTTTTCTTCACGAATAACTTTTACATCAGGCTCTAACTTATAAATAACCTTTTCTATATCTTGCACAGTCGTTTCAAGATCCGTTTTATTTGCAACTTCTATCTTTAATTTTTTTGATACAAAGTCAACAGCGGCGTTTGAAACTGAAGGCATTTCTTTTACTTTCGTTTCAATCTTCATCGCACAATTTGCACAGTCTAATCCTTCTAATACAAATACTTCTTTTGCGATTTTTGATTTCTTTTCGTCCTGCACTTTAATATGCGGCTCTAATTTCATAACAAGCTTTGCCGCTTCCGCAACAACACTATTTTCTTTATTTTGCTCTGTTTCTAAAGTCATCGTCTTTGTTGCAAAGTTTACAGAACAGGAGGAAACACCATCTAGACCTCCGACACCTTTTTCAATTTTCATTGCACAATTCGCACAATCTAGCCCTTCTAACACAAGTTTTCGTTTTACGATTGCCTCTGCCATTCTTCTCCCTCCTTGTGCTTTTCTTTTTATTCTTCCTCATTCACATGTTCAAATGCTTGCTCAAAGATATGAATTACATGCTGATCCGCTAATGAGTAATAAACAACCTTTCCTTCTTTACGGTTTTTCACCAGTTTTGCTTGTTTTAATACACGTAGTTGATGAGAAATAGATGATTGCGTCATTCCGAGTAAATACGCTAGGTCACATACACACATTTCCGCTTCAAATAATGCATGTAAAATCCTTGTACGCGTACGATCACCTAATACTTTAAATAACTCCGCTACTTGACTTAAGCTTTCATCTGCTGGAATTGTTCGTTTTACTTGATGCACAACTTCTTCATGGATAATTGTTTGAGAACATGCTTCTTGACATGTTTCTACTTTATTTTCAGCCATTATAGCTCACCTCTTTATTTGAACATATGAACAATCATTCATATGTCTTATACTTTTATTATATGAGCGCCTATTCATATATGTCAATAAAATCCGCACTAAATTGTTTGAACATTTTGTTCACACCTAAAACATATAACTTATTTTCCACACCCCATATATTCCTCATACAAAAAGGGATATATGAAAGTTTTCATCCTTTCATATACCCCTTTTTCATACATCAATAACGATTTTTAATTTATCTTTTACAACCATCATGTCACCCTATATCTCAACATAAAATTTTACAACGTATTATTTCCCCCCTCGTCCACCAAAAGAAAAAGCCTTGCGCGCTCCCTAAACGCACAAGGCTTACCATTGATTATATCCCCTTAGTTAGCTTTTTCTAAGCTATCTTGCGAACTTCCATCGTCTTTTAAATGACTATGTTTTTTCGAATAAACAAAGTATACAACTACTCCGATTGCTAACCACGCACCGAAGTACATCCATGTCGTTAATGGTAAGTTCACCATTAAGAATAAACAGCATACGATTGAAATGATTGGTAAAATTGGTACAAGCGGTACCATAAATCCGCGCTGTAATTTCGGATGTGTTTTACGAAGAATGATAACTGATACACCAACCATCGCAAATGTTAAAAGCGCTCCAATATTCGCTAAATTCGACAATTCTTTTAAATCGATAAATCCAGCAATTAAAGCACTACCAATTCCTGTTAACCAAGTTGAAAATGTTGGTGCTTCCGTCTTCTTATTTATTTTCGCGAAAGATTCTGGCAATAAACCGTCACGACTCATTGCAAAGAATACACGTGTTGTTGCATAGATATAAGCGAAAATTACAGCCATAATACCAATTACAGCTCCGATAGCAATTACACCAGCTACTTTATCTTGTCCAACAGCTTCTAGTACATAGGCCATTGCTTCTGGTACATCTAGTTCCTTGTAAGAAACCATACCAGTCATAACAAGGCAAACTACAACATAAATGATTGTACAAATAATTAACGAAGCAATAATACCAATTGGAAGGTCACGCTGCGGATTTTTTACTTCTTCAGCTGAAGTTGCTAATGCATCAAAACCTAAGAAAGCAAAGAATACTGCCGCTCCTCCAGCAAAGACTCCGCTTAAACCATACGGTGCAAATGGTACCCAGTTTTCTGGTTTTACGTAAAATACACCAACCGCAATAAATAAGACAACAATACCAATTTTAATTAATACCATTGCGTTATTTACACGTTTACTCTCTTTCGTACCACGTGATAACAACCATGTTAATACTAATGTAATAATTACCGCTGGCAGGTTCACAATACCACCTTGAGATGGAATCGTTAACAGCGCTTTTGGAATTTCTAATCCAAATCCACTTACTAAGTTATGGAAATAACCAGTCCATCCGCCAGCTACCGCTGCTGTTGTTACAACATATACCGATAGTAAGGTCCATCCCATTAAATGCGCTACAAACTCCCCAATTGTTGCATAAGAGTATGTGTACACACTACCTGAAACAGGAAGTGTAGAAGCAACCTCTGCATAACATAATGCTGCAAATCCACAAACAATTGCAGCAATCATAAATGAAAAAATAACTGCTGGACCAGCATCTCTTGCTGCTACTAATCCAGTTAATACAAGAACTCCTGTACCGATTATCGCACCAATCCCTAGCATTGTTAGGTCGAATGCCCCTAGTGTTTTCGTCAAAGTTTTACTTTTACTTTCACTTAACAATTGCGTAACGGATTTCTTTCTAAATAGGTTGGCCACGATGTATGCCCCCTTTTACTAAGAAGAGCTAAGAGGTCTTCACTCTTAGCTCTTATCATGTTGTATTAAATATTGTTCGATTGTTTTTTTGTATTATGCTTCAATTAGCAAGATACTGTTTCTTCTAGTAATTCTTTTGCACCTTTGTATTCTACACCATGAGCTTCTGCAACTGCTTCGAATGTTACATAGCCATCTAATGTGTTAATACCTTTTAATAATGCAGAGTTGCCTAGGCAAGCTTCTTTGTAGCCTTTGTTTGCAATTTGCACTGCATATGGCACTGTTACGTTTGTTAATGCAAGAGTTGATGTACGTGGAACCGCACCTGGCATGTTTGCAACTGCATAATGAACAACGCCGTGTTTTTCATAAGTTGGGTTATCATGAGTTGTAATACGGTCAGTTGTTTCGAAAATACCACCTTGGTCAATTGCGATATCTACTACTACAGAACCTGGTTCCATTGATTTAATCATTTCTTCTGTTACAAGTTTTGGCGCTTTTGCACCTGGAATTAATACCGCACCGATTACAAGATCAGACTCTTTTACAGCCTCTGCAATATTGTAAGGGTTAGACATTAAAGTTTTCACTTGGTTACCGAAAATGTCATCTAATTGACGAAGACGTTCTGCACTTAAGTCGATGATGGTTACATCCGCGCCTAGTCCAACTGCAATTTTAGCAGCATTTGTACCAGCTTGTCCACCACCGATAATTGTTACTTTACCACGTTTTACCCCTGGAACGCCTGCTAGTAAAATACCTTTACCACCTTTGTTCTTCTCAAGGAATTGTGCACCAATTTGCGCTGACATACGACCAGCTACTTCACTCATAGGTGCAAGTAATGGTAATGAACGATTTTCTAATTGTACTGTTTCATAAGCGATAGCTACAACTTTCTTTTCAATTAAAGCTTTTGTTAATTCTGGTTCTGGAGCTAGGTGTAAATATGTGAATAAAATTAAACCTTCACTGAAATGTTTGTATTCGCTTTCAATTGGTTCCTTAACTTTCATTACCATATCCATGTTCCAAGCTTCTTCAGCTGTGTCAACGATTTTTGCACCTGCTTCAATGTACTCAGCATCTGTGAAACCAGATCCTAAACCTGCACCCTTTTGAATAAATACTTCGTGATTGTTACGAACTAAATGTACAACACCAGCTGGTGTCATTGCCACACGGTTTTCGTTGTTTTTAATTTCTGTTGGTACCCCAATACGCATAATGAAATGCCCCCTTATAATTAACAGAAAAAAGAAATTCTTTTTTCTTTTTATAATAATTAATAACTTATGTCCTTATTCTAGCATAACTTCAAAGTTATGAAAACGCTAACATACTTAGATTTTAAAAGTTTTTATATTTAGAATAGTGTAAATATAAAAACTTTATTCTATAAGGAGATTTCCTATGCTTTTATTATCCATCATTCTATTTTTATTATAACCATGAAAATTACATATGTATCATTTATTATTTGACAATAATATAACAATGTAAAAAATAAAAACAAATCGCATACATATGCACTTTAAATCTCCTATAACATTTTAGAAGTATATTCTTTTTATATACATCCATTTGCTTTTTCAATTTCTATTTATGTAACTAAAAAACAGCTGCTGGTATTTAACCGGCAGCTGAATAACTTATAAACAAAGTAGAAAATAAATCTTCTGTTACTTCTGTAATTTTGTCAAACATATCCGTTTCATTCTCTTCTTGCTCTTTCATCATTTTAATGCTCTCTCGTGCATCTTCAGGATAGTCTGTAATAATTCCGTCCACATTTAACTTATAATATTTCCGTAAATTCTCCATATCATTTACAGTCCATACATAAATGGGTTTATTTAATTTTCGAGCGGATTGTACTAACGATTCATTTAACATGTATTCCTCTGCAACATAAAAATCCGCTTGCACGTATTTTAAATTTGCTCTACTTGCAAACAAAATATATCCGACCTTTATATCTAGATTTTCACGTTTAACTTCTTTAATGAGCGGATAATGCAAAGTTTGAATCACACATTGCTTTTCAAAGTCATTTTCCTTAATTGTTTTTAATACTTTCTTTACAAAATCTTTTTCATTTCCATGTAATTTCAATTCTATATTAAGCTTTATCTTATTTTTCGCAAGCTTAATTATCTCATCTAATGTACTAATTTTCCCTGTGAATCCATCTTGACTAAGCGTAAGTTTTTGAAGTTCATCCATCGTTACATCTGAAACTTGTACATTTGCATTCGCAAGACGCTTTAATTTTAAATCATGTATGACTGCTAATTTGCCATCTTTTGTTTGTAATACATCAATCTCAGCATAATCTGCTTTTGCATCAATCGCACCTTGCACGGACTCTTTCGTATTCTCGACTCCTTTTGAAACATATCCACGATGCGCCATAATAATAGGATCTTTATATGAATTCGTAACAAACGTCACAATAAACGCAACTACCATACCAAGTATAAGAACTCCTACAACGTACACAGCAATAAATTTGAAACGATGCTTTTTAAAAAAGCTTTTCTCAGCTTTCACCTTAGAATAATCCAAACCTTCTTCTAATAAAACCTCTCCAACTGAAGCTTTTCGTAAATAAAGCTCTGTCAATGCCATAATGTAAAATGGAGTCACAATAAAGCTAAATACATATAGTGCGCTTATTGAAAACACAGATAGTGTAGATTCTGCTACTAAAGCAAACGTTCCACTTGGGTTTGTAAATTCATACACGCCCCATAAGCCTAACAAGTATAGCCCCATAAATAAAAGAAAAACAATCCCTACTGCGATTAAAAATCCGACTAAAAAGAGTACAACTTTAAAAAAGTTTCCATGTACTAATTTTGCACTTTTCCGGGCAGCCGTGCGGAATTTTTTTTCTTCCAAAACAATAATAGGTAAAACAAAAATCCATCTAATATTTAAATAGACAACAACAGCAAAAAATGTATAATAACCGATTTGTCCCATCGTCGTTTTAAGTAGTTCACCTGTAATGAAGTTTGGAATGGAAATTTCCGGAATCAATGCAGATTGATATCCAAGACTTAGAAGAGGTAACAAAACAACTGCGTACAAAATAAATCCTGGCAAACAATATGTGAAAAGAGAAGGTAAATATGTTACCGTTTTATACAAAATTGGACGCAATTTCACCTTTTGCCGTTTATTTGCAAAATAAGAAATAATAATAAGCACCGCAAACTCCGTAAAAATAAGAAAAAGTGCTAATATCGATAAAAATAAAATTACTGCGATGCCATATGGCGTTTTTAGGAACGCTATCAATTCATCATTTGTTGCATTTGCATAGCCGCCCCAATATAATAATTTGTTAAAAAGCCTACCGAATAGTGGTATCAATATAACAGCTGCTATTAATTTATAAACGATTTGAAACGCCAACACATTCCAAAAAGCAAATTTGACTGTTTGAGAAGACCGCCTCATCACTCCTAATATAGATAGCTTTCTATTTTGATCCATATGTTCCTCCAAATTCTAAAACCATTATTTGAAATGGATTCCATATCTCCATCTCATATCAACTTTGTTTATAATAATATATTCCTCTTAACATGAACACTCTTATACATACAAAAAGAGTGACGGGTTCTTCCCCTTCACTCTTTCTCTTTTTTATTTTTTCTCTAATCCTTGTCCAAATGCTTTTAAAAAACTAAAACCAAACGTAATAGCTCTGTTGATATCTGGGTCTTTCAATACTTTAAAGAAATCCATTACTTTTGTTTTCTTTCCATTGTTTAATTCATCCGTTGCAAATTGTAACCCTGTAACTAAGCTTGATGTAATCTGTTTTGTCATTTCTGGATCCACAGAAGATAATGCCTCTCCTGCCTCCATCATATTATTTAATGCATTTTTGACTGGTTCACGATTTAGTTGTTCAATTGCAATTTTAGAAACATCTTCTTTTGCGGCAAGGAGGCTAATGGCTGCATCTAATATCCCTGCTTGCTGCAATCCTGCTAACAACTGCATCGTTTCTTCAACCGCCTCACGGTTTTCAGCCAATTGTGTTAACAGTTCCTCGGATAATTCTTTTCTCTTTTCTTCTTCTGTTATAACTTTTTTTTGAATCAATGTAATTTCTTTTGCCACGTTCTTCGCCCCCTAATTCTGATCCACAAGTGATACGTATTGTTTTCGCTGCCATTTTTGCTGAATTTCAACACCATTTTGCGGGTGACGTTTTTTATCTCTTGGGTTTGAAGCAGGAAGTGGGCGATTTCCCTTTTCGCGTAATACACGCATTTTCACCATCGTTTGTTTATAAGCCGGTGTACAAGTATATAGGTCTGTCGCTGTTCCTGTTAAAATATTAATCGCTTCTTCATTTACTGTCGCGTGCATCGGTAAATATAACTCATTTCCAGTCACACGATCTGTAATAAGTGCCTGCACTTTAATTTTTCCAAATGGTGATGAGAGTTCTACAAGGCCACCATCTTTTACATTCCGTTCATTAGCAAGCTCAGGGGAAATCTCAACAAACACTTCGGAAATTTTGGATAAAATCCCTGCTGATTTATTTGTCATGTTTCCTTCATGAAAATGTTCTAACATACGACCATTATTTAATAATAAATCATAGTCTTCTGGTGCTACCACTGGTGGCACCCATTCATCTAATGATAGACGAGCCTTTTTATCAGGGAAATTAAAACCATCAACATATAATAACGGTGTATCACTACCGTCATGACTTCCCCAACATAAACTGTTCCATCCTTCTAAGCGGTCATATGTTGCTTGGGAATAAAGCGGCGCAAGTGAGGCAATTTCATCCATAATTTCACCCGGATTCTCATAATTCCAATCCCCACCAAGTGCACGTGCTACTTTTTGCAAAATCCACCAATCCGGTTTAGAATCACCGAGCGGCTTCATAACTTCATATAGACGTTGAATGCGGCGTTCTGTATTTGTAAATGTCCCCTCTTTTTCTAAACTTGGTGCTGCCGGTAAAATAACATCGGCAAAGCGAGCTGTTTTTGATAAGAACATATCTTGAACAACAAGAAAATCAAGGTTTGCTAAAATATGCTGTACATGATTCGCATTCGAATCCACTAAGGCCATTTCTTCTCCCATTACATACATACCACGCAATTTTCCTTCTTCTGCTGCAAGTAACATCGCAATGTTATTCAGCCCTGGCTCTCTCGGAATTGTAGTTCCATATGCTTTTTCAAATTTCGCACGAAGTATATCATCCGATACCGCTTGATAACCTGGAAGCCAGTTTGGTAATGTTGCCATATCACAAGCACCTTGTACATTATTATGACCGCGAAGTGGATATGCGCCTGCACCAGGACGGCGATAGTTACCTGTTACAAGAAGTAAGTTTGAAATCGCAGCAGATGTTGTGCTTCCTCCTGTATTTTGTGTAACACCCATCCCCCAAAGTATACAAGTACCGTCGGCTTCATATACCATACGGGCCATTTCTTTCAATGTATCTTGAGAAATACCTGTAATATTTTCCGTATAATCAAGTGTATACTTCTCTAACATTTTGCTATATTCAGCAAAATTCTTCACATTTTCTTCTAAGAATTTTTTATCATGCCAATCTTGATCAATCATATATTTTGTTACACCGGCAAGCCATACATAGTCAGTTCCTTGGCGCGGATGAACGAATAAATCTGCCCGCTCTGCCATTTCATGTTTACGAAGATCCGCAACAATAAGTTTTTGTTCATGCAATTTATGAGCACGTTTTACACGTGTGGCAAGCACGGGGTGTCCTTCTGTTGGATTCGCTCCCACAATAATAACAAGTCCAGCATCAGCAATATCTTTCACAGTCCCAGCATCACCGCCCATACCTACAGTTTTAAATAAACCATCTGTTGCTGGCGATTGACAGTAACGGGAACAGTTATCTACATTGTTTGTTCCATATATTTGACGAGCTAGTTTTTGCATTAAATAGTTTTCTTCGTTTGTTACTTTCGAAGAAGAAATAAAACCAAATGCATCATTGCCGTACTCCGATTTAATATGTTGCATATTGGACGCAACAACTTCTAAAGCTTCTTCCCATGTTGCCTCAACGAACATATCACCTTGACGAATTAACGGTTTCGTAATCCGGTCTTCACTATTTACAAAGTCCCAGCCAAATTTCCCTTTCACACATGTAGAAATTCCGTTTACTGGTGCCTCTGTTACAGGTTGTACTTTCAAAATTTGACGATCTTTCGTCCATACTTCGAACGAACAGCCCACACCACAAAATGTACAAACTGTTTTTGTCTTGTTAATCTTCGTTTTCCGCATTGCCGATTCCACTTCTGAAACTGCTAAAATACTACTATATCCAGGCTCTACATCTTTTACAAAATCAATCATTGGGTCTAACACATCTGGTTTCAATCCAGTCATGAATCCAGCTTCTCCGAGCATAGATTTTTCCATTAATGCATTACAAGGACAAACTGTTACACACTGTCCGCAACTAACGCACGATGAATCGTTAATACTTACACCGTTATCCCAAATCACACGCGGGCGCTCTAAACTCCAATCGATCGATAGCGTTTCATTTACTTGTAAGTTTTGACATACTTCCACACACTGTCCACACGCAATACATTGGTTTGGATCATAACGATAAAATGGGTGAGTCATGTCCACTTCTTTTGCACTAACTTTCGGTTCATACGGATATTTCTGCTCTTCAATCCCCATCATATGTACCGTATTATGAACCTTACAATTACCGTTATTATTGTCGCATACTGTACAATACAGTAAATGGTTCTCTAATATTCGATCCATCGCTTCCGTTTGTGCTAATTTTGCACGTTCTGATTTTCTTTCAATATGCATACCATCTACTAATTTCGTTGAACAAGCACGTAGCAATTTCCCATCTACTTCAACAACACATGTATCACAAGTTTGAATTGGATCCACCTCTGGTACATGACAAATTTGTGGATGCTCTAAATGACTTTCATTAAATAGTTGCAATATCGTTTTTTCGCTAGATGAAAGAAACTCTTTTCCATCTACTGTTACACGAACTGTTTGTTCTGCCATAGTTCCCCTCTCCTTACAACTAACTGTACGATATATTTTGAATCCGCTTTCAAAAATATATCGCTGGACATTTTTAAGACGCTCTGCTGAAATCCTATCTTAGAAGTCGATTCTTGATGCTATAAGGTATACAAAATGACACTATTCTACCGCTCTATTATATCTTACATATACAATAATAACCAAATAATATATAGAGATTGAAAACAAACGCAAAGCCCTTCTTTTTTATTTAAAAGAGAACATCCGATACTGCATAGAAGTAGATAACAGATGCTTTTATTTTTTTTATGTTTTATGATACATAGTAAGGAAAATGCATATAAAGGGGAAAATACTATGGGGCCTGTCCAAGAAACATGTAAAATGGTACGTTATCAAACAGGAGCATTTCTCGAACAAGAAGATGACATTGTCACAGAATATCCTGTAACAATTAAATTAAACGGGGAAGAATATGTAACAGTTGTATGTACTCCAAATTATATTGAAGATATGGTAATAGGTTTTTTAATTTCTGAAGGAATTATTGCTTCTTATGAAAATATTGATGAATTATGGATCCAGAAAGACAAAGGGATTGTTCACGTAAAAACCTCACAAATCAATCCGCTCTATCAAACGCTATACAACAAACGATACGTCACCTCTTGCTGCGGAAAAAGTAGACAAGGATTTGTTTTTGTAAATGATGCAGCAAAAGCAAAAATGTTACATGATATCCATGTAACAATTACTCCAGAAGAATGCTTTCATTTAATGAATACTTTACAACAATCCTCTACTACGTTTCGTCAAACAGGAGGTGTTCATAATACCGCCCTTTGTGATCGAAATACCATTCTCATATCAAGAATGGATATCGGTAGACATAATGCATTAGATAAAATATATGGTTATTGTTTACGTAATCAAATTCCAATTAAAGGAAAAATCATTGCATTTAGTGGCCGAATCTCATCTGAAATTTTGCTAAAGGTTTCTAAAATCGGTTGTGAAATTGTTCTTTCTAAATCTGCTCCAACAAAATTAGCTCTGCAGCTTGCTCATGATTTAGGCATTACAGTAGTCGGATTTATTCGTAATGATTCTTGTAATATTTATACTCATCCTGAACGAATTGAAGGATATATACCAGAAACAAAATGATTCCTACAAAAGGGATCATTTTTTAGTTATAAAAATGTAATATATTTAACTGTTGAATAGTTAATAAAGTTAATATATAATTTCATTACATAAAGTGCATGATAAAAAAACAAAAGAAGACAACTGTGTTTCCGCATATATCTACTTATTCTTTTACAAATTAAGAACGAGTACGTACAAAATTTGTAAAAGAATACAAAGTAGATGTTCTATCAAAATGATTACCAGACTCTTATGGATTACAAGCTCCTGCTTTACATACTAAGGCAGAGTATCCATTTTATAGAGTGCGCTAAACTGAGGAGGTTACCGATATGGAAATTCGTTTATTAACAAAAGAGGATGCAGAAGTTTATTTAAAAGTTTGTATGGAAGGATTAACACAAAATCCAGAAGCCTTTAGTTCTTCTTATGAAGACGTTCTAAAGCATGAGGATCCTGTGGCTGCAATGGCCAAGCGCCTAGCTAATCCAGATAAATATACACTTGGCGTCTTGAAAGATAACGATTTAATCGGAATTGCTACTTTAGAAACTAAGTCATTTATCAAACAAGAACATAAGGCAAAAATCGGATCCGTTTACGTCTCTCCAAAAGCCCGTGGTCTTGGAGCTGGACGAGCGTTAATAACAGCCATTATTGATAACGCTCATAAACTACATGTAGAGCAACTCATGCTTGATGTTGTTGCCGGAAATATGGCCGCGAAAAAACTATACGAGTCACTAGGCTTTCAAACGTACGGTGTACAAGAACGCTCATTAAAACATAATGGACAGTATTGGGATGAAGAGCATATGGTTTTATTTTTAAATAACGAAGCAAATCCAAAGTGAAAAATAATATCCTCCTTTCTTTTTAAGTAGGAAAGAGTACCAGTGTTTAGTTCCTTTTTCTGCCCCCTCCCTAGCTTAAAGCAGCGGGCAAAAAAGAGAGCAAATCACCTTTTATTCTTTATAAAAACCTATATATCGAAAAATCAAAATGGTTTTATATAAATTCCCCGAAAAGTACCTTTTCATATAAAGGTACTTTTTCAGATTGTTGGGAAACAGAAGCTAGGTGTTCCTGTTTTTGTCGTTTTTTGTTGGTTAGTCGATATCCTTTGTCGAATCGCTGATATATTCAAATTTGCGCCGATATATTGTGAGAAACGGTCGATATATTTGAAAAATCGCCGATAAAATTTCATTCACCATTTTATACGAACAAACCTCGGCAAATCACCATGCTTCTTTTTATAATTTTGTAGCATTTTCCTTTCTCCATGGCCTAGAAAAGTACCTTTTCACATAAAGGTACTTTTTTCTTACAACAATGTAATATTCATGTCATCTTATTCAATAGTTCTATTCCCTCCTCTTGGCTATACTAAAAGTACACAATCACACCTAAAAGAAATCATTGTGCGGTAATGGTTTCCAACAATGAAATTCACTTAGGAATTAGAGGAGCACTGAATATGAAACAGCACAGACACCATATTTTTTTAATTTGTGGGACAATAATTGTCACTTCTGGATTAGCAATCCTTCCTTGGTTTATTATATAGCGCGTCTATCATTTTTTAATTCCTTCCTATACAAAATCTCCTTTATATAGTATACGGGCATTTTTACATGCACATAAAAAAGCTCATTGCTTCTCTAAACGAAACAACGAGCTCATACATCTATTATAGAATTCCAAAAAATTTATTAGCACACGTCACAATGATTAACATAGATACGGCAATACACATCACAACAGCATTGCGTTCTTGCTTATCCGTTTGAAAACGTTCTTCTTTTTTATTCATGTGTATAGTCTCCTTTATAACAATAAAAAAAGTGTGGGATAGGAAATCTCCCTTATCCGATGCGAGGTGAATACGAAATTTTTCACTATCCCACATACACAATAGAATGGAATTGTCATTTTATAAATAAAATGACATGACGTTATGTCGCAACATAGGGTATTTTGTGTCGCTACGCCTTCTATTATAAAAAAGAGTTGTGCAAAAGTAGTGCATTTTTTATGTCAATTGCCTTTGTAGGAAAAATACATTACAATTCAATCACAAAAACAGAGTTTTTTATTATTTTCCTGTAAACTATACAAAGTAGAATGAATGTTTTGAGGTGCACAAGACTATGATAAAAATCTTATTAGTAGACGATGAAGAACGCATGTTGCGATTGTTAGATTTATTTTTAAGCCCACGTGGTTATTTTTGTATGAAAGCTACTTCAGGCAGTGAAGCTCTTGAACTCATTCAGCAAAAAGAGTTCGATATGGTGTTGTTAGATGTCATGATGCCAAATATGGATGGATGGGATACATGTTATCAAATTCGGCAAATTTGTAATGTCCCCATCATCATGTTAACAGCTCGTAATCAAAACTATGATATGGTAAAAGGCCTTACAATAGGCGCTGATGATTATATTACAAAACCTTTTGATGAACAAATACTCGTTGCCCGCATTGAAGCTGTGCTGCGCCGAACAAAAAAGGATGGTTTTATTAGCTTCAATGGAATTGAATGGGATAAAACGAAGCATACAGTTACTGTTTACAACGAGAAAATTTCACTTACACCTATCGAATTTTCGTTACTTGGGCTGTTTTTACAAAATACGAACCGAGCATATAGCCGGGACGATTTAATTGAAAAAATATGGGGATATCAAACAGATATTGAATATCGTACTGTCGACTCACATATCCGCAATATCCGGGATAAATTACGAAAAAAAGATTTCCCTGTTGAACAATATTTAGAAACCATATATAGGGTAGGATATAAATGGAAAAGTGAATAAGAGTAATAATGTGAAACATTTCTAAGTGCATGGCTCACCCCACACTTAAAATTAGCTAAACAACTCGCGATAAGGTGAAACTTTGGTCAGTGGTAAGATTCCTTCCACTGACCATTAATGTGAAATAAAGGTATGGTGAAAAAATGAATAAGCTATCCCTCAAGATTGGTACATACTTTTTAATTTTAGCTCTATGTATTGAGACAATTGCCTTTGTATCTTTTCATACGAGTCTTACAAATATGCGCGTCGAAGAAGAAAAAGAAGCCCTTTTAGAAAAAGGCAAACGTTATAGTAAATTTATTTCCAGACGCTATAGCACACGAGCTTTAGAGCATGCTGCAGCAATGGAATCCCACTCTGATTCCGATACAAAATTAGTCATAACAGATACGAATGGGAACGTTCTTTCCTCCTCTGACCTTGTAACAGAAGAAATGAAAAAGCAACTTGCCCATAGAATACAATCTATTTCAACAGATGGAACGATGGTTGAACAAAACTGGAAAAGCTCAAAGTTTATCTCAACAGCAACACCAATCATCATCCATAGACAAGTTGCCGGATATGTTCATATGTTTTTAGATACAGCTTTCTTAGAAAAACTAATTTTTCGTTTAACACGCCAATTCATTATTATCGGCATATTAGTTCTTTTTTTAACAATAATTTCCATATTCATCTTTTCTCGTGTCATTACTGATCCCCTTATTAACATGAAACGAGCAACTGAAAAAATGTTAAAGTTAAATAAGCCAGTTCAATTAGGAATTAAAAGTAATGATGAGCTTGGTAGTTTAGCCAAAACGATCGAAGAATTATCAAACGAATTAACTTATATGAAAAAAGAACGGAATGAATTTCTTGCTAGTGTTGCTCATGAACTGCTCACACCTCTTACATATATGAAAGGTTATGCAAAAGTTGCTAAAAGAGAATCTTTATCTAAAGAAGAGCGTGAAGAATACCTACAAATTATCGAAGATGAAACCGATAGTATAACAGAGCTCGTTCAAGATTTATTTGATCTTGTGCAATTAGAACAACACCAATTTATTATAAAAAAACAGATGGTGCCACTCTCACCTTTTCTGGAACGAATGATTGAAAAAACAAAAACTACATTTGCTAAGAAACAAATGAAAATTAAATGTTATTGCGCAGGGAATCCTGATGTTTGTATGGATGAACGCCGAATGGAGCAAGTAATGTTAAATTTACTACATAATGCCTATCAGCATTCTTCTGAAGGGTCAGTTATTACTATATACGCATCACAAAATGAGAATACTTTTTCTCTATGTGTGCAAGATGAAGGAGACGGGATTCCACAAGAAGATATTCCGCATATTTTTGATCGTTTTTACCGAGTTGATAAATCAAGAACTCGAGCGACAGGCGGTAAAGGAATTGGTTTAGCTGTGGCAAAAGAAATTGTTGAGTTACATAACGGCTCCATACAAGTAAAAAGTGAGCTCGGAATTGGAACAGAATTTATTATTAAATTACCAATCGAATAATACGTAAGTTACATCACCAGTAGCATCTTCCCTTTAAAACTGCTGGTGATATTATATTAATAGCTAATAAATACGAATAGTACGAACGAACCTTTTGAAATTATTCTTATTTCAATATAAAATATAACTACACTTGTCAAAGATATGGAGGGTGATATAATTGGATATCCATGTATTAACAAAAGACGAAGCAGAAATTTACTTAGAACTTCGTGTAGAAGGATTAAAACAAAATCCTGAGGCTTTCAGCTCTTCTTATGAAGATATTATTAATAAAGAATGCCCGATTGAATATAAAGCACAAAAATTAGCACAAGATGAAAACTATACACTTGGTGCCTTTAAAGATGATAAGCTAATTGGCGTGGCAACACTGGAAACGAAACCATACGTAAAACAAGAACATAAGGCAAAGATTGGTTCCGTATATGTATCTCCAAAGGCACGCGGACTTGGAGCTGGAAAAGCCCTTATTAAAGAATGTATTGAGCTTGCTAAAACATTAGAAGTAGAACAAATTATGCTTGATGTTGTCGTTGGAAACGATGGTGCCAAAAAACTTTACGAATCACTAGGATTTAAGACATTCGGTGTACAAGAGCGTTCTTTAAAATATAACGGTCAGTACTGGGATGAAGAACATATGGTTTTATTTTTAGACGAAGAGAAATAAAAAAAATCCTCATATACTTGAGGATTTTTTTATTACACTTTACGATAAAAACCATGCTTGATATAACAATTGAATTGCCTCTTCAATCTCTGCCTCTGATAAAATAGCAAATCCAAGTAAAACTGTATTTTTTAACGTGCTTGCTTCTTCATAGTACATAGAAACCGGATATACTTTTATACTCTTGTCAGTTGCCCTCTTTATTAATTCTTCTTCGAACATTCCATTGTGAACCTTTAATAAGATATGTAGACCAGAATCTTCTCCTATCACTTCCACCTTGTTAGAAAAGTATTTTTCTATCGCGGAGACAAGTGCATCTCTCTTTTTTCGATAAACAACTCGCATCCTATGAATATGCTTCTCCCAATGTCCTTCATTTAAAAACCTTCTAATGATTTCTTGATCAATTCTTGAAACACTTTGTGTATAAAATAAATATTGTGTTTGATACAACTCGATTAATTGTTTTGGAAGCACCATGTAGCTCATTCGTAATGATGGAAGTAATGCTTTTGAAAGTGTCCCCATGTAAATTACATTCCCCTCTGTATCAAGCCCTTGTAATGCTGGAATTGGTTTTCCAGAGTAACGAAATTCACTATCATAATCATCTTCAATAATATAGCGCCCACTCCCTTTTTGCGCCCAATGCAATAATTGCATTCTTCTTTTAATTGGCATAATCATTCCACACGGAAATTGATGAGATGGGGTGACGAATGCAACATTCGCATTACTATTTTCTAAATCTGAAATACAAATCCCATCCTCATCAAGCGAGAGCATTTGAACATTCTCTTTTCCTTTCTCAAAGACAACTAATTTCCGATGATATCCAGGATTTTCAACTGCAAAATGACTTCCCTCTAACAACTGAAATAACATTCTTATTAAGAACTGTGTTCCGGCTCCTATTACAATCTGACTTGCCGAACATCTCACACCTCTTGATTCATATAAATATTTCACAATCTCTTCACGTAAACTTACTTCCCCTTGTGGATGACCAAGAAAGAGTAGTTCTTTATTTTCTAGTTGCCATACCTCGTTTGAAATTTTTCGGTATACAGAAAATGGAAATGTTTTCACATCTACGCCTGTTTGTGTGAAATCATATTTATATTTCTGTTCTTTATACAATACTTCCTTAACGACTTCTCTTTTTTTCACTGTATGGACCAGTTGTTCAATTTCACATACAAAATAGCCCGTACGTGAAACAGATTCAATATATCCTTCGGCAAGAAGCTGTTCATATGCTGATTCTACTGTATTTTTACTCACTTGCAGATATGTTGCTAACTTTCTTTTGGCTGGGAGCTTCGTCAAAGGAGGGATCTTTCCACTTCTTATTTCTGTTCTTATATACTCATATAACTGTACATACAACGGAATCTTTTTCTCCATATTTAGATTGGGTGTTAATTGTAACATGAAATCTGACCCCTTTATAAAACATAATACTGACACTTTTTACAGTACCAGAAGTTATATATAATTCCTTTTATCATGTAAATCTAAAAAAATCAATCATAGAAAGGAGCAGCATGATGATGAAAAATAACAGACGACTTGGCCTCATTATGATTATTACAGGAGCGACTTTATGGGGATTATCAGGCCCAATGATTCAATGGCTTTTTCAACATACTAAAGTATCATCTATTGATTTTTTAGTAATTCGCCTATTGCTTGCTGGGGGCTTTATTTTATGTTTCTTGCTTACAAAAAAACAAAATATATTTCGTATTTGGCAAAAGCCACGCCATCTTTTACAACTTATCATTTTCTCTATTTTCGGGATGCTTGGCGCACAGTATGCTTTTATCGAAACAGTTCATATTAGCAACGCTGTTACCGCTACTCTATTCCAATTTTTAGGTCCAGTTCTCATTACTATTTATGTTGCGATGCAACATAAAAAACTTCCTTCCACTATGCAAGCATTAGCAATCGTCGCTGCGTTGGCAGGAACATACTTTATCATTACGAACGGATCCGTCCAAAATATTGTTTTATCGAAAGAAGCGGTTTTATTTGGTCTATTAACAGCTATTGGCTTTGCCTTCTACACGCTTCACCCAGCTTCCCTTATTAAACAATGGGGGACAACTATTATTATTGGCTGGGGTATGTTAATCGGAGGTATTGCACTATTTATTTACAATCGCTCTTTTGAATGGAATCACCTTTCACAAACCTTTACATGGCCAACGTTCTCTCTGCTGATTTTAACTATTATAAGTGGAACACTTTCTTTCCTTCTCTACATTGGTAGTCTAAAATATTTATCAGCGACAGAGACCAGTATTTTATCTAGTATTGAACCACTTGTAGCAGCTATTGTTTCCATCACTTGGCTAAACGAATCTTTCGGAGCGTATCAACTTCTGGGCGGTATATGTATAGTCATTGCTGTTATTTTCTTAACAATGCCGGAAAAAGAAGCAGCCCCTGCATTCACAACTGAACAAATATAATACAAAATGTCAAAAAAGGTCATACTAAATTTATGACCTCTTTTTATGAATAAAAAGGAATTGTCCCGTCTTCTAGCAAATACAATTACACTAACAATGAAAAAATAGGAGCGTGGCAAAATGAAAAAAATTGGAATCGCGCTACTTTTCTCCTGTCTCATTACTGGCTGTACTTCACTAGGTCAAGATTCCAAAGTACCTATAAAAGAAATAACCGAAGCTTCTAAACCTCAAAATAATGCACCCTCCTTTTTTCACCTTAGTGTCTTAAAGGATGTGAACTGGCAAGAAAGCCCGTCCTTTGTAGAAGGAAAGATGCCGTTAAAAGGCATTGAAGGAAGGATTGCAATTGCAGACAATAGTATCGTTGCTGGTGAGAAAAATAAACAAATGTGGTTCTTTCTCGATCCACAAATGCCATCTGGAAAACTATCTATTATCGCTCTAAAACAAGGAGCTACAGCGCCCACTCCCGTACTCTTTCAAGATGAAACTTCCGAACAGACTTGGACTGCCTCTACTCCCATTCATGCAAATGTAAAAGAAATCCCCCTTCTTATGGCGCTACCTTCTCCTGGATTATGGGTATTAAATATATATATTAATGAGAAGTATTATGAACAAATTACTATTCATGTAGAAAAAAGTGACAAAGCTTAATTTTTTCCTTACAACAATGTAATTACCTTGTCACCTACTTCGATGGTTGCCTCCCCTTCTCTCCCTTATACTAAACGTAAGAAAGCAAGTAATAAACAAGGAGAGATGAGAGATGAAAAAAGTGATGGAAGTAGTTGTAGCAGTAGTAGAAGTTTTTGTAAACGGAAAGCAAGTAGCAATGGAGCTAAACAAATAATGAACCGCGGAATATGTATCATGAATCATACAATTACGTAAAAAAAGATAAGGTTTCCTCATTATTTTGATCCCTTATCTCATTAAAAAAAGTACCTTTTTAATGAGGTACTTTTTTAACATTTTTTAATAAATTGGTAGTTTCTTAATTTGTGCCACACCTGATTCAATTGCTGCCTTCGCTACTGCAGCTGCCACACTTGGAACAACTCTTTTATCTAGTGGGTTAGGAATGACATAATTTTCATTTCGTTCTGCATCAGTAATTATGTTAGCGATTCCATATGCTGCCGCTAATTTCATTTCTTCCGTAACATCTGTTGCTCGTACATCTAACGCTCCGCGGAATATACCTGGGAATGCTAATACGTTATTTACTTGATTTGGATAATCAGAACGTCCTGTCCCAACGACCACTGCTCCAGCCTCTCGTGCATCTTCTGGATATATTTCTGGGATTGGGTTCGCCATTGCAAACACAATTGGTTTTTCACTCATTGTCTGTACAAATTCTTTCGATAACACATTTGGAGCAGATACACCGATAAAGATATCGGCTTCATGGATCGCCTCTTTTAGTGTTCCCCGTACATGTTCACGATTTGTTTCTTTTGCAATCTCTATTTGCGCTGGATTCATCCATGATTCACCTTCACAAACAATTCCTTCTAAACTTACTAATGTAATATGCTGCGCCCCAGCTTTTAATAATAATTTTCCAATCGCTATCCCTGCAGATCCAGCACCATTAATAACAATTTTCACTTTATCCATCTCTTTGCTGACAACTTTTAAAGCATTAATAACTGCAGCTAAAACAACAATTGCTGTGCCATGTTGGTCATCATGGAATACCGGAATATTCGTTTCTTCTTTTAATCGTTTTTCAATTTCAAAACAACGCGGTGCCGCAATATCTTCTAAATTAATTCCAGCAAATGTAGGTTCTAAATTTTTAACAATAGTTACGATTTCATCTACGTCAGTCGTTCCAAGACAAAGCGGAAATGCATCTACATTAGCAAATTTTTTAAATAAAATACTTTTCCCTTCCATAACAGGCATAGCCGCTTTCGGTCCAATATCCCCTAATCCAAGTACTGCTGTTCCATCCGAAACAACTGCAACCATATTACCACGTGCTGTATAGTCATAAGCTGTTTCTTCATCTGCTGCAATTGCTTTGCAAGACTCAGCTACTCCCGGTGTATATGTCAAACTTAAATCATCTGCTGAATTAACTTCTACCTTACTTGTAATTTCAATCTTCCCTACCAATTCTTTGTGAAGTAGTAATGAACGCTCCTTAATTTGACTTTCTAACATAATAAATAAACTCCTCCTAATTTGACAAGCTAGCTACGTCTTTACATAGCTAGCTTGTCTGATAATACATTACGAAAACATTTTTAATAAAATCGTCGCTGTTACGACCATTGCAGCACCGCCCAAACGCGTGGAAATTTGTGCAAATGGCATTAATTCCATACGATTTGAAGCTGATAAAATGGCAACGTCTCCAGTTCCACCTAACCCGCTATGACATCCTGTCACAATTGCCGATTCAACTGGATACATTTTCATTACTTTTCCGACAAAGTAACCCGATGCTATCATTGTAAGTACTACTGACGCACATACAACGACATATCCAACTGAAAGAACAGCGGCTACATCTTTTAACGGAATATATAACAATCCTAATCCAACCATTAATGGCCACGTTAAGTTTTTCGAAATAAATTTGTATAAATGGAATGCTCCTTGTTCCATTTTCGCTGGCATTAATTTAAAGTATTTCACAATTGCCGCAGAGAAGATCATAATGATTGCTCCTGGAATACCAATAAATTTAGAAGCAAATCCTCCAAAGATAAAGAACGTACATGCAATTAATAAACCCGCTCCCATTAATGAGAAATCAATTGGTTTTTCTGTGTTTTGTTCTTTTAATAACTCTGCTTGATCACCTGTTTTTACCAACATACCATTACCACTAAGCTCTGGTCTTTTCTCACCTAGGCGTTTCATATATCCAGCACTTACAATCGCAAACATATTCCCAATAATAGCTGCTGGGATTAGCTGTGATACAAAAGTCGCAGAAGATTCATTTAAAATATCACTATACGCTAGTGAAAGTGGTAAAATTCCTTCTCCTATACCACCGCTCACGATTGGCACAATGATAAAGAAGAATGTCTGTTTCATTTCAAATCCAAATAATGACCCGACTAACAATCCAACTACGACTGAAGCTAGTGTCCCTACTACTAAAGGAATAAACATTCGAATAAACCCTTGTACTAGCACTTTACGATTCATCCCTAAAATACTGCCTACTACTAAACAAGAAATATATAAATATAAAAAGTTCGACTTTTTCATTAACATAGTAGCAGCTTCCATTGAAGCTGGATTCATCCAATTAAAAAATACAAGTAATGATGGAATAAATAATGAGAGAATTGCTGGTCCACCAATATTTTTTAAGATCGGAATCCTCATTCCAATATCACCTAAGAAAATCCCCATAATCATAATAACTGCAAATCCACCAATCATATCCGCAGGCAATTTATTATATACAGATGCTCCGTAAATAATAGCTGCTAATACGATATATAACGGCAAAGGTATCACACCAATTTTAATATTCATGAGTCTCGAAACAAAAGATTCTTGTTCTATTTCTACTGCTTCCGCATTTTTGGGAATTCCCATACAAGCACCTCCTTATATTCTTATCTACAATATTAAAACGCTTTCAATAGTAAAAATAGGTTTTGTAAGTTTTGTAACTAGTTTTGTAATTAAAAAAAGTATAAGCAGCTCTTGCAAGCTGCTTATACATACAAACGTATTTTATTTTCATCAATACATCGTAATTTACTTACTGGTCTCCCCACATGTTGATACACCATCTCATTTTCTAAAACTCCAATTTCAGTTAAAAACATGACATACTTTCGAATAGAAACCCTTGAAATTCCAACTAGTTGTGCCATTTCATCTGTTGTAAACGCTTGTCCCTGAAGTGATTCTATTCTCTTCCAAATCAACTGTAATGTTTGTTTTGTTAAACCTTTTGGAAGTTCTTTATTCACATGCGCTTCCACTTTTTCTTTTTGTAAAATTAACGCATCCAATTCAGATTGACTAATTTGTTGCTGCTCTTTCATAAATATAAACTTCTCTCCATATGCAGTTAATGCTTCTTTAAACCTTTCAAATGTAAATGGTTTAATCAAATAATCAACAACTCCGTATTGAAGTGCTTTTTTTATACTTCCCATTTCATGTACAGCAGAAATCATCATAACATCAATTTCTTTCTCTTGATTTCGAATATGCAGTAGCAGTTCAAATCCTGTATCACCAGGCATAAAAATATCAAGTAATATGAGATCTATAGGGGACTCCTTTACTATCTCTACTGCTTCACCCACAGAATGAGCAATATCAACAAGCTCAAATCCTCCCACTTGTTCTAAATAATGCTTATTTAACATCGCTACCATTGGATCATCTTCTACAATCAACACTTTGATCATGTTTCTATCTCATCCCTATTTTGGTATGGTATTTCAATTGTTATTATCGTTCCCTTCCCTACCTGTGAATCAACATGTATATCTCCATTTGTTCGCTCGATACTTTCATTTACAAGATATAAACCGTAACCACGATTCTCTCCTTTTGTAGAGTATCCTTTGACAAATACTTTATCGATTTCCTCTTTTTGCATGCCATTTCCTGTATCTTGTACTGTAATCATTAATTTATCCTGATATTGAATGGAGACGTATACTTGCTTTTGTTGACAATTCATCACTGCATCTAATGCATTATCGATTAAATTCCCTGCAATTGTAATGAGCTCATGAATAATACTTTCATCATCTGGCTCTGGTAAGTACGAACTTTCACTTACAATAAGCTGTATATTCTTTTCCCTTGCGTAACTCAGTTTACCAAGCATAAACCCTGCAAATACAGGATTTTTTATTTTTCGCATCACACCACCAATTTCATATTGATGCTCCGAGACCATATTACTAATGTACGTCTCTAATTGTTCATAATGCTTCATATGGGTAAGTCCTAATACAACATGCATTTTATTCATAAACTCGTGAGATTGTGCTCTTAGTGCTTCTGCATACAGCCGAATATCCGTTAATTGTCCTGCTAACTTCCTAATCTCCGTTTTATCACGGAATGTTGCGATCGCACCAACAATTTCTCCTTTCACATATAAAGGAACTCTATTTGTAACAATCGTAATGCCATAAAGGTTTTGTTCCTCATGTAATTGTGCTTCTCCCGTTTGTAACACTTCTTTTATACATGAGTTCGGCATATACTTCTCAACATCTTTACCAATAAAATCTTCTTCAAGACCACTTTTCTTACATAACCGTTTCGCTTCATTATTAATTAAAGTAACTCTTGCATCTTTATCAACCGCAATAATTCCTTCTTTGACAGATTGTAACATCGTATTCCGTTCTTCTAAAATTTTTGCAATTTCGCTCGGTTCAAGACCAAATAATATTTTCTTAATATGTCTAGCTAATAACATAGCTCCTACAATACCAACTAATACTCCAACACCGACACCGATATAAATAATGTGTCTACTCTCTTTTATCCTCTCATACACATTATCGGCTGAAATTCCGACTGCAACCACTCCAATTTGTTCTTTAGTTTCAGAAAGGATGGGGACAAAAACGCGCATTGAAATTCCTAACGTTCCTTCTGCCATTGAAACATGTTCTTTCCCTTTCAAGGCTACTCCTTCATCTCCCCCTACAAAATGCTGACCGATTTTTTGGGGATTTGGATGAGATTTTCTTATTCCATTCATATCCATAACCACAATAAATTGAACATCTGTATTTTTTAACAAACGATTTGTATACGTTTGAATTTCAGATATACCTTTTTTTCCTACTAAAGCATCCACAACAACTGGTGAATTCGCTACAATACGCGCGATTGTTTTTGCTTTTTCAGCTTGGCTTTCTTCCGTCGTACGCTCGACATTATGACTAATTAATATATCTGTTACAAGTAAAGAAAGAACAATGACAGTACAAACCAGTAATGTAATCGTTTTCCACAAACTTAACAATTTTTTTCTTTTTCTCATTCCTCTATTGTCTCCCTTATTCCTGCTTTACTACACGCGAAATCTATCTTACGTATTCTTTTTTAGGAATACAACATTTTTCACTAAATAAAAGGAGTTCAGCATATTTATTATACTGAACTCCTTTTATTTTTTATCATCTATTACATAACTAATCGCTTGACTCCCCATCTGCATCCATGCCTTTTCAAAGTTTTCGCGGGGAACCCTTACACTTGAAGTATCACTAAGTGGATCATGAATATAAACTGAGTCCTTATCATAACCAACAAGAAGTATACAATGTTCATGGTACGTAATAGAAATATTACCTGAATCTGTCTCCCATGTATCAAATTCATCTTCATCCAAAGGAGCATATGTTGCATTTGTAATCATAACAACTGGTGCGCCTTCTTTTACAGTTTTATAAATCTCATCTATGTTTTCACCTGTCAAATCAATAGCTCGATTCGGTAAATATTCGTTTGCTAACTGAAAAAGTGGTTCATGATACACACCATATCCTGATTCAGAAAAAGTATAAATATTTCCTACAAACCCCTCATTGGGATTACCGCGTACACCATCATTTGAAAAAGCCACTTTTTGTATTTCATCAGCTAACGTCATCTTATCTACAGAAATACCTACGTACTGTAACATCATAGCTAAACTAGTTACTTCGCAGCCTCTATCTAGCTCCGGTAACTGCTGGATAAAAGGTACATGTTGCAGTAATATTTTTTCATCATCCATATTTACAGATACTTCTTTTTTTTGAGCGCCTCGATTCGAGACAGCTCTCTCTACTTTTTCTATATATTTCTTCGCGAGAAATAGATCACTTCTTTTCATATAGACACTAAAACAAATAAACAACCCTAATACCAACGCACATATATACATCTTCCTGTTCCGTATCATTCCCCTATCTTCACGCACCCTTTTAATCGGTTAAGTAAGAATAAAAAGCGTCTGCATCAGTTTGAACCATAGGTAAAAAAACAAGGTCTTTGTCAGGCTGTTCTTTTTTTATTTTCTCTGTTAATTCTTGAATCGTTTTATTTGTTTTATCTATGCCAAACTCGTCTGCGGCCTGCATTACTTTTTGTTCATTTATTTCTCGCAATACTTGATAAATGTCTTTCCCATATAAATCAATGTGAAACTTCTTTGCTTCTTGCTGAATTTTAATCTCATATACTTCTTGCGCTAACTCCTCAGTATCTTTCTCTGCTTGAAAAACCCCAAGTTCTTCCGCCTCTTCTTTTACCTTTGTTCCATAAACTTCCTCAGCAATTTCATCTATTTCTTTTCCCTCTTTTGAAATACCCAGTTTCTCCGCTTCATCATTTATTTTGATTGTATTAATTTGATTAATTAAATCAACAATCGATGTGTTTTCAAGTGGTATTCCTAATTTTTTTGCTTCTTGTCTTATTTTTGTTTCATAAATTTCTTCTGAAAGAGCCCCTACATCTTTTCCCTCAATAGAAATTCCTAACTGTATCGCTTCTTGATCAACTTCTGTTTCATGAATCTCCTTTTCTAACGTAAGCTGCTCTTTTCCATCCGTTTCAATTCCTAGTTTTTGTGCTTTCTCTTCTGTATAGGCCACATGCGTTTCTCCGTTATTCAATTGTTCATTACTACACTGCGAAAAGTCAGTTTTTCCTTTTAACGTTGTAGAAGCAGACGCTCCTCCCATTACACTTAAACTCATTATGCTAATAACAAATAACGATGCTATCTTTTTCTTTTTCAAACTTCTTCTCCTCCTTTACGTTTCTCATCCGATCTACTCCTCCATTTTTTCCACATTATCGTAAAAAATATGCTTCATTCTCCTCCTAGGTTAAAAGACATATTTCAATAGTTGCGTTATCCACAAATATAACCATTTAGCTATTTTAAGAAGAAGGTAAATCGGTTACAATTTCTTCCTTTAGTCCTTCTCGTTCTGTGTAACTCCTACTATAAAAAACTTTTCTTAACTTTCCCTTAAAAAAAGACGACCTTGAAAAAACAAGATCGTCTCTAATTTCTTTATATTCTTTGATTTTTAGGTAAAATCACTTCAAAACAAGTACCTTCATTAAATCTACTCTCTACCCTGATTTCCCCATAGTGTTTTTCTACAATCCAGTTTGCAATTGAAAGACCTAATCCGGCACCTTCTGATTTCGTTCTTGCTTTATCTCCTTGATAAAAACGATCAAATAACTTTGGGATATCATCTTCTTTTATACCAATTCCATTGTCTTTTACCTGAAACGTAATTGAACTACTTGTTTGCATACAGGCTACTTGAATCGTTCCACCAACATCAGTATATTTCATCGCATTGTCTAATAAAATGACAACCATTTGATGAATTCTTTCTTTATCACCAATAAAAGATACTTTAGATTCAATTTCCAATGTCATCTTTTTCTCTTGATACGCAGCAATTTCTGTATAAGGATCTACTACTTCCGTTACTAATTCATCTAGTGCAAATTCTTTTTTATCCATTTCAATTTGATTCGAATCCGAACGAGCTAATAATAATAAATTAGCAACAAGCTTTGATAACCTTCTACACTCCTTTGAAATGGTAGAAATATCAATTGCCTTTTCCTCTATCGTGGCAAAAGGGGACAAAAATAGTACATCTGTTTTAGATTGAATAACCGCTAGTGGCGTTCTTAATTCATGAGATGCATCAGAAACAAACTGTTGCTGCTTTTCCAAAGAATTACGAATTGGTACAAGAGCTCTTCCAGCTAAGAAAAAACCCATCCAAATTGCACATAAACTTCCTACACTACACCCCACTATAAGAATTAGTAATAACGTATGCAACATATCTCTTTCGGCAGTTGTATCGCGTACAAGTTGAACCGTCATTTGTCCAAATTCAGTATTATGCTGAAAAGCCAATGCTCGAAAACTCTTCCCCTTGATTTTAATATCCTGAAAATCCTCCAATTTTTTTGGAAAAAACACTAAAGGATTTCCTTCAAAAACAGGATCAATAAACTTACGGTTCTTATCTATTAGGGCTACTTTTTTTCCATGCCATAACAGTACAGTAATCCTTGGATCTCCAATACGAATATCCTTAACAGATCCTTTTGAATTAGACTCAGCATTTTTCTTCTCTTTTGCTTTAAACATTTCTAGTGAATTATCTACTCCACTATAAATACGATTATATGTATAACCATAAATGATACTCCCTAAAACTCCAATTAATATAATAAACACTAATGAATTTAAAATTGTAAGGCGAATGCGTGTTTTTTGAAACATACTCATCCTCTTCATTGTTCTTTTAACATATATCCAATCCCGCGAATGGTTTGAATATCTTTCTGATAACCAAATGGCTCCAATTTTTTTCGTAAGTGATGAACATACACTTCAACAATCGCTACCGTCGTATCTGAATCAAATCCCCAAACACGATCAAAGATTTGTTCACGCATTAAAATCTTTCCACTATTTTGAATGAGATACTCTAAAAGTTCATATTGCTTTAATGTCAATTTAGTGGTTTCTCCATCCACTTGAATATCCTTGTCCTTTCCAAACAACTCGATTCCACGATAATTAATAGTTCGCTTTGTTGTTAAATTACCACTTCTTCGTAATAAAGCTCGAATTCTTGCTTTCAGTTCTGGCGCTTGAAATGGCTTTATTAAATAATCATCCCCTCCAAAGTCCAAGCCCTTCACACGGTCCTCTAAGGAATCTTTAGCGGTCAAAAATAAGACAGGTGTTTCAATTTTTTCATTCCGTATTCTTTGAATTACCTCAAAACCATCGATTTCCGGTAACATAACATCAAGAAGGATTACATCATAAATATTTTGTAATGCCAAAAATAGCCCATCTTCCCCATTCGTTGCTGTATCAACTTCAAACTCGTCGCGTAAAATTTGTGTAATTGATTCTAATAAAGGTGCATTATCCTCTACAACTAATAAGCGCATATCACTTTCTCACCTTTCATCTAACATAAAAACCCTTTATATCCACTAATAAAGGGAAACTGCCTTTACTAATCAGGCTTTTATAGGCAGAATAAATAATTACTGTTACCATTATCATAATAACAAAAGAGAGCAGTTCAACATACTTATCTCTACTTCCAAACAATTTCTAGTCTTGTATCCGAACAATTCAATTTGCTTCGCAATCTTTAAATCCTGTGTAATTAAAATAATTATATATCATTGCCTATGTAGGCTTGTCATAACATGAATAATTTCCCAGCTCGTTCCCCATCCACTGTTCTATATATGGTTATGAAAGTAATTTCTTAACTTTACCTTAACAAAAAGGAAAATTCACATCTTACAACACTGTAATCTCTGCATCACCTAATTCGATAGTTGAAAGGTTTGCTGCCCGCTATACTTAAAGTAAGATATGAGATGACAAAAATGATTGAAGTTGTAGTAGCGATGATAGAAGTTTTCGTAAATGGGAAACAAGTTGCAATCGAGTTAAACAAATAAAGAAACGAGAAAAACTACTATGCCATATATAATTACATAAAAAGAGATAAGGTTTCATCATTCTTTTAATCCCTTATCCTCTTAATAGGAAAGCCGTGTCTTTTTACAGATACGGCTTTCTTTCATTTTTGACTTGTATGGTTCGAAATACTAATTTCCCAATCTGTTGTTTTTGTTGCTTCATCCAATGCCTCTTTACTATTTTCCCCATCATACATTGCTTCTAGCGCTTTTACATGCAGCCCAGCTCCCCACATAACTTCTTTACTTTCACCGAACTTTTGGGCGGGAGTCTTACTGTCCAAAAATAGCGGGATACATTTAGTGCTGTCTTTTCTTACAACGACACAAATGAAATAGAAATAATTTATTAAAATACTAAATTTCACAAAAGTATTTTTTCCATATTTTCTCTATAATAATATATAATATGATAGAATTTTATAAATTTATGAAAAGATTAAGAGGCGATAGGAAATGAAAAGATATATTAAAATAAAAGGAATTGGTACATATTTGCCAAAACGAAAAGTAGATTCTTTTGAAATAGATCGTATGCTAGGTGTCCCAGAAGGCTGGACATTAAAAAAGGCTGGGGTGAAAACACGATACTTTGTTGATGATGAAACATCTTCTTATATGGGGGCTGAAGCCGCGAAAAAAGCTGTAGCAGATGCTAGTTTAACATGGAAAGATATCGATTGTATCATCTGCGGAAGTGGAACAATCCAGCAGGCTATTCCTTCTACTGCATCACTTATTCAAGAACAACTTGGTCTACAGCATTCTGGTATCCCTTGTTTTGATATCAACTCAACGTGCTTAAGTTTCGTAACAGCACTTGATACAATTTCTTATGCAATTGAATGCGGAAGATACAAAAACGTTGTTATCATTTCCTCTGAAATTTCTTCTGTAGGATTAAATTGGGGACAAAACGAAAGCAGCATTTTATTCGGCGATGGCGCAGCAGCCGTTGTTATAACAAAAGGTGATCACACTTCTTCCATTATAGCTTCTCATATGGAAACGTATAGCTCTGGTGCACATCTATCGGAAATTCGCGGCGGGGGAACGATGATTCATCCTAGAGAATATAGCGAAGAACGAAAAGAGGATTTCTTATTCGATATGAATGGCAGAGCCATTTTTAAATTGTCCTCTAAATATATGTTAGATTTTATCGAAAAACTACTTATGCATACAGGTTATTCGTTAAATGATATCAATTTAATTGTTCCACACCAAGCAAGTGGGCCAGCTATGAAGCTGATTCGTAAAAAGCTAGGTGTCGATGAGGATCGCTTTATGACTATTTTTGAAGACTATGGGAATATGATTTCCGCATCCATTCCGGTCGCTCTTTTCGAAGCAATTAAACAAAAGAAAGTGCAACGCGGAGATAAAATATTATTACTAGGTACTTCTGCTGGGCTTTCTATCGGAGGCGTTCTCCTTGAGTACTAAGAAAACAGTATTAATTACTGGCGCACGCGCACCAGCAGCATTGCATCTATGCAGGCTGCTCAAGAAAAGCGGTCATACCGTTATTATTGCCGATAGTATTCCCTATCCATTAAGTAAAGCTTCAACGAGTACTGATTACTTTTATGAAATTCCTTCTCCAAAATGGAAAACAAATGAAAGTATCGATGCACTGCAATCCATTATTCAAAAACATGATGTAGATTCCTTGCTTCCTACTTGTGAAGAGATATTTTATATATCTCGACATAAAGATGAGTTAAGCCGATTATGTCATGTATTCGTAGATGAATTTCAAAAGCTTTCATTACTCCATAATAAGTGGGAGTTTATTCAGTTCGTAACGAAATTAGGGTGGCAAGTTCCTGCAACGTATAGAACAAATAACGAGCAAGCCATACAGGCAATGATTCAGCATACATCATCCGCCACTCCTTTTGTACTAAAACCTATTTTTTCTCGTTTTTCTGATAAAGTAGCATTTATTACAAAAGAAGATGTTGTAAAGGGCATCGTGGTAGACAAGCAAAATTATATTATTCAAGAGTTTATAAAAGGAACACAGCATTGCTCCTACAGTATTGTCCAATTTGGGAAAGTGTTAGCTCACTCTGTCTACAAAACGGAATTCACGGCGGGTTTAGGCGCTACCATTGCGTTTGAACATATTCATCAACCAAAAATCGAACAATTTGTTGGGCATATCGTAAAAGAGCTAAATTTCTCTGGGCAAATTGCCTTTGATTTTATCATTACAGAAGATGGAAATGCTATTCCAATTGAATGTAATCCACGTACCACAAGTGGATTACATTTATTCGATGAGGAAATATTATCCGCTTTTTTTGATAAAAAAATGAATAATACGCTAATTCCAAAAACAAATTCTGAGTGTGCAATTCGATTAGCAATGCTTTTATATGGAACTCCCCACTTAAAAAGCAAGCAAACACGTAAACAATGGTGGGAAGTTCTATGTTCCTATCCAGATATCATTTATAGTCGCTCTGATAGGAAACCATTTTTTTATCAGTTTTATAGCATGTATAAATTATGGCGTGAAAGTTGTAAACATAAACGGACTATTTTGGAGCAAACAACATATGACATATCATGGGATGGTGAAAATTTATGAAAATGCTAGTAACTGGTGGAACTGGTTTTCTAGGACAAAAACTCGCTTTTCGATTAGCGAGTATGGGCTATGAAGTAACAGCAACCGGGAGAAATAAAACAATCGGTAAATTATTAGAACAAAATGGAATTGAATTTGTACATTGTCCCCTTGAGGACAGGAATCGTGTTCTACAAGTTTGTAAAGATAAAGATTATATCTTTCATAGTGGTGCCCTTTCTTCTCCTTGGGGCAAATATAAAGATTTTTACAATACGAATGTGTTAGGCACAAAGCATATTATCGAAGGAAGTCAAAAGTCTGGCATAAAACGCCTTATCCATGTATCAACACCCAGTATTTATTTCTATTATGATGAACGACAAGATGTAGTAGAAAATGCGAAGCTTCCTGATACATTTGTAAACCATTATGCGAAAACCAAGTACATGGCCGAACAAGCTATTGATCAAGCGTTCAATCATGGTTTACCAGTTATCACGATACGTCCACGTGCTTTATTTGGCCCAGGAGATAATGCCATTCTTCCACGCCTTATTAAAGTATGTGAAAAAGGCGCTCTACCGAGAATTGGTTCAGAAGATGTACTGGTTGATATTACATATGTCGAGAATGTTATAGATGCCGTACTTCTTTGTATGCATTCCCCAAAACATACATTAGGAGAAAAATACAATATAACAAATGGCGAACGTGTAAATTTATATGAAGTAATTGAGAATGTAATGAAACGCCTTGATAAGGAGGTACAATATAAAAAATTTTCCTACAAAGCCGCTTTTACACTAGCTGCTATACTAGAAGGTATTTCAAAAACTATTTTATTCGGTAAAGAACCTATTCTCACAAAATATACTGTTAGTGTTCTTTCAAAGAGCCAGACATTAAGTATTGATAAGGCTAAAAAAGAACTAGGCTATGCTCCAAAGATTAGTATAGAAGAAGGAATCACAAAATTTGTAGAATGGTGGAAAACACAATGAAAATCAAATCTTTAAAGCTATACGATACAGGATATTGCACACACCCTGAAAAAGTTGCATATTCCAAGGGGAGTTGGAAACAAATTTGCTTTCCAGCTACAGTGGGATTACTTCAACATCCAAGTTTAGGTTATATTTTGTTTGATACCGGATATGCTCAGCACTTTAAAGAAGCGACCAGTAAATTTCCTTACTCTGTATATGCAAAACTTACCCCTGTTCATTTTACAGCGGAGCAATCTATTAAACAGCAACTACTTCTTGATGATATTCAACCAGAAGAAATTAAATATATTATTCTTTCTCATTTTCACGGTGACCATACAGCAGGGCTACCTGACTTTCCAAAAGCCAAAATACTAACCTTTGCAAAAGCTTATGAAGATATAAAAAAAAGAAGTAAATTTGGGGCTCTATTAAAAGGTTGCTTAAAAGATACATTACCAATTGATTTAGAACAACGGATGACATTCATTGATCAAACCCCACCATCGAGCTTATCTCCTACATACGGAAAGTTTGAAGAGGGTTATGATGTATTTGGTGATGGTTCATTACTCGCTGTTGATCTAACGGGGCATGCAATTGGACAATTTGGTATATTTGTCCATTTACGTAGTAATAAAATTGTTTTTCTTTGTGCAGACGCAGTGTGGCTCAGTAAAACATATGAAAACCTTGTATTTCCAAGTAAGATTGCCAATCTTTTAACTGGAGATGCAAAATCTTATCGTCACAACATTGAAAAGTTGCATCATTTATCGCAAATATCACCAGAAATTGAAATTCTTCCAACTCATTGTGAACGCACATGGAATCAAATTAAAGCAGGGGTGTACTATGAATAAATTACGGATTCTCCAGCAATATTTGAAAACAAAATATCGCTTACGATTTTCAAATCGCAAGCAACTAGAACAATTTCACAAGAAAAAAATAACCAAACAACTTTTGTTTACTATAGATCAGTCTCCTTTCTATCGTCAATTATATACACCTTTGTTAAAAGAAATCGAAAAGGGAAATTTGGCTGCACTCCCCATCATTGATAAAGAAGTAATGATGAAGCACTTTGATACGTTAAATACAGTTAATATTTCAAAAAAAGAAGCCTTTCATGTCGCGTTTGAAGCTGAAAAAACCCGGAATTTTTCTCCAACTATTCGTAATATAACTGTTGGGCTATCATCAGGCACTAGTGGAAATCGCGGAGTTTTTCTCGTTTCAGAGGAAGAACAAACAATGTGGGCCGGTTCTATTATCGGTAAAGTACTTCCTTCTAGCATTCTACATAAACATACAATCGCTTTTTTCTTACGGGCGAACAGCAATTTATATGAGGCAACGAATAATAAGCGAATTTCGTTTCATTTTTTTGATTTACTAGATTCGTTTCATCAACATATCGCTCGACTAAATGAAATAAATCCATCTATTTTAATTGCACCTCCTTCTATGTTGCGAAAAATCGCTCAGTGGCAACAAGAAGGACTTATTATCATTTATCCAAAAAAATTATCTCTGTAGCAGAAGTACTTGAAGATATTGATAGGGAGTTTATCAGTACAATTTTTCAACAGACAGTACACCAAGTTTATCAATGTACAGAAGGTTTTCTTGCTACAACATGTAAACATGGTACATTACATATCAATGAAGACCTTGTTCATATTGAAAAAGAATATTTAGATCAAGAAAAAGGGATATTCGTTCCCATTATTACTGATTTCATGAGGAAGACACAGCCTATAATTCGCTACCGTCTCAATGACATATTAATTGAGAAAAAAACAGCGTGCACCTGTGGCTCTCCCTTCTTAGCCTTAGAACGAATTGATGGTCGATGCGATGATATCTTTATCGGGATAAGCGAATTTGATAAAAGTGAGGTATCTATTTTCCCTGATTTCATTCGAAGGGCGATTATGTTTGCATCTAATGAAATTCAAGAATTTAAAGTGATTCAGCACAGCATAGACAAAACTGAAATTAAACTTAAAATACCACCTGAATATTTCAAATCATGTAAATCAAATGTGATACAAGAATTACATAAACTGTGGTCCACTAAAAAATGTGTTATACCACTTTTCTTCTTTTCACATTACGATATTCAATTATATGATAAAAAATTAAAAAGAATAGAAAGCCTTATAAAACATGGTGAGCGTATATGATTAAGCTACATAATGTTCATTCCTTGTACAGCATCGACTGGTCTACAAAACGAGATGGAGCATATGTAAGAGACAGCTTCCTGCCCCTCTTACAAAATGGCATTACAGCATTTATTGAAAATGTTAACACGCAGCTATTTCTATTAGAGATTGACGACCTCATCTTACCAATTACTGTTAATAACGAAGAGTTTAACAATTCATATGTATGTTCTCCTTATACACATTACATATCCTATGCACTAGAAGAGTTATGGGAATTAAAGAAACCATGGTTAGAGAAATTACTAACCTATCCGATTCATCTTATCGGAAGCTGGCTACGCCGAACGAATATTAATAAAGTAATTGTAGTGAATAATTGGATGCTCTCAACAAATCTCTATCATTCTATAAATAAACAGCAAATCGAACAGATTACGAATTTACTTGTTAAAAAATTTCCAGAGCATACGATTCTATTCCGTTCTTTAAATAACAAATTATATCCTGCAATTACACAAGCATTATCTACAGTAGGCTACAATAAAATTATGTCTCGTTCCGTATACTTATTTGATCCAAAACACTATCCAGAAATGAATCGAAAAGAAAGAAGAGACTTATTAAATGATAAAAGTTTATTAAAGAAAAGCAATTATGAAATAATCACGAATGAGAGATTAACAAAAGGGGACATTTTACAGGTTTCCAAGTTATACAATCAACTATACATTGAGAAATATTCCGATCATAACCCAATGTTTACACCAGCTTATTTATGGAATGCGCTTCAGCATCATTTATTTGAGATAAAGGTCATAAAAAAAGGAGATACAATTGATGGTGTCATTGCTTATTTTATTCGAGATGGAGTTATGACTACCCCTATACTTGGATATGATACAAATGCTGACCAGCAACAAGGCTTATATCGCATTCTTTCCCTCCTTATTACAATGGATTCTATCGAAAAAAATTTAATTTGTCATTGTAGCGCTGGAGCTGGAGAGTTCAAACGAAATCGTGGTGCAAAACAGCAGATTGAATACAGCTATATATATAATGCTCATTTGCCACCTAATCAACAAAAAGTATGGAAAGTATTAAGTTGGATATTAAATACATGTATAGAGCCAATGGCAAAAAAAAATCGATTTTAAACAAAAAAAGAGATAAGATTCCCTCTTATCTCTTTTTCCATATCCTACATTATTCCGTAGGTTGTTTTATTATTTCATTTGCTCCAGCTAACCTTAACATATTTACAATCTCTTTAAACCCTCGCTTCTCTGCATGCTCTAGCGGCGTAACTCCATCGCGATCCACCATATTTACATCTGCCCCTTGATCAATGAGTAACTGAACAACTTGTTTATGATTTTCACTACCGTTTCCAAGAGCGATCGCTTCTAACAATGCCGTCCAACCAAGATCATTCCGATAATTCACATCAATATCGGTACGATTCAATAACTCTTTTACAACTTCCACATGCCCTCTTTCAGCTGCTGGAATGAGTGCTGTCCCACCATGACGATTTGTTTGCCTAATATTCGTTCCTGCATCAATTGTTAGTTTCACAATATCAACATAACCCTCTTTGCTCGCATAAAGGAATGGCGTTTCTTTATTTTTATCTTGCAACTCAATATTTGCCCCTGCAACGATCAATGCTTTCACTGTCTCAACATGATTATGATACGTCGCTGCCATGACAGGTGTTTCTTCTTTCTCCCCTGCTATATTTATGTTAGCCCCATCTTTTATTAATTCCATAACTGTCTCTGTATCACCCAGCGCTGCTGAAAGTAATAATTGCTTATCCATTAAATTCATACTTTTTTTCTCTTTACTCTCTTCTTCCTCTTTATGCGCCTTCTCTTGTTTTTTTTCATTTTTCACTTGAACCGGCTTAGATTCAACCTCTTCTTGCTTTTCACAAGCTACTATCATAATGAAAAGCCCTAATAACATACATAATAAAAACTTTTGTTTCCTCACAACTACAGCTCCTATGAAAGATAATGTTTTTCTAACCATCCCTTCATCACATGTAACAACTCTTCTTCAATAGATTTATCCATAAGCCCCTTATATTCCTTCATTAATCGAATCATTGTATGCTTATGTTCATAATTTCTTAAAATATGGTTCATGTTCGGAATGATATGCCATTCTGCTTCACCATTAACGTATGAAGCAATCTGTTTAGCATGCTCAGGTGGCACTTGTATATCCCTGTCTCCCGTAACTGCTAAAACAGGACATGACACTTGCTCTAAATATGTAACTACATTATATTGTAACTGTTCTCGTAGCCATTTTGCATTTACTTTTATACTTTTTAGCCACATAACAGCTTCATTCGACTCTTCCACCTTTTTCATAAGCACTTCATTTTGCCTTTTTATCCGCTCTGGCATCTTCAGCATTCTAGATAACAAACCAATGGACCCTGATGCGTTTTCTAACTCATTAGCAACTTTATTTATTTGTCTTTCGAAGAGCAATTTAGATGGTTCCGCGGCACCAGCAAGTAATAGTAACCCTGCAGCTGATTCTCTTACATAGACAGCTGGGGCAAGTAAAGCCCCTTCACTATGCCCTGCAATAATAATACGCTTCGGATCAATTTGCGGATGACCCTTTAAAAATCTAATCCAGGAAACCGCATCATCAATGAAATCTTTCACCCCTGCTTTATAATAATCACCTTTACTTTTATGAATACCACGCTTATCATAACGAAGCACTGCAAATCCTAGAGAGGTAAAATAATCCGCTAATTCTTTATATAAGTTTAACCGTAAACGACTTGTATTTCCATCACGATTTCCTTTTCCAGCACCACCAATGATTAAAATAGCTGGATACGATTCAGAATAATATGTAGGGAGTGTTAATGTTCCTTGAAGTGTATACGCACATTCCATCGTCACAAGCAGTTCTTTCCCCATGTTCATCTTCTCCTCACTGTTTTTCAGGAATCATATATAGTGAACATCGTCCTTCTTTCCTCATATATCCTATGCCTATATTACCAGAAATGAGAACACGTATATCATACAAACAACCGTTTGTATGATATACGAAGAACTATTACTAATAAAAAAAGATGTGTAGTAATTTCTACACATCTTTTATCATTCACAACCAGTAATCAGCAAATCATCCTCTAACTTAAGTAGCAATGTATCCACATCGATTTCCTGACCAACCTCTATATTTACAGATCGTATATGTCCGCTTATACCAACCTTAATTTCTTCTAACGTACCATCATTTTTTCGAACCGTCATGAGTTTCTCCCATTCGTATACGTAAGATGATTCATCAACAAAAATCTCTTCTACTGTTCCTTTATATGAACTACAAATCTCTTCAATCTTTGCTTTCATTCAAAATCTACTCCCTACTTCACGCTTCTCTATTTTCTCATCTATTTTATCACTCATGTAATAAACACATTATGTTTTTAAAAATTCAAAATTAAATTCATAAACAAAATGACAATTATGCGTTTAATAACGTTATTTCTCTAATTATTTACCATATTCCATCCTAATCCAAACTCCTAATTTTATTTATTATTCAAAAAATATCTACTAAAATAAAAGCGACGGTTATAAGAGAGTGAGGGGGAAAATGGAGTCACAGGAACTTTTATTAAAAGAAATCTCAATGATTGAAAAATGGGAGAGAGACCAAGAAGATCTTTGGTTCTTTGAAAAATGGGGAAAAATTCCGTTTGCTATTCTTGATAAGCTAACCCCAAAGTTTATCCATAAAAAAATTAATATCTTACTAGATGAGCTCATTCAATATCTCAACTCTGGAAGTAAATATTTAATTCATCCACAATCAACAATAGAGAAATTTGAAAATGCAACTTCTTTAACTGATATTCAAAGATTCTCTTTAAGTGAGATGGACGCAATCGTTGATAAAATCATCGAAAATAGAAAATCTGTTGCAACTGCACAAGGTGCCACAACTGGCTTTGGTGGTATTTTCACTCTAGCAATTGATATTCCATCAGTTTTAAGTATGTCACTAAATGTTTTGCAAGAAATTGCAATTTGCTACGGGTATAATCCAAAAGATATTCAAGAGCGGTTATTTATCGTAAAATGCTTACAATTTTCTTCATCTGATATTGTAGGGAAGCAAACAATCCTTCATGAATTAAAACATTTTGATGCTCGTGCCAATCACGACGACAGTATGTCTCAAATTAAATCATGGCGAGAGGTGTTTACTGTGTATCGTGACAATTACGGTTGGAAAAAGCTATTTCAGATGATTCCTGTTGCTGGCATGATTTTTGGGGCCTATTTCAACCGAAAAACAATTGAAGAAATTGCAGAAGTAGGAAAAATGTTTTATAAAAAAAGAAGAGTACTGGATAGACTAGAAGGAATGAAATACACTTCTAAATAGTTTCTAAAAAGGTGGACTGGTGCAAAGATAAAATAAAAAAGAATATACCCCATATATTTCTTGCACCAGAATCCCTCAAAAATTCCCAAAGATTTTTTTACGTTTTTTTCCCTTTTGAGAAGGTAACTCTATTTACATATAACTAAAATAGAAATCACATCGTTCCCCGTATCAGCAAAATAAAAGGAACTAATAATACTAACACATTTAATACTATCCCAATCTTTGCTCCATTATTTTTATCTACTTTATAAGAAAAAATAGCTAAAATAAATCCAATAGGACAAAGAAATAAAGGTAAAATAAGAGAACTCCCATGAAATACAGTCAAAATAATTTCATTTATAAAGTTAACTATGAGTAAGATTAATAACACTGGTATTAAAATCGATATAATTGTAGTTATCCCACTTTTCCCCAACAAAATATTCCCCTTTTTATTAAATGATTAATTGAACATCTTCTTTCGCTAAAAATATACCATAATTGGAAATATTAACACTTCAAAAAACACTAAAGTAGCTTAAAGAAAATAAGATATTATTTCCTTTCAGGTGTTTCACCTTTCTAACTTTATAAAAAAGAAAAAGCACCTCGCTCTTAACAAGGTGCTTTAGCAATTATACTTTTTATTTTATACACGTACGGCTGTACCACTAACAGCAACCATTAACATTCCATCACGAACGACCTCGTAGTCTACATCAATACCAACAATCGCATTTGCACCTTTTTGCTTCGCAAGAGTTTTCATCTCTTCCATTGCAATATCACGAGCTTCTTTTAATTTACTTTCATATGCACCAGAACGGCCACCGACAACGTCACGAACAGAAGCAAATAGATCACGTACGATATTTGCACCCATAATCGCTTCACCGTTTACAATATCAATATACTCGATAATTTCTTTTCCTTGAATCGTTGAAGTTGTTGTTATAATCATGATTGACACTCTCCTATAATATCTAAAAATTTACTAGTATTTCTTATACCTTTATTATCACATTGAAATAATAAATGAACCATCTAATAACCTTACATAAAGATGACAGTTTTGTAAGATTTCATAGGTGAGGACTGATAATCAGTGGCAAACCCTTCATCCCCACTGATTATCAGTCCTCACCAACTAGAATTTTACGGGCAGTAATACTTCTACTCTTTGTTTTTAAGCAGGAGTATTACTGTCCGCTCCACTAACAAGATAAACTTAACTTTTATTAATTGTTACCACACGTAGCCTTCAAATATGCATAGGTCGCTAAGTCTTCTAAAATCATACTTGCGGCCTTACAATCTCTTACTTTACTTAATACTTTCTAATTCCCATTTATGGTTATTACCTGGTGAAGTTGTATGCTCAGGTTTTAAAATAAACTCACTAGCTGCTACAACTGGGGCGCTACCATTATCTGCAACAGTACTTTGCCACTTATTTTGTCTAAATGTGATATAAGTAGAATCAGATTTTAGATAGAAACTCTTCTCATTAGGAAGCTTGTCTAATTTAATAGAAGATCTATTGTTTTCAGTATCTAACCAGTTATAATCATAACCATTTCCAATATTTAAATACTGGTAACCACTATAACTACTGTTAGTAAATTTAAGGAACACTTCTTCATCTTTTTTGAATGGTTGTCCTGGTTTAGGCTGTCCTTTTCTTTCTATGATTACTGGTGTTGCTTGAATGTCTGCCCCATGTATTGCCTTTTGTATAGGACCGAGTCTCAATCTATCCCAATAGGACTGAGGTGAAAAGTGTACATATCGCCCATTAATTGTTTGGCTTAAACCAATGTGCCAATCCTCCTGTACACCTTCACGTATGTTAACATTCGTCTTTAAATAGTACTGTTTTCCTTCTAGAATAGGTTCTCCGGAATTATCTACTACTAATTTATCGATAGCCTCTAGATAGCTTTTATTTGAAACAAGAGGCACAGAAACTTCAGTTTTATTATTTTGGACATCATTGAGTTCAAACTTAACCGGAGTTTCTCCAAGAGCTCTTTTGTTTACTGCTAAGTCTACAGGTTCATTCTCTTTAGATTCATACACATTTGAATTCTTATTTCGAACTAATTTTACCTTTTGTTGCTTACCTTCTTTATTATTAACCGTAACAAAGATTTCTTCACTTATATTAAATAAACCTGGTATAACCGATGCGTAAATCTTTTTCTTGCTATAATCATAGCTGCTATATGATAGAGTTGGTCGTAGTGCGCGGTTATCAAAGAAACCAAGGTTCACACCTCGTTCTAAAAGAGAACGATTCGGACCATAACGAACTAGATTTTTGTTTAACTGACCATTCACTACAGCGTTTACTGTCCAAGCAGAACTATCTATCCCGCTATTTTTTAAAAATTCGTCCACTGAAAGGTTATAATCAACGCTAGCAGGTTTTGTTTTATCCTTTTTTGGTGTATACACTCTAAATTTTGGTATAGAACCCAAATTTGTTTCTACTAATGTAGTAGAAGCATTTACATTAGACGCAAAATGCGCCCAATCTCCTAAATTTTCAAACTTTCCATCTTTCATTGTATACACATTCATCGTACTAGTAGGCAATACTTCAATAGAAAGAGGTGCCCCTTGTTCTACTGCTTTTAATTCATCCAGTGTTAGGGAAATTTTCACATCGGCTTGACCTTCTACACTGTCCATTAAAATTTCAGTTTTATTGTTTCCTCCTTTTTCTGTAGTTAACAAGTTGGCTTTATAACGGTCTTGTGTTGCCTTTACAGTATTGATAATTTTATTTCCTAATCGAATGTTAAAGTGAGGTGAAACATCCCCAGCAGATGCTGTACCCGTATTTTTATATTCTAGATGGAAGCGCACATTTGCTGCTTTAGCTGAATCAACAGTTGTTGCTGTTGACCAATCAAAACTATTAGAGATACTTTCTGTTTCCGTTTTTGTATTAGAATAACCATACCCCACATTTAACGATCCTTTTCCTGAAGGTACAGGACCCGCTGCTGATCCCTCAGCACCGGCTTCACCAGCTAAACCTATATTAAAAGAATGTTGTACAGATAAACTTTTTTCCCAACTCTTAGTACGTGATTCACCATTTGAATCTGTAATACTAGCAACTGGAGTAATATCGATGCGTTTTACAGCAATTTGTAGATTTGGTACATTCGCAATCATGGGATTGAAATCTACATCAGAATCACTGCCATAATGCTCCACTTCATAGCTATCTGTAAAAGGATCTCCATCTGAGTTTGCACTCCTAGGATTTGTTATAAATCTCTTTTCACCAAAGTCTTGCTGTTGATCCCATAGTTGTGCTTCATTTTTTCCTATCTTTTTATTAAATACAATTTTAAATCCTTTTTCTTCTACATCATTAGGAATGCCATCATTATCCCAGTCATTATTTTCCTGAGGCTCTTCCATAATCATGATTCCCTTTTTTTCAGAACCATCATAAATAATCTTTTGCCCTTCCTTCACATTTTTATCTTCTTTAAAAGTTTCCACTTTTCCGCCTTGTTCAGGTGTTGTTTCAGCTAAAGTAGGGGATGCTAAAGTCAGCGCCATTGTTACACTACTTAATACCCCAAGTGTTGGTTTTAATTTCTTCATCGTCATTTTTCTCCTTGTTTTCTAGATGAGTTCGAACATCTACTAGTAAGATTAACTTCATCATAGCTAACAAATCTTTCATTTCTCTCTCATAAATGTTACAAAAGTCTTTCAACCGTCTTATTTCTTTTCTGATATAACGGGAAGAGTAAACCAAAATTCACATCCCTGTCTTCCATCCGGGCGATCCTGAACACCAATTTCTCCCTTGTGCATTTCAACTAGCGATTTTGCAATGGCGAGTCCAAGTCCAGATCCTCCAGATTGTGAACTTCTTGATGGGTCTGTTCTGAAAAAACGATCAAATATACGTAATTGATCATCGTAAGAAATCCCTTCTCCTTCATCACGCAAAGTGAATTTGACCTGCTGTTTCTGTTTATTTTCCTCTACAATTAACTCGATTGTTCCAAACGTAGGAGAATGCCGAATTGCATTATGTAACAAATTACTAATAACCCGCGCTATTTTACATGGCATAACCCAAAGTCGTGGCAATGTATCCGAAACGCGTAATTGCAACTGAATATCTTTTTCCTCTAGTAAAATAGAATGCGCATCTAGTACTTTTAATAGAATGCTATCTACATGTGTTAAACTTGGATGAAATGCTTCTTGTCCAAGCTCTAACTTAGAAAGATCGAACAAATTATTAATTAGTCCACTTAATCTTTGTATTTCGTTTAGAATTGTCGTTAAGTACTGCATTCTCATGTTAGGCTCCTCAATTAAGCCATCCTGTAACGCTTCTATCATCAATTGTATACTAGCTATAGGAGTTCGTAAGTCATGGGAAATATTCGCAATCAGCTCTGTACGCGCTTTTTCTCCCTTTTCTAACTTAGTAAAGCTTTCTTCTAATTTTTTAGCCATTTGTTGAAAAGCTGTCGCTAACTCTTTAAATTCTTCTGGCTCTTTTCCTATTATGTACATCGTTCCAAATTGTCTATCACTAAACTGTTGGGTTAATGCAATTAAATTTTGAATAGATCTCATAATAGGACGTGTCATTAACCAGTAAATAATCGTTGAAACAATCATTGCTACAATCACAATTACGATTAATAATTTTGTTTGTTCCGGTCTAAGTAACATTCGCCTTTCACTGTACCAAATAGAAATTAACATGATACTTGTACTTAATAGATTCATCAATAATAATTGGTTACGTAATTTCATGCTTGACTTCCTTCCTCTGGCTCAAAGCGATAACCAATGCCCCACACTGTATGAATCCAACGGTTCTTTGTTGTATGCTTCTCCAATTTTTCACGTAAACGACTCATTAACACAGTTACTGCATTTGTACATCCTTCATACTCAAAACCCCAAATTTGTTCAAGAAGTTGAGAACGTGAAAATACTTGTTTTGGATGTTTTGCCATTATATAAAGCACTTCAAATTCTTTCACTGTTAGCTCAATTTCATATTCACAAACAAATACACGCCTTTTTGCTGGACAAATCTTTAAATCTAAAAACTCTATCATTTCCGACACTGGTTCTTGCATTTGTATTGTTACATAATTTCCTCTTCTTAATATAATTTGTACCCTTAATACTAATTCACGAGGTGAAAATGGCTTTGTCACATAGTCATCTGCGCCCATTGTTAATCCCAAAATTCGATCTCTTTCTTCTCCCCTAGCGGTTAACATAATAATAGGAACATTAGAATGTTGGCGAATTTCCTCACATAGCTCCCAACCATCTTTTTTCGGCATCATCAAATCTAAAATAATTAGATCTGGTCGATGTTGTTGAACTACATTCCAACCTTCCGTTCCATTTGCAGCGGTATATACTTCATATCCTTCTCTTTCTAAGTATCGCTTGCAGATTAATCGGATATTATCTTCATCTTCTATGATTGCAATTCTTTTTTTCATACATAAAAACTCCTCTGTTCCTTATAAAAACTGCGATAATTGCACACTAATTAAATTAATTCCGTTTCTCTAACGCTATTTTCATTCCTTTTGAAATTCTTCGATGTCAGGAATGATTCAAAATACTTCTTCCATTGAAATGAGCTTGTTTAGTAAAGGATATTAATCTTTCCATACTTGTACATCTTTACTTTCAATTTCCTCATCTTTCTAATCCTCCTAATGTTCTTATAGCAAGTCGTGTAACGAATTATAATTAAATATATTTCAATGTAGTTTAACACATAATCATTTCTCCATTAATCTATGTTTGCTTTTTTCAAATTAAATTTAACACATTGAAGAAAATAACATAATTGCATGTAACAGAATGAGCCTGTCCAAAAGTAGAAAGGATTCATCCATCAATTGTTTGCACTTATATCATCCAATATAATTCCACTAGAAACATATGCGCTATATTCTCTTTTATTTTCTCTTTACATTAGAGCCTAAAAAGGCCCCTAATGCTAGGGGCCTTCCTTTGTTATTTTTCAGTTTTCTCGTTTTCTTCCACTACTTGCACAACAGGCTTTTCACTTACTGCTTGCTGCACCGCACCTTTTCCAGCAAAACCTTCTAATAATTCTTTCAAATCAATACCAGAAGATGCTTTTAACGTTTCTTGCATCGTTGCCATTAAATCTGTTGCATATCCTGCCACTTTTCCAGCGCCGCTGTTTTTTCCACCGCTGCCTGTATCAACAACAGTAATTTTGTCAATGTTGCTAAGCGGGCTTGCAAGTTCTTTTGCGTAACTTGGAAGCATTTTAAGAACCATATCCATAATTGCTGCTTGCCCATATAATTCAAAGGCTTCTGCAATTTTTTGTTTTGCTTCTGCTTCCGCTAAACCTTTTAACCTAATAACATCCGCTTCCGCCGTACCTTGTGCTTTTTGAACCTCTGCTTTCGCTTGCCCTTGCGCTTTTTCAATTTCTGCTTTCGCTAAACCTTCAACGCGTACTTCCTCTGCGCGTGCTTTTGCTTCTGCTTCAATCTTATATTGATCGGCATCTGCTTTTTTCATTTGTCTTACTTTTTCTGCTTCCGCTGATTGTTCAACCGCATAGCGATCAGCATCTGCCTTTTTCTTTACTTCCGCATCATATTGTTTCTCGCGACGCGCAATTTCTTTTTCTTCTAATTCAATTTGTTTTTCACGCTCAATAATTTTAACGCGCATTTGTTCTTCTGTTACATTTTGTTGTGCTTTCGCTTGTTGTAATTCATAAGAAAGATCCGCATCAGCACGTGCTTGTTCTTGATCTCTCTTATACGATTGTACTTTTAACTCTTTATGTTTTTCAGCTTCAGCAATTTGTGCATCACGTTGATACTCAGCTTCTTTTGCTTCTTTTTCCGCGCGAGCTTTTTCAATACGTGCTTCTTTTTCGCGCTCTGCATTTGCAATTGTTGCATCACGCTTCACCGTCGCAATTTGTGGTTGGCCAAGCGCATCTAAATAACCATTTTTGTCCATAATTTCTTTAATGGTAAAGGAGACAATACGAAGCCCCATTTTCTTTAAATCAGTTGAAGCTACTTCATGTACCTTTTGTGCAAATTGTTCTCTATTACTATAGGCATCTTCCACTGTCATGGAAGATAAAATAGCACGTAAATGGCCTTCTAATACCTCTTTTGCTTCAACCTTTAACTCTTCTGTTTCTTTTCCTAAATATTGCTCAGCTGCCGTCGATACTTCTTCAATTGTTGAACCTACTTTAATAATCGAAACACCATTTACTGTAACCGGTACCCCTTGCTTCGTATACGTATCACGCGTTCCAACTTCTAACTTGTAGTTTAATAAACTAAGAGGTTCTCCTCGTTGCATAATTGGTACAACAAACGTACCACCACCGCGAATAATTTTAATTTTCTTTCCGTCATCCGTTGTAACAACATTCTTTCCGCTTCCAAGCCAGTTTCCAGTAACAATTAATGCTTCATCTGGACCAACTGTGCGGTATTTTGTAATAAACACCAAAATAAGTAAAAGTACAATTGCGAGTAATACACCACCGATAATTAATGGAATCATTCAAATTCCCCCTTATAACTTTGGTTTTTTTAAAGAATAAGCGATGTTTTGTACAAGCAAAACACCATCTTGAACTCCCTCAATCATGACCTCAGTTCCTTGCATAATATCTGTCTTTCCGATTGTCTTAGCCATTATCGCATTGCTTCCAAATTTCGAAGAGACCAATACTTCTCCAAACCCTTCCTTTGGTATTGTAATAATCACTTCTCCTTTGCAGCCAACAAATTCATCCATACGCTGTACTGTATTTTGTTCCGCTTCTGCAATCGGTTTTAAAATCAATATCTTCATTAAAAAAACACCGATAAAAGATATGCCAAAAGAAAGACTAAAAATCACAATACTATTCCAAGAAAATAAATACTCTCCGATATAACTAAACCCACAAAGCATTGCAAAGAAGCTAAGCAGTAACGTTACAACGGATGTCGATCCACCTCCGAAGCTAAATAGCGATTCAAATATATCTCCAAAAAAGATATAAATAACGGTAAGTATGGTTGCAATAATAAATCCATATAAATAAATTATCTCAAGTGGATAACCAAACAAAGTCATTCCTTATCCCCCTTTCACCATCGCTTCTCTCTTTGTTATATGTATGCATCACCTCTTTCAAAAAACTCCTTTTCTTAATTTTCAGTTATTTTACTTTTTAAAGAAACCTATGTACGGTAGGCTGCTTAAAAAAGAACAGGAGAAGCCTATGGTGTCAGACTCCTCCTAGAAAATAACCGTTATATTGTATATCTTTATAATATATTATTTCCAATAAAAAGTAAAGTTGCTGTTAATTGGTTTATCACCAAAAGATGAGGTGACTCTGTTAATAGAAATAAAAAGAGGAAAAGCAATTTGCTTCTCCTCTTTTCATTTATTACCTATTTGATTTTATAACAATTTAGTTATTTACAGCTTTTCTTCTGAAGAAAATAAATGCTGCTGCAGCCATTAATGCGATACCTACTACAGAGAATAGGATTGTTCCCATACCACCTGTTGATGGAAGGATCCAGCCGCTCTTATTATTTTCTACGTTTAATTTGATCTCTTGCTTATCTGCATTAATTGTTACGTCGATTGGATCTCTTAACAATTGGTAAGATCCTGTTGAACCATCTTCTTTTGTATAAGTTGGTGCTTTTGTCTCAACGATTTGGTAATCTCCGTAAGGGATATGATTCCATGTAATTAGACCACTTGCATCTGATACACCTTTTACTGGTTGTCCTTCTACTACTACCACGTTACCGTCTTTATCGCGTAATTCAAACTCTGCACCTGCTAATGTTTTTCCATCTTCACTATCTACTTTTGTTAACTGAATGCTACCAATTGTTGGTGTAACAATAACTGGTTTTGTTTCCTTTTCACCCGTTACATCGTTTTTGTTTGTAAAGTCAATTGTTGCTGTATTCGGGATTTCTGTTCCTGCTGGTACGCCTTCTTTAATTTGCGCTACGATTTGTAAATAGAATTCTTTTTTACCATCTAATTTTGAAAAATCTTTTACTGTCGCTGTTACTTGTTGACCATTTACAACTACTTCTACTACGCTAGAATCTACTACTACACCATCAATTTTCACAACTGGTGTACCGATAATGTTTAAGCGATCATCTACATTATCTGTTACAACATAGTTTTTGTAGTCTTTAATATCTTCTGGAATTAGTGCTTTAATATCATAGTTATAATCTTTTAACGGATTAATCCCTAAAAACTCTAAATCGGTATTAATCTTTTTATCAATTGTTGGCTCTAAATAGTTTGTGATTTCTACTGGTACGACAACACCAGAAGTAATGCTACCATCTGCGTTAATTGTACCTGATTCTTTAATCGAGAATGCATGTTTTGTTGAGTCTAATACATATCCTGCTGGTACTGCTGTTTCTAGGAAATAATAATCACCATATTCTAAACCGTCTACACGAATTTTCCCGTCAGCACCTGTTACTAAACCTGCTTTCACTTCTGTACCATCTGCTTTAAAGATAGAGAATGTTGCACCTTCTAGTACTTTACCTTCTGCACCTTTTTTCGTTAATTCTACTGCACCGCGTTTTGTTTCGTTCTTTGGATAGATGTGTACATCATAGTTTAATGCAGCACCATCTTTACTTGTCATTGGCACGTCAACTGTATACGTATTTGTGTTTAAATTAACATGTGGTGGACCAGCAATTTCTTTTACTTCATAACGACCTAGTGGTAGATCTGGGAATACCGCTTGCCCGTTTGCATCTGTTGTTACTTGAATTGGCGTACCTGTTGCTGGTGTTACAGATTCTGCTGCAACTGTTCCATCGCTATTAATTTTGTTAAATGAAGCAATTTGCTTAATTTCAAATGTTACGCCTGGTAATGCCTTTGCATCTGTAACAGTTTGACCTGCTTCCCCTGTTGCTTCTCCTGTTGTTGCACCTTTTTCTTGTTCATACTTGTGGATCGTTAAAGACCCTTTCGTTGGAGCTGCTGCATTTGCAAACATACTTGGCAACGTTGAGAACGTTAATACAAAAATTAATAATAGACTTAAAATCTTTTTCATTTGCTTCTCCTCACTGTCCCTATAAATTTTCGAATCTATTTATTTTTATTTTTCTTGCGTAGAAATAGAAATAACGCAATGATCATAAGCAATACACCCATGCCATAAAACAAGATGGTTCCGCTTCCGCCTGTTGCTGGTATTACCCATCCCGTCTTAGCGTTTTTCACTGTTAGTTTTACCACTTCGCCTGATGTTTTAATAGTAACGTCTACCGGATCTCTTAAAAGCATATAATCATTTGGTGCTTTCGTTTCAACAAGCTTATATGAACCTAATGGGAGATCCTTAAATATAAGTTTCCCTAATGCATCCGTAGTACCACTCGCTATTACTGAATACTGAGTTGAACTACCTGATTCATATTTCCGAAGTTCAAACGTTGCACCTGAAAGAACTTTTCCTGTTTGATCGTCTACTTTTGTAAGTTCAAGCGATCCAGGTAGTGCTTTCATCGCAACCCCTACCCGTAATGGTTCTACAGCTAGCAGTCCGTTCGTCGTCACCGCAAAAGAATTCCATGCGGCACGATTAACTTCTGGAATCGTTTCATCTAGAAGTGCTGGATCAACTGGTAAAGCTGGTGCTTTTGCCTGTATGTCAAATTGAACATTTTGGCCTTCTAACCAATCAACGCCTTCTTTCATCACAATTTTAAAACTATGAATCTGATTCCAATCTGTAACCATATTTGCAAGCATCCAATTTGGATTCTCTGCACCAGCTGGGTTCGGTTGTGGTGTAGAACCGATCGAATAATCTACTGTCGCATATAAATCATCACGCTTTGGATTTTTAGATTTACTGTAATAAACAGTAACTTTATCCTGCCATTTTGTATTGGTAAAACTAATTGGTCCTTTTAATGTTGTTTCAAACTTACTATCTCTCGCCTTATTATCTGTTATACCTAAATCTCCTACTGAAGGTAATACATCTAAAAACATAAACTGCTCAATAATTTCATTCGTTGTATTCGTTAAATTGAAACGATACGTTACATCTCCATTTGGATTCGTATGCCCAAACAATGAAAATTCATTGTCTAAACTACCTTTTACGAGTTTCTCAATTTGTAAGTTATCGTTTTTAACAAGTGAATACTGATTTGCCGACTTTACACGTGGCTCGGTTATGTTTCCATTTTTGTTTAAATCACTTGTATCCGTTTGTAAAACAGATTGCGTAATCGTATTTCCCTGAGAACTAGGTACTTGCAGTTTCTGATTTTCTGAGAAACCATAGACTTCCATGTTTAAATCTGATAAAGCCTGCCTAGTTACGTCAACATCAAAACTCGCAGTTACGCTTTCACTAGGTAATAACCTTCGATTATCCCAAGTAAATTTAATTTGTTGCTGACCATTTACTTCTCCTAAAACTGTATAAGTTGGATTCGACGAATTTGAGCTATACAGCACATTCGGTTGTGCTAATATATTGACCCCTTTTGGTAATAACGCGACCAATTCAATTGGCCCCTGAATATTCGCTTGAGAAGACGAAGTATTTTCGAACTCAATTTTGATTCGATTATTTCCCCGTTGAATAGTCGATCCTGATAGCGGCTTATCTCCACCTTCTACAAATTGGATCGCAGTTTGGACAATTGGTGTTGAGTTAGTCGTTTGGACAATATTAACATGACGATCCCCCTGAGCCGATTGATCATTAGCAATAGGTCTAAGTTCTACTTTTGCACCATCATTTAACTCATAATTAAACTTCACACTATTGGTTGTCAGTCCTACAGCACCTGGATTTACATTATAAAAAGAATCCACTTTAGCATGCATTTTACCAGAAGCATTTCTATAAGTGACACGAAAAGCTTCGACATGACCGTCCTTACCAAATTGCGTTACGTCCAATTTATCTGTTTGCGTATTAATTTGATTTGAAACTGGATATTGAACAGGATATTCTGATTTCCATACACCATTTATTTTTAATTGAATAAACGTATCTGGTACTCGTGTAAGCGGTGATACTGGATCTGTTGTAATATACTGCTCATAAGGTTTCGTGAATTGAAGTTGTATTAAATCTAATTTACTATCAACGGTATATTCCATCGTATAGTTTTTATATCCTGAATTTACTATTCGTTTAAAAAAATTATCTGGATAATCTCCTGATTGCCAAGTTCCAGAATTGATGCGGTAGTTCATTTGATAAGGCGCTATAGATAGGGCATTTTTAAAATGCAAATACGCATCATCTGTAACAGTTGGTATATAATCTAAATCTGAAACATTATCCTGGATATTCCCAATACCATCTAGGGCCCCTCTATAATACCCATAATAATATTCACCATTTGCAGGTGTTGTCTCCCCTCCACCACTTGCAATCATTATATCGCCACTTCCTACTGTACTAATAGGGGATATGTTTCCAATACTATAGGGCTGATAAGTAGCAGTGGCAGTATTTGTTATAGTCGAGTAATTTTTGAGACTAGAGTCAAATTTTAAATTAAGCTTTAACTCTTTTTCAAACAAATTCCCATTCATACTTACTTGGTCTTGCTGTGCAAAAGTCGGCGCATTAAATTCCCAAGTAATCGTTCGATTTGTTGCATTATATACACCTGAAAAACCTGGTTCTTGCAAATTCGGGTCAAAATTAAGACCTGTAGGTAATTGATCCACAATGCGGATTTTACTATTTTCTTGAATATAGCTAAGTCCTGCGTCTGTTTTTGGAATGTTAACCTTAATAGTCCAACCACCTAAATCTCCTTGAACCGGCGCATCATCACTTACATTCCACGTATTATTTTGGTATTTCTTTGTACTCGTGTAAGTTTTAGAAACACTAACAGCCCCATTTGAAATTACCTTTGTTGTTTTCGTTCCTGAATTCAACGCACCTGAATATTGATCTACTGTCATACTTACATCTGATTTTAGTTCTCTGATGTTTTGAGTTGCACCACTGACAGGTGTTTTTCCTAATTCAGGAATTGCCTGGATAATCGTTTTATAGACTTGCCCAGATTTTAGTTCTGGAAAGGTATACGTTAATGTACCGTTCTTCGCATCATAAATTGGACTAACCCCTGCAATTGTTAAAGTTGCATCAGGAACACCATTTTGAATCTGCGGATAAATCACTGGAACTTCAGGATGTTTCGGTAAGTTCACAACCATTTTGCCATTCGTTAATGTTGTTTGTGATCCCGTCACTTTTACATCTAGCTCAAAATTAGCTGTTTTTCCAGAAAGAACTTCTTGTTGTAGTGGGTTTAAATACAACTCTAAATTTGCTGTTCCTGCTGTAGCTGCCAACCTCTGAGTTGCTGTTTGCAATGTCGTTGTAGACTTTTGAATTACTTTTTCTTCTTTAGCTTTAGCTTCTTGAGCTGCTTTTTCTTCTTCAGCTTTAGAAGCATTAACAGCTTCATTTGAAATTACCTTTGTTGTTTTCGTTCCTGAATTCAACGCATCCTTGTATTGATCTACCGTCATACTCACATCTGATTCTAGTTCTCTGATGTTTTTATCTTTATCATTGACAGGTGTTTTTTCTAATTCAGGAATTGCCTGAATAGTAGTCTTATAGACTTGTCCAGATTTTAGTTCTGGAAAAGTATACGTTAATGTACCTCGCTGTGCATCATAAATGGGACTAACCCCTGCGATTGTTAAAGTTTTATCAGGAACACCATTCTGAATCTGTGGATAGACCACTGAAACGTCAGCATGTTTCGGTAAGTTCACAACCATTTTTCCGTTCGTTAGTGTTGTTTGTGATTCCGTCACTTTTACATCTAACTCAAAATCAGCTGTTTTTCCAGAAAGTACTTCTTGTTGTAGCGCCTTAAAATTCAGTTCCAGATTTGATACTTCTGATGTAGCAGCTACTACTGATATAGCGAATTGCTGAAGAAACAATAGCACTGATATCATCAGTATCAACGTTTTACCAACATATTTTTTCACTGACGAATATCCTCCTCTCCAAACATTATTAACAAATTTAGGACTCTGTTACCGGCATCCCCCCCTTCATTTGACTTTTTTTGTGGTACATTGTCGCCAGACACTTGTGCTATGTTTTTGATTGTGTTTCCTGCTGAAATGACATAATTTTCACCTGAAATGTAACGGTATGCTAATTTGTATCTGTTACATCACCAAATTTACTTGTCGCCGATCCACTTATATATTGAGCTTTTTCTTACCCCACTGCATCTGTCACAGTTGTTCCGTCTACTTTAATTGTCCCTGAAACATATTCAAGGCCTGCTAGATTTACATCGGTAACTGTAACATTATGTATGATACTCTTTGTAACTGTATTTCTCGCTTGGATTATGTATTCAATTATGTCGCGGACTTCATTATTTGGTTTCCCTGCTACGTTCTTCGCTGTTTTTACAGTCTCTAATTTCGGATCAAGTGTCAGAAAATCTGGTGTAATTCTGGATGCTAAGTTCAATATTTCCTTAGAACCGGTCCCTTGAATCGGATCAAGCGGTGTAGGTGTAGCTTTAGCAGTGTATCCTTATCAAGAACAGATAACAGCGGATTATCAACTTTCCCTACAACCATTAACAGTCTTTCGTCTGGTAAGAAACTTAGTCCACGAGTTCCATAATGTATGGCACTTCCATACATCCTAGCAATAACGAAAGAAACGAAAAAAATGATTTTCATTAAGCTGAATTCATGATATACTTTGGATATATTCATCTATTCGAATAAATAATAGATAGTTTTGAAATGTGCAAAAATTGAACAGAAAATTTATGTGGGATGTGTTCGAGGTTGCAATAAGAATACTATTGTTGCTAATTACGAAATATACGCTTCGCATCATTTTTACCATACTTCATTTCGTAATTAACACATTCAGTCACCTGATGTCTTACCAATATATAAGTAATATATACTCGTAACCACATCAATGTTAGACGCATTCCTATTATACATATTAGCAAAAACTAATGTTGGCTCATCTGATGTCTTAGCTATTATAAAGAGTAATCTTCCTTTTACATATCGTAACAACATTGATGTCAGTGGTATTCATACTATACATAATTACTAAAATGAATCCTTTAGCCTTTTCTCGAATTTTCCCCTCCCCATTCTTTGCACTGTAATTCAAATATATTTTTAGTATTAACAAGATGCTCACAATGTTTATCAACACTCCGCACTACATTATACTTCAACAACCCCTTACTGACTATATATAAACTAATATATTTTTAATATTTATCCATATTTATAACATATCATTATACTAGAATATCTTTTAAAGAACATGCTGACATAAAATACTTTTTATAAATGAATAAAAACATAAAAAAGAAAGACCTTTTCTCGATAGAATTAAGTTAGCACACAAAATCCTAAGAAAAGAGATCTTCCTATAAATGAGTTTGTATCAGAAATCGTTGAGGTTTTTCATAGATTAGATACCGTAGTTTTATTTAAATTCCTTCAATTCCTATCCTTACATTAAAAGAGAGTATAATTCCGAAAAAACACGAAATAAATACAGAAAACCTCTACCACTTCAAGTTTCACTTTATGACATTATTTATAGATTCAATAGCGTTTTTGCAACCATAAAGTAAATTACTAATCCAGTCCCATCAACAAATGTCGTAATAAATGGTCCAGAAACTACAGCAGGATCCAATTTGAATTTTCTAAGAACTAGCGGTAAAACAGATGCTACCATAGAAGACCAAAGTACAATACATACCAACGTAATTGCTACCACTTGCGCAACCTCTGTCCCTACGCCTAGTATATTTGCACGAATAAACCCAGCTATACCGAGTGTAACTCCTAATAGCGTACCTATCAAAAGTTCTTTTTTCATCACACGGAAAATATCTTTAAATTTCACTTCTCCAATCCCTATCGCACGAATCATTGTTGCTACAATCTGTGTACCTGTATTTCCACCAGTACCTACTAATAATGGAACGAAGAATGCAAGCGCAACAACCGTTTCAATTTCATCTTCAAAATGCTTCAGCACTGTACCTGTATATGCTTCAGCTACAAAAAGAAGCAATAACCAAGGAATCCGTTTAGAAAAAATACTCCAAATAGAAGCTTCGAAATAAGATTGATTTAACGGCCCGCTCCCACCTAACTTTTGAATATCCTCGGTAGCCTCTTCTTCCATTACATCCATTACATCATCAAACGTTATAATGCCAATCATTTTATTATCGGTTGTTGTTACTGGCAAAGCAGATAAATTATAATCTGTTAGCTTTTTTATCACTTCTTGTTGATCGACTTCAGCATGTACTGAAATCACATCTTGAGTCATTATATTTAATAAGATTTCTGTATCTACTGCTACTAATAACTCACGTATAGACACAATTCCATTAAGATGACCATAGTTATCAAGAACATACATATACGATACAGATTCTACATGAGTCGCACATTTTCTAATGTGTTCTAATGTCGTTTTTACTGACCAATTTTCCCGAGCTGAGACGTAATCACTTGTTACAAGACTTCCTGCTGTTTCAGGTCCAAAAATCATTAACTCTTTTACTTTTTGTTGTGTAACTTGATCCAAATACGCCATTAACCGTTCATCTTGTTTCGGATGAATCGCTAAAAATAAATCAACAAGATCATCAATGGGTTGTGAATTCAGTAATGTTTTTGCTTTCTCTACAGATAAATGAATTAAAATTTTATATTGTTCCTCTGGATTCATATGTTTAAGAATTTTAGAGCTTTTTACAACAGGAATCATATCTATTAATTGCACCTGACCTTCACGTGAAAACTTTTTAATTTCTTGTGCAATGTCATAAGGTGGATGAGATGACAACTCCTCTACAATTAAAATATTTTTTGTGGTAAGTAATTCTTTTAATCGGTTTTTCACTTTTATTCCTCCTTAAAATTAGTAGGAGAGACTCTCGATTTTTACTAGGGATTGGTTTGATTTGTTCTAAATTGGTAGGAATTCCATAAATTATTCTAATATTATTTTTCACTCAAAAAATATCACAACTTTTTTCATGCACTTCCTAAACAAAACAGAAAAACCCTTACTCAAAAAGGAGTAAAGGTTTTTTACAATACAAATCAAACATTAGAAACATATCTCTATTACCTTAGAGATGCCGTTCTAACAAATTATATACCTCTCCCTCGTTGAGTTTTAGCACTGTACAGCATAGGTTTGAAACCAGCTACATTAAGAAGGGCCTTAATCCGACCGTTCCTGTTGACCCATTGGCGTCTCTCGACATTTTTGGGCAGCAGCGTTTCTCTATACAGGAGCCTCACCTAACAAAGACTATTTATTATTTTTTCAAAAATACAGTCATTTTTTACATTTGTCAACTAGCTTTTATTTCATAGATTTACTCTCATGCTACTAAAAGAGCAAATATATAAATCCAATTTGATTTTCTAACAGATACATTATGGTTATGAAGAACAGACAGAGACCTTCACTCGTTTTCTCCTTCTGTTTTCACATAGGATGGGGCTAAAAAAGGAACTGGCCGGATGCTCTCATCCATCTGAAAAGAATGGTTTGATGTTCGTTTTTTAATTTGTATTTATATATAAAATCTATCATTTCTCCAAAACTTGTTTTAAAGTTTGTGAAATTTCTCGAACACTTTTTGGATCAGGCTGAGCATAATAAATCCCATTCGTATAATTATCATTACACTTAATTTGCTGTTTCGTAATTGTTACTGGTTTTCCCATCATAGTACCTGCGATAGAAAGTAAATCCATTGTACTAAGGTTCGTCGCTACATGTGGACTAACTTGATCTAAAATCTCCTCAAATTTTCCTAAAGACTTTATGTTCACTAACTTTTTCCCAATGGCTTCAATTACTAATTGCTGACGCTTACCTCTCATAAAATCATTGTCAATGTGGCGCGTTCTCACTAATGCTAATGCCTGTTCACCGTTTAAATGTTGGTATCCTTTCTTTAAATGAATAGCATCAGGAGTATCTTTACTGTCTTGTTCCGTAAAAGTAACAGGAACATCAACATCGATACCTCCAATTATATCGATAAGATTAAGGAATGAATCAAAATTGAATTTAATATAATAATCAACCGGTATATCTAAAAATTTCTCTACCGTATCTACTGTACTATCGATCCCTCCAAAGGCATGGGCGTGAGCAATTTTATCTGCTTTGTCTTTAGTCGGTATATACACTTTCGTATCTCTTGGAATACTTACTAGATTAACTGAGCTATCGCTTTTATCTATAGTAGCTAACAATAATGCGTCTGTCCGAGCCTTTTCCCCATATTCCCCTTCTCTCGTTTCACTATTATCTTCCCCCATAATGAGAATAGAAATATTATTTTTTAAGGGTGATATATCATTTATTCGTTTTACAGATTTCCGCCCCCTCTCTAATCCATGATATGTTTTATTGTTGAAATGATTGAATTGAGAATATATATAGCTTCCGCCCAAAAACAGAAAAATAAATAAGGTCCCCAAAATAACCTTTATTTTATTTTGATAAAACCAATTTTTTTTCATTCTCATACATCCTCTCTTAACAAAATTGACCATATAAAGCATATGAGAGAACTTTTTCACACAAAAAAGACCTTTAACTCAGCGATGAGCAAAGGTCTGCATACTACAAAAAACGAATGAAACAAATTAACATACGTTGTTAATAGGTAATAGGCATGCTGTACTTTCCTCCTCGTTGAGTTTTAGCACTGTATAGCATAGGTTTGAAACCAGCTACATTAAGAAGGGCCTTAATTCGACCGTTCCTGTTGACCCATTGGCGTCTCTCGACATTTTTGGGCAGCAGCGTTTCTCTATACAGGAGCCTCACCTAACAAAGAAATATACGATTTTTAATACATAAGCTAACAATCTTCTTTCGTGCCGATCCAGCCTTTTATGTGAGAAATAAAAGAACCTGTTCATACATCAGCTTTATACAGGTATAGACTACACCGAAAAAAAAGCAGAATCAACCGGTAATTGTAAACTAAGCAGAAAAAGATACGATTTGTAAGATTTTCTGAATATAATCTCCATATCATAATTTTTCTGGTTTTCTGTTTATCCCGCTTTAACGGGCAGTAAGCCCCCCCACCTCAAGATTTAAAGAGAAGCAAGGAAGATAGGTGAGGGTCGGGCTGTCCGTAAAAGCCCGATTGGTGAGGGCTTTTAATCAGAGAAGGATGAAGCCCCCCCTCTGATTAAAGTTTCACTTTCTATGCAACCTAAAAATAAGCGATACACTTCAAAATCTGCTGTAACTTTTGTTAGATTCCTTTTTTTCTGTTTACATAAAAAAAATTCATCTATAGTACCACTTCGTCTATTTCATAAGTCTAGATACTGAAATTTAAGCCAATACGTTACACTTTACAAATCTATGAAAAAGCACAATTTCGCACTTGACAAATTAAAAAATAATATATTATGCTTTCTACACGAAAGAAACAACAAGTTCATATTAGCTAAACCTGTTAGGTGAGGCTCCTATACAAACACAGGCTATTGCCCAAAAATATCGAAAGATGCCAATGGGTAGAACAGGAATTGTCGGATTAAGGCTCTTCTTAAGATAGCTAAGTAATGACTCTTCATTACTTTACGTTGTATAGTGCCAAAGCTCGACTAGGGGAGTAACGTTTTATTTAGTCATGTCTTTTTTCATCCCCTCTAGTTGAATACTAGAGGGGATTTTTGTATAAGAATGTGAAATCCCCCCAAATAACAGCACTACACAGTGATTTGTATGAATTCAAAAATATGAACTTGGTATGTAAATAAGGAGGGACTAAAAATGAAATTAATTCTAAAAAAACAGCCGTATGATATTGCACTCGAAATGAAAAATCTTTCTTACCAAGAACAACTATGGTTCATCAATTATTTGCCTAATGAAAAAAGTGCTGAAATTTTAAGTTATCTTAACCGAAAAACACAATATTATATTCTTACTAATTTATGTAATGATAAAGCACAACAATTATTAGATAAACAACCGATAGATATTATTGTAAATATGATGCTCACAATTGACTCTCAACAAATTGAGAATGTAATAGATCTGTTTATCAAAAAAAGAGAAGAAAAATACTCTTATTCACATAAACAGAAGGCTTCGCAATACCTCGTTTCTAGTTGAAGTATTTTCATTACAGCATAACGAAATGATTTCTTTACATTTCTCTCTTCCTTCTCTAGAAAATACTGATTCATTATTTTTATATCCTGTTTATAATGCTTAAAAACATAATATAAGGATATCGGATTTAACACTATGCGGAAAACCTTTAATCCTATATAGAAAGAGATAGATACAAATGAAAAAAACATTAAAGTTACTCGATTACCGATTACTCCTCTCTCTTTTTATTATATGTACGATAGGTCTCATCATGCTTTATAGTGCGAGCTCTATCGTTGCTGTGCAACATTACGGTTATAACAGTGATCATTTCTTTCGTTCTCAGTTAACCAAGTTTTTCTTAGGAACTGCCGGATTGATCATTTGTATGACTCTTCCTTTTCGAATATGGAAAAAGCGCATCATCTCAGTAATTATTGTGACAGGGGGTATTTTGCTACTTTTCTTAGTTCTATGGAAAGGAAAGGTTGTTAACAATGCACAATCATGGATATTTGGAATACAACCAGCTGAATTCATAAAATTAGGAACCATAATTGTAATGGCTCGTTTTTTCGCCATACGCCAACACTTTCATAAACCAGCTTGGTATGGAAGTGGAAAAATTATTTTCTTTCTCATTACAACCTTTTTCCTTATCTATAAGCAACCAAATTTAGGCTCTGCTCTTCTCATATTAGCGATAGGAATGAGTATCTTTCTTTGCTCTGGGATCAATATAAACGCTGTTCTAAAATGGTTTTCTTTAAGCTCTATTTTATGGGTACCATCTTTATATTTTTTAATTAAATATGGTCTATCAGAAGTTCAAATGGCACGTATTACAACTGCCCTCAATCCATTTCATGACGTACAAGGAAATGGATATCAACTTGTAAATTCATTCATTGCTATTGGTTCTGGAGGAATAAGTGGTCGCGGCTTAGGGAATAGCATTCAAAAATATGGTTATTTGCCAGAACCTCATACAGACTTTATTATGGCTATTATTTCTGAAGAGCTTGGGTTTATTGGTGTGTTCATTATTTTAATCGGATTATTGAATATCGTACTTTGTTCTTTTAAAATCTCACAACAATGTAAAGACCCATTTGGAAGTTTTATAGCAATTGGTATAGGGAGCATGATCGGCATACAGTCTATTGTCAATTTAGGAGGAATTACAGGGCTATTTCCTCTTACAGGGACACCTCTTCCGTTTATTAGTTTTGGTGGCAGTTCATTAATAGCAAATTTAATGGCGATGGGAATACTTTTAAATATCTCAATTTTCAATAAAGTAAAATAGTAAGAACCCAAATTCACTACTTTATGGAGGAAAAAATGTTACTTTCAACACGCTACGTAGACTACGAAATTTTCGAACGTATTAATCAACAAGTAAATAAAAATATTGTATTAGATTATATAATGATATTTTTTGCTGAATACGCTCAGTATATATTAATTATCGCTTTCTTATTTTTTTGGATATTCAATAAACAAAAAAGTCGAATCGTAATCTTTCAAACCATGTTAGCATGTAGCCTTGGTTTTACACTAAATAGAATAATTGGACTCTTCTTCTATAGAGACAGACCATTTGTTTCTCACTTGCATATAAATCAACTTGTTGAACACGCTGCAAACTCTTCTTTTCCTAGTGATCATGCTACTAGTGCATTTATTATTGCCGTTACAGTATGGCTATATTATAACCGTTTAGGATTCATCCTTTTAGTATCAGCCGTTCTCATTGCTCTTTCAAGAATTTGGGTTGGCGTACATTTCCCATTTGATGTATTAGCTGGGGCAATCTTCGGATCTGTAGTAGCTGTAAGTATTCATTACCTATGTAAAACAAAGTTTATAAAGAAACTCTTCCAATTATCTATATTACAAACAAAATAAAGACCGTCATCTCCACTTCAAAATTCAGCAAGAAGAAAAAACGAAGTGAGAAAATGAAAAATCTGCATTAATCAAACATTCACTATATATTGATGAATAATTCCGATCTTAAGTTATAAAAAATAGAGTAAGGGGGCCGTTGTTATGACATTGAAACATATACAACGATATGCTTCAAATCACAAAGAAGTATTAAACAAAAATCACAAAATGATGGTTGAACTTGCTAAATGTGATACTCATTCTGCTTTATCTATGCTAAAAACAAATCCAAACGGACTTTCATGTCAAGAAGCAAGCAGACGAAACGATATTTATGGGAACAATAAAATCATATACGAAAAAACAAAATCATGGTATATGAGCTTTCTTATCTGCTTCAAAAATCCTTTTATTTTTATTCTAATTGCTATAGGTATCATATCTTTTATTACAAATGACATAAAAAGTGCGACCATTGCAGCAATTATAGTAATTTTAAGTTCAATAATCCGCTTCATCCAAGAGTTTCGTGCACAAAAATGGATAAACAAGTTAAAAGAAATACCTCTTGCATCCGTAACTGTATTAAGAGAAAAAACACAACGATTTAAACAACCAAATACAGGACAAACCGAACAAAGTGAGAAAGTACAAGTTTCCCCTGAAAAACTTGTACCAGGCGATATTATTTTTCTCTCTGCTGGCAATATTGTTCCGGCTGATGTTCGCATTCTTTCATCAAAAAATTTACTAGTGAACCAATCAACAATAACTGGTGAAGTCATACCCGTCGAAAAGTCCAACAAATATTATTACACGTATAAAAAGCGAAAAATAAGAAGCATAGGGAACTTAATAGAATTAGAAAACCTTTGTTTTATGGGAACACATATTATGGACGGCTTCGCAAAAGCAGTTGTTATTTCTACAGGAGCTAACACATCTTTTGGTTTTTTAACAAAAACTCGAGCAAAAATATCCTCTGAAACTAGTTTTGACAAAGGAATCAGTAAAGTGAGTTGGCTGTTCATTCAATGTATGCTTATTATGATTCCCTTTGTTATGGTAATAGACGGTGTTATGAAGGGCGATTGGCAGGAAGCTTTTTTATTTGCGGTAGCTATAGCCATTGGACTCACTCCAGAGATGTTGCCAATGATTGTAACAGCTAATTTAGCAAAAGGTGCTGTAAATATGAGTAAAAAGAAGGTTATCATAAAACAATTAAGCTCTATTTACAACCTTGGAGCAATGGACATTCTTTGTACTGATAAAACAGGTACTCTAACGGAAGAGAATATGCAATTGGTACGTTGTTTAAATAATGAAGGGAAACAATCTAAACATGTCTTCAGATTGGCCTATTTAAATAGCTATTTTCAAACAGGAACAAAGAATGAAATTGACCAAGCTATCTTGCAATATACACAAGCAAACAGAACTCTCGATACTTCTCAATTTTCAAAAGTCATCGATTTTCCATTCGACTTCAAAAGGCGCCGTACTTCTAGCATTGTAAAAGAGCAATCTGGAAAACAATTTATGGTATGTAAAGGATCTGTTCAAGAAGTTTTGTCCATTTGTAGCCATATACAATTGAACCATTCTGTAGTTCCTATTACTAATCATATACAGCATAAAAATAACCAGCTTGTTCATTTTTTATATGAACAAGGGCTGAGGGTCATTGCAGTTGCGTATAAAGAATGCAATACGGACACATCTGAGGCCTATTCTACTGAAGATGAATCTGATATGGTGCTTGTTGGATTTTTAGGGTTCTTAAATCCTCCGAAACAATCTGCCATTTCTTCACTTCGCTCTCTACAAGATAAGGGAGTAGCTATAAAGATTTTAACAGGGGATGATGAGTGTATTACGAAAAACATCTGCAAGAAAGTAGGTATTGATGTAGGAGAAGTCGTACTCGGCTATGAAATTGACCGCTTGCCCGAACGAGCGCTTGCAAAGTTAGCCCGAAAAACAACTGCTTTTGCAAAACTAAATCCTACACAAAAACTCCGTATTATTAAAACATTACAACAAGATGGGCATACAGTCGGATTCTTAGGGGATGGTATTAATGATGTTTTAGCTCTAAAAGAAGCTGATATTGGTATATCTGTTAAAACGGCAGACAATATCGCTCAAGAATGTTCTGATATGATGCTACTTGAAAAAGACCTAGATGTATTAGAAATCGGTATTATAGAAGGACGAAAGACATTTGGGAATATACTAAAATACATGAAAATGGCTGGAAGTTCGAATTTTGGAAATGCATGTAGTTTATTATTAGCTAGTATATTCATTCCTTTTGTTCCCCTATTACCAATTCAACTACTAGTTCAGAACTTATTATACAACTTATCCCAACTCTCCATTCCTTGGGACACAGTAGATAAAGAGTTTCTAGAAAAACCAAGAAAATGGGATACGAAAGACTTACGTAATTTCATCTTATGTATCGGACCAATAAGTTGTATATTCGATGTAATAACTTTTAGTGTGCTATGGAATGTTTTTAGCGCAAATACAAGCGCCGAACACTCCTTGTTTCAGGCTGGATGGTTTATAGTCGGATTACTTACTCAAACGTTAATTGTGCATATGATTCGTACGCAACATATTCCCTTTATTCAAAGTACAGCCTCTTCTCCTGTGCTATTACTAACAACAATTATAATGATAGTTGGCATGTATTTGCCATTCTCACCTTTCAGTGAAATATTAGGGTTTTCCCCACTGCCATTTCGTTACTTTTTATGGGTAATAGGAATTATAGCTGGATACGCTATATTAACTCAATTATTAAAACGAATATACATCAAAACGTTTCATAGTTGGCTTTAGTATCCGATTGATGAAGGCTTTCCAGCAGTGAAAGATGCACTCCCCGCTGGAAATATCACTTTATTATATATACGGAGGTGAAAATATGGTTTGGCAAGATATCGTTATTCGTTTACTAGCCGCAATACTTGCAGGTGCTTGTATTGGAACAGAACGACAATGGAGAAATCGGATGGCTGGATTAAGAACAAATGCACTTGTTTCCCTTGGAGCCTGCTTATTTGTACTGTTATCTGTTATGACGGTAGAAGAACAAAGCCCTACTCGTATCGCTGCTCAAGTTGTAAGTGGTATCGGTTTTCTTGGTGGAGGTGTCATTATTCGAGAAGGCTTTAGTATTCGCGGCTTGAATACAGCAGCAACATTATGGTGTGCCGCTGCCGTAGGTACTCTTATTGGAGCTGGTTTTTTAAAAGCAGGTATCATTGGTGCTTGTGGTGTTATTTTCGTACACATTTTTCTCCGGCCTATGGGCGTATTTATGAATAAAAAATCTCAAGGACACCAGCAAGAAGAAATACGTTATGTAATATCCGTCACATGTTTAGAGAAAGATGAAAACCATATTAGGGTATTGCTAATGCATATGGTATATACAGAAGAACTGGGCCTTCAAGAGTTGTATAGTGAAGACATTGAGAAAGAAAAGAAAGTAATTGTAAAGGCATTTCTACATTGTAACGCACAGAAAACAGAACTTATTGAAAAAATTGTAAATCGATTAAGTTTAGAAGTTAGTGTGACAGCTGTAGGTTGGAAAGCTCTTATAGACCAAGATGAAGATTAACGCTTTTATGATTACGTATTATAGAACTGTAAACAACCTTTATCTTTTCAGTGTAGAACATATATATAACGTTATCCCTTTTTGGAATAACATTATATATATTCTACACAAAAGAAAAAGGCACCCATTATTTATTTCACGGTACCTTCTGACTATGATACTATTACATATCATTCCAACAAAACTGTTCTCTAAAATCCATTTATCAAGATCTCATGCCATTTTTTGACCGGATTCTTCTCTAAAGAAGCTCTTCATTGCGTGAAATACGTCTGCTTTCTGTTTTAAAATGTAGTATCTGAAATTCTCATCTTTAATATTTTTATAAGCCGACATGAGTGTACTGTGGCGATTGTACTGGTTCACTTCCCCATACCCAAACATGTTACATACCTGCATCAATTCTTGCACAAGCTTTACACACCTAGCATTATCCGACGTTAAGTTATCTCCATCTGAAAAATGAAATGGATAAATATTATAGCGATCCGGAGAGTACTTTCCATCGATAAGCTCTAGTGCCTTTCTATAAACAGAGGAGCATATTGTTCCTCCACTTTCTCCTTTAGAGAAAAATTCTTCTTCTGTTACAACCTTTGCTTCTGTATGATGAGCAATAAATTCTATATCTACTGTTTCATATTTTGTACGTAAGAACCTTGTCATCCAAAAGAAGAAGCTACGCGCCATATATTTCTCCCAAAGTCCCATAGATCCACTTGTATCCATCATTGCTAATACAACCGCTTTTGAATCCGGCTTCACTACTTCATTCCATGTTCGGAACTTCAGATCTTCTTGACGAATTGGATGAAAAGCCGGCTTTCCGTTCATAGCATTTCGTTTATAAGCTGATATCATCGTCCGTTTTTTATCAATATTTCCCCATAACCCTGTTTTTCTAATATCATTAAATTCAATTTGTTCAATCCGATTTTCATCCAGTTCTTTCCGCTTTAAGTTAGGTAGCTCCAGTTCTTTGAAAAACACTTGCTCTAATTCTAAAATAGACACTTCTGCTTCATAATAATCTTCCCCAGCTGCATCTCCTGCACCTTTCCCTTTTCCTGGTCCCTTTTGCTTTTGACCTCCAGATCCATCTCTTGCAACCACATCGCCAACTTTGCTATCACCAGTTCCTTGCCCAACATGTTTATTCTTATCATAGTTATATCTAATTTTATACTCATCTAAAGAGCGAATAGGTATTTTGACAACGTCCTTACCATTAGACATCACTATACTTTCCTCTGTCACAAGATCTGGTAAGTTATTCTTAATTGCCTCTTGTACTTTGTCTTGATGGCGCTGTTGATCATCATGTCCTTTGCGATGGAGGGACCAATTTTCCTGTGAAATTGTATAATTTGGTTGATTTTCTTCGCCCATCCTTTTCCCTCCTTACTGTAATTTTCCTTATTTTCTCTAATAAACAGTAATATAAGAATTTGAGGTTTTGATGTAGCAACAAAAACAGTAACAAGAATTCTGTTCATTAGAATTTTCTTTTTTCCATATTCATAAAGCACCCTTAATTTTTACTCCGAGCATCCTTAACAAAAGCTTTGACATTCATTATCAATTGTACGTTCTTCAGCTGATAAGAAAGAAACACAATTCATTGTTGCACACTTTTTCATTTTGCAACATATTGTATTGTGTTGGCTTTTTCTGTATGAATGGTTGGTTACTCTATCATATGCATATTGTGAAAATAATTGACAATAAATTCATGAAATTGCACCTTAATTTATTTTATTTGGACAAGCTCATATATGAAATGAAACATTCACTATATAAATACAGATTGAAAAACCGACAAACCCCTTACTTTTTAGTTAGAAGAGAGCATCCAGCCAAGTGTAGTAGCGGTCAGTTCCCTTTTAGCCCCATGCCATGTACAAACAAAAAGAAGTAATAAGTGGCGACTTCCCTTTGTTTTCATAACCGCAATTTAGATGTTGGAAAGTTAAAATGGATTTATATCGTAGAATTTCATCATTTCAATCAGATGGATACAAAAACGCTGCCTCTCGGTTTCATAAGAGACAGCGTTTTATTATCAAACTATCGATTGAGCAAGCTACCTACATAACGAAGCAATTCATTGGCTGATGACGAATTATAGCCATGTTCATCGATTAAGCGTGCTACAACATCATTAATTTTCTTCAACTGATTCTCATCTGGTGTTTTCGTGGATGTTGTAATCTTCACAACATCTTTCAGATCAGCGAATAATTTTTTCTGGATCGCTTCACGAAGACGTTCATGTGAGTTGTAATCAAATCGTTTTCCTTTACGAGCGTAAGCAGAAATGCGGATTAAAATTTCTTCTCGGAAAGCTTTCTTCGCATTTTCTGAAATGCCAATTTGTTCTTCAATAGAACGCATTAGCTTTTCATCTGGACTCATTTCTTCACCTGTTAATGGATCCCTTAGTTTCGATTTATTGCAATATGCCTCAACGTTATCTAAATAATTATCCATAAGCGTCTTAGCCGATTCTTCATACGAATACACAAATGCTTTTTGTACTTCTTTCTTAGCAATTTCATCGTACTCTTTCCGTGCTAATGAAATGAAATTCATATAGCGTTCTCGGTCCTCATTACTAATGGATGGGTGTTGATCTAATCCATCTTTCAGCGAACGTAACACATCTAGCGCATTAATCGATGGTACTTCTTTTCTAATAATAGTAGATGAGATACGATTAATGACATAACGCGGGTCAATACCACCCATACCTTCATCCTGATATTCACGTTGCAATTCTTCTACATCAATCGCATTATAACCTTCCACCATTTCCCCATCATATAAACGCATCTTTTTAATTAAATCAATATCTGGACGCTTCGGATCCTTGAGGCGTGTTAAAATTGTAAACATTGCTGCAACGCGAAGTGTGTGCGGTGCAATGTGTACATTTGAAACATCACTTTCACGAATCATCTTTTCATAAATATGTTCTTCTTCGCTAACTCGTAAATTATATGGAACTGGCATCACAATAATTCTTGAATGTAATGCCTCATTTTTCTTGTTGGAAATAAAAGAGCGATACTCTGTTTCATTCGTGTGCGCTACAATTAATTCATCTGCTGAGATAAGTGCAAATCTCCCCGCTTTGAAATTCCCCTCTTGTGTAAGAGATAATAGATGCCATAAAAACTTTTCATCACATTTCAACATCTCTTGAAATTCCATCATGCCACGGTTTGCTTTATTTAGTTCTCCATCAAAACGGTATGCACGTGGATCCGACTCTGAACCGTATTCCGCAATTGTAGAAAAATCAATACTCCCTGTTAAATCGGCAATATCTTGTGACTTTGGATCTGAAGGACTAAATGTACCAATCCCTGTCCGGCGATCTTCCGAAAAGAAAATCCGTTCTACAATTACATCTTCAATTCTCCCGCCATATTCTTTTTCTAAACGCATCACATTTAATGGTGACAAGTTCCCTTCAATTCTTACGTCATATTCATCGTAAAAGTCATCACGTAAATGGTGTGGTATTAAGTGAAGAGGGTCTTCATGCATCGGGCAACCTTTTATCGCAAAAATAGCTCCTCGATCTGTACGTGAATATGTTTCTAACCCTCTTTTTAAAATCGTAACTAACGTTGATTTCCCACCACTAACTGGCCCCATTAATAGTAAAATCCGTTTTCTAACATCTAAACGTTTCGCAGACGGATGAAAATATTCTTCCACAAGACGCTCTAAAGCATCTTCTAATCCAAACAGCTGATTACTAAAGAAATTGTATTTTTTTCTACCATCTACTTCCTCAATGCCAGCATCTTTAATCATATTGTAAATGCGAGAGTGTGCAGTTTGAGCCACCCATGGTCGATCTTTTACAAGCTCTAAATATTCCGCAAACGTACCTTCCCATTTTAAATGTTCTTCTGCTTCTCGGTGCTGTTCAATTTTCTTTAGAATATCCATTATAGCTCCTCCCCCATCTCCTTGTTCAATCGGATTATTATAAAAGGTATGCGAGGATGTCCTGAAACATTCTTTAAATCAAAATGAAATCTTCTCCAAACATTATAAATTTCACTCCAATTTAAAAAGAAAATTCTGTATAATTATATTACAGAGGGCGATCCCTCTCATTCTTACGAATATTTCTTCTTTACTCCCACAGAATCTACATAAACTTCAGCTCTAAATAAAACATACAGAAGGAGGATTCATATGAAATTATTATTAATTTTAGGTGTCTCACTTACATTTCTGACTGCAATTTTTACTGCAGGGTACAATGATAAACCAGGTATAAACAAAAAATGATGGGCATAAGCCCATCATTTTTTGTTATCTATTTAGTACACAATTTCTAAATCTAAACCTGGATAATTTTGTTGACGAAATGCTTCATAAATTAAAATTGCTGCTGTATTGGATAAATTTAAAGAGCGCACTTTATCAGTCATCGGAATACGTAAACAATGATCAAAGTTTTCTTCGATTACGTTTGCTGGCAATCCGTTCGTTTCTCTTCCAAATACGAAATAATAATCTTTCTCTACATTACTATAATTAAACGCTGTATGTGCTTTTTCGCCATACTTTGTTAAATAGAAGAATTCACCATCACTATTTTTTTCATAAAACTCTTCAATCGAATCATAGTACGTAATTTTTACGTGCTGCCAATAATCTAAACCTGCACGTTTTAACATTTTATCATCCGTTGAAAATCCTAATGGTCTAATTAAATGTAACTCTGTTCCAGTAGCTGCACAAGTACGTGCAATATTTCCTGTATTTGCTGGAATTTCTGGTTGGTATAAAACAACATGTACTCCCACGTGATATTCACCTCAATCTTTTGTCTACTACGTATTATACCACTTGAATAAAAAATCTCTACCCATTAATAATATGAAAAAATTTATATTTCATTTTTGGCGTATATTTGCTGGAATCTTCATAGTTCCAATAACGTCTGCGGCTGTTAGCCGAGTGGGCATTTACAAGAGGCATACCGTCCGCATCTTTAGCTACAACTATCGTTGTATGATTCCATCTACCATCATCTTCAAAATCATAAACAATTACATCACCAAGTAGAAGATCTTCTGGTTTTTCTACCGCTTTAGCACATAATCCTGTTGTAGCCCCTGATAAATACCAATAAAATGAATGGGCAACAGCCCAACTCCAGCTCCACTGATTCTCCCTTTGCCACCATCCTTTACGAATGTTAGGATACCCAGTCATTGGCGTTTCACCAGTATGCAAACACTGTGAAATAAAATTCGTACAATTATCAGGAAAGTTACGATACGCTGGATTCCGATCATCCCACCAATGCTCTGCATATTTGACGGCTTCTAAACGGTTATATTGATACGAACCAGACTTTCCTTTCATTCCCTCACGCTCTAACGTTTCACCTTGCCCCATCACTTCTTTTACTTCAATTTCCTTATTTTCTACAATGCTTCCATCTTTTATATAAATGCGTCGTTCTAATTGTTCTTCTTCCATGTAGTATAAGTCATGATGATGAACTAAATATTTTAAATGAACTTGATAATCTACTTCTTGATATTGCTTACTATTTAATTGTCCTATAAAAGATATATCTGCTGTTGCCTTTACAATTTCAGCATCACGATTTTGAAACAAATCCCTTTTTCGCTGTAGTACCTGCAGTAGGTCAACAGGAACCGCCTCAACACTTACACGTTTATTTGTAATATAACCTAAAAATTGTTTCATCTGTTTTTCAATATGTGATTTCACAACCATTTCGTCTCCCTCCCATACTACATTATGAAAAAAGGAGACATTCACTACTGTTTTTTCTCAGCTAATAAATCAAGACCACGATTCATTTCGTGAAGAACTTCTTCATCTTTTTCACGTTCCATCGCTTTTTCAATAGCTTCTTTCGCACCTTCACCACCGATTTTCCCTAAAGCCCATGCCGCTGTACCTCGAATCACAGGTCTTGGATCATCTTTCATAACACCAATTAAATCAGGAATTGCTGTACTTTCTTTAAAATGAGCAAGAGCTAAAATTGCATTTCGTTGCAATGGCTTTTTCCCCCGCCAAGATCCAGACATAATTCCATATTTCTCTTTGAAATCTCTGTTACTTATCGTTAATAACGGCGTTAGTAGTGGTTTAACAAGCTCTGGATCCGGCTCCATTTCTGGATGGTTATGGAAGTCCTTACCTTTATTCTTTGGGCAAACTGTTTGGCACGTATCACAGCCATAAATACGATTTCCAATTTTATCTCGATATTCTTCTGGGAGAAAACCTTTTGTTTGTGTTAAAAAAGCAATACATTTTTTGGAATCCAACTGTCCCCCCTGTACAAGTGCACCGGTTGGACAAATATCAATACACTTTGTACAACTTCCGCACTGATCTTCTATTGGCTGATCTGGTGGAAATGGTACATTCGTAATCATTTCACCCAAATATACATAGGAGCCGAATTCTGGTGTAATAATGGAACAGTTTTTACCGCTCCATCCAATACCAGCACGTTCTGACACAGCACGATCACTCAGCTCTCCCGTATCTACCATTGACTTTACTTCTATATCTGGAAGCTTCTCAATTAAATATGCCTCTAATTTTTGCAAACGATCTCGCAAAACAAGATGATAATCTTGTCCCCAAGAAGCACGACAAAAAATACCACGACGTTCTCCTCGCTTACTTAACGGTGCATTTTTCAACTTTGATGGATATGCTAATGCAATTGCAATAATTGATTTTGCTCCCGGTAATAGTAGCTGCGGATTTGTTCTCTTTTCGATATCAGGTTCTTCAAAACCAGACTGATAATTTAATTGTTGCTGCTGAATTAAACGTTGCTTTAATTCTTCGAATGGTGAAGCACTCGCAAAGCCTATCTTATCTATTCCAATTGTTTTACTATACGCTATTACATCTTGTTTTAATTGCTCAAAATCCATGCTTTGCCTCCTTCTACGATGAATACATATCCTCATCAAACAAGTAATCACCTACTGATGGTTAGCAATTCATTTCTTCATCATAGTCCTTACTTCTATTTTCGTATAAAATCTTCATTTCCAAACATTAAAAAACGCAATGCCCCGTTTATCTTAGAAACGAAACACTGCGTTGATCACAATTTATTATGAGAATATAAAATGAAATTTGGAGCGGGTGAAGAGAATCGAACTCTCGACCAGAGCTTGGAAGGCTCTTGTTTTACCACTAAACTACACCCGCAAATATGAAAAAAATTTAATTTATCTGAATAACTTATGTAAAGTAGTATAGCACGTTACAAAATGCTAGGCAAGAATTTTATCGAAAAAAGTCGAAAAAGTGATGAGTATACTCATCACTTTTTCAATTCTTTATCAATTGCCTTTTTTATACTGTCATAATCTGGATTTGCAAGATTTCCATTTACATATACTGAGGGAGCACCTTGTACTTTCAGTTTTTTTGCACGATCTGAATCTTTACGTACTTTATCTTGAATTTCTTTACTATGTAAATCTTTTTTAAACTGGTCTACATTAATTTTCGGAAGCTTTTCCTTCACTATATTAAGAAGCAATTCTTCTGTAATCCATTCTTCAGTATCTTTCTTCTGACTTTGATAAATTTCATCATAGAATGTCCAGAAAGATTCTGGATCCTGTTTATAAATCGCCTCACCAGCAGCAGCACCTAAATCAGAATCTTTTCCGATAAACGGGAAGTTAATGAAATAAAACTGTACTTTATCTTTATTAATATAATCATCCTTTAAACGAGGTAATACTGTCGCATCCCAAGTTCGACAAGCTGGACATTTAAAGTCTCCAAATTCTACAACCTTAACAGGAGCATCTTTCTTACCTAAAGACTGTTGCGAGGAATAAGCGAACATCTCATCCCCTTTGTCTTTTTTGTCATTTATGATACTGTATGCGATTGTCCCGATTACAATTAATACTGCGATAGAAAAAACAATACCAAGAGCCATGATTTTGTTTGATGATTTCATATACATTCCTCTTTAAATTCATATTCTGTATACATTGTTGTACACATTACACATAATATCAATACTTATACATGTCGTGCAATGAACACGCTCACATAATTTCTAAAAATACGACAAATGTGTCAATATTGTGTCCCATCTTTGACTATTCTATTCCAAAAAACGAAGTTCCCTATACGGAACTTCGCCTTTAACTTACTGCCTTTTCACGAGCTACTTTTTGCAACGAATGCTTATTCAAAATGTCATGACGAATCACTAACTTTTCACCAACCGCTTGCACATATTCATCATGACTAATATATCCTTCTCGCTCCATTAACTTTAAAACGATATTTCGTCTTTCTACTGCTTTATCATAATTCTGAGTAGGAGAATAATAAGCAGGTGCCTTCACAACAGCAGCCATCATTGCACTCTCACTCAATGTTAATTGATTTACCTTTTTACCAAAATATAACCGGGATGCTTTTTCAATTCCCCATGCTCCTTCTCCATAATAAATATTACTTACATATAATTTTAAAATTTCATCTTTAGTAAATGTACGCTCAATTTTCTTTGTATAGAAAAGCTCTTTCCATTTACGAGAAAATGTACGTTCATTAGATAAAAAAGCATTTTTAGAAAGCTGTTGTGTAATTGTACTTCCCCCCTGTACAACACGACCAGCTTTTATATTTTCAACAGAAGCTCGAACAATTGCTATATAGTCTAGACCATTATGATGATAAAACCTTCTATCTTCTGTCGCAATAAAAGCATGAGCCAATGACTCTGGCACTTCTAACTTATTAGGTACATGTAGTTTACTGATATCGCTTCGTTCAACCATTACATTTCCAATCAATAATAATGTACAACAAAGTAATAATAATAAAATAATAGCTTTATACAGAAATTTTATGATTGGATTGAATAAAACTTTTTGTTGGTAGTTGCCTCTAGACAGTACTCGTTCTTTCATTGTGCACACCTCTTTTCCTTACAGCGTATAGACTTCCTTATATTAAGAATATCGTTTACTCAAACGCTCTCCCATCGATTTTTCTTACACCTATCTTACAATGTTGTAAGTTATAAAATATACATTTTAACAGAAAAACAGTACATCTCTATTTATATTAATGGATCTTAAAATTACATATTAATCTTTCTTCCATTATACCATCTAGCCTTTTTCAGCTTTAAATAGTTTTCATCTAACCTTCTTTTTAGAGAGTAGTTTTACAAATGTAATCTTAAGAAAGAGAATATAATTATAGCACCAAACAAACGTTCTTACAAATGGTATACGTGTATTCTATTTTATTACTTATTTTCACCTCTTTAAGCATCACACTAAACACATATTATACATAAAAAGGACAAGTAATTTGAGATATTTCAAATCACTTGTCCTTTCATCTATATAAATCCAATTTGATTTTCTAACAGATACATTCTGGTTAGGAAGAACAAACAGAGACCTTCACTCATTTTCTCCTTTTGTTTTCACATGGAATGGGACTAAAAAAGGCACTGACCGCTTCTATCCATGGCCGGCTGCTCTCTCCCATCTAAAAAGAATGGTTTTATGTCATTTTTTCAATTTGTATTTATATATTTATAATCTCCCTATTAAATTATAAGGGTCTACTTTCCAAGTTTCATACGGAATAAAGGTGTTTGCTTTTATCGCATCAAGTGTCCTTGATTTCATATGAGGACGTGTTATATATTCATCAATATTATCTTCATTCAAAGCAATAAATCTTGCTTCTTTTATTTCTTCTGGTGGGACTTTTATTTCTCCGCTTACATACTCTGCTCTAAAGACCACCGATAAAATATACTTTGAAGCATTATAGTAAAGACCTGTAATTCCAACTGGTTTTACTATAAGACCCGTTTCTTCAAATACTTCTCGGCAAACTGCCTGATCAAGAGGTTCGCCCTCCTCTACTTGGCCTCCAGGCATTTCCCACGTATCAGCTCTCCACTGTACATTTACTAATAGAACTTCATTATTTTCATTCGTTATACATGCCGAAACAGCAACAATGTGCTTAGGTGCTATATATTCCATAATGAAACCTCCAGAGAATATTAATTGTTAATACAATATATTTTAATATTCATCAATAGAAGAGAAAATCCCTTTTATTTATAAATAAAAAAAGACCTTTTGCTTTAAATAACAAAAGGTCTCTTTTTCATATATTACTCGCCTAAGTCCACATTGTGGTAAACTTGTTGAACATCTTCTAAATCTTCTAACGCATCAATCATTTTTTCAAATTGTACTTGTGCATCTTCTGAAAGAGTGACATCACTTTGTGCAAGCATTGTTAGTTCAGCAACTGTGAACTCTGTAATACCAGCATCCTTAAGTGCTGCTTGTACCGCATGGAACTGATCAGGCTCAGCATAAATGATAACTGCCTCTTCTTCTTCTAAAATATCACGTGCATCTACATCTGCTTCCATTAGGATTTCAAGTACTTCATCTGCTGTTTTTCCTTCAAGCCCAATAACAGCTGTCGCATCAAACATATATGCTACAGATCCGTTTACACCCATATTACCACTGTTTTTACTAAATGCAGCACGTACATCTGCTGCAGTACGGTTCACGTTGTTTGTAAGTGTATCTACAATTACCATAGATCCGTTTGGTCCAAATCCTTCATAACGAAGCTCGTCATAATTTTCTTCTGAACCACCTTTTGCTTTTTCAATCGCACGATCAATAATCGTTTTTGGTACACTATACGTTTTTGCACGCTCAAGTACAACTTTTAACGTTTGATTCGATTCTGGATCTGGCTCACCTTGTTTTGCTGCTACATAAATCTCACGTCCAAATTTAGCATATACGCGGCTTGTATTTGCATCCTTTGATGCTTTTTTGTCTTTAATATTGTTCCATTTACGACCCATACTATTTCACTCTCTTTCACGTTTAAATCTACATAAAAAATATTAATATGAAATATAATGTTTATTCAACACTTTTTCAAAATAAATACAAAAAGTTCATTATCGGCTCACATTATTGACATAATATAAATTGATATCATTTTGTTCATGCACCGAATTATATTATACCTTAATTCTATAATTCATTACGAATTTAATACTTCAATAACATGATTTGGCAGTATAAATGAAAGTGACGAGCCGCAGACGATAACTATCTCAATACTCAATTACCGAGATACTTGTAATTTTTCCGTAAGTTAACTTACGTTTATGTTGGAATTGTAATTGACCGGTAAGCAGTGCTCATCTGGGTACGCAAAAAACACTCCTTATCCAAGTAAACAATACTTAGTATATACAATATGATCAATCCGAAGACAAATAAAAAAAGACGATTCTCTCGTCTTTGTAAATTAGTGTGTAGACAATTGATGTTTTTTAATCATTGCTAATGGAACTTGAACACTTCCATAAGACACACCACAAGTGAAAATATGTTCTATGTTACAGCAACATGTTTCAAAGGCAACAAATTTAAAACAAGAAATTGAGGATAAGCTTTCCGATATAAAGAAAGAAGAGAATCTATCATTATATTACTCACTGTTAGATTTTAGATATAACGTATTAACTGATGGTTTAAGCATTACAAAAGATAGCTTTAATGAAATTAACTCCTTTGATATACCCAACAACAGCTTTCTATCCTATTATTATCACTTCTTCAAAGCCATTCATGCCACATTAACTACAAACTATACTGAAGCTAGTGAACATTTTGAGAAAGCCGAAAAACTCTTAATGTATGTGCCTGACGAACTTGAAAAAGCTGAATTTTATTATCGTTTTTGTATTTTCCTTTATCATTTCTACCAACCAATAGAATCAATTCAATATGCAACAAAAGCAAAAGAAATTTTCACTAATAATGAGGGCTATGAATTACGAATTGGATTATGCAAAAACATGTTAGGTGCTTCATGTGTTTATTTAAAGCAATTTGAACAGGCGGAGGAAAAGTATAATTCAGCAATTAGTATTTTCCAAAAGTTTGATGAAAGCGAATTAGTTTTAAGTGTTCGCAATAACTTAGGTTGGTTATATGCAAACCAAAATCTTTCTACACTAGCAATTCGCCACCTATCAGAAGTAACAGAGAAAAAACCAATGCATTTCAAAGCTATTTTTCTACAAGCTAGAGAACATCATAAGCTAGGTGAAATAAATGTTGCTGAAGAATTACTTATAAAAGGGTTAAACATTTGTACTGAATTGAATAATGAAGAATATATACATCACTTTACTATTTTGAAAGCATTAAATAATAATACCACAGCCGAAGGATTAGAAAAAATTATCTTTGAAGGAATTACCTATTTCGACAAAGAATCACTATATAATTACACTCAAGAATATACAGAGAAACTAGCAGTTAAGTTTTACAGTGAAAACGACCATGTAAAAGCAAGTGAGTATTTCCACACAGCATTACAAGCTAAAGAAAAAACATTTGAGAAAGGGGCATTAAAATAATGTTTAAGAAAATTAAAAAGGTTGGTTCCGTTGTTTTAGGTTTATCCGTTATCGGTATTGTATCTGCTGGCTTATATAGTTCATTCACATATCAAGCAGGTCACGCCGACACTCCTGCACCACAAAGACCTGATTTAGCAGTAAATATAGGTGATGGTGGTGGGGCACCTGCTGAAAACCATGGCGATAGTTGGTCATCATCTTATACACATGGACATACTGGTATTGTGAGTAATGAAGCTGAAGGCGATACGCCCGCACCTGCATATGACCATGGGCAACCTTGGGGTGTAGCTGATGGCGACACTGGTTCACCTGCTGAAAACAAAGGTGAAACAATAATTTAATTAATAAAAAAAGAACGCCCTTTATATAAAGGTGAACTGCACCCCAATTGTTAGACACATAATCTAACAATTGGAGGTGCAGTTTTTCTATGACTAAATTTACAGCTGATGAAAAAATACAAATCGTTCTACGTTATTTGAACGGAAATGAAAGTTATCGAGAAATCGGTAAAGAAATCGGCATAAGAGAAACAGTAATTTTGAATTGGGTAAACCGATATAAGCATAATGGTCTGGAAGCTTTTCTAAAACGGTATACAAATTACACACAACGATTTAAACTAGACGTACTAAACTTTACGGTTGAAAACGGTACGTCCTTATTTGAAACAGCAGCTATCTTTAACATTCCTGCCCCTTCAACAATTAGTGTTTGAAAAAAACAACTCGAAACACAAGGAATTGATGCCCTTCAATCAAAGAAAAAGGGGCGTCCATTCATGAAAAAAGAGTCAAATAAACAATTAAAACAAGCATTAGCTGAAGGATCGATCGAAGCGCTTGAAGCTCGTATTAAACAGCTTGAAATGGAAAATGAGTACTTAAAAAAGTTAAATGCCTTAGTTCAAAACAAGGAAAAGTCACGAAACAAGACAAAGCGCAAGTAGTCTATGAATTAAGGCATAAATATTCGGTGAAGGCACTCGTGGAGCTAGCTGATATTCCACGAAGCACATATTATGATTTAGTGAAGAAAATGAATCGTCCGGATCTAGATGCCGATTTGAAGGCTGAAATCAAAGAAATTTATGTGGAAAATGAAGGTCGTTATGGCTACCGTCGTATTCGTGATGAGTTAACGAATCGTGGTCAGAAAGTGAATCACAAGAAGGTTCAGCGTATTATGAAAGAGCTTGGATTAAAGTGTGTTGTACGTATGAAAAAATATAAGTCTTATAAGGGGAAATCCGGTAAAATTGCACCAAATATTTTAAAACGCGATTTTCATGCAGATGCACCAAATCAAAAATGGGTAACAGACATCACAGAGTTTAAATTGTTTGGATAGAAACTTTATTTATCACCTGTATTAGACTTGTATAATGATGAAATTATTACATATACAATTGGTTCTAGACCGACGTATTCACTTGTTTCAGAGATGTTAGAGAAAGCATTAGAACGTTTATCTGAAAATCACCAGCTACTGATGCATTCAGATCAAGGATGGCATTATCAAATGAAACAATATGTCCGTACACTTGAATCAAGAGGTATTGTGCAGAGTATGTCTCGAAAAGGGAACTGTTACGACAACGCAGTAATAGAGAACTTCTTTGGAATTATGAAGTCGGAATTCCTCTACATAAAAGAGTTTGAAAGTGTAAAGCATTTTAAAATAGAATTAGAAAAATATATAGATTATTATAATACGAAACGGATAAAGGCAAAATTAAAAATGAGCCCGGTGCAATACCGGACTCACTTTTATCAAGCTGCCTAATGAAATAACCGTGTCTAATTTTTAGGGGTCACTTCAGTTCAAATCAATCATAGTTTCCAGAAAATTAGACGGATTCTGATATTGCAACGGCAGGTGCTAAGGTTGCTGAATTACCCGAATTTGCCAGTACAGAAAATGGTGTGACTATTTTCGGAGAATATAATGGAGTTAGGGTTCGAGTAATAAAAACAAATGGAGAGATAGGGACTATTTTCCCTGATGCTACTCAACAACCGTAGATAGAGTTTGGAGGATTAATATGAATATAGAAAAAAGAATGGAAGTTATCTTAGATAAAAGAAAAAAATTAAATTTAAATGATGATTATGGAATACAAAAAAGTTGGAATGAAATAGTAGAAGTTCTCTCAGAAAATGAGGAAAATACTATAAGATATTTAGAGATTTGTAGTAAAGAAGATTTATATTGGATAAGTGAAGTTTTTGAAGATATAGCGGAAATTGTGCAAAGTAAAGAATTTATTAATTGCTTAAGAAAATTAGATAAAAAATTTCCAGAGTTAGAAATGACAAAGGATATCGATATAGCAGAAAGTTATATAGAAAATCTTTAAAGTAAATGGTAAGCCGCCCACCTAAAAATGAGTGGCTTTCTTCATTATCTAAGCCAACTTACATAAGAATCACCAGCCGTAATATAGTACGTATACCCTTTACGCGATACTGCGGATACCCACCCATCAACATTTACCTTAGCGGCGATAGCAAAGCCGAGCCCTGCGTCAACTGTGCCGGCTACGTACGACTTATTCCAAGTCGCTTTCGTATAGAAGTTTAGATCGTTTACTTTCGATACGCTAACGTGCATTTTAAAGTCGTTTTTCCTAGAGAATTATCAGCGAAATTGAGTACGTATATCCGAAGTAATACAAATACATTCAAAACGGCTTGCAACTCGTAAAAACTAGACTATTATCTACGTTTTAGACCCGAAGTTTCAAATTTTGCGCGGATTTTGCAGGCACCTGGCAAAACTTTTTTATTTTTGATAGCCCGGGGGTAAAAAAGAAGCCGGTATTTTTACCGACTATAATTTTGCTTCGTATTCTTTTACTAACTTGTAAAACGTTGTTTTCCTTAATTCCGCCTCTTTCATCGCTGCTACGGCCGTTATTTCTCCTGCTTTCCATCGCTTATATTCTTCGATAAATTTATCTGTAATCGTTGCTTTCGGTCTACCTAACTCTTTTCCTTGCTTACGTGCATTGGCGATTCCTTCGGCTTGTCGAGTGCGTATTTTCTTACGTTCTTCTTCGGCTATCCACGATAGTATTTGTAGCACTAGATCAGCGACAAACGTACCGACGCTGTCCTTATACTTGGTTGTATCTAATAACGGCATATCTATTACGATGATATCTGCCTGTATCTCTTGCGTTATCTCGTTCCATTCTTTTAGTATCGCGTCTTTGTTACGTCCAAGCCTATCAAGTGAATGAACGTACAATACATCACCTTTACGTAACACACGTTTAAGCGTCTGGTATTCTGGTCGGTCGAAGTCCTTACCGCTTTGCTTATCGATGTATATGTCACGCTCGGAAATCCCTAAATCCTTTAACGCTTCTAACTGTCTGCCCTCGTTCTGATCCCTAGCACTTACCCTAACGTATCCAATCTTTCTACTCTCCGCCATTCCCCTTACTCCCTACCCGTTACATTTGATTCGATTGTAAAATAATCGTTCGTAAAAGTAAATAAAATAAAAGAACGTTCATAAATAGTTTTCCTGCATTAAACGAACGTGATTTCACTTAATAATCGACCTGTTAATGATAGTTCTTAAAGGTATACTTTTACGATTTCCATGCTCGTATGTCCAAGTATGGTCTGTAATTCGAATATATTAGCACCTTGTTGGACACTTAATTTAGCAAATGTATGTCGAAAAGTATGAGGGCTACATCTTACGTCTTTTATCCTCGCCATTATCCCGTATTTAGCGATTCTCTCTTGTATACCTCGCTTAGCAAACGGTGTTTGATCGATAGATATAAACAACGCATCCGTTTCGACATAGCCACGAATAGCTATATATCTCTTTAATTGTTCTTTCATCCGTGATTGAATCGGTACTTGCCGTTCTTTATAACTTTTAGCGTTGCGTATTACGATTAAACTATCTTCCCATCGGACATCCGCTAATGTTAAGCCTGTTAACTCATTAATACGGATACCGGTCTCTAGTAGTAACATCATGATTGTATAGTCACGTACGCCTGTAAACGTCTTTAAGTCTGGCTGTTTAAATAGTTTATTTAACTGTTCCTTCGTAAAAGTATTAACGACTCGCCTGCGGTCTTTAAGTAACGAGATGTTTTTCATTGGATTTATCGGTATGTGTTTATACTTATGAAGGAAGTTAAAAAACGTTCGTAAGGCTCTTAGACGCGTATTAATCGATACTACTTTAAGGCCCTTATCATTACGCATGTATAGAATAACGTTTTCTTTAATATGTTCCTCCGTGACGTTATACGGCTTTAGATTCATACTGTCGATACCTTGCTCACGTAAATGATTTAGAAAAGCGGAGAATTCCTTGCGGTAAAATCCAATCGTATGAGGTCGTAAATTATGCAACTCACAATCCTTCGTGAAAATACTTAACGCATCCTCAAACGTTTCTACATACGACTTCTTACTTTTATGAACAACGGATAATTCACGATCATTTAACACGTTCTTTCGTCTTACCACAACGAACACCTCCACGCTTAACGTAAACGATTTGCTCACACGATTAGAGGTAATTTAGTCGTCTAAGAATTCAACGCCCATAAACGCAAAAAAAGCGCTCCTTACCGAAGTAAGAAACGCTTAGTATATACGATATAATCAATAAAAGACAAATAAAAAAAGACGATTCTCTCGTCTTTTGATACCGATGGTCGGGGTCGAACCGACACTCCCGAAGGAACACGATTTTGAGTCGTGCGCGTCTGCCAATTCCGCCACATCGGCATAATAAGAAAGGCGGCAACCGGATTTGAACCGGTGGTAAAGGTTTTGCAGACCTCTGCCTTACCACTTGGCTATGCCGCCATATTAAATTTGGAGCGGAAGACGGGATTCGAACCCGCGACCCCAACCTTGGCAAGGTTGTATTCTACCACTGAACTACTTCCGCAAAAATGGCTGGGCTAGCTGGATTCGAACCAGCGCATGACGGAGTCAAAGTCCGTTGCCTTACCGCTTGGCTATAGCCCACCGAAGTTTTACTTCATTATATGAAAGTAAACTTTACATTATTTCTTATTTTTTAAAATAAAAATGGGGCGACTGATGGGAATCGAACCCACGAATGCCGGAGCCACAATCCGGTGCGTTAACCACTTCGCCACAACCGCCATGTTGTGTTTTTTTGGCAGGGGCAGTAGGAATCGAACCCACACTGGAGGTTTTGGAGACCTCAGTTCTACCTTTAAACTATGCCCCTATGTAAATGGTGGAGGGGGGCAGATTCGAACTGCCGAACCCGAAGGAGCGGATTTACAGTCCGCCGCGTTTAGCCACTTCGCTACCCCTCCGAAACTTACATGGTGCCGGCTAGAGGACTTGAACCCCCAACCTACTGATTACAAGTCAGTTGCTCTACCAATTGAGCTAAGCCGGCGTATTTAATTAAAATGGTGGCTCGGGACGGAATCGAACCGCCGACACGAGGATTTTCAGTCCTCTGCTCTACCGACTGAGCTACCGAGCCAGAAATAAATGGCGGTCCCGACCGGGGTCGAACCGGCGATCTCCTGCGTGACAGGCAGGCATGTTAACCACTACACCACGGGACCATTTGGTTGCGGGGACAGGATTTGAACCTGCGACCTTCGGGTTATGAGCCCGACGAGCTACCAGACTGCTCCACCCCGCGACGATACTATTTATATATTATATGGTGGAGGATGACGGGATCGAACCGCCGACCCCCTGCTTGTAAGGCAGGTGCTCTCCCAGCTGAGCTAATCCTCCAAAGTGGTGACCCGTACGGGATTCGAACCCGTGTTACCGCCGTGAAAGGGCGGTGTCTTAACCACTTGACCAACGGGCCAAAAATATCATGGCGGAGAGCAAGGGATTCGAACCCTTGATACGCTTGTGACGTATACACGATTTCCAATCGTGCTCCTTCGGCCAACTCGGACAGCTCTCCAATCATGGCTCCGCAGGTAGGAATCGAACCTACGACCGATCGGTTAACAGCCGATAGCTCTACCGCTGAGCTACTGCGGAATGAAATTAGCCTGGCAACGTCCTACTCTCACAGGGACAAGGTCCCAACTACCATCGGCGCTAGAGAGCTTAACTTCCGTGTTCGGTATGGGAACGGGTGTGACCTCTCTGCCATCATTACCAGACTATATTCACTCGAGACAAACATTATTATACTTTATTGATTCAAAAAGTCAATAAGTTTTTTTATGTTCTCTCAAAACTAGATAACATTGCTTCATATTATATGGTTAAGTCCTCGATCTATTAGTATTCGTCAGCTCCACATGTCACCATGCTTCCACCTCGAACCTATCAACCTGATCATCTTTCAGGGATCTTACTAGCTT
>NZ_JBTMZT010000008.1:0-176111 GCF_054570475.1 Bacillus sp. C1
CATCGAAATCAATGCAGACGTAAATGCTGCGGCGAATATTTTACGAAAAGTAGTCCCGAATGCATGGAAAAACGGGATAGAGGGGTTAGGCGTGAAACAGCTCGCTAGTGTGTTAACTCCGCTGACGTTAATCGTCCGTTAGGCCGAAACGTTAGAAACCCCCACTTCAAGCTTTGCTAAGTGGGGGAGTATTCATAAGTAATAATGGTGAAAACATCATTTGTAATTGGGAGTCTGACGGCTATCGACTTCCGACAGAAGCAGAATGGCAATATGCATGTAAAGCAGGTACTGCGGGTTATAGATATGGGGAACTTGATAAGATTGCTTGGTATGATGAAAATTCAGGCGGGAAAATCCATGAAGTAGGTAAAAAGGAACCGAATGTATGTGGCCTATATGATATGCTAGGGAATGTTTGGGAGTGGTGCTTTGATTTATATGATGAATAAGTGTACGGCTCTTACCGGATTTTTCGAGGCGGTAGCTGGGCAGAAGCGGCCAGAGGATGCGGAGCTTCATGTCGTCGTCGTAGCCATCCATCATTTTGTATTGACGACCTTGGATTCCGTCTTGCTCGGTCTTTTTAGTTCTTACAAATAAGAAAAGATCCGGTATCTAAATTTAATTAGTCGTTAAAGATACAGTCTTTAATTTTTTTTGCCGTCTTTTTCTTGCAAAAAACATAGGTTTTTCTTAATGTTATGGTGTAGAAGGATAAACGAGGAAGGATTTAACGAGATGATACATATTTTACTAGCAGATGATGATAAACACATTAGAGAATTACTACATTATCATTTACAAAAGGAAGGCTACAAAGTTTTTGAAGCTGAGGATGGAAAAGTGGCGCAATCTATATTAGACAAAGAAAGTATACACCTTGCTATTGTCGATATTATGATGCCATTTGTTGACGGATATACTTTATGCGAAGAGATTAGAAAGTATCATGATATACCTGTTATTTTATTAACTGCAAAAGATCAATTAGTAGATAAAGAAAAAGGATTTATTTCCGGAACAGATGATTATATTGTGAAGCCGTTCGAGCCTGCAGAAGTGATCTTTCGTATGAAAGCATTGCTTCGTCGGTATCAAATGCTGAATGCGGATATTATCACACTTCATGGGACAACGATTGATAGAAAAAGTTTTGAGGTGAAGTGTAATAATCAAACGATTTTACTACCATTAAAGGAATTTGAGCTATTGTCACAACTTGCAAGTTATCCTGGAAGGACATTTTCAAGGGAAGAGTTGATTGAACTCGTTTGGGGGATGGATTTTGAAGGGGATGAGCGTACGGTAGATGTTCATATTAAACGTCTCCGCGATCGTTTTTCAAAGCGAACAGATGATTTTCACATTAAAACAGTACGTGGGCTTGGTTATAAGTTGGAGCTGAAATAAGATGAAGTCACTTTATTCGAGATTTGTATTGATTTCAATTGGAATTATGCTGCTTAGTAGTGTAATTGGTTTTTTATTAACAAATGTTTATTATCAAGTAAAATTAAAACCGTATAATAGTGAAAAAATTTTAAGTTATGCGCAGGAAGTCAAACATTTATATGAAAAACAAAATAAGGAAACAAAGGATGAATATTTACATTCTATTGCGGAATTAGGATATGAGATTTATATAGTAGATGATCAAAAGCAGGGGAAACGCATTGGAAATGCATTTCGTTCAATAAAGATTAGTGATGCTACTATTGAAAAAGTATTACAAGGGGAAACGTTTAACGGTGTTTCTTCGTATCCAACACGCTTATTTATAACTGGTTTTTTTGATAATGAATTAATTAATAGTGTCGGGGTCCCGGTGAAGAATGATGATAAACAATATGCATTATTTCTCCGTCCTGATATTGAACAACAATTCGGTGAAATGCGGATTTTCTTAGCTGTATTACTTGGTTTCATTATTATATTGAGTATTATTTTTATAACGATTGCAGCTGGTTATTTTGTACGGCCCGTTCGTACATTTACAAAAGCAACACAAAAGATTGCGAATGGTGAGTATGATATTGAGTTAGAAGAAGGACGAAAAGACGAAATAGGAACATTATCGACAAGTTTCAAAAAAATGACAAAAAGTATAAAAGAGTTAGATCAAATGAGACAAGAGTTTGTTTCCAATGTATCTCACGAATTTCAATCTCCCCTTTCTTCTATTCAAGGTTTTTCGAAAACGTTACAATCAGCAAAGATGACAGAAGATGAACGGAAGCATTATTTACAAATTATTGAGGGCGAAAGTAAGCGAATGTCTAGTTTATGTAAACAGTTACTTACGCTTGCTTCTTTAGATAAAGAGGAAAAAGTTCTTCAAATAAAAGAGTTTGATTTGCAAAAACAAATGAAGGACGTCATTTTTATGTTGGAATGGAAATGGCGTGAAAGAGATATAGCGGTTGAATTTGACGTACCTAGCATACACATAAAAGGCGATGAGAATTTACTTCACCAAGTTTGGACAAATATATTTACAAATAGTATTAAGTTTACAAATAGTGGTGGAACCATTGCCTTTGCTGCTTGGGAATTAGAAACGAGTGTAGTCATTTCAATCTCAGATAGCGGGATTGGCATGGAAAAAGAAGAAGTGGCGCGGATTTTTGATCGATTTTATAAAGTAGATACAGCAAGGGCGCGAAATATAGAAGGAAGCGGCTTAGGCTTATCTATTGTGAAGAAAATTGTTGAATTGCATCATGGGGAAGTTTCAGTGGAGAGTATAAAAGGGGAAGGTACGACGTTTCGAATTGAATTACCGAAATAATGAGAAGGACTGATTTGAAGAGGGAATCTTTAAATCAGTCCTTTTTTATAGAATAAAATGATAAAGGAACCATTTGAAAAAAGTAATTCATTTTCTATGAGATGGTTAAACAAGGTGGAGGACAAATAGAGTGAATTTATAACGTAAGTAGAATGTTGCGTTTTTTACTCATGCTTCTTTAAATAGTAAAGAATAAAATTAATATATTAATAAATTGAAAGGAGCAAATACGATGAGTACATTATTATCTGCAAAAAACGTTACGAAAATTTACAATAAAAGTAAATCACCTGGGCTGAATAAAGTTTCTTTTGATATTGAATCAGGTGAATTTATTGGCATTATGGGTGCTTCAGGATCCGGAAAGACAACGTTATTAAATATACTATCAACTATCGATACACCGACAGATGGAGATGTTTTAATCAATGGCATTGATATTAAAACACTAAATGATAACAAATCTGCGGACTTTAGGAAGGAACATTTAGGCTTTATTTTTCAAGAGTATTTTTTACTAGATAGTTTAACGGTGCAGGAAAATATTGCCGTGCCACTTACGCTGTTAAACAAATCTCCAAACGAAATTGAATCGACTATAGAAAGTTTAGCAAAGCGTTTTGGCATATTTGAACAATTATCAAAGTATCCTAGTCAACTTTCGGGGGGACAAAAGCAGAGAGTTGCGGCAGCAAGAGCGATTGCGAAACAGCCAAGTATATTATTTGCAGATGAACCAACCGGCGCGTTAGATTCAAATTCCGCAACAGAACTACTTCAAAAATTAAGAGAGGTTAATGAAGAACTTCATACAACAATTTTAATGGTAACCCATGACGCTTATGCAGCAAGTTTTTCAGGTAGAACTCTAATATTCAAGGATGGAAATGTTCTGAAAGAATTAAGAAGAAACGAAAAGGGTAGAAAAGAATTTTTTGAAGAGATATTAAAAGAAATCTCAAAACTTGATGAAAATCGATATAACTAAGAGTGTGAAAGGAAGGCACGACTGTGGGATTATTAACAATAGCAAAAAAGAATTTGAAGAATAACTTTTCCTTCTATTCGTTCTATTTCGTTTCAGTAGCTTTCGTTTTGATGGTGTTTTTCGCTTTTATTTCTTTTTCCATGGACGATATGATTATGGAGAAGATTTCGTCTGATGGTAGAGTGGAAACAATGTCGAGAACAGTAGCAATCTTTGTTATGGCATTTGTACTATTCTACATGTCATATTCCAATACTTTCTTTATGAAAAAAAGAATGAAAGAACTCGGAATATATTCGCTTTTGGGCTATCGAAAGTCAACCATGGTAAAACTATTAACCTTTGAAAATGTTATCATTTGTTTTGCGGCTTTAATTGTCGGTATCGCGCTAGGGGCTGTTGTTCATAAAGGGATTATTGAGGTGATAGTTAGAGTACTAAAATTACAAATGAATACTTCTGAAGTGCCATTCATTAATCTTAATTCGGTGCGATTCACTTTTATTTTTATATTTGCTGTTTTGACTGTCTTATTCTTATCAAACTGGATAATCCTTCGGAAAAGTTCCTTACTTACTTTGGTACGCATGGAGAAAAAGGAAGAAAAGCAGGTGAAAGTGAATACAACTTTATCGCTCTTAGGGTTATTCTTGATTTTGGCAGGGTATTTCTTAGCTATTGATATTACAAGAGGAATCGAATCATTGTGGAAAACGATAGGCTTTTCACCAATCGCACTTGTAACAATGTTAAGTGTAATATTAGGAACAGTCTTCTTTATTCACTCCTTTTTACCTTTTGTTATTCAAAAATTAAAGAAAAAGAAACGATGGTTTTATAAAGAAACGAATATTATTATTGTTCCAAACTTTATATTTAAAATTCGTTCGAAGGCAAAAACATTAATTTTGTTAACGTTATTAGCTGCAGGAACTTTGTCTATATTTGGCGCTACTATATTGACGCTTTATTATCCAGTTGCTGCTACAGAACGTATTGTACCGTCAGCTATTGAGTTCCCGTTGGAAGATAAAGAATTAGCTAATAAAGCTGTTAAAATTGTGCAACATACTGTCGGTAAAGAAAATATGGAATATAAAGAAACAACTATTATTCACGGAACATCTTCTTCAGAAAATGTTCCGAAAGAATATAGTGCAAAAAAAGAACATAGCTTTGATCTGATTTCTGAATCCGACTACAAGGAATTAATAAGCATTCAGGAGGAAGAGGTAGACTTTGAGAAGTTAACTAAAAATGAAAGTGTCCTAGTTAAATATCGACCTGACAAAGAAAAGTTCGATAAAGGGAAAATATATACTTTAAATTTAACGCCTACAAATAACGTGGATATAAAAGTAAAAGACACTACATTACTTAATCCAATCGGATTTGCAAATAGTGTAGGAACTCTTATTATTTCGGACCAACTTTACAAAGAAATAAAAGTATTAGGGCTTCCAGAGAAAACGATAATGAGCATTAATGGAACACATATGAGAGATAACAAACAAGTCTATGAAAACGTAGCGCCACTTTTTAAAGAAAATATATATTTTACAAGCAGTTATCAAAAAAATGATTACATTATTCAGCAGAATAGTTCAACATTCCTACTCATTAGCTTTATTACGATTATCTTTTTCATTGCGACAGGTAGCATACTTTATTTTCATAGTCTTTCGAGTATGATGTCGAATAAAAATGAATTTACAATTTTACAAAGAATGGGATATAACAAGAAAAAGATAAAAAGGATAATTAGAAAAGAAATTGTTACGTTATTTAGCATCCCTTATATATTAGGGTTAACGCATAGTATTTTTGCACTGGTAGCCTACAAAACGGCTTTAATGGACGATTTAGTAGGGAAAAGCAGTGCCTTTCTATTACCAATTCTTTTTGCAGTAATTATTTTTACAGCGATTTACATCATTTATTATTTGTTAACCAAAAGAGCATGCTATAAAATTATATGTAATGATAAAAAGTAAAAATTTATAGATAAAGCTGATGATAATAAACAAGCATCAGCTTTATCTGTATGTAATCTAGCAAAGGTAAGTGAGTCTATGAAAAAGTACTATGAGCAAAAACAAATCTTTGTTTTAATAAATCAACTTTGTATGATTATTTTTTTATGCTATGAATTTTGGCAAGGTAATATTGCAGGGACAGCAAAGTTACTTCCGCTAACGCTTATAACGATAATGGTCATATATGGAGCCTACATTAGTTTTGTAAATATAAAAGAAAATAGTACGTTATCAAAATTCTCCAAATTGCTATTTGTTGCTTCATGGCAATTTCTACTTACACTTGATGGGAAGCAAATGTTTTATACGTTAAGTATATTGCTTAGTGTAGTAATTCTATATAAGACAGTACAATTTTTGCTGCTGTTCTTTTTCCAAGATTCTATTTATGCTTATAAAACAGAATCTGATTGGATCTTAAAAGTTACATGTGTATTCACCTTGGTTGCGAAATTGATAAACGATAAACTATTTGCAGCTCTATTTTCATGGCAATGGATTGTTAGTTTTATTTGTATCATTTTTTTATCTTTGAAACATCGAAAACGACTTAGATTTATTTTCAAAAGCGAAAAAAAACATTTACTTACATCTATCGCCATGTTTAGCGTGCTCTTTATTGTATATGTTATGTTTTTTGCGGAAAGCCCTGAATATTTAAGTAATATAGGGTGGTATATTGTGATCCTATTACCTTTATTCAGTATTCATGCCATTGCTTTTAAAAGCCATATATTTTTGAAGCAATATTTTCTTTTAAAGGAAGGCAAAATGGTATTAATGTTTATCTGTTGTATTGTTTTTATTAGTTCGTTTGGGCTGTTGTTTAGATTTAATATGATTACTTATGTTGTCATTATACATACGATTCTTTGGTTTGTTCTCCTGTATTTTACACTATTATTTCAAGACATAAAAAATAAGATTTTACATGCTAATACAGAAGAACAAAAAGTCCTGCCAGAAAGTTTTTACGTTCATAACCTTTTGCAGATAGCGAAAGAGGAGAAGGTGAAAAGTGAGTTTTCTAATTACCTACATGATGAAATATTGCAAGATATATTAGCAGTTAAAAATATGATGAATAAATCTAATAAAGAAGAAATTCATGAAATGATAGTAGCAACACTGGACAACTTAAACCAATCTATACGCGTACAAATGCAAGAGTACAAACCAACATTATTAAAGACGCTCACATTAAAAAAGAACTATAATAATTTACTTGAGATGATACAGCAAAAATACGGAATGAAAAATATTGATATAAATTTTCATTGTAATGATAATTTATTTTTAGTTGAACCTTATAATCTTGTTATATATCGAATTTTAAAAGAATTAGTAACAAATGCATTCAAACATTCTAAATGTTCTAAGTTAGTTTTGAGTTTGACGCAAGAAAATAACAAAATAGAGCTTATAGTAAAAGATAATGGGCTGGGTATGGAAAATGAAAAGCATATTTCTAATGGACAGAGAGGGTTGAGCTCTATTAAAGAACAACTATTTTTGTTAAACGGTAACATGACAATTTCAGAATGCAACCCTTCTGGTTTATGTATTGTTATTTGTATTCCTATGAAAGGGGAGGATTCCTATCAATATTTTATTAATAGATGATCATGCTTTGTTTTCAAAAAGTTTAGAGATAGCTTTAGAAGATTACCCTGAGATAAATGAATTCTATTCATTACAAAATGTTGAAAATGTTATCACTCTTATTAAAGAGGTGAAGCCAGACATTATTTTAGTAGATATAAATTTAACCAATATTAGTAGCGAAGATGGTTTAGAAATAGCAAAACTGATTTTAGATAGTAAATGTGACACGAAAGTAGTTATACTAACAGGCTATGATTTGCCTGTTTATCGATATGAAGCTCAAAAAATTGGTGTGAGTGGCTTTATTAATAAAAATATTATGCCAGATAAGTTGCTCAAAATTTTAATTCAAATTAATGAAGGTGTTTGTTATTTCCCAACGTCCACGGACTATGTTGAAGAATTAACTGATAGTGAAAAACAAATTTTACAGTTACTATGTGGTGGGTATAAGCGTAAAGAAATTGCGACTATGTTATATGTTAGTGAACGCACTATTTCAAATCATATTCAACATATATTTGATAAATTGGATGTTTCGTCTTCGTTAGAAGCTGTAACAAAAGGAATACAATTCGGATATATTCAACCTCATTATCGAAATCGTTGTTAATGAAACTGTTGGCTTGAATTGAATGGTGAATTTTTGATTGTAATCTATTATTCTTATTTCTTTTTTAGATGAATACATAGAAAGAAATAGTTTTAGTTCTGTGTGAATGAAAACAATCAAAATTCAGTTATCTTATTCGGAATTTTATACGATAGGAGAACTGAAAACGAAAAAAGTCGAATTCCTTACGATGCTAAGGAATTCGACTTTTTTAGAGAGTTCTGAACAGTTATAAAAATTGATTAGTATTTACCTGAGTGGAAGTATGCCCCTTAATCTGCTTCAACGTCGCTACTATAAGAAAGCTCACAATTACTAATAAGAGCCATGAGCTCACTTTTCCTAAATGAACGAGACTCCATGCATCGGTTTGATTTGGATATTTCCAAGCTCCAAAGAACGTTGCGATATTTTCAGCTATCCATATAAAAAATCCGATGAGCACAAAAGAAAGTGCGAGTGGCATACGGTAACGAGTTCCATTAACCTCGTATGTGACCCATGATTGCCAAAAGACGATAATGACAAGTCCAGATAACCACCAACGAACATCAATCCAATAATGGTGGGTGAAAAAATTCAAATAAATCGCAGCTGCAAGAGTTGCAACTACTAAAAATGGTGGCCACTTAATTAATTCAACTTTAAGCCTCCTCCACGCCTGGCAAAGATAACTCGCTACGCTTGCGTACATGAATCCGCTATACAGAGGTACTCCGAAAATTTTGAAATATCCTTCCTCCGGATAAGACCAGGAGCCCATATGTACTTTAAAAAGTTCAAGAGCAAGTCCAATAAGGTGGAACAATGAGATAACCTTTAGTTCATCTCGTGTTTCAAGCCCAGAACGCACCATCCACCACTGCATCAGGAGGCAGATGATGAGCAGCCAGTCATACCGTGGGAGGAAGGGAAGGGGGATGATTTTTGTAAAAGCCAACGAGGCAAAAATCATGACAGGAAACAAACATGATAGAGCCTGCTCTAAGCCAAAATGAACGAGTTGTTTTATTTGTCTCATAATTTGTGCCTCCAAAGATTTTTTCTAAATATATAAATTCAATTTGATTTTCTAACAGATACATTATGGTTATGAAGAACAGACAGAGACCTGCACTCGTTTTCTCCTTCTGTTTTCACATGGAATGGGGCTAAAAAAGGCACTGACCGCTTCTATCCATGGCTGGATGCTCTCATCCATCTGAAAAGAATGGGTTGATGTTCGTTTTTAAATTTGGATTTATATATATGTAAGTCCTGCTTTGTATAATAGCTAAATAGATTTAGGGTTATGCACATAGGTTCACCGCCAAATAACTGTCTTTTCTTTTCATGTTAAATACCCGCTTTGTTAATCTTGATTGTTTTCATCACTTTTGTATTCTAAAATGTCTCCAGGTTGGCATTCTAATGCTTTGCAAATTGCCACTAAAGTGGAAAATCTAATTGCTTTTGCCTTTCCATTTTTCAATATAGAAAGGTTAGCCATTGTTATTCCAACCCTCTCTGAAAGTTCTGTTACGCTCATTTTCCTTTTCGCTAACATCACATCAATATTGATTATTATTGCCATGTTCATCACCTCAGACCGTTAAGTCATTTTCTGATTTTATACCAATCGCTTCTTTTAACAGTTTTTGAAGAACAGCCGCAAAGACTGCAATTACCATTGAAGCAAAAATAACGACCAATCCGATTAATATGATACCTGGGGCATCGTCTATTTCTGCCATGAGATAAAAGAGTGGCATGCCTACTACATACAACACGCTGATTGTGATCGCGCAAAGCTTTATATTTTTTAAAGCTCGTACAGATAATTTCGAGAACGCTTTGTTCTTATCAATGTAGCTTAGAAGTAAGAACGCCTGATACAATGCAACGAAAAATGGTATCGCTGATGCATACATAATAATTAAAATCGGATAGAGTATATGGGCATAATCTGGATTTACCGGATTATTAGCTAACCAAGGTAAGCCAAATATACATAAAGAAAGAATCGGAATTCCAATAAGAACAACAGTAATCTTTAAAAAGATCGTTGAAACTTGTTTCATAAAAAGCACCTCACTTATTTCTTGTCAATTTGAATTTAACATATTGTTTATTGTTTAACAATAAATTTTTATTTTTTATAATGATATTTTTGTTGTTGTATAAGTGTTGGGGTTAGGGGGAATAAAAAGCATTTCTCATTACAAAGAAATGCTTTTTAAAACTTAAAACGATTTAATTTATAAAATTTTCAACTAACCTGATCCTAGTAGTGAAAAATAGCATATTCAATAGTAGAGTGATAATAACCATTGTCATTGTTTGAATTATGGTGTAAATTTGATTGTTACATGCTGTTTTACTTCTGGAATTTTTCGAAAAGAGAGAAAAATATTGTAATTTTATGTTAAACTTTAGAAGTTATTTAGTAATGATAAAAAGGGGAGAGAGAAATGTTACAAGCACTGATTTTTGATATGGATGGGACTTTATTTCAAACAGACAAAATTTTAGAAATATCACTTGATGATACTTTTAACCATTTACGATCATTAAATTTATGGGATACAGTAACCCCTATTGATAAATACCGTGAAATTATGGGTGTACCTTTACCGAAAGTTTGGGAAGCTTTGTTACCTGATCATTCCAATGAAGTAAGAAAACAAACGGATACTTATTTTTTGGAAAGATTAGTTGAAAATATAAGGAGTGGAAAAGGTGCTTTATACCCCAATGTAAAAGAAGTTTTCAATTATTTGAAAGAAAATAATTGTTCAATTTATATAGCGAGTAATGGTTTAACGGAATATTTGCAAGCAATTGTGAGTTATTATAATTTGGATCATTGGGTTACTGAAACATGTAGTATTGAGCAAATACAAACGCTTGATAAAGGAGATTTAGTTAAAACAATTATACAAAAATATGACATAAAAAAGGCAGCAGTAGTTGGGGATCGCCTGTCTGATATAAATGCAGCGAAAGATAATGGTTTGGTTGCAATTGGATGCAATTTTGATTTTGCACAAGAAGATGAACTCGTTCAGGCCGATTTCGTAATAAATGACTTAATGGAGTTGAAAATGATGTTGCCTGAGATGAAAATAGTTTGCTAAACTAACGGGCGCTTTAACTGAATAAGCGAAATAATAAATCAACGCTCAGAATATAGATTTCTGATCACTTTTCTATATGTCCATCAACCAAAGATTTTGAAATACACCTTAAAAAATAGTTTAATAATTATGGGCAGGGCAACGTTTGAAGTTGCCACGCCCATTTTTTGATTAGTCAATATCGTACAATAAAAGGTGAAAAATATGCTACACTTACCTTTATTAAGATCGAAAGAGGGATGTTCATATGATACAAGAAGAAAGGACAGTTTGTTTTGGATATGATTTACAAATCTTTATGGAATTTATCGGACTGACACCTGGACAATACCAAAATATTTTTATAAACCATGATAAATAATCAATTGCAGGAAAGGAATAGACAATGGAAAGCAAACATACTATTGGGCATATAGCAGCACTTATTACCATTTTGATTTGGGGTACAACATTTATTTCTACAAAAATTCTATTGGATGATTTTTCGCCGATTGAGATCTTATTTTTTCGTTTTGTAATCGGGTTCATTGCGTTAGTCATTATATACCCGCACAGGCTGAAAGTAACCAATAAAAGACATGAACTCACCTTTGTATGTGCTGGTTTATGTGGTGTCACTTTGTATTATCTTTTGGAAAATATCGCGTTAACTTTTACAATGGCTTCTAATGTAGGTGTAATAAGTTCCGTTGTGCCATTTTTTACAGTCATTCTTACATATTTATTTTTGAAAGAGGAACCATTACGTCTTAATTTTTTCGTTGGATTTGTTGTTGCAATTACGGGTATTTATCTCATCAGCTTTAATGGCACTTCAAATTTTCACTTGAATCCATTGGGAGATTTGTTAGCAGTAACAGCTACTTTAGTTTGGGCTACGTATTCTGTATTAACTAGAAAAATCAGTAGTTACGGATATAATACGATTCAAACGACAAGAAGGGTGTTTTTTTATGGGATTTTATTAATGACTCCTGCTCTATTTCTATTTGACTTTCAATTGAAACTGGAACGGTTTGCAAATCCTGTTTCCTTATTCAATATATTGTTCTTGGGGCTTGGTGCTTCTGCTCTTTGTTTTCTTACATGGAGCTATGCCGTTAAAGTGTTAGGGACTGTGAAAACTAGCGTCTATATTTACGTGGTCCCAGTTATTACGGTACTTACTTCTATGGTTGTTTTACATGAACCAATAACATATTTGGCTGCATTAGGAACAATTCTTACATTAGCGGGATTGTTTATTTCAGAAAGTAAAATGAAGTTGAAAAAGAAAAGGGAATTTACAAATGAATATACAAAATTAAAAATGCGTAATGGGGATTGAATCTGCACCGCCTTCTTTAAAAGAAGGTGGTTTTTTTCTGTAATCGTTTGTTCATATTCCGTTCATATTTCTTTTTTAAGATAAGTGCATCGAAAGAAATAGGAAGGAGTGAGCGAAATGTTTTTAGCTCTGCGTGAATTAAAACAAGCAAAATTACGATATGGGTTAATCGGACTCATCATGATTTTATTATCATTTTTAGTCCTTGTAATTTCTGGATTAGCAAATGGATTATCGTATGATAATGCATCATCCATTCAAAATATGGATGCCACAAAATTTGTATTAGCAGATGATGCGGAAAATAAATTACTCCGTTCACAAATTAAGAAAGAAGATGTGGATGATGTAGTAGGGCAAGTAGATGCAAAAGATGCTGTGCCATTTCATGTGAAAGTTTCTACGTATGAAAAGAAAGATAGTTCAAAAAAGGTTGATATTGCGATTTTTGCGAGCGAACGTGACACGTTCTTGGAACCAAAGATTGTGCAAGGAAATGCATTAGGAACAGCACAAGATGAAATGGTTGCGGACGAGTCGATTAAAGAAAAAGGCATCGATATTGGAGATACGATTATTGATCCAGTTTCTAAAAAAGAATTTAAAATCGTTGGCTTTACGAAAGATCAAATGTTTAGTCATACACCTGTTGTGTATGTGAATCAAAATGTGTGGGGGGAAATTGCGCAGCCAAATCAAAAGGATTATAGCGCGATTGCACTTCGTACGAATAAAGAAGTGCAACATGCACATGTGATAGAGAAAAAAGAAGTTCTTCAAAGTATCCCAGGGTATAAAGAAGAACAAGGGACATTAACGATGATTATTGCGTTCTTACTTGTGATTGCTGCCTTATTAATTGGTGTGTTCTTCTATGTTATTACATTACAAAAAACACAGCAATTAGGTGTATTAAAAGCGATTGGAACGAAAAATTCATATTTAGCAAATAGTTTAGTTGTGCAAGCGTTATTTTTATCTATTGTTGCGATGGGGATAAGTATTGTATTAGTAGAAGGATTACAAAAGATTTTACCAGAAAGTATGCCGTTTCTATTAACGACGACAATGATTGGTCAATATGCAGGGATTTTTATTGTCATTAGTATTTTGGGAACACTTATTTCTTTATATCAAGTATTAAAAGTTGATGCATTAGAAGCAATTGGAGGTGGTATGTAATGACTTCATTATTGAAATTAGAGGAAGTAAGTAAAGTATACGGAGAAGGAAATACAGAAGTAACGGCTCTTCATCCGATTTCACTTAATGTGAAGGCAGGAGAATTTATCGGTATTGTTGGTCCTTCTGGATCGGGGAAAAGTACATTGTTATCCATTGCGGGGGCACTATTGTCACCATCAAAAGGGAACATATATATTCGCGAACAAAATATCACGCACTTATCAGAAAAAGAAATGACAGATATTCGTTTAAGAAAAATCGGATTCATTTTCCAGTTTGCAAACCTTGTTCCGTATTTAAATGTAAAAGAACAGTTGCTTTACATTGCGAAATTAAAGAAAGAAGACAAAAAAGAATCTGAAGAGCGCGCAGACCATTTACTCGCTGCATTTGGACTGTCTCAGAGAGAAAAACATTACCCAAATCAACTATCGGGAGGAGAAAGACAAAGAGTGGCGATTGCCCGTGCTTTCATGAATAACCCAGATTTAATCTTAGCGGATGAACCAACCGCAAGTCTTGATTCAAAACGCGGACGCGAAGTTGTTGACATGATGAAACGAGAAGTGAAGGAAAGTCAAAAAGCAGCGATTATGATTACGCATGATGAGAGAATGCTTGATGTATGTGATCGGATCTTAACATTACGTGATGGGAAGCTAGTATAGGTAGTATGAGAAAAAGTGCAGGAAAATTCCTGCGCTTTTTCAGTGTGTCGAGAAAGAAGAGCGGATAGGTTTTTGTCGTTATTTGTCGGTTGATCGATATTCTTTGTCGAATCGCTGATAAAATTTCATTTACCTATTTACACGCAATATATTGCGGCAATTTCTTTTCTCAACAGCATGGATTTCTACGTTTTTTTACGAATTGTTATCTGTTTAGATGAATTTTGGGGTTAAATGTTGTAATAATTTTATTATTCTGTTATTTTTCGAGGTGAGGAGGAACGTTTTATGGACAGTCGTTTGTCAAAGTTAGCAGATGTATGAACAATAGGAGGGTGAACTATGGAGAAAAATATCATACATGTTGAAGGGCTTATTGTTTTAGTCGCAAGTATTTATATGTACGCACTAAATGAGTTTAGTTGGTTAATATTCTTTTTGCTTCTGTTAACACCGGATATTTCAATGCTAGCATATCTTATCAATAATCGTATTGGAGCACAGATTTATAACCTATTTCATACGTACATAGTATCAATATTACTGATTTTGATCGGTGTATTTCTAAAATCAGATGTGGCTCTTATGATCGGCTTAATTTGGACAGCTCATATTGGAATGGATCGTCTGTTTGGATATGGTCTAAAATATCAAACGGATTTTAAAGATACACATATACAGAAGTTATAAGATGCAACAGGAATAAATGTTTACAATGCATATGAATCTTTTTATGTACCAAGCTATATTCATTTTATAATCTAATCATGATAAAGAGGGATAGGGATAGGTATATGAATAATGATGTTAAACGCTATTTAATATGTACGTTCATACTTACATGGACACTTTGGGGAATATTAAGTTGCTTGATAAAATGGAACGTTACCACATTCGGTACTCCATTAGCAATGATATTGTTTGTTTTCGGAGGTATCACGCCAGCAATTAGTGCAATTAGTTTAAAGAAAAAATATGGATCAAAAGAGGAGTTTAGAGTTTTTATCAAAAACATTGTTAACGCTAAACATCATTTTACATGGTATATTCTGATCATTGTTCTAGCTTTTATTAGTTGTTATCTGCCAACGCTATTTGGTGGGGTAACGATGCACAAGCCATTATACGTTGCATTACTTAATTTTCCAATAATGATTATTGGTGGTGGAGTTGAGGAAATCGGATGGAGGGGATTCTTGCAACCTGCACTTCAAAAAAGTTTTCTTTATTTTTAAGCACCATGATTGTGAGCATAATATGGGCTGTTTGGCACCTGCCGTTATGGTTTATTCCAGGCACGAACCAATCTCAAAGAAGCTTTATATACTTTATAATCATGATAATTGCCGTATCCTTCATATATACTACAATTTATAATGCAACTAAAAGTATTTTTATGTGTCTAATTTTCCATGCACTTCTTAATTCTTTTGGGAGCGTATACGTGCCAAATTCCAGTGATAAGATTTTGCCAGCCTGTTCAACTCTTATCTTTGGAATTTGCGTCTTTATCGTGTATAAAGTAGTGATAAAGAGAAAAAGTACATTATTAACAGGTTAACAAAGATAAAGTAATCTATTCATAATGGAAAAATGATACAAATGGAACGCGATGTAATAGTTGATGATAAAAAGAATATTCTTGTCGGTGCAACAGAGTATAGGGAATCAGGTTTTTAAATCATTAAAGTCGCTTTACTACGATGAATCAAGTATACTGAAAAATGTTTCCTGAAAATAATCTATTTCGAAAAAAACATTGAAGTTGTTTTTACTACATAAAGTTTCTTTCATTAAAAGTGTAACGGTTATAATCAGTAAGCAGAACATGTGAGAATACGTTAATTGTACGTATGAATCTTGAATAGAGGATAAAGAAGGAGAGTTAGTATGAACTTAGCAAAATTCCCTAGAAAGAAATATACAGAGTCATTTACGCCAATCGAAAAATTAAATCACTTTTCTGAAGTACTAGGAGGACCTTCTATTTATTTTAAACGAGATGATTTACTTGGTTTAACAGCTGGTGGAAATAAAACAAGAAAGTTAGAGTTTCTTGTGGCAGATGCGCAGGCAAAAGGTGCAGATACGTTAATTACGGCTGGCGGTATTCAGTCCAATCATTGTCGTTTAACATTAGCGGCAGCGGTAAAAGAGAAAATGAAGTGTATCCTTGTATTAGAAGAAGGACTTGAACCGGAAGAAAAGCCAGATTTTAATGGGAATTACTTTTTATATCATCTATTAGGCGCTGAGAATGTCATTGTTGTGCCAAATGGAGCCGACCTTATGGATGAGATGCAAAAAGTAGCGAAAGAAGTAACAGAAAAAGGGCATACACCATATGTAATTCCAGTTGGAGGGTCTAACCCTACTGGTGCGATGGGATACATTGCATGTGCCCAGGAAATTATGACTCAATCATTTGAACAAGGAATTGATTTTCATACCGTTGTTTGTGTAAGTGGTAGCGGGGGCATGCATGGTGGTTTAATCACTGGGTTTTATGGAAATCAAACGGGAATACCGGTAATTGGAATCAATGTAAGCCGCGGAAAAGCGGAACAAGAAGAAAAAGTATTCAACCTTGTACAAGAAACGTCAGCACACGTTGGGATTCCAAACTTTATTCCGCGTGAGGCTGTTACATGTTTCGATGAGTACGTTGGACCAGGATACGCTTTACCAACAGCTGAAATGATAGAAGCGGTTCAGCTATTAGCAAAAACAGAAGGGATCTTACTTGATCCGGTATATACAGGGAAAGCAGTAGCTGGGCTTATCGACCTAATTCGAAAGGGTACATTTAAGAAGGAAGATAATATTTTATTTGTGCATTCAGGTGGTTCACCGGCGTTATATGCGAATACATCTCTTTTTTCTTAAGGTTTAATTGTTTCATTAAGATAAACATAAAGAAAAGATGAAATAACCAGCACCGAAGTATGCGGTGCTGGTTATTTATTTTGGAAATGAAACATTAACTTCATCGCTCCGTCTCAAAAAATTCGATCCACTCTCCATCAGGACCAGCGAAGAAAATATAACGAGTTCCATCTGGCAGTGTTTCAATTTCTTCACTTAATAAAAAAGTGACTCCTAATTTTTTCAGTCTTTCCATTTCATCCTCTAATGAATCCACTTTAAAGCAAATATGATGTACTTTTCCTTCTGCAGGAAGAGAAGGGTTGTAACCTTCAATTAATTCAAGAATGGTTTCTTTTGCGTCTTTTACACCTAAAAAAGCAAGTTTTAAGTTTGGGTCTGGATGTCCCATGCGTTTAATAAGTTTTAGTCCAACGACCTCCTCATAAAATGAGATGGATGTTTCTAAGTTTGCAACCATAATTCCGACGTGTTCAATTCTTCTTACTGGCATGATGGCTTCCTTCTTTCCATAAATTTTATATGTATCATAATATTGAAAATTAAGAAAATAAGCAAGATAAAAACCTTACAAAGTTTACGGCGTTCTATGATATAGTGAGAAAGTATGTTTGGAGAGAAGGAAGGAGACAAAAAGATGAATACAACTTCGCAAACTCCTTCATTAACGGAAACGATGAAAGAGTGGCATCAAGCATTAGCATATGAGATTAAACATTGGAAAACGATAGGCGGTAGTAAGCTATCTATTATAAATGGCCGTTTTTTATATACAGATTATGAGAGTACGGTATATGTATTTCAGCTTATCTCGGAAGTGAGCTTACCTGATGGTACGCCCATTCGAATTGAATTTGATGGTGAGGAAGCAACGGGAGAAGTGCTATCTGTACATGGGTTAGAAATTGAACTGAAATTAAATGATTATATACAAGGTGAAATAAGAGAAGCGATTTTATATAGTGAGCCATGGCAGTTACTAGAACAACTGCAAGAGCGGTTGAAAGAAATACGAAAAGATAAACAAAAGCGTCAGCGGGTAAAGCGTCTTTTAGATGGAAAGAGCATACCAAAGCATATAGAAAAGATGAAAAACCAGAAGAATGAACTTGCATATCGTTCTTTTTACAATGCGACGACGTATGTGTGGGGACCACCGGGAACAGGAAAGTCTTATAATTTATCACGTGTTATTTCAGCACATTACCAAAAAGGAAAATCAGTACTTGTATTAGCTCATAGTAATGCGGCCGTGGATGTGTTAATGAGTGAAGTAACAAAGCAAATCGAAAAGAAGGAAAAGTGGACACCAGGAGAAATCGTTCGTTATGGGTTTAGTCAACATGAACATATACGTAATCATGATACACTGTTAGCTTCCAGATTAGTGGAAACAACGAATGGCTCATGGGGAGAAGAGAAGCTTTATTTAGAAGAAATGCGTCAAGATCTTCGCCAAAAAATCTTATCATATAAAGCAACTGCTTCTGATAAAAAGCGGATGCAAGAAATTGAAGGAGATCTTAGAAAACAAAGAGCGAAAATTAAAGAAGTAGAAAGAGAATATATTGAAAATGCAAAAGTAATTGGTGCAACACTATCAAAATGTGCCATTGATTCTCTTATTTATGAACGAACATTTGATTTAATTGTTGTAGATGAAGTGAGTATGGCATATGTGCCGCAAATCGCATTGGCGGCGTCTCTTGGTAAGCGAATTGTCATTTGTGGTGATTTTTTACAATTACCTCCAATTGCGATGGCAAATCACGAGCTTGTTAGAAAGTGGTTAGGAGAAGATATGTTTTATCATGCGGGGATTGTGCAATCGGTAAATAGTTATGAAGCGCATCCGAATTTATTTATGCTACAAGAGCAAAGACGTATGCATGCGGATATATCTAAATTTACAAACTCATTTATTTATAAGAATAGAGTGTTCGATCATCCTTCTGTTTCAGCAAGGAAAGAATTAGCGCAATTACAGCCATTTGCAAATGAAGCAACAGTATTATTTGATACAAGTTTAATGGGAGCTTATTCTTTAAAAGATGCGGCTTCTGGCTCTCGTTTCAATATTATGTCGGGGTTAATTGCGATGCAGATGATTTTAATTGGATTGTTAGATGGTGTTCAATCGATTGGAGTTGTTACGCCATATCGCGCGCAGTCTCGCTTTTTATCAACATGTATAAGAGAAATATTGCAAAAAACAAAGTACCGAAATACACCTGTTCTAGCAGCGACAGTTCATAAATTTCAAGGATCAGAACGAGATATGATGATTTTTGATACAGTCGATAGTTATCCGCAAGAAAGACCTGGCGTACTGTTTTTTGATCATAAAAATCATCGTCTTGTAAACGTTGCGGTAACGAGGGCAAGAGGGAAGTTCATTCAGTTATCGGATTGCCAGTATATGCGGCGAAATCTTTCTAGAAAACAAGCGCTATCTAATCTAACTTCCCACATAGAAAGACACGGAAATGTATATGATCGCAGGTCGTCACGTCCATTGCTAGAACGGAAAATTACAAAACGCTTAAAATGGTTTATGCAAATGAATTTGGAAGAGACGAATAGATTATTAAAAGATATTCTTTCAGCAAAACAAAAAATTATCATTTCCCTTCCAAGTACAAGACAAGTAGATAAAAGAGTATGGCAGGCGTTAATGCGGATGGCGGCGCAGGTAACAATCTATAGCGATGGACCAATTCCATTAAAAAACGTGAGAGTACAAAGGCAAAATAAATCGCTCCCATTTTTACTAATTGACGATGAAATCTTGTGGGTAGGTGCTCCGTTAACATCTCAAATGATGTTTGAAGGGAGTCCAGAATTTCCTTATATATGTGCAAGATTACAAGCTCCTGAAACAATTGGCGTTTTAAAAGGATTTTTAGATATTCGGTAAAATCAGAACGGAATTCCTTGACATTTAGTCGGAATAAAACTAGAATGAAATTAATTTCATATTATTTTTTGAAAATAAAAATAAATTTCTTATCAAGAGAGGTGGAGGGACTGGCCCTATGAAACCTCGGCAGCGGATTCAATATGAATACTGTGCCAATTCCAGCAAGTGAAGGACTTGAAAGATAAGAAAGACGGCTATTTTTGAATTTGTATTTTTAAGCCTCTTTCTATCTTTTAGGAAGAGGTTTTTTGCATGTGAATTTAAAGGAGGACGGGGAAAATGACAACAACACAAGTAACGTCACACAGAAATACGATTACGGAAAGTATAGAAAGAAATAAAGAAAAATACTTACAAACAAGTCATGATATTCACGCGAATCCTGAAATCGGCAACCAAGAGTTTTTTGCATCTAGAACGTTAAGTTTATTGTTAGGAAGTGCAGGATTCCAGCTTCAGCACAATATAGCAGGACATGAAACAGGTTTTATCGCACGGAAAAGCTCAGGGAAACACGGGCCTACAATTGCCTTTTTAGCAGAATATGACGCTTTGCCTGGATTAGGTCATGCGTGTGGGCATAATTTAATTGGAACAATAAGTGTTGCGGCGGCCGTTGCATTATCAGAAACAATTGAGGAAGTTGGCGGTGAAATTGTTGTATTTGGGACACCAGCAGAAGAAGGTGGACCAAATGGAAGTGCGAAAGCAAGTTATGTAAAGGCAGGATTGTTTCATAACATCGATGCTGCACTTATGATTCACCCAAGCGGAAAAACAGCAACAACGAGTCCATCACTAGCAGTTGACCCACTTGACTTTCACTTTTATGGAAAATCGGCACATGCAGCTGCTTCACCAGAGAAAGGCATTAATGCATTAGATGCCATTATTCAGCTTTACAATGGTATTAACGCACTGCGTCAACAGCTTCCGTCAGATGTGAAAATCCATGGTGTCATTACAGAAGGCGGGAAGGCACCAAATATTATTCCAGATTACGCATCAGCACGTTTCTTTATTCGCGCAGCAACACGTCAAAAGTGCGCTGAAGTGACAGAAAAGGTACGAAACATTGCGAAAGGAGCTGCACTAGCAACAGGGACAACAGTAAAAGTGAATCAGTTCCAAAATGAAATTGATGAGTTATTAGTAACAAAAACATTTAATGAAGTGATTGCTGAGGAATTAGAAAACCTTGGTGAAGAGGTAAATCGTAAAGAAAGGCTGGGCATCGGTTCAACAGATGCAGGGAATGTGAGTCAAGTTGTACCAACGATTCACCCTTATATCAAAATTGGTCCAGATGATTTAATTGCACATACGAATGAATTTAGAGAAGCAGCTCGTTCGGAACTTGGAGATAAAGCATTGTTTACATCAGCAAAAGCTTTAGCTTACACGGCGTATCGCTTACTTACAGAAGAGGGAACATTGGATAAAATTAAGGAGGAATTTAGAGAGGTGCAGCGAAATCAGTAATGTGAGCTACAGTACAGAGATATTCGTTTATAAAAGGTTTGGAGAAAGGAGTCTCTAAACCTTTTTTTTGATGTGACTGGAAGAGGGATAAAAAGGTAAAGGAATGGCGGGAAAGTATGACTTTAATTTATGGATTAAAAAAAGAAGAACAAATGGTCAAGAAAGTAGTAACGAATTACTTTGAAGAGATTCATACATTAAAAATAGAAAAAAATTTACACGAAGGTAGTTGGCATAAAGATTTACATTATAAAATTAGCGTGAATGGAAAACGATATTCCGCAAGATTTTTAGGTGAAAATCGAACAGGAAATCCTGCTTTCGGGCATATAACAAATAAGCAATTAGAAGAACAAATACGGTTTTCGTATTATTTAAGAGAACATGACATTCCTTTTATGAGAATTATACAACCATCTACGAGTCATCCATTTATTTCTTTTATATGGAATGATGAAATGTATCGATTTGTATTATCGGAATGGATAGAAGGTAGACATATTACATATTGTGATGAAAATATTGCCGAGGCATTTGGTAGAGAGGCAAGAAAGTGTCATGATATTTCGGGTAGTTTTGAAAGTGCCGCGTTTATAAAAAAATCTCATTTGGTCGGATATACAGAATTTATAGCATTACTTCGTAATAAGATAACTCAGCAAAGTAACGTAAGTACGTGCAATAAAGCGTTACAAAATTATCTAGAATTGGCGGAATACCATATAGCTACAGCGCATTCGGACAATTTGAATTTTATTATGCAATCAGATTTAAATCCGCTTAATATCCTATGGGATGATAAGCGTAACATGAACGGGATTGTAGATTTTGAATCAATTAACTATGGAGACAGAATTGAAGGATTAGCCTGGCTTATGAAATGGTATTCTCGGACGAAAGGGATATCTTCACATGAAGTTTGTCCTAAAGTTGCTGAAGCATTTTTGAAGGGATATGGTTCAGGAGATTTCTTAGATTCGACTAATTATGAAAGATTATCCTCACTATTATGGTTGTCTGGTTGCTTGAATTGGAATTTCGTTAACAAGACACTTGAAATTTTAGAAGAAGATTGTGAAAAGTTACTTGAAGAACATCTAGAACTTTTTAAATCACGAGGAGAAAATTTATATTCCTTATTAAAGGTAGATTGATAGTTTTTTTCAATAAAAAGGAGGGAGAAAAATTGCCTCAAAATACTCTTAAAGGTTATCAAATTAGAACTGCACATAACGATGAAAGTATTTTCATTATTAATATGCTAAAAGAAGTTGCTAAGTGGTTAAAAGAGAAAGGAATCGATCAGTGGCAATATCTTTTAGAAGGTGGAGATGATGAAGAAATCATTCAAGCTGTAATCAATAAAAACACTTACATTATTGTAAAAGAAAATGAAATGATAGGTACTTTCACAGTATCTCCTATACAAAGCGAATGGGATCGTCATATTTTTGGAGAAGATGCTCTCTCTGATTCACTATATTTACATAGATTGGCGATTATTCCTAAGTATATGAAAAGTAGAATAGGTGAAAAGACTTTGATGTGGATTCAAGATCAACTGCACGCTGACAAAACGTTCTTAAAGCTGGATTGTGTTGCAAATAATAATAAACTCAACAACTTCTACAAATACAACGGTTTTGAGCCTTTCGGCGAGATCGATGGTCATAATAAGTATCGAAAAAGGATGGGGAAATAGCTCCCATTCTTTTTTGATAGATTGTTTATTTTACACTGTACAGTTGTTATTTACAGAAAAAAGAGGAATATAGACTATTTATATAGAATATTCAGATAACTGGAGGTGTAGAGGAATTGAGCGAAATTGAATTAGAAAACAAAACAGTAAAAGTAGGGCAGGAGAAAAGAATTATTCTTCGTTTTATTCTTGCAAGTTTGGTCGGTATTTTTATGTTTTTTGTTCCTGTTACAATCAATGGTGCTTCATCAATTATGATTGATCACATTGTATCTTGGATTCGGACTGCAGTCCCATTCGTTATACCGTACTATGCTTTATTTGTAATGGCAATTGGTGCAGTATATCCGTTTTATACAAAGAAATGGAATGCATCGATTGTAGATATTTGTTTTTCATTCTTAAAAGTTGTTGGAGTCGTATTTGGGGTATTGTACTGTTTTAAAGTAGGGCCCGCATGGTTTTTTGCTCCTGATGTAGGGCCGTTTTTATATGAAAAACTAGTTGTTTCAGTAAGTTTACTTGTTCCGATTGGATCGGCCTTTCTAGCATTATTAGTTGGTTATGGCTTATTAGAGTTTATCGGTACTTTTTGTAGACCGATTATGAGGCCACTCTGGAAAACACCAGGACGATCAGCAATTGATGCAGTTGCTTCGTTTGTTGGGAGCTATTCTTTGGCGTTACTAATTACTAATCGTGTGTATAAAGAGGGGAAGTATACAATTAAAGAAGCGGCGATCATTGCGACAGGTTTCTCAACAGTTTCGGCAACATTTATGATCATCATTGCGAAAACGTTACATATTATGCACATATGGAATTTATATTTTTGGACTACACTTATCGTCACATTTATTGTAACCGCTATCACTGTAAGGATCCCACCATTACGAACAAAACCAGACACATATATTACAAAAGAAGGTTTTCCAGAACCAGTTTATAAAGAGAAGATGTTAGAACGTGCTTGGGAAGATGCATTAGAAGTATCGAAATCTGCACCAAGTGTGATGAAAAATATTTTGGTTAATCTTAAAGATGGGTTCATTATGACGATGGGAATTTTGCCATCTATTATGTCTGTTGGATTAATTGGTATCTTATTAGCAAAATATACGCCGGTATTTGATTGGGTTAGTTATATTTTTTATCCATTTACATGGTTAATGCAACTTCCAGAGGCCGAACTAGCCGCAAAAGCAGCATCAGTTGGAATTGCTGAGATGTTTTTACCATCATTACTTGTCGTTAGTGCACCGCTTGTAACTAAATTTGTCATTGCAGTTGTATCAGTATCATCTATTTTATTTTTCTCTGCGTCTATCCCCTGTATTTTATCTACAGACATTCCGTTAAAAGTTTCAGAACTTATTATTTTGTATATTCAAAGAACGATTTTAACATTAGTTATTATTACACCAATTGCATATGTATTGCTTTAAAAGGCATAGAGGACTCCTATATGTTAAATAGGTGGGTCCTCTTATTTATTGGAGAAAAGCCTTCATTAGGTAATGTAATAGATAGGGATTGTTTCATATTTAGTGAAGATAAAGAACCTAGCTACTTAAAGTTTCTCTTTATAAAAGGAGTCACTACTGATGCCACTGTCCGCCTCCACCTTGAGAGTGCCAGTGTCCGCCACCTTGAGGATGCCACTGTCCACCATGCCAGTGCCCGCCTTGAGGGTGCCACTGTCCGCCATGCCAATGTCCACCCCCGCCTTGAGGATGCCACTGTCCGCCATGCCACTGTCCACCCCCGCCTTGAGGATGCCAATGTCCGCCATGCCAATGTCCACCCCCGCCTTGAGGATGCCAATGTCCGCCATGCCAATGTCCACCCCCGCCTTGAGGATGCCACTGTCCACCTTGCCAATGTCCACCCCCGCCTTGAGGATGCCACTGTCCACCTTGAGGTCTATCTGTAAAGTAAGTCATTTTTTTTCCTCCTAAAATAAATGATTAAACTAGTTATTAGCGTATGCAGTTTATTCTGTTTGGATATAGGCAAAAGACACATTTTCTATATAAAAGAGGTGTTATTATCTTGTATTACAGAGTTTCGAATCAAAGAGAATGTATTTTTGTAGGAAGATAACGATAATTTTGTATATTGAAATTATTTGTGATGTTAATTATTATATAGCTAGATACAGAGAAAGGGAGATTTGTATATGGAAATAGTAAACAATAGAGCAAGGTTACGATTAATGGATGCAAATGATGTAGAAAAACTGTTTGCAATTGTAGAAGGAAATAAAGAAATATGGGCGTATTTAATAGCTACAATGGATCAGTATGAAGATATGGAAAGGTATGTGCAAACAGCGGTAAAAGGATATAAAGAAGGAACAGACTTGCCATTTGTTGTTATAGATCAACAAACAAATGAAATTATGGGGAGTACACGCTTATATAGTATATCAAAAGAAAATAAAACGGCTGAACTAGGGCAAACGTGGTATCATCCAAGTGTCCAAAGAACAAGTATCAATACAGAATGTAAATTCATGTTATTGCAATATGCGTTTGAAGAATTACAGCTGTTACGCGTACAAATAAAAACTGATTTACGCAATGAAAGGGCGCAACGTGCAATTGAGAGGCTTGGTGTAGTAAAGGAGGGCGTACTGCGAAATGAAAGGAAATTACCGAGTGGTTACGTTAGAGATGCAGTTGTGTATAGCATTATTGCAAGCGAGTGGGCGGATGTGAAAGAACAGTTGCTTCAAAAAATGTGCATGTATAAATAGGAGACGTATATGACAAATATTGAGACTAAGAGATTGAAGATGATTCCTTTTACGTTAAAGCTTGTAGAAGCAACGATGAGAGGGAGGGCAGAACTACAAAAAATAATTTCTTATCAAATATCGTCAGAATGGCCCATGGCTGATTATCAAGAAATTTTACCATGGATTGCGGAAGAATTAAAGAAAAATCCCGAACAAAGCAAGTGGAGTGGACTGATTATTCATATGGAAGATAACATGATTATTGGTGATATGGGATGTAAAGGTTCTCCTGATGCAAATGGAACGGTAGAGATTGGATATAGTATTGTATCAAAGTATCAAGGGTATAGATACGCAACTGAGATGGCACAAGCATTTGTAGAGGGGTTACAGAAGAATGAAGATGTACAAACAATTAAAGCAGATTGTCTAGCGAGTAATATTGCGTCAAAGAGAGTGCTAGAAAAAGCAGGATTTACATGTGTAAGTGAGGAACAACATATAAAATATTGGCTTGTACAGTAAATGGAAAGAGGTATATCCTTGTAAAAGGGAAAAATATACCTCTTTTTCTTACAAAATGATAACTTCTTTTATATACTTTTGTTTCAGCATTCCATTCTATGAAAAAATTCGTTACAATGGAGTTGTATGAGAAACTTATAAAGTATGAACCACAAATAATAGTAAATACAAAAATCCTCTATTTGAATGAAAACCCTTTATCGCACGGATCACTTTTAAGAAAAGTGCCTTCTTTCAAATAAACTCAAATACAATAATTTAAAAGATATTAATTTTTTTATAGAAGTATGGATGATGCACGGAGGCTAGTACAAATGAAACAAAAAAAGAAAAGTAAGAAAAGAAGAGTTTGGCAAGTGTTCTTGCTAATGTTTAGTTCTATCATTTTATTTATAAGTTATGCAGCTTATGATATTTGGAGTAATCGATTTAAAACAGATGAAGTACCTACAGATGCTGCAGTTGTACTAGGAGCAGCTTCTTGGAATGGCAAACCGTCTCCTGTATTTCGCGAACGAATCAATCATGCAATCTCTTTGTATAAAGAGGGAAGTATTAAAAAAATTATTTTTACGGGCGGGACTAAGTTTGAAGCAGAGCTAGAAGAAGCACGTACTGCGAAAGCGTATGCATTAAAGCATAATGTAAAGGCGGAAGATATATTAATTGAAACAGAGTCGCGTTTTACAGAAGATAATTTGAAGAATGCGAAGCAGGTTGGAACTGATAATGGCTTGCGTACATATACAATTGTAAGTGACCCTCTTCATATGAAGCGGGCGATGCGAATTGCGAAGCATATTGGGATGGAGGCATATGCATCACCGACCCCGACATCAGCATATAAAACATTAGACACAGAAATTCCGTTCTTTTTTAAAGAATTATGTTCTTATATTGGGTATGTTGCATCGTTGCCTTTACGTACTTTGAAGGGTGATTAAGAAAGGATAGATTTATTTAAATAGACTAGACTAAGAAGAGGATATTATGTTCAATATGTGAGCATATATCCTTTTCTTATACAAATGTGCTGTTAGTTCAAAATGAAGTGTGGTAATTCGAAATACATTTCGATTATTTATAAAAAAGGTTAATCAAGATTTAACAAATTATAGAAATAAATCGAATGAAAACCTTGTAATTTTATAGGAATAGTGAAACAATAGAAATGCATAATCAAATACAATCTTATCGAGAGAAGTGGAGGGAACGGCCCGATGAAACTTCAGCAACCTGAACGAGAATGAAAAGGTGCTAATTCCGAGTAGATAAGAAGGGAAAGCGATGACAACCTTCTTATATGTAAGGTTGTTTTTTTAGTAGTAGGAATTTGAAGAACAATTTGAAGTTTTTTGCTTCTGGATTACTTAAAGTAAAGGGGATCTTGATATGACATTATCATTTATAGAAACAGAAGAACAAGTTCTCATACTGGAGAAATTAAAGGAGCTAGTTCCTCAATTTGCGGCTAGGGAACAGCAACTGAGCGAACTTGGGGCTTTTCCTTTTGAAAATATTAAAGATTTACAAAATATTGGTTATACAAAGCTAACGTTACCAAAAGATATCGGAGGAAAGGGAATTTCGTTGTATGATTTTGTGTTATTTCAAGAGAAAATTGCCGAGGGAGATGGTGCGACAGCTTTGTCGATCGGTTGGCATCTTGGAATCGTGAAAGAGCTCGCTGAAAATCGGTCTTGGCAACCTGATATGTTTTCTTGGTTTTGTGAAGAAGTACAAAAAGGCGCTCTGTTTAACCGGGCAGCAACAGAACCAAATACAGGGAGTCCGACGCGGGGCGGAAAGCCAGAAACGTTAGCTGTACAAAAAGGTGACAAATGGATTATAAACGGGAGAAAGAATTTTACAACGATGGCACCAATGCTCGATTATTTCATTGTATCTGCTAGCATTGAAGGGCGAGATGAGATAGGTGAATTTGTGGTTTCAAGGAATGAAAAGGGTGTGTCTATTGAGGAGACATGGGATAGTGTAGCGATGCGTGGGACTGCTAGTCATGATCTTGTATTACAAAATGTTGAAATCTCGAATCAATTCTTTACAGATATAAAAGGTTCACAAGCGAAACGAAAAGGAGTTGGATGGTTACTTCATATTCCAGCATGCTATTTAGGAATCGCACAAGCTGCAAGGAATTATGCGATTCATTTCGCAAAATCATATCAACCGAATAGTCTCAATCATCCTATTAGCTTACTTCCGAATATCCGCAGATTAGTAGGAGAATTAGAGTTAGAACTCATACAAGCTCGTACCTTTTTATACCAAATTGCGAAAAAATATGATGTGGTAGAAGAGAAACAATCTTTACAAGCAGAATTAGCAGCAGCGAAATATATCGCGACGAATGCGGCGATATCGGTTGTGGATAAAGCGATGCGAATTGTAGGGGCGAAAAGTTTATCTGAAAAGAATCCATTGCATCGATATTATTTACATGTTCGCGCTGGATTACACAATCCGCCGATGGATGATGTCACACTCTCATTACTAGCAGATGATGCCTTTCAATCGACAGAAAAGGTGTGATATAGACAATTGAAGAGTGAAAAGATATTTTAAACGGGATCGAGTTGTAAAAATGAAATGACCTTTGTAGAGAAACTACTTTTGAATATGTATGAACTGTTTCCTATGAAATGGATAGTTTAATAAAAGATCTTTAAAAAATATACACTTAAAAAATGGTTCTGGTATTGTACTGGATCCATTTTTTTGTGTCTATTGATTAACGCTCATAATTATAATCTTCTATTACTTCCTCAAGAGATTGGAACGTTTGACAACACGTATAGTCTATTCCATATCATTGCATATGAAAAAGGTGAAGTTCTATATCTTTAGGTGCATATTCATAGAATCAAATTTCAATAAACTTCATACCAAAGTCCTACTGTGTATTAATTTATACGTCTTTCATCTTAAATAGCTCTCCCCTGAATGATGGATTTTAATCCGGATATCTCTAACATATAATAGTTATTGTAAGGCTTTTACAATTTTAAGGGAGGGAATTGCATGAAGAATTGGGTTCAGTTTAGATTTGCAAGACCAACAGATAAATTTGAAGAAGTTATAAGTTTTTATGAAACAGGATTAGGTTTAAAGCGTATAGGGGAGTTTCAAAATCATGAAGGATACGACGGAGTCATGTTTGGATTACCTGATGAAGAGTATCATTTAGAGTTCACAAGGCATGTTAATGGCAGTCCATGTCCTGCGCCGACAAAAGATAATTTACTAGTTTTTTATATGCCTAATAAAGATGAGATTGAAAAAATAACGAATCGGTTAGATAAAATGGGCTATCATGAAGTTGAACCGGAAAATCCGTATTGGATAGAGAAGGGAACGACGATAGAAGATCCGGATGGTTGGAGAATTGTACTCATGAATGCAGCTGGATAAAACAAGCTGTTTTAGATACTTAATAGAATGTAGCAAACTTACTTAGACATTAATCCCTACAACATTTGTAGGGATTTTTATATAAGGCTTAGTAAGAGAGCTATTACAATATAAAAAGTACTTTGACTAGACGCGAATTTAGTAAGTATGAGATGTGAAGGAGGTATAGGAATATGACATTAAATCATTTTGAGGAATTTTCTCGAAAAGTCGGAAATACACCTCTTATTAAATTAGAGTGCAAAGAAACAAAGAATCTTTCTATCTATGCTAAATGTGAATGGCACAATCCTACAGGGTCGATAAAAGATAGAGCAGCACTTGGAATGATAAATAAATATTTAAAAGAAACGATTAAAAAACAACATATTTTAGAGTATAGTGGTGGAAGTTTAGCAAGGTCAATTGGCTGGATTTGTTATCACTTAGGTATTGAGTGTACTTTAGTTTTAAGTTCTGGATTAGGAAAATCATTATTAAATGAACTCGATAATTATGGCGCAAAAGTTATCTTGGTTGATAAATTAAAGGGATTTTACTCAGTAATAGAGAAGGCGATAGAGATTAGTAAACAAAATCCCGATTACTATTTTCTATTTCAACACTATAATAAAGCTAATCTTTTAAGTCATCTGGAAGGGACAGGTCCAGAAATTATTACACAAATGAAAGGGAAATCTATTAACGCTTGGGTAGCATCCGCTGGGACAGGTGGAACTCTAATGGGGGTGTATAAAGCAGTAAAGAATTATACACCTAATGTCGAGTTACATTTAGTAATGCCTGCTGAATTACCTTACGGTTCTGAACAACCTCCAAATGCTTTAAAGAAATATGCTGGATCAGGTGGATTTGGTCTGGGGAGGAAACAACATTTCTTAGAAAAGGAAGATTATTTGATAGAAAAACAATGGACTTATTCATATGAAGATACCTTGTACGAAATGGCACGTTTTTATAATGAAACTGGCATTAAAATAGGTACGTCTGCTGCAGCAAACTTATTAGCTGCTAAACAAATTGGAAAAGAAAAGGGCGCGGAATTCACTGTTGTAACAGTTTTTCCAGACGCAGGATCTACAGAAGAGTGGTCGGATGTAGAGAGTTTATTAGAAAAAGGGAGATGATTTATCTCTCCTGAATATCCATTTACTATATCAAGTTAGCGAGTAACTCCAACGCCAAGTTGTGGTTCAGCTAATGATATGAGACGTTTTGTGATTTCTCTACTAACAGATCCATTTTCACTTGGCGATGTCATTTTGTTTCGTTTTGGTGTACTTGCTTCTCTTAAGTTGATGAGCATGTAGCGGGGAACACATGCCCATCAAGCGAATGTTTTGAATTGTCCCCGAAATGAAATTTCTATCTGGAAAATAAACCATTAAATGCAAAATGAAATAAATGTAGTTTTTAATGTCTTAAATACGCATAACCCCGTTCCAATTTTAGAACGGGGTTAAAATAAACTTTTTTAGTTTCTAGTGTGATATAATTCCATATTAAAAATATAATAACACACATTCGTTTAAATATGGTTTTGGTTATTCTCAAATCACTCTTGATTGCTGTAATTTATATATGTTCCGCCCACTTTTTATCATTTTAACTGAGAAGACTCCTTCCTCTAAACGAAGTGAAGGTGGGGGATGAATCCGTTTTTATCTTTTTTTAAGAAAATGTTTCTTTTTATAGAACGTACGTTTGTTTTAGTGTATAATAATCGTATCAAACAAAATGGGGTGAGAACAGGTGAAGAAAGCGTATTTTTCGAAACGAATCTATAAGACCGATTTACCGCATGAAATGGTAGATGCACTGACACAGACAATCGAAACATTTAATCGCGCGAAACGTTTTGCATTTCAAATAATCGTCAGGGAAAAACATTGGAATCGTAAGATACACACAGACAGTCTTCATCTTGTTCTCAAACGAAAATACCAATTGAATGATTACTATGCCAACAGCGCGGTGCAAGAAGTGAAGGCGTTGTTTACAGGTTTAATGGAGTTACAAAAACTATATGAGAAGCAAACGCAAGAGAAGCTTAAGAAACTCAAGAAAAAATTAAAACAAGAACGAACAAAACTAACAACTCTTCGTAAAATCAAACAAAGTTGCGTGAAGGGGAAACTAACATTTCCGAAAAACACTCGCTTCGCGAAGCACAACAACCTCATCTCCTCATCTCCTTATCTCGTAAAAAAGAAACTCTAATTTGGCTGAGTGAATATCTATTTGAGCATCGGTACTTAGATGTTCAGATCAAAAGAATTCAGGCAAAAATTGGCCTTCTAACCCACAGACAATTCCGTTTAACACAAAAACTTTCATCTTATCAAACAAATATCCCAAGCGTAGTATTTGGGAGCAAAAAACTATTTAAGTCTCAATTTACCATCCGTGAGTTTGTACGGAACCATGACAAATGGAAAACATTATTTTCTCATGGTCGAAATAAACAGCTTATACTATCTGGCCGTAAAGATGCTAAATATGGGAATTTTGTGTTTCAGTATATGCCGGAGACAAAGGGTTACACTTGTTTGAAAATGAAAAGAAAAAGCTAGCAAAGCTATTTGTATGATAAAAAAGAACACTTTGCCCCAGATTTTTACGCTTATTACCAGAGCAGATAACAAGTCTAGGAACTGGATGCATGACAAAGTGTTCGATCCTCGATATAAGAAAAAGTAGCTGTACCTGTTTTGTTTTCTTTGTGCTAGAAGATAAAATAGGTCGTCTTCCATAAGGACACTACGGAACTCTATATCGTTGTATCCTCTCTGTTGAACGAGAGGAACTGTTTTTACCTTGGCAGAAACAGGAGAATCTCCCACCTCAAGCTCGTGTAGAGGTAGGTGGGGTAGTTCAATTCGTTACGAACTTAATAAAGTAGTATTGTTATCTGTTAAGAGAGCAGACACTACTAAATAGGGGTCTAGGTCTTTTGACAAGTTCTCCTTGACAATTAGGACATACATAATTCATTAATTTTGTACACTCCTCACAAAATGTACATTCATGTGTGCAAATAAAAGCTAAAGATTGCTCGTCAATTTTATTATTACATTTCTCACAACATTTTCTCATCTCAAGTCCCATTTTTATTCCTCCAATAACATTTTTTTCATTATATACATAAAATTATAAATATAATATAATTTTGTTTACATACAAATTATTAGCTATTTCATCCAAAAGACTTAAAAAATTTATTTATTATAACCGTTTTACTTTAAATAAAAAGGGGATGTTTAGAATGGACCATATCGACCGAAAAATTTTACATATTCTTCAAGAAGATGGACGTATATCTATGACTGAACTAGGAAAAATGGTGAACTTATCAACACCTGCTGTAAAGGAACGAGTAAAAAAATTAGAGGATAAAAATGTTATTACAGCCTATAGGGCAGTTATAAACCCAGAGAAATTAAATAAGAATGTAACGGCTTTTGTTTTGTTTGAATCAAAAAAATGTCAACAATTCAGAAGTTTTTGCAAAGAAAACCCCATGGTCTTTGAGTGCCACAGATTAGCCGGACAATATAGTTATTTGGTGAAAATAGTCACTGAATCGGTGCAACATTTAGAAGAATTTATAGATGCTTCAATGGAGTTTGGCTACCCATCAACTTTAATTAACTTATCATCACCAGTAAAATATAGATGTATTTTTTAGAATAGGGTTCTTTGAAGATATTTAAGGGATGCGGCCACATAGCTATCAAGCTAGACTTATATAAGCTTAGCTTGATAGCTATGTGCGGGGGATCCAAAGGAGAATAGAGTGTACTTTGCCCATTCCTCCTTTTCGGAGAAATGGGCAAAAATACCCATGTTACTTCTTGATGAACAAGTAAAAGAGAAGTTATACGACTTTTGCGTTTGTATTTTCTCTTTTGTGATATTCAGGCATGTAGACATATTGGGATATAACAAGAAGAACGCTTATAAAGAATACAGGGAATAGGCTAGATATAAATAAACCATCAACCTTTAAATTAGCGATGAGACAAACGATAATGATGAGTGAAGTATATAAATGAGAAATGTATTTTTTAAATCGTATTTTAAATACTTCTAGCAATATTTCACAGCATACAAATAGGATGACTGTACTTAAAAAAATTATATTTGTATCATAAATAATAAAACAACAGATTAGGCCAAAGAAAGCTAGGTATTCGATGAGTAACGGAATATTACGCGGCATAAGATGTTACCATACTAAGTAAGGAAATGGAATAGTTGCATTTGTTTTCTCAAAATTCCATTCCTCATTATGTAATTGAAAATGAAGATGTTTCTTAGTTACTGTTTTCGTATTCATCGTATAATAAGCCCCCTGTATCATTTATGATAAAACTTAGAATTATATTAAAAGAATAACAGAAATATAATAATTATGGAAATAAATGAAAGAGATTTTTAATTTTCTCAACATAAGATTGACTGATCATATTTAGTGAAATCAATGAAAAGTAGCTGGTATTTTCTAAAAGAGTAACTGTTTTATAGAATTTGCAGATTTCGCGTGGCAAATAGGACAAATTTGAGAATATATATAGATATAATACAAAAAACGGCATGAAATCTTTCTTTTCTAGTCTTTTTTTTACATTATAAATAGGAAACCTATGTTTCTCATTTATACTACGGTATAATAATGTGAAAAAAGTACGAAAAGAGGTAGCCCTATGCTAGAAGTCATTGCAACTTGTTTAGAAGATGTGAAACGAATTGAAAAAGCTGGTGGAAATCGAATTGAGCTTATTTCAGCATATACAGAAGGTGGATTAACGCCAAGTTACGCTTTTATAAAACGAGCGGTGGAAGCAGTACATATACCTATCCATGTTATGATTCGTCCGCATGCTAAGTCATTTATATATACAGTAGAAGAAATTGAAATGATGAAAGAGGACATACAAATTGCACAAGAACTTGGTGCTGCAGGAGTTGTTTTAGGGGTATTAAATGAGCACAATCAAATTGATGAAGAGCAATTAGCTGATTTATTATCTGTTGTAGACGGGATGAACGTCACATTTCATCGTGCGATAGATGAAGTGGATGATCCTATCAATGCGGTTCAAACATTACGTAATTATGCAAAGATAACTCATATTTTAACTTCTGGTGGTCAAGGAAAAATAGAAGAAAATATGTCTATACTTCATGACATGCAAAAAGTAAGTCAAGGTGATATACAGCTCATTGTTGGAAGCGGTGTGACAACAGAAAATATAAAATGGTTATTAAATGAAACAGGAATTTCAGAAGCACATGTTGGTACTGCGGCTAGGCACGATAAATCTTGTTTTGCTGAAATTGATCAAAAATCTGTACAAGATCTAGTAGGAGTAATAAAATCACTATAATGCTAGAGATGAGGGGAAACGATGGAGAAAAACAAGAAAAAAGAAATTATTTCATGGATTAAAACGATAGGGATTACACTCGGAATCGCTTTTATCGTGCGCGGGATTTTATTTACGCCTTCACTTGTACAAGGTGAGTCGATGATGCCTACTTTAGAAAATAATGAACGTGTACTTGTAAATAAAGTTGGTTTTCATATACAAGGATTAAACCGTTTTGATATTATCATTTTCCACGGAAATGAAGGATACGATTTAGTAAAACGAGTAATTGGTTTACCAGGGGATACGATTGAGTATAAAGATGACACGTTGTATGTAAATGGAAAAGCAGTCGATGAACCTTATTTAGCAGATTATAAGGCTGCGGCATCTAAAGGGAAATTAACTCCTGATTTTACGTTAGAACAAAAAACAGGGAAAACAAAAGTACCAGAGGGAAAAGCGTTTGTACTAGGAGACAACCGTCAAGTTTCAAAAGATAGTCGTATGTTTGGTTTTGTTTCTGAAGATCAAATTGTCGGAAAAGGTGAAGCGGTGTTTTGGCCGTTGCAACAAGCAAGAGCGCTGCATTAAGAATTGGTTTGTATACACGTTAAAAAGCAGTGAATATTCATTTCACTGCTTTTTTTATTTGAGAAAAAATATTGTCTAAATAGAAAGAATATTTTATAATTTATATATTCGTTTCGAAAAATGGAATTTTTGTTCCGAATTATGGAACTTAGGGGAGTTAAAATGAGCGTAAATAAAACAGCAGTAAAAACGATGGATATTTTAGAGCTTTTTTATGAACATGAAGAACTAACGTTAACGGAAATGGTTCATCATACAGGCATGCCAAAAACTTCTGTATATCGTTTGATTGGTTCACTCGAAGAAATGGGTCTTTTACAAAAAACAAAAAAGGGAAGCTATAGGCTGGGCTTGGTATTTTTACGGTTCGGTCAACTTGTGTCAAAACGATTATCGGTACGAAATATTGCAACGCCATATATGAAAAAACTTAGAGATTCTCTTGGACAAGCTGTTAACTTAATTATTCAAGATGATAATGAGGCCATTTATATTGAAAAAATGGATGGGGATCAACCGGTAAGAGTATACACAGAGATTGGAAGGCGGGCTCCTTTATATGCAGGGGCATGTCCGCGTATTTTACTTTCGCATTTTTCGGAAGATGATCAAATGCAGTATATAGAGGAAGTACAATTACAACGATTTGCGGATGGAACGATTGTTGATAAAGAAGAGTTACAAAGCCGGTTACATAAGGCGAAAAGAGAAGGTTATACGATAAGTTATTCGGAACTTGAGAATCATACAGCTGCACTTGCAGCCCCTATCTTTGCAAGTGATGGACATGTCATAGCTGGCATTAGTATTTCAGGATTAGAAGTAGAGTACAATGAAGTGACCATTCCAAACTTTATTACAAAAGTAAAAGAAACAGCGTATCAAATTTCGAAGGAACTTGGCTGGATTGGTGAAAAGGAAGGGATATGATGAAATTTTCAGCACTAGGAGATCAAGCAGTTGTTGTTACGTTTGGAGAGGAAATTGATTTAGATATATATGAAAATGTCCAAAAATTACGAGGGCTATTACAGGGGAATCCATTCTATGGACTGATTGAATGTGTACCATCTTTTACTTCTTTAACCGTTTACTATGATGTATATAAACTATGGAAGGGGTATGAAAGAAAGGTCGTACCGTATGATTTTGTATGTGAATACGTGAATAGATTGTTTCGTCATAATCAAAATAACACGAAAAAACAATGTGATTATATTTCAATACCAGTTTGTTATGGCGGGGAATATGGACCTGATTTAAAAGAAGTTGCAGCGTATCATGGTCTATGTACAAGTGAGGTAATTCGTCTTCATAGTGAAGCGACTTATTTTGTTTATATGTTAGGATTTACACCTGGTTTTCCGTATTTAGGTGGTATGCCAAAAGAGCTGGAAACACCTAGAAAACAAACGCCACGTTTACAAATAGCACCTGGTTCGGTTGGGATTGGTGGAAGTCAAACAGGAATATATCCATTAGAAACACCAGGGGGATGGAATATTATTGGCCGAACACCTATTGCGTTGTTTCAGCCAAATGAAGAAAAACCTACATATGTGCAAAGCGGAATGTATTTACGTTTTACCCCAATATCAGAAGAAGAGTACATGGTTATGGAGGAGCTAGGGCATGAACATTGAGGTTTTACAGGCTGGGATGTTTACAACTGTTCAAGATTTAGGAAGGCAGAACTATCAACAATATGGTGTACCTGTTGGCGGGGCTATGGATCAAGTAGCATTAAGAATGATAAATATGCTAGTTGGAAATGAAGAGGATGAAGCTGGATTAGAAATTACAATGGTAGGACCGAAATTGCTTATAAAGAAAACGACGCTATTTGCAATTGGTGGTGCAGATATGGAAGTGCTATTAAATGGAGAACCAGTCCCACCTTGGCGACCGGTTTTAGCAAAAGAAGGGAGTATGCTTTGTTTTGGGAAGATGCAATTTGGGTGTAGAACATATGTAACCTTTGCCGGTGGAATTAATGTTGCTAGTAGTATGGGAAGTAAAAGTACATATGTAAGAGCGAGTTTAGGTGGAATAGAAGGCCGAGCACTGAAAAAAGGCGATTTTTTTCAAATTGGTACACCATCCAGCTTCGCAAATTGTGTGATGAAAAAATTGATAGATGAAGACAGAATAAAAACAATGTGGGGGATATGTCATCATATTTTACCGAAATATAGTCGTAGCCCAACGATTCGTGTCATTCCAGATTTTGAATGGAATCAATTCAAGAATGAAAGTTTAAAAGCATTTTTCACAAAGGAATATAAAGTATCCAATTATGCTGATCGTATGGGATATCGGTTTGAAGGAGAAGAACTAGAAAGAATCGAACAATCTGAGATTCTATCAAGTGCAGTTACATTTGGAACGATCCAGGTGCCGTCTAGTGGTCATCCTATTATCTTAATGGCAGATAGACAAACGACAGGTGGATATCCGCGAATTGGTAATGTTATATCAGTTGATTTACCTATTCTTGCGCAATTGAAACCAGGTGACTATGTTACGTTTGCAAAGACGTCTATCACAGAGGCGACAGAACTTTGCATAGAGCAAGAACAAAATATGAATGTATTAAAGAAATGTATCGCTTCACAAGCGTAAAGTAGGAGGAGAGATAATGGCTACGATTGATTTGAATTGTGATTTAGGAGAAGGATTTGGTGCATATCAGATAGGAAACGACGATAAGATTCTTCCATTTGTTTCATCCGTAAATATTGCATGTGGTTTTCATGCCGGTGATCCAACTGTTATGCGGCAAACTGTTGAAAAAGCGCTAAGAAATAATGTGGAAATAGGTGCGCACCCTGGTTTTCCAGATTTAATTGGATTTGGGAGAAGAATGATGCGTGTTTCACCAGATGAAGTATATGATTATGTTTTATATCAAGTAGGGGCATTAGATGGATTTATAAGAGTAGCAGGAGGAAAGATGCACCATGTAAAGCCACACGGTGCACTTTATAATATGGCAGCTACTGATCTAAAGATTGCAGATGCAATTGCAAAGGCAATTTACGATATAAATCCAGACTTATTCTTGTATGGATTAGCAAATAGTAAATTTAGGCAAGCGGCCGAAAGATATGAACTGAAAATTGTGCAAGAGGCGTTTGCCGATCGTACGTATCAAATAGACGGAACATTAACAAACAGGACAGAAGAAAATGCACTCATAAAAAATGAAGATATAGCAATTGAACAAGTATTGCAGATGGTTAAGAGAGGGGAAGTAAAGACGGTTGGTGGAAAGACTATTAATATTGATGCACAAACAATTTGTATACATGGTGATGGTGAGCATGCAGTTCAATTTGTAGAGAGAATATACAGAACATTACAATTAAATGACATTTGTATTTGTGCACCAAAGTAGGATAAAGGGGGATTATAGACATGGTGAAATTAATAGGGATTTTACTTGTAGCGATTGGTTTTTTATTTCGCCTTAACACGTTATTAGTTGTTATGGTCGCAGGAATTGTTACTGGTATGGTTTCGGGGATGAGTTTTTATGATGTGATTAGTATGTTTGGAAAGTTTTTTATAGAAAACAGATATATGTCTATGCCGATATTATTAACTTTACCTGTAATAGGAATTTTAGAACGCTATGGACTGAAAGAACGTGCAGAAGCGTTAATATCAAAATCTAAGGGAGCAACGACTGGTAGAGTGTTAATGTCATATTTTACGATTCGCGAAGGATCAGCGGCAGTAGGTCTTAATATTGGCGGGCATGCACAAACAGTAAGACCGTTAGTTGCACCGATGGCAGAGGGAGCAGCGCAAGGTCGTTACGGAAAACTTCCAGAAAAACTGAAGGAAAAGATTAAAGCAAATGCGGCGGCAGCTGAAAATACAGCATGGTTTTTTGGTGAAGATATTTTTATAGCAACTGGGGCAATTCTACTAATGAAAGGATTTTTTGATTCTGTAGGAATGCATGTTGGTGTGTGGGATATGGCGCTTTGGGGAATTCCTACGGCAATCTCAGCTTTTATTGTAAGTTGGATCCGCTTTCGACGATTTGATAAGTATATTGAAAAAACAATGAAAAAAGATGAAGATCAAAAAAGGGAGGCGATATAAGATGAATCTGATTACACTTGATACACTTTATTATTTATTAGGTATGATTGTTGCCTTTGTTGCGGTTCGTGTCGCTTTAGATCGAGAGCATCCAAATCGTCTTGGTTCTAGTTTGTTTTGGGCATTATTTTCTATTACATTCTTATTTGGAAACATACTTCCATCATTTTATATTGGCTGTATTGTATTAGCGATGGTCGTTTTAGCCTCATTGAATAAAGTAACGAAATCGAATGAAAAAGAAGCACCTACTGAAGAACGTGTGAAACATGCGGAAAAATTAAGAAATAAAATTTTCCTACCTGCTATTTTAATTCCTATTTTTACGATTATTGGTACGTTAACTTTAGGGAAGGTGAAGTTCGGAAATGTACTTCTCGTTGACCCAGATAAAGTCACATTAATTGCATTAGCTCTTGGAGCATTGCTCGCTTTCGTAGCAGCGATGGGAATCACAAAAGCAAAAATAACAGCCCCTGTGCAAGAAGGAAGTAGATTGTTACAAGCTGTTGGATGGGCCGTAATTTTACCACAAATGTTAGCGGCGCTTGGCGGTATTTTTGCAAAGTCTGGTGTTGGCCAAGTTGTTTCAGATTTAGTTGGACAAGTTTTACCAACAGAGTATCCGTTTGTTGCTGTTATGGCATATTGTGTAGGTATGATGTTATTTACAGTTGTCATGGGGAATGCCTTTGCTGCTTTTGCTGTTATTACGGGCGGGATTGGTTTACCACTTATCGTTCAAATGCATGGCGGGAATCCAGCGATTATGGCAGCACTTGGTATGTTTGCTGGTTATTGCGGGACGTTGTTAACGCCAATGGCAGCGAATTTTAATATCGTACCAGCGATGTTATTAGAATTGAAAGATAAAAATGCAGTCATTAAAGCGCAAGTACCAGTTGCACTTACCATTTTTGTGATTAACATGTTTATTATGTACGGACTTGTGTATAGATTTTAGTAGGGAGTGAGAAAGATGAAGACAATGTTAGTAACAGGGTTTGAACCTTTTGGTGGAGAAGAAATGAATCCTGCTTGGGAAGTTGCAAAGCAGCTTGATGGACAAGTGATTGGAGATTACAAGATTATTAGTAAACAAGTTCCGACTGTGTTTCATAAATCGTTACAAGTGCTACAGTCTTATATGGAGGAAGTAGAACCAGAGCTTGTTATATGTATAGGGCAAGCAGGAGGAAGACCAGACATTACAGTGGAACGAGTGGCAATTAATGTAGATGATGCAAGAATTGCTGATACTGAAGGAAACCAGCCAGTGGATGAACCTATTATCGAAAGGGGGCCTGCCGCATATTGGTCTACACTCCCCCTAAAGGCAATTGTGAAAAAACTTCGAGAAGAAGGAATACCAGCTTCTGTCTCACAAACTGCAGGTACATTCGTTTGTAATCATCTCTTTTATGGGCTGATGCATATATTAGCAACAAGTGAAAATGAAGTTCGTGGAGGTTTCATACATATTCCGTTTTTACCAGAACAAGCAAGCAATCACCTTGGGCAACCGAGTATGTCACTGCCTGTTATTACAAAAGGAATTGAATTGTTAATACAAGTTGCATTGGAAGTAGAAACAGATATTGTAGAATGTGGCGGGACGACACACTAATAAAAATACAGCACCTACTATGGACAAATGTTATAATAAAGGAAGAATTATACATAGAGGTGAAAGTAATGCGGCAATATGAGGAATTTCGTTCGGTTATAGAAAAAGCAAATAAGATCACCGTATTAACTGGTGCTGGCGCAAGTACTGAAAGTGGAATTCCAGATTTTCGTTCAGCAAATGGTTTATACGCAGATGCGAAAGTGGAAATGTACTTATCAAGAGGCTATTATCATAGAAATCCGAAAGAATTTTGGAAGCATTATAAAGAAATCTTTCAAATTAATACGTTTCATCAATATAAACCAAATCGTGGGCATGAGTTTTTAGCGGATTTAGAAAAAAAGGGGAAAGATATCAAGGTATTAACACAAAATATTGATGGTTTACATCAATTAGGTGGTAGTAAACATGTTATCGATTTACATGGTACACTTCAAACAGCGCATTGTCCAAAATGCAAAATGAAATATGATTTGCAATATATGATAGACCATGAAGTACCACGGTGTGAAAAGTGTAATTTTATATTAAACCCTGATGTCGTTTTATATGGTGATACATTGCCACAGTATCAAAATGCAATACAACGTTTATATGATACAGACGTATTACTTGTGATGGGAACGTCGTTAAAAGTTCAGCCGGTTGCATCATTCCCGCAAATTGCAAAAAGAGAAGTAGGGGCAACGACTATTTTAGTGAATGAAGAGTTAACTGGGCAAGAGTATAATTTCGATTATGTCTTTCAGCAGAAGATTGGGCAGTTTGTAGATTGTTTTAAATGATATAGGAGAAACCGAGATAAGAGAATGTATCTCGGTTTTTTTGTTAGAAATTCGAATTTTCGTAATCTTCTTTAAAACACTATAAATTATATTATCTATGTGATTTAATATTGTTAGTAGAGAAGATTTTTTATCCCCAGATGAGATAAAGATATTTTAGACAATAGAAAGAGGAGAGTTGAATGAAAAAGAAAGAGCAGAAAAAGAAACGGAAAAAGAAAACCCATATTCCTTTTCGATTAAATGTGTTATTTTTCTTTGTATTTCTTATGTTTTCAACGATTATTGTTCAGTTAGGGAAAGTTCAAATTATTGATGGAGAAACATATACAAATGAGACGAGAAAAAAGGAAGATTCAACAGTTAGTACGCCTGTCCCGCGTGGTAAAATTTTTGATCGAGAAGGTCACTCGATTGTGGATAATAAACCGTTACGTACAATTACATATACGAAAGTGAAAGGTTTGAATTCAGATGAAATGCTACATACGGCAAGACAACTCGCGAAGATAATTGAAATGCCTCAGGAGGAAATGGATAAGTTAACAGAGGTAGATAAGAAAGATTTTTGGATGCAATTACATAAGAAACAAGCAGCAGAAAAAGTGACAAAAGATGATGAAAAGAAATTAAGAGCAAAGAAAATAGAGGGAAAAGAGTTTGATAAAAAGGTGGAAGAACTGAGGCGTGAACGAATTACAATGGAAGAGTTAAATGAACTTACCACGCAAGATTTAGAAGTACTAGCTATTAAAAGTAAAATGAATACAGGATATAATATGACTCCTAAAATCATAAAAAAAGATGTAAAACCTGAAGAATATGCAGTGGTTAGTGAAAGGTTAGTGGATCTTCCAGGTGTGGATACAACTGTAGATTGGGAGCGCGAGTATCCCTATGATAAGATACTTCGTTCTGTACTCGGAAATGTTTCAAGTGCTGATGAAGGACTTCCGAAGGAGCAATTAGATTATTATTTAGTTCGAGATTATAATCGTAATGATCGGGTTGGAAAGAGTTATATTGAAAAGCAATATGAAGATGTGTTACATGGAACGAAAGCACAATCGAAGAACATTACAGATAAAGAAGGGAAAATCCTTCGTACAGAACAAGTTACGAAAGGTAGAAGCGGAAACAATTTAATGTTAACAATTGATATGGAACTGCAAAAGAGAGTGGAAGAAAGTATTGAGAAAAACTTAATGGCGTTCAAAGCTGTAGAACCAATGCTTGATCGTGCTTTTGTCGTCATGATGAATCCTAAAAATGGGCAGCTGCTATCCATCTCAGGAAAAAAACTAGTAAATAAAGATGGGAATATACAAGTAGAAGATTATGCACTTGGTACAATGACAAGTTCGTATGAGTTAGGTTCAACAGTAAAGGGAGCTACGTTACTAACAGGTTATCAAACGGGTGCGATTACACCATTTACTCATTTTTTTGATGCACCAATGACATTTAAAGGAACAACAAAAGCAAAGAAATCATGGAAGGATTTTGGGGATATTGATGATGTAAGAGCGTTACAAGTTTCTTCTAACGTATATATGTTTAACACCGCTTTAAAGATTGCCGGGGTTGATTACGTACCAAATAGTCCGTTAAATATTAAACAAGAAGCTTTTGATAAAATGCGCTATCATTTTGGACAATTTGGTTTAGGTGTTCCGACAGGTATTGATTTACCGAATGAGACAGCAGGACAAAGAGGAAGAAAAGATCATACACCAGGATTTTTACTTGATTATTCAATCGGCCAATATGATACGTACACACCTCTTCAGCTCGCACAGTATATTTCAACAATTGCGAACGGTGGTTATCGTATGAAACCACAAATTGTACAAGAAATTAGAGAGCAACCAAATAAAGCAGAGGATATCGGTAAGGTCGTTCAATCAATAGAGCCGGCTATTTTAAATCGTATAGACATGGATATTTCTCATATAAATCAAGTAAAAGAAGGATTTAGGAAGGTATTTCAGGAAACGGATGGAACTGGTGTAGCCTACTTTCAAAATCTACCGTATAAGCCTGCTGGCAAAACAGGAACAGCAGAAACAATATACGGTGGCGATAGTGATATAGGTAAAGACGGAAATGGAGATAGAAAAAAATGTTATAATTTAACCTTAGCTGGTTATGCACCGTATGATGCTGATCCTGAAGTTGCATTTTCTGTAGTAGTACCATGGGTAAACGATGATAAATCAGGTATTAATTCTAAAATTGGAAGAGAAATTTTAGATGCATATTTTGATTTGAAAGTGAAAAGGATGGGCGGGAACCCACCTCCTGTAGAACAGCCAAAGAAACAACAATAAAAGACTTGTAGATTTACATAGGATAAGTAGAGTTTGTATATTATCCTTTTTCAAAAGCTAAAATGTTAGAATAATCATTCATTCGAAAAAGCGTCCTAATAGGTAAGAAAATATACCTATTAGGACGCTTTTTTATTTTACATATTTTGAGCTTCTATCATAAAACGATGTTGTTTCACATCAAAATACCCATGTTGCACGATACGTTGATGTATTTTGTATAGCTCATTTACATATGTTTCAATTTTGAAATCAGGCACTTGCCAAGGAATTGCTTGTAAATAATAGACGAAAGCACCGATATCATAAAACCTTTGAACGGGAAACTCTTCTTTACATGTTAAAACTTTAAAACCATGTTGCTCAAGTTCGTTTAGAGCCGATTTTAACTTCCAATCTGTAAATTCAGGATTGAGTGGTACGCCGAGTGCCTCATTGATTTCCGCACAATCTAAGCCACCTACTTGTTGTGTAAGAAAGATGCCATTTGGAGACAGAATCCTTTTTACTTCCGAAACAGAGTAAGATTCGTGTTGGTTTAAAATCAAATCAAATTGCCCGTCATCAAACGGTAAGATGTTGTCATCCGTTACTTCTAGAACCTTTACACCTAAAGGTTCTAGCTTCTTTTTCGCAATAGGGATATTAGGCGTATAACCTTCCGTCGCATAAATAGTAGAAGGGAAAGGTCTTAACAAGGATAAAAATTCACCACCGCCTGTTCCCATATCAAGCACGGAAGTGGCATTTTGCATAAGTGAAAAAGCCATGCTACCGTAAGACCAAGAAGGAGGTTGACTTTTCATACGACCAGTTTCTGTAATAAAGGAAAAATCCCATCCGCTAAAGCTCTTATTGGCATGTTCTAAAAGTGCTAAAAATAATGTATCATATTTCATGCTAAATCCTCCTGTTCATTCTATTAAAATAGGGTGAATAAACAGCGGAGGGGGACCTCTAATTACAATATACGGTTGTTACGTTTCGTATTCTAGTATGTTCATAGGAATCACTCCTGGCAAAAAGTATATTGTTTTACTTTCTAGATTTATGAGTAGAGTACCTTCTAAAAGTAAAAAAATGACGGCTATTTAGGATTTATATAATGTGAAATCATAGTATTAGGTTGGTAGGACTTATATGGAGAATAAAAAATATTTTTTCTAATTACTTGCATTTCACTTTTTATAAGTTTGTTCTTTTTGGGGAAAAACTTGATACATTGTTTTTTATTACGGGAGATCTAAAAGTAAAGGGAGAAAAAATTGTAAATATTATGTAGTACTTAAAAGAAAATAGTTATAAGAAATCTGATGTTCTAGAAATGAAATCATTTTTTGATAGTAAACAAACCCAATATGGAGTACACGTTATATTTAAAGATGAACTGAATACATAGTGTAGTATGTACTGCGGAAAAATCCCATACTGGGAAAATTGAAATTGGACAAGACCATGATGAGCCTGGAAAACATAAAGAATTAGAATTTAGTATAAAAAAGAATGAGGTAGAATGTATGATCCTTACATTCAATAAAACTACAAAATCCACGCTATAATCTATCTTCTATTAATAAATGAACTTCAAATAAATGCAAATTAAATTATATTTATTTTAAATATATAAATATGGAATGAATTAGTGATAGCCTTGCTTAATTAGGGGTATTGTATTGAGAAATATTTTTTTTGGTTTGTTTTTTCGGAATATTCCGTTTATTATTTTGTTTTTTTGCTATTATATAATTAATTTACAGATAAAGGAGAAGGGGTCTATGAATATACAAGTGATTACAAAAGAGCATATTAAGTCACTTCTTTATGAGTGGTATCGAGAAATTCGTATGCAAAACATTGAAAGAGCGGGAGAATTAAAAAAGGAAATAGAAGTTAAAATTCAAAATGTAGAAGAACAAGAAAAAAATATAACGTTGTATTATTCACTCTTGAATTATAGACATGCAGAGTTAATTAATAAAAATGATGTAGATGTCTATATAATCGAATCCCTAGATGTACCAAAAGATAGTCTTATGGAATATTACTATTATTTTTTTAGAGCTTCTCAAGCAACATTACTTGGACATTATAAGAAGGCGAAAGAACTTTACGGGAAAGCTGAAATTCTTTTAAAATATGCCCCTGATGAATTAGAAAAGGCGGAATTTTATTCTAAGTATTCTCTGTTTTGTTATTATATTCACCAACCCCTTTTGGTTATTGAAAATGCATCTAAAGCAAAGGATATATTCTCTAAACATTTTGGACATGAATTTAAGATAGCTAGTTGTTATAATGTACTAGGACTTGCTTGTGTACAAATAAAACAATTTGAACATGCCGAAATACATTTTACATCTGCAATGGATATCCTGCAAAAACGAAATATGAAAAATGATGGAAGTTTCATTTTAAGGATTCGACATAATTTAGGGTTTATGTATACAGAACAAAATCTTTCTCAATTGGCAATCCGTTATTTATCCGAAGTAACAAAAGAACTTCCAAATCATTTTAGAGCGATTTTTCTAGAAGCTAGAGCATATGTTAAATTAGGTGAAACAAAAATGGCATCGGATTTGATTCAAAAAGGTATGAAGGTTTGTAAGGAATTAGATCAAGCAGAATATGAACATCACTTTATAATCTTACAAGCTATAAATCAAAAAGTAACAGCCGAAGAATTAGAAAAAATTATTGTAGAAAGTTTTAGTTTTTTTGAGAAAGAAGGTTTATGGAAGTATGTCGAAGAATATTCAGATATATTAGCGATTCAGTTTTATGAGAGTGGTAATCCTGTAAAAGCTAGTAAATACTTTTATCTAGCTCATAAAAAAAGAGAAGAAGAGTTTGAGAAAGGGGCTTTGAAATGAAAAAAATACTATTTGGAACAATTAGCTTTGCATTCACAGTAATTTTACTGGGGGGATTAAACAATTCGTCATATGAAGCACAAGACGCTCAAAAGGTTGCTAAATCTTCAACAGAGAATATCGTACAATATATGCATGGAGATGCTTGGTAAACAAAATAAGTATAAAAAGAATTCTTTTAAAAGAGTTCTTTTTTTATTTGGCGTTGAATCCGGATTTAAGTATTCATATTCAAAAGATTAAACCAATCAATTTCCCCCTTTTCTAAAGGGGGGAATGTAAAATGTACAAGATTCTTCTTTAAGTTTTTCAATGATGTTAATTGTGATAGCTAATATCTACGATAATCAAAACTGAACAAAATAATCCTTTTATACGTCACAAGTACGATATTAGAAGAGTTGATTAAAAATCCTTTGGAAGATATCACCTACTCTATTGAAGGGGATTTTAATAACTCGTATGGGAGTGAATAATATTTTACTTTTATTTTCCATCTTAATACTGCGTGAATTGTCTCCATTTTTCTTCGCCAAGCGTAAATATATCGAGATGATCTAAATCGTGAGTACTACCAGAAGGTCCTACAGCGTCTACAAGATATTCTCTGTTCGCGCCCTTTTGATTGCTTCTTCGCGGTTGTTGACGCCGAGCTTCGAGTAAAGGTTCGAGCAGTAATTACGTATCGTTCCCTCCGATAAAAACAACTTAGCGGCAATTGACTTGTAGCGAAGCCCGTTCGACAGATGCTCCAAAATTTCCATCTCGCGTTTCGTAAGTCCGTACGGATAGTTTTCCTTACTTGAGCTGATTTTCTCCAGTTGCTCGCGTTGACGTTTCATTTCTTCGAAAACTCGCGTAGCGACCGATTGATCAATCCAGGTTCCTCCGTTATAAATAAGTTTCAAGGCTTCTTTCATCTCTCGTGGATGGATTGACTTCAGCATGTAGCCTTCTGCTCCGTGCTCTAATGCAGTTGCTGCCTGTAAGGAATCCTCAAATGTTGTCATGAGCACAATCTTCATACCAGGCCATCGCTGTTTCATCTCAAGTAAAGCTTCAAGCCCGCCCATTCCTGGCATACGAATATCCATTAGCACGATATCAGGATGTGAATGTTCACAATGCTCTAATGCTTCGAGCCCATTCTTCGCTTTACCAACAACGGTAAAATCAGTATGCTGCTCTAAAACTTGCTCCAAACTGTCGGTAATAAGTGCTTGATCATCAACAATCAACAGGCGGATCGTGTCATGTACAAGCTCTGTCTGTAACGGAATATTACATATAACGAATGTTCCTTGCTCAGTACCAGAGTGAACAGACAATGTGCCGTGATATAGTTCAAGCCGTTCCTTCATCCCATTGAGCCCAAATCCAAATTGGATTTCTTCCATTCCGATGCCGTTATCTTCAATTTGTAACCGGAGTTGTTGTCTATCGAAATAAAGTTGAACGGATATCGCGCTCGCTTTGCCATGGCGAACCGCGTTTGTTAGGGACTCTTGAAGGCAGCGATATAAGCAAAAGTTTATTTTTGGCGTTATGAGAGTCTCATTGCCAATCATACGGAATGTAACCGTTGTACCTGTCGACCTCATAAACTCTTCAGTTAATTGTCTCAGTGATTCGCTTAACGAATGATGTAATGAATTATGAGAGAGCTGATGAAGGTGCTTTCGGATATCATCTAGACTGTGCTGGGCGATGCCGACAAGTGAATCAATTCTCTCAAACTGTGAATCTGGCACTGACGATCGCATTGATTCGATACCGACGATGAGAGAGGTAAGGGTATGACCAATTGTGTCATGCAGATCATGTGACAGCCGGCTGCGCTCTTCTATGAGCGTAAGCTCCTCAATCCGTTTAATATGTTGCTCCAGTAACAGCTTTTGCGCTTGTATAATCTGAGCTTGCTTATGGTACTGAATTAATACATTAAATGCCATTCCAATGACAAAACCAATGCTGCAACTAACGATAAACTCATACGGAAGATAATCAGCAATCCAACTGTTCAATGCTGGGAATACGATTCCACAGAGGACACCTGTCCACACATAATTTTTTTGAATGTTTGCTAAGCCGATAATCATCACGAGTAAAACGAAAGACCAAAGTAATCCTGGCGCTACATAGGCTAAATAAAGATAAAATAAGCCCGATGCTGTGACATCGACTGCAAGATACCAGTCTTCTTTTTTATAGAGGACAATCAATGGAACACAGTAAACGACGATAGCAAGGGAAAGTACAATCCAAAGTGACGTATTGATTAATGCTGGATTTATAAAATTAGCACTTATAATAACGAACAGCCAAACTGTTCGTATGGATACAAATATCCAATCATACCAAAACCATTTTTTTATTACTGAGAACATAGATTATGCACACCTACTTGTATGTTTTTAAAGTTAGTTTTCTAATTATTCAGATTCATCATGTAACATAACTGCCAATTCGTCAATAGAAAGAGGGAGAAAGGTTAGAGATTGGCTGTAAAACATGTCATATGAGATAGTTGACAATTTATCACACGGTTTATGTGACAGATCTGTCATGAAAAATGTAGTCGTTTCGTCACTATGTCATTTAACGGTTTCGAAGTTAAGGTGAGGGTGTGAAGCAACAGAAAAATTCAAAATAATAGGAGCGATGCATTATGAAATCATTCATCATTAAAAAAGGAACTGCACTTACCTTAACGGCGACGATACTGGCTGGGACACTAGCATTACCTACTTATGGAAATGTTCACGCGGTGTATAAAAAGACATCAACGCAACAGGCTGTGGATAAAGCTGCTAATACTGAAAATATTCCAGGTGTTATTGTTACCGTAAAAAAAGGAGAGGCAAGCTGGGCATATGCTTCTGGTGAAGCAAACATCGAAAGAAATCATAAAGTGGACGCTGATTCTACTTTTAGGATTGGGAGTACAACGAAGACATTTGTTGCTACAGTTGCATTACAACTTACTGGAGAGAAGAAGCTCAATCTCGATGATACGGTAGAGAAATGGTTGCCGGGGCTCATAAAGGGGAAAGGCTATGATGGAAACAAAATTACAATTCGGCAATTATTAAATCATACAAGCGGAATTCCAGACTTCTTGACTTCAGAGCTTAAGGAGAAATTACTTAAAAATCCAAGTGAAAATTATACACCTGAACAATTAATCGCTCGTGCTTTGAAGTTAGAGCCGGTAACGGGGTGGGCATACTCGAATACAAATATGGTTCTTGTTGGGCTTATTATCCAGAAGATTACTGGGGAAACCTATGCTGAACAAATTAAGAAACGAATTATTGAGCCACTCGGGCTTAAAGAAACATTCCTTCCTGGAAGTTCGATGGATATTCCGAAAAAAAATGCTCGTGGCTACTTGAATATGGGAGATAAATTAGTAGACATTACTGCACTGAATCCTTCATTTGCTAACGCTGGGGGGGAAATGATTTCGACAGGAGAAGACTTGACGACGTTTTTCCGCGCCTTATTAGGTGGAAAGCTGCTAACACCGGAGATGCAAAAGGAAATGATGACTAGTACAGTTGATTCCCCGTTAGGAAAGTATGGGCTTGGCATACACGCAACAAAATTACCGGACGGTACCAAAGTATGGGGGCATGGCGGGGGGATTCCGGGATTTACTAACTTTGCAGGAGGAACGGAAGATGGTCAACATGTTATCTCGATCAATATCAATGTATTAGGAGCTGAAAAACATATCAATAATATTTTAGCTTCAGAATTTGTAGCAAAATCAAAAAAGGAACCCACAGACAAGGAAAAGAAAAATAAACATCGAGAAGAAGTCAAGTACGTAATGGATCAGGTGGTAACGAATAAAAAAGTTCCAAGTGTCATAGCAGGTGGATTAAAGGACGGAAAGCGCTGGTCCTACGCTACAGGGACAGCGAGTTACGAAGTACCGCGCCCGGTGGAGCCGAACTTTTCATTTCGTATCGGAAGCATAACAAAAACGTTCACTGCTTCTGTTATATTGCAGTTGGCTGAGGAGAAACAATTGAATCTTGATGATTCGGTTGAAAAATGGTTGCCGGGAGTCGTGCAGAGGAACGGGTATGACGGTAATAACATTACAATTCGTCAGTTATTGAACCATACAAGTGGAATTGCATCCTATACAGATGAAGATATGCGAGATATTACTTTGCCTCAAAATCCATTTCATTACTATACTACAGATGAACTTATCGGATTAGCACTGGCAAAACCGCCTGTATTTACACCAGGAGGGGGGTGGAACTATTCGAACACGAATACGGTTTTAGCTGGTCAAATTATTCAAAAAGTAACAGGGGATACGTATGCGGAGCAAATTAGGAAACGTTTCATTGAGCCGCTTGAGTTAAAAGAGACATTTGTAATGGAAGCGAGTCCTCACATTCCTGGTGAGCACGCTACAGGATATAATATGGACAGATCAGGTCATTTGTACGATTTAACAGAAATGAATCAATCATGGGCAAACGCAGCCGGAAATATGGTTTCAACAGTTAAAGATTTGACCACTTTCTTCAGTGCACTGTTGGGAGGAAAGCTTTTAAATCAAGAGATGATGGATCAGATGCTCACAGCAGTAGATTCACCGATTGGCAAAGTCGGACTAGGGATTTATGAAGAGAAAACACCGGACGGACAATCATATTGGGGGCATGCCGGCGGTACTTTTGGATTTGAAACGAGAGTCGGTGGACCTTTAGGAGGTGAGCATATTTTTGTAACTGCCATCAATGCAGTAGGTCCGGAAGTCATCGAGGGGCGGAATGAAATTTTCAATAAGGAGTTTGGCCGTTAAGTTTCAAGTTGACACATGCCCCTTTATACAAGGGCATGCGGTGGTACCATAAGCATTATTTATTGCCCGAAATCTAGTGAAAAGTTCCCCCATACTTCGATTAAGAAACATGGGGGAACTTTTCACTTTTTAATCGATAAACCATATACAAGCGTTTCACTAGGAGTCGTAATACTAAAACCTGTCGTTTTATAATCAAGTTTTAATGTATCGCCGATATAGTCTTTTGTAAAATCATCCATTTGAATGATAAGCTGTGTATCTTCATAAACAACTTCATTTGCGTTATATTCATCAAAAATTAAATCAACATCAACAAATATACTACAAGAATTCGTCATCGTGCCTCTAATACGTATGATGTTTTTGTTAGTAGCGTTGAGTGTATGTAGTACTGCTTTTGCATCATCAGTTACGCGAATGTTCATAGAATCCCAACCTTTGTCTATATTTCTATTCTATTATTGCAAAAACATGGGGAATAGGGAAGTAAAGGGATTCAATGAATGATAAGCAGAGAGGGATCACGATTTGAAAAGTAAGGATGGAACTGTAAATGTTTGTGCTAAACATAACTCGTCATCACTTATTTTCTCAACTTCTTGATACTTTATCTCATTCTTTTGGTAGAACTTTTTCCAGAAGTTCACCGCTGTTGTATTGTTTTTTAATTGCATGACATAATAAGTTCCTTTGTACTGTTTTAAAAGTTCTAAAATTGATAGCTCTGCTATCTTTTTTCCGCGGTACGCTTTTAATAGGAAAAAATCGTTAATGCAGAAGTCTGTTTCAGGAGCTGTGAATGGTGATTTCGCGAATAGTAGAAACCCGACATATTTTTCTTCATATACAATGAAGTAAGGCGAAAGCTCTTCACGTTTACAAATAAGTTCAAAAGCATCAAATTCAAAAAATCCATTTTCATTTGGATGAAGGGTAGGGGAGAATTCGGATAAATCATGTAAATATAGAGCATAGAAATTTTTTAATATTTCTATTTGCTCTGTAGAAGCAGCTTCAAGGGTAATGTTCATTTTAATCCCGCCTTTTGTAAAAATAACTCCTTTGTAATCTGAAAGTACAGCATACCTTCATACTCTTGGAGAGATTCCTCTAAGTTTTGCACAGTTTCTTTAAATTGAAATCCAAGCTTGTCTAATACATGAATAGATTTTTTGTTTTCTGGGAAGACAGAAGCGATGATCCTTTCTAGCCCAATTACTGAGAACGCATATTGCAAAAGAGCAGATGTCGCTTCGGTGGCATAACCTTTTCCCCATGTATCAGGAGAGAGTGCATAATATAGTTCAGTTGAAGTTGGTTCAAAGTCCGATGGTCCTAATCCGCAATAGCCGATTAATTTTTGAGGAGACTTTTCTATAATAGCAAGGTTAAATTTAGCAATATGATTTACAGAGTTTATTTTATTCATGTCGATGCTCCAGTAAATAATATCTTCAATTTCTTGAAGAGAATAAATCGGTTCTGGAATATAGACATTTACTTCAGGCTGTTTTTGTAATTCGTATAGGGCAGATGCATCGTGGATCCTATACGGACGTATATGTAGTCTTTCTGTTTCAATTTGAGCATTTATAAACATGTCGCACCTTCTTTATATTTAATTTCTTACATGTAGTACACCATTCGACATAAAAGGGATATATCCTTTGAATGTGAACTATAAACAAAAAAGTCAGCAAACATCGTTGTGTTTGCTGACCCGTATCATTTAAAGTTCACATTTATCAAGAGGAATGACTTTTGTTTTCTTTGTAAATTTATATCCTAACCAAAGCGCAAGGAACAGTGGTAAACCAATATAAGAAACGAGTACACCGTTCCAGTCGATAGATTCGCCCATAAATGCACCATAGTTTTGTCCAAGAATAACAATTACGCAAAGTGAAAATGCAAAGATTGGACCAAATGGGAACCATTTTGCTTTATACGGTAAATCATTTAAATCTTTCCCTTGTGCGATATAAGCTTTTCGGAAGCGATAATGACTAATTGCAATTCCGACCCATGCAATAAACCCAGACATTCCAGAGGCATTTAATAACCAAATATATATAGCACCGTCGCCAAATAGGGAAGCTAGGAAAGCGGCGCAGCCAACTACGGAAGTGGCGATTAATGCATTAACAGGTACGCCGCGGCTATTTAACTTACCTAAAAATTTTGGTGCTTTTCCTTGTCTTGCTAAATCCCAAAGCATACGAGTTGAGGCGTACATGCCTGAGTTACCAGCAGATAAAACGGCAGTTAGAATAACGGCGTTCATGACAGAAGCGGCAAATGCAACACCTGCTTTTTCAAAGACAAGCGTAAATGGACTTACTGTTACGTCACTTGCGGCAAGACTTTCGGTTGTATAAGGGATCAATAGACCGATAACAAGAATCGCAAAGATGTAGAATAATAGAATACGCCAAAAGATGGATCGAATTGCTTTTGGAATACTGCGCTCTGGATCGGCAGTTTCACCAGCAGCTACACCTAATAATTCAGTTCCTTGGAACGAGAAACCAGCAGCCATAAATACACCGATAATTGCCATGATGCCACCGTTAAATGGTGCATCCGCAACAGTGAAGTTTTTAAAGCCAACAGGTTCACCGCCCATAATGCCAAAAATCATCATAAATCCAACGATTAAAAAGATAATAACAGTAACTACTTTAATAAGTGCGAACCAATATTCTGCTTCACCAAACCCTTTAACAGATAAGTAATTTAAAAGAAACATAATGATTAAACAAAGACCACTCCAAATTAAAGAGGGGCTATTTGGGAACCAAAACTTCATAATTAATGTTACGGCTGCAAGTTCAGCGGCAATCGTAATTGCCCAGTTATACCAATAATTCCAGCCGAGTGCAAATCCAAGTGACGGATCAACAAATTTTGTTGCATATGTGCTAAAAGATCCAGCGACAGGCATGTAAGCTGCAAGTTCTGCTAAGCTTGTCATTAAAAAGTAAACCATAATTCCGATTGCCGCATATGCGAGGAGAGCTCCGCCAGGCCCTGCTGTATGAATGACACCACCGCTAGCAAGAAAGAGTCCGGTACCAATTGTACCGCCGAGAGAAATCATCGTAAGGTGACGAGATTTTAATCCGCGTTTTAATTCACCTTGTCCTTGTGTAGATTGTTTTGTAGAGGTAGCTTGATCAGCTATGCTATTCATGTTCAACACTCCTTTTCTTGTAAGATTAGGAAGGAACGGGGAGAAAAGTACAAAAAACCGCCAAAGGAATTTGGCGGAATGTTTCACAAATAACCACCCCATCATACCCTTCCGTTAAGATAGCACCCCACATTTACACGGTATTTTGTAAACGTGACAGTTCTGTTCCTATTCGAAGACAGCCCCAGTCTATATTTCCAGAGAAGAAACACAAACTTCGGCAGCATTTCCTTTCAAACGGAATCATTGACATTCTCTGTGTCTCAGCCGTCCTACTAATAAAAGCCGCAACCTCTACCTCATCGGATTGATGAGGATTTATTCATTGCTATGATTTTTAATATATGGCAATTGTAATTAGTTTCTGAAAATATTGCAAGGAATTTTTGTAGGAAAATATCAAAACCAATCGGTTATTGTATAGGAAACGTTTTCAAAACTCCGCCCGAACCTACTTTCTATGTAAAAAAATGAAGAAAAAATTGTTATACAAATGTTTCGCAAAAAGATATGGAAATTCCTCTAAAATTAAAAGAAAATTCAGAAAAATAAATTCGACATTATTTATAAGCAAAGTAAAGAGTGCTAAACAAACTAAAAAAGGTAAGCAAATGATACATTTGCTTACCTGGCTATTTCACAACTATTTTTGTTTTATCCCGCTATTTGCGGGTAGTAAGACTCCTACCTCAAAATTCAGTGATGCCCGTAAAAGCCCGATTCGTGAGGGCTAATAATCAGTGGGGGATGAAGAAAACCGCCATTGATTAACATTTCACTTTATGGCAAAATTTGCTTTTGTCCAGTGGTATATCCAACATTTTGTTTTGCCGATTCGGCATGATTCCGAACTGAAATGAAAAGTGCAATAATAACGACAAGGCCTACCGCAATATAGGAAAGGTTAATAATTGTTGGATCCACTTTAAATGATGTAAGTAGGGTACGGATATTTGTAAAAATAATGAGTCCACCAACGAGTACACCAAGTAAATGCGAAGGCACAATTCGCACTAGCCATGCAGCGATTGGGGCTGCAATAATACCGCCGAGCATAAGCGCAAATACCCAAAACCAGCTTACTTGTTCCCAGCCTAATGAAATGAAAAAGCCGATTGTTGCAGCTAAAGATACTGGAAATTCACTTGTATCAACGGAGCCAATGACTTTTCGTGCTTCATTTCCTCGTGCAAGTAGTACTGGTGTTGTAATTGGTCCCCAGCCGCCTCCGCCAGTTGAATCAACAAACCCAGCAAACAACCCAAGTGGTATAAGTTGCTTACTAGACATACGCTTATTAGATTTAATAATCTGTTTTTGAATAATAAATCGCAATAAAATGTAGACACCTAAAGTGAACAAAAAGAGTGAAATGTACGGCTTAATTACATCTCCAGGTAAGTTGCTTAAAAAACAAGCACCAACAAATGCACCGATCGCACCGGGCAATGTCAGTCTTGAAACGGTATATTTATCAACATTCCCAAAACGAATATGAGATACGCCAGACGCTGCAGTCGTAACAACTTCAGCTAAATGAACAGATGCGGAAGCGACGGCAGGTGCAATGCCAAACATTAATAATAATGAAGTGGACGTTACGCCGTACGCCATTCCAAGTGCTCCATCAATCAGTTGAGCAAAAAAACCAATAATAGCAAAGATAATTAATTTCTGCATATAAAATCCCCCTGTAATAATAAATGAAAAAGGCTCTTTTCTCGTGTGAGAAAAGAGCCTTTGGTTTTTCCAATCAGCTTAATTTCAATTTTTTATTATTATAATGCATATTAATCATATAAATCAACTAGGTTTTTAATAATTTTTAAAATTGAATGAAATGAAAGAATAATTATATAATAGAGAGATGAAAATAAGAGGAGGGGAAAATCATGTTAGCATTTGATCATATCGTTCATGCTGCCAAGTGCACACCGAAAGAAGCAGAAAAACAAATGGAGGAACTTGGATTCCACACTGTGCAAGGTGGCGAGCATACAAACTGGGGAACGTGGAATAGCTTATGTTATTTTGATTTATCGTATATTGAATTTTTAGCAGTGCAACATGAAGAAAAAGCAATACAAGCGGATAATCCACTCGTTCGAGAAACTGTAGAGAAATTGCAGAAGGGAGAAGGAATCCTTCAAATTGCTCTTCGCACGGATCATATCGAAGAGCTAGCTGTAAAGCTTGTGGAAAAAGGATTGCAAGTAAAAGGGCCACTCGAAGGAAAGCGGATGAGAAATGATGGACACCTTATAGAATGGAAAATGTTATTTGTGGAACAAGAAAGAGAAAATCCGAAATTTCCTTTCTTTATACAGTGGGAAGAATCTGATGAGAATAGAAGGTTAGATTTACAAAACGTAGGCGTCATTGCCCCGCACAGTAACAATACAAAAGAAATACAGAACATATATTACGCTGTGAAAAATGTGCGAGAAATTGTAGAGAGATGGAAGGAGATTCTTGAAGTACAAGTAAGCCATTCCGAAGTTCATAAGGAATGGAATGCACGTTGTCAAAGGATATTACTTAAAAATGTAAACATCCAATTTTGCGAACCAATCGGTGAAGGTTTTGTCCAGGAACAGTTAGTGAAGTATGGGGAATATCCTTTTGCGATTGAACTGCAAGGAGTGAATAAGCAGAAGAGTGAAAAACAAGTGTTAGGTAGTACGTACATATATTAACCGGGGGAATCTATATGAAAGATGTATTAAGAGCATTAGAAAAACAGTTAAATTGGCCTCGCATTGTAAAATGTACTGCTATCCCAAAAGGTTTTTCATTTGATGAAAAATATAAAATTGAGCTCGAAAATGATCAGCATTATTTTATAAAAGTATGCGATATTTCAACGAGTGAACGTAAGCGTGAAGAATATGAATATATGAGTCGTTTTCAATCATTCGGAATACCAATTCCCAAACTACTTCATTTTGTAAATATGATTAACTTAAATCGATGTGTACAAGTGTTTGAATGGATTGAAGGAGAAGATGGGGAAGATATACTTCGTACATTGACTGAAAAAGAGCAATATTTAGCGGGCAAAAGGGCGGGAGAAGTATTAAAGACAATTCATACCGTAAAGAAAAATAATGTAGAAGAGTCTTGGGAAACGTATCGGTGGAATAAATACGAGAGATACTTGCAAGCATTAGAAGAATATAAGACTGATTTTATCAATCTAAAGTCGGTGTTAAACTTTGCGGAAAATCATAAACATTTATTGCGCGGTCGTCCGATCGTATTTTTACATGATGATTTTCATCCAGCGAATATTATGATTCATCGGAAAGAATTTCGAGCTGTCATTGACTTTGCGAGATTTGATTTCGGAGATCCGATCCATGACTTTTACAAAATGTCTTTGTTTACAGTTGATATAAGTATACCATTTGCAGTTGGACAAGTTCACGGGTATTGCGGCGGGGAACCATCCCTTCACTTTTGGAAATTATATGCATTGTATGCGGCGATGATTTTTCCGGCGGATATTGTATGGGCAAATCGAATCACACCTAATTTGCTAGATGGAATGAAAATGAGGTTAAGAAGGATTGCAGAAGAACATAATGATTTTACGTCTTATATCCCAAGTTGGTATAAATCTTTTAATAAAGATATAATAAATATAGAATAATAGGAGGTGCCCATATGGATAAAATAGCAGTTATTTCAGATATTCATGGTAATATGCCTGCGCTAGAGGCAGTTCTTGAAGATATAAAATCAAGAGGGATAGAACAGATTATTTGTTTAGGTGATTTAGTAGGAAAAGGGCCACAGTCTAGTGATGTAATTGAGCGGATTCGGAAAGAATGTGAGCATGTTGTAATGGGAAACTGGGATGATTTTATCACAAAACCGACCGAATTTGAGACGCTGAAGTGGCATCAAAGTCAGCTGACAGAAGACCATGCGGATTATTTAAGAGGGTTACCATTTTCAATTGAGTTTATCATGAGCGGAAAACTCATTAGAATGTTTCATGCATCACCTCGAAGCTTATACGAAAGAATTCAGCCGTATGCTTCAAGAGAAGAACGCATAAGCATGTTTGAAAATAGTAATCTTACAGAAAATATAGAAGGTGAAAGAAAGCCAGATGTCGTTTGTTATGGAGATGTTCACCAAGCATATGTGCAAAGTTTTAGGGGGAAAACATTATGTAATGCTGGGAGTGTAGGGAATCCGCTTGAGATTACACAAGCTTCCTATTTGATTTTTGAAGGGGTATACGGCCAAAAAGAAGCAGCGAGTTTTTCCATTCAACTTGTTCGCGTTCCATATGATATTGAACTCGCGATACAGTTAGCGAAAGAAGTTGACATGCCGGAACTTGATGCATATATTCAAGAATTGACTACAGCTAAGTATCGAGGGTTCAAAAAATAGATTTATGTATTTGAGACGGTGTAAAAAGCGCTTCTAAAATAAAGAGTCATTTACAAAAGGGGTGAGTTTCTTTGTGGGAAGAAACAAATGCAGAAATTCTTGAAGTTGCATTTTCAAGGTATGTTTTCGGCAATGAGTTCACACAAGGAAATTATAGGAGAAGAATAAAAGTAACAATTCAATTCACCTTGAAAAACGGAGAAAAAGTAATTGCTACAAGGAAAGTTTGGACATATGCAAAAAATAGATGGATGTTTGAAAAGGGAAAGTGGGTATCTATTTTTTATAAAACGGATAATCCTAAAAATTTCAAATTAAAATATAACATTTAAAAGTGAATATTACCGTGTATGTATATATTTATTTTTAAATGTATCGTATAATTATTTTATACATAGAATTTTCTGGGAAATTAGGAGGTTATTGTATGAATAAAAACTTTAGGATCTTAATGAAAATCACACCGCCTCTAAGTATATTCTTCATCATAATTGGCGTAACCCTTGGAGTAATAGGAGCGTTGGATCATAATATAAAAACAATAACTGGATCACTATTTATCATTGCACAAGCTGTACTTGCTCTTGTATATACGAAGAATTTTAAGAAAATATGGGGGCAATAAAATCAAAAAGACTGGACTCATATCCAGTCTTTTTGATTAAGTACAGACTTATTTATACGCAAGCATTCTGTTCGTAAATTTGTTAGTTAATTTTCTGCTTATCCTGGCTATACACTTCAATTGTATACAAATCATTTTCAATCCATTTTTGTGCTTGCTTTGTTGTAAGTAAAGCATCAATTTCTTTTTCAATCTTCTTCCCGAATTCTTTAGCTTTTGAATCAGTATTATTTATAGGAGTATATATAACAAACGGAATAGGTTGGTCCAATTCTATATAAGCTCGCATTCCAAAATCTTTGTATCCTTTTTTCTGGAACAATTCCTCATAGATATAACTGTAAATATTGCTCCATCTGTTCTCTATTTTTACGATGTCCATATTTCTTTGACTAACGTTAATCGTATACGGTTTAATGTCTTGGTTCTTGAACTGAGTATTAATCTCTTTTTTTAACTGACGTACATTTACAGTATCAGCTATTTCTAGATATACGATTCTTGTTGTGTCCTCCATGGAAGCACTAAGAAAGTCTTTTTCATTCACCGAATTTACAACAATGTCCATCACTTTTGCATCTTCACTTTTTGGTTCTTCTAGTTCACTTTGTTGACAAACATATAATAAAAAGATTAAGGAAAGAAGCGAAAATAACCTTGTTCCCTTTTGCATCTCAATCCCCTTTCTGTTTATTCTTTTTATATTATTGAATAATATAAATCTAGTGTATAACCTTGATTCATCTAAAGTAATGAACCACTTTCAATTTAGAATTCTGCAATATAAATAAGAATCCTCTTTATTGTAAATGAATGTTTAAAGGCTTTGCTTCAGTCAAGAGGGAGAGCAACTAGCAAAAAGCAAAAAACGACTGGTGGGAGCTAATAATCAGTGAGGAGGAAAAATCCCCACTGGTTCATGTCTTACTTTATCTTTCACAAACCTTAAGAGCAGCGTGTAAACGAGAAATCCCTTCCTCAATTTGATTCATATCTACTTTCCCATATGATAAACGAATATAACCATCTTTTGCTCCGAAAATACTGCCAGGCATAAAGGCTACTTGTTGTTTTAAACTTTGCATAATCAGCTGTTTTTCGTTAATAGGGTCTTTTAATTTTCCCCATATGTAAATTCCACCATTTGGGTTTGAAAAAGAAATTTCATCTTGAAGATAGGAGTTTAAAGCATCGACAAGTGTATTTCTTTTGTGGGCTAATTGAGTTCGTAATTGTTTCATATGCACATCAAAAGGGACAGTTTCAAAAAATTGTTGCATGAGCCACTGAGGGAATATGCTCATTCCTAATTCCATTTGGTGCCGTGCATCTGACAACCTTTCTATTACTGACTGCGGGGCGACAAGCCAACCGATTCGAATCCCGGGCGCAATCATTTTGGATAACGAATGAACATAGATGACAGTTCCGTTCTCATCAATGGACTTCAAAGTTGGACAAGGCTGCCTGTTTTTTAGTGTTAGTAAACTGGATGGATCATCTTCAACGATTGGAATGCGTAAGTCTGCACAGAGTGATAACAATTTTTTTCTCCGATTCGGATGAAGCATTGTACCTGTTGGGTTTTGGAAATTTGGATTTAAAAAAATCATTTTAATTCGGTGCTTCCGATATAGCTCTTGTACGTCCTCTGGGTTGATTCCATGTTCATCAACAGGCAATGGAAAAATCCGAATCCCTGCTGATTGAAAGAGAGGTAATGAATAACAATGTGATGGGCTTTCAAAAGCAACTGCATCACCGGGATTTAATAAACATTGAACGATAAGATGAAGTGCTTGTTGTGCCCCAGAAGTAATCATAATCGACTGTTCGGTCGCTTCAATCTTTAAGTAATCTTTCATATATTGCGCTGCCGCTTGTCTTAATGGTAGATAGCCTTGTGGATGATCATAGCTAAGTGATTGCGTTAAAGGTTGCTTATGTAAAATATTTTGCAACTGCTCATGTGGAAATAGATTACAGCCAAGTTCTCCATTTGCGAAATCAATGATATCTTTATTTTGCTGTACTTGTTCGCGAATATGGCGAAGCAGTGGTAAATTCGGTAAAAAAGTACCGCCTTCTACGAATCCCCTCCAGTTTGGCGTTAATGTAGGAGAAACGCCCCACATATGTGTGCTCACACGTGTGCCTCTTCCAGTTGTGCTGTCCACAATTCCCATAGCACGCAGTTCATTATAAGCGGTTGTAATTGTACTCCGGTTCACATTCAGTTGGATCGCTAATTTTCGTTCCGAAGGGAGAAAACTACCAGGAGGAAGCTCTCCATACATAATGCGCCTTTCAATAAAATCAACAACTTGTTGATAAATTGGAATCTTACTGTCAGTATCTAACTTCCATTCCATGTATAACGTCCCCTTATTCTTTATCTAGTCTTATTATAACAAATTGGCTGGGTGAAAAAACAGCCAATTGGACGGTGTAGCATCCAGCCAATTTTACTATGCTAAAGTAGTGAAAGGGGAGATTCGGATGAAACGATGGCAAATGGAATGGCTCCTAATATCAGTTGCTTTAGTATGGGGAGCGAATTACACAATCGGAAAATATGGAGTGGCGTACATGTCATCCATTCAATTTAATAGCTTACGATTTTTAATTGCATCTCCGGTATTATTAGTGATTACATTTTTTATGGAACGGTCGTTACGTATTGAGAGAAAAGATTGGCTGAGGTTATTAGCCGTTGGAATAGTTGGCACAGCGCTGTATCAAACATTATTTATGTTATCTGTAAAATACACTTCAGCAACAAATGCATCTTTATTAATCGCAATGTCACCTATCTTCACCGGGATTTTAGCAGTATTACACAAACAAGAGCGTTTTTCGATGAAAATTCAAATCGGTTCTTTATTATCATTTAGCGGGGCAGCACTTGTATTGTTAACTGGGCAGACGAATCAATCTACATATGAGTATGCTTGGCTTGGAAACGTAATTGGATTAGTCGCGTCGATTGCTTGGGGCTGGTATCCGATTCTTGCGCAGCCGCTTATTACAAAATATTCAGCAATGCGAGTGACAGCTTGGTCTACATTCATTGGCATTGTGCCACTTGTAATATATTGTTTATGTAACACAAATACATTAACGTGGCCAACAGATACATTAAGCTGGGGGTCATTAGGTTATTCGATTTTATTTGCGACAGTCTTTGGACTAGCAATGTGGTATGTTGGTATTAGTAAAATGGGATCAACAAAAGTAATGGTCTATATGTATCTTGTACCATTGTTTGCAGTTATTGTTGCGGCTGTAACAATTGGAGAAAGAATCAATATGATGCAATTACTTGGCGGACTTGTTATATTTATCGGTTTATATGTTGTGAAAAAAGGAGCGGTAAAAAAGCCAGCTTTCAGTTTGAAAAAAGTGAGTTAATGTGAAGAAGGGGCTGTCCTAAAATAGAAAAATTCTTCTTAAGGTAGACAGATTAAAAAATCTGTTTTATCTTAAGAAGAATTTTTCTATGTCAAAGAAACGTTATCCTTCTGATTTTAAGTTAGAAGGATGACCACTTTACCGTCTAGATGCAGTGGGTAGAAAAAGGGAAGTAAACAAAAAATAACCCCAAAATCAACATGTATTGTATTTTGGGGTTACTTTACGTTTACTTTTCATCGATTAAATTTTTCAATTTGTCATTTTCATTTAAAACTAAATTTCGGTTTAAAATCACCTTTATAAGGTTCATGTTCAACGAATACAGTTATGTCTTTGCCATCTTTATCTTTACCAGTTCTTTTATACGTAAATTTATTATTATTCAGTTCGGTAAGTTCAAGAGCAGCACCATACTTATTCGTTCCAATTGAAACATGAGCTCTTATTTTATTTTCATGTACAATATCGAAGTAGCCATAATCACCGCGGCTTTTGCCTGTTTCAATATTGAAAAATTCATATTTATTAGTCTTTCCATCAAATTTTGCCAGACTTATAAAATTCGAATTATACTTTGTCACATCATTGCCATCTTCATCTAATACCTTTGTTCCGTTCCAAAGGGTGCTGCCTAAAATTTTATCTCCATCAACGTTTTTAACAATATTTCCTGTAGTAGTGTTCAACTGCTTGTCCGGATCAGTAAAAGAAAGCTCTTTTTCTTTATATGGAACATGTTCAACAAATACCTCTACATCGTTGCCCTTAGCATCTTTTCCCATTCTTTTATAAGTAAAAACATTTTTATTTAGCTTTGTCATGTCAACAATAGCTTGATAATTCATTGATTCTGAAATTAATATTCTTTTCTTCCCATCATTTGTGATAAAGAATGTTCCTTTATCGCCACGACTGTTACCTGTCTTAGCATCAAAAAATTCATATCTTCCTGATTTTACATCATATTTCGCTAGACCAATGAAGTTTGCATTCTCTTTTGTTAAGTCATTATTATATTTGTCATATACTCTTGTACCTTGCCAATTTGTACTACTAAGAGTTTTAGCCATTTCCTGTCCTTTGGTTAACCTATGTTCCTTTTTAGTCTCTTTAACACCTGACGCTTGCCCATGTTTACTATGATTTTCTTGAGCGCTAGCGCCGCTGTAACCTGTGAATACTAATGTGAATCCGAGTACTATTGATGATATTGTTTTTTTGTTCATTTTGTAGCCTCCCCATTTATATTTTGTATTTAGACTGTGTTATCTCGTCTAAACCTATAGTAGTACTTAATTGTAAACTCCCTCTAAACAATTTCTTAAAAAAAGATAAACTTATCTGTAATTTTTTTTATGTTTATCTAAAGAAAGGGGTTTTACGTGTTTCGTGCAAAATAACCTTAATCTACTGTTCCAGAATACCCGAAAAATAATTTTTTAGGTAAGCGTCAAATAGTAGGTTGATAGTAGTTGACGTTTATCCTCTAATAATTGCATGATGCAAGCGGCATTCCCGTGTTATGGACAGCTTTATTTCAAAATGAATGCATTGGAATGTAGTTACATTCATACGAGTAGCTTTAATGAATGAATGAATGAAAAAGAGACCGGATTAGTCATAAGAGTCGGTTCATCTTTTTTATCCTCTGTGATTTGCGACATTTTTGAAAATATGAAATAAGATATAATAATATCTTATTGATAGTTTCCCGTCGTTTGATCAGGGCTCATCGTTAGTAGGCGTAGATAAAAGAATGAAGAAAATGTAAAGTAAACCATACCACTGGTTCTAAAAAATACATATGCTGTGGACCTGTTAAGATACATATCGTTATGCAAAAATGATAACAAGGGGGTTAAGGAAGTGTTTCATGATTTTAAGCTTATGGGTGATCGTCCTGTTTATATTCAGTTAAAAGATTATGTAAAGAAAATGATTATGAAAGGACACTTGCTGGAGCACCAGAAGCTTCCATCTACCCGAGAATTTAGTAAATTATTGTCGGTCAGCAGAAATACTGTTCTTACTGCTTACGCAGATTTAGAACAAGAAGGTTTGATCTATGCAATTAAAGGAAAAGGAAATTTTGTAGGGAAAGTAAAAACATCCAAAACGCCATCCATTGAGTTGAACTGGAAAGAAAAGATAAATGAAGTAGCTTTGTTAGCTGATGAATTAGATTTAATGAAGCACGGTGTTCGCTGGGAAAAAGGGATGATTTCATTCAACAGCATTGCCCCAGATGAGAAGCTGTTTGATGTTGAAAATTTTAAAAGGGCTTTTCTGAATCGGATGTCCATTGAAGGAGATATCATTTTGAACTACGGCTATGCAAAAGGTTATAAACCTTTAATTGATTACCTCCTTCATTATATGGAAATGAAGGGAGTAGATATTTCCAATAAGGATATTCTGATTACGAATGGCTTTACTGAAGGGCTGGATATTTTATTGTCTGCTATAGGTAAAAAGTCCGGGCGTATTATTTGTGAAAATCCTACTCACCATGCCGCATTAAAGCTTTTTCGATTGCATGGATTTGATGTACACGGGATAGATATGAAAGAGGATGGGATTGATATTGAGCAAGTTGAGAAACGTTTATCGGAAATGGATTTTGACCTTGCATATGTAATACCGTCTTATCATAATCCGACCGGGATTGTTACATCCTCAGAAAAAAGGACTGAAATGATGAACCTTTTTTCAAAGTATCAAGTTCCTATCGTGGAAGATGGATTTAATGAGGAGTTACGTTATTCAGGTTCCCATTTAGCGCCATTATTGACTTTCGCTGGATGTGGCAACAATGTAATTTATATTAGCAGCTTTTCAAAAATTCTATTTCCAGGATTACGTGTTGGATGGGTTTTAGCAGATAAAGAATTAATCCACTATTTAGAAAGTGTAAAGAGAGCGCGAACGATTCATACATCTACGCTGGATCAGGCAGTACTGTATCAATATTTGCATGATGGGTATTTCGAGAAATATTTAAAGAAGGCGAAGTCAGTTTATAAGAAAAAATATGACATTGCTGCCCATGCTTGTCATCAATATATTCCTTTCCAAAGAATGACTGGAGATGGAGGACTTCATCTTTTTATAGAGTTAGAAAAAGGAATGGACGCGCGTACACTTTTGAAAAAATGCTATGAAAAGGGCGTCGTATTTTCTCCGGGAGACGTCTTTTATACGGATGGAAGGGGAAGTAATACGTTTCGATTAGGTTTTTCCCGTTTAAAAGAAGCGGATATTCTAAAGGGAATTAAAATAATTGGTGATACTTTGAAAAATGAAAGTGGGAGCTGAAAAAATGAGAGTTGGCGTAATTATGGGGGGCGTATCCTCCGAAAAGCAAGTATCCCTCATGACTGGGGAAGAAATGATGGCACATTTAGATAAAAGTAAGTATGAAGTTGTGCCGATTATACTACATGACAAAAAAGAGCTTATTGAAAAAGTGAAAAATATTGATATTGCTTTGTTAGCGCTCCACGGAGAATACGGAGAGGACGGTACGATTCAAGGTACATTAGAAACGCTAGGTGTTCCTTATACCGGAAGTTCTATGCTATCAAGCGGTATTTGTATGGATAAAAATATTACGAAAAAAATGATTCGCTATGAGGGTGTTCAAACACCAGATTGGATTCACGTTTCGAATAGGGAAGAACTTCAACTGGATGAATTAAACAAAATGGGATATCCGTTAGTAGTAAAACCAAATTCTGGCGGTTCTAGTGTAGGAGTAAAACTTGTATACGATAAAGATGCTTTATTATTATCGCTTGAAGATGTCTTTAAATGGGATTCTGAAGTCGTAATTGAAAAGTATATAAAAGGTGAAGAAATTACATGTTCTATTTTGGATGGGAATCTTTTACCGATTATTTCAATTCAGCATACTGCCGAGTTCTTTGACTATCATGCGAAATATGATGATGCTGCTACGATTGAAGAAATTGTAGAACTTCCAGTCACAACGCAAAAGCGCGTTGCTGAGGCTGCGATGGCATGCTATCAAGCATTAAAATGTAGTGTCTATGCTAGAGTGGATATGATGATAAAAGATGGAATTCCATATGTGATGGAAGTGAACACATTACCAGGGATGACAAAAAATAGTTTACTACCTAAAAGTGCTCATGCGGTAGGGATTTCCTATAGTAAGCTATTAGATATGATTATTGAAACGTCTGTAAAGGCGAGACGAAGTGAAGGTTTTTAATAGAAATATAATCAAAGTAAAATAGGAAGTTAAGGAGAAAGTATGATTTTTGACTTCAATTTTAAAGAGTGCGTTTTGATGAACTTTTTAAATAGACTAAACTAAAAAGAGGATATTATGTTCAATATATGAGCATATATCCTCTTTTCTTATACATATTAGATTAGTTATACAGATATTGAAAATATAGTTTAGTATGTATATAATATTCCGAAAAGTGCGTATACTCAAGGCGGAGGACGTAGCCCATAGCGGGAGGCGTAGTGAGGTCTTTAGACCGATCGTTAATATTTTTTAGGGGTGAAGTGCGATGAGGGTACAAGAGGTTCTCATAGAAAATAACAACAAAAGATACATATTACTGGATCAAGAAGGGTTCCCTGTAATGCCTGTTATGAAATATATGGTTCTAATTAACATTTTTGCACCAGAACCCGATTGTGGAATAAGAAAGGAGATTACATATTAGTCATATAAAATATGTAATCTCCTTTAATTTATTTATCTTTTTTTAATTTAGGTCTTGATAAAATCTTTTTTCAAAACGCACTCTTTTTTGTTTATTGATGCAATGTTCATGAAGCAGTACCCTAAAGCAACATGAAATATAGTCTCATTTTATTTGCGAGAGGCTATTTTTTTAGTGGCTGACTTAATAAAATCGAAAATAAAAAAGGAATATTAAGGAAGTGATCCAATACGATAAGTATAATGCTATGTGATTGGAGGAGTAGAAACATGATTAATCGAAAATGCTCACGCTGTAAGGAGATTACTGGAACAGTACATGGTGGGAAAAAGGTAAAAGATGAATTTTTATGTGAAGAATGTTTGCAAAAAGGAATAGAAAGCGGGGAAATTAATTTATCACAAGTAGAAGAAAAAACTTCGTATCTTTCTATAAAAATATTAAAAATACTGAGTGTGATCTATTTGCTAGCTTCTATTGGTACGACCTTTTTTTCAGGCTCTTTTATCCATAACACTCCCGGGCTATTTGAAGTTTCAGTCGCAGGATCGGGCGTAGTAGGAATCATTTTGATAGGTTCTATTCTTCAATCGTTGCTTATTTTTTGCGCAATTTGGGTATTTATCATTTTAGTAGAAACGGTGATTAAAATTTATGAAAATATGAAGTGAAGAGGTATATGGGAATGGTTTTTAATCCTCCAAGGCGCATTGATTACATAAAATGTGTTTTGGGGGATGTTTGTGATTGAAGTAGAAATTTCATTTTATGAAGACCTTACCTCAAGATTTAAAGGAAACGAATATGATAATAGCGTTTATCTATTATGTTTTCACCGGATTTTATGATTGTATGATTATTTCTATATTGATTACAGAACCACTACATTTAAAAATGTTTTTCAATTTATTTTAGCGTGAATGGTGTGTATATTATTTATAAGCTTTTCATGGAGATGAATATAGAATGATTTTGTGGACTAGTAAATATTTGTATGTACCTAGCAATTAGAAGTGTTGATAGATTGGGAAATAATAGAAAGAGAGGGATAGCAAAATGAAAGTCAGACATATCCAAGGGGAAGATTATGTAACGATTCATTCCGTACTTAATGAGTGGTGGGGCGGGAGAAATATGGCAGATATGCTGCCAAAGTTATTCTTCGTTCACTTTCGAGAAACGAGTTTTGTCATTGAAGAAGACGGAGAGATGTTAGGATTTTTATGTGGATTTTTGTCGCAAACGTATGAAAATGAAGCGTATGTTCATTTTATTGGAGTAAATCCAAATTATAGAAGAAAGGGAATTGCCTCAACACTTTATTCGTATTTCTTTGATGCGGCACGTGCGAATAACCGCCATGTTGTAAAAGCTGTAACATCACCAGCGAATAAAAGATCTATTCAGTTTCATCAAGAAATTGGATTTGAAATTGAAACAGGTGATGAAGAAATAGATGAAGTATCTGTGCATACAAATTATGATGGTGATGGCGGAAGTAGAGTATTGTTTGTGAAGAGAGTATAAATAATGATAAATGCTATAAAGGTTGTTTGAATTAAAACTCCTCAAATCAAGCTTCCATGCCCACTTCTAAAAGATTTTCTACATAATGTGATGCATGTCCATTCCAATCTGTTCGTTCTGAATAAAATAGTATGAAAAGATCCTTTGAAAAGAAATGGTCATGTTTCATCGCAGAAGAAGTGTGGGGGAAGGAATTGAAAAAATCTAAATCAGTAAGAGTAGAAAATCAAGTGTACTCAAATCGAGTGCTAAGATCAGAATTTGATCGTCACTAGAAAACTTGCCTTTCTGAAAGCGGCTATGTGATCTATACTGCTACAGCGGATGATGCGGAAGTAGAAGTTTTACTTTCCGATGGTTCGCGCAAACTACTAATATTCGAAAAGCACGGAGAAGTAATAGTAGGTGGCGGGGGAACGAGCCACTACAGTAAGCCACATGTTGCTATTAATTTGTAAGTTATGCTTAATGAAGTATAACTTACAGATTGAGAATCCTTTTGAATATTGTAGATGAAGAGAAGTGTTATGGTGGCTGGGATATGTTGTTTATGTTGAAGACAAATTACTTTATAAAGAAGCAATCTTGCTTTAACGATTGAATCGATGCAATATGCAAGAGCGAAAATAAAATCATTATTACTTAGAAAGAAGGTGGACGAAAGTTCACCTTCTTTCTTTCTGTTCAGTTAACGTTTTAAAGTTAATAAGTACGTATGTTTATTGTTGTAACAGGTCTTTGTTCGTTAACGAGGTGCTATCGCATTCTTTAACGGAGTATGAATAAAACAGCAGCAATTTTTTCATCATCCCGTAACTTTTTAAGTGAGAAAATCGTTAAATTAAATGAATGCTAATTTATAGATTATTAAAATGAATGGGGGAAAATTATGAAGGTCCTTATATTAGGAGGTACTCGCTTTTTAGGAAGAGCTTTAGTAGAAGAAGCGTTGAAAAGGGGGCATGAAGTTACTTTATTTAATCGTGGCACGAATAAAGAAGTATTTCCTGAAGTGGAACAACTAATCGGTAATAGGGACAGTGATGTATCAGTCTTAGAAAATCGAAAATGGGACGTTGTAATGGATACATGTGGATTTGCTCCTCATCAAATTAAAAAAATTGCTGCTGCACTTGGAGACAACATCGAACATTATACGTTTGTATCAAGTCTCTCTACTTATAAAGATTGGATTCCGCTTCATATTAAGGAAGACTATCATTTACAGCCTATGCCACCTAGTGATAAGTTGCAAGCGGTTGAGATAGGGGAAATATCTCCTTATGAACATTATGGAGCGTTGAAAGTTTTATGTGAGGAAGAAGCAGAAAAGCATTGGCCGGGGCGTGTTTTGCATATAAGGGCAGGACTTCTTGTTGGAGCATTTGATTATTCGGATCGACTCCCGTACTGGGTTCAGCGTGTAATGCAAGGTGGAAAGGTAATGGTACCGGGGCATTCAGACCGTCCTGTGCAATTGATTGACGTAAAAGATGTAGCAACTTGGGCATTCAATATGGCAGAAAACAGAATCGTAGGTAAGTTTAATGTAACAGGACCGAATGATGAATTGACGATAGAAAAACTATTAAATACTTGTAAAGCAGTAACAAATAGCGATGCTGAGTTTGTATGGGTAGAAGAGAAATTTCTACTGGAAAATAAAGTACAGCCTTGGACGGAGATGCCTTTATGGATTCCTAAATCTTTTCCGTTAGAAGGAGAAACAGAACCGTGGAAAGGTAGTTTTTTTATTAGTATAGAAAAAGCTGTTAACGCCGGGCTTTCTTTTAGACCGATTGAAGATACCATTTGTGATGTGTATCAATGGGGGAAATTGAGAGAAGATACAGAGCGAAAAGCGGGGATATTAAGAGGGAGGGAGCGGGAATTGTTAGAAATTTGGTTTCAAAAAGAGAAATTGTGATGAGGGTATATATGTATCAAGCAGTTTGTAATGAAAATTAGATTTGAAAAATTCACTTTTGCCCCGTTCTAAGATTAGGCGGGGTTTTACGTATTTCGGGATTTAAAACCAAATAAATGTAAAGTAGTTTTTTAATAAAGTTTAAATTTATATACTATTCCCAGACTAGGAGTCATTTTGATTGTATATAAAGAAAAGTCGAAAAACTCTAAATATATACTTGAATGAAGTATATATTTTTGTTAAATTTATCCTATGGACAGAACAAGCTTAATTAAAGGTCATTTAGAGATGTGTGTATTATCAATTTTGTCGAGGGGAAAAAGCTATGGATATGAAATTATGAAGGAGTTAGAAAAACACAATTTAAAATTGAAAGGAGTAGGGAGTATTTATCCTATTTTAACGAAGCTGAAAGAGCAAGAATGGGTTCATACGTATCGTGAAATGACAGAAAGCGGAAAAGTTAGAGTTTATTATGAAATGAACGAGAAAGGGAAAATACATCTTCAGAAAAAAATTAATGAGTGGCTGGAGTTACAACAGGATATAAAATCCCTATTGCAAAGTGGTTGGAAGGGAGAGGATTTAGAATGAATTTGAAATTAAATATGGAAGAAACACAATTTTTAAAGGAAGTTCTCGAAGAATTAAAACAATACAAAGTAAGCTCAAAGAACAGAAAAATGATTAAACAGCAAATTTTAGAACATATACAAGAATGCCGGGAACAAGGTCAAAATAGTATAAGTGACTTAGGAGATGCAACGACATTTGTTAAAGATTTTTTAGAAATGAATGGGATAGATCTTCATTCTGAAATAAAACAAATACGAAAATCGAAAAGTAAAAAAGGAAATTTATTTGTGATTGGATTCTTTACTTCCATTTGTACTTACTTCATTTCACAACTTCTACTCTCTATGTTTTTAACAGAGTCATTTCATCCATTACACACCAATCATTCATTTAATTATAATATCTTATATCAAATATCAGATGATTCATGGTGGAATTCTCTACTTATCATCATTAGCATGACTACCTCTGTGCTCATTTCTATGCTAGTAGTACTTTATATACGGAAAATTAATATAAGTAGGTGAAAGTTAATATGAAATTACTAAAATATAAAACTATTTTTATGTGCTTATTATGTAATGTATGTATTTTCTTTCTACTAGCCCCGAAAGTATCCGCAGAAAAAGATGTTAAGAACAAGATAGACAATTATGTAGAAACTTTTTTAGAAGAACAGGAAGTTCCTGGTGCCTCTATTGCCATTGTTCATGAAAATGATGTGTTTTATTCCAACGCATGGGGTGTAACGGGAGAGAATAAGGAAAAAGTAACTACTAAAACGCCATTTACTATAGGATCGATAAGTAAATCATTAACAGGTTTAGCAATAATGAAATTAAGTGAAGAAGGTATGATTCACCTAGAAGATCCAGTGCAAAAGTATATTCCATGGTTTACACTTCAAGATAAAGAAGCAGCTTCCAAAATCACAATAAAACAGTTACTTACCCATTCAAGTGGAATGAGTACGTATGTGGGTTTAGCAATTTCAGACAAAGGAGATAAAGGTTTTCGTGCAATAAAGGAGAACGTAAAAAGTTTATCCAACGTTAAGCTTACTGCTTTACCAGGAGAAAAACATCAATATAGCAATGCAAATTTCTTAATTCTTGGTGCTGTTATGGAAGAACTTACGAATCAAACGTATTCTGAATATATGGAGCAACAAGTTTTTGCGCCTTTAGGAATGGAACATGCAGCAGCAAACAATGACGCATCTTATAAAAATGGTTATGTGGCGGGCTATCAGTCATGGTTTGGAACGCCTCGGAAAAGTTTGGTAACGTATGACAATGGCGGGGCACCATATGGGTACATAACGGCCAGTGCAGAAGATATGGTTCAATACATAAAATTACTTAGTCAACAAGAGAATGAAACGTTTTTAACTAAAGAAACAATGAATCTTTATACTTCGCCGTATGTTCAAACGGGTGCAAATCGCTACTATGGATTAGGAATCAGAATCACAAATCCAAATTCTGATGAAAAAATGATATGGCATTCAGGTTCCACGCCTGATTCACATGCAGAAGTATTCTTTATACCGAAAACGGGCTGGGGCGGAGTCATTCTTACGAATAAAAATCATATTTTTGAAGAAGAGGCACTCTTGCACTTGAAACAAGGGATTATCAATATAGTAAACGGAGAGGAACCAAGTGATATCCCTTCTAATATTCCAATTGTGCAACTCGTTATAATGTGGATCATCTGCTTACTGCTTATCATATTCGTTTATGTGATAGTAAAGCTGAAATCGAGGAAAGTGCTTAGAAAAAGTGTTTGGTTCATGCTTGGTAGTATTTTTTTATTCTTATCTGTTGTGATCATTCCGGGACTCATTCATAGTACGGGTTCCCCGTGGCATGCGATTTATGTTTTTGCCCCTGATGTAGCTTATTTAGTAACTGGGGTCGTTATTCTTTTGGCCCTTAATGGATTCCTGTTTATTAGTATTGCTTGTAAACATAAAGTTCCTAATCATTTTAGTAGTTAAAAGGTTGCTTTCTTAATTGTAAATTTATAGTATATTAATTATATTATAAAATTTTAATCGATGATATAGTCGCAAGCTAATGTTCTTGAATGGTAGATAGATAGGGATAATGTGAAGTGGAAACCGTTTGTAGTGATTACATATTAAAGGTTCATCACTGAAACAAGGGGATGATTTTTTATAAATGAATCAATGTTAATACACGGAACGGAGAGTGGCGACTCCTGCGGGAATAGCGAGGGAAGTGAGACCCCGCAGGCTTGCCGAGGAGGCTCACTCTCGCCCGCGGAAAGCGTCCACTCGGAGTGGAGTGTAACATCTATCCACATGTCCCCCCCATCTTTTGGTATGAACTATAGTAAACAACATAAAGGTGGTATAGGATAATGGATCTTACTTTCAAACTAGACAAAACATGTTTTAATTACCGAGTTGGCGCAATATGTAAACATGATAATAAAATGTTAATGCTTCAAGATGAAGGTGAAGACTTTTGGTATGTACCAGGTGGGCGAGTGCAGATGCTAGAAAGCAGTGAAGTAGCTGTGAAAAGAGAATTAAAAGAAGAGTTAGGAGTAAATATTGATGTGAAAAGGCTCTTATGGACAGTTGAAAATTTCTTTACATATGATGAACATGAGTTTCATGAAATTAGTTGCTATTATGAAGTAGAGTTACATGAACTACCAGGAGAAGGTGAAGACTCCTTTGTATTTGAAGAAGATGGTAGAAGATATATATTCCAATGGGTGCCACTAGAGCAAGTAGGTGCTTATAATTTGAAACCTGATTTCTTAAAAAATAAAGTTAATGATCTGCCACTGTACCCGGAGCATATCATTAAGAGTGAATAAGTACAGCATAATTCCGCACTAATGATCTTGATAAACAAACAAAAAGAAAGAGTTTGTTTTGAAAAAACTGTAATCAAAACAAGCTCTTAATCTATTCTTTTATAAAAAAGTTTGATCATTTCCGTGATACTTCCCCCATTATAGTGTCAGATTGTTGGAAAAAATCATAACCATTTTCCCTCTGCAACAATAAAAATACGACCACCTATTTCGATTGAAAAATTCCCATTCATTTTTTCTGCTTTAACTTTCAATAGTGATGGTCTCCCTATGTAGTATCCTTGTTCGACACTATAATTTACTTTATTTTTATTAAAAAAGTTGTATTCCAATAAATAACCTGCTAAATTTCCATTCGCACTACCAGTTGCAGGGTCTTCTAGGTGACCTGATGTAAACATAAAAACTCTTGCATGTATATCATTTTTAGAATGTATTGTTTCTGTTGTAAAAACAAGAAGATTAGCATTTCCTACCTTCTTTAAAATTTCATTATATAGATCATGGTTTACTTGACATCGATTAACTGCATTCAAAGTCTTCAAATGCACAATAATGCTTGGGAAACCCGTTGAGACTACTTGAATTGGATAGGTGTTATGTATATCTTCCATACTAATTTGTAGCGTCTCGGCAATTGTTTCAATAGCAATTTCCGTTCCGAAAACAGGTTGATTTTGTTTCATCCAAACATATTGCTCTTCAAATACTACCGGAATTTGCCCAACTGTAAGATTTAATTTAATTTCAGCAGATCGATTATCTTGATACAAGTGTTGAATGATATAAGCAGTGCCAATCGTAGGATGTCCTGCAAATGGCATTTCTGAGTCGGGGGTAAAAATTTTCACATCATACCCACCGTTCTCTTGTAAACCTGACATAATAAAGGTTGTCTCTGAAAAATTGATTTCTTTTGCAATAGCTTGCATTTCCTCTTGTTTTATATTTCCATCAGGAATACAAACTGCTAATTGATTTCCTTCATATTTGTTTTCTGCAAAAACATCAACGATATAATATCTCATGTAAAAAGCCTCCTTTTCTGCTTATCATTTCGGTTCTCTTATTCAACATTCCTGCCTCCGATAGTCTATGTGTTTCTGTTGGATAAAAGGATAAAAATGTTCATAATCCGTTCAAAATGTACAAAGAAATAATATGAAATATTGCATTTTATATTGTTTTATAAAGATAATATGTTATTTTCTAGTTTGGAATATACAACTAGGGAGGATTTAACATGAAAAAGAATACAAAGTGTAATCCGATCATACTCGGCATGAGCAGCTTAGTATTATCATTAGGTGGGTTACAGACAGAAGTTTTTGCAGCAGAGAAAACATCTCATCATGTATTGCAAATGAAGCCAGTAGGGATAGAGGTTTCCAAAGATGAGATTGTGCATGCTACAAAGGCTGATGAAACATTATCATTTGAACAACGTTTAAAGGTGGGGGATTTTTCACAACGTCCAGCTCCAGTTGCAGAGCGTACGGCATCAAAAAAGTTGCAGGAAAGTTATTCACTGGAAGAGCTTAATAAAATGAGTGATCACGAACTGATTGATACACTAGCCAATATTCGCTGGGATCAAATTACTGATTTATTCCAATTTAATGAAGGTACGAAAGCTTTTTATCAAAATAAGGGTCACATGAAAGTGATGATTGATGAACTAGAACGAAGAGGGCGTACCTTTACGGCAGAAGATGACAAGGGAATTGATACGTTTATTGAAGTGTTACGTTCTGCTTTCTATGTTGGATATTATAATAAGGAACTTAGTTATTTAAATGAAAGAAGCTTTCATGATACATGTTTACCTGCATTAAAAGCAATGGCGAAAAATCCGAACTTTAAACTCGGTACATCGGAGCAAGATAAAGTGATATCTGCTTATGGAAAGTTAATTAGTAATGCTTCTAGTGATGTTGAAACAGTGCAGTATGCAGCAAATATTTTAAAACAGTATAATGATAACTTTTCTACGTATGTAAATGATCGTACGAAGGGACAAGCTGTGTATGATCTTATGCAAGGTATTGATTATGACATGCAGTCTTATTTATATGATACAAGTAAAGAAGCGAATGCTACGATGTGGTTTGGAAAAATTGATCGTTTCATAAATGAGGTTAGTAGAATTGCGCTTATAGGTAATGTAACAACGGAGAATAGTTGGTTAATTAATAATGGTATTTACTATGCTGGGCGTCTAGGGAAGTTTCATAGTAATTCAAATAAAGGGTTAGAATTGGTAACAAAGGCGATGCATATGTATCCACGCTTAAGTGAAGCTTACTTTGGTGCAGTGGAGCAAATAACAACAAATTATGGCGGAAAAGATTATAGTGGAAATAAAGTAGATTTACAACAAATACGTGAGGATGGAAAGAAAAAATATTTACCGAAAACCTATACATTTGACGATGGGGCTATCGTATTTAAAACAGGTGATCAAGTTACAGAAGAAAAAATTAAAAGACTGTACTGGGCAGCGAAAGAAGTGCAGGCTCAATATCATCGTGTAATTGGCAATGATCAAGCACTTGAACAAGGGAATGCTGATGATGTACTTACGGTAGTAATTTACAATACGCCAGAAGAGTATCAATTAAATCGCCAACTTTATGGATATGAAACAAACAATGGTGGCATTTATATTGAAGAGAAAGGAACGTTCTTTACATATGAGCGAACGCCAGAGCAGAGTATTTATAGTTTAGAAGAGCTGTTCCGTCACGAATTTACGCATTATTTACAAGGAAGATATGAAGTTCCAGGATTGTTTGGAAGAGGAGATATGTATCAAAATGAACGATTAACTTGGTTCCAAGAAGGAAATGCTGAGTTTTTTGCAGGATCGACACGTACAAATAATGTCGTTCCGCGTAAGAGTATTATTAGTGGTTTAGCACCTGATCCAGAGAGCCGCTATACAGCAAAGCAAACACTATTTGCAAAGTATGGTTCATGGGATTTTTATAATTATTCCTTCGCTTTGCAATCGTATTTATACAATCGTCAATTTGATACGTTCGATAAAATTCAAGATTTCATTCGGGCAAATGATGTAAAAAATTATGATGCGTATCGTGAAAAATTAAGTAAGGATACAGAGTTGAATAAAGAATATCAATCGTATATGCAACAACTGATTGACAATCAAGAGAAGTATAACGTACCACAGGTATCGGATGACTATTTAATAAAACATGCACCGAAACCTTTAACAGAAGTTAAGAAAGAAATTACCGAAGCTTTACATGTTCAAGATGCAAAAATTACAAAGCACAACTCACAATTCTTTCATACATTTGCATTGAAAGGCACATACACAGGTGGTGTAACAAAAGGCGAATCTGAAGATTGGAAAGCGATGAGCAAGCAAGTCAATCAAGCTTTGGAACAGTTATCTCAAAACGAGTGGAGTGGCTATAAAACAGTTACAGCCCATTTTGTTAACTATCGTGTAAATGCAGCAAATCAGTTCCAATATGATATTGTGTTCCATGGTGTTGCGACAGATGAAGCGAAGGAGCAAACATCTAAAGTAAGTATAAATATAAACGGTCCATATAGTGGGAAGCAAAAGGAACATATACAGTTTAAGAGTGAGGGAACTGAGAGTAAAGGTGGAAGTATTATTTCGTATCTTTGGGATTTCGGTGATGGTGCAGTAAGTACAGAAGTGAATCCTATTCATGCATATGAAAAAGAAGGAACATATACAGTAGGGTTAACAGTGAAAGATAATAATGGAATAGAAAATAAAATAAAAACTAAAGTGACTGTAAACAAAGAGGCACAGCAAGAGACAGGAGCTGAAAAAGAAAAGAATCTCTCTTTTAATACGCTCGTAAAAGGAAGTTTAATAGGATCTCATGATACAGATGTTTATACATTTGAGATTACATCTCCAAAAGAAATAGACATTTCTGTTATAAATGAGCAGCAAATTGGAATGACATGGGTACTTCACCATGAATCAGATAAGCAAAATTATGTTTCTTATGGTCAAGATGATGGCAATGTAGTGAAAGGGAAATATAAAGCGAAACCTGGAAAGTACTATTTGTATGTATATAAATTTGATAATGAAAATGGAGATTATGTATTATCAGTAAAATAAATTCATTGTTGGACAAAATATAGAGAGGCCTATAGATTGGAATAGTTTTTTAGTAATTGCTACGAGATAGGATCATTTTTGATATATACTACGGCGCGAAGTCTTTGTAAAAACAATGATATCCCTAAATATGGAATTATAGTATAATTGTAGTATAGAAGAGAAGCACAAGCATAATGGGGGATCCGCTATGATTACATTGGAGCAAAAGCTAGGGCAGTATACACACATATATGCACAATTGAAAGACAAACTAAAGTGGCAAACAAGTGATTCCCGGACAGGGATGATGATCGCGGCTATGTATGCAGGAAGTGATAAGCCATTTCATCTTGGGCGTTTTTTAGAGATTAGTAGCTATATTAAGGATCAAGTAGGGATGTTTTCATATTTAAAGTCTTATCATCGTTTTGTCGTTGCAGCGACATTAGATATTCACTTTACACATTATAAGAAAGCATTTCAGCAGTTTCTAGATTTATATGAACGATTGGTTGCTGGTGGCTTTAGCCGAAGTATATTCACTTATTTAGCAGCAGCAGCGCTTTTACCAGAAGAAAACGGACAATATGAAACACGTATTCAGCGGTCAATGCAAGTATATAAACGCATGAAAGAAGATCACTTCTTCCTTACAAGTACAGATGATTACCCGCTCGCTGTTTTATTAGCAGGACAACAAGAGAAAGTAGAAACACTTATGGATCGAGTGGAACGTCTCTATCGCAAGCTGGCAGCAGCTGGTTTTTATAAAGGGAATAATCTTCAATTTCTCAGTCATATTTTGTCTCTAAATAAAGATATGAGTGAAGATATATTAGTAGCACGCTGCAAAAATATATGGCATTTGCTGAAGCGAGAAAAGGTCAAAGTAAAACAGATGCATTACCCGGCTGTTGGGTTGTTGGCACTTTTTGAAGATGGAGAGAAAGAGGTTGCTTCTGTGCGAGCATTCATTGAGAAATTGCAAGGGGACAAGCTATTCCGTTGGCATACGGATACGAATATTTTAATTGCGATCCAACTGTTCGTAAGTCAAAAAGGTGCGGAAAGCCATGCTGCTAGCACAGGATTGCAAACGATGATAGAGGTGCTCGTGCAGGCGCAGCAGGCAGCTATGATAGCAGCAATTACTGCTTCCTCTGCAGCGGCTACCGCAAGTAGTAGTTCGTAATATGCAATTTACTGCATGAAGGAAAGTATATCGTCGCTATAGGTAAGCTTTTTTAACACGTTACCAGATCAGCACTCATTTTAACATGATAGCCCCCGCAATTACGAAAAGTTGCGGGGGCTATATTTAGTTGTTTTTAATATGCCCGAAGAACATGCAGTAAATAATCTTTCCGATTGAGTGGATTATAATCGACTCGTTTTCGCGTTGGAAAATTTGATTCGAGCTTATTATATCCGCACGGTCTAGCGAGAAAGACACCTTCACCTTCAGTAAAAGAATGGAGGCTACGCTTGAAAGTTTCCGTGTTGGCTACCGGTAATGTTCCCGTTAAGTGAAAGGAAACGTTATGCAATACAGGTTCTTTAAATGTAGCGTGTATGGCTGATAGCTTATACATTGCGGCGCTAATTGAACTTGTCGGTACGGTCAATTCAAATTCATTTACTGGTTCATAAACGGTTGTGCCAGCTTTTTTTAACGCATCCATCAATACGAGAGGTGTTAGCTTTCTGAAATCACCTGCTGTCGTAACTGGACTTGCATAGCCCGTATGAGTTAAAGTTACGACAATATCAGTGACTTCCCATCCATATAATCCTTGTTGTAACGTTTGGAAGACAGTGTCTTCTATTGCTTTATGAAAGGCTAAAGGCAATGAACCAAGTTCAACATCTAAATCGTATGTGATGCCAGATTTCGGAGCACCAGGTTCGATTTTAAAGCCAATTGTTGCATAGAAAGGGTTATCTGTTTCTCCCATTATTTCTAATGCATTTCCGATTCCAACTGGCTTTTCTACACATATAATTCTTGTATCCGAAAAAGAAACATTTAAATTATATTTTTCCTGTAGAGTTGTTTCAATCACCTCTTTTTGCACTTCACCAAAAAGTCTGATATAAATCTCATGATGAATATCGTCTTTCATTACTTTTATGAGCGGATCTTCCTCAGATAGTTCCACAAGCGCCTGATATAGGGCATGATTTTTCTCTTTTGGCCACGCTTCAATTGTTGATTCCATTTGAGGTTCGGCAAAGTGAATTTCTTTTCTTTTATTTGCCGATTCGCCGATTATATCTCCAATTTGAATATCGTTAAGCCCCCATACTTTACAAATTTCTCCCGTACTAGCAAGAGGGGAGTGGATCGTGCTACCGTTACGGAATATATGAAGCTTTTTAATTTTTCCCTTGTGCGCTAGAGATGTTGAATTACTTTGTTTTCTGGTGATATTAATATATTTTCTAACGTGTATACATCCAGAGAATAGCCGAACATAAGCAATTTTTTCGCCAGAAGCTTCTCTTTCTATTTTGAAAACAATCCCGGATAATATAGTATTGTCATAATCATTTTGAGGGATCATTACAGAAATATTTTCGAGTAACTCATTGACTCCAATTCCTGTCATTGCTGAGCCAAATAAGATTGGGTACATAGTTGCATGCTGAATTTGATCTAGCAATTCATTTTTTAAAGTAGCTTTTGTGAATACGGCGCCATCTACATAAGACTTAAGTAAAGATTCATTATGTGATGCCAATAATTCTACACATTCGTCATAATACAATTCATTTATAGTAGCGTTTAATTCGTTATACATGATAGATGCATGTTTTGTTCCTTCATCCTTTACTGTATAAAGAGGAAGAGCGGAATTTGTAAGCATTCCTTTTATTTGTTGAATCACTTTCAGTGTATGAGCACCACTACGATCAATTTTATTCACAAACAGTATCGTTGGAATACGAAGTTTTTGCAGTGTTTTCATTAAAATTTTCGTTTGGGCTTGAATGCCTTCTACTGCAGAAATGACTAAAATGGCTCCATCAAGAACGCCGAAAGATCGTTCTACTTCAGCAATGAAATCAGCATGACCGGGTGTATCAATTATGTTTACTTTTAGATCATTGATACAAAATGAAATGACAGATGCTTTAATGGTAATTCCGCGCTGTTTTTCTAACTCCATCGAATCGGTTTGCGTACTTCCTTTATCTACTTGACCAATCTCCTGAATGACATTTGTTTCATAAAGAATACGCTCAGTCAAACTCGTCTTTCCAGCGTCTACATGCGCTACAATCCCTATATTTATTGTTTTCATATATTAAAATCCTCATTTCGTTTTTCATGTTTATTTCCTCATTTCGTTTCGTAATAAATTGCCGCATTACAATCACTCTCCAGTCTTTTATAATGTTCTTATTATAGGATAATTCACATTATTTTCAAAGTGATAAATCTCCTTGTTTTTGGAAAAATAAGGAGGGATGTAAAAATATAAAACAAAATGATTGCATTTCAAATTAGTATCGGTTATATTATTTGATGTATCAATAATTGATATGTCAAATGTTTTAAAATCCTTGGTAAAGGGGGGACATAGGATGACAAATTCATGCTCAAAAGAAGCAATTATTTTATATAAACTACACTTCCTCAATAAAGAAGTGAGCTCAAAGTTTGAAGGGTGTACAGGTATGAGTCAATCTAGGCTTGAGCTTATCCTTCAGTTATATGAAGTAGATGAAATTAGCCAAAAGGCACTTCAACAAGAAGTGAATATTGATAACGCGGCGATTACGCGGCATTTAAAGCAACTTGAAGCAAATGGAATGATTACAAGACGTAAAAATCCAGATGATAACAGGATCACTTTAGTTTCTCTTACGACAGATGGACGAGATAAAATTCATGCGTTTCAAGAGGAAAAAGAACGTTTTGCAGCTTCTGCACTAAAAGGGTTAAGTGAGGAAGAACGCGACAATCTTTTAAATATGTTAAACCACATTCAAGAAAATATAAAAGAAGTTTAAAAAGGGAGAGTACATCTATGACTAACTTACAACAAACAAATGACTTTACAGAAATTTTGACAGGACGTCGTTCGATTCGTAAATATGATCCATCTGTAAAAATTAGTAAAGAGGAAATGACAGAAATCCTTACAGAGGCAACGCTTGCACCATCTTCTGTTAATATGCAGCCTTGGCGTTTTCTTGTAATTGATAGTGAAGAAGGGAAAGCAACACTTGCGCCGCTTGCGAAATTTAACCAACTTCAAGTAGAAACATCTTCCGCAATGATTGCTTTATTTGGAGATTTACAAAACTTTAATCATGCAGAAGAAATTTATGGCACAGCAGTTGAACGTGGATTTATGCCAGCTGAAGTGAAAGAAGATCAAATGCAAAAGCTTTCTGCTTATTTCTCTACCGTTTCTCAAGAGGTAATGAAAGATACTGTATTAATTGATGGAGGACTTGCTGCGATGCAATTTATGCTATCAGCTCGTGCTCACGGATATGATACATGCCCAATTGGTGGGTTTGAGAAAGATAAAATCGCTGAAGCATTTGGATTAGATAAAGACCGTTATGTACCAGTTATGCTTATTTCAATTGGAAAAGCAGCTGATAGTGGATATCAATCTGTTCGTTTGCCAATTGATAAAATTGCCGAGTGGAAGTAATTTTATAGAGAAAAATTGTTATTTTTGTAGAGATGAGAGGAGAAACAACATGATTATTATTCACGCAGAATTTCAAGTAAATCCAGTAAAAGAAGCAGCATTTTTAGAAGAAATTAGACCGTTAATTCAAGGATCAAGAGAAGAAAATGGAAATGTATCATATAACTTATATAAAGATACTGAAAAAGAAAGTGTCTTTACAATGGTTGAAATTTGGGAAACTGAAGAAGCAGTTGCTAGTCATAATAAGAGTGAGCATTTTACTTCTTTCGTGGCGCAAGCAAATCAATATTTAACTGCACCTTTAAATATTAAGGTGTATGCTGGGCAACAAGTAAAATAATCAATACCCCCTTGGTTACTCTACCATAGAGTTGCGGAGGGGGTATTTATTTCTTCTTTTTCAATGTTTTTTCTTCAGCTAAATCCACGATCTGCGCTTAAGTAAAGCGAGATAGTCCAGCTATAATTTTTTATCGTTTCATATTGTTTTGCTTGTAAACTTTGCATTTTAGCAGAGGCCTTCCAATGAATATTTCGAAAAGATTCCCGCTCATATTTCTTAATACCAACAATGGAAGATTCATCGTGAAAATAAGAAAAGTTTGTTCGATAGTCTCCGATTACTAGTTGGTGTATCTCTTGTAAACCAGTGACATGTGGATACACAATAATTTCTGTATGCAATTTATCTATAGTGGGTAAATGGACTGGAATCATATGAAAGGGATCACCAAGTATACATTTAAATTGTTCGACTTTAACAGTACCTCCAACAGAAGTCCTATTCCTCAAGCGCGTACAGGATATAGTCCAAATGATTTATTCAGAAAGTTAACGCAATAATATTTTTGTATAGAATAATTTCATTTTCAGTTGTATTTATTTGGAATACAATATACAATATCGATATACGATGTATCGTGAGCCGATATATCATATATCGATGTATCGGAGGTAGTTATAATGAGTGGAAAAGCACAAAAATATATTCCATTAACAGAGGCAACGTATTACATTTTGTTGTCTTTAGTGAAGCCTTTGCATGGTTATGGGATTATGCAGATGGTAGAAGAAATGACAAATGGGGAAGTAAAGCTTGGGCCTGGCACGTTATATGGAAATACAACAAAATTATTGAAGGAAAAACTCATTGTTGAAGTAGCATCTACAGATAGAAAGAAATGTTATGAGTTAACTCCGTTTGGGAGAGAAGTGCTGGAACTTGAATTTAAAAGGTTACAACGTTCTGTTCAAAATGGAACAAGTATTTTAAGGGTGGGAATGTAGGATGGAAATAAAAAAGAAATTTAAGTTTTTTGCGGTGTGGAGTCTAGAAAAAGAAGAAGCTTTTTTAAGAAAAATGCATCAAGAAGGCTGGGCATTGCAGAATTATAACTTTATGTATACGTTTAAGAAAACCGAACCGAAGGATGTTGTTTATAAAGCAGATTTTAAACTTGATTATCGTAATTCGTTAGCAAAGCAAAAAGAATATTTGGAAATATATGAGATGTCCGGTTGGAAGTATGTAACAAGTTTTACGAAATGGCATTATTTTTGTAAAGAAGTAGGAGAGGATAATGAGTTACCTGATATTTATTCAGAAAAAGAAACAAAGATTGAAAAACTTAGGGACCTATTTAGATTTTTGGGAGTTCTCTTTTTGATGGTTATTCCAGGCATATCTTTTAGTACTTTAGATCCTCAAGTTCCAATGTTGCTAAAAGGCGTAGCAGGATTTGTTGCTTGTATGTATATGTACATATTTGTAAGGTTATTTTGGCAAATTAGGAAGTTGAAAAACGAGATTTTTTAAAAATGCAGTAAGGGGATTGTTGAGATGATCATTTTGACCATATTGTTTATATATTTAATTTTAGGTGAGGGGATTTTTGGTAAGCTTTTATATACTAGATTGACAGAAAATATACAAATAAATCGAAATGCGCGCGTTTTGTTTTATATGAGGACAATGATTTTAATGTGGGGATTAACGATCATTATGCTAGTCACAACATATTTGATGGGTATTTCATTTACAGAATATGGGCTAAAATTACCTAATGTAAACTTTGAAAGTATGAATGATTTGGAAAAAATCGCAATTTCAGTACTCATAGGAGCGTGTATGAGTATGATAATTCAATTTATTGCTATGAAGAAAAGTGGGGATTTTCAAAGACATATTGAAAAACAAATGAGCAGCGTTTCAGAAATGCTGCCGACTAATTACCGAGAATCGCTACTTTGGATTTTAATTTGTATGACAGCAGGTATTACAGAAGAGTTGCTATTCCGTTCTTTCATGATGTATTACTTGGCACAATTGTTTCCTTGGCTATCGACAATGGGTGTATTAATGGTTTCTTCTATTATTTTTGGTGTAGCACATATTTATCAAGGCTGGAAAGGTGTAGTTGGAACAATGTTTCTAGGATTCTTATTGGGCTGGTTGTATATAACGATAGGATCTATTTATCCATCTATGCTACTACATATTATCATTGATTTGCTTGTACTCGTTCGATTATTTATATTAAAAGGGAAAGTGATTTTTCAAAGCGTTTAAAGAATAAAAATGAAACAGTTGCTTGAAAAACAAGCAACTGTTTTCATGAGAATGATTGATTTTGCGCAGGTTTAATAAATTGTTCTGGATTTTCAACAAGCCCACATACAGCACACTGGACGCGGTATGTAGGACCTTGATAGGCCATATGAAAAGCATTCAATGTTTCGTTTGAATATTCTTCTTCTACTTGACCCGTTTGTGGATTTAACTTGACTGGTTTTACTTGTTGCTCAAGAATATTAAAGCGAGAACGATTGGTTTTACAACTTGGACAAAGCATTGGTTCCATATGTATACACCTCCATTGATAGCATTTCTTGCATAGAGGGAATTTATGCAAAGATAATAGGATGTTATAGAAATTAGATAATGTTTGTACAATTGTTATGGAAAACTTTCTCAATATGAATCGCCAATTCTTATGTTTAAATTTCAGAAAAAATAAAATATAATCAAAGTATGAACTGGTTATGTCCAAACCAATCTCCTGTTTTATGCCAATATGTTTAAGGCCGAGAAATCGGCCTTCTTTTTTGTTTAACAAGGTTTTTCTTATTATTTGTCGAAATTTTAGATATAGGTTTGAGAGGGGGAAGAACCGTGAAATTAAAAATGAAATACATGATTTTGTATGTAGAGAAATATGATGAATGTCTTCGATTTTATAAAGATATTTTACGCCTGCCAATAAAGGGTGAACATGGTACATACATTGAATTTGATACTGGAGCAACGATTTTAGCATTGAATAGTAAAGAAGACGTCCGGGAGTTAACAGGATTATCTATTCCAAATGGTGCATTAGAATCTTCTAATTTTGAACTTGGATTTGTTGCGGAAGATGTGAACGAAACGATTTCAAAATTAAGAGAACAAGGTGTAAGAGTATTGGTGGAGCCAATCACGAAACCATGGGGACAGACGATTGCTTATGTTGCTGATCCAGATGGGAATTATATTGAAATTTGTAGTTCATTAGAGTAGAAGGAGAAAAAAGAATGGAATTTCCAATCCTAGAAACAGATCGACTAAAATTACGAGAACTCACGTTATTAGACGCTGAAATAATGTTTCATTATTTTGAAAAAGAATCCGTTATCCGCTATTTTGGTATGGACTCTTTTCAAAATATGAAACAGGTGAAACATACGATTCAGGCATTTCGAAAAAAATATGAGGAAGGGAGCGTCATTCGCTGGGGGATTGAGCTAAAAGGAACTGATCAATTAATTGGTACATGTGGTTTCCACTTAATAAACCAAAATCATAACCGAGCAGAGATTGGTTATGAATTAGATGATACATATTGGGGAAAGGGTTATGCATCTGAGGCGTTGCAAGCTATTCTTACATACGGATTTGAAAAGCTAGGGCTAATACGAATCGCAGCAGTTGTTTATACGGAAAATGAAGCTTCACATCGATTACTGAAAAGAGCTGGTTTTCAGGAAGAAGGATTACTTCGAAAATATATGCTGCAAAATGGTATAGCTCATGATACTGTGATCTATTCTTTATTAGAAGAAGAGTGGCAAAACTAATGAATATAAATAACTTAATAAAGGTGATTACTGAAAATACAAGTAATCGGTTTGTTATAGGGGTAGATGGTCTGAGTCGTTCAGGGAAAACAACATTCGTGAAGCGGCTAGAAGGTGAATTAAAACAAAAAAGTATTCCGTTTCATATTTTTCATATTGATGACCATATTGCGGAGCGTGATAAGCGTTATTTCGCGAAAGTGAGGAGACACAAAAACATCGTTCGAAATTTGAACGGAGATATTGGAAAGCGGAAGATTTTTATTTAAAAACAGAATGTCCAAAGCAACAAGCTGATTTGATTACGAATTGTACTTAAGTGGCTAGACATGATTAACAAAGGCTGATTTTATACAAAATCAGCCTTTGTTAAGGTTAGTCATTATTTAACTCAGTTATTTTACTTACTAAGCTCTCTTTGAGCTCCCATATAGCTTCCAATGATATTTTGATAACTTGGAAGATGTTTTGCTAGCAAGGCACCGAAGCCTTCGACGTCATTGCGCCAGTCGCGCTGTAATTCAGCTGCAACGCTAAACCAGTTCATTAATTGGACTCCTCCATGAGCCATACGCATAAGGGCAGCATCGGCAACTTGTTTACTAAACGTTCCTGATGCATCGGTTACAACGAACACCTCATATCCTGCGTTTATAGCAGATAATGCTGGGAACGCAACACAAACATCAGTCACAACTCCTGCGATAATGAGTTGCTTTTTACCTGTTGCTTCAATGGCTCTAACAAACTCTTCATTGTCCCATGCGTTAATTTGCCCAGGGCGAGCTATTTTTGGTGCATCAGGAAAAAGCTCAACCAATTCTTGCATAAGTGGGCCATTAGGTCCATCTTCAAAGCTTGTTGTTAAAATAACGGGTAAATCAAAAAACTTAGCGGTATTAGCAAGAGCTAACACATTGTTTTTGAATTCATCAACACCATAGTCACGTACTAGACTGGTAATAAGACCAGTTTGATGATCCACTAGAAGTACAGCAGCATCGTTTTTAGAAAGACGAGAATAGAGATCAGACATTTTGTAATCCTCCTTTTTAATTTAAACTTTATACTTTAAAAGGTATTTCATTTTCTGTAAATTGTAAATAATTTAAAAATATAGAAATATACGACTATTTATTCTGAATATTCAATTTAAATTCAACCATGTATATACTGATTAAGGAAAAAAGGGGGATCTATGCCCGGAATAAGATTGGAACGGGAGTAAACAAATAATAGTACTTAACCTATAGAAAAGGTGTATGGATTTTTTTGATCGATACGCCTTTTTTGTGCACGTTTAATGTATGGATGATTAAAAATTCTAAAAATATAGAAGGTTAAATTCTAAGTTTGTAGAATTTAATACATAACGAAATAAGGAGGGGAGAAAATGGAAGTATTTAATTTGGCAAGTAGACGAAGAGAGACATATGACGTTCAAATGAGGTATTCGTTACTTTTTGAATGTGCACTTGGAATTGCGGCGATTACACATAAACGACTCATTGATACGTTAGAGAAAGCAGAAAGAGAGTGGGAAGAGATACGAGAATCCTTTTCAAAGGAAATGCTAGAGCACTTACGTTTTGTGGAGAAACATAATACGTGGAAAGCATTGTTACAACTATTATACCAACAAGATTTTACAGATTTACCGGAGTTTATTCGATATATAAATGCAATACCAGAAGAGGATTTCAAGTATGTATGCCTTCCGTTTGTTGGCTATACATATCAAGAAAAAAGAAAGAAAGCAGCAAATGGAGAGATGGAAGCAGTACAAGAATTAAAAGAGATAACAAGTAATAATCCCTTTTTTCCTGATTATATAGATTTCATATGTAACGCGGATGTGCAGGTATTAAAACAACATTTGATCATTGTTATGACAGGTTGGTATGAAGCTGTCATTGAGCCTGAAATAGACAAGCTACTTGCGGCATTACAGAAAGATTATGAAACAAAGAATGAAATGAAAGAAAAGATGAAGCCGGAAGAATTTGTCGAATGGACAACAGGTGGTGTGACATATGTACCCGAGCCAAGTGTCCATCATGTTCTCCTTATCCCGCAATATACGTATCGGCCATGGAATATTGAGGCGGATATAGAAGATACAAAGGTGTTTCATTATCCAATCGCAAATGAAAGCCTGCACCCAGAAGATCCATATCAACCAAGCTATTTTCTTGTCCATAAACATAAAGCATTGGGGGATGAAGCGAGATTACGTATTGTTAAGTTATTATCCGAAAAAGATCGTACACTGCAGGAGATAACGGAGAAATTAAATATCGGGAAATCGACAATTCATCATCATTTGAAAATTTTACGATCAGCAAAATTAGTTGATATTCAATTTGCAAAGTATCGTTTGAAACGAAAAGCGTTAGAGGGAATATCGAAAGAATTGGAACTTTATTTAAAGCGATAATGAAGTACATGTAAAGTGAAGAAAATGGCTTTCATAGAACATGCTTAAGTAAGGAGAGATTATTAGAAAAGTTGGTGAAAGAGTGAAACATATATTAAAAAATCGGTCGTTTTTGTTTATGTGGATTGGTAGTGCAATTTCAGAACTAGGTGGTTCTTTTGGGACGTTATGTAATTCTATTCTTGTATATCAATTAACTGGATCGAAAACGGCGTTAGGAAGTATGTGGTTATTGTACCTGATTCCGTCACTTATTTTACAACTCATAATTGGACCTTTTATTGATAAGTGGAGCAGGAAGTGGATTATGATTTTATCGCAGTGGGCTCGTGGATTTGCTTTTTTATTTCCTCTTACCATGTTGATGACTGGCCATGTTGAAGTTTGGCACGTGTATGTAGTGCAAATTATAGTAGGGCTCATCACGCCTCTTTATGTACCGGCAAGTCAAGCAATTACACCAACAATTGTGAATAAGGAACAACTGCAAAGCGCTAATGCATATCTTGATGGAATGGCTCGGCTCATGATGTTTCTCGCTCCAGTATTAGGGGGCGTCATTATTAAAGTGGTAGGACTACAGTTCACTTTATTTTTTGTTTGTATGTTTCTTTTTATAAGCGGTGCATTGTTAGTATGTATTCAGGAACAACGGATGCAACAAGGAATTCGAAAAACATGGTTAGAACAGTTTCTTACAGGGGTCACATACTTTTTCAAACAACCGATTATTGTTTGGCTCGGGGTATTCCTTGCATTTGTCCAGTTTGGGGTAGGGGTAACGATGGTTACAAATCTACCATATATAACAGATGAGCTATCGGCAAGTTATGCTGAGTATGGTTACTTTATGGCAGGATTTCCATTAGGGTACATAGTTGGCTCTATGTTAGTAGGAAAAATAAAATATCAAAGTAGACGTGTATGGATGTTAGGGGCCTTATTAATAGGCGGATTGACGTATGTTGCGCTTAGTTTGAATGATAGTATCTTACTAGCTATTTTCATTGAAGTAATAGCTGGTATAAGTATGGCATTTTTCAATGTTCATAACACAACGATATGCCAACAAACCGTACCGAATGAAATGATAGGGAAAGTTTTTTCGGTAAGATTATTTTTAATTAGATCAGCCATGCCGCTTGGTGTACTTGCTGGAGGGATAGTAAGTGAAATCTGGGGCGTTAGGGTGTTATATTTCCTTATTGGTTCTCTTATCTGTGTAACTTCTTTAATAGGAATACTGCTCCCATATTTTAAATTTCTTGATGAAGCTATTCAAGAAAAATCAGCTTAAAACATTTTAATTGAAAGTAATTATCATAATCAATTATAATAAATGAATACGAATGTGATTTGTAAATAAAGGGAGTGGAATATATGTTTATCGAAACGAAAACAATTACAGTAAAAGAAGGAACTTCAGAACTTGTCGTGCAACGTTTTTCAGGTGAAGGCATTATTGAAAAATTTGAAGGGTTTATCGACTTAAGCGTTCTTGTTAAAAAGGCAAGAAGAGGGGACGAAGAAGTTGTAATCATGATTCGCTGGGAATCTGAAGAGGCATGGAAAAACTGGGAGACAAGTGAAGAACATTTAGCAGGACATCGAGCAAGCCGCGGTAAGCCAAAACCAGAACATATTTTGAAATCAGAGCATGCGGTCTATTATGTGAAGGCATCGAAGTCTGCATATCAGCAGTCTTAATTAGAAAAGGAAATAAAATGAGACTTCCGTTAGTGAATAAAATAACAAATGGAAGTGCCATGAAGTTTTTCGTCAATATTTTATCTATAATATATGAAAAGAGTACACCACTTGATATGTAGTGGTGTACTTTTTTATTTGGTTCTTTTCTGAAATATTGTTGCTATTAGAGATACGTTATTTTCAGAGCCAAAAGATGAGATTGCTAATATGGTTGGAGAAATTCGGGAAGTTCGTTTTAGCAATGATGTTGGAAGCTTGTAAGCAAGTGAATTTGATGACAACGGCAACATTACGGGCATAAAAAAAACAGTTGATTGAGAGCAACTGGTTCGATAAAGGTTTTATATTTGATATTCATTCAACCAAATTAATGCTTGTTCATAATTATCGAAAAATTTTACGGATTCTTTTGTATTGGATTGTTGTAAATAATTCATCATCTCCCCTTCTTCAAGGAGAACCGCAATTGCCTTACTGTGATTCAAAATGATTTCATTGAAGAACTTATCTTTTCATGCTTTTTGAACAGAAAAATGATCTGGCGTGTAACCTTTTCTATTCACTAACAATTTGTATTTCCGACCCTCGGAAATGAATTGCTGACAAACCTGCTCGAAGCCATTAAACCATTCATAAACATCATCTGTTTTAATCTTGCCAATTAGATGGGTAACAATTAAATCTCCTGAAACTGTTGTGCTGATATTCTGTTTACTCAACTTGGAATCATCTCCCTTAGTTACAATTATGCGTAAAAATCTCATAAAATCAATAAGGATAAAATTCTTACGCAATAAAGAAACATTATTTACGAAAAGAGTCTTTTATTTAGTTAGTACGTGTAAATGTTGAAACAAACACAAATAATACTAAACATGCGAGAAAGTCCTTTTTTGACGCAACCTTAAATAGGCGTTGCCAGTAGTTTGAAGAGCTATGCCTGAGAAAAATAGACATGAAATGATCATTCTATCCACATATACGGTGAATGTACATCCATCCAAATGATACAACCTGTCGCATGGTAATGCTAGATTCTATACAAGTATCTTGGAATTGTGATGACAAAACGCTTAAGTATAATTTTTTATAGAAAATGGAACAAAAGAAACTTTGATCTTGTCTATATAATGGAGTCAATGATAAAACATGAGGAAAGGTGTTTATGCTTATGCAAATAAGCTTGAGGTGTTGAGATGGAACATAAGGTTATTACAAATTGCAATCATGATGAAATTGATGATGTTATAAGAGAGCACTGGCAAGATGTATGGAATTATTCATTTATTATTACAAAAGACCCACATTTATCAGACGATATAACGCAAGATGTGTTTATAAAAGTATTTAAAAAGTGGGACTCATTTCGCAACGAGTCTTCTGTTAAAACGTGGTTATTAAAAATTACAAGGAATACAGCTTTAAATTATTTAAAGTCCTCCTATTTTAAGAGGATTTCTTTAGTAAGTTTCTTTCGAAATGATATGGAATATCCGTCAGCAGAAAAACAATTTCTTCAAAAAGAAACAATGAATGAAATTTGGGATAGTGTATTAAAATTACCACAAAAACATCGTGAAGTATTAATATTAGATGCAAAATATGAATTATCCTATGATGAAATTGCTGAAACATTAGGAGTGTCTATAGGAACGGTGAAATCTAGACTACACCGAGCTCGTACACGAGTTTCAAAAATAGTAGCGGAGGATGAATGATGAACAATGATAGAAAGCCGGATTGGTATAAAGAATTAAAAAGCGGACCAATGAAACAGCGGCAAGACGAAGATGAATTTATTTATAAAATAAAGCAATCTATATACCAAAATCAGGAGAGAGATTACCTGAAGTATAGACGACCACGTCGTATAAAGACACTCACTGTTGTAGTTGCTTTAGTTTTTACAGTTGTACTCTTTAATACGCAACAATTTTGGTTTGGAAAAAATGAACCACCTGTGCAAAGTAGCACCCAAATTGAAGTGAAGATGAAAGATGAATCTAATCAGGATCAATCACTAAAACAGTTTATGGATGAATTAAATCAATACACGAGCTTCAAAAATAAGAATGATGTATATAGCGTACTGGATGAAGAATTTGTTTTTAAGGGAGAACAATATAGTAAAAATGAATGGAAGTTTGATGATGGTATTTTTCACGATTTACAAGTAGCTCTTGCAATGGGGGGAGGATTTGTGAATGATACGAAAACGTTATATAAAATACCTGGTGGATTGGCAGAAAGTAATCAAACGAAGCAGGAACGTTATTTATACGCGACTGTTGTTGGTGAAAAAACGAAAATTTTAACTGAGCCAAAACAAGATTCACCCGTTGTATATCAAGTATCTAACGAAACTGTAAAAGCATGGATTCCGGAGAAAGTGAAGAATGATGGATATATAAAAATAACGACAATGAACGGTTATTATACAGGCTATGTGAAAGGGGACCATGTTTCAATAGATATTCAGTATTCTTTCATTTTTGAAAAACAAAATGATGGTATGTGGAAAATAAAGAGTATAGATTCTATATGGTAAAAGAGAAAGGTTCACTTCAACGAACCTTTCTCTTTATTTTTTATTCTCTTTTTGGAGAGCATCCCAAGCCTTTAAAATTTCCGCTGCAACAAGGGCTGCACTATTTGTTTCAGAATTACCACCAGGAATAATGACAGAAATAGCAATATCCGGATTTTTAGTAGGAGCATATGAAATAAATAGAGAATGATTGATAACTTTTTCTTGCTCGTTTGGAGAACCTGTTATTCCCGTCTTACCAGAAACATCAAAGGGCAAGTTTTTAAATTCTTGTATATTTTGACTCATTCCACTTTGTAAAACATCCCAGAAATTTGTAGGATAACGATTTGAACTTGTTAAGTTTGGTTTATATTCTTTTGTTCTTTTATCACCGTTTTCTATGATAGCATTCACGATTTGTGGTTTGTATTTGTCTCCTTTATTTGCAAGAGTAGCTGCATATTGAGCAAGTTGGAGAGTAGTATGTACTTCATTTGCGCCCCAAGAAGCATTCAATAAAGCTGAAATTCCACTTTCAAAATTACTAGCTGCATGTAACTTATATTGTCCGTCTTCTTCATAAGGTAAATCAACCCCAGTTTTCGAGCGAAGACCGAATTGTTTTAAATAGTTTGTCCACAAGGTTGCTACTTTTTCTAAATTCCCATTATTTTTGTTGAATAATGGAATAGCTACTTTTGCCGTCATAAATGTATTTGATGAATGAATGATAGCTTGACTCGGTGTAATTTCACCAGTTGGAGTTCCAGCAGCATTGGTGATGTTATTTTGATTATTATAATGAAAGCTCCCTTTATCTAAATACGTATCTTCAGGCTGAAAAAGCTTTTCGTTTAATCCAATTAATATCGTAAGCGGTTTTATAGTTGATGCCATATTGACATAAGAATCACCATACTTTAATTTTTGGATTGTTTTATTTTGAGCAAGTAATTTGTTGTTTTCTTTTTCAGACGATGATAAAGGTGTATTGAATATATTTGGATCAAAAACAGGCGAGTTAGCCATCGTTAATATTTCTCCAGTTTTTACATCAATTACAACAGCATAACCAGCAGTAGCATTAGGGGATTTCTGAATTTGAGATCGTAGTGCTTCTTCTGTTTTTTGCTGCAGTTTATAGTCTAGAGTTAGCTGAATATCTTTTCCTCTTTGAGGATTTTGTATGTTCCATAAGAACTTTTTATCTTTCACTTTAAAAGTGAGCGTTTTTCCTGGCTTTCCTTTTAAATCGTTTTCATATTGAAGTTCAATTCCGTTTTTACCAATAGGAACAGAATTAGAACCCTCAACATACCCAATTACTTGTGAAGCAATTTCGTGATGTGGATAAACGCGTATCAATTCATTTTTTACGATTACATTTTGAAAGTTATGTTCGTTTATAAATGTGAACTCTTTATCATTTAAGTTTGCATGTAATCGTATTTCATTTTGATTATGATGTTTACAAGTTTTTTGTAATTGTGAATGTATATCATCTACTGAAATTTTATGGTTAAACTTGGCTGAAAACTGATTTAAAAAGCTTGATAACTTCGCAACTTCTTGATTGGCTGGACAACCATTATTGACATAATACAAAGATTTTACTTTTTTATTTGTGGCTAATGCGACTCCATTTTGGTCAATAATTGTTCCTCTTTCAGCAGCAGAAGTTGTGATAGTAAACGAAATAAAATTCGTTTTGAATAAAAATGTCAAAACAACTCCTAACATGAAAAGAATCGTTACAATGATCCACTTCTTCGATTTTTTATGTAACATAAAATCCTCCCTTACCTAGACTATACTCTATATTAAAATTTATTATTTTTTTTGTAAATGTGGGAACAACTTTATCATTTGGATTGTCTATTAAGTGTAATAGCGTTTTTAGAGAAAAGAGCTGCTAAGAAAGGAGCAAGGATCATGAAAAAGAAAATGATATTAAAAGTAGGTTTATGTGTAAGTATATTGGGGGGGAGCCAATTTACTAATTCCATATTTTCAGTACAAGCTGCAGAAACAGTAGAACAAATAAATAATAAAGATCAAGAGAAAGATGTATCCATCTCACAGCTGCACCCAAAGGTATGGATGCATACAAGCATTGGAGTGGTCGATGGAACACGTATTCCGGCAAATGGTTTAATTCTTGAAACATCTAAAGGACTCGTACTAATTGATACACCTTGGAACGATGCTCTGACAGATCAATTGCTTCAAATGTTAAAAAAGCAATTTCCTACAAAAAAGGTTACAGATGCAATTGTGACACACGCACATGACGATCGTATCGGAGGAATGAAAACACTGACTAAAAAAGGCATCAAGGTACACAGTACGGCTTTAACTGCCGATTTAGCAGAGAAACAAGGTTTTGATAGACCACTTGGAGATTTGAAGAAACGCGATAATATGCGATTTGGTGATATAAACGTGGAAACATTTTATCCTGGAAAAGGACATACACAAGATAACATAACAGTTTGGTTACCAAAGTATAAAATCCTATTTGGAGGATGTTTAATAAAATCATTAGATACACAAGAGATTGTACAAACTCCAGGTTCATATGTAACTAATTGGTCAAAGGCAATTAAAAAAGTAGAAAAGAAATACAGCGATATAAATATGGTTGTACCAGGACATGGAGATCCAGGAGATAATCGATTATTTACTCATACGTTGAATTTATTAAAAAATAAAGAAAGTTAATATGACATGACAGCCATATCATATAGAGGAACAGTCTAATGTATTTATAAAAAATAAGGGAAACTGCTTATGATGGAATGTAGTTTCTCTTATTTTTTATGAAAAAGGAGACCGATTTCATCTTCATCTATTCATTTCATGTATTGAATGAAACACTACCTTTTCGGTTTCTTTGTATGGAGAGCGGATAACGTTACACAAATTTGCATATAAAACTGTAATCTGAACGGAATTTATGAAAATAAATATGGAGGATATATGAAAAAACAAACAGGAAAAAAGCAGAAGACATCGATATCGATTCGATTAAATATCTTATTTTTCGGCGTATTTATACTATTTTCGGCTATTATTGTTCAGCTAGGAAAAGTACAAATTGTTGATGGAGAGACTTATAAAAATCAAGTGAAAAAAAACGAAGACGCAACAATGAGTATTCCAGTTCCACGTGGGAAAATGTATGATCGAGAAGGGAAACCGGTTGTTGATAATAGAGCACTTCGTACGATTACGTATACAAGGTTGAAGGAAGCGAGCTCTGAAGACATTTTAAAAACTGCTACAGATATTGCAAAGATACTTGAAATATCAGAAGAAGAGATAAATAAATTAACTGAAGTAGATAAAAAAGATTTTTGGATGCAATTAAATAAAAAGCGTGCCGAAGCAAAGATTACGAAGCAAGATGAGGAAAAGTTTAGAGAAAAGGGTATAGAAGGGAAAGAGTTAGACAAGAGAATCGAAGAGTTAAGACGAAAGCGTATTACAGAGGAAGAATTAGGAGAGCTCACGTCACAAGACTTAAAAGTGTTAGCTATAAAAAGTAAAATGAGTTCTGGTTATCAAATGACACCACAAATTATTAAAAAAGACGTGACAGAGCAAGAGTATACGAGGATAAGTGAAAATTTAACGAAATTCCCAGGAATAGATGCGACCGTTGATTGGGAACGAAACTATATAAATGGTGATTTATTTCGTTCGGTACTAGGTAATATAACAAGTGCTGAAGAAGGATTGCCAAAAGAACACTTAGATTCTTATTTGGTCCGCGGATATAATCGGAACGATCGCGTAGGGAAAAGTTATATTGAACAACGGTATGAAGATGTTTTACATGGCACAAAAGAAGAAGTTAAAAATAATATGGATAAAGCGGGAAATGTTATTCAAACGGAAATAGTCTCTAAAGGAAAAAGTGGTAACAATTTAACTTTAACAATTGATATGGAGTTACAAAAGAAAGTAGAAGAAAGTATAGAAAAACATTTAAAAGCTTTTAAGAGTTCTGAACCATTACTGGATCGTGCTTTTGTTGTCATGATGGATCCAAAAACAGGACAACTTTTATCTATGGCTGGTAAAAGATTTGTAGAAAAAGATGGGAAAGCAGAAGTAGAAGATTTTGCATTAGGTAACATGGTAACTTCTTATGAGTTAGGATCAGCTGTAAAAGGTGCTACTTTATTAACTGGATATCAAACCGGAGCTATACAACCAGATACTCAATTTTATGACACGCCTATGAAATTTAAAGGCACGAGAGTTAAAAAATCATGGAATGTATCCGGATTTGGAAATGTTAATGATTTAAGAGCTTTACAAGTATCATCAAATGTATATATGTTTCATACAGCGCTACAAATAGCTGGAGTGAATTATGTACCAAATAGTTCATTGGATATTAAACAAGAAGCATTTGACACAATGCGTTATTATTTTAAACAATTTGGTTTAGGCGTCCCAACAGGAATTAATTTACCGAATGAAATAACTGGACAAACGAGGCAGAAAGATAGCCAACCTGGATTTTTATTAGATTTTTCGATTGGACAGTATGATACGTATACTCCATTACAATTGGCACAATATATTTCAACCATTGCAAATGATGGATACCGAATGCAGCCTCAAATTGTCCAAGAGATTCGAGAACAAACAAGTAAAAAAGAAGACATTGGGAAAGTTATACAATCGATAGAACCCGTTGTGTTAAATCGAGTGGATGTGAAATCGGAATATATCGATCGAGTAAAAGAAGGCTTTAGATGGGTATTTCAAGAAGGCGATGGGACGGGTGTGAAATATTTCAAAAATGCTTCGTACAAACCGGCTGGGAAAACAGGAACAGCTCAGACTGTATATGGAGGAGATAATAAAATTGGAAGGAATGAAAAGGGCGAACGTATGGAGTGCTACAATTTGACATTAGTTGGATATGCTCCATATGATAATCCAGAAATCGCATTTTCTGTAGTAGTCCCTTGGGTTCATAATGATAAAGGTGGTATTAATTCGTTAATTGGAAGGGATATATTAGATATATACTTTGATTTGAAAAAGCAGCGTATGAATGGTGAAGCTACTAATATAGTGAATTCTAGTCAGCAACAGTAAAATATCATTCTTTATCGGGAAGGGAATGTTTACTAGGATTCAAGTTATCTTATTTATCCCGCATTATCAGGCCGTAAAAATCTGATTGCATGGACGTATTAAAGTTTCATGTTATATAAGAAGCTTTTTGAATAAAAGAATGAAAGCATGTGGAATAGCAGATCGTACAGTTGCTATTCCACATAATTTTAATGATAACTGTATTACCAATATATTTAAAAGTAGGCTCTGTTTTAAATCAATGTTGAAATTTGATATAATTTCGTGAATACGCGATGATGTTGCTATAGTCAATGTAATATAGCCTATGCTTATACAAAAATAGCGGATTGTAAAGAAAGAGAGACAATATTTGTAAAGGAGATTGAGGTATGACAGAATTTTGGGAATCAAGTTTTATAGAAAATCAAATGATGTGGGGATTTGAACCTTCAGACTCCGCAATCTTAGCAAAGGACTTTTTCCTTGAAAAGAAAGTTAAGGATATATTGATTCCTGGTATTGGATATGGTAGAAATGCAAAGGTTTTTATTGATAACGGAATAGATGTAACAGGGATTGAGATTTCAAAAACAGCAATTGAATTGGCAAGGCAACATGAGCTTAATACTCGTGTTTTTCATGGTTCAGTAACCGATATGCCTTTTGATAACAAACTTTATGATGGTATATTTTGTTATGCGCTTATTCACTTATTGAATAAGCGTGAGCGAGAGAAGTTTATTGAAGATTGCTATAATCAGTTAAAACCAAACGGATATATGATTTTTACTACGATTTCAAAAGAAGCTCCGATGTTTGGAAAGGGGAAACAATTGGGGAAAGACTATTTCGAGATAATGGAAGGAATAAAAATGTTTTTTTATGATTTTGACTCGATCAAACAAGAATTCGGAAAATATGGGCTGATAGAATTTTCGGGAATTGTTGAGCCGCATAAGAATATGGAAAATAAACCGCCATTTAAATTTATAATGGTGAAATGTCAAAAAGAACTATAATTAAAATCGCATAAAAAATTTAAAATCGTCAATTGTTAATGGATAAGGCTTATGTGTAGCCTATTTACTAAAACCTTTAAGTGATTGCACATTATTTTGAAAAAGCAAATTAAGGGGAGCCAAAGGGCTTCCCTTAATTTTCAATACTTATAGTTAATGTTTCACCTCATCATACAATTCTAGTCCTTCTTTCACACTCAATCCATTTTTAACAATACCATGAATGGCTTGAATCATCGCAGCTGGATGTTCAGATTGCCAAATATTTCGGCCCATGTCAACGCCAATTGCACCTTCTTGCAATGCTTTGTATGTAATAGTTAAAGCATCTTCAATCGAATCTAATTTTGGTCCACCTGCAATGACAACCGGGGCAGGACATGTGCTTGTAATTTTCTCAAAACCCTCGCAGTAATACGTTTTAATAATATCGGCACCCATTTCAACGCATACGCGTGATGCAAGTGCTAAAAAGCGTGCTTCTCGTTTTTGGAGTTCTTTTGCTACGGCTGTAATACCGAGAACGGGTAAACCGTAATCATGCGCTTCAGAAACAACATGAGCTAGATTGCTAACGGTTTGTGTTTCGTATTCAGAGCCAACGAAAACAGATACGCCAACTCCGACTACATTTTGCCGAAGTGCTTCTTTAATTGGTGTAACAATCGTTTCATTTGCTAGGTCTTTACCGACGACAGTTGGACCACCTGAAACACGCAGTACCATTGGTGTTTTGCAGTCTTCAGGAATGCAGGAATTTAGTACACCTCTCGTTAAAAAGAGAGAATCTGTATAAGGAAGTAAATGTTTTACTGTTTCTAACGGCTCTTCTAATCCGTGAATTGGTCCTAAAAAGTAACCGTGATCAATTGCTAACATAACCGCTTTTCCATCAGGTAAAATTGTGTTTAATCGGTTTTGAAATCCCCAAGTCATTGTCAATCACTCCTTCGTTAATTTTGGATTTTCTGTTTGTACAGTATCTTTTTCTTGTAAATGTGGTGATTTAATAAAAACAGCTTTAAAGATTTGATCTGAGTGGTTAATCAAATAGTGAGATTCATGAGGACGAACTTGTAAGATGTCACCTTGTTTGATAGGTACTCTTTCATTATCAACATAGAAATCTATTTCACCTTCTAATGCATAAAAGATTTCCTCGCATGTTGTATGATAATGATTTTGAAATTCTTGCCCAGGTTGAATAACAACGATCCCAAGATCGATATTCGGGCCTTTTACTAAATATTTGGGGCCATGATTCCCAAAGCGATAGGGAAAATCTTCTTCATTTACTTTGAGCATATCGTTCACTCCTTTATATAATTGTTACAATGCGCCCGGCGCAATCCACATATGTGATGTGAATCCTTCATCAGCTAGTGGAAGTTGTTTTTCATAAACTGCCTTCCATGTTTTGTAAAATTGTTGATATTGTTTGTGATGTTCAGCATTCGGTTCATATGTGCGTTCCCACTTTACAAAATCTTGAGCGGTTCTTTCCATAGAGTCATATATTCCAGCACCAACTCCAGCGGCGATTGCTGTTCCTAAAGCAGCAGCTTCTTTTACGACAGGTACTTTGACAGGGATTCCGAGAACATCCGCAACAATTTGTGGCCATAGTTTGCCTTTAGCAGCACCGCCCGCAAATACGACTTCAGAAGGGAATTTTCCTGTTAAAGCTTCTATTAATTTTAAGTTTCCAAGTGTTACAAAGGCAGCATTTTCTTCAATCGCACGAAACAATTCTTTCTTGCCGCATGTTTCAGCGTCTAAATGTAAATTAATGAAAGAAGGGGCGGCGTGACGCCAAGAAATATAATTCATGACATTGGAAAAAATCGGCATAATGCCGTAAGATCCGATAGGCACTTGTTTAGCTTGTTCTTCTAGTAATTCGTAAGCATCTACACCAAGTTCATCTGCAAGCCGTTTTTCTTCTTGACAAAAGGCGTCGCGAAACCATCGCATAACAAGACCAGGAAAAAAAGCAATCGTCTCGTATTGCCAAAGCGTTGGGATAGCGTGGCAATTAACGCGAATATGAGCGCTCGGATCAGGTTGCGGACTTGTTATATTTACTTCTTGTTGCCAAAAGCTACCGCCGCAAATAAATGTTTGTTCCGGATGTACGACTCCTGAACCGAGCGAAGCCATCTGGGCATCTCCGCCCCCAGCAATAACCGGTGTTCCTACGTGTAATCCTGTTAACGCTGCACTTTGTTTTGTTACATGCCCGATAACTGTACCTGCTTCATTTACTTTTGGAGAGAATGATAGAGTGAGACCACATTTCTCAGCAATTGAATGATCCAAAGTTCTATTTTGTAAATTGAGAATACCGGATGTACATCCGTTTGAAGGGTCTATTTGCAACTCGCCGCATAATTTATAGAGAATCCAATCATTTAACATTGTAAAAGAATGGATATTTTTGTATATATTCGGCTGGTGTTTCTGAATCCAAAGTAATCTAGGTAAAGCACCTAGCGCAAAAGTCTGCCCTGATTTCTCATATAATTCTTCTTCCAGTTTTAAACGAATTTTTTTTAACTCACTTACTTCAGAGGAAGCGCGGCCATCAACGTTTGCACATGCCCATATCTCATGCCCATTTTTATCATATAAAACAAATCCTTCCCGCATGCTTGTTGCGCTGATCCCTTTAATAGAAGAAGCAGATACATTGCTTTTTTGGAGTACATCTTTCGTACATTCTTGAACGAGTTTCCAATTTTCTATCACATCAAAATTCATAGAATCAGGATAGCGAGAGTCTGATTTATGAACCCACTCCTTTTGACTTACGGCAAGCTGATTTCCTTGTAAATCAAAAAGAACAGCGCGGATACTACCAGTACCTGCATCATAAGCTAATAGAGTAGACATTATCTTCATTCCTTTCAACAATTGCCCGATGTTTTAAACATATGTGTTTCTTTTTTTGTTTATACCGATAGAAGTAGGAATTGTCCTGAAGAAAAATTTGTTCTAGATATGAAAAATAGGATATACAATGCTACAAAACAAGTAGAACAAAAAATCATTTTCTCAAAAATTGTTGCACAAATAGGGAGGTGATGATGTATGGAACCTATTTCGTTATTAAAGGTGAACCAGATAAGTAAGTCGTTTTCAGATCAGATTGTATTAAAAGGGGTTAACTTAGAGTTGCATTGCGGGGAAGTATACGCTTTAGTCGGTGGAAATGGTGCTGGCAAATCAACTTTAATGAAAATCTTAACAGGTTTATATTCGTATGATAGTGGAGAAATGTATGTGAAGGGAAAATTGCAACGTTTTTCTAACTCAGCAGAAGCACATTGTAAGGGGATTTATTTGATTCCACAAGAGCCGTTAATTTTTCCTCATATGACGATTGAAGAAAATATATGTATTGGAATAAAGGTTCAGAAGACAAAACTTCGTTCAAAGTTAAAAGATTTAATTAAGAATTTAGGTTGGGACATACAACTTAATGAAATGGGAGGTTCATTATCAATTGCGCAGCAACAATTAGTAGAAATATTAAGGGGATTAATAAGAGAAGCAGAGATTCTTATTTTAGATGAGCCAACATCAACATTAACAACTCATGAAATAAAGAGTCTTTTTGTGTTGATAAAAGACTTAAAAGAAAAGGGAATCGGGATGATCTATATTACGCATCGTTTCCCAGAAGTCTTTGAAATTGCGGATAAAGTGGCAATCTTACGTGATGGAATGATAATAAGTCAAGGGAACACATTAGACTATACATATGACATGTTAATGGAGGGGGTATCGCCAAAAGGTTATAAGCATGAAGAGAAGAAAGAGGCCCCTCAAGAAACAATGAATATTTCTAAGCAAGTATTAGAGGTAACACATTTGTCGAGCTATGCATTTCAAAATATATCAATAACCGTACATGCTGGAGAGGTTGTAGGCATTGCCGGTGTTGTTGGATCAGGTAGAACGGAATTAGCAGAAGCAATTTTCGGGCTAACGCCAGTGTTATCTGGAGCTATTTTATTAGAGGGGCTGCCGGTTACAGGGTATTCTACGAGAAGGAGATTAGATGAAGGGATGGTATATGTTCCGGAAGATCGAGCTAAGCATGGTATTTTTTCAATTGCGACAGTTAAAGAGAACGTAACGTCAGCATCTTTACACCAGATGAGTGCATTTTTTTTAAATCGCAAAAAAGAAAGCGTTTTAACAGAGGGGTATATCAATAAGTTTCGGATAGTTGCTTCTAATATAGATGAAAAAATGACATCTTTATCGGGGGGGAATCAACAAAAAGTTGTATTAGCAAAATATCTTGCCTGTGAACCTAAATTAATCATTCTTGATGAACCAACGCGCGGAATCGATGCAAAAGCAAGATTAGAAGTGTATGAGGTAATTCGACATTTAAAACAATCAGGACTTGCCATTTTACTCATTTCCTCAGATATAGAAGAAATTGTTCAATTAGCAAACCGCGTATATGTGATGAGGAATGGAACGTTTGTTTCTCATTTGGAGAAAGGAGAAGTTTGTATAGATGAAGTTACACGTCTCGCATATGGGGGAAGGGAAGGTATAACGGAATGAAACGCATTTCAAATCTATTTAAAATGCATGAAACATCCATTCTTATTTTATTACTTATTTACATAGCTCTCGTAGGAATGATGAATCCTAGTTTTGTTCAATTTAGTTCGCTTTCCTTAATTATGAAATCAAGTCTTATTTTAGTTCTATTAGTTATCGGTCAATCGTTCGTATTATTTACGAAAAATATCGATGTTTCAGTTGGCTCTACTATGGGGTTAAGCGCAGCAGTTTGCGGAATATTTTTGACAAATGGTCATAGTACCTTTATTTCCATCATTGCTGCAATCTTACTTGGAGTTGTCATTGGTTTGATAAATGGCATTGGGGTTACGAAGTTTCGTGTGCCGGCCATTATTATGACGTTAGGAATGTTAGGAATGATTAGAGGAACGATGTTGATCTATACAGGTGGTAAGTGGATTGAAGATATCCCTAATTCTTATAAACAACTGTCTTCTGTCATGATACTTGGCATTCCTGTTACAGTGTGGATCGTGCTCATTATTTTACTACTATTATATATTTTTTTAGCGAAAGCACCTTTTGGGAGATATTTTTATGCGACTGGAGACAACGAAGATGGAGCTAGGCTTATTGGGATACCGATAGATAAGGTGAAAATATATGCATTTATTATTTCTGGAATAAGCGCAGCACTTGCAGGATGCATATTTGTTATGAATATCGGTTTTGTACCAAATCAAACTGGTACCGGGATGGAGTTACAAGTTATTGCGGCTGCAGTTCTGGGCGGCATCCATCTTAAAGGTGGAACAGGATCTATCATAGGAGCAGCACTAGGTGCTATTTTTTTAGAAGTTATAAGTAGTTCACTAGTCTTTTTAAAAATACCCGCTTTTTGGAATAGTGCTATATCGGGATTTTTACTTTTACTTATTCTTATATTAGATAGCATATTAAAAAAATGGAAAGAAAGACGTCGTTTAGAAGAGAGGAGGATGAATCTATGAAGTATGCACGCGGATTATTAAGATGGGAAGGGGTTCTTATTGTATTACTTATGATAGAGTTCATTCTCTTTGGTTTATTAAACAGCGATTTTTTTCATATTAGCAATTTACTATTCAGTATGAATGACTTCATTTTTATTACGATTGCTGCGATTCCAATGACATTTGTAATTGTAACAGGTGGAATCGATGTATCGGTAGGATCGATTATGGGACTTACATCTATTTTGATTGGTGTACTCTGGATGAACGGAATCCCGGTTGTTTTCGCTGTAATCATCGCTTTACTTATTAGTTGTTTAGCAGGTTGTATCAATGGAATCATTATTAAAATGACAGATGTAGAACCTCTTGTTGTTACACTCGGCACGATGTTTTTGTATGCCGGAATAGCGCTTGTTATTTCCGGTGGATCCAATGCCAACGGATATGAGGGAATAAGCGGGTTACCAGACTCTTATGTGCAATTTGCAAATGGTAGTTTTATCGGAATTCCCAATTTATTATGGTTACTTTTATTTTTAACGGCGTTATTTACAGCGCTACTTCATCGAACAACATATGGTCGTTATGTCATATTGACAGGTGCGAATGAAAAAGCAGCTAAGTATTCCGGCATTCATACGAAAAAGGTAGTCGTTATCGCATATATTCTTTCCGGGTTAGGAGGTGGATTAGGAGGTGTTTTTTTAACCGCATATTTTGGATCAGCTCGAGCTGATATTGGAAACGAGACAATTTTGCCGGTTATTACGGCGGTTGTATTAGGCGGAACACTTATTACTGGAGGGAAAGGAAGCATTGTTGGAACAGTACTAGCAAGTATATTCGTTGGCATAATGCAGTATGGTTTACAAATGACAGGTTTAACGAATGAACAGTCAAATGTAGTGATTGGTATGATACTTATTCTCTCTGTTATTATGAGGCATTTCAAATTACAGAAACTCACGATGCGAAAGCAAAAGGAAAATGCATAAGGGGGAAATGTCATGAAAAGAAGCGTAGGGATTTTGATCATCATATGTGTTTGTATGATCGGTTTAATCGCTTGTTCTAACAAAACAGCAGACAAGAAAAAAGCAGATGATGCAAAATTTGCGTTCATTCCGAAGCTGACAGGAGTTGGCTTCTTTACATCAGGTGGTGAAGGAGCAAAAGAAATGGGAGATAAATTAGGCGTACAAGTAAAGTACGACGGACCATCGGAGGCGAGTGTATCGGGCCAAGTGAAATATATAAATAATTTTATTAATCAAAACTATGATGCATTAATGGTCTCATCAACATCAGTCGATGGACTTTCGCAATCATTACAACGTGCAAAGAAAAAAGGAATGACGGTTTTAACGTGGGATTCTGATGTGAACCCGAAAGATCGTTCGTTTTATATTAGCCAGGGAACCCCAGAGCAACTGGCAAATTTATTAATTCAAATGACGTCATCACAAATTGGAGATAAGGGAAAAGTAGCGTTCTTCTATTCTAGTCCGACTGTAACGGATCAAAACCAATGGGTGACAAAAGCAAAAGAAATGATTAAAGAAAAATACCCGAATTGGGAAATTGTAACGACGCAGTACGGAGAAAATAATGCGCAAAAATCATTATCAGTTGGCGAAAGTATTTTGAAAACGTATCCAGATATTAATGCGGTCATCTGTCCGGATGCAACGGCACTTCCAGCGATGGCGCAAGCCGCTGAAAATTTAAAAATGGATAAAAAGGTAGTCGTTACTGGATTTTCAACACCAAATGTAATGCGTGATTATGTAAAACGAGGAACGGTACAACAGTTTGGATTATGGGATGTAAAACAACAAGGAGCACTAGCGACGTATGTTGCAAATGAAATTGTAGTAAAAGGGAAGAAATTAAAAGTTGGTGATAGTTTTGAAGTTCCGAATATCGGGAAAGTAAAGGTGGAACCAAATTCTATTCAAGGTTATGATTACGAAGCTGAAGGAAATGGAATTATCGTATTGCCTGAGCGTGTTGTGTTTACGAAGGATAATATTGATAAGTATAATTTCTAAAGTAAAAAGTTCATTCCTATGTATACGGAATGAACTTTTTATTATTTTTGTTGGAATTTTTCATACAAAAGTATGAAAAGATTTTTATATCATTACCTACTTTTAGTAGAGGTGATTATAACGCTATGTTTATACAATTATATTATATAGAATGCAGAGGAGAGGTTTACATGTTATTTCATTACCATTTTTGGACACCTTATGTAGAAGAAATGGAGAACTTTTATAAAAGTTGTGGTTTTCGTATTTCTACACGAATTGGAAAGTATAATGGAGAATTTGAGCAATTTAATCCGCCATTAACGTGGGATGATTTTCGTGATAAACAGATACTTTTTCGGATTATTGAAGCTAGAAAAAGCACGATAAACATCACATTTGGCTATGGGAAAAAGATTATATTTGATCATATTGGTTTTCTCGTATCAAAAGAGGAATGTGAAACAATTTGTAAGCAAGCAGAAAAGCTACACTGGAAAGTAACTGGGGGAGAAAGAAGAACTTTTATTAGAACACCATACGGATTTCGAATTGAGCTCCAAACACATCTTGATGCAATAGATGATAATGAGAGTATAGAAGAGTTGCAGAAAATTATTATGACAACAAAACAAACTGGATTAGAACAGGACCTTTCTTTTTTATTTCATAAGGAAATAAAAAGTATTGAAACGATTCGTGATAATAAAACGGCATTAAAGCATGTATATGTGAATTCCTTATACGAAAGGAAACAAAAGGATCCGAACGGTGTGGAGATATATGTATAAAATTCATCTAAGATTTTAAGTGGGTAGTGTTGTAAAAATATACCACATCCAAGTTTTATGTTAGAATTATTCTGAATATTAAAACTTAAGGTTAGGAGGAATATAAATGCTTACACCAGAACAAATTTCTAACTTATTTAAAAATTTTTCTATAAAGGAATGTAAAGGATCAAGCGATTTATATGAACATGTATCATTACAAATTGCAGAGGATAAAGAGCTTCTTGCATTAGCCTCACATGCACAACTTGGTCAGCCAGCGCCCAACTTATTATTTGGTGCCGTTCACTATTTATTATTGAAAGGACATAATCATGTTTTAAAACAATATTATGCTAGTCTTGTTTCGAATCCGGAAAGAAACCTAACGCAAGCTTTTCATCATTTTAAAGATTTTTGTCACATTCATAGGGAAGAAATCATTCACCTTTTACAAACGAAGCTCGTACAAACAAATGAAGTAAGACGCTGTGCGTATTTATATCCGAGTTTTTGTTATGTATTTAATAAAGTTAACAAACCTCTAGCTTTAATTGAAATTGGGACAAGCGCAGGTCTGCAATTACTTTGGGATCAATATAGCTATTCGTACGGAACCGGAGAAGTCTATGGAAATATAGATTCTAATGTTCATTTAACGTCAGAAATAAAAGGCGATAATAAGCCATTTTTCTTACAAGAAAGTCCGCCTGTTACGGAAAGAATTGGTCTTGATTTACATATAAATGATGTGAGTAATGAAGAAGATTATTTATGGTTACGTGCGCTCATTTGGCCAGAGCATAAAGAAAGACTTGAAATGTTTGATCATGCAGCCGCTTATGTAAAAGAACAATCTGTGAAGCTAATAGAAGGCGATGGAGTAGCTCTTCTTTCTGAAATCGCAGAACAAATTCCAGAGGACTCGGTGATCTGTATTTTCCATACACATGTGGCGAATCAAATACCAGAAAATATAAAACGTGAATTAATAGAAAAAGTGAAAGAAATTGGTGCGAAACGTGATGTTTTCCACCTTTATAACAACATGTGGGATCGAGATCTTCATCTTGATTATTTTATAAATGGAAAAGAATATAATGAAACAGTTGGAGAAACAGATGGTCATGCACGTTGGTTTAGTTGGAGATTAGATTATAAAGCATTATGTTAACGAATAGATTATTTTTAATACAGTTATCCTGCTATTTGCAGGAAGTAAAATTTAGCAGGAACAAAGAAGTTAAGCGTGAGATAAATAAACTGCCAATAAAAGTTTGATTGGTGAGGATAAAGAAGCTTTCTACTGATTAAAGTTTCATTTTATATGAAAAAACCTAGATGGTGAATTTTTCTAATTCAGCCATTTAGGTTTTTTGTTTTTTTGAAGGTATGAAAATTTCGTCAAAAAGTAGTGTAATATTTCTAGGTGCTTATGAAATGGGCTCGTTTCAAATGTTCTAAAGGCATTTAGGTGTCATATTACATATTGTCTGCATTTACTATATATTGAAATCTTTTTATAAACTTGTTGGGAGGTGAGATAGTGTCTAAATATAAAAGGTCAAAAAACATGGGGAAAGAGACAAAATTAGATGCTAAAAGTCTCAATCCAAATTTAATAGGTCCCACATTCCCACCTATCCCTCCAATAAATCTTCCAACTGGTCCAACAGGAGCCACGGGTGCAACGGGAGAAACGGGTGCAACAGGAGAAACAGGCTCAACGGGAACAACCGGCTCAACGGGAGTGACAGGTTCAATAGGAGAAACGGGTGCAACGGGAGCAACCGGCTCAACGGGAGTGACAGGCTCAACAGGCTCAACAGGTTCAACGGGAGAAACCGGAGTTACCGGTCCAACGGGAGAGACGGGTGCAACGGGAGTGACAGGCCTAACGGGAGAAACAGGTGCAACGGGAGCGACAGGATCAACAGGAGAGACGGGTGCAACAGGAGAAACAGGCCCAACCGGCTCAACGGGAACGACAGGTGTAACGGGATTAACCGGTCCAACGGGTGTAACCGGAGTTACCGGCTCAACGGGAGAGACGGGTTCAACGGGAGCAACAGGCTCAACGGGAGCAACAGGCTCAACGGGAGTGACAGGTGTAACGGGAGTGACAGGAGAAACGGGTTCAACGGGAGCAACCGGAGCTACCGGCCCAACGGGAGAAACAGGTGCAACGGGAGCGACAGGATCAACAGGAGAAACGGGTTCAACAGGATCAACCGGAGCGACAGGCTCAACGGGAGCAACCGGTCCGACGGGAGCAACAGGATCAACCGGTTCAACAGGAGCGACAGGATCGACGGGAGCAACCGGCCCAACGGGAGAAACGGGTTCAACGGGAGAAACGGGTTCAACGGGAGCAACAGGTTCAACGGGAGAAACGGGTTCAACGGGATCAACAGGTCCAACCGGATCGACAGGTTCAACGGGTTCAACAGGAGCAACAGGAGCGACGGGAGCAGCAGGATCAACGGGAGCAACTGGTTCAACGGGATCGACAGGTTCAACGGGAGCAACCGGTCCAACGGGAGTGACAGGTTCAACGGGAGTGACAGGTTCAACCGGAGTTACCGGCCCAACGGGAGCAACCGGCCCAACGGGAGAAACGGGTTCAACGGGTGTAACTGGGGCAACAGGAGCAACCGGTCCAACGGGTGTAACTGGGGCAACAGGATCAACGGGAGTGACGGGTCCAACGGGTGTAACTGGGGCGACAGGATCAACGGGAGAAACGGGTTCAACGGGAGAAACCGGTCCAACCGGAGCGACTGGTCCAACGGGAGCAACTGGTTCAACGGGATCGACAGGATCAACGGGCCAAACGGGAGCAACGGGTCCAACCGGGACGACAGGTCCAACGGGAGAAACGGGTTCAACGGGATCAACAGGTCCAACGGGCTCAACTGGCCCAACGGGAGAAACGGGTGTAACCGGAGCGACGGGAGAAACCGGGGCTACAGGAATAACTGGAGAAACAGGAGCAACGGGATCAACAGGTTCAACAGGTTCAACGGGAGAAACGGGTTCAACGGGATCAACAGGTTCAACAGGTTCAACGGGAGAAACGGGTTCAACGGGATCAACAGGTCCAACCGGATCGACAGGTTCAACGGGTTCAACAGGAGCAACAGGAGCGACGGGAGCAACCGGTCCAACGGGAGTGACAGGTTCAACCGGAGTTACCGGCCCAACGGGAGAAACGGGTTCAACGGGTGTAACTGGGGCAACAGGATCAACAGGATCAACCGGTTCAACAGGAGCGACAGGATCAACGGGCCAAACGGGAGCAACGGGAGAAACGGGATCGACAGGTTCAACGGGAGCAACAGGTTCAACCGGAGCGACAGGATCGACGGGAGAAACAGGCCCAACCGGAGCAACAGGTTCAACGGGAGCAACAGGTTCAACGGGAGCAACTGGTTCAACCGGAGCGACGGGAGAAACCGGGGCGACAGGTATAACAGGAGCGACCGGGGCAACAGGAGAAACCGGCCCGACGGGATCAACCGGAGAAACGGGTCCAACAGGTCCAACGGGAGAAACGGGTTCAACAGGAGAAACAGGCCCGACGGGATCAACCGGAGAAACGGGTCCAACCGGGGCAACAGGAGAAGCCGGGGCGACAGGTGTAACAGGATCGACAGGCCCAACCGGAGAAACGGGCTTAACCGGATCAACCGGTCCAACGGGAGAAACCGGGGCAACAGGATCAACCGGCCCGACGGGATCAACCGGAGAAACGGGTCCAACCGGATCGACAGGTTCAACAGGAGCAACCGGTCCAACGGGAGAAACGGGTCCAACCGGGACGACAGGTCCAACTGGTTCAACGGGTGTAACTGGGGCGACAGGCTCAACTGGCCCAACGGGTTCAACAGGTGTAACCGGGGCAACCGGTCTAACCGGATCGACCGGTCCAACAGGAGAAACGGGTTCAACGGGTGTAACTGGAGCGACAGGAGAAACGGGAGCAACCGGTTCAACAGGAGCGACAGGAGCGACGGGAGCAGCAGGCTCAACGGGAGCAACGGGTTCAACAGGTTCAACGGGAGCAACCGGTTCAACGGGAGTGACAGGTTCAACCGGAGTTACCGGCCCAACTGGTTCAACGGGTGTAACTGGGGCAACAGGAGCAACCGGTCCAACGGGATCGACAGGATCAACGGGCCAAACGGGAGCAACGGGAGCAACGGGAGCGACAGGATCAACGGGAGCAACAGGTTCAACCGGAGCGACAGGATCGACGGGAGAAACAGGCCCAACCGGAGCAACAGGTTCAACGGGAGAAACGGGTTCAACAGGAGCAACAGGCCCAACCGGAGCGACAGGTCCAAAGGGAGAAATGGGTGTAACGGGAGCAACTGGTTCAACGGGAGCGACGGGAGAAACCGGGGCGACAGGTATAACAGGAGCGACAGGCTCAACAGGATCAACCGGCCCGACGGGATCAACCGGAGAAACGGGTGTAACGGGAGCAACTGGTTCAACGGGCTTAACCGGATCAACCGGTCCAACGGGAGAAACCGGGGCTACAGGATCAACCGGAGAAACGGGTCCAACCGGGGCAACAGGAGAAACCGGGGCGACAGGTGTAACAGGATCGACAGGCCCAACCGGAGAAACGGGTGTAACGGGAGCAACTGGTTCAACGGGCTCAACAGGAGCAACGGGCTTAACCGGATCAACCGGTCCAACGGGAGAAACCGGGGCAACAGGAGAAACCGGGGCTACAGGATCAACCGGAGAAACGGGTCCAACCGGATCGACAGGTTCAACCGGAGCAACGGGACCGAATATTCTTAGCCAAGGATATTCAGCCTTTCTTTCCACATTCTCAACAGCTACTGGTACACAGTTAACAGGTTGGAGTGTAGCAAATCCATATTTTCCTGATGCATCATTTAATCCGCTGACAGGGAATTTTACAGTTCCTGCAACGGGTAGATATGTATTTGAAGCTACGATTAATTATTCAACAACTGCAACAGTAACTGCTGGAATAGGTCAAGGGATAAATCCATCATTTGTTATTCGTAGAACATCACCTAGTATTACAGATCTACTAAGTGGGGTAGTGCCAATCTTAAACGTTAATATTTTGGCAGTATTGAATTTGAGAACAGTACTCGGAGATGGAACTGTCACAATGACAGGAGATCTTGCGTTAAATGCTGGAGATGTAATTGGTTTATTCTATGTATCTGATGGATTAACCATTTCACTTAGGTTAGGTGGAAATAATAATGCAGGTATTGTTTGGTCGTGTCATCGAATTGTTTAGTTTCTATATTTTTAGTGTTTTGAAAGTTAATTCCAATTCAAAAGTTTCATAGAATGAAGAAGGCCACTCAAAAAAATGAGTGGTCTTTTATGCTGTTAAGCAAGGGGGTCATAGTCATCAAGTTTACAAAAAATAATAGAGACCTTCTTTTTATTGTAATAAATAAATTTTCATGTGAAATGAACTTTTTGTGAGAAACGAGCGAATATAGTGTGAAAGATTGTTTAGAACATGAGAGGAGAAACAGCAATTGGATGAAATGGAATTAATGGAAGTACGTTACCTAAAAAAGAACTTGAAAAGATATTACTTTCGGTAGTCGAATAGATGCATAGCCGGATAAATCGCTACATTATATAGATGTATGTCTAAAACAACTCTCGAATATAAGACATAATAATATTATGTTAACAATATATTCTCAATGATGCTGAATTATGGAGTTTAAAAAAATTTGCTTTTTTTGTAGTTGAGCAAGTATTCTATTTTTAGAGGTGATCATGTGAGTAACCCCAAAAAAATTATAGCTATTTCAGGAAGTATTCGAGAAGGTTCGTCTAACACCAATATATTAAAAGCTTTAGCAGCTTTTATCCCAGAAGATGTTGCGTATACGATTTATACTGGAATAGAAGAACTACCTCATTTCAATCCAGATATAGATCGAGTAAAAGCACCAGTTGTTGTTGAGGATTTTCGAAAGAAGCTAAATGAAGCGCATGCTCTTATTATTTGTACACCCGAGTATGCAAAAGGGATACCGGGAGTTTTAAAAAATGCATTAGAATGGCTTGTCTCATCAGCAGAACTTTATAAAAAACCAGTCGCTGTTATAACGGCTTCTCCATCGATTACTGGGGGAGACAAAGCGCATGAATCTTTATTACTTACGCTAGGGATGTTAGATACGATTGTAGTTGCAAACGGCTCACTATTAGTTCCATCTGTGCGGACTAAGTTTAGTAATGATGCGAAAGTAACAGATGAGAGCACAAAACAGGCTCTTATCGCTTTAGTTAATAGTCTAGTCGATGAGATAAAGGACGTATAATTCATCTTTAAGAATGAAAATTAATATGAGCTAGCAGAAAGGAAGAAAAGAATGATTCATAAAATTGGTCAAATTATGTTATATGTAAATAATCAAGATGAGGCTGTACAGTTTTGGACTGAAAAAGTGGGATTTAGCTTAATTGCTGAAGAAGATAACGGTCAAGGATTTAGATGGATTGAAATTGCGCCAACAAAGGAAGCTGAAACGAGTATTGTCCTACATAGTAAAGAATTAATCGCGAAAATGCAGCCTGAATTAAATCTTAATACACCTTCGCTCCTGTTGTTTGCGGATAATTTAGATGAATTATACAAACAGTTTGTAGATAAAAAGATTACAGTCGGAGAAATTGTAAACATGCCGTCTGGTAGAGCATTTAATTTTGCTGATCATGAGAATAATTATTTTGCAATTATGGAAAAGAAGTAAATATAAAGTTGATTAAGTTGATCTTTAAACGAAACAACACCATTTTTTTAGTGGTGTTGTTTTATGTTTTTTCTGGCAATTATTTATTACAAAATGCAAATGATTGTTTACATTTAGTTGGATATTATTTACAATAGAAGTGGTTGAAAAGGAGGGAAGTGAAGTTCGAATGCTTGAAAACAGAGTTAGAGAACTACGTGCAAGATTTAGATGGACGCAGCAAGACTTAGCTGATGCAATTGGAGTGACGAGGCAGACAATCGGGTTAATTGAAAAAGGTGACTATTCTCCCTCTGTCACGATGGCGTTAAAAATAGCCGCTGCGTTTCAACTTACAGTAGAAGATGTTTTTTATTTGAAGGGAGAGAGATAAGTATGATGAAGCAAGTTTTACGATCTCCGCTTATAGGAGCTAGTATGTTTGGATTGATTATTGCATTTTTACTATTTTCTCTTATGAGTACGCAGGTCTTTTTAGCTAGATTATGCTTTTATATTTTGGTGACAGTTACTTTTTTATGGTTCAGTCTCACAAAGCTTTATAATCGGAAGAATGCGGATGAAAAGATTAAATTATTTAGCTTTATACCATCCGAATTTCGTGAAATAGATGAAGGGCAACAATGGGTAACGTATAAGGCTTGCCGAAATGTGTATATGTACTATAGCATTGCACTTCCAGTAACGGCAGGGATCTGCTTCCTCTTTTCTCAACATCATTTTGTTCCATTACTGTGCATTGGTGTATTAGGTGCAGGCCAGTATATTGTCTATTGGTTAACGACTATTCTAATTTTAAAACGTATTTAATCTAACGAAAAAAAGGAGATGAAACAATATGTTAGAGTGGGCTCAAAATGCAGGTGAAATGTGGCAGTATGTCGTTTTATTTTTATTAGCTTTTGCTCCGTGGATGGATGTGTCGATCGTTGTACCTCTTGGTATTGCATGGGGATTACAACCATTTGCCGTAGGCGTGACAGCGTTTTTCGGGAATCTTATTTTGGTTCTATTATTGGGCTTCTTTTTTAAACAGTATGCAAAATGGCAAACTGCAAGAAGATTAAAAAAGGGGATAACAACACCTTCTAAAAAGGAAACAAGGTCGAGAAAAATATGGGAACGATATGGTATTCCAGGTTTGGCTTTGCTTGCTCCTATTCTTGTAGGAACTGATATTGCAGCTGTATTAGCTTTAACGTTTGGATCTAATAAAGCGCACGTCATAAGTTGGATGACAGTCAGTCTAGCAGTATGGACAATCGTTTTTGTAGTAGCTGCGATGTATGGGTTTAGCTTTTTACAGATTATTTAGGATCGTGTGTTATGAGGGGAAATGTCATAGATTAATAGAATGTGGACGTAAAATAAGTAGAATTTTGGTTTTAAAAGTCGGAATTTTCTTTTTAATATACCTAAGATTACACATATAGAAATATGTAAGGGGGAAAAGGAGTGAATTTAGGAAATCCAATAGCCACTGGCAATACAGCGAAGATATATCTTTGTGATAATAAAATTGTGAAAGTGTTTAAAAAGCATTTTCCAAGTACAGAATCTTTGTATGAGGCGAGGAAACAAGAATACGCGTATTCTTGTGGGCTTCATGTCCCAAAAGTATTAGAGATTACAAACATAAACGGCAGACAAGCAATTATAATGGAATATGTAAAAGGGCAAACAGTAGGTGAACTCTTCAGTCATAATATGGAACGAGCGGAGCATTACATAAGTATTTGTGTTAATGTACAACAAAAGGTACATGCTGTTGTTGTTGAATCGGATTTGCTTGAACCGATGTCAGAAAGGCTACGTCGCAAAATTGAATCTGTACAGAATCTAGATGAGAAACAAAAGGGTAATTTGTTAAGACAATTGGATTCAAAGGTATTTGAATCTAGGTTGTGTCATGGAGATTTTCATCCGTTTAATTTGATCATGAGTCATGACAACGTGAAAATTATTGATTGGGTAGATGCAAGCGCAGGAGATATTCGTGCCGACGTTTGTCGAACATATTTGTTGTATGCTCAGTCTTCAGTAGAATTAGCTGAAATGTATTTACATATATATTGCAAGCATGCCGGCTTATCAAGGGATGAAGTTTTGGGGTGGGCTCCGATTATTGCTGGGGCAAGATTATCGGAAAGTGTATCTTCAGAAAACATAGAGCATTTAAAGAGGTTAGTAGACCAGTACTAGCAGTAAGGAAATGATAGTATTGGAATTTTTATACGAATCAAAAAAATAGAAAGAGCCTTAGGTGTAAAGTAATAATAAAATTATTAAATTTAGATATAAACGTATAAGAGCCTTGATACATTTCATTGTAGTAAGGCTCTTGAAAGTTGTTTAATTTTTAAAATCCATTACTTTTTCTAATATGTTATTTATAAATTCTGTTTTACTTAATGTATAAGATTTGCGGTCTTTTACTGTATTTGCTAAATTCCTTTTTATATTTTCGTACTCAATTACGGCTTGTGGGTTATTCCGTAAATAATCTCTAAATGCTACATGCTTTGCAAGTTCTTTACTATTTTTGTTACATACATAAAGGTGGTGCTCCATCCATTGTGTACCTTTTCCATCCCACGGGGTAGAGATATCCTTTCTGCCAAATGTTTCTCTACCTTCAAAACTCCATTCTTCTTGATGAAAATATCCTATCTGTTCAAGTCCTAAGATGACCTTAGGAAAAACATCATAACTTTCTATTATAATATCAATATCCAAAATTGGTTTCGCTCCAAGACCTGGGATTGAAGTGCTTCCAACGTGTTCAATCCCAATAATTAAATCATTTAAATGCGTACTCATAACTTGTTTTATTGATTGAAATGTTTCTGCCCATTGCTCATTGAATGTAACAATTTCTATGCTAGAATGTGTCACCTTGCTTCCCCTTTATTTATTATAAATGAAATAACTTTGTCGTCACTTAAGATTAGGATAGTTAACCTCACAATTCTATCCTAGGGCTTTTTCTAATACATATCTTTAGATGGATGAAAATCCTTGTCTATAAAGAATCCACAATTTTCTCATCATCTACTTCATATTTTACTAAGCAATCATTTTCCATGACTAGTTCTTTGCCAACTAAGTTGCCCGTGACACGATCAATTATTTTTTTATAAACTTTATTTTGTCTGTATACGTGACCATCTGCTTTTTTTACAAAACGATGATCTTCTTCAACGATAGAATACGTGTATGGAGGATACCGGGATGCCCTAATTTCTCCATAGATGTATTCTTCATCAAGGTGTAGATTGATTTGATAGGGGATATTTGAATTGTTTCTTAGTTTCAGATCAATAATACCATTCATCAAGGTGGCGCCTGTTCCAAATGGAATCACACGTCCATAGTCAGGGAATGGATCGAAACTATGACGATATCTTTCTACTGTTTCCAACTCTGAGTGAAGAAACATCCAATAGAGAAGATTCCCTAATTGACAGAGACCACCGCCGATTCCTTTTATTGCTTCACCATTCATTAAAATAATGCCTTCTTTATATCCAGCCTTTTCATTGGAATTACCAACAAGGTGCCAAAAGGAAAATGTTTCTCCTGGTTTAATGACAACCTGGTTTATTTTGCTGATAGCTAGCTTTAAATTGGTGATTTTGTTATATTGCAACTGGATATCCGTATCACCTAACTTTCTAATAAGCAAAGATTTATGTTTATAAATCCTGTAAGGTAATGGATTTTGCTCAAATGTTTTTGAAAATGTATATCCTTTAAGACGGTCACTTATTTTTTTAAACAGCCTACGTTGTCTAATTCTAACAGGAATTAAAAGAGGGAATCTTTGTGTTAATAATTTTCTTGCCATTGAGAGTTGAGCTCCTTTATGTGTTATTCTCCTATTATTATATTAGAATTTACATCTTATTTATTATTATAAGCAAATTTATATGTATTTCTTATAGTCTATATCAATTTAGTTTACTCATTCACGCGTCAATAGCTAGTAACGGAATCACATCTTCGTTTGTATCACTTTCTTTCCCATCCTTATGAAACAAAGTTGATTTTAATAGAGGGGATGTTATTTTCATAGAGTTGTTCCCGTATATACGGTTTGCTGTCCTCGTTTTTGACAGTTTCAAAATCTACTTTTTTAGAGTCTTGAGTGTAAGCTTATCTCATGGATTATTCTTAATGCTTATAGTAAAACCGTTCGGAAATTCCGAACGGTTTTTACTATTATTTCATAATTTAAAATATCAAATCGTAAATGTATGATGCTAAATCGTTATTTCAATCTGATTTCCTTCTGGATCAAGAATTACGCTCTCGTAATAGCCATCTCCAGTGAAACGTGGTCCATTTAATACAGGGTATCCAGCTTCTTTTAATGTTTTTGTTAATTGATTTACATTTTCTTCACTATCAACAGAAAAAGCCAAATGAGCATACCCAGTTATATTAGGATTCGGTTTATCTTCTATTCCTTTTTTTCGCATAATTTCAAGGCGTGCTCCAGATTCAAACGTAATAAAATAAGATTCGAAGTGTTTAGTTTTATTGTGATATAGATTATTTGCCGTTCCGTTAAAGTATTGTGTATAGAAAGTACGCATTGCCTCTAAATCCTTTACCCAAATTGCTATATGTTCAATTTTCATTTGTTTCACCAATCCTGTTCTTACGTGAATTTGTAGGTTAATAATTAACGAAGATGAAAAATGCCGATTCGAATTTTACTTTATGAAGTTTGAAATAATATGTCAAGAAATAAGAGTGGAGGTTGAAAGAAATCGATTTTAAACATAGAAATGAAAAAGTTATTTAGCAAAGAATTATGTTAATTTTCTGATGTGGAAATACATAGGATTTTTAATAGAGTACATCATAATTTAATATTTTTACGGTAATGACAAGTAAGGAGGGGAAAGATTTATGGGTCAATATGAACAAATGTTGCTCGTTGGAACAATTATGTCTATTATACTATCCATAATGATTTTAGGGTCATTATATTGTAATCCTCGTCTATGGTTAAATGACTATCCTAAAGATATTCAAAAAGCTGTTTTGCCAAAAACAATTAATGAAAAGAGACAAACGATATACTTTGGCATTGTATACAATGTAATTCTCTTCGGAACCCCGCTTATTTCTACTTTTTTACTAAATCATCATGAGAAATTATTATTTATCGATGCGTTCTTACATTCTTTTGGAATTTTAATGATTTTTAACTTAGTTGATTTACTCATTATAGATTGGCTTATATTTTGCTGGATGACGCCGAGATTTGTTGTTATTCCGAGTACAGAAGGAATGAAGGGGTATAAAAATTATAGGATGCACCTAAGAGGAGCTATCATTGGTACGCCTTTCCTCATAATAGTTAGTTTATTCATTGCAGGAATTGCTATTAATATTTAGTACAAGGAATATATCATATTTTACTTAGAGGAGATAAAGATGAACATTGGTATTAGGAAACTAGAAATAGAAGATTTGGATGAACTACCTGAATTTGATGATAGTTTTACGGTTGATTCTAAGCTTGTTCTTTCGCTATCAGCAATGGATCAAAAAATTGAATATACCGTCAAAAAAATACAAAGCTATGAGAAAAATTATTCAGAAGATACATATAAGGAGCATCAAGAGGATGATTTTGATTATAGTGAATACGTTGATAATCCAGACAAAATAATGTATTTGGCATTTATAAATCAACGTATAATTGGAATGGTTATATTAAAAAGAAATTGGAATAGTTTTGCCTATGTAGAAGATATAAAAGTAGATAAACAGTATAGACAGCTTGGAGTTGGTAGAAAATTAATGGAGCGAGCCAAGCAATGGGCGCAAGCCTGTAACATGGCAGGAATCATGCTGGAGACACAGAATAATAATGTTGGAGCATGCAGGTTTTATGAGAGTTGTGGCTTCGTTATAGGCGGCTTTGATTTTCTTGTATATAAAGGTATTCATGAGCAAAGTGATGAAGTTGCAGTATATTGGTATTTGCCCTTATGATGAAGTATTTCGCACAAACAAAGAGTGTCTTTAAATCGTTTTCTGACACTCTTTGTTTGTTATCATGAAATGTACAAGGAGTAGGTTCATTCACCGTATGTGAGAATTTCATTATCAGTAAAGCCAAAGTGTAAATAGAACTTTTGTCCTGAATCATTTTCAGGATGCACAGTTAAGCGAACGCGATGGCAAGATAGATGAACGATTTTTAAATGGTGAATTAATTCTTTTATTGCAGTAGCTCCAACGCCTTTTCTTTAATATCTTTGATCGATAAAAAAATGAAGCAGCCAAAAGTCCTGTTGACAATTTGGTTTGTAATGTAGGCTAAAGAACCCAACTATTTTCTCGTTATCATATATTCCGAGCGGTTCAATCATTACATCATCCGGTCTAATATATGCTTTAGCAAGTGTGATTGCAACTGGTGGTGTAACTTCAGAAACAAACCGTTGTTGTTCAATATTTACAGAAAGAGTAAGAGCTTCTCGCCAGTTTTTAGATGTTATTTTTTGTAGCGTTATTTGAGACATGAGTCGCAACCTCCAGTATAGGGGATATGCGAAGAGCTATTGAATAAATGTATTTTGTCCAGCAGCAATTTTCCACGTTTCCTTTTCTTTAACCATCACATAAATAGCAAGGCTGCCTTGCTCATCTTCTATTCTTGTTCCGTCAGAGGTTGTTGGATATTGTTTAATATGTGCAATCGCTACATCAGAACGTACAAAATGAATACTTTCGACGGTATAACAAGCGTATGAATTACGAAGTGGTCCTGGTAATAGAACTTTGTGCGTTTCATTGATTTGCTTCCAACCAGAAAGCCGCTTGCCGAAAACATTGACCCATGTGGCATTTAAAGTGAAGTGGCGATCTAGTTCATCCGCATCATGTGCATTAAATGCACTCTCGATTTCAGTAATCGTTTGCTGGATTGCATGTATTTCTTTTTGCTGATTTTCTTTTGAATCGTAGCCTTTAGACATCTTTATTCCTCCAATGTTCGTTTGATATCTTTAGATTACTAAATGAAAGATGCTGTAACATCCAGCAATAGTAGTATTTTTTGAGGTGAGACTTATACGAAGGTATGAAAGCAAGAAGTTTTTATATACATATATATTCGCTAACAAATAAGAGGAGTTAATTCAAGGATTCTAGAATATTATAATGTTATGTATAAAGAGGTGAAATATGTTATTTCAAAAAGGTAGTTTATCGATTAGGTATGCCATAGAAGATGATGTAAACGCCATATCAAAATGGTTAACAAATTCAGAAGTTTTACAGTATTACGAAGGCAGAGATCATCCGCAATCTCCAGAAAAAGTGCGCACTAGCTTTATTAATATTCCAAAAGGGAAAGAAAAGAGATGTGTGGTGGAATACGCTGAAGAAGCGATTGGTTACATACAAATTTACCCGATTGATTCAGAATGGAAAGAGCTATATGGATATAAAGAAGCCCAAAATATATGGGGCATGGATCAATTCATTGGAGAACCAACATATTGGAACAAGGGAATCGGTACAGAGCTCGTACAAGATGCAATCATATATATCACTGATGAATTAGGGGCAGAAGCAATTGCGATGGATCCAAGAGTAAGTAACGAACGTGCAATACGGTGTTATGAAAAATGTGGATTTCGCAAGGTGAAAATATTAAAAGAGCACGAGCTTCATGAAGGGGAATTAGAAGATTGCTGGATGATGGAGTATAAAAAATAAGGGGCAGGGAGCGATGGATGATGAAACAAGCATTGGTAGTAATAGATGTACAAGAAGGTATGTATACAGCAGGAGGACCAGTACACAAAGGTCAAAAGTTATTGGAAACGTTGCAAGAGTTGACTCGAAAATGCCGCTTACATAAAATTCCTGTTATATACGTACAGCATAATGGGCCAAAAGGGCACCCTTTAGAAAAAGGAAAACCGGAATGGAATATTCATTCGGCCATTGCACCGAAAGATGGTGACATCATTATCGAAAAAGAAACACCAGATTCTTTTTATAAAACAGATCTTCGTAACGTATTACAGGATAAGAAAATTGAACATGTTATTCTATCAGGAATGCAAACCGAATACTGCGTTGATACAACAACTCGTAGAGCTTTTAGTGAAGGATATAAGGTTACTTTAGTTTGTGATGCGCATAGTACGTTCGATTCTGAACAATTGTGTGCAGACGAGATTATAAAGCATCATAATGCAGTATTAGGGGCATTTGCCGATGTTATCAGTGTAAAAGAGTTACAGGTAGAAGGATAGGTTTAAAATGATATGTTAAGAAAAAGGATGTCATGATACAGGTGATGACATCCTTTAGTTTGTTGGGAAACAGGAGCTAGGGGACTTTCGTTTTTGTCGTTTTTTGTTAATTAGTCGATATCCTTTGTCGAATCGCTGATATATTTGAAAAATCGTCGATAAAATTTCATTCACCAATATATACGAACTAACCACCATGTTCCTTTTTTTATTTTTTCTTCTCTTTATCTAAGACATTTTGTTCTTCAGCAAACTCAGTTCCATACGCGAACCGACCATTCATATTCATTCTTTCAGTTTTATGCTTTTCATGCGTATGAGAAAAACGATGTACAAATACTTCAGCTAATGTAAACACAAGCGCAGATAAAATGCTCCCCCATGCGATTTGCATATAATTGTCCAATAAAATATTACCGAAAATCCATACGCTTAAATATGTTAATAAAAAATCAGCCATAATCGCCGCGGAATTGCCAATGCGGTCTAACAGGATATTATCAATAAATACATAAGAAACGATTGTTACAAATAGGCTAAAGGAAATAACATCAACAAGTGTTGCGTCGAAAAATAAATCAAGTCCGATAGCGAAAGCGATGATACATGATATAAATTTGATAAGAACAATAGTAAAATTGCTCAAATTTCACACCTCCTGTTTTTACATAGTTTTGGTATAAAACGAGAAGTTCATACATGTGTTATAGATGAACAGGGTTGTAACTAAAAATTTTTTCATGTTAAATCACTTGTCTAAATATTAAAAAAATAAACAAAAAATGTTATAGTAAAATGAGAGAAGGTGACAATTTTAGGTAAGGGGGGATCCGGATGTGGATTACTTCAGAAGTAGAAATTCCAGATGAACTATTTGATAATCTTGAGCAAGGAAGACTTGTATTATTTGTCGGAGCAGGAGTTTCTATGAAAGGGAAATCAAACTTACCGAATTTCGATGATTTAGTTGATGAAATTGCGGAAACTTTGTATGTTGAAAAACGTGTAAAGACAGAACCGCATGATTATTATCTTGGAAAAGTTGCGAAGACGAAAGATGTACATCAAGTTGCCCAAGATCTTGTGAATGTGAAAAATTCAAAACCGAATCCATTACACTATGCAATTCCACGACTTTTTTCAAATGATATAGATGTTCGTATTGTTACTACAAATTTTGATCAGCATTTTACAAGTGTAATCCGGGATATGAATCGAGATATCAATATATATTACGCCCCTGCGCTTCCGACAGGTAGAGCGTTTAAAGGTTTAGCATATATACATGGAAATGTAGAACAAGAAAAAGAAAATTTAATATTAACGGATGGCGATTTTGGAAGGGCCTACTTAACGGAGGGCTGGGCAAGAAGGTTTTTAGTGGATTTATTTTCAAATTATACAGTGTTATTCATTGGATATAGTCATAATGATCCTGTCATGAAGTATTTAGCGACAGGTTTACCACCTAGTACGAGACGCTATGCATTTGTTGCACAAGGAGATAATACATATCACTGGGAGCATTTGGGGGTAAGGCCTATTGTGTATCCAAATAAGGCAAATAACCACCAAGCACTTGTCCAAACGGTGAAGCGCTGGGCTGAATTGATGGGGGATAATTATATTACAAAAAGAATGCGAATTCGTGATATTGTGACAGTACCACCATCAGTCGAACAAGAGCAATTATCATATATAAAGCAATCAGTAAAAAAAATTGAAACCCTTCGATATTTTATCGAATTTGCGCGCGATTATGAGTGGGTAGAATGGTTAGAGGCAGAGGGGAAGCTTCAAAGTTTATTTGTAATGTCTACTACTCATAGTGAAGTGGATGAATTGTTGGCGGAATGGCTAGTAAAACAATTTCTTTTTAGCCATCAAAAAGAATTATTCCAGCTCATTTACAAAAATCATTCCAAAATTTCTCCGTTATTATGGAGAACGATTTGTACATATTTGAATGACACAAAAGAGAAAATTGAACCGTTATTATTTGCGAAATGGACATTATTGTTGTTAGAAACAGCCGAGAGGAATAGCACGTCTATCGAACTGGTTTCATATTTGTTACATAAGTGTTCTTTTCCTGAACATAAAGAGATTTTTGTCTTATTGCTTTCGTTCATTTTGGATGGGAAAATTAAATTAAAACGTGTCAGAAGATGGGAACACGATATGCAAGATTCAATTGAATTAGAGGAAACAAGCCGTTTACCTGTTCCGGTATTTTCATTTGTACAACAAGTTTGGGATGAAAAGATGAAACCACATATTGCTTATTTTGCTGATCAAATTATGGTTATGGGACTAGAAAAAATGCAAATGTTATTTTTGAGACAGGCTGCACTAGAGAAAAAGGATGGCGTGACATATCAGACAGTTGAGTTTTCTGAACATGATTTACAACCAAAAGATTTTACCTTTTTAATTCGTATTGTGGAGGAATCTCTCGCATATTTATGTGCAAATAATAAGAGGAAAGCAAATTATTATATCGCCCAAATGATTGAAACAGAGAGTATATTACAAAAACGAATTGCTATAGCTGCGATGAGTAAAAATTCATTTGCAACTAACGATGAAAAAATGAGATGGTTACTAGAACAAAAATTACTTTTACACGGTACATATAGGAAAGAAGTATTTGAATTTTTAAAGAAGTATTATCCAACTGCTTCAGAACAAAGTAAACAAGACGTACTACAAAAGGTGATGAAACACCTTTTTAATGAAAGGGATTTTGAGGCTTGTCTTATTATAGATTTACTTTACACGTGTGATTCAAATAGTAATTGTACAGCGCAGGCATATAAAAAAATGAAACAAAAAAACCCGCATTTTTCTTCAGAACGTTACGGTAAAAAGCGAGTAGGTGATGCTACGCAAAGTATTACATGTAACGTAACTGCTGACGGGTTATTGCAATTGAAAGATGATGAAATGTTGAAACAAGTTCAGCTCTTTTCTCATGATGGTATTTTTGAACAACGCCATTTTTTAGAAATTTTATCAAAAGCATGTAAATTGAATACAGAGTGGAGTATTTCGCTTGCCTACCACTTAGTAGGGGAAAATCAAATAAGTAATGAAGTATGGTTTGTCTGTATTAGAGCATGGAGGAATAATCGTAAGCTTACAAATCAACAGATACAAAAAATCATTCCACTTTTGCAACAATTTGTAAGAAATACATCTTTTCATTGGTTGATTAGCAGTTTTCTTTATGAAATCAGTAATCGATTAGAAGAATTTCAAGAAGATAGTATACGTGCTGTGAAACGCTTTGCTTTTTCTTTATTTCCTCAAGTAATGAAAAGTGATCCGCATTCCAAAATAGAAGAGCACGACTTTTATAATGAATCTATACAACATCCTATTGGAAAGATGGTGTCAGTATTATTAAAGCTATTAGCATATGATCACTTATACGATCGTAATATCCACGAATATTTGTTTTTATTTGAAGAACAAATGCGAACATTTTCACAGAGTACAAATTTTATGTTTGCACGATTAACAGCCGATATAACATTTTTGTATCATATTGAGAAACAATGGTGTAGAAAACATGTGCTATCTTATTTTGATTTAAAAAAACAAGATAATACAGTAATCAAGTATGCATGGGCAGGACTTTGTTATACACAAATAAATTTACCGTTATTTACAGAGATAAAGCGATATATTCAATATGCAGTCGAACATTTATATGTACTACATCCGCATACAAAGAAAGTATTTTTAAAGTGGATCAGCTTTGTTTTTATTAAATGTGTATTATATTGGGAGCAACGAACAGATTGGCTATATCCACTTTTTATACAAGCAGCAGAAAATGATAAAATTAAGTTTATGGAACATTTATGTTATTATGTAAAAACATTAAGTGCGAGAGAACAACAGAAATTTTGGGAATCTTGGTTAGCAGGATTTTTAATTGAACGCCCAAAAATGAGTGCTATAACTGGTAGGGAATATGTTATGTATTTGCGTTTTGTATTATGTATGGATGAAGTGGCGGAAAGAGGCGTACAAACAGTTCTTACTCATTTCTCGCCGCCATTAGAAGGGTATAATCAAGCGGAAATGAAGCAACTATTTTTGGTTATTTTGGAAAAGAAAAAGAGTATTCAATATCATGTAGAAACGTATGGTGAGTTGTTTTTTTCACTCTTAGAACACCTTCGTGATGTAAATTCCTTTGAAAACGAAATTATCGAGATTAAGCAATTGTTACTAGCGTACAAAGTGAATGAGGATTTACTAATATCTATTCAAAACGAGATGATTCGTATTGGGATTGTGATGACAAATTTACAAGATTGACCCTAGGTAAAGCGTGGAATTTTAAAAAACAAATAAAAAGTTATTGACAGTCGTTAAAGAAGCATTCTATAATACAAATCATACTTATTCAATTTCATAAGCATTTGAATAAACAAAATGCAATGAAGGGATCACAGTAGTGCTTATCTTACTGTAACAGAGAGCTGATGGTTGGTGTGAATCAGTACAGAGATAACCGTGAATTACAGTCCTGGAGCATCTTTTCCTTCATAAAGATAATCATATCTTTATGAAGGAAAAGCGGTCGAATGATCGTTAACAGTGAAGAGAGGTAGACGAAATAAGTCTACAACTAGGGTGGTACCGCGATAACTATCGTCCCTACTGATTGGATCAGTAGGGGCTTTTTGTATTTTGGTGGCCTGGCTTGAAAATGGAATATTATGCGGTGAAAGGAAAAGAAGTAGCAGTTGTTTCCCTGTAACAGAGAGCTGGTGGTTGGTGTGAACCAGTACAAAAACAAATGCGAATTACAGTCCTGGAGCATCTTTTTCGTAGTAAAGGTAATCATATCTTTATGAAGGGAAAGACGGTCAAATGATCGTTAACAGTGAAGAGAGGTAGACGAAACGAGTCTACAACTAGGGTGGTACCGCGATAACTATCGTCCCTACTGAGTAGATCAGTAGGGATTTTTTGTACACAGAAAAGGCGGTATCGATCTCATAATAAACTTTTGAAGGGAATCGATTCAGAAAATAGAGAATTTTTGTTCTCTTTCTATACATGTAAACATTAAAAGGAGGATTTTAAAATGGCAAATCATGAGTTAGAACAATTACGTAAACAGGTGGATAAAATTAATTTACAATTACTAGAGCTATTAAATGAACGAGGTAAAATCGTTCAAAAGATTGGCGAACAAAAACAAGTACAAGGTACGAAACGTTTTGATCCAGTACGTGAGCGCGAGGTACTTGATATGATCGCAGAACATAACGAAGGGCCATTTGAAACTTCAACAGTTCAACACATTTTCAAAACAATTTTCAAAGCAAGTTTGGAATTACAAGAAGATGACAATCGTAAAGCATTGCTTGTTTCACGTAAAAAGAAAAAAGAAAATACAATTGTTGATGTAAAAGGTGAATTATTAGGAAATGGAACACAAACGTTCATCATGGGACCTTGTGCGGTAGAAAGCTTAGAGCAAGTTCGCCAAGTAGGGAAAGCGATGAAAGAACAAGGATTGAAATTAATGCGCGGTGGTGCTTTCAAACCGAGAACGTCACCATACGATTTCCAAGGACTTGGGGTTGAAGGTTTACAAATTTTACGCCAAGTAGCTGATGAGTTCGATTTAGCGATTATTAGTGAAATTCTAAATCCAAATGATGTAGAAATGGCTCTTGATTACGTTGATGTGATTCAAGTTGGAGCACGTAATATGCAAAACTTCGATTTACTTAGAGCAGTAGGGAAAGTAAATAAACCAGTATTATTAAAACGTGGTTTAGCGGCAACAATTGATGAATTTATCAATGCAGCTGAATACATTATTGCACAAGGAAATGACCAAATTATATTATGTGAGCGCGGCATTCGCACATACGAAAGAGCAACGCGTAATACGTTAGATATTTCAGCAGTACCGATTTTAAAGAAAGAAACACATTTACCTGTTGTTGTGGACGTAACGCATTCTACAGGACGCAGAGATTTATTATTACCAACAGCGAAAGCAGCGCTAGCAATTGGAGCAGATGCAGTTATGGCAGAAGTTCATCCAGACCCAGCAGTTGCATTATCTGATTCAGCACAGCAAATGGATATTCCAGAGTTCCATAAGTTCATGGAAGAATTAAAAGGATTTAAAAACAAATTATCTTAATTGCATATTGAATATGCGCAGAAAGGGAAGCAGTAGTGCTTATCTCCCTGTTTATAGAGAGCTGATGGCCGGTGAGAATCAGTACAAAGATAAGCATGAATTACAGCCCTAGAGCATCTTTTTCGTAGTAAAGATAATAATCTTTATGAAGGGAAAGACGGTCGTATAGATCGTTAAAAATGATAAGAGGTAGACATGGTCTACAATTAGGGTGGTACCGCGATAATACTCGTCCCTACTGAGCGCTCAGTAGGGACTTTTTTGTACAAAAAAATAATAAAGGGGTAAGAGAAATGAGATATATTACAGCTGGAGAATCACATGGTCCGCAGTTAACGGTTATTTTAGAAGGTGTACCTGCAGGATTATCGTTACAAGCGGAACATATTAATAAGGAATTGTTAAGAAGACAAAAAGGGCATGGTCGCGGGAGACGCATGCAAATTGAAACAGATACAGTAGAGATTGTAAGCGGTGTACGCCACGGGATGACACTCGGTTCACCAATTACATTAATCGTAAAAAATGATGATTTTAAACATTGGACAAAAGTAATGGGAGCAGAACCGATTTCGGAGCAAGAAAGTAAAGAAATGAAACGCACAATTACAAAACCACGTCCAGGACATGCCGATTTAAACGGTGCAATTAAATACGGTCACCGTGATATACGAAATGTTTTAGAACGTTCTTCTGCAAGGGAGACAACGGTAAGAGTAGCTGCAGGCGCAGTTGCAAAACAAATTTTAAAAGAATTAGGTGTACAAATTGCAGGGCATGTTCTTGAAATTGGCGGAGTCAAAGCAAGTCGCATCAGTCAATTACCAATAGAAGAAATGCAAACAGTTACAGAAAACTCACCTGTTCGTTGTTTAGATAAAGAAGTAGAGAAAAAGATGATGGATGCGATAGATGATGCAAAAACAAGCGGAGATTCAATTGGTGGGATTGTAGAGGTCATTGCAGAAGGAATGCCAATTGGCGTTGGAAGTTACGTACATTACGACCGGAAATTAGATGCCAAGCTTGCAGGGGCAATTATGAGTATTAATGCTTTTAAAGGTGCTGAAATTGGTATTGGATTTGAGGCGGCAAGGCAGCCAGGAAGTTCAGTACATGATGAAATTATTTGGGATGAAGAAAAAGGGTATGCAAGAAAAACAAATAACGCAGGTGGATTAGAAGGCGGTATGACAACGGGAATGCCAATTGTCGTACGAGGAGTTATGAAGCCGATTCCTACATTATATAAACCACTTGCAAGTGTAGATATTGATACGAAAGAAGCATTCAAAGCAAGTATTGAAAGGTCTGATAGTTGCGCGGTTCCAGCTGCAAGTGTTGTCGCGGAAGCTGTTGTGGCATGGGAACTTGCAGATGCACTAGTTCACCAATTCGGACAAGATCGTATGGAATTAATCGAACAAAATATTATGCAGCATAACAAATATGCAAAAGAATTTTAAAAAGGATGGATTACAGATGAAGGTAAAAGAGCAACTATCATCATTACAGCCATATAAACCAGGGCGATCACCACAGCAAATGAAAGAAGTATATGGGGATCATTCATTTGTAAAATTAGCATCAAATGAAAATCCATTCGGTTGTTCACCTCGTGTTATGGAAGAATTACAAAAAGCGTGGCATGAACATGCCTTATATCCAGATGGAGGAGCTGTAGAACTCCGCCAAACAATTGCAGAGAAACTACAAGTTAAAAAGGATCAAATTATATGTGGAAGTGGACTTGATGAAGTCATTCAAATGATAAGCCGTACAGTGCTTTGCGCGGGCGATAATATTGTAACAGCGGGAGAAACTTTTCCGCAATATCGTCATCATGCAGTGATTGAAGGGTGCGAAGTAAAGGAAGTTCCATTAAAAGATGGAGCATATGACTTAGAGGAAATGTCTACAGTGATAGATGAAAGAACAAAGATTATTTGGATTTGTAATCCAAATAACCCGACAGGCACATATATGAATGAACAAAAACTAAATACATTTCTAAAAAAAGTGCATGACAATACGTTAATCATAATTGATGAAGCGTACTATGAATATGTTACGGCGAAGGACTTTCCAGATAGCATACATCTATTGAAAGAACATAAAAACGTTCTTATACTAAGAACGTTTTCTAAAGCGTACGGATTAGCATCATTCCGCATTGGTTATGCAATTGGGAATGAAGAAATCATAGAAAAGTTAAATGTCGTTCGTCTTCCTTTTAATGTTTCTTCACTTGCACAAAAAGCAGCAACAATTGCTTGTAAGGATGAAGCATTTATTACAGATGTCGTTCGTATAAACCGAGAAGGATTAGAGCAATATGAAAGTTTTTGTAACGAGCAGGAGATTCCATTTTATCCTTCTCAAACAAACTTTATCTTTTTACCAGTAGAAAATGCTGGGGAAATTTATGAACAATGCGCGCGCGCAGGGTTTATTATTCGTCCGTTTCCAAACGGCGTCCGGATTACAATTGGTACAAGGGAGCAGAATGAGGGAGTGATTTCAGTGTTAAAACAGCACTTTATAAATAGAAAAAACATGTCTCAGGATGAGGCAAATGTGTAACAAGGTTGTATTGATTGGTACAGGATTAATCGGCGGTTCTCTAGCACTAGCCATTAAACGAGAACATAAAACAGCAATCATTACTGGTTATGATATTCATAGGGAACAAGTGGAGCGTGCGAAAGAGCTTCACGTAATTGATGAAATTGCAGAAGATTTACAAACGGCTTGTGAGGAGGCAAAATTAATTATTTTTGCCTCTCCAGTTGAAGAAACAACGAAGTTATTCCGTCAGTTAGCATTATATGACCTACAAGAAGATGTAATTGTTACAGATGTAGGAAGTACAAAAGGGAAAATTATGAATGAAGCGGAAGCTTTATTACCAGAAGGAATTTCTTTTATTGGTGGGCATCCGATGGCAGGATCTCATAAAACGGGAGTTGAAAGTGCAAAAGCACATTTGTTTGAAAATGCATTTTACATTTTAACACCAATGGGTCATGTATTAAACAATCAAGTGGAGCAACTAAAAGAATGGCTACGGGGAACGGGATCACATTTTCTCGTATTGAATACAGAAGAACATGATTATGTAACAGGAATCGTTAGTCATTTTCCGCATCTTATTGCGGCAGGCTTAGTAAAACAAGTCGAGAAGCATGCAGGAGATAATCCACTCATTCATCAACTAGCTGCAGGTGGCTTTAAAGATATAACACGTATTGCATCAAGTAGTCCGAAAATGTGGAGTGATATTGTAAAGCAAAATCGTGAGCATTTAATGGTATTATTAAAAGAGTGGATCTTTGAAATGGAAGAGTTATATAAAACGGTTTCCACAGGAGATGCAGGTGAAATACAAAACTACTTTGCAGATGCGAAAGAATATCGTGATTCTTTACCAGTGAGAAAAAGAGGAGCTATTCCTGCCTATCACGACTTATACGTCGATGTTTTAGATAAAGTAGGGGCATTAGCTCATATTACGAGTATTCTGGCGCGCGAAGAAATTAGTATTACGAACTTGCAAATATTAGAAGCGCGCGAAGGGTTGCTTGGGGTATTACGTATTAGCTTCCAAAGGGAAGAAGATCGTATGAAAGCAAAGCTAGCGCTTGGAAAAGAAGAATACCAAACATACGAAACAATTTAAATGGGAAGGTGAAAACGTGAAAGAAAGCATAATACAACCTGTTAATAACGGATTGAATGGGACCATTACAATCCCTGGCGATAAATCCATTTCACACCGCGCTGTTATGTTCGGCGCAATTGCAGAGGGAAAAACGACAATTAAAGGCTTTCTACCTGGTGCAGACTGTTTAAGTACTATTTCTTGTTTTAAAGAAATGGGAGTAGACATTACGCAAAATGGTGATGAAGTTACTGTAATCGGAAAAGGAATTGACGGTTTACAAGAACCAAAAGCTGTATTAGATGTTGGTAATTCTGGAACTACAATACGATTAATGTCGGGAATATTAGCAAACACGCCATTCTTTTCTTGCGTACAAGGTGATGCTTCTATCGCAAAAAGACCGATGAAACGTGTGACCGATCCATTAAAGCAAATGGGCGCAAACATTGATGGCCGAGAAGACGGGACGTACACACCGCTAACAATAAGAGGTGGAGCGTTAAAAGCAATTCAATACACTTCCCCAGTTGCAAGCGCGCAAGTGAAGTCAGCTATTTTACTTGCAGGTCTTCGTGCAGAAGGTGTAACAGCTGTTACAGAACCGCACATTTCACGCGATCATACGGAGAGAATGCTTGAGGCGTTTGGTGTTACAGTAACTCGTGAAGGGAAAACTGTAAAACTAGCAGGTGGTCAGAAATTAACTGGAACAGACGTTCAAGTTCCTGGTGACGTATCATCAGCGGCATTTTTCTTAGTAGCAGGAGCGATTATTCCAAATAGTAAAATACAACTACAAAATGTAGGGATGAATCCGACTCGTACAGGTATTATAGATGTTTTAGAGAGAATGGGTGCTACGTTCACTGTAGAACCAATTCACGAAGGAGCGCCAGAACCAGCTGCAAACATTACGATTGAAACATCTTCACTAAAAGGAATCGAAATTGGTGGAGATATGATTCCAAGGCTTATCGATGAAATTCCAATTATAGCACTTGCAGCAACACAAGCAGAAGGAATTACAGTTATTAAGGATGCACATGAACTGAAGGTGAAGGAAACGAATCGAATTGATACGGTTGTAGCTGAATTAACAAAATTAGGAGCACGTATTGAAGCGACAAACGATGGCATGATTATTTATGGTAAGTCTTCGTTAAAAGGGAATAGGGTAAATAGTCATGGAGATCACCGAATCGGTATGATGCTTGGGGTCGCAGGCTCTATAGCAGAGGGGAAAACAGTACTTATAGATGCAGAAGCTGTTGGCGTTTCGTACCCGACATTCTTTACAGAACTAAACAAATTACAAACTGAATAGAAGAAATCATAAATTGAAACGTCTATAACAAGAGGGGAAACATTTGTTATAGACGTTTTTGCTTACGTTACCAGAGGGGGAAGCTTAGCTCCTTCAAAGCGTGTAATACTGCTAAGTAAATGAATTGTACCAGCTATACTAGAGGAAAAAAATACTTCAACAATATCCTCACCTTTTAATTGAGCAATAGTAGCAACTGAGATGATATTTTTAATGTCCAGGTTTGCGCCAAAGAAATCATTATTAGCAGCTACTTCCTTCCCGTTCACTTGAATGTTAATTCGTCCTCTGTGCATATCATTGAAATTAATAGGTGAAAAAAGAACACCTGCAATTAAAGAATATATACCTGGCGTTTGCGGGATGAACATAGAGGCAGCTGAATTAAATTCATTTGCTAAATCAAAATGGATATTAGGGTATAAAACTTTCACTGTAGTATTAGCAGGGATTTGTTGCAGTGTAGATATGTTGCTTGCTTTGAATGCTGACTGCTTTACGGATTCAGAAGCAGAAGTAGGGGGAGGAGTAGGAGTAGAATTAGAGTTGTCGTCCATGTTAAGGCTTCGATTTCTGCTTTGAGACAGGGAACTTTGGTTGGCATTCAATCTATTTAATCTATCATAATAAGAGCCCATAAGTATTTACTCTTCCTTTCTTTTTATTAGTAAATGATAGAGGAGGAATTGGATAAATTACGCATCAGCCATACAAACAATGCTTAAAGAAGTTGTTTGTACGGCTATAGGAAGGTACTTTTTACTTTGCATATTTTATCCAGCTATTAAAAGTACACTGATCACAGTTTCACTTTATATGGTATACAGGGGACGGGATGAAAGTGATTAATAAGTACAGTTTTTTGTTTTATGACAAATAATCGATCTGTAGGTGAATGGAGAAAAATGTAATGAATTGTTTTTTGATATCAATATATACAGTAATTATATAAAAAGTGGTTTATATTCCATCAACCTTTCGGATTTTGAGGTAGGATTTGCTATGCAGGAGTTCGAATGTATTAAGGGAATAGGAGGAGAAAAGTTATGAAAGTAGTTGAATTATTAGAGGATCGATATAGGGAAGCAATTACTTTATCTGAATACGCCTTTCGGTACAAGGTGCCAGAAGATCAAGTTGAAGAACGTCTTACATTAATGAAAAAACATCATCAGCTGTTTGGAATTTTAGAAGAAAATCAGCTTGCAGCAAAACTACACCTTCTTCCACTAGAAATACATATTGGTGATGAGATTTTTAAGATGGGTGGAATTGCAGGCGTGGCCACATACCCAGAATATAGACGAAGTGGGCATGTAAAGGAATTACTAAAGCACGTGTTGCAAAATATGAAACAAGAGGGGTTTAGTGTATCAATGCTACATCCGTTTGCAGTTTCATTCTATAGAAAGTACGGATGGGAACTATTTGCAAACCGTTTCATATGTTCAATGACGAAGAGTGATTTAATGATGCGAAAACATGTAAAAGGAAAGATAAGACGGTTTAACAAAGCGTGTCATCCTCGTGAAATTGAGTCAATATATGAAACATTTGCGCAACGCTTTGCTGGGATGTTGGTTCGTAGTCGTGATTGGTGGTTGCAAGCAATTTATGATGATTTGACAGTAGCGGTCTATTACAATGAAGAAAATGAAGCTACTGGTTATATGTTGTACAAAATAAATGAGTCAAAGATGACAGTAGCAGAATTTGTACCGTTAAATAATGAAGCTAGAAATGGACTTTGGAATTTCATTTGTCAACATGACTCCATGATCAAAGAACTTAAGATGATACTAAGTGAAAGGGAACCGTTACTTTATACGTTACAAGAACCTCGAGTTAAGGCTGAAATTACCCCTTATTTTATGGTTCGAATTGTAGATGTGGAGCAGTTTTTAAATCAATATTCATTTGTTTGGAGCAATCAACAAAATGAAGTCGTCTTGCATATTTCAGATTCATTTGCACCATGGAATAATACGACGGTTACATTGCAGGAAAAAGAAGTAATAATCAGTAACAAAGAAAAAACAGAAAACCGAAACAACAAGGGGATTCATGTAAACATAACTGATTTATCAGCAATGTTATTTGGATATAAGCGCCCGTTAGAACTTTACGAAATTGGTTATATTTCAGGAACAAAGGAAGAAGTACAAGAGCTAGAACGTTTGATACCATTATATAAACCGTTTATATATGATTTCTTTTAAGGTTTTTAATGCGGGTGTTTAGAATAGAATGTTCGGTTGCTGAAATAGAAAGATGATTAGATATACCTTTACATGACTAAATATGTTATAGTAAATGAAGTATGTATATAAAAGTATCAAAATTGGAGGAACCACATGATTACAGTTAGTAACGTAGGATTACGCTTTGCGGATAGAAAATTATTTGAAGATGTTAACATAAAGTTTACACCAGGTAACTGTTACGGTTTAATTGGAGCGAACGGCGCTGGTAAATCAACATTTCTAAAGATTTTATCTGGAGAGATTGAGCCATCAACAGGTGATGTACATATTACACCAGGCGAGCGTTTAGCAGTATTAAAACAGAACCACTTCGAATATGAGGAGTTCCCTGTATTAGAAACAGTAATTATGGGACATACGCGTCTTTACAAAGTCATGCAAGAGAAAAATGCGATTTACATGAAAGAAGATTTCAGTGATGAAGATGGTATGCGTGCTGCAGAACTTGAAGGTGAGTTTGCTGAGCTGAACGGTTGGGAAGCTGAATCTGAAGCTGCAATTCTTTTAAAAGGATTAGGCATTGGAGAAGACATTCATGATAAAAAAATGTCTGAGTTAACAGGGGCAGAAAAAGTAAAAGTATTACTTGCTCAAGCGCTATTCGGTCAACCTGATATTCTATTATTAGATGAGCCTACCAACCACTTGGATTTAAAAGCGATTCAATGGTTAGAGAACTTCTTAATGAACTTTGAAAATACAGTTATCGTTGTATCCCATGACCGTCACTTCTTAAATAAAGTATGTACGCATATGGCAGATCTTGATTTCGGTAAAATTCAATTATATGTTGGTAACTATGATTTCTGGTATGAATCAAGCCAATTAGCATTAAAATTAACACAAGATGCAAATAAGAAAAAAGAAGAGAAAGTAAAAGAGTTACAAAACTTCATTGCACGCTTTAGTTCAAATGCATCTAAAGCGAAGCAAGCGACTTCTCGTAAAAAATTATTAGATAAAATTACATTAGATGATATTAAACCATCATCACGCCGTTATCCATTCGTTGGTTTCACACCGGAACGTGAAGTAGGTAATGACCTATTAACTGTAGAAGGTCTTTCAAAGACAATTGATGGCGAAAAAGTATTAGATAATGTGTACTTTACTTTAAATAAAGGTGATAAAGTTGCATTTATCGGACGTAACGATATTGCGATGACAACATTATTTAAGATTCTTATGGGCGAAATGGAGCCAGATAGTGGTTCATTTAAATGGGGCGTTACAACATCTCAAGCACATTTCCCAAGAGATAACTCTGAGTTCTTTGAGAACAGTGACTACAACTTAGTGGATTGGTTACGTCAATTTTCACCACAAGATGAATCAGAAAGTTTCTTACGCGGTTTCTTAGGTCGCATGCTCTTCTCTGGCGAAGAAGTGAAGAAAAATGTTTCTGTATTATCAGGTGGAGAAAAAGTCCGTTGTATGCTTTCTAAAATGATGTTAAGCGGAGCAAACGTATTAACACTTGACGATCCAACGAACCATTTAGACCTTGAGTCTATTACAGCATTGAACAACGGTTTAATTGCCTTTAAAGGGACGTTACTGTTCACATCTCATGACCATCAGTTCGTACAAACAATCGCAAACCGTATTATCGAAGTAACGCCAAATGGTGTAGTCGATAAAGAAGCAACATATGATGAGTTCTTAGAAAATGAAGAACTACAAAAGCAAATAGAAGCAATGTATAACAAAAAATAATCTATAGTATAAAGTCCGCACTCTTATTATGAGAGTGCGGGTTTTTCTTTTTTAGGAGCGTAGTGAAATATCATGTTATTTTTTGGTTCATCATCGTAACATAGGGTTGATTTTTGAAAATGGTTCTTTTTAATAAACGGAACGGAAAGCGTCCACTTGGAGTAGACATGCTCTCTATATGGCACCCTCGACTTATAGTGACGAACCTATTTTTTATAAATACGAATAATTATAGAAAATAACAGGAGAGCAATGATTTGAAAGAATTAGTCTATGAATAATTTAGCAGCAAAAAATCTAATTGGTAATTTTGGAAATAACAATATTTGCGGAGTAGTGTTATAAAGGTTTATAGTAATTGTGTCGTGTTACACAGGTTGTCTTTAGATTGTAACGGGGAAAAATGTTACAAATGTATTTCATTAAATATATATCTAGGTCAACATATTTCATAAGAAATGGTTGAATAAATAAAAACTTCAACTTATAATTACTAATATTCTTCACATAGTTAAAAAATTTAGAAGACTATTTGGAGAAGACACATAAAAAAGAGAGATAGACTTATAGAAAAATAAGCCTTGGATGATTAAAAGAGGTGGAGAGATGAAACAATTATTGTTACAGAGCAAACGTGTGTTAAGTAACCATTTTGGATTTTTCATTTTTGCTGTTGTTTTATTCTGGTTAAAAACATATGCAGCATATGTGACAGAATTTAACTTAGGGATATCAAATACAATTCAAAAATTCTTGCTATTTTTTAACCCGTTAAGCTCAGCTGTCCTATTTTTAGGACTTGCATTATTTGCAAAAGGGAAACGATCCTATATTTGGTTAATTATTATTAACTTGTTACTATCAATTCTTTTATATTCAAACGTCGTATATTATCGCTTTTTCAGCGATTTTATTACGTTCCCGACATTAACACAAACAAATAACTTTGGAGATTTAGGTGGAAGTATTTTAGCGTTATTACACCTGTATGACCCGTTATATTTCTTAGATACGATTATCTTGCTTGTGTTAGTTGCGACAAAATTTGTAAATCCAAAACCGATTCGTGTTGCAAAGTATAAAGTGTCACTTGTATTTATTACAGGGATTTTGATTTTTAGCATTAACTTAGGTTTAGCAGAATCTGATCGCCCTGAATTACTAACAAGAACATTCGACAGAAACTATATTGTGAAATATTTAGGTGCATACAACTATACCATTTATGATGGGATCCAAAGTATGAAAGCATCGACAGAACGTGCTTTAGCAGATGGAGATAGTATGACAGATGTAAGAAATTATATTGCATCGAACTACGCAAATCCTAACCCAGAGTATTTTGGTAAGGGAAAAGGCATGAATGTTATCTACATTCATTTAGAATCGTTCCAAAATTTCTTGATTGATTACAAGTTGAATGGGCAAGAGGTAACACCATTTTTAAACTCATTTACGAAAGATGCGAATACACTGTATTTCGATAATTTCTTCCATCAAACAGGACAAGGTAAAACGTCTGATGCGGAGTTCATGTTAGAGAACTCATTATTCGGATTACCACAAGGGTCTGTATTTACAAATAAAGCTCATAACACGTATCAAGCTGCACCAGCTATTTTAGGGCAACAAGGATATACATCTGCAGTATTCCACGGTAACTATAAAACATTCTGGAATCGTGATGATGTGTATAAATCATTTGGTTTTAATAAATTCTTTGATGCAACATATTATGATATGAATGATAATGACGTTGTAAACTATGGTTTGAAAGATAAACCGTTCTTTAATGAGTCTATTCCATTGTTAGAAACATTGAAGCAACCGTTCTATTCGAAATTCATTACGTTATCAAATCACTTCCCTTATCCAATCGATAAGGAAGAAGCGACAATTGAACCAGCAAACACAGGTGATTCATCTGTAGATACGTATTTTCAAACAGCACGTTATTTAGATGAAGCTGTAAAAAGCTTTATGGATTACTTGAAACAGTCTGGTTTATATGATAATTCCATTATTGTTATGTACGGAGATCATTACGGTATTTCAGATAACCATAATGCTGCAATGTCACAAATAATGGGTAAAGAAATCAATTCATTTGAAAATGCTCAATTACAACGTGTACCATTAATTATCCGTGTACCAGGTGCGAAAGGGGGAGTTCAACATCAATATGGTGGAGAAATTGATGTACTTCCAACGCTGTTACATTTACTAGGTACGGATACAAAGAATTATATCCAATTTGGTACGGATTTATTATCACCTGAGCATAAGCAAGTTGTTCCTTTCCGTAATGGTAACTATGTAAGTCCAAACGTTACGGCACTGAACGGAAAATACTATGATACAAATACAGGAAAACCAGTAGAATTGACGGATGAGATTAAACAAAATGAACAAATGGTAGAGCAGAAACTTAAATTTTCTGATCAAGTCGTAAATGGAGATTTATTACGATTCTACACACCAGAAGGATTTACGCCAGTAGATCGTTCGAAATATAATTATAATCATCGTGATAAAAATAAGAAGAAAGTACAAACTACGCAGCAAGAAGGTTAAAAATAAGTCTCCTTATAAGGGTGTATATCCTTATAAGGAGACTTTTTTGTTTGGGAGACATACGGTAATTTCACATACCGTATTAATAGAGGATAATGAATGCGTGAAAAGGATACAATACGGAAGCAATAAAAAGAAAAAAAGACTTGATTTTCCGATAAAAGAAATCAAGTCTTTTCTATTACATACGCTTATCGTGCCAGAAATTTAATGGGAAATGTTCATCTTCTTTATAACTTTCTAGTTCATACCCTTTTTCTTTCAGACCTTTAACGATAGCAGGTACAGCTTTTACTGATTGTGGGTGAATATCATGCATAAGTACAACTTCAGTTGGGTTTGTTGCACCAGCAAGAACGTTTTGTACAATTTTTGCTGCAGCAGCATCGGCTGGCATTTTATTATATTGCCAGTCTAATGAATCGATTGTCCAGTCCCAAACTTTTAAACCATTCTCTACAACTTTGTTGCGAAGAGCTTCATTTAATCCTGGCATAGATCCGTAAGACGGACGAGTAAGTATTGGTGATTTTCCGATAACTCCAGCGATTAAGCCTTGGTCTTCTTTCATTTCATCTACATAATGTCCTTCTGTGTAAAGCTTCTTGTAGTTATGTGTCATACTGTGCATACCAACATAATGCCCTTCAGCGTGTTCGCGTTTTACAAGATCAGGGAATGCTTTAACATTTGCTCCGATTAGGAAAAAGGTAGCTTTCGCATCTTCTTTTTTAAGCATATCTAACAGCTCAGCTGTGTATTTTCCAGGACCATCGTCAAATGTTAAGTAAGCAACCTTTCTAACTTGCCCATTATATTGCTTTGGAGCTTCTTTTGGAGCTAGAGCCGTTTGAATTTCACTTACAAGTTGAACGGACTTTGTTTCATCATCCGTACTTGCACGAGCAATATGAGTTGATCCAGACATTGCCTCGTATAAAAATAGTACCCCGACGCAAATCAACGATGCTCTCTTTACTAAAGTTGTCATTCGAATTCCATTGTGCATAATTTTCCTTCTCTCTATAATAGTTCTACTCTACTATATTAGCAATTTTAGGTAGGTAAATGCAAAAAAAGATTTCCATAAATGCAAAAAAACATGCAAGATTTTCTATTTTTCTTGCGAGATCCATTCTCATTTAGTAGGTTTTTTAAAGTTTAAAGAAGAAATGGATAGAACAATGCATAGATAAAAAAGGAGTGATAAAAGTGAAAAAATTAGCTTGTTCACACGCTCATCATTCAAATGTTGAGTATATAGAGAGGGCATTTGCATCATTGGAGATAGAGTTGATCCATTTTTCCTTTAGATGTTTGTAAGTTTTTGCACCAGGACCTCTTGCTAGCATACAATGAATTACAGCAATTATGAGCTATTGCTTTAGTACTTATACACATTCTTATGTCTTTTTCAAACTTTGCAACAGAACGTAATATATCGCTTGGTAGGTGTTTGAAGTCATGAAAAAAATTGGCGTATGTGCTGCGATTACAGGTTCCATGACAACAAAAGAAACAATGCCCGGTCTTCCGGTTACTGTAGACGAGATTGTCCAATGTGCGTATGAGTGCTCTATTGCAGGGGCTGCAATTGTTCATGTTCATGTTCGTGACAAAAATGAAAGACCTTCTTTAGATGCTTCCTTATACAAGGAGGTGCTTATTGGAATTCGTGAAAAATGTGATATTTTAGTATGTATTTCTACCTCAAATCATCTTATCGATATATCAGATAAAGAGCGGATTAAATTAATGGAATTAAAACCAGACTTAGCATCTCTAGAAGTGACTTCTCTTAAACGACCTGGTGGCGGTATTAGAAACTCGAAAAAATTTGTTAAAGATATCCTTCTTGCTATGAAGCAATATGGTGTTAGTCCAGAATTTGAGATATTTAATCCGAAAATGTTAAAAGAGCTATGGCACCTGATGGAGCAAGGTTTCATTGAAGAAAATGCTTTTATTCAATTTGTCATTGGTTCAAGTGGTGGGATGAAGCCTGATTATAAAAATATGCAGTGGATTCTCGATTCTGTTCCAAAAAGTTGTACTTGGTCTGCCGCTGGTATTGCAGCAATGCAGTTACCGGTAAATTTTATTTCCATTTTAAATGGCTGTGACGTGATTCGAACAGGTATGGAAGACAATCGTTATTTTTTAAAAGGGATTCCTGTGAAAAACAATTTGGAATTTGTAAATAGGGCAGCAGCAATGATTCAAATGCTAGGTTGTAGTGTAGCTGATTCCTCTGAAACAGCAAAAATATTGGGAGTAAAGGGACAGAAATATGATTAAAATTGCCCAGCCACATATTGGTCAAGAGGAAATGGATGCCGTTAGTACAGTACTGAAAAGCGGGCTATTAGCAAGCGGAGAAAATGTGTTGGAGTTTCAAAAAGAGTTTTCAAAGTATTTAAACTGTGAATATTGTATTGCGACTTCTTCTGGGACGACAGCTTTAGAAATAGCCCTTAGAGCTCTTGGAATTAAAGAGGGGGACAAAATCATTACGACAGCGTTCTCGTTTATAGCGACATCTAACGTGATTGTGCATATTGGTGGCATCCCACTTTTTGCAGATATTGATGAAGCTACAATGAATATTTCTGCTGAAAGCATTGAGCATATTCTTCAAGAACAAGCAGGGGTTAAAGCGATTGTCATTGTTCATTTGTTTGGACAAAGTTGTAATATGGACAAAATGAAAGAAATTACAAACAGATACCAATTACTGCTCATAGAAGACTGTGCACAGGCACATGGAGCAGAATGGAAAGGACGTAAATTAGGAACTTTTGGGGATGCTGGTGCGTTCAGTTTTTACCCAACAAAGAATATGACAACTGCTGAAGGCGGTCTGGTAGTTTTCAAGGATGAACATGCAGCCAAAATTGCCAGTCAACTTATTCAGCATGGTATGAAAGAAAGAAATTCATTCGAACTCATCGGATATAATTATCGCATGAATGAGATTTCAGCGGCGATTGGTTTATGCCAACTGAAAAAGCTAGAACATATTAACTCAGTTAGAAGAGAAAATGCAGCTTTTTTTGATAAAAACATTGATCATTGTAACATAATCAAACCGCAGGAAGTTATTGGAGCAAAGCATGTATATAATCAGTATACATTACGTATTTTGAATGGGAGAAGGGATGCATTTATTGCATATATGGAAAAAGAGGGGATTGGAACTTCTATTTATTATCCCTATACGATTCCTGAGCAAGTCTGTTACAGAGCTATTCATTTTCTTCCGAAAAAATATGATAAAAAGCTTGAAGTTGCAAACAAAATAAAACATCAAGTAGTCTCAATACCTGTTCACCCTAGATTAATGCAAAATCAAATAGAATGTATTGTTACTACAATTAACAAGTTCTAAGTGTGTGTATTAGAAAATATTTTTAAGAAATTTGGTGAAATGCATTGCGACTTGGACTAATTGGGTTTGGAAAATGGGGACCGAATATCGCAAAAGAAATAGCATTGAATAAAAACATGCGGCTTTCAGCAATTTGTGATACCAATAAACGTCGACTACAAGTTGCTACAGATATCTATGCCAAAAATAATGATATTTTTCTAACGACAAACTACCGCTTGCTGTTATGCAATCATATTGATGCAATCGTAGTAGCTGTGGGAGTAGAGAACAGTTTTGAAATTGCAAAAGATATATTGCTTGCTAACAAACACTTATTTATTGAAAAACCATTTGCAATGACATGTGAACACGCAGTGGAACTTCAAAAGATTGCAAATGAGAGGGGTCTTACGATTCATGTTGACCATATCATGGTTTTTCATGCTGCGATACAAAAAATTAAATCTAGCATGGTTACATCTAGTAAGGTAATAAAATTTGAAACAATAAGAAATACGATCGGACAGTACAGTGTGTCGGGTGAAATGCTTAGGGATTTGGCAGTTCATGATTTAGCTGTACTAGATTACTTGTTAGACGGTCAAGAGATGGATGTTCTAAATATAGATTATTATTCTAATGAAATGATTTTAATTTTAAGTTGCGACTCAGTTTTAGGACGTATCAAGGTGGGGCAAAATGCGGCAGCCAAGGAACGTCATACAAAAATCAGTTTTGCCGATAAAGTAATTTATTTTGATGAATTGGAGAATAAAAAAGTATTCACCATCTATGAGAAAGATAGAAACGGTTATTTGTGCAATCCAATTATTCAAACTTATGATGGACCTAGTGCATTGACAGCCAGTTTAACTCATTTTATGGACTGTGTGCATCGTCGTAAAAAGTCAATTTCAGGCGCGGAACAAGCGATTCGCTGTTTAAAAGTAATGGAGAAGGCTGAAAGGATGATGAAAACAGAGATGCTAAAAAAGGGGATTCATGAAAGTGCGTATATAGGTAAAAACGTCATCATAGGAGAAAGAGTAACAATTGGAGAATATTCAATTATTAGTGATGGTGTACAAATAGGTGATGGAGTAACTATAGGCAGTCATACAAAGGTTCATGCAGCTACTTTCATTGGAAATGACACATTCATAGGAAGTTTTTGTTCTATTGGTGCCCTGCCCAATCTTAAAGATTTTGACATATCAATTGAATCCGGGCTTATTATTGGTTCAAACAATATGATTAATGATCATACAGTCATAGCTAGGTCCAAAGATCTGGGTGGCAATACGATTATTGGTGATTGCAATCATATCGGTCACGGTGCTTACATTGGCCATGATGCGATAATTGGAAAATCAACAACATTATCGGCCCACGTGCGGATTTCTGGGTACACCCGAGTCGATGATTTTGCTCATATTGGAATGTCGGCTTTTACACATCAGTTTACGAACGTAGGTAAATATGTAATGGTTGGAGCATTGGCGAAAGTGGTTCGGGACATTCCGCCTTATTTTCTAGTGGACGGCAACCCTGCGCTCATAAAAAAAATAAACAAGGTCGGTTTAGGAAGACAGGGATTCACTGTTGAACAGATTTATCAGCTTGAACGTATTCTAAAAGCATTTGCAAGTAGTTCCTATCCTGCTTTGAATACACAGGATCGAGCGAAGCTGATGAAGCAATTTCAATCATGTGAAATGTTCTCAAAGGTGATACAGTTTATTGATGATTCAAAAAGAGGGTGCATAAGAGTTGATGGATAGCGGGGGTACTGAAGCAATTTTGAATCGTTTAAAAAATAAGGATTGCGTGATTTCATTTTGTCATGATGATTACCGTAAAGCTACCGGAGGCGCCCAAAAATATGCATTAGAGCAACAAAAAATGATGAATGATCGCAGTATTTCTTTTGTGTCATTATTCATTGTTAGTAATCAAGATGTGAGTAAAGTCAGACCTATCCATTTGCTTGTTGAAATTGTGATTGATGGTGAAACAGCGGGCTTTCTGGCAGCTTGGGAAGTGGGATATTATTTCGGAAAACTTGTTGCTGAGAAAAAAATCAATCTCTTACGCATTTTTCTCAACAGCCTATGCAATATGAATATAGCGATGATTGATGGAATTATCTGTAGAATAAAACAAACAAAAGATATAGAAACGCTTCATATTATGCATGATTATTACTCTATTTGTCGTAATGTTTTTTTATTTTATAATGACGAAGAATTTTGCGGTCCGGCACCTGTCGCTTCACCGCGGTGTGCAGCCTGTCGTTATGGAGAAGGCCGTAAAGAGCATTATGATAGCATCAATGAGCTATTTATGAAACATAAAATAATCATTGTCGCCCCTTCGGAAAATGGGAAACGTATTTTTTTACGGGCATTTCAGCATCTAGAGAAACGTATTCGCGTTGTTTCTCATCAGAATATACTTCCAATGAAGAGTGCTTCTGCTGACTATTCAAATGTAGATCGTAAAATTAGAGTCGCGTATATTAGCTATTCCTCCAAATATAAAGGCTGGAATGCTTGGGTAAAGTTAAACGGTAGTACAAATAAATCCGATTATGAATTTTATCATTTTTCATTCTTAGATCAATCCTTACCTGGGACGATTTTCGTTGACACTAGTTTTCACAATGGTTCTAAGAAGGATACGACATCAAGGCTCGTAGAACATGAAATTGACGTTGTACTTCTATGGTCAAATTGGTTCGGTAACTATAATTACACTTATTACGAAAGTTTGGCAGCAAACTGTTTTGTGATCACATACAAAGACAGCGGCAATATTGCAGAACAGACAAAGTGCTTTAAAAATGGACTTGTCTTGGATTCTGAGCAAGAACTGATCGAATTGTTTAACGATACAAAGAAATTGAAAGAATGCATTGCTGCGTACAAAAATTCTAGTGAGGCCTACCGAGTAGTTGTTAATAATGAACTGGCAGATGAACTTATGGATCAGAGACTTTTTACAAACCTTCCTTAGATCATTTTATAAGGGGATTCTATCTGCGAAGAATGAAGAAAAAGAGAGTTAAAAGACGAAAAATTCCTTCTTTAAAAGGGATTTTTGTTGTTTAGGTGTAGTTAATTTCACATACCGTATTGAAAAAGAAATAGGAAAATATGAAATAATGTCGAATAATACCAATACCGTATATGCTTCTATAAGGCAAGAAGAAATAAAAAAGAGGTGACAAAATCGTACAGTATACAAAAAACATGGGTGAAAGAACCATTATTTGGTGTCAGTTTTGCAAACTTAAAGCAATGAAAGAAGGAGAACAGCATGAAGGCCATTGATGCTGCACAAAAAATTATTGAATCTCAATTTCCAAATTGTGATGTCGCTTTATTAGGAGGAAGTGTTGCAAGAGGCGAAGCGACTAAGACATCTGATCTTGATATTGTAATATTTGATGGTAGTCTATCTAATTGTTATCGGGAATCTTTTTTTAGTAATGGCTGGCCAGTTGAAGTGTTTGTACATAATTTTAAAACATATAAAGACTATTTTAAAAGTGACTGCAAGCGCGGCAAACCTACTTTGCCACAATTAGTTTCAGAGGGGATTGTTTTAACAGGAACAGCGCACATCATAGCGGGCTTAAAGCAGGAAGCACAGCAATTATTAGATGAAGGCCCTGAAAAGTGGACAGAAGAAATGGCTAGACAAAAACGTTACTTTTTAACAGATGCATTAGATGATTTTATTGGTGCGACAAAGCGGGAAGAAGAATTGTTTATTGCAAATCTTTTAGCTGATTTAGTTCATGAATATGTCCTTAGAGTAAATGGACAATGGGTTGGAAATTCTAAGTGGTTTATTAGAGTGTTAAGAAAATATGATGAGCTATTTGCAGAAGAGTTTGTTGAAGCTTTCGATCACTTTTATAGAACTGGAGAGAAGATAAAGCTTATTCATTTTATAGAAAGAACGTTGGAGAAATATGGAGGAAGGTTGTTTGAAGGGTTTTCTGTAGGAAAGTAAAAAGGAGATTGAAAAATGAATGTACCAGCTGTTAGATTAAGAGAACTTTTATTAGAAGATGTAGAAGACCGATATCAATGGTCATTAGATACAGAAGTAACAAAACATTTAGTTGTACCTGATCAATATCCACCTTTTACACGTGATGAGACAAAAAGATGGATTGGAATGTGTATACATAGGGAGAATGGATATGAACAACGAGCTATCATTGCTGAGGATGGTGTGCATATTGGGTGGGTTGATTTAAAAAACTTTGATAAAACGAATAAAAATGCTGAACTAGGAATTGCGATTGGAAATAAAGAATATTGGGGACGCGGATATGGTCTTGCGGCACTACATAGTATGTTACAAATTGGATTCTATGAGTTTGGTTTAGAAAAGGTGTGGCTCCGTGTTGATGTAGATAACAAGCAAGCAATAAAAAGTTATGAGAAGGCCGGATTCGTTTATGAAGGAATCATGAGAAAGGATAGATTACGAGAAGGGGGATATATTGATCGGTACCGTTTTAGTATGTTGAAAGAAGAATACGAAATTATAAACATATAATATTATTATGTAAACAAGAAATAATTTTAGAAACCGAATGATAAAGGGGATGCATAAAAATGATTCGAATTTTATCAGACTTAGAGGCAGTACCATATTGGGATTTACGCTTACAAGCACTACGAGTAAATCCAGAGGCATTTGTGACAACTTATGAAGAAGCGATGCAAAAAGAAAATCCTGTTGAAGAAGTTGCTCGAAATTTGAATTCAAAAACGAGTTACACATTTGGAGCTTTTAATGATGAAAATCAACTGTTAGGTGTAGTAACGTTACTGACAGAGCAAAAAGCAGCCTATAAACATAAAGGACATCTTGTTGCGATGTATGTAGATCATCAAAGTAGAGGGAAAGGTTTGGCAAAAGGTTTAATTCAGGCGTTAATTGAACAAGCAAGAGAATTAAAAATAGAACAAATTAATTTAGGGGTTGTTGCAGATAATGAAGAAGCAAAGAAGCTGTATCAATCAATGGGCTTTACAGCGTATGGTATAGAAAAAAATGCTTTAAAAATGAACGGTATATATCGTGATGACGAATTAATGGTTTTATTTCTCTAAAAGTATACTAAGAAGGAGTAGCTAATGTTTAAAAGCAAGAAGCGTATTGTATTGTTGATCGCGTTAATGGTTTTCATTGCTAGCGTACTGTACCAAGCTGTTTGTGTAAATAACGATACGAAAGTACCTGGTGAGATAATTGAAATTAACAATCATGATATGCACATTTTCACAACAGGAAAACGTGAAGATAAACCAACGATAGTTATGACAGCAGGGAGTGGTACGACTACACCGTATGCGGACTTTTACCCCTTATATAATAAACTAGAGAAAGAAAATAGAGTCGTTGTGTATGAACGACCTGGATACGGATATAGTGAACAAACAGATAGAAGCAGGGATATTGATACAGTTGTAAGCGAATTACATTCATTATTAATAGAATCTGGTGAAAAACCTCCCTTCATATTAGTAGGGCATTCAATGGGAGCGTTAGAAAGTATTCGATATGCACAACTATACCAAGACGAAATTGTTGGATTAGTTTTTATCGATGGAATTAGTCCCGAATACGCACAGCATTTCGAAATGGGTATAGGTATGAAAGTTGGTTGGTACGCAATGAATATAGCTAAAAATATTGGAATATTGCGTACGTTATCTTTGTTTGGAATTATGGATCATGTGTTTGTAGATATTCCTAATTTACCAAAGGAATTACAAACACTTAAAGTTTCGATGGCTCTTACAAACACAAATAATCGAAATATGAAAGAAGAATTAGAATGGATGAGTAAAAATGGTAAAAAGATAATAGAAAATTGTAATGTAGGCACCTTGCCAATATTACAATTTTCCGCAACAAATAATGGCTATGAAAATTGGGAGAAAACGCAGAATGAACTGTCAAAAATATCTTCACAAACAAAGCAAATTATATTTCCAAGTACAAGTCATTATATTCATCATGAAAAGGCAAATGAGATCAATGAAAAGATACAGGATTGGATGGGGGAATTGCAATGAAAGATTTATATTACGAAAATTGTATCGACAAGAAATACACGTATAAAAACATTATTTTTAGTATGAAATTTTCGGATTTTATTTCAAATCAATGATATTCTGTTATATAGTAGAGGAAAAACGGTATAAGGGGTTTTGAGATGAAAGCAATTGCAGCGGGGGTATTGGCATCATTTTTCTTTGCCTTTACATTTATTTTAAACCGAGCCATGGACTTACAAGGTGGAAGCTGGATTTGGAGTGCATCACTGCGGTATTACTTTATGGTTCCTTTACTTGTCATGATTGTCATGTATAGAGGGAACTTAAAGCAACTCTTTCAACATATGAAAAGTAATCCGAAAGAGTGGTTATTATGGAGTATTGTTGGCTTCGGTCTCTTTTACGCACCACTTAGTTTCGCAGGTGCGTTTGGGCCAGGATGGCTCGTGGCCTCAACGTGGCAAATTACGATTATAGCAGGAATTTTAGTAACTCCATTATTCGCAACAAATGCATTACATAAAAAAATTCCAATGAAAGAATTGATGATGTCTGCGGTTATATTAGCAGGTGTTCTTCTTATGCAAATCGAACATGCTTCTTCTTTAGGAATTCGTGAAACCGTTTTATGCGTAGTTCCCGTAATAGTAGCAGCGTTTGCTTATCCACTTGGAAATCGAAAAATGATGCAAGTATGTAAAGGGGAATTAGATGTCTTCCAACGAGTTCTTGGCATGACACTCGCAAGTTTACCATTTTGGTTTTTATTATCAGGGTATGAAGTTTCTACAAAAGGATTACCATCAAGTGACCAAGTTTTTCAGTGCTTTATCGTAGCTATTAGTTCTGGTTTAATTGCTACTGTATTATTTTTCTTTGCAACTGACCTTGTAAAAGATGACCCGCAAAAATTAGCTACTGTAGAAGCAACGCAATCAGGTGAGGTTTTATTTGCATTATTAGGAGAGCTCATATGGTTATCGGCTCCAATCCCATCTTCTGTATCTTGGATTGGAATGAGTCTTGTTGTAGTAGGGATGATTTTACATAGTTATGTAGCGGTTGTGGTGAAGAAGGAAGAAAAGATAATAGCGTAAAAAGTGAAGAATAGAAATTAGTATGAAAAGAATGGATTCATGATTATGAGGATCTATTCTTTTTTGCGGATTTATACTAACATGAATTGATGTAAATTCAAATTGCATATAAATTAAATGAAGTAGCAAATATTTATTATTTAAACCAAGAAAATTCTCTCCTCTAAACGAAGTGAAGGGGGGATGAATTGTTTTTTCTTAAAGTATTTGTTATGTTTTGGTAAAGAGTAGCGATTTTAAAACAGATGGATTATGCAAAAGGGAGAGGAATGTATGAATAAGATAGAAAATGATATGAATGTATTAGATGAAAATAAGGGTAATGTAGTTACTTTATATATTACTAGACATGGAAAAACAATATTAAACACTAATAAACGTGTACAAGGCTGGGCTGATTCTCCATTAGTCGAGAAGGGAGTTGAAATAGCAAAGGGGTTAGGGAATGGATTACAAGATATTCCTTTTGTCGATGCGTATAGTAGTGATAGTGGCCGTGCAATTGAAACTGCTAACTTAGTAGTAAAGTATAGCGGACAATTACACTTAAAACCTGAACAAAGGAAAGATTTACGTGAATTGAATTTTGGAATTTTTGAAGGCGATAAGATTGAAAACATGTGGAAGGCTATTCAAGATACTGCTGGTGTTCAAGCAGCAACTGAATTAATGAAGTTCTCTATTAAAGAAATTACGAATTTTATTGCAGAAACAGACACTACGAAACAAGCTGAAAATTGGGAAGTATTTTCAGCTCGTATCAAAAAAGAAATCGATAAAATTAGTGAAGCCGCTGCCAAAAATGGAGGAGGTAACGTTTTAGTCGTATCTCATGGACTGATGATTACTGCATTAGTAGAAATGCTTGATAGTAGTAAAACAAAAATGGGAGTAGAAAATGCAAGTGTAACTAAAATTCTCTATAAAGACGGGGAATATAAAGTCGAATCTGTTGGCGATATGAGCTATGCAGAAACAGGTAGCGATATTGTAAAATCGTAACAGTTTATATAGAGTGATAGAATGAAAAAAGACGGATTTCTTATGAAGATAAGGACGTCTTTTTCTTTGGGCTTTATAGTGTGAAGGTTTCATTCATTTGAAAAATATGTAATCTATGATAGATATTGTAAAGGAGAAAAATACATGGTAAGACTAGTACAAAGTGTTACTGAAGAAAAGATTGTTTCATTGTTAAAATATGCAGTTGGTCCTCAGAAGGTAAGTTTACAAAAAGCAATACAGTTTTATGACGAGAATGAAAATGCAACGTTATATACATATCTAGAACATGGTTGTATAGGTATTGAACTTATTAAGGAAAATACAGCGAGAATATGCCATATAGCAGTTTCGCCGAATAGTCGTTATAAAGGAATTGCCTTTGAAATGATAAAGAATGTGATTGATATTCACGGATTAATTTATATAGAAGCAGAGACGGATTGTGAAGCGGTAGATTTTTATAAAAAGTTTGGCTTTACTGTTATAAATTTAGGAGAGAAGTATCCAGGCGTAGAACGGTTTCGCTGTTATTGGGTGAAATAATAGACGTGATAATGGGAAAGCGCAGTCTTTATGATACGATATGCTTGTTTTCATTAACTTTTGTATATACTAACTAGATGATAAAAGTAAGGATATATTTTAGTTTGTATGAAAAAGGAGAAAATAGGAATGAATAAGAGATACTATAAAGGTTTAGTTATGAGACCGATTAAGGAAAGTGAAGTAGAGCAGTTTTCAAATTTGATGAAATACGTGTTTCAAGTTTCGAAAAAAATGATTAATGATGAAGAAAAAATGGTACAAAAGAAAAGTCATCAATTAAAGCCAGGGACTGCTTTAGGTTGGTTTGATCATGATAAATTAATTTCTCAAATTGTTGTTCTTCCTTTTCAAGTGAATATTCATGGTGTGATCTATGAGATGGGAGGTGTCACTGGAGTTGGTACGTATCCAGAGTATGCAGGGCATGGATTGATGAATGCGTTGATGAAAGAAAGTTTAACAACGATGAGAGAAAATGGACAATATATTTCTTATTTATTCCCTTATTCAATCCCTTATTATCGAAAAAAAGGGTGGGAAATTATTTCTGATATCATTGAATATCAAATTAAAGATACACAGCTTCCTAAGTATCGTGGTAACATTAGCGGGCGCGTGCGAAGAGTAGGATTAAAAAGTAAAGAAAAAGAAAAAATTTATGATGAGTTTGCCAGAAAAACAAATGGGGCAATGGTCCGAAATACAATTGCATGGGAAGAACGATTTCGTGAGGAAACAATTGATTTGCAATTGGCAATTTATTATACAGATGAAGATATTCCACATGGATATTTATTTTATCGTGTTCTTGAAGAAAAGTTTTATATAGAAGAAATGATTTATTTAAATGAGGAAGCGAGAAGGGGATTATGGAATTTTATTAGTGCTCACTTTTCGATGGTATATTATGTGAAAGGAAAGACGTGCGTTCATGAACCAGTTGCTTTTTTACTTGAAGATAGTGAAATAAAGCAAACAATCGCACCTTATTATATGGGAAGAATTGTCGATGTAGTTGGTTTTCTGAAACAATATCCATTTAAACGTGTAAAAAATGAAAAGATAATTTTACATATAGACGATCCAATGTTGGAGTGGAATAAAGGGACCTTTTCATTAGAGTGGGATTGTGATAAACAATTACATATAACATATGAAAAAGAACCAAATAGTATGGAGGGAATGTCCTTAACGATCCAAACATTAACAACTATGTTATTAAGTTATAAAAGTCCTACATTTTTATGCGATATTGGAAGGATAAAAGGAAATCCTGCAATGATAGAAGTGCTTGAGGAATTGATTCCTGATTCACCTCCATGCTTTTTTGATTACTTTTAAAAGTGAAAAATGATCTCTTCAATGTAATTGTTGTTTTAGAACAGAGTTTATTCAAATTAATGCAAATGTCCTTGATAAACGAACAAAAAGAAAGAGCCTGTTTTGAAAAAGATTGATTAAAACAGACTCTTAAAATAGTCTAACAAATTACTTTTTTATAAAAGTTTAATCGTTTTTTGTGTTGATTGTTCAATTACAGCACCTGTTAATTGATTAAACTCTAGAGAAACCAAGTAAGAAGAACTGCGATTATAAAACTTTGAACAAGATAGATGACAAATCCTTTTTCCTTGTTTCTTTTTCCTTTAAACAAGTAGGTATTAACTATAAAGCCGATAACTCCTATAAATACAAAAGTAACAATAAATGTTAAAACGAACTGATATGTCATTTTAACAGCTCCTTGTTTTTAAACTAATATCACAACAATACCACAGTTACCTTGATTTATTAATTACTCTTCTCTGTTAGCTCAATAAGAAAAAAATCGAAATAACAGATAGATTTCAGTTCATCATTTTTATAAATGGTTAAACTTTTTTAAAACGGTGCGACTTTTTTATAAACAGTTCAATTTTGCTTCAAACCAACAGTAATCTTTGAAGAGATCATTTTTTAGTTAGAGATACTATTGTTATTTTTTGTCTTGTTGTGATGTTACTCCTTCATTTTGCTTGATCTCAAAAATCTTTTTACCGTTCTCATTTACAATCTTTACAGAGTCTCTTAGTTTATTCACGCCGATATACATAACAGGATTTTTATCTGTACCTTTATCGTCTTCCATATGTAATACAATAACGGATTTATCTTTTTCATCTCTTACTTCTTTTACTATAATTTTATCATTTTGATATTTTTCGCCAAATGCTAAAAATATCATCATTTTTCCTTCGCTAATTCTTTCTAACGAGTAATGAACAAGTGTTGGATCTTCTTGTGCTTTTTCATACAGATTAGTTGGCCCAAAGTCGCCTTCATGATATCTAGACTTTTCTAGAACCCAATAACTTTCATAATCGCTTGCAAATAGAGTACAGCCGCTTAATCCGATAATCCCCAATACCCAAAAACTTAATATGAGTTTTTTCATTCTAGCCACCTCGTAGCCTTGATTTTATTTATTCAATTATACTATAAATTACCTTTTATTTTCCTGTTTGTAATGTGATTTTCTAATACTATCGGATCAGAAAATAGAGGGCATGGAAGAAGAATAGTCTATAATGTTAGTAATAACAGAATTTTTTAGGAGTTCTCTTTGTTATTTGAATTAAAGATTAAGAAAAATATGATAATATGTTGAATGAGAGCTAAAATTCAATTTGATAGTTTAGAAGTGTTGAGAGAGAACTTAATGGGGGAGTAATCATGAAACTAAACGACATAGTAACAGAAACAAAATTACCAAATACAATAGAAACGATAACAAATGATTTGAAAAGCTTAGGACTTAAAAAAGGAATGACAGTAATCGTCCATTCTTCATTAAGTTCAATCGGTTGGGTGTCTGGCGGAGCTGTCGCTGTAGTTGAAGCTTTAATGAACGTCATTACTGAAGAGGGTACAATCATTATGCCAACACAAACGTCGGATTTATCAGATCCGAAAAACTGGGCGAGACCTCCTGTTCCAGAAAGTTGGTGGCAAATTATTCGAGACAATGTTCCTGCATTTAATCCAGATGTAACCCCAACACGTGCAATGGGGCAAGTTGTAGAATGTTTCCGTACCTATCCAAATGTAAAACGCAGTAATCATCCATTAAATAGCTTTGCTGCTTGGGGGAGAAATGCAGAGGCTATTATAAAAGAGCATTCGCTTTCATTTAGTCTTGGGGAACATTCTCCACTAAAGAAAATATATGATTTAGACGGTTATGTATTATTGATAGGTGCCGGCTATGACTCGAACACTTCCATTCATTTATCTGAAATCCGTACAGGGGCACGGGAATTAGTGAAAGTTGGAGCACCTATTATAGAAAATGGCGCGAGAGTATGGAAAGAATTTGACGAAATGGACTATGAATCTGAAGTGTTTGTTGAAATTGGGGAGAAATTTGATCGTGCAGGAGCTGTAGCATCCGGTAAAGTTGGAAATGCAACGTGTAGATTGATGAAACAACGAGAAGTTGTTGACTTTGGTGTACAGTGGTTTCTTTCAAAAAACAAGTAAGGGATGGTCATCATGAAGGGGAAAAAGATTTTAATTACGAGTGGTGGATGTTTAGAAAAATGGGATCAAGTGCGCGGCCATACAAATTTAGCAAAAGGTACAATTGGAAGAATGCTTGCTGAAGAAGCAATGAAAAAAGGAGCGTATGTTATATATTTACATGGTTATTTCGCTGAAAAGCCGAATGCTACAAATACGCAATTAGAATTGCACCCATTTGAAGGTATTATTGATTTACAAGATAAAATGAAAAGTATGATTATACATGAGAAAATCGATGCCGTTATTATGGCTGCGGCGGGGTCAGATTGGCTTGTGGAAAAAATCTGTGACCAAGAAGGCAATGTGCTTGATATGAATGGCAAAATTTCAAGTGATATCGCGCCAATTATTCATTTTCAAAAAGCGCCGAAAATATTAAAACAAATTAAACAATGGGATCCGGAAACAGTTTTAGTTGGATTTAAACTTGAAAGCGCTATGAATGAGGGAGAGCTAATCAGGCGTGCAAATGAAAGAATGGGACAGGCGAAAGCAAATCTTATGATAGCTAACTCTCCTCATTCATTATATTCGCATGCAGCTATTCATCATGTGATTGGAGAAGATGGGAGTGTTTCGTTATGCGAAGGAAAAGAAGCAACGGCAAAAGAGGTTGTAAGTAAGTTAGAAGCGTTATGTAATCGTGTCGAAGAGGGAAGTTTGAGCCGTTTATAAACGGGAGAGGTTCCAAATCATGAACTTTAACGTTTCAAAAGAAAATGCCGTTCTAAATTGGTGTCAAAAGCATGAAATCAGTGCCAAACAAGTAATGGCATTTGGTGATGATTGGAATGATATCGGTTTATTCAAAGAATGTTGCTATCCAATTGCGATGGAAAATGCAATTTCAGAGTTAAAAGAATTGGCATATTATATAACAGCTAGCAATAATGATAACGGTGTAGCATCTATTCTGGAACAAATAAGGAGCGATGCAAGTGAAACAGTTACTTGAACAGGCGATTAAGTTTCGGCATGAAAAGAAATATGCGCAAGCAAAGGACATACTCATTGGATTAGCAAACTTCACTCAAAGTCCAGAAGTTCTGTATGAGTGTGCTTGTATACATGATGTAATGGGATTTGAAACGGAGGCTGCGCCATACTATGAAAAAGCAATTGCTAATGGACTTACAGGAGAATCATTGTGCGGCGCATATATTGGACTTGGAAGTACATATCGCAGTATTGGTGAATATGAAAAAGCGATCGTTACATTAGAAGCTGGACTCAAACAGTTTCCAGACAATGATACGATGAAAGTATTTCTTTCCATGGCGAAATATAATGTCAACGAATACGAAGAAGCGATGAAACTATTGATTGAAACGGTTGTAAAACTAGAAAGTGTAAAAGAGTATGACAAAGCTATTTTGCTGTATAAAGATCATCTGAATGAGATTTTTAAATAAAAAGGCGGGATTGAATGAGTGAATCTATTTCACGTAAAAGAAAAGGGATAGGAATTGTTGTTATCGGTCTAATTGTATTATCAAATTATCTTGCATATGCACTTCCAATTGTACCCGCTGTACCGAAGGAAATGGTATTAGGGTCTTTATTAGATTTTCTAATTGTCATTCCAGTTGTTACGTATTTCCTTATCATACGGAAACATTATTCATTAACCTATATATTCCCGGTTATAATTGCAGGATACCTTGCCGCAAGGTTCATTATTCCAAGCGACTATTTCCAGTCGTTTTCGTTTGTTTCTTATATTGTAGTTGCAGGGGAAATTGCGTTTATCGGTTTAGAGGTATTTATTCTATATAAGATTGCTAGCGCCTTGCCGGAAATTATACGATGTTATAAACAATATAAGAATGAATACCCATCATTCTCTTTTGCGATTGATAAAGCGTTTGAGACTACATTGAAAAGAAATACTGTAGTAGATGTAATTGTTTCGGAATGTAAATTACTTTATTACGCTTTATTTTCTTGGCGTACAAAGATGCCAGAAAGCCAATATGTTTTTTCGTATCATAAAAAGACCGGAGCAATCCCATTTTATATTATGCTGATTCACGCGACAGTAATTGAATCGATTGGATTTCATTATTTACTTCATCAGTGGAATGAAGTGGTTGCTTGGATTTTACTCGTTTTAAATATATATGGAATTTTATATTTTTTAGCGGAGATTCAAGCAATTCGTACGAATCCATATATGATGACGGAAACAGAAATAATCGTCCAAGTTGGATTTGGAAAGAAAATCATTATCCCATTTACTCAAATAGAAGAGATTACGCATTATAAAGGTGAAGCATTAACTAAGGAAGAAGGAAAAAAAGTATTTGAAGCAACGGTAATGGAGTTTATAAAGGAACCAGCTACATTTGAAATAAAATTAAAGAAACCTTTAACAGCACAGTTATTGTATGGATTTTCTAAAACAGTGAACCGTGTGCATGTCAATGTGGACGATGAGCGGAATTTTTATGGGGCGGTTGTTGAAAAAATAGGGAAAGAGTAGCAAATTAGTAAAACCGGTAAGCCAGAGGCCTACCGGTTTTTATCGTAAACTATTAAAAATCATGGTAAAATGAAGAGGTAACTTATGGTAAGGTTGGTTGTTCAATTATCACTTCTCCAGGGCTTGAAGGGAGGTGATAATGAATGAGTGAAATTGCGTTATTGTTGCAAGGCGGATTATTTCTCGTTGCACTGTTAACGTTTGTTGTTGTCTTAATTGACAAGCTCAAAAAATAACAACCCACCTACGCCAATAGAATGTGGGTTGTCTCGTTTGTAAGAAACAAATAGGATAAATGAACAATCCAATCTGCTAAGTTACGGGGACTAGTGTGTAGCCGCACACTAGTCTTTTTTATATACAATTTATCATTATTTTATATGATTGTATTGTTCTTTTCATGCTCATTATAACATAGTGCCTTTTTATTAAGAAAGGAGACCGTACGTTCTAGTTTGTAGCTAAATATGAGTTTTCGGACTCTTTTGTTTAAATAACCCATCCATATATTCTTTTAAATTCTCAATATAGAATTCTTGTGTTTCTACATTGTTCACTCCAACAATTGGAGAAGGAAGTTGATAATTTTTTTGAGAAAGATGGACAACGACATCAAAGATATCGAATAAACGGATGAAGCAGAATAGACCATCTTTATCGCTTAATAAAATAAAGTAGTGGTTATCACTCGTTGTATTAAGGGTATTCCACAATGAACTTTTACTCAAATCACGAACAATATTTCGTTCTTTTAGTTCGATAAAGTCAACATTAGATATAATAGTAGAAATATCAATTGCATCTGAATCATGAAGATAACCGTCAATTGTATGGGCTGCGAATGTATAAGCCATTTTTAAGATGCTCATTTTATATTTACGGTTATCTAAAAGTAATTCACGTTGAATGGAGCTCGCTACTTTTGTTACGCGTTCTTCTTTCCAAATTTCATTATGTAGCGAAATATCGTGTTTTTTACATAGTTTCATAATGAGCTCATTAGAATAGTATACTTCGTCGTTTACTGCAACTTCTTCCGTTTCCGCCGCTGCTAATTCTTGACCATATTCATTTGTATAAAGAGGAGAATCAATTTGTTGTTTCATTTGTTCGATTTTGTACTGAATCAGCTTATGACGGATTAATGGTCGATCAACGTTTGTTGTGAGATGTTCATAACAAGTATCACAAATTGAATTTGTGAAATAATATCCACATAAAATCTCCGGAATCACATGTTGTTCACTAAATTCTTTCGTTTCTTTTCTGCATATGATGCATTGTTTCATATTTATCACCTTTACCTGCAAATTTGTATCTAGTTTCATTGTAGTGTATTTATTCGCGTTTTGGAACATTGAAGATAAAAATATCGTGTAAAATTCGTGAATGATTTGATACAATAAAAAGAAGTGCTAATTTAAAGGAGGCTGTTTTTTTGAAATCGAAAGTGCACTTTTGGACATTGGAAGTGCTAATGGTTGTAGGAATTATATTGATTTGCACAAAAATATCATTTTTATTTCAACCTATTGGCATATTTATTTCAACTTTATTTTTCCCTATTTTAATCGCTTTGTTTTTATACTTTATATTTAATCCGGTGCTCGTATTTTTAGAAGGGAAGAAAGTTCCTAGAAATTTAGCGATATTGTTACTATATGTTTTTATTATTAGCCTAACTGCTGTTTCGATTGGCGTAGTTGTTCCAACAGTTTCACAGCAGCTAATGGATTTAGTGAAAAATATGCCAACATATATTAAAGAAGGAAAAATATACATACAAGAATTATCGCATCATAAGTTGTTTGAATGGTTAGCTACACAAAACTATGTATCAATTGAAACAATTGAAAAGAACATAATGGAGTATTTAAAAGATATACCAAATACAGTAACGTCGAGTGCAACGGCTTTATTTGGCATTATTACGAACGTTGCATTAGTCATTTTTACAGTACCGTTTATTTTGTTTTATATGTTTAAAGATGGACATGCATTTCCAGGAAAAGCTGTTAGTTTTTTACCAGAATCGTACCGTGAAGAAGGACTTCGTATTATAAAGGAAACGAACGAAACGTTATCTGCGTATATTCAAGGGCAAGCGCTTGTTTGCTTGTTCGTCGGTGCATTTACATTTGTTGGGTATATTATTATTGATTTGCCGTATGCTTTTGTTCTGGGAATCATAGCGGCATTTACGAATATTATTCCGAACTTAGGGCCATTTATCGGAGCAGCTCCAGCTGTTATCGTTGGATTATTTGTCTCTCCAGTTCAGGCGTTATGGGTAATTCTCATTGTAACCATTGTACAGCAATTTGAAAGTAACATTATTTCACCACGTATTATGAGTTCAAAGTTAAATATCCACCCATTAACAATCATTGTGTTAATTCTTGGTGTAGGGAATTTTGCTGGAATTATAGGAATGATTTTAGCGGTACCTGCGTATGCTGTGACAAAAACAGTTGTTTCGAACTTGGTTAGATTATTTAAAACGAAACGAAGTAAGCGAAAATAAAGAAATAGGTTTTGCGTAAGGTGCATCACTTTTTAGTGGTGTGCCTTTCTGTTTTAATAGAAAAACAACACACATCTTTAAAATTTGTGAAGGGGGATGTGTGCTGTTATTGTGTAACTTTTTTATATTTATTTAGAGGAAATATGCTTTTAACATATGATGCAGTCTACGTAGAATCCCTCTCTATAATCCAAATCATTTCTTTACAACGTACCATTAACATTTTAATCCGCTCCTCTCATTATATTTAGGTTGCATCATTATAGATGCGTATAATACTCACTTCTACGATCCCGGATTTCTTCCATAATCTTTTCAGATTGTTGTTCTTGCGCAATTTCAGCGTCAGATAATCGCTTCTTTTGAATGGTGATCGTTAAAAAGAAAACATGAAATTTCATAAGTGAATTCCTCCTTTCATAAAGGAATTATAAATGGCTACAATAAGGAAGTTGACGTTCTTTCACTTCATTCATAGCGTTTTGAATGTGTTGTCCGTGTAACATTTCGAGCTCGGAAAATTTGTTTTTTTGAATCGTAATGGTTAAAAAGAATACTTTGAATTTCATAAGGTGATAGCTCCTTTTGTATAAGTTTTTAGTACATGTGATTGTAATAAGCAATTTGACGCTCTTTTGTTTCCTCTATCATTTTCTGAACTTGTTGTTCATGTGAAATTTCAGTCTCAGAAAATTGATGTTTGTGAATGGTAATGGTTAAAAAGAATACTTTGAATTTCATAAGATGATAACTCCTTTTAAAAATTATTTTTTAATACATGTGATTGTAATAAGAACTCTTACGATCTTTTACTTCGTCAATAATCTTTTTCACTTGTTGTTTACGTAAAATTTCAGTTTCAGATAAAGATTTTTTCTGAAGCGTAATCGTAAAAAAGAAAATATGAAAAGTCATAAATGAATTCCTCCTTTCGTAAAGGAATTACAGGTGACTACTATAAGGGATTTGACGCTCCTTTACGGCATTCATCGTCTGTTGAATGTGTTGATCGTGCAGCATTTCTACTTCAGATAATTGTTTACGCTGGATTGTAATACTGAAAAACAATACGTGAAAAGTCATGGGATAATCGCTCCTTTTTTAGAAAATTGATGTCAGAGACTAAAAAATCGCACAAAAAAGCCACAGAAGGATACAATGCTACTGTGGCAGGGCATGAAAAAGCCACAGTAGTATACGACCTCCTGTGGCGAATTTGTTAATTAAAGAAAATACCGGACGATTTTCAATTCTCCATTAGGGTGGTCGAATTCATATTGAATTGTAAAACGAAAACAGGTGCAACATGTAATTGTAATTTCATCATTTCCTTCGACCTCCTTTTAGAATTTTTTTCTTACGTTAGTAAGTATATACAATTAATGGATAATTGTAAACATAAAAAATGAAAATTTTTAATTTTGATTAAAATGTGTATATTTCGAAAGGATGTGTTGATGAGTTGGCGTATTAGTTAGGGGGGATTGAATGTGATGCTATGAATGATTACAGAGATGAGGTTTTTCGCATAGATTAATTGAAAAAAAGATGAGTGGCATAATGGGGGGATAAAGATGGATCTATTTTATAAGATTGTCTATCACAGAATGTATGATCATTATTTGCCTAAACTACTGAAAACAATTGGACATTTACATACAGAAGAATTATGGAAGCAAGAGGATTCAGCAAATTCAATTGGTGGTATCATATTACATGTTTGTGAGTATATAAAAAGGAATAGTAGCCGTTATTCAAATCCAAATATACATTTTGAAAATGGGATTGAAGAATATTTTCCGATTATGCATTTGAGTCCCGGAGTGTTATGTAAAACTGTACAAGGAACATTTGATGAATGGAAACAAGAGTATGTGAAAGCTTGTAATGAAAATACTTATATAGATATGCATAACTTGTTTCATTTAGTGGAGCATACAAGTTATCATGTAGGACAAGTGGTAGATCGTACGAAATTATTAAAAGGAAAGAAGTTTGATTTTTGTCAAAGTGGTTTGAATGAAAAGAACTTAAGGTTACGTATAGAAAATATAACGGTTTTATAAAGAAGTTTTTCGGGCAGTTTCATAGGGTTACAGTTTTTATTTAGGTGGAGGGGGAGATTAGGGATGCGTACCATTTTACTTTTTCTGCAGGGTATTCCTATGGATGAAATTGAAGCAATTAGAAAACAGCATGATCCTTTATTTCGTTTTATTCAGCCGCATATAACACTTGTATTTCCTTTTGAAAGTATAATTTCTAATGATGAATTAAGAGCATATATAACTCAAACAGTACAAGGGATTCATCCGGTAGAAATTGAGTTTAGTGATTGTATAAGTTATGAGGGTGAGTATTTGTTTTTACGTATTGAAAAGGGGAAGGAACAAGTAAGAGAGTTACATGATAAGTTATACAAGGGACTTTTAGCAGAATTTTTACGAAGTGATATATTGTATATACCGCATGTTACAGTTGGGCGGAAAGAAAATGAAAAACAGGCAATAGAAATTGTAGAGAAGATGCCAAAATTAAGCACGCGCTTGCGATGCGTAGTTGAAAAAGTGAGTGTGGAACGGATTGGAGAAGCTGGGGAATCGCTAATAGAATTTGAAGTAGAGCTTCCAAAATAAAAAGGAGATACAAATTTGTATCTCCTTTTTATTGATTTTTCATATATATGTGTTAAAATGGAAAAACGCTCATTGTTTATTTTTATCAAAAGTCAATAATTATCCAATTTAATTATAGCAAAACAATTACTCGTTTGTCAAACTTTTTATTGAATTTTTTATTGCATCAAACGATGAGCATGAGAACAATCAGTTGATAGGGAGTGGCGATATGGAGAAAACAAGTCAAGAATGGAAACAGGAACAACATCGTGTGAAAGAAGTGGTTGGAAAGATTGAAAAACATATTGATACATTAGAGCAATATAAAAGTGCAGCAATGAAAGATGTTGTTCAAGTTCGAAAACATTTTTGGGACGATGTAACAGTGAATGTTGATAATACAGAAGAAGCTATTGAAACGGCAGCGAGCATTAAACAACAAGCAGAGTTATTAGCTGAACGGGAGCAAAGTCATCGCCATGCATACAATCAACTAAAGGGGTTAAAAAGATTACAGCAATCACCTTACTTTGGAAGGGTAGACTTTTTAGAAGACGGTGAAAAGCAAGAGGACGCGATTTATCTCGGCATTCACTCGTTTTATGATGAACATACAGAACAGTTTCTTGTATATGACTGGCGAGCTCCTATATCAAGCTTGTATTACGATTATTCTGTAGGAAGAGCAGAATATGTGGCACCTCAGGAGACAATTTCAGGTGAAATGACATTAAAAAGACAATATGTGATTCGGAACGGTCAAATTGTAAGTATGTTTGATACGGGTGTTACGATTGGTGATCAATTACTGCAAGAAGTATTAGGAAATAACGCGAATCTACAAATGAAAAGTATTGTTTCAACGATTCAAAAGGAACAAAATCAAATTATCCGGGATGAAAAAAGTCGTTTACTTGTTGTGCAAGGAGCTGCGGGAAGTGGAAAAACATCGGCAGCACTTCAGCGCGTTGCATACTTATTATATCGTTATCGAAAGACATTACATGCTGATCAAATTGTTCTTTTTTCTCCCAATTCGATGTTTAATAGTTATGTTTCCACAGTACTACCAGAACTTGGTGAAGACAATATGAAACAAACGACATTCCAAGAATACTTAGAGCGTCATATCGATAAGAAATTTGAAGTAGAAGATCCATTTACACAAATGGAATATGTATTGACAAGAGTGGAAGACAACAATTATGAAGCGCGATTAGAAGGGATTAAATATAAAGCAAGTTCTGATTTTATTGAAGTAGTGGATCAGTATGTATCTCATTTAAAGCGAGAAGGTATGTTATTTAAAGATATTAAATTTAGAGGAGACGTATTAATTTCTAAAGAACAAATAAAAGAAAAATTTTATGAATTTGATTCTTCAATACGGATTCCAAATCGAATAAAAATCATTTCGGAATGGCTACTAAAAGAGCTGAAAGAACAAGAGAAACTAGAGAGAAAAAAACTTTGGGTGGAAGAAGAAGTACAGCTACTAGATAAAGAAACATACGAAAAAGTTCACCGGAAATTACAGCAAAAACAAGAATATTCCGATGGAACGTTTGATGATTTTGAACGTGAACAAAATATGTTAGCAGCTCTCGTTGTGAAAGAACAGTTTAAACCACTCCGAAGACGTGTGAAAAAGTTACAGTTTATTCATACACAAGCGCTTTATATGCAGTTATTTAAAAATCCGCAATTTGGAGGAGAAAATAACTTACCGCAAAAGTGGAATGAAATATGTACAGAAACAATAGAAAAAATACAAGGTTTTTATATGTCATATGAAGATGCAACACCGTATTTATATATGAAGGATCAAATAGAAGAACTGCAAAGAAATACATCTGTGCAGCATATATTTATTGATGAAGCACAAGACTATTCTGCATTTCAATATGCATTTTTGAAGCGAATATTCCCTCATACAAAAATGACAATACTAGGTGATTTTAATCAGAACATTTATGAATATGCATCAGAAAGTAAATTTTCACAATTAAGTGAGTTGTACGGAGAAGAGATGAGTGAAAGAATTGTTCTTACACGTAGTTATCGCTCTACAAAACAAATTATTGAATTTACGAAGCAGTTAATTATAGAGGGACATGACATTGAACCGTTTCAGCGTGAAGGGGCAAAACCAGTTATCGTGGAAGTGAAAGAGGGAACATCACATCACCAACAGATTGTAAATCAAATCAAACAGTTGCAACAAGATGGTCACAACACAATTGCGGTTATTTGTAAAACAGCAGAAGAAAGTGAAGAAGCTTATCTGGCACTGCAAACATCATTACAAGTTCGGCTCATTAAGAAAGAAACGAGTTCGTTTGATACAGGTGTTTTAATTATCCCATCGTATTTATCAAAAGGAGTAGAATTTGATGCGGTTATCATTTATGATGCATCAAAGAAAAAATATAATAAAGAAAGTGAACGGAAATTATTTTATACTGCTTGTACACGTGCGATGCATGAGTTATACATTTACTCTGTAGGGGAGATGAATACATTTTTACAGTCGGTTTCTTCGGAAACGTATTGTTATAAGAACATGTAGAAGTAGAATAAAAGAGGTTGTTACATGTTAAGTTACCTAAGTTTGCTTTAAAGGAGTAGATTATATGGGGTTAATAAATAGTAATGGGAAAACTTATAAAATAGAATGTATTCCTTTTGAAGATAAGGGTGAACAAGATGAAGAAGGGTATTACGAATATTATTATACAGGAATACGTATATTGTTCTACTTGGATAAAGAAATAATAACAGCTAGAATGTATGATGGAGAAACAGTGATTTCATTTTCAAAAAATCCTATTCTTATTTTTGGTGAAGAATTTGAAGCGATGAGAAAATATATAGTGCAGGAGTTTGGGGTAACTCGTTTTAAATATCTTGGTGGAGAAAACGGTTATATAGAGTTATAGTTCAAAAAAAGCTGGCATAAAACCAGCTTTTTTTGATGTGAAAATAAAGTTTCTATCGTTCAGGAAAGAGTGCATGATTTTACTGGACTATATACTACTCTTATTAAGACTTGAATGAATAGCTTTTTTTATAAGTACATTTTGATTTTGTTCCGTACGATTAATAGAATGCCACCTAAAATGGACAACAACCCTAGAGGCATCGTATCAGAGTTTACACCACCGGCTCTAGGAAGTTCTTTAGCATCATTGTTATCTTTTGCAATTGGTTTGTTATGCTGTAACTCAGTTGCTTTGTCTTCTATGTTTTGTTTCGTTTGCTGGAGTTCAGCTATTTTGTTTTCTATATTTTGTTCGGTCTGTTTCAGTTCAGCTATTTTGGTTTCTATATTTTGCTTTGTCTGTTGTAATTCAGCTAATTTATCTTCTGTTATCGTTTGTTTGTCACGTTTTAATTCAGCCAATTTATTTTCTATATTTTGTTTGATCTGTGCTAATTCAAATAATTTATCTTTTATTTTTTGTTTAGACTGTGCCAATTCTGTTAATGTAGCATCTATATCTTGTTTAATTTGTGTTAATTCAGCTACTTTCTCTTTAGCATGTTGCTTGTTTTGCTTGATTTCAGCTACTTTGTTTTCGGCATTTTGCTTAATCTGTTTGATTTCAGCTACTTTTTCTTCAACATGTTGCTGCGTTTGCTTGATTTCCGCTGCTTTTTCTTCAGCGTGTTGCTTAATTTCCGCTATTTTTTCTTCAGCGTGTTGCTTGTTCTGTTTGATTTCCGCTATTTTTTCTTCAGCGTGTTGCTTGTTCTGTTTAATTTCAGCTACTTTTTCTTCAGCATGTTGCTGAGCCTGCTTGATTTCCGCAGACTTTTCTTCAGCATGTTGTTTAATTTGAGCTACCTTTTCTTCAGCATGTTGCTGAGCCTGCTTGATTTCCGCAGATCTCTCTTCAGCACGTTGTTTAATCTCCGCTGCTTTTTCCTCAGCATGTTGCCGAGCTTGCTTGATTTCTGCAGATTTTTCTTCAGCATGTTGTTTAATTTCAGCTACTTTTTCTTCAGCATGTTGCCGAGCTTGCTTGATTTCCGCTAATTTGTCTTCAACATTTTGTGTAGTAGATTCATTGGTTTGAGCATGAATCGTATTAGCCCCTGTTAGCATTGCTAAAGCGAGTGTGGATATTGCTACTGTTTTTTTTGTACTCACTAGTTTGTACCTCTTTTCTTTCCTAAGTAATGAATTGTTATGTATAAAAGTTCAGGTGAAAATACATATTACGATATCAGTATATACTATAGAGAATGTTTGGAGAAAGTATTTGCGATTGAAGTGGATAGAGATATAAAAAGTTGTTATTTTAAGATTAATAAAAAAATTATCGCGATTTATAAAGCGAGTGTAATGATTTATAGACTAAAGTATTCTCTTTAGCTATTAAAAATTAACAAATCTTAATCATCTTGGAGTGAATGGTTGTCTAAATAATAATAGAACTTTCATGTGATTTATATATAAATCCAAATTAAAAAACGAACATCAACCCATTCTTTTTAGATGGATGAGAGGATCCGGCCATGGATAGAAGCGGTCAGTGCTTTTTTAGCCCCATCCCATGTGAAAACAGAAGGAGAAAATGAGTGAAGGTCTCTGTCTGTTCTTCATAACCATCATGTATCTGTTAGAAAATCAAATTGGATTTATATAGTAAAGAGAGGGGGAGTGAAATGAATGCGTGACTTACAAAGGGGAGCGTTATGAAGAATAAAACATTAGCAAGATAAGGTAGATGAAAAGTCACTACAAAAGAATGTTATTGTTCCAGAAAAGGGTACTTTAATTGAATAAAAGAAGAATACATATGCTAGTCATAATATGTATTCTCCTATATTTTTAAGTTTGGTATTCGTTAAAACCAATTGAATATTGTATATACTCCAATACAGGCACACACAAGAATTATTAGTAAAGTAGAAATACAACCAATAGGAACGAGTTTATCTTTCCACGTTTCTTCTGGGATTCGGACAATTTGTTCCGCTACACGACCTTGAGTAGGGCTAGTATATGTAAAGGAAAGATTATGAATTGTTGCAGAATCACCTTTGAATTTTAAAGTTTTTATAATTTCATTATGATTATTGCCTAGAGATTTTTCAAATTGCCGACATGCTTGAAGCATCTCAGGTGTTTTATTTTCTTCGAGATACCAATATCGTCCGGCCATTGTTGGATATTGTAACCGGAAATAAATATCGCCTAATTTTTTGCGAAGGGAAAGATCATCGGGATAAGCTTGAATTAAACCGTGAAGTCGTTCTCTCGCTTTTCCTAAGTCATGATTTTCAATATCTTTTTCAATTTTAATTAATGTCTTTTCTTTCACATAAGCCTCCTTTTCATTTTGTGATATGTAATAAAGCTCCAATAGCCCCACTAAAGCCATGATCTTGCAAGAAGATAGGTTTTTTATTTTGATACACTGTATAATTACCTATAATATTTTGCAGTTGTTTATTGTTTGAAAGTGTAGATCCAATATAAACAATATCATCTATGGCTTTTGCGTCTGCAAATTGAAGGCTTAATGCAGTGACTACTTCACCAACAAGGCCTTGAAGAGTGGCGAGTAAGTCAGATTTGCTATACTCACTTTCATTATTAACAGCTTTCCCAAAATTACTAGCTGTTAAATGACTATCAATAGGGGAGAGCATTCCGTTATAAATATCTCCAACTGTTATATCAAGAGTCTGCCTAGCACCTAGCTTTGTGTGCTGAATTACTTCTTCAAAACGATCGATGTTCGTTAATAGTTTTGATAATCCCATGATAGTTCCTCCGCCAATCCCTGTTCCTCCAGCGCGAATATAATGTTTGTCATAGACATAATGAATGGATGTTCCTGTACCGATATTTGTTAAAATAAAGTTATGTACGGAATGTTGTTCTTTCTCAATGAGATAATGAACACCTCCAAGAGTAGCTTCAAATTCGGCGAGGGATTCTATTTGGTATATTCCTGAAAATAATGTATGTAATGAATCAGCTTTCCCGCCAGTTATAGATAGTCTCTTTATATCTTTATTGTTATGTAACAACTCTTTAATTTTATGTTGTTCATGAGAGTAAAATTTTTCGAAATGTAATTCATTGTCTTGATTAAAATAAGCAATTTTTGTTAGTGTTCCTCCAGCATCAATACCGACAGCGCTCTTCATCTTTGTACTCCTTATCATTGTGTCGTTGTAATAATGAAAAAGTTTAATTAGCAATATAAACTAATAATTTTTCAACTATAACAATTGGTTCACCATTTACAGAAGCAATCCCTTTTCCAAGAATAAATCCACGTTTGTTTCGCAAAACTTCATATTGCAAATCTAGCTTGTCGCCAGGCATAGCAGTTCCAGTAAATGTTACCCCGTCTAATGAAGAGAGAAAACCGAGTCTACTAGAATCACTTGTCCCCACGAACGCTCCAAGCTGTGCAAGTGCCTCTACAATTAACACGTGGGGCATACTGTTTTGATTCTCATTTATAAACCATTCGTTACTTGTGATGAATTTGTATCCTTTTACAGATTTTTCGTTTTCAATTTCTGTGATTCTATCAATCATTAAAAACGGGTAGCGATGTGGGAGTGTATCGTTAATAGTTGTAATATTCATATGTTCCTCCAGTCGTAATCCTTAAATGAAAAAATAATAGCCCCTGCTAAAAAGGAAGCAGGGGAGTTGTGATTAATTTCTGACTAATGTATCTGCTTTTTCGGTCGAGAAAATGCCGCTATCTTTAATGTTCTCAACAACTTGTTGTAACACTTCTTTGTCTTGAACAAGCGCAATGCGCACAAAACCTTCACCATGTGGTCCAAAAGCATGACCAGGAGTTACAACAACATGCGCGCGATCCATTAATGCGTAAGCAAATTGTAATGAAGTCCAGCCGTTTGGTATTTCAGCCCATATGAACATACTGCCAGCTGGTTTCTCAACATGCCATCCAAAAGAAGCAAAGCCATCAACTAAAGTATCTCTTCGTTCTTGATAGATGGTGCGATTTTTGGCACAGAAGTCGGCACCTTGGCGTAAGGCAACGGATGCTGCCTTTTGAATTGGTAAAAATACGCCGTAATCTGTATTCGATTTAAATTGCGCTAGTGCACCTACAATCTCCTTATTTCCAATCATATAACCGATACGGCTACCAGCTAAGCTATAGCTTTTGGATAGAGAATTAATTTCAACACCAACTTCTTTAGCGCCAGGAACAGATAAGAAACTGATTGGTTTCTTACCATCGTAATAAAATTCTGCATAGGCGAAATCGTGTACCACAATGATATTGTGCTGTTTTGCAAAGTGGATGACATCCTTGAAGAAACCTTCATGTGCCATTGCTGGAACTGGGTTTCCAGGGAAGTTTAAGATCATCATTTTTGCTTGTGTAGCAATTTCCTCAGGAATGTCTTGTAAATTAGGTAAAAAATCATTTTCTTTCTTTAAAGGCATAAAGTAAGGTTTTGCACCTGCCATTTGAATACCCGTTTCATATGCTGTATATCCAGGATCAGGAACTAAAATAAGATCACCTGGATTTGCAAAAACCATAGGTAAGTGGACGAGTCCATCTTGGGAACCCATCAATAATAAAACTTCATTGTTAGGGTCCAGTGTAACGTTGTGAGTGTTATCGTAATATTCAGTTACCGATTCATGAAATTCTTGAATACCTGTTAACGTATAACCGTAATTTTCTTTTCCGCTTGCTGTATGTATCATAGCTTCTCTTACAATATCAGCAGGAGGCATATCCGGATTACCAATACTTAAATCAATCATTTTATAACCTGCTGTGATTTTTTCTTTTTTATAGGCTGCTAATTCACTAAAGATAGAAGATTGGAATGCTTTCATTCTAGTCGCTAATGTGTAATTCATCAAAAACCCCTCCTAAAAACACCTGTGTTTTCATTTATTCTTTTATTATTCTGAAAACACATAATTATATTTTATCACTTTTGGACAAGAATTCAAAATACAGTTGTGTAAAAAGAAAAAGCGGGGAGGACTAGGAATATGACTACTACCATATGACGAAGAGATGTTTTACGGTGAAAGAAACTCCAATTGGGTATCAAATTGGCATATTCATTTAATAAAAGAGAACTTAGAAGTTCTGTTTGGAAGTGGCTATGAATGAACCGTTATGAAAGAACTTTCGCAACCAGGAGAGTTTGCGGCAAAATAAATGAATTTTCAATTGATATGCTCCGTAAAAGATCAAAAGGTAACATTGCTAATGAAATACCAAAAATGTTGCTATCATCCAGTAAAGGGAAGAGCATGGAGTATACCGATAACAAATTATCGAGATATTCCATGCAAAAATGGTAAATGCGCTGTCACCAGAATTTGTTTACTAGCTAATGATGCACGCTGCCATCACAAGCTACCGAGAGATATGGGAGGAACTGCCGAGTTTAATACCCTAATTATTGTACATAAATTTGTCCACAGACTGATATACGCTACAAATGAAGAGACGATTAGAAAATATACGAGAATACTTCAATTGAACGATAAACAATTGAAGAAAATAAACAAACTCCGTAAAGTTTGTAATCTAGTTGCTTTAGTATAAAAGGATAAGATGGGACGCTGTATGCGATGAAAGTCGCACGTACAGTGTTAAGCGAGGATAAGATGGAGATAACTTCAAAGTCTTACCTATCGTAACTAGTAAGGAGTGGTCCTTATTAAAAAGCAAGAGCTGTATGGAAAGTTGTAAGATGTTCTTTTTAGCTGTATTAATAGTTAGGAAAACATAAATCTGGAAATAAAACTTGATATTCCGGGATTAATCGAAGATCAATAGTTGAGGTTGCGAAGGATATATATTTTTTTTCTAATTCATCTAGTGTTGCTAGGTGATGAGTACCTAAGCCATGCTGGATACTATGTTCAGAAAGAGTAGGACCAATTTGTAATTTTCGATTTTTCATAGCTGTATTCCATGGGCTGTAAAAGAATTTTAAAATGAAAGCAGGATACATGTAAACGATAAATGGATGAAGTGACCAATGTCGCCCTGCCGAATAGTTACCTTGCGAATAATTGTGGATGAATCTACCACCGTAGTAAGGGGCTGGGGGAGTAGGGGGAATTATAATCCCATGATAACGCTGTTTAACAAGGGGAATTCCGTATCTCGGATTGGTATAACCGTGAGTAGGTTCATCGACCATCAGAATAGTCCTAATGGAATACATGTTTTTCTCTAAAATAGCAAGAGAAGAGAAAAAGCCTTCCTTATCAAAACAGCAAAGAAATTCAGTGGTATTTAAAACCATTTTCCACCCTGTAATTTCTTTTTCTATTTCCATTACTTCTTGATCAACTAATAAGGCATCAAACTCTAATACTTTTGAATCTCGGATTTCCCAATGAGGTGCAAATAATCTACACATTTCTACTGAACGATCAGTAGATCCTCGATTAATAAGAATACCGTGATTAAATAGTTTTGTGTGGTGCATTAACCACCATGGGAGTAGATATTCTTCATTGTAAAAATGGGAAATTAAAGTTGTATTAATAAAAACACCTCCTTTTAGAAATGGATAAAATATTTTTTGTTCTAGTATACTATGATGCTTATCCTAAAAATTCTTTGTTGTAAATTCATATGAGTATTAAAACCAAAAAGGCATGTGCAATGCATGTCTATATAAATATATGTTTAGTTCACACAAATGTGAAAACACATTTAAATAAAAATTTCATTTTGTAGAAAAGGAGAATGGATATGAATTTATTAGAGTAATACATCAAAGAAGGGATCAGTGAGGGGCAGAGTGGATGAAAAGGTTTGATAAAGAGTTTGTAAAAGTAGAATTGGTTACTAATTGCTATAGACGAAAGTGTAAGGGAGAACAGATTTTTGATACTGAAAAATGGAAAAAGGTAAAAGCGCAAAGGTATTACATGGGATAAATAAAAGAACAGCTAGCAAAAACTAACTGCTCGGCTGGTTCTCCAAAAGAGGAAAGGAGAAGAGAACGTAGCTCAGCATGGAACGAGACTTGTTGGTAATTGTGAAGTAAGGGGACAAAATGAAAAAGACACCTTACCCAGTTGAAGGTGTCTTTCTTACGATTAGTCAAATGTTTTTTAGAGCTATAATTGATTAAATGCCAGAGATTTTAGGCCAATTAGAATGCAAACCAAATACCCCTAATATGTGTCTATTTTTTACT
>NZ_JBTMZT010000009.1:0-139660 GCF_054570475.1 Bacillus sp. C1
TTGCATGTATTAGGCACGCCGCCAGCGTTCATCCTGAGCCAGGATCAAACTCTCCAATAAAGTTAGTTTGTCTAGCATCTAAAATAAAAATTGACGTTTCACGTTGTTTGTTTCGTTTAGTTTTCAAAGTTCAACATCGCGTTTCAGCGACTTTCATAATATATCATAGTATATTATTTTCGTCAACAAGTTTTTTTGATAACTTGTATCGCTCATTTGCTGACTCTGCCTATTATATAAGCTTTTCTATTACTATGCAAGTATTATTCTAAAAAAAATAAGAGAGGAAGACTTCCCCTCTCTTATTCTTCAGAAGAAGCCACTTCGCTTTCTTCATCTTCGTCATCTTTTTGTGCTTTTGCTACTGTCGCTACCTCTTGTTCATTTTCTAATCGAATTAGACGAACACCTTGTGTATTACGTCCCATTTGAGATATTTGATCAACCGGCATACGAATAATAACACCCGCTGCTGTAATTAACATAATGTCTTCTTCACCTGTTACAGACTTAACAGCTACTAACTTACCGTTTTTATCTGTAATGTTACATGTTTTCAGACCTTTACCTCCACGGCTTTGCAAGCGGTATTCATCAATTGGTGTACGCTTTCCGTAACCATTTTTCGTTACAATTAAAACATTTACATCCTCTTCGACAATTTCCATACCTACAACTTGATCTTCATCACCTAATGTAATAGCTTTTACACCCGCCGCATTACGTCCCATAGAACGTACATCTTGTTCATTGAATCGAATTAACATACCATTGCTCGTTCCGACGATAATATCCTTATCACCAGATGTTAAGCGTACAGAGATTACTTCGTCCTCTTCACGAAGAGAAATTGCAATTAAACCGTTCGTACGTATATTTGCAAACGATGAAAGAGGAGTTCTCTTAGAGATACCTTGTTTCGTTGTGAAGAATAAGAATTGATCGTCACCAAATTCACGAATTGGAATAATGGCGTTGATCCATTCACCTTTATCTACCCCTAATAGGTTAATAATCGGTATACCTTTTGCTGTACGACTATACTCTGGAATTTCGTATCCTTTCGTACGGTATACTTTACCCTTGTTTGTGAAGAATAAAATATGATCATGAGTAGACGTTGTTAATAAATGTTCAACAAAGTCATCATCATTCGTACCCATTCCTTGTACACCACGTCCCCCACGGTTCTGTGTTTTGTACGTAGAAGCTGGTAACCTTTTAATGTAACCATTATGAGTAAGTGTAATAGCGATATTTTGCTCTGGAATTAAATCCTCATCCTCAATAGATTCCATACCGCCAATTGTAATTTCTGTACGTCTCTTATCATTGAAACGTTCTTTTACTTCAGCTAGTTCTTCACGAATAATTTCAAGGACTTTTTCTTCGTCTGCTAAAATCGCTTTTAATTCCGCAATTAGCTTCATTAAGTCTTGATATTCCTGTTCGATTTTTTCACGTTCTAATCCGGTTAGACGTTGCAAACGCATATCTAAAATCGCTTGCGCTTGTTTCTCGCTTAAACCGAAACGTTCCATTAAGCCTTGTTTTGCAATATCAGCCGTTTTTGAACTACGAATTAAGGTAATAACTTCATCAAGATGATCTAAAGCAATGCGTAATCCTTCTAAAATATGAGCACGCGCTTCCGCCTTCTCTAATTCATAAGCGGTACGTCTACGAATTACTACCTTTTGATGTTCTAAATAATGATATAAATTTTGTTTTAAGTTTAGTACTTGTGGCTCTCCATTTACAAGAGACAACATATTAATACCGAAACTTGTTTGAAGTGCTGTATGTTTATATAGATTATTTAATAGTACATTGGCATTGGCATCACGACGTACTTCCATAACAATACGCATACCATTTCGATCCGATTCATCACGTAAATCTGTAATACCTTCAATTTTCTTATCACGAACTAATTCTGCAATTTTTTCAATTAATCGCGCCTTATTAACTTGATAAGGTAGTTCAGTTACAATAATAGATTGTTTACCATTAGCTCTCTCTTCAATTTCAACTTTAGCACGAAGTATAATAGAACCGCGTCCTGTTTCGTAAGCTCTTCGAATCCCACTTCGTCCCAAGATTAAACCTGCCGTTGGGAAGTCCGGTCCTGGAATACATTCCATTAATTCCGCAATAGTAATGTCAGGATTATGACTTAATGCCAATACACCATCAATTACTTCTCCAAGTTGATGTGGCGGAATGTTTGTTGCCATACCAACTGCAATACCCGTCGTACCGTTTACTAATAAATTAGGGAAACGCGCTGGTAATACAATTGGCTCCCTTTCAGAACCATCGTAGTTATCTTGATAATCAATTGTATTCTTTGTAATATCACGAATTAATTCCATAGAAATCTTAGACATTCTTGCTTCTGTATAACGCATTGCTGCCGCTGAATCCCCATCAACAGAACCGAAATTACCATGTCCGTCAACAAGCATGTAACGTTGACTAAAATCTTGCGCCATACGTACCATTGTTTCATAAACAGCTGAGTCACCATGCGGGTGATACTTACCAATTACTTCGCCGACAATACGCGCCGATTTCTTATATGCTTTATCAGCGGTAATTCCTAAATCATTCATTGCATATAAAACCCTGCGATGTACAGGTTTTAATCCATCACGAACATCTGGTAGTGCACGAGATACGATAACACTCATTGCGTAATCTAAAAATGAGGTACGCATTTCGTGACTAATATTAATCTCTCGAATTCGTGCTTGTTGTTGATTATCTGACATCAACGAGCACCTCCTCTTACATTTCCGTTACACATACATTGATTTATATGTAGAAGACAGGAACGCTCACATTCCTGTCATTACTTAAATATCAAGGTTTTTCACGTATTTTGCATTTTCTTGGATAAAATTACGACGTGGTTCTACTTTATCACCCATTAAAATTTCAAACGTTTCATCCGCTTCAATTGCATCTTGAAGGGAAACTTGAAGTAACGAACGTACTTCTGGGTCCATTGTTGTTTCCCATAGCTGAGTTGGATTCATTTCTCCAAGACCTTTATAACGCTGAATTCCTGGTTTCGGCTGAGCTGGTAGCTCCGCTAATATCTTTTCAAGCTCTTTATCGTTGTAAGCATATTGAATTTTTTTACCTTGTTGTATTTTAAACAACGGTGGCTGTGCAATATATATATAACCATACTCAATTATTTGACGCATATAACGATAGAAGAACGTCAATAATAGGGTACGAATATGCGCGCCATCAACATCAGCATCGGTCATAATAATAACTTTATGATAACGAGCTTTTTCAATATCAAAGTCTCCACCGATATTTGTCCCGATTGCTGTAATAATTGTACGAACCTCGTCATTAGATAAAATTTTATCTAATCGTGCTTTCTCGACGTTAATAATTTTACCTTTAAGCGGTAAAATTGCCTGAAAATGACGATCGCGCCCTTGTTTAGCCGAACCACCTGCAGAGTCACCCTCTACGATATAAATTTCGCTGATTGCTGGATCTTTTGAAGAACAATCCGCCAATTTACCTGGTAGACTCGAAACTTCTAACGCACTCTTTCTACGCGTCAATTCACGAGCCTTTTTAGCAGCTACACGTGCGCGTGCTGCCATCGTCCCTTTATCTACAATTTTACGTGCAACATTCGGATTTTCTAGCAAGAACTTTTCAAACGCCTCTGAGAATACAGACTCTGTAATCGTTCTCGCTTCACTATTTCCGAGTTTCGTCTTTGTTTGGCCTTCAAATTGTGGATTTGGATGTTTAATTGATACGATTGCTGTTAAACCTTCACGAACATCTTCACCGGTTAAATTACTATCCGCATCTTTTAAAATGTTATTTTTACGGCCATAATCGTTGATTACACGTGTTAGGGCAGTTTTAAACCCTACCTCATGCGTACCACCTTCATACGTATGAATATTATTTGTAAATGAGTAGATATGATTTGTATATCCTTCGTTATATTGAAGAGAAACTTCAACCTGAATTCCATCTTTTGAACCTTCAACATATACAGGCTCTTCATGGATTGGTTGTTTTGAACGATTTAAATGCTCAACATAAGATTTAATTCCACCTTCGTAATGGAACTCTTTCTTTTGCTTATGTTCACGCTTATCTTCAATTGTTAATTTAATATTACGATTTAAAAACGCCAACTCACGCATACGAGTTGCTAACGTATCAAATTCGTATTCTGTAGTCTCTTTAAAAATCTCTGGATCTGGCTTGAAGCGAGTTATCGTTCCTGTTTGATCTGTATCACCGATAACTTTTAAATCCGCGACTGGAATACCTCTTTCGTATTTTTGGTAATGGATTTTACCATCACGATGTACAAATACTTCTAGTTCTGTTGATAAGGCATTTACAACCGATGCCCCAACACCATGTAAACCACCAGAAACTTTATAACCGCCACCGCCAAATTTACCACCAGCGTGAAGGACAGTCATAATAACCTCTACCGCAGGACGTCCCATTTTTTCTTGTATACCAACTGGAATACCACGTCCATTATCCGTTACACGAATACTATTATCTTCTTCGATACTAACGTTAATTTCATCACAATATCCTGCTAACGCCTCATCGATACTATTATCGACAATTTCCCATACAAGGTGGTGAAGTCCTTTTCCACTCGTAGACCCGATGTACATACCCGGACGTTTTCGAACTGCCTCTAATCCTTCAAGGACCTGTATTTGACTTTCATCATATGAATTTTCCTGCATTTGCTTTTGTTCCATTGACACCAAGATCACCTACTTTTCCATTTAAACAGAATTATGTTCTGTCTATTTCACAATCTACCGTGCCGCTTTTCACATGAATTGTTTTCGCTTGCTTCAATGTTTCGTGTTCAATTCCGTCGACACTCGTCGTTGTCACAAATGTTTGCACTTTTCCTTGAATTGTATTTAACAGATGTGATTGACGATAATCATCTAACTCTGATAATACATCGTCTAATAAGAGGATTGGATATTCCTTCACCTCTGAATAAATCAATTCAATTTCAGCTAACTTTAGGGAAAGTGCGGTTGTTCGTTGTTGTCCTTGTGAACCAAAGACTTGAACATTTTTACCGTTAACGAAGAATTGTAAATCGTCACGATGAGGACCGATTAAAGTTGTACCACGGAAAATTTCACGTTGTCTCACAGATTGAAAACTTTCATAGTATACTTCTTTTATTTTCGACAAATCCATTGATTCTGATACATCTACGCTCGGTTTATAGACTATTTCTAACTCCTCTAATCCTCTACTAATACCACGATGGATTGGAGCAGCCCATTCTTGTAGTAAATTCAAAAACTCAAAACGCTTCTGCAATATTTTTGTACCGTGTTCAATGATTTGCATTGTAAATACATCCAGCATCGTGTCCTCATTTTTACTATTCCCTTGCATTTTTTTTAGCAAGTGATTTCGTTGTGTGAGCACTTTTTGATATTGACTTAGTTCATACAAATAAATAGGTGCTATTTGTCCGAGTTCCATATCCAAAAAGCGTCTTCGTACTTGAGGGCTTCCTTTTACAAGATTTAAATCTTCTGGGGCAAACATAACAACATTCATTTCACCAATGTATTGGCTTAACTTTTGTTGTTCTAGTTGATTTAATTTTGCCTTTTTACCTTTTTTAGAAATATTGAGTTCTAAAGACAAGGAACTGTTTCTTTTTTGTAATCTACCTTTTATTTTACCATACTCCTCATCCCACCGGATAAGTTCACGATCATTCGAAGTTCGATGAGATTTGGCCATCGCTAATACATAAATAGCTTCCATCAAATTCGTTTTTCCTTGAGCATTTTCACCAATAATTACATTTACTTTATCCTCAAAGGAAAGATCTAGATATTCATAATTGCGATAATTTTTTAATTGTAATTCTGTAATATACAAAGGGCTCCCCCTTTATGCTTGAACTTGAAATGTTCCGTTCCCCGGAATTTCAACAATATCATTTGCATATAACTTTCGGCCTCTTCTATTTTCAAGTTCTTGATTGACGTATACTTCATACTCTTGTAAGAACCATTTAACAGCACCGCCTGTATCAATTACATCAGCTAACTTCAAAAATTGTCCTAGTGTAATGTACTCTGTTGAAATCTTAATACGTTTCATAAAATCTCTCACTTTCTGAAAGTGTTCATTCTTTCATTGTACTAAATAAACCACCATTAGGAAAGTCATACCCTTAAAAGTACATGTTCAAAAAGGAAGATGAAGATGGTTAAGCAGTTCGAGGTGCGGAAATTAGAAGGATGTATGGTGTAGATGAAATTACATAAGGACCGAACTGGCAACGAAGGTTAAGAAATCCGATAGCTATTTCCACCTGACTTTTTAAACATCCTTCATAACCAAACAAGGGCCACTAGCATATTTAAACTAGCAGCCCTCACCCTCATCTAGTAAGTACGAACCGGTAAAATTAATTGGATAATAGAATTATCATTTACTGTACGAATTAAGAATGGTCTCATCGCTCCAGTAAAACTAATTTTAATTTCTGTACTATCTAACGCTTTTAATGCGTCCATCATATATTTTGCACTAAAGGAGATTTTTAATTCTTCCCCTTCTACCATTTCACATTGAACTTCCTCAACAACTTTCCCGATTTCTGGAGAATTCGAAGAAAGTTCTAACATTTTTTCTTCTAACGTCGATAATTTCACAACATTATTACGACCATCTCTGGCAAGCAACGAAGCACGATCAATCGCCTGTAAAAATTCTTTTGTATTTACAAATATATCTGTTTTACTCTCCGCTGGAATTAAACGTGTTGTATCTGGATAATTTCCTTCTAACAATCTTGAGAAGAATAATAAATGTTTCGTTCGGAATAATACTTGATATTCTGTAATAACGATATCTACCATTTCTTCAGACTCATCTAAAATTTTACTTAATTCATTCAAACTTTTCCCAGGGATAACAACATTCGCTTGGAATTCATCAGAAATTGTATGTCCTTCAATTTTTGCTTTGCGAAGTGCTAGTCTGTGACTATCTGTTGCAATACAAGTTAACTCGCTGTTATATACCTTCCAGTTTACACCTGTCAAGATCGGACGGGTTTCTGAAGTTGAAACAGCAAATACCGTTTGACGAATCATATGTTTTAATAAATCTGTTGGAAGCTTAAATACGTGATGTTCTTCAATTTGCGGTAATAATGGATATTCTGCAGAATCTAAACCGTTTAAATTAAACTCTGATTTTCCAGATTTTATTTTTGTCATAAAATGATTTTCTACAGAAATTTCTACTGTGTCTTTTGGTAATTTTTTAACGATTTCGCTAAAATATTTTGCTTGTAAAACAATACTTCCTGATTGTGCTATTTCAACAATTTCTTTTCCGTTTTCTTCAACTGGGATAAAGGATTCAATTGAAATATCAGCATCGCTTCCTGTTAACGTAACACCTTCTTCAGTTGCTACAACTTTAATTCCTGTAAGAATTGGAATTGTTGTACGAGAGGAAACTGCCTTCATTACATCTTGTACACTTCTTACAAGATAGTCTTTTTGAATTGTAAAACGCATAATGAAAACCTCCGGCAAATATAAGATTTTATTTATTAAATTAAGATAAAAAAATAGTAGTAATAGTAATAGGGCTTGTGGATATGTGGATAACTCAGTTTAGAGACGGAAAAACAGTCTATCTACATGTGGATAGACTGTGTGTAAAACAGGGAAAGTTATTCACACTATTCAGCTACTACTTTAAAATATCGTTGATTTCTTCAACTTGTTTTTGTAATTGTGTATCGGTTTTTAATAGCTTTGAAATTTTTTCATGAGCATGGATAACGGTTGTATGATCGCGTCCACCGAATTCTTCGCCGATTTTAGGTAAGGATGAATCTGTTAGCTCACGTGATAAATACATTGCAATTTGACGAGGAAATGCAACCGATTTTGTACGTTTTTTTGCTTTAAAGTCCTCTAATTTGACTTGAAAAACATCTCCTACCGCTTTTTGAATATCATAAATAGAAATAATTTTTGGCTTAGAATTTGGAATAATATCTTTAAGGGCTTCAGCAGCTAAATCGGCATTAATATCTTTATTAATTAAAGATGAATAAGCAACAACTCGAATAAGTGCGCCTTCTAATTCACGAATGTTTGAATCAATTTGATTTGCGATATAGAGCATAACTTCGTTTGGGATATCAAGGCCTTCTGCTTTCGCCTTTTTTCGTAAAATCGCAATTCGTGTCTCTAAATCTGGAGGTGTAATATCTGTAATAAGCCCCCATTCAAAACGGGAACGAAGACGATCTTCTAATGTCGGAATCTCCTTTGGCGGTCTGTCACTTGAGATTACAATTTGTTTACTCTCCTCGTGTAGTGCATTAAATGTGTGGAAGAACTCTTCTTGCGTCTGTTCTTTTCCAGCAAGGAATTGAATATCATCTATAAGTAAGACATCAACATTACGATATTTATTACGAAAATCGACTGCTTTATTATCACGAATTGAGTTAATGAATTCGTTTGTGAATTTTTCAGATGATAAATAAACGACTTTGGCATTCGGATTATGTTCAATGACATAATGGCCGATTGCATGCATTAAATGCGTTTTTCCAAGCCCAACTCCCCCGTAAATAAATAGAGGGTTATAGGCTTTTGCTGGTGCCTCAGCAACTGCTAATGAAGCTGCATGAGCAAAGCGATTCCCAGAGCCAATAACAAATGTATCAAATGTATATTTTGGATTTAACATGCTCTGTGGTAAGTGATTGGACTCATCGTTCATTCTTGCCTTTTTAACAGGAGGATAGTCAATCTCCTCTTCAGTTTGACTTTGGGGAATAATAAAACGAATGTCTAATTTTGCTCCTGTTAAATCATAAATTGTTTCTGAAATCAGCTCTGAATAATGAGATTCTAACCAGTCACGAGCAAATTCATTTGGAGCTGTAATCGTTAATATATTTTTTTTCAAAGCATGCGCTTTGGTGGACTTTAGCCATGTTTCATAACTTGGTTTACTAACCTTTTTTTCTAGTTCTTTCAAAGCGCTATTCCATAAATCAGAGATATTTTCCAAAGGTGTCCCTCCTTTACAAAGATGGTAAAAGAATAAGGTTGCGCAACGATTGTACAACCTCAAAATAAGAAAATGTATATTTATACGAAACGTATTTTAAAACTAAAAAACGTCGTTTGTATACGAGATAGAGTTTTCGACAAAAAATACAATTGTGGACAAGTACTTACGCACATGTGATTATAACTGTCCACATGTTATACACAATTTGTGGATAAATCAAAGTTGTGGAAAACTTATTCCAAGGTGAAAACACAACTATAATATCAAAAAAAGATAGCGATAGCAATGGAATTAGGAAAGTTATCCACAAAATCAATACCTTGTGGAATAAACTTGTCCACAATACGATATACTGTGTAAAAGTGAAAAAATAATTTGTGGATATAAAATTATAAAAAATACATTATCCACAAGGAGATAAAACAACTGTGAAAAAAGATGTGAATAGGTCCAAAATGAATATTTGATGAAAATTTGGAGAACCATTGACATTTTCCTAGTTGATTAACTATAATTTATAAGACTGTCTTTAACAGATATTCCTCAGGGAGGTGTCATATAATGAAAAGAACTTACCAACCAAATAAACGTAAGCGCAGCAAAGTACATGGTTTCCGCAGCCGTATGAGCACAGCGAACGGACGTAAAGTGCTAGCAGCTCGTCGTCGTAAAGGAAGAAAAGTATTATCTGCGTAGACCACTGATCGTTCAGTGGTCTTTTTTTCTAGTAATAATGAATTTCCACTGATGAAATACAGGAGTGTCAATTGATATGAAGAAAAAGAATCGCATAAAGAAAAATGATGAATTTCAGGCTGTTTTTCAAAATGGAAAATCAAATGCAAATCGTCAGTTTGTGATATATCAGCTTGAGAGAGCTGAGCAACCATACTTTCGTATTGGTCTTTCCGTTAGCAAAAAATTGGGCAATGCAGTAGTACGTAATCGAATTAAGCGTATGATTCGCCAATCGATTGCAGAATTAAAAGATGAGATAGATTCTGGAAAAGATTTTGTTATAATAGCAAGAAAGCCTTGCGCTGATATGACGTATGAAGAATTGAAGAAAAGCTTAATTCATGCTTTTAAACGCTCAGGTATAAAAATAACAAACAAGTAGCGTAGAAAAAGGTAAATGAATTACACTATATACATACCGAAACAAGGAGGAGCAGGCTGTGAAAAAGAAGATAGGCTTACTAGCCATGGTTATTGCTTTAATGGCGATCACTGCGGGTTGTAGTGAAACGAATCAGCCGATTACACCGAAAAGCACAGGTATTTGGAATGAATATTTCGTATACCCGCTTTCTCAGTTAATCACGTATTTTGCAAACTTATTTGGTAGTAATTATGGTTTAGCGATTGTTGTTACGACTCTTATTATTCGTTTTGCGCTATTACCATTAATGATTAAACAAACGAAGAGTACGAAAGCGATGCAAGCGTTACAACCAGAAATGGCCAAATTAAAAGAGAAATATGCTTCTAAGGATCAAGCGACGCAACAAAAACTGCAACAAGAAATGATGCAGTTATATCAAAAGAATGGTGTAAACCCACTAGCGGGCTGTTTACCTATATTTATTCAAATGCCAATCTTATTCGCATTTTACCATGCGATTATGAGAACAGCAGAGATTAAGCAACATAGCTTCTTATGGTTTGATTTAGGACATGCAGATCCGTACTATATCCTTCCAGTGGTTGCGGCAATCACAACATTTATTCAGCAAAAACTTGCAATGGCAGGTACTGCTGGACAAAATCCACAAATGGCAATGATGATTTGGCTTATGCCAATTATGATTTTAATCTTCGCGATTAACTTCCCAGCAGCATTATCACTATACTGGGTAGTTGGTAACATCTTTGGTATTGCTCAAATGTATATGATCAAAGGGCCTGATATTAAGGCTAGTAAGGCTGGAGGATCAAGCAAGTGAGTATAATTACTGCTAAAGGACAAACAGTCGAGCTGGCAGTACAGAATGCTTTAAGACAATTAAAAGTTTCAAAAGATCAAGTAGATGTGAATGTTGTTGATGAAGGTAAGAGAGGATTCCTTGGCTTTATAGGGAATCGTCCAGCTATCGTAGAAGTTGTAGTGAAGAAAGATCCGATCCAAGAAGCTGAGCAGTACTTAAAAAGTGTTGTTCAACAAATGGGTGTGGAAGTGATGATTGCGAAAAGTGTAAAAGGTCGAGAAATCAAATTTACACTTTCTGGGAAAGATGTAGGGATATTGATCGGTAAAAGAGGTTATACGTTAAATTCTTTACAATATTTAACAAAACTTGTTGCGAATCGTAGTACGAAACAATATATAGGTATCACAATTGATGCTGAAAACTATCGTAGTAAGAGAAAAGAAACGTTAGAATCACTTTCTTATCGATTAGCGAAGCAAGTAATGGTAACGAAAAAAAATGTTGTGCTAGAACCAATGCCTTCTTTTGAGAGAAAAATTATTCATCAAGCGTTATCCAATCATCCAAATGTAATTACAACTTCTGAAGGTAAAGAACCACACAGGCATGTTGTAATATCTTCCAAATAACCGGTTGCTCATTTGAGTACCGGTTTTTTTGTGGCTATACAGAAAGTGTGGATAACTAAAAACACTAAACTTATCCACTGTGAATAAGTTTAGTGTTTTTTATATGAGGACATAATAAAATGAGTTATTATTCTTTTGTAGATAGGTTCGTTATGGTATCCTAATAGTTTAGTGAGAGAAAAAAATCATGTTGAAATAGAGAGAAATAAGTAAGCGAGGTGAAGGGACATGGATTTTGATACAATTGCTGCGATTTCCACAGCACTTGGGGAAGGAGCAATTGCCATTGTTCGAGTAAGTGGAGACGATGCGATTGAAAAGGTCAATCGCATTTTTAAAGGGAAAGATTTAACGAAGACTTCTTCCCATACAATTCACTACGGTCATATTATTGATTTAGATACAAATCAGGTGATCGAAGAGGTAATGGTTTCAATTATGCGAGCGCCGAAGACATTTACGCGTGAAAATATTGTGGAAATCAATTGTCATGGTGGTCTCGTTTCTGTAAATAAAGTATTACAACTTATTTTGGCTCAAGGAGTACGTTTAGCAGAGCCAGGTGAATTTACAAAGCGTGCATTTTTAAATGGGCGTATTGATTTATCGCAAGCGGAAGCTGTAATGGATTTGATTCGTGCGAAAACAGATCGAGCGATGAATGTAGCAATTAATCAAATGGAAGGACGATTATCCAAATTAATCGGCCGCCTTCGTCAAGAAATTTTAGAAACATTAGCTCATGTAGAAGTGAATATAGATTATCCAGAATACGATGATGTAGAAGAAATGACACACAATATTTTAATTGAAAAAGCCACATATGTTCGCGGTGAAATAAAAAAAATATTGGAAACATCTAAGCAAGGGAAAATTTTACGAGAAGGAATTGCAACGGCAATTATCGGAAGACCTAATGTTGGGAAATCCTCGTTATTAAATAGTCTTGTTCAAGAAAAAAAGGCGATTGTGACCGATATAGCAGGAACAACGCGCGATGTAATTGAAGAGTATGTCAATGTACGTGGTGTACCACTTAAACTGATAGATACAGCAGGAATTCGTGAAACTGAAGATGTTGTTGAACGAATTGGTGTAGAGCGCTCAAAAGAAATGATGGGGCAGGCTGATTTAGTTTTAATTGTAGTAAACTTTAGTGAAGCATTAACGAATGAAGATGAAGAACTATTCCATGCCGTGCAAGGAAAAGACTTTATTGTTATTGTAAATAAAACTGACTTACCAAAGCAAATTGATATGGAACGTGTTACACAATTAGCAGGTGAAAATCGTATAATTACAACATCGTTAATTGAAGAAAAAGGTGTAGATGAGCTTGAAAAAGCAATAGCGGACCTATTCTTTGAAGGAACAATTGAGTCAGCAGATATGACGTATGTTTCTAATGCAAGACATATTGGTTTATTAACACAAGCAGAAAAGACAATTGGAGATGCTATTGAGGCAATAGAAAACGGTGTTCCAATAGATATGGTTCAAATTGATCTAACAAGAACATGGGAAATACTTGGCGAAATTACTGGTGATACTATCCATGAAAGTTTAATCGACCAATTGTTCTCTCAATTTTGTTTAGGAAAATAACATAAAGGTGTTTTAGCAGGATAGATGATCTTAGGAGGAATAAATAATGGGATACAATGCCGGTTCTTACGATGTCATAGTAATCGGTGCAGGTCATGCAGGATGTGAAGCTGGTCTTGCAGCAGCACGAATGGGCTCAAAAACATTGATGTTAACAATTAACTTAGATATGGTTGCTTTTATGCCATGTAACCCTTCTGTTGGTGGACCAGCAAAAGGGATTGTTGTACGTGAAATTGATGCATTAGGTGGTGAGATGGGGCGTAATATTGATAAAACTCATATCCAAATGCGCATGTTGAACACTGGGAAAGGTCCAGCTGTACGTGCTCTTCGTGCACAAGCGGATAAATTTTCATATCAGCATGAATTAAAGAAAACAATTGAAGAAACACCGAACTTAACATTATGTCAAGGAATGGTAGAGCGTCTAATTGTTGAAGATGATGTATGTAAAGGTGTAATTACACAATCAGGTGCTGAATATACAGCGAAAACGGTTGTAATTACAACGGGTACATTTTTACGCGGTGAGATTATCATGGGCGATTTAAAATATTCAAGTGGTCCAAATAATCAACAACCATCTATTACATTATCTGAGCATTTGGAGGAGCTTGGTTTGGATCTTGTTAGATTTAAAACAGGTACACCTCCTCGTGTGAATAGCAATACAATTGATTATAGTAAAACGGAAATTCAACCTGGTGATGAAAAACCACGTGCATTTTCATTTGAGACGACAAAATTTATTATGGATCAAATTCCATGTTGGTTAACATATACGAGTGAAGAAACACATCGTCTAATTGATAGGAATTTACATCGTTCAGCTATGTATTCTGGTATGATTAAAGGAACGGGTCCTCGTTATTGTCCATCAATTGAGGATAAGGTAGTACGATTCAATGATAAACCGCGTCATCAAATTTTCTTAGAACCAGAAGGGCGTAATACGCAGGAAGTGTACGTACAAGGTTTATCAACAAGCCTACCAGAAGACGTACAACGTGACATGCTTAAAACAATTCCAGGTTTAGAGAATGTTGAAATGATGCGCACAGGTTATGCAATTGAATATGATGCAATTGTGCCAACGCAGTTATGGCCAACACTTGAGACGAAAAAAATTAAAAATTTATATACAGCAGGTCAGATTAATGGTACGTCTGGTTATGAAGAAGCAGCTGGCCAAGGAATTATGGCAGGGATTAATGCAGCATGCCGTTCTTTAGGGAAAAAAGAAGTTATTTTAGGTCGTTCAGATGCGTATATCGGTGTTTTAATCGATGATCTTGTGACAAAGGGTACAAATGAACCGTATCGTTTATTAACTTCACGTGCTGAATATCGTCTATTATTACGTCATGATAATGCAGACCTTCGATTAACAGAGATCGGTCATGAGATCGGTTTAATTCCTGATGAACGATATGAACGTTTCACGGCGAAAAAAGGAAAAATCGAGCAAGAGAAGGCACGTTTAGAAGGTCTTATTATTAAACCGCGTCCAGAAGTGCAAGAATTGATTCGTAGTATTGGTGGTAGTGAATTAAAAGATGGAATACGAGCAAGCGATTTACTACGTCGTACAGAAGTGACATATGAACATATTCGTCTTCTCGTGCCAAGTGAGATTGAAATTAACGATGAAATCGCTGAACAAGTAGAAATTCAGATTAAGTATGAAGGATATATTGAAAAATCCTTACAACAAGTAGAACGTATGAAGAAAATGGAAAACAAAAAAATTCCGGTCAACATTGATTATGATGCAATTTCTGGAATCGCTTCTGAAGCGAGACAAAAATTAAAAGATGTTCGTCCTCTGTCTATGGGGCAAGCATCCCGTATTTCCGGGGTAAACCCAGCTGATATTTCCATTTTACTTGTGTATATTGAACAAGGAAAAATTGCGCGAGTATCGAACCAATAAATAAGTAAGGGGATATGGCAAGATGAACATAGAACAATTTCAATCTATGCTAGGAGAAAGAGGAATTACCCTTTCTCCTAGACAATTAGAGCAATTTAAAATCTACTTTGAAACATTAGTGGAATGGAATGAAAAAATGAATTTAACAGCTATTACGGAGAAAGAGGAAGTGTATTTAAAACACTTTTTTGACTCGATTACAGCTGCTTTTTATTGTGATTTTTCAAAACCATTTTCCATTTGTGATGTAGGAGCGGGCGCAGGATTCCCAAGTATTCCATTGAAAATTTGTTTCCCACATTTAAAAATCACAATCGTAGATTCTTTACAAAAGCGTATCAATTTTTTAAATCATTTAGCACAAAAGTTAGAGTTAAGTGATGTTGCGTTCTGCCACGATCGTGCTGAAACATTCGGGAAAAAAGAAGGTGTTCGTGAATCATTTGATATCGTAATGGCTCGTGCGGTAGCACGTCTTTCTGTACTGAGTGAGTTGTGTTTACCACTTGTAAAAGTAGGCGGGACGTTTATAGCAATGAAAGGTGCAGCTGCTAATGAAGAAATTGAAAAAGGCAAGTATGCTTTAGAGGCGCTTGGCGGTGAACTAAAGGAAATTTCTACTTTCCAATTGCCATTCGAAGAAAGTGAACGTAACATTTTATCCATTACGAAAAAACGAAAGACACCAAAGAAATATCCGCGTAAGCCAGGAACACCCAATAAATTACCTATTGAAAAATAAATCTTATTAGACGTAAGATTAAATTATATAAATAAAAACGTAAATGTTTCATAGGAAACATTTCTGTGTAGGACATTCAATAGGCCCAAAGGTGGTGGAATATGTATGAAAAATACGTTTTCTCGTTTATTTGGCTTTGGAGATAAAGAGAGCGAATTCGAATTACAAGACGAAAGCCATGACGAAATAGATAAAAAGATATATGAGGAAATACAAGAAATTCCGATAGTAAATATCATTCCTAATCGTTATCAACCACGTACAGTTTTTGATGATGCACGTATTGAGGAACTTGCTTTGACTATTCGTACACATGGACTCATCCAACCAATTGTTGTAAGGCAATACGAAGAAGATAAGTATGAAATTATTGCCGGGGAAAGACGTTTTCGTGCTGCAACGAAATTAGGATGGGAAAAGGTTCCTGCAATTATAAAAAACTTAAATGATACAGAAACAGCTTCTGTTGCCCTTATTGAGAACTTGCAACGTGAAGAGTTAACAGCAATTGAAGAGGCTGTCGCTTACCAAAAGCTAATTGAGTTACATAATTTAACACAAGAGGCATTGGCACAGAGGCTTGGTAAAGGGCAATCAACAATTGCAAATAAGTTGCGACTATTAAAGTTGCCTGAAGAAATTAAACGAGCATTGCTAGAAAAGAGTATTACAGAACGTCATGCTCGTGCTCTTATTCCTTTAAAGAATGAAGAATTACAGTTGAAAGTTTTACAAGAAATTGTAGAAAAACAATTGAATGTAAAACAGGCTGAGGAGCGCATTGCTAAGCTATTAGAAGAAGTAAAACCAAAGCGTAAGGCAAAGCAGAAAGCAGTAAGTCGCGATATGCGAATTGCGATGAATACAATTAGACAATCATTACAAATGGTTGCAAATAGTGGACTGAATGTAAATTCTGAAGAAGAAGAATTTGATGAGTACTATCAGATTACAATTAAGATTCCTAAGAAAAAATAATTCATATGTAATAGAGATCTCGCTCTTTTTTGAGGTCTCTTTTCTTATATTTTTCTTCTTAAATGAAGAAGGAGTTTTAGAATAAATTTTGAAGTTTAATAAGGATGCAAAAGAAAAATTTTTATTTCATGTTACAATAAACATAATTATTTTTAGAATAAGACAGAAAGGTTGAAAGTAGGTGACATCATGGGAAAAATCATTGCTATTGCTAATCAAAAAGGCGGTGTGGGAAAAACAACAACGTCTGTTAACTTAGGAGCTGGATTGGCACAGGTAGGAAAAAAAGTATTGCTTATTGACATTGATGCTCAGGGGAACGCAACGACAGGTGTAGGAATTGAAAAGTCGGAGTTGGATCAATGTATTTATAATGTTCTTGTCGAAGATGCAGAAGTTCAAGGGGTTATACAAAAAACCGCAACTGAAAACTTAGATGTGTTGCCTGCTACGATTCAATTGGCAGGCGCTGAAATTGAATTGGTACCAACCATTTCCCGGGAAGTTCGTTTACAGAGGGCTTTGCAACCAATTCGTGATGAATATGATTATATTATTATTGATTGTCCCCCATCTTTAGGCTTATTAACAATTAATGCACTAACGGCAGCAGATTCCGTGATTATTCCCGTTCAGTGTGAATACTATGCATTGGAAGGCTTGAGTCAATTACTGAATACGGTTCGACTTGTACAAAAACATTTAAATAAAAATTTAGCAATTCAAGGTGTACTATTAACGATGCTAGATGCACGTACAAACTTAGGAATTCAAGTTATAGATGAAGTGAAGAAGTATTTCCGAGATAAAGTATATCGTTCTATTATCCCACGCAATGTTCGGTTAAGCGAGGCACCCAGCCATGGGAAACCAATTATGCAATATGATGCTAAATCAAGGGGTGCGGAAGTATATATAGATTTAGCAGAGGAAGTGATTGCTGGTGGCTAAAGGATTAGGAAGAGGAATTAATGCGTTCTTTCCAGATTTAGATGTGAAAGAGGAAGAGAAAATTCAAGAAATTGCAGTAAATGAATTAAGGCCGAATCCATACCAACCGCGTAAAAATTTTCAAAAAGAGGCGATTCAAGAATTGGCAGCCTCGATTAAAGAACATGGTATTTTACAACCTTTGATTGTAAGGAAAAGCATTAAAGGTTACGAGATTGTTGCTGGTGAACGAAGGTATCGGGCTGCAAAAGAAGCACAACTTGAAAAGGTTCCGGCTGTTGTCCGGGAATTAAATGAGCAGCAAATGATGGAATTGGCTTTGTTGGAAAACTTACAGCGTGAAGATTTAAATCCGATGGAGGAAGCTGTAGCATATCAAATGCTAATGGATGAACTGAATGTGACTCAAGAGCAATTAGCAAAGCGTCTTGGAAAAAGCAGGCCATATATTGCTAACTATGTTCGATTACTTACACTCCCTTCATTTGTTCAGGAAATGATTGCGAATGGAAAACTATCAATGGCACATGGGCGGACACTACTTACAATAAAAGACGAAGAAAAACTAAAGTTATTATTAAACCGTATTGAAAAAGAAGGATTGAATGTTAGACAGCTAGAGCAAATTGTTCAACAAATACATCAGCGAGTTTCACGTGAAACAAAGAAAGTGAAGCGAGAACGAAATATATTCTTTGAAGAACGTGAAACATTGCTTAGAGAAAAATTTGGAACAGGTGTGAAAATTAAAGAAACAAAGAAAGAAAAAGGGAAAATTGAAATAGAATTTTTCGATAACGAAGATTTAAATCGTATTTTAGAATTATTATCTGGAGAAAATTGAAAAGCAAACCATCTTTTTATTTATAGATGGTTTGCTTTTTTTAATACGGATAATTTTTGATCTGTTTCTTTTATACTTTGAGCAATAACAGTTGCCATTTTCATAACGAGACTTAGTCTCGTATTTTGCAAGACAAAAAACTCCATGAAACCATTTAAATTTACAATGCCATGTATGTGCAGGTCACCAATTGCTGGTAACTTTTTATTCATCGCCGCACCAGGTTTACTAGGTCCTTCACCAACAGTTATGGAACCGATATTTTGAGATTTTCCAAGACAAGCATCAATGGCAATAATAAAAGAATCAGGGGCGAAATCTTGTATGTTTTGAATTTTTTCTTCGAGATTCAGGGCGTGAATAGGTTCATCAAGTGTGCCAAACACGTGTAAATTTTGAATGTTCATTTGTTCTAGTTTAGAACCAACTAATGGACCAAGTGCATCGCCAGTTGAACGATCTGTTCCAATGCACATGATGCTGAGAGGTATCATGTGATGAGTAGGTATATGTGAGAGAAGAAAATCACTGATTATTGTACAAGCCTCTAAATCATGATGCATAACATTTTGTGATTCTTTTTCAAAAAAAGGTAAGCGAAAACTTCCAATATTCACGAAGCATCCATCCTTTTAATAAATTTTACGATTCACTGTAAAGGTGTTAGATATAGAGTTTATTTCATAAATGTGGAAAATTATAAGATCTTTATTTTTGTAAGCTGTTTATAAAACCGGGAATAATAGTACTAGTATATATATATTCACTCTATTTTATACCTAGATCAAGAGAAAGAAACGCAAATAAGATAATAAAATTTTTTCAGAAATAGGGAAAACTTCTGATACAATAAAGGATAGAAAAATAGAATTTTTTGCTGGAGAGGTAGAGGTATATGGATTTATTAGAGAAATGGTTTCATGCCATAAATTGGGCTCATATTGGAATGGCAACGCTACAAATAATAATAATTTTAGTACTTGGTGCAATAATTGTTCGTGTTGCTAGGGCAATTGTTAGGAAGGCATTTCATATGGGAAGCCGCTCACCAATTCAAATTTCGGAGCGTCGTACAGTTACTGTAGCTAAATTACTTGAAAATATTGTAGCATATGTCGTTATGTTTATTATGTTAATTGCAATTTTGGGGGTATTTGGAATTAATGCAGCGGGTTTATTAGCCGGTGCTGGGGTCATTGGTTTAGCAATCGGTTTTGGTGCTCAAAGTTTAGTAAAAGATGTTATTACAGGATTATTTATTTTGCTAGAAGATCAATTTTCAGTAGGTGATTATGTTCGTATTGGTCAATTTGAAGGTGTTGTGTTAGAGATTGGTTTACGTACAACAAAGATGAAGAGCTGGACAGGAGAAATTCATATTTTACCTAATGGAAGTATTATACAAGTAACGAATTTTTCTATTAGTAATAGTGTGGCATTTGTCGATGTATCGATTTCCTATGATAGCGATATCGCACGTGCAGAGCAAATAATTGAAGAATTATTAGAAGAATTACCAGAAAAATATGAGCAAATGATAGCAACACCACAATTGTTAGGTGTTCAAACACTTGGTGCATCTGAAGTTGTACTCCGTGTAATTGCTGAAGTAGAACCGATGCAGCATGCACCTATTGCTAGAGCGCTCCGTAAAGAAATTAAAAATCGCCTTGATTTACATGGCATTGAGATTCCATATCCACATATGGTTTTATATAATCGTAAAGAGATGGTTACTGAAAAAGTAAATTAGTAGAGAGAGGTGGTTAGAGAGTGGAGCAAAAGCAATATAATCTGCATGATGTTGTGGAAATGAAGAAAGCTCATCCGTGTGGTACAAATCGTTGGAAAATCATTCGTATGGGAATGGATATCCGCATTAAATGCGAGGGGTGTGGTCATTCGGTAATGATTCCTCGAAGAGAGTTTGATCGCAAGGTGAAAAAAGTTCTTGTAAAGCATGAAGAATAAAGAAAAAGTAACAGCTGCTTCAAGTAGCTGTTACTTTTTTGAACTTTTAGGGAACTTGTCATTTTATTCGTTACTATCTATAATGATGGAAGATTGAGACATAGGAGTGAAGAATATGGGATTAACGGCTGGGATTGTTGGTTTACCAAACGTAGGGAAATCAACATTATTTAATGCAATTACACAAGCGGGAGCAGAATCGGCGAACTATCCATTCTGTACAATTGATCCGAACGTAGGGATTGTAGAAGTACCGGATGAGCGTTTAAATAAATTAACAGAACTAGTAGAACCGAAAAAAACTGTTCCAACTGTTTTCGAATTTACTGATATCGCAGGTATCGTAAAAGGTGCGAGTAAAGGTGAAGGGTTAGGAAACAAATTTTTATCTCACATTCGACAAGTGGATGCAATTTGCCAAGTTGTTCGTTGTTTTGAAGATGAAAATATTACACACGTTTCAGGAAAAGTAGATCCAATTGATGATATTGAAACAATCAATTTAGAGTTGATTTTAGCTGACTTAGAATCTGTTGATAAGCGTATTGAACGTGTGGCGAAATTAGCAAGACAAAAAGATAAAGAAGCGGTCTATGAACATGAGATTTTAGTACGTTTAAAAGAAGCTTTTGAAGAGGGGAAACCCGCTCGTACGGTTGAATTTACTGAAGAGCAAATGAAAATTGTTAAAGGTCTTCACTTATTAACAACGAAAGAAATGTTATATGTAGCAAATGTGAGTGAAGATGATATTATGGATCCATCTGAAAATAAATATGTGCAGATGGTAAAAGAATTTGCAGCAAATGAAAATTCACAAGTTATTGTTGTATGTGCAAAAATTGAATCAGAGATTGCTGAGTTAGACGAGGAAGAGAAAAAGGTATTTCTTGAAGAACTAGGTATTGAAGAATCAGGCTTAGATCAGTTAATTCGTGCTGCATATGATTTATTAGGTTTGGCTACTTATTTCACAGCTGGTGTACAAGAAGTACGTGCGTGGACATTTAAGCAAGGTATGAAAGCACCGCAATGCGCTGGGGTTATCCATACAGACTTTGAGCGTGGGTTTATTCGTGCCGAAACAGTTTCATACAACGATTTAATGGAGAACGGTTCTATGACAGCTGCTAAAGAAGCTGGAAAAGTGCGTTTAGAAGGAAAAGAATACATTGTAAAAGATGGCGATGTTATGCACTTCCGTTTTAATGTATAATTTTATCCCGCTATTTGCGGGCAGTAAGACTCCCCCTTTAAAGTTCAGCAAATGCAAAGAAGTTAGGTGGGAGATCAACTGCTCGTAAAAGCCCGATTGGTGAGGGCTAATAATCAGTGGGGGGAAGAACCCCCACTGATTAAAGTTTCACTTTATATTTCCTAGGAAAAATCGATATATAAGCTTGGTAGACATGTCATATGTTTGCCAAGTTTTTATTTATTGGTGAGTTGATTCATCTAACTTACTATGATATAATCTAAACTCGTGAGTAATTACTATATAATTAATTGCTCCTTGCCCATTATGGGCCGTTTAGACCAAAAGGAGGTGAAAGTGTAATGAAAAAGTACGAAATTATGTACATCATTCGTCCAGGCGTTGAAGAAGAAGCTCAAAAAGCTTTAGTTGAGCGTTTTGCAGGTGTTTTAACTAGCAATGGTGCAGAAATCATTAACACGAAAGAGTGGGGTAAGCGTCGTTTAGCTTACGAAATCAACGACTTACGTGACGGTTTCTACATGATCTTAAACGTGAATGCTAACGCAGAAGCGATTAACGAATTCGATCGTTTAGCTAAGATCAATGAAGATATCCTTCGTCACATCGTTGTTAAAGAAGAAGAAAAATAATTAAGATATATAGGGAGAGTGGTTCGATTGATGAATCGTGTTATCCTCGTTGGTCGTTTAACTAAGGACCCTGACTTACGTTACACGCCCAATGGTGTTGCAGTAGCTACTTTCACGTTAGCTGTGAATCGTGCATTTGCGAATCAACAAGGTGAGCGTGAAGCTGACTTTATTAATTGTGTAATATGGCGTAAACAAGCAGAAAACGTGGCAAATTATTTGAAAAAAGGTAGCTTAGCAGGCGTAGATGGTCGTCTTCAAACTCGTAATTATGAGGGACAAGATGGTAAACGTGTATATGTAACAGAAGTTCTTGCGGAGAGCGTACAATTTTTAGAGCCGCGTAATGGCGGTGGGGAGCAACGTGGTTCATTCAATCAGCAACCATCAGGAGCTGGTTACGGTAACCAAGGCTCTAACCCATTTGGTCAATCTAGTAATTCAGGTAATACTGGCAATGCAGGTAATTCTGGATTTACGAAGAGTGACGATCCATTTTCAAATGTGGGTCAACCGATCGATATTTCGGATGACGATTTACCATTTTAATGGTATAGATCGGTAATTTTAAAACAGAATGGAGGGAAATGAACATGGCAGGAGGACGCAAAGGTGGACGTGCGAAACGTCGTAAGGTGTGTTTCTTCACATCTAACGGTATCACTCGTATCGACTATAAAGATGTAGATTTACTAAAACGCTTTGTTTCTGAACGTGGTAAAATTTTACCTCGTCGTGTAACAGGAACTAGCGCGAAATATCAACGTAAACTAACAGTTGCGATTAAACGTGCTCGTCAAATGGCACTTTTACCATATGTTGGTGAATAATAGCGCATGGAATGCACAGTAGAGTGAGACTCTACTGTGCATTTTGCTATACTTTTCTTTTAGGAAAGAGAGGCGAAAAATGAAACGTACAAGGATTATTACAGAGGGCGCAGTTATGTTAGCCGTATACGCGGTATTACTGTTGCTATCTCTTTATGTTCCCTTATTAGGGATTTTTGCAATGTTTGCTTTACCCTTACCATTTCTATTATTTATGGTAAGATTCCCATTTTCTAGTACATGTATGCTGTTAGTAGCATCGCTTTTTGTTACCGTTATTGTTAGTTCTCCACTTAGTCTTGTGAATACATGTATGTCTGGCATAATAGGCATAGCTTTAGGATATATGTATAAGAAGGAAAAAAGACCAGTGGAAGTATTGCTAGTCGGTATGCTTGCATATTTATTTAGTTATGTTCTCATTTATGTTGTAAGTATAAAGTTTTTTAACATAGATTTTCTCAAGGAAATGCAAGGTATGTTTAAAGATGCAATAGAACAAAGTGAGAAGATAATGAAAGCGGCTGGTCAACCAATTAGTAAAGAACAAAAAGACTTATTTAAACAATTTGGTGATATGATTCGAGTGCTTCTGCCAAGCTTACTTGTAGTGGTTTCGATTATCTCTTCTTGGATTACAGTATTAGTGGCAGAAAATGTTTTAAGAAGATTGAAGTATACGGCAGTATCATGGCCTAAATTTCGAGATATAAGATTACCGAAAAGTATGGTTTGGTATTATGTTGTATTTATTTTGCTTTCCACATTTATAAAGGTGGAATCAGGTTCATATTTAGATATGGTGTTTTCTAATCTGTATGTTATTTTTTCTTTGTTACTCGCATTTCAAGGTTTTTCATGTATAGCATTTTGGACACATATAAAAGGTTATTCGAAGGCAATTCCTATTATTAGTTTTGTTTTAGTAATGATTATCCCTATCTTGTTTCCTCTTGTAACAATCTTAGGTATAATTGATTTAGGCTTCTCGTTACGTTCTAAAATACAATCAAAATAGGTAAACTAACCCTTTGTATTATGGGATCCGTAGTGAAAGTTTAACTTGTTTAATTAACCATTAGTAAGAATGAATGCATTTTGAACAAGGTTAGTTTTACTTTATAGGAGTTGGATACATGCCTGAATTTTATAAGAAACAGCGGTTTTTATATCCAGTTTACGTATTGGCATTCTTTATGTTTGTGCTTATTACCATTCTTGGTTATTTTCACTGGATGGTGGGAATGGCCGCTTTTTTTATTTTTTGTATTGTGCTCTTTTTCGTAATTCGATTTGAATTGGCCTTTCAGAGAAATTTAGAAAAGTATACGACGGAAATGATTACAAGAATAAAGAAAGTGAGCAATGAAGCGTTTAATCAAATGCCAATTGGTATTTTGTTATACAATAAGGAATATGGAATTGATTGGGCAAATCCTTATTTGTCTTCATGTTTGGGACAACATTCTTTAGCGGGCTGGCATTTGTACGATGTATCAGAAACGTTACTTCTCTTTATTAAAGGAGAAACAGCTGATGATATTGTTTCTTTAAATAATCGTAAGTTTCGTGTGTTTGTAAGAAAAGAAGAAAAGTTAATTTACTTCTTTGATGTAACAGAGCAAACAGAAATTGAAAAGATGTACGAGGATCAGCGTACAGTGCTGGCGATTATTTATTTGGACAACTATGACGAAGTTACGCAAGGATTAGATGATCAATTGCGTACGAACATCACGAGTTTAGTAACATCTCGTCTAAATGAATGGGCTCTTAAATATGGTGCGTATTTAAAAAGAGCTTCTTCGGAACGTTTCTTTGTTGTGTTAAATGAAAGTATTTTGACACAAATGGAAAAAGGGAAATTTGAAATTTTAGATCAAGTACGTGAAGAGACGTCAAAACGAAATATCCCACTTACATTAAGTATTGGTGTAGGATCGGGCGACTTATCTTTATCAGAGCTTGGGGCTATGGCTCAATCGGGTTTGGACCTTGCTTTAGGACGAGGTGGAGATCAAGTTGCGATTAAACAAGCAACAGGTAAAGTGAAATTTTATGGCGGTAAAACAAATCCAGTTGAAAAACGCACGCGTGTACGTGCAAGAGTTATCTCGCATGCGTTAAAAGATTTAGTATTAGAGAGCAGTAATGTTATTATAATGGGGCATCGGGCTCCTGATATGGATGCGATTGGAGCTGCTATTGGAATTTTAAAAGTCGCACAGTTAAATGAGCGCGAAGGGTACATTGTATTAGACGAGAATGATTCTGATAAGGGTATTAAGCGTTTAATGGATAAAGTGAAGCAAAATGAGGAATTATGGTCTCGCTTTATTACACCACAACAAGCAATGGAATTTGCAACGGATGATTCATTGCTTGTCGTTGTTGATACTCACAAACCTTCAATGGTGATGGAGGAAAAGCTTCTGCGTAAGATCGAAAACGTAGTTGTAATTGACCATCATCGCCGTGGTGAGGAATTTATTGAGGATCCTCTTCTTGTATATATGGAGCCATATGCGTCTTCGACAGCTGAGCTTGTAACAGAGCTTCTTGAATATCAACCAAAGCGTTTAAAAATGACAATGTTAGAAGCAACAGCATTACTTGCAGGGATTATAGTAGATACAAAAAGTTTTACATTTAGGACGGGTGCCCGTACATTTGATGCAGCTTCTTATCTGCGTTCGCATGGAGCGGATACCGTTCTTGTACAAGAATTATTAAAAGAAGATATGAAGCAGTATTTACGAGTTGCAAAAGTGATTCAAAATGCTTACATTTATAAAAATGGAATTGCGATTGCAAAAGTAGATGGTGATGAATATTATGATCAAATATTAATCGCACAATCAGCTGATACGTTGCTAACAATGACAGGAGTAATTGCTTCTTTTGTCATTGCGAAACGTGGGGAAAATTTCATTGGAATTAGTGGGCGTTCATTAGGTGAATTGAATGTGCAACTAATTATGGAAAACCTAGGTGGTGGTGGGCATTTAACAAATGCTGCTACACAAATGCAAAATATAAAAATCGATGACGCGGAAGAAAAACTTCGAAGTGTTATTGATGATTATTTACAGGGAGGAACACAATCATGAAAGTAATTTTTCTAAAAGATGTAAAAGGTAAAGGGAAAAAAGGAGAAGTAAAAAACGTACCGGACGGTTACGCAAATAACTTCTTATTAAAACAAGGATTAGCTGCAGAAGCGACAAATGGTAGCATGAAAACATTAGAGGCACAAAAACGTAAAGAAGAAAAAGATGCAGCAAATGAGCTAGAAAATGCGAAAAAGCTAAAAGAAACTTTAGAAAAGTTAACTGTAGACTTAAAGGCTAAATCAGGTGAAGGTGGTCGTTTATTTGGTTCTATTACAAGTAAACAAATTGTAGATGCAATGCAAAAAGCACACAATATTAAGCTTGATAAACGTAAGTTTGAAATGGACGACGCAATTCGTACATTAGGTTATACAAATGTAACTGTGAAATTACACCCGCAAGTAACAGCAACAGTAAAAGTTCATGTTAGTGAACAATAAAAATAAGTTAGGCAAGGAGGATTGCGTATGAGTGACGTACTTGCTGATCGTACCCCTCCGCATAATATAGAGGCTGAGCAAGCGGTTTTAGGGGCTATATTTCTTGATCAAGATGCTTTAACTTCAGCCTCAGAATTGCTACTACCCGAGTCTTTCTATCGGACAGCACACCAGAAGATTTTTGGAGCTATGCTCGAGTTATCTGATAAAGGCGAACCGATTGATTTAGTTACTGCAACAGCAGCACTTTCTGATCAAGGGTTGTTAGAAGAAGTTGGTGGTGTTTCTTATCTAGCTGAATTAGCAGAAGCTGTTCCAACAGCTGCTAATGTAGAGTATTATGCACGTATTATTGCAGAGAAAGCACTTTTGCGTCGTTTAATTCGAACTGCAACTCACATTGTATCAGATGGTTATGAACGTGAAGACGACGTAGAAGGCTTGCTAAATGAAGCGGAGAAAAAAATATTAGAAGTATCGCATCAGACGAATGCAAAAGCATTCCAAAATATTAAGGATGTTCTCGTAGATGCTTACGACAAAATTGAACTTTTGCATAATCAAAAAGGTGAAGTTACGGGAATACCGACTGGATTTACTGAATTAGATAAGATGACGGCTGGGTTTCAGCGTAACGATTTAATTATTGTGGCAGCCCGTCCTTCAGTGGGAAAAACAGCATTTTCACTAAATATCGCGCAAAACGTAGCAACGAAAACAGATGAAAATGTGGCGATTTTTAGTTTAGAGATGGGTGCCGATCAGCTTGTTATGCGTATGCTTTGTGCAGAAGGAAATATTGACGCACAAAGGCTTCGTACTGGTTCATTAACTTCGGATGATTGGGCAAAATTAACAATGGCAATGGGAAGTCTTTCGAATGCTGGAATATATATTGATGATACGCCAGGGATTCGAGTTAGTGAGATTCGGGCGAAATGCCGCAGGCTAAAGCAAGAGCAAGGGCTTGGAATGATTCTCATTGATTACTTACAACTGATTCAAGGTAGTGGGAAATCTGGGGAAAACCGTCAACAGGAAGTCTCTGAAATTTCTCGTACATTAAAAGGAATTGCACGTGAACTGCAAGTACCCGTTATTGCCTTATCACAGTTATCTCGTGGTGTTGAATCTCGTCAGGATAAACGTCCGATGATGTCTGATATTCGTGAATCAGGTAGTATTGAGCAGGATGCTGACATTGTAGCATTCTTGTATCGTGAAGATTACTACGACCGTGAAACAGAAAATAAAAATACGATTGAAATTATTATCGCAAAGCAACGTAATGGTCCGGTAGGTTCCGTAGAACTCGCATTTGTGAAGGAATTTAACAAATTCGTAAACCTAGAGCGACGTTTTGACGACGGACATGCACCGCCGGCTTAATAGAAGCATAAAAAAGAAACACATTTCTTATAATAAGATGTGTTTCTTTTTTTATATGCAAAAGATAGGGCTTTCATAGTATGAATGGATAATTCTTACGAACGAAATAGATAAAAGGTAAAAAAATGTTCGTTTTTAAATTGACTTCTCTTTTCATTTTGGTACAATTATATTGTTTGAAAAGTTCGTTTGAAAATTGCGGAGGTGCTTGAATAATGTCTTCAGTAGTAGTTGTAGGAACACAGTGGGGCGATGAAGGAAAAGGTAAAATTACTGATTTTCTTTCTGAACATGCGGAAGTAGTTGCAAGATATCAAGGTGGAAACAACGCAGGACATACAATTGTTTTCGGCGGTGTTAAGTATAAACTACACTTAATTCCATCTGGTATTTTCTATAAAGAAAAAGTTTGTGTTATTGGAAACGGTATGGTAGTAGATCCAAAAGCGTTACTTGTTGAATTAAAATATTTACACGATCGTGGGGTAAGTACTGATAATTTACGCATTAGTAACCGTGCGCACGTTATTTTGCCTTATCACTTAAAACAAGATGAGTTAGAAGAAGAATATAAAGGTGATAACAAAATTGGTACAACGAAAAAAGGTATCGGTCCAGCATACATGGATAAAGCTGCTCGTATTGGTATTCGTATGGCTGACCTTTTAGATCGTGAAGCATTTAAAGAAAAGCTTGAACGCAGTTTAGCAGAGAAAAATCGTTTATTTGAAAAAATGTACGATACAGAAGGTTTCAGTGTAGAAGAAATCTTTGAAGAGTACTTCGAATATGGACAACAAATTGCACAGTATGTATGTGATACATCTGTCGTACTAAATGATGCGTTAGATGACAATCGTCGTGTATTATTTGAAGGTGCACAAGGTGTTATGCTTGATATTGACCACGGTACGTACCCGTTCGTTACATCTTCTAACCCAGTTGCTGGTGGTGTAACAATCGGTTCTGGTGTTGGTCCTTCAAAGGTGAATCGTGTAGTAGGTGTATGTAAAGCATATACAAGCCGTGTTGGTGACGGTCCATTCCCTACTGAACTTCATGATGAAATTGGTCATCAAATTCGTGAAGTTGGTCGTGAATATGGAACGACAACTGGTCGTCCACGCCGCGTAGGTTGGTTTGATAGCGTTGTTGTAAGACATGCACGTCGTGTTAGTGGTTTAACAGATCTATCGTTAAATTCTATCGACGTTTTAACAGGTATTCCAACTGTTAAAATTTGTGTTGCTTACAAATATAACGGAGAAGTTTTAGATGAAGTTCCGGCAAACTTAAACATTTTAGCGAAATGTGAGCCTGTATACGAAGAGCTTCCAGGTTGGACAGAAGATATTACTGGTGTAAGATCATTGGATGAGCTTCCTGAAAATGCAAGAAAATACGTGGAGCGTGTTTCTGAGTTAACAGGTATCCAACTATCTATGTTCTCTGTTGGCCCAGATCGTAATCAAACAAATATCGTTCGTAATGTATACGGTGGTTAATTAAAGTAAAGTTGATTTATTTAAGAAAAAACTCATGTAATCATGAGTTTTTTCTTATCTTTTATAAAAAAATATAAAAAAGGTATTGCAAATATAAAAGTTACTGTGGTAAGATAACTCTTGTCGTCACGAAAATATGACGTTGGTGAGTATGAGCCATTAGCTCAGTTGGTAGAGCATCTGACTTTTAATCAGAGGGTCGAAGGTTCGAATCCTTCATGGCTCACCATTTTATTTTTCGTGGCCCGTTGGTCAAGTGGTTAAGACACCGCCCTTTCACGGCGGTAACACGGGTTCGAATCCCGTACGGGTCATGTTTATATATATTTTTTGGTCCCGTGGTGTAGTGGTTAACATGCCTGCCTGTCACGCAGGAGATCGCCGGTTCGACCCCGGTCGGGACCGCCACTTTTGTTTATACCACCATTAGTGGTTTTATATATATGTTTTGGCTCGGTAGCTCAGTCGGTAGAGCAGAGGACTGAAAATCCTCGTGTCGGCGGTTCGATTCCGTCCCGAGCCACTCTCAGGATATTAAGTGGGCCCACTTAATATCCTTTTTATATTGTTCAATTTTACAAATGAGGGTAGTTATTTTACAATAGAATGAGAAGCCTCTAGCAGTTGAAGCTAGAGGTTTTTCTGTAGATTATATCGTGTTCCATGTATAAGTGGAGCACAAAGGATTCTATGAGAATAGAGGATAAGACACTCAAACAAAGGATAAAGTTGTATAGATATATGTGATGTAAAAGACTATGTATGTTTGAGGATGAATAATGATATTTTTATTAGGAGGAACGAAACAATGATGGGAAAAAAAATCTTGGTCGTTGATGATGAGAAGCCGATTGCGGATATTTTAAAATTTAACTTAGAAAAAGAAGGTTTTGAAATTGTGATGGCACATGATGGTGATGAAGCCATTGAAAAGGCAAACGAAGAACAACCAGATATGGTTTTATTGGATATTATGTTACCAGGGAAAGATGGGCTAGAAGTTTGTCGTGAAATACGAAAAAGTTCCGAAATGCCAATCATTATGCTAACTGCAAAAGACTCTGAAATCGATAAAGTGTTAGGATTAGAACTTGGTGCAGATGATTACGTAACAAAACCATTTAGTACGCGTGAATTGTTGGCACGTGTCAAAGCAAACTTACGTCGTCATCAACAAGGCGGTTCAGCTGAAAAAGAAGAGAATACAGAAATGGTTATCGGACCAATTGTAATTAATCCAAATGCGTATAGTGTAACAAAAAGAGATGAAAGCATAGAACTTACGCATCGTGAATTTGAATTACTTCATTATTTAGCGAAGCATTTAGGACAAGTTATGACACGTGAACATTTACTACAAACAGTTTGGGGATACGATTATTTTGGAGATGTACGTACAGTAGATGTGACAGTACGTCGTTTACGTGAAAAAATTGAAGATAACCCAAGTCACCCAACTTTAATTGTAACAAGACGTGGAGTAGGGTATTACTTGCGTGATCCAGAGCAGGAATAGTATATGAAGAAAGTTGGTTTTTTTCAATCGATTCATTTAAAATTTGTGCTCATATACATGTTATTAATTTTGATAGCAATGCAGGTTATTGGTGTATATTTTGTTCGTGAATTGGAGAAAAGTCTTGTACAAAGTTTTAAGGATTCATTAACGCAGCAAACCAATTTATTGTCTTATAATTTGAAGCAAGAGTTTGCAAAGGAGCGTGAGAAAGGGGATCCAACTTTAGAGGATGCACTTAAAACATCAATCACTGAATTTGCCTCAGACCGTAAAACGAATATTCAAGAAGTAAAGGTTATTGACCCAAACAGGCGTCTATTAGCAATATCTAATCAATCTAAGCAAGGTATGATAGGTAAAACGATAACAGACATAACAGTACAAAGAGCTCTTGTACAAAAAAAGGCTGAAGGAAAGATTGAGAAAGAGGGAAGTACGGGTCATCGTGTTCAAGTTATGGCTACTCCAATCGAAGGCGAGAAGGGGAAAATAATTGGTGTCATTCATATTGTTGCTTCCATGGAAGATGTTTATAAGCAGATGAAGGACATCAATCAAATCTTTGCGACCGGAACAGTGATAGCCTTATTAGTAACGGCAGTTTTAGGGATTTTGTTAGCTCAAACAATTACAAGGCCGATTTCTGATATGCGAAAACAAGCAATTGAAATGGCGAAGGGGAATTATTCCCGTAAAGTAAAAGTAAATAGCCATGATGAAATTGGTCAATTAGCACTAGCGTTTAATAATTTATCTAAAAAATTACAACAAGCGCGTTCTTCAACTGAAAGTGAGAGACGTAAACTTTCATCTGTTTTATCTCATATGACAGATGGTGTAATAGCCACTGATCGAAAAGGAGATATTATTTTATTAAATGATCCTGCAGAAAAGATGTTAAACGTTTCACGTGAAACGGCGTTAGATCAGTCTGTTTTAGATGTATTAGGCATTCAAGAGGAATTTACACTCGATCATTTATATGAAGAGCCGGATTCTGTTTTATTAGATTTCAGTACGCGAAATGAACCGTACATCTTGCGAGCAAGTTTTTCTGTTATTCAAAAAGAGACAGGAAAAGCAAATGGTTTAATCGCTGTATTATACGATGTGACGGAACAAGAGCGTATTGATCGTGAGCGCCGTGAGTTTGTAGCCAACGTATCACACGAACTGCGGACACCATTAACAACGATGCGCAGCTATTTAGAGGCACTTAGTGATGGTGCATGGCAAGATCCGAATATTGCACCACAATTTTTAACGGTGACACAAGAAGAAACAGAAAGAATGATTCGACTTGTGAATGCGTTGTTACAGCTATCTAAATTAGATAGTACAGAACATCGTTTAATGAAAGAATGGGTAGACTTTACGGAGTTCTTTAATAATGTTATTGATCGTTTTGAAATGTCGAAAGAACAAAATGTAATCTTTAAACGTTCGTTCTCTAAGAGATCTCGATTTATTGATATGGATGCTGATAAAATTACACAAGTGTTATATAACATTATTTCGAATGCTTTAAAATATTCTCCTGAAGGTGGAACAGTAACATATCGCCTGCGTGATCGAGAAGATATGTTAGAAATTAGTGTAAGTGACCAAGGGATGGGGATTCCAAAAGAAAATGTCGATAAGGTTTTTGAACGTTTTTATCGTGTCGATAAGGCACGTTCAAGACAGATGGGTGGAACAGGATTAGGTTTAGCGATCGCTAAGGAAATGATTGAGGCCCATGGTGGCTCTATTTGGGCAAAAAGTGAAGAAGGGAAAGGGACAACCATTTACTTCACTCTTCCGATGGCGAAGGAAGATGAGGATGATTGGGAATGAACATGGAAAACTTTAAAACCATTGTTCTCATTAATTTAGTTGTCATCAGTCTGTTTCTTACTTTTAATTTATGGACATATGTACCAGATTCCAATTCGATGCAAAGTCCTAAAATTGTTCAAGGGAATGCAGATGCGCTAAAACAAGATGTTTCAAATATAATCGTCCCATCCTCAATGATTATTCATAAGGATAAGAAGCATTTGGTAAGTGAAAAGCAAGATAATATTAACTTGTTATATACAATAATCCAAAGAGGGGAATTACATGATTTTAAGGATATCACGAACACTATTTCTAAAAGTGATTTCCTCTCTTATGTGCATGGGGAAGGTAAGATTGAAATTGTGTTCCCAACAGAGATTCCATTAGATGCGATTAGAGGCGTATTAACAATTAAAGATAAGAAATTAGATATGCTGAATTTTGATCGTATCATTATCGATCCTTCTAAAAGTCGTGATCAAAATATTGATGTGAATTTTGTTTCTTATAATAGTCGCAAAGTATATAAAATGACATTAACGGGTGTGAATTTAAAGGATATTGTAAATGCCCAAAATCAATTTTTAGCTTTAGCAAGACCGTATTTTTCGTATTCGGTAAATGATACGAAAACAATATTTTTACCAGATGGACCAACAGAAATGCAAAATTTATTATATATTACGACGGAATTGGCCGTAGAATCATTCAAGAATGCGCTATTTAGTGATCCACGTTATGTGCAACCGATTTCTAATGAAACAGAAGAGACGTATACGGATGGAATTCGTCTTATGCAAATAAACAAACAGAATCGAATGTTAGAGTATACGAATTCATCTGTAGCCGGTGGTGCACGTATGTATGGATCTCTTCTTATGCAGCGGAGCTTTGAATTTGTTAATAGTCATAGTGGATTAACTGATGCGTATCGATTTGATTATATAAATTCTAAGGGTACTACTAAATTTCGATTGTATGAAGAAGATTTACCAGTATTTAATCAGGGCGGAATGACTGAATTGAAGCAAGTATGGGGATCAGAAGAATTAATTAGTTATAGACGTCCATTATTTAGATTGTTAATTGGTAAAGCTGAGGGAGAAAAAACAGTGCTTCCACCTGGATGGACAGTGATTACATCATTAGAAAAAAATCCAAATGTAGATAGAAAGTTGATTCAACATATTGGAATCGGTTATAAATTAGTACCAGAAATTGGGTCAGATTCATCGAACGGACAAGTTACAAATGGAAACTTAAAGCCGATTTGGTATGTAATGTATGGTGAAGATGGTCAAGTATATGAGTGGAATGGAGAGAAGGAGGGAGAGTTGGTTGGACTGGAATCGGATTAAAACGATATTTATTATTACCTTTTTTATTTTAGACCTCTTTCTCGTATTTCAATTCATTCAAAAACAAGATAGTAACCAATTAGAGCTTATGACAGAAACAAAAGTTGAACAGCAGTTAAAGGATGATAAAATTACCATTGGTGATTTACCAAAAGAACCAAAGAAATATTCCTTTATTACAGCGAAAAATAAGACGTTTAAGGAAGAGGATATTCGTTCCTTAAAAAACCAAACAGCTATATTACAAGATTCAAATACAATTGTAGGTAAATTAAAAGAACCATTGTTAAACACAAAGACGCTTTCTAAAGATAAATATAGTGAGTTTTTGAAAAATTATGTGCTAGATGGTCAGAAATATGAGTTTGGTAAAGCAGATGCAACGAAAATTTATTTCTTCCAAAAATATAAGGATCAGCCTATTTTTTATAATGATCATGGGATGATTGTTGTGGATGTGAATGAGAAAGGTGAGTTTGTTTCGTATAAACAAACAATGTTAACCGATTTAAAAGAGATGGGCGAGAATGAAAAAGCAAAAGAGCAAGAAATTATTACAGCTCAAACAGCTTTAGAAAATTTATACTTTAAAAATGAAATAAAACAAAATACGCATTTTAAAGAAGCGCAAATTGGATATGCAACTCTTGTTGCATCGTCTGCCTCTAATATACAAGTGCTTGCTCCGACATGGAATTTAAAAACAGATCGAAAAGTAGATTATTTTGTAAATGCTATTGAAGGACAAGTTATGAAATTAGGGGAAGAAAAGGAAAATGAAAAAATAATGGAGTGAGCAGAAATGAGTTTGCATTTTAGTGTACTTGCAAGCGGCAGTACAGGAAATGCGCTATATGTAGGGACTGAGAAACAAAAATTGCTCGTTGATGCCGGCTTGAGCGGAAAAGCGACAGAAGCTTTATTTAAGCAAGCTGAATTAAATATTCAAGATATATCAGGTATTCTTGTTACACACGAGCATAGTGATCATATTAAAGGTCTCGGCGTTTTAGCACGTAAATATCAATTACCCGTGTACGCAAATGAAAAAACGTGGAGCGCTATGGAGCATTTAATTGGTAACATTCCAACTGACCAAAAATTTGTTTTCTCAATTGGTGATGTGAAAACATTTGGAGATATTGAAGTGGAGTCATTTGGGGTTTCTCATGACGCAGCAGAGCCAATGTTTTATGCATTTCATCATGATAATAGGAAACTGGCTCTCATTACAGATACAGGTTATGTGAGTGATCGGATGAAAGGTATCATTAAAGGAGCAAATGCATTTGTGTTTGAAAGTAACCATGATGTGGAAATGCTTCGTATGGGACGCTATCCGTGGAGTATAAAACGGCGTATTTTAAGTGATGTGGGTCACGTTTCCAATGAAGATGCCGCACTTGCGATGACAGATGTTATCACAGATGAGACGAAACACATTTATTTAGCGCATTTGAGTTTAGATAATAATATGAAAGAACTAGCACGTATGTCTGTTTCACAGGTGCTAGAAGAAAAGGGTTTAGCGGTTGGAGAAGCTTTTGAGATACATGATACTGATCCGAAGGCACCAACGAAAATTCAATACGTATAATTCTTGATTTTAGTAAACAATAAAGGAGAATATAGTTGTTTTCGGAAGGATTGGTGAACAAATATGTCCTTTATTGATGAAGAAGAATTTCGTATGAAGCGAACAAATAAAAAGAAGCACAAAGGTATTGTCATTTCTAGTATAGCGGGAACAATTGTAGGGGCTTCATTATTTGCATTTGGAGCCCCTTTATTTTCTGAATCTGAGACGAGTTCCTTACAGCAGGCTGAGGCAAGTGGAGAAAATGTGGTAGTAAAGCAATCACAAATAGCGCCTCATTCTGGTTTTGTAGATGCTGTTGATCGTGCATCGGAGGCTGTTGTTGGTGTGATTAATATTCAACGTGATAATTTTTCAGAAGCAGATGCGGAAGCCGGAACAGGATCAGGTGTTATTTATAAGAAAACAAACGGTCATGCTTACATTGTAACAAATCATCATGTTGTTGCAGGGGCGAATCGTATTGAAGTGAGCTTAAGCGATGGTAAAAAAGTTTCTGGTAAAGTATTAGGTAGTGATGTCGTTACAGACTTAGCTGTTTTAGAAATAGACAGTAAACTTGTAAAGAAAGTCATTGAGATAGGTGATTCTAATACAGTCCGCCGCGGAGAAGCAGTAATTGCAATTGGAAATCCACTTGGATTACAGTTTTCTGGAACGGTAACACAAGGGATTATTTCCGCAAATGAGAGAATTGTTCCTGTAGACTTAGACCAAGATGGGCATTATGATTGGCAAGTAGAAGTTTTGCAAACTGATGCAGCCATTAACCCAGGGAATAGTGGCGGCGCACTTGTAAATGCAGCCGGTAAACTAATTGGCATCAACTCAATGAAAATTGCTGCGAAAGAGGTAGAGGGAATTGGACTTGCTATCCCGGTTACAAGGGCGGTTCCTGTGATGAATGAGCTTGAAAAATACGGGAAAGTAAGGCGGCCTTATGTAGGAGTTGAACTTAGGTCTTTAAATGAAATTCCGAATTATTACTGGTCTGAAACGTTGCATTTACCAGGTAGTGTAGCAAATGGTGTTTGTATCTTAGATGTAAAGAGCCCATCACCGGGTGCAGATGCAGGACTTAGGGAACATGACGTAATTGTGGATATTGATGGAAAGCCAATACATGATATTATCGAATTCCGAACGGTATTATATAATAAAAAGATTGATGATAAAATGACTTTGACGTTTTATCGTGGTACAAAACGAGCAACAACAACGGTGAAATTAGGCAGTCAAAATTATTGAGAAAACAGGAGGGCGGTCCTCCTGTTTTCTATTGTGGAATAGTGAGGTGAAAAAATATGGAACTACCTTGTTGTTTAGAACATGTAGAATTAGCATTGGATATTATTGTGGATGAATGTGAAGTGGCGCCGGTTATCAACAGTGTGGATAACTTAGAAAACGAACAAAAAACATGTGAATTTTGTCAAAACAAGGCGACATATGTTGTATCGAACACAGATTCCCACACAATATGTGGGTAATGCATGTGGATATGTGGATAAGTTTTGTGGATAACATGTTTGTAAGGTGGGGAGTACGTGTGAATATCTCGATTATTTCAATCGGAAAATTAAAAGAAAAATATTTAAAACAAGGTATTGCAGAATACTTAAAACGACTTTCTGCGTATGCAAAAGTAGAAGTAATTGAATTGCCAGATGAAAAAGCACCGGAAAACTTAAGTGAAGCAGAAATGTTAATTGTAAAGGAAAAAGAAGGAGTGCGTATACTGGATAAAATTTCAGATGATACGCACGTTATTGCATTAGCAATTGAAGGAAAGCAAAAGTCATCAGAAGAATTTGCTGAGGGATTGGATCGTCTTGCTACGTATGGAAAAAGTAAAATAGCATTTGTTATTGGGGGATCACTAGGGCTTAGTTCGGAAGTGATGAAGCGCTCTAACGAATCACTTTCATTCTCGAAAATGACATTGCCGCATCAGTTGATGAGATTAGTACTTTTAGAGCAAATTTATCGTGCTTTTCGGATTAATCGTGGTGAACCGTATCATAAATAAAGCGAATCTTTAAGGTGAAATACCATATGAGATGGAATACCTTGTAAGTTGATCGTAACAATTACAGGGATTTAATATAGGGAAGAATCACCTTGATTAAAAAGCTTATATAATTATTTATTACCATTAAGAAGACCATTGGGCAACTATCCGATGGTCTTCTTAATAGCGCATAATAAGTGGAGAAACCATTGGTGAAAATGAAATAAGATATAAAACCGTATTCTTCCAAATGAAGAAAATAGTAAAATTAGTTTTCTTGAATAAGGATGTTTCTATTTATAAAAAATTATATTGTACTATCGATAGAACAATATTTCATTTTGTTCTAAGTAGTCAAAGAAGTGGGGAATTAAGATTGAAAAAGTTTAAGAAGTTTTACTTAGAGGTTACGAGTGTATGTAATCTTGCATGTAGTTTTTGTCCACCAACAGAACGACAGAAGCAATTTCTTTCTGTAGAGGAATTTTCTAAGAGATTGGATCAAATTAAACCTCACACAGACTACATTTATTTACATGTAAAAGGTGAACCATTACTTCATCCTAAAATAGATCAATTACTAGACTTAAGTCATGAAAAGGGGTTTAAAGTTAACATTACGACCAATGGAACTTTAATTAATAAAAAGAGGGAAAAATTATTAAATAAACCTGCGCTAAGACAGATGAACTTTTCCCTGCATAGTTTTGATGGTCACCCAGGATCTGAAGATAGAGAAGGATATGTAAGAAGCATACTTTCTTTCATTAAAGAAGCAACGAGCCAATCCGAATTAATTGTTTCACTACGACTATGGAATCTTACACAAGATAATAAAACAAACGTAGAAATACAACGAAACAGGCAGTTATTAGAGATTATTGAGAAAGAATTTGATTTACCATACAAAATTGAAGAGCAGGTTACACCAGGAAGTGGCGTGAAAATTGCGGAGCGTATCTTCATCAATCAAGATTACGAATTTCAATGGCCAGCGTTACATGAAGAAGAGGATGATGGGAAAGGATTCTGCTATGGTTTGCGAAATCAAGCTGGTATTTTAGCAAATGGAACTGTTATCCCTTGTTGCTTAGATGGTGAGGGCATTATTGATCTTGGAAATATTAATGATGCTTCATTTTCTGAAATTATCGAAGGCGAAAGAGCCGAAAATCTTGTAGATGGATTTTCACGAAGAGTAGCTGTTGAGGAATTATGTAGAAAATGTGGGTATCGTAAAAGATTTGGGAAATAAGAAATGAGACCTCATAGTAAGAATGGTACATACATTCTCATGGGGTCTCATTTTTGTTATATTAATGCATGTTTCTTTCATATAAAGGGTAAATCAATCTTAGTATACTTTATCACCATTAAAGATTGAATTTTTTACGACAACATAATCTACAGTACGAATGGCATCTAATTTCGTTCCACCAGCATAAGAAATAGAGGACTGAAGATCTTGTTCCATTTCGATTAATGTATCTTCTAAAGATCCTTTATGCTCGACAAACATTTTTTTGCCTTCTACATTTTTCTTTTCACCTTTTTGGAATTCAGAAGCTGAACCAAAGTATTCTTTGTAAAGCTTGCCATCTCTTTCGGTTGTTTCACCTGGAGACTCCTCATGGCCGGCAAATAATGAACCAATCATAACCATAGTCGCGCCAAATCGAATCGACTTAGCTACATCACCATGAGTACGAATACCGCCATCAGCAATAATTGGTTTGCTAGCAGCTTTCGCGCACCAACGTAGTGCAGCTAATTGCCAGCCGCCAGTTCCGAAACCTGTTTTTATTTTTGTAATACATACTTTACCAGGCCCGATACCTACTTTTGTTGCATCAGCACCAGCGTTTTCTAATTCTCTAACTGCTTCTGGAGTTCCCACGTTCCCTGCAATAACAAAGCTTTCAGGTAAATGTTGCTTTATGTGTTGAATCATTTTGATCACTGCGTTGGAATGACCATGTGCGATATCTATCGTAATATATTCAGGAGAAAGTTGTTCAGTAGCTAATTGTTGCACAAATTCATATTCTTCTTCTTTTACACCAACACTAATAGAGGCGATTAATCCACGGGAATGCATATCTTTAATGAAAGAGATACGTTTTTCTGGTTCAAAGCGATGCATGATATAGAAATAATTATTTTCTGCTAAATATACAGCAATTTTCTCATCGATAATTGTTTGCATATTTGCAGGTACGACAGGTAATTTAAATATATGTTTTCCTAAAGTTACACTTGTATTACACTCAGAACGACTATTTACTATACATTTTGCAGGAATTAATTGAATATCTTCATAGTCAAATACATTTTCCATTACTTACACCCCTAAATACGAATGATTTAAAAATTTTATATAAATTTGTTCGTCCAATTGGTAATGTACATCATTTTTTTTAATAAGTCAAAGATTTTAATACATATTTATCGAAAATTGGTGTGAGAATCGATTTTTATTGCTTTAATGACGAATTTTACATGTATTATTTCGGAGAATATTCGTTTTTTTGAGTGTTAGTTATAAATGTTCAACTAGTAATTTTAAAATAATATGTCACTATATAATTTAGAAAGGAAAATCTTAATGATATGACTGCTTTTTTATTTGGAATTAATCCCGATTTAGAGGTAGGTTCCAGTATAATAAAATATGGTGAAATAAACTTATACGATGGTAAAAATAAAGTGATATCGCTCATTAGCGAAGAATTATTAAAATTGTTAATGCGGGATAAATAAAAGAATATATAACAAAATGAGGTTAGTACATGAGTGAAAAAAGTTTTAAAAATTATGCATTAAGTAAGGAAATCGTAAGAGCACTTACTAGCTTGCAATATGAAAAGCCAACAGAAGTACAAGAGAGAGTTATTCCAGTCGCACTAAAAAAGAAAGATCTTGTTGTGAAATCACAAACAGGAAGCGGAAAGACAGCTTCTTTTGGTATCCCGCTTTGTGAAATGGTTGAATGGGAAGAAAATAAGCCACAAGCATTAATCCTTACACCAACTAGGGAACTTGCTGCGCAGGTAAAAGAGGATATTACGAATATAGGAAGGTTTAAACGTATTAAAGCGACTGCGGTTTACGGGAAATCCCCATTTGCGCGTCAAAAATTAGAATTAAAACAAAAAACGCATATCGTTGTCGGAACTCCGGGACGTGTGCTAGATCATATTGAAAAAGGGACTCTTTCTTTAGAGTGTTTGAAGTATTTAGTGATTGATGAAGCAGATGAAATGTTAAATATGGGATTTATTGATCAAGTAGAAGCGATTATTGATGAGCTACCTACAAATCGAATGACGATGCTATTTTCTGCGACATTACCAGAGGATGTTGAAAATTTGTCTCGCACATATATGAAATCCCCAATTAACATCGAGATTAAAGCATCGGGCATTACGACAGATAAAATTGAGCATAATTTGCTAGAAGTAAGAGAAGAAGAGAAATTTTCGCTTCTTAAAGATATTACAACTGTTGAAAATCCGGATAGCTGTATTATTTTTTGCCGTACACAAGAAAATGTAGACCATGTATTTAGGCAGCTAAAAAGATCTGGCTACCCTTGTGACAAACTTCATGGCGGTATGGTGCAAGAAGATCGTTTTGCAGTGATGAATGACTTTAAAAGAGGGGAATTTCGCTACTTAGTCGCGACGGATGTAGCGGCAAGAGGAATTGATATTGAGAATATTACCCACGTTATCAATTACGATATTCCATTAGAAAAAGAAAGCTATGTACACCGGACTGGGAGAACGGGACGTGCTGGTAATAGCGGAAAAGCAATTACATTTGTAACACCGTATGAAGATAGATTCTTAGCAGAGATTGAAGAATATATTGGTTTTACAATTCCACAAATGGAAGCTCCGTCAAAAGAGGATGTAGCAAATGATAAGGTAGCATTTCAGGAAAAAATAAATGCGAAACCAATTATAAAGAAAGACAAAAGTGCGGGATTAAATAAGGGAATTATGAAGTTGTACTTTAATGGTGGGAAGAAAAAGAAAATCAGAGCGGTAGATTTTGTTGGTACAATTGCCAAAATTCCGGGTGTCACAGCAGATGATATAGGGATTATCACAATACAAGATAACGTTTCTTATGTTGATATATTAAATGGAAAAGGTCCACTTGTTTTAAAAGTAATGAAAAATACGACGATCAAAGGTAAGCAGCTAAAGGTTCACGAAGCGATTAAATAAAAAAACGATCCACTCTAACGGGTGGATCGTTTTTTTATTTGAAAAATAAGGGAATTATGTAAGAATAAATTTGTTGTATTCGTATATATAAGTGAAGGGGGAGAAGACATGAATGATAGGGAATTAGTAGCTGAAATAAAAAAACAAAATACGGAAGCACTGGATCAATTGATTCTTCAATATAGTAAATTGATTTATGGAGTAATCGGAAGTGTACTTGGGGAGAATCATGAAAGAGCAGAAATTGAAGAATGCTATAACGATGTTCTTCTCATACTTTGGTATAAAATAGATAGTTTTCAAATTGAAAAAGGACAACTGAAGAATTGGATTATTTCTATTGCGAAGTTTAAGGCACTCGATTATAAAAGAAAGCTGAAGAGAAAAAGAATGGAACAAACAATAGAACAACTTATTCTACAAGATGATGAAGATATAGAAAAGAGATTACTCCAAGAAGAGGAAAAAAGGATTGTTTTACAAGCAATTCATCAGCTAGATGGTGTAGAGCATAGTATTTTTTATCGAAGGTATATTGTGGATGAAAGTATAGATGATATTTCAAGAGGATTACATATAAGTACAGGTGCAGTGTATACAAGATTATCGAGAGGAAGGCAAAAATTAAAAAAGATAATGGAGGGATATTATGAATTATGAAGGCTATACTATAGATCAAATTGTTTTCGAGCAGTGGGATGAACAAGAAATATCCCGATTTGAAGCAATAGGAGAGCGTCTTGTTGGGAGCCTGGAGAATAAGAAAAAAGATATCAGAAAGCGAATTGCTAGAGAAAATTTTCAAGAGATAGAAGTAAAGGCAAATAATGAGTTAGAAGAAAATGAATTTATTGAATTACAATTTCAAGCAAGAGCTACAGGTGGCTACTATTTAGGGGCCATTATGTGTTCAGCAGACTATGCCGTAATGCCATTAGCGCTTATGGATGTGGGTAATCGCTTTGTTGTTTTTGGGACAAGACATAAAGTTATGATTTATGAAGTAAAGGAGCTTTATCAAATTCAAAGAGCATATATTATAGATTATGATGATATTTTTAAATACTATTACAAAATAAAAAAGAACAGTACGGTATTATGTTTTAAAGCCGAGAAGGATAAGTATAGCCAGTTAAGAGAATGTTCCAATTGGATGTTGTACGGGTATTTACAGGGGAGAATTAATATGATTATTAATAGCTCAGATAGAGAAATTATAGCTAAGTACTTTGATAGAGAGATAAATTTGAAAAGAGGAGTGAACTAAATAATTTTTTAGTTTGTTGGAAAACAGGAGCTAAGAGGCTCCTATTTTTTGTCGTTTTTTGTTGGTTAGTCGATATCCTTTGTCGAATCGCTGATATATTGTGGGAAACGGTTGATATATTTGAAAAATCGCTGATAAAATTTCATTCATCACCTTATACGAACAAACTTCGTCAGATCACCATGTTTTTTTAATCATTTTGTAGCATTTCTCTTTCTTCATAGCCTGAAAAACCACCTAAAACTAGGTGGTTTTATTATATGTTTAAGATTCTTTCAAATCATCTACTAATTTTTCCGCTAAACGTCTATACATATTGCTCATCGTTACAAATGAGGTCAACAATAAAAATTTCTCTAGTTCTTGATCTTCAAATGAAGTAGTAGCTTTTACTTCAGAAACTCGGTTATCTACGTCCTTTTTAAAAGTTTCAACATTTGCTTCTGTAAGGTTGAGATAATTTCTGTAGAGAGTGTCCAATTCAAAAGTATCTTCGTTTATTAGCTTTTCATTAAGAGGTGTTAAAGAGCTTTTAATATCATTAATGGAGAGAGCCCCTTTTAATTGATAAATTAAACTAATTAAAATCATATGCTCTTTTGAGTATTTTTTATTTTTGATAGGAATGAATAATTTCCCTTTTGCGTAATTATTGATCATTGTTTTTGTTAATACTTTTTCATCATCTGTTCTTGTTGTGTCACTATAGTTATTTTCAAATAATTGAACTACTTGATCTACGTATAAATCCACATTAGGAATATCTTCAAGCGTGATGTTTTTCTCTAAATGTAATGTTTCTAGTAAGTTCTGTATGTTTTCCATATAAACCCTCACCTTTGTAGGAATAATGTACACTGTATCTTTAAATATGGTATTACGAAACAAATGAATTGTAAATGTTGACCTCACAAATGATTGTGTATATAATTACATGTAGTTATATAAACTACGTGTAATTATATGAGGGGTGTTAAATGTGAATGTTTATGTAAGAGAACCTGTTAATGCTTTTACCCATTTAGGCGGTGCTATTTTATCATTTGTTGCACTTTTAGCTATGCTTGTAAAAGTCTCGATAAAAATGCCTTCTATTTCTACAATTTCAGCAGTTATTCTATTTGGAATAGGAATGATGATTCTGTATACGGCTTCGGCCATGTATCATAGTGTTGTAGCAAGTGAGCGTGTTATATATTTCTTTAGAAAACTGGATCATTCTATGATTTTCCTCTTAATCGCAGGTACATATGCACCTTTTTGTTTAATTACATTAGAAACTGCAAATGGTTTGCTATTATTCGTTTTAGTTTATGTAACCGCTATGTGTGGCATTGTTTTTAAAATGTTTTGGTTCAATTGTCCAAGGTGGTTATCGACAGCAATTTATCTTATGATGGGGTGGTTAATCGTGTTCTTCTTTGGACCACTATCAAAAAATCTAAGTATAGAAGGTCTGTTATTTTTAGTGCTCGGTGGCGTTTTTTATACAATTGGTGGATTTATTTATGGAGCAAAACCAAGATGGTTAGAGTTTAAATATATGGGGCATCATGAAATTTTTCATGTTTTTGTGTTACTAGGTAGCCTGGCTCACTTTGTATGTGTATATTGTTATGTGATTTAGGAAAAATAAATACATTCTATGTATATAATGGCTACATATCATGAGGTATGTAGTCTTTCTTATGAGAATGATATAATTCGAGCAGACGTGGTACAAAGGATCTATGCCACTCATTTCTCAAAGAAATACATTTCGAATTGTATTCTAGCCTCTTAGCATTTCTTTTTTTTTGTAATGCTGGTATGATAATGTTATCGTTTTCAGGATCAGTGTATAGTAAAGAAATTCTGTTTTTTTGGGAATGAGCTATATTGAAAGCGTTTAACTAATAAAGTGTTTAATGTGTGTTGTTTTAATTTTAAAGGTAGGAAGTCCTACCTATTATCTATGAAAAAATATCGTTATCAAATATTGATATATGAATGCAATTTGATTTTCTAACAGATACATTATGGTTATGAAGAACAAACAGAGACCTTCACTCATTTGCTCCTTCTGTTTTCACATGGAATGGGGCTAAAAAAGGAACTGGCCGCTCCTATCCATGGCCGGATCCTCTCATCCATCTGAAAAGGATGGTTTGATGTTAGTTTTTTAATTTGGATTTATATATTATTTTGTTTTGTATGTATTCCATTTTAACTAGGAAGAAGAATACTACTAGTATAATTTTATGATATGGGGAGGATAGGTTGTGAAAAGGAATGACTTTTCACATACATATATATGGGTTACGTTGGGTTATTACTTTCAGGAGCAGCTTTATTTTTAAATAGTCTAGTTATATTAGGAAAAGCAGAAGAAAAAAGTGTAGGTGTTTTTAACTTATTTGTAGGGGTGCTACAAATTGTAATACCGTTTTATCTCATTATGATTTCCGATCAGAGTAATTGGACTGTGTATTCATATGCAGCTACTTTTTTATTTGGTTTAACTTATTTGTATGTAGGGATCACATTTATTACAGGTATGAGTGGTAATGGGCTAGGGTGGTTTTGTTTATGGGTAGCAATTGTTTCCTTATTCTATATGGTTGTATCGTTTATTCAATTTCAAGACATTGTTAATGCGCTGACTTGGTTTATGTGGGCACTTCTTTGGTACTTATTCTTTGTATTAAATGTACAAAAAAAGAATATAAATCAATACCTTGGAAGGATAGCATTTGTACAATCATGGGTAACACTTACACTCCCCTCACTTCTATATTTTATGGGAGTATGGGGAACTAAAGCGGTATATCAGATGTTAGTCTATGTCTCGGTGTTTTCAATTTTATATTTTTGCTACTGTATTTTTAAATATCGAGTACGGTAACGGCTGGAGTTAGAGAAGCAGGGAATCTATATGAAGATTCCCTGCTTTTTACATATGTTAACAAGTATAATAAGAGGGAGGGCGAGTACCCCATTTTGTATAAGAAACTCAAATAATTAGGGGATGGTACAAATGAAAAAAGTATTAGTATTAGGGGGAACAAGATTTTTTGGGAAAAGGTTAGTTGAAAGTCTTTTAGAGGCCGGTCACGAGGTGACAATTGCAACGAGAGGGCTTACAGGAGATTCATTTGGTCCTACCGTGAAAAGGCTTGTGGTAGATCGTGAAGATGAAATTTCACTTCAGGAAACATTATCTGAGGAAAGTTATGATGTTGTGTATGATAATCTTTGTTATAGCTCTAATGCAGCAAAAATAATGTGTAATGTACTACATAATAAAGTGAAAAAATATATTATGACATCCTCGATGGCTGTGTATGATTCAGCTTTGTCTTTAATAGAAGAAGATTTTAATCCATATCAGTATCCGATTAGTTATGGAGACAGACAAGATTTTTCTTATAGTGAAGGGAAAAGATTAGCAGAGGCTGTGTTATTTCAACATGCCACATTTTCTGTTACAGCAATTCGTTTTCCAGTTGTTATTGGTGAAAATGATTATACAAAGAGATTGCAGTTTTATGTTGAAAATATAGTAAGGAATAAATCCTTCGTAGTAGAAGATATGGAAGGAAAACTATCTTTTATCCATGAAAAAGAGGCAGGGGAGTTTCTAGCTTGGCTTAGCATGATAGAAGAAAGCGGTCCAATAAATGCATGCAGTAATGGTGTTATTACCACAGGTGATATTGTTCGATTTGTAGAAGATAATACAAGGATGAAAGCTTGTATTGAGGAAAAAGGGGAAAATATAAGCCCATATAATGGCATGACAAATTGCACGATGAATAATAAGAAAGCAAAGGGATTAGGTTTTCAGTTTAACAATTTAGAGACTGATATAAATAAAGTATTAAAATATTATATTAAATTGATTTAAAGTGCATTCATAAGTCCCCCGTTGGCAATCCGGGGGACTTTGGAGGATTTCGATAATACTGTTTCTACATTACCAAATTTACCTTATACGCATAACTAATGTTTTTGTGATTGAATTGCTTGTAAATACTTTTCATTTACTCGATCCCAGTTGACTGTATTCCACCAGTTTGTAATAAATTCTGGGCGACGGTTTTGATATTTTAAATAATAGGCGTGTTCCCATACATCGATTACGAGTAGTGGGATTTTTCCTTCTTCTAGTGGTGTATCTTGATTTGGTGTACTCATAATTGCGAGTTCGGTACCATCAAGAACAAGCCATCCATACCCGCTCCCGAATTGGCTAATGGCTGCTTTTGAAAGCTGGTCTTTGAAGTTGTCAAATGTATTGAAATAGTAATCAATTACTTTTGCAACGTCTCCATTCGGTTCGCCCCCGCCTTTTGGACTCATTACTTCCCAAAAAAGGCTATGGCAGAAATGGCCCCCACCGTTATTTCTTACAGCTGTAACAATTTCTGGTGGAAGAGTGTTTATAATGCATAATAACTCTTCTAAAGGTTTTTTTTGCAATTCTTCATGGCCTTCCAAAGCTGTATTTAAATTCTTCACATATGTTGCGTGATGTTTTCCGTGATGAAGGGCTAACGTATCAGCGTCAATATAGGGTTCTAATTCATCATAGTCATATGAAAGTTCGGGCAAATGAAATGAAGACATATAATCACCTCCTGTTCTGTGTAAAAGTTGCATTAGGTAAAAATAATTTACCTAACACAAAAATACACTTGTTTTTTTAATAAGTCAACAATAAAACGTGAAATCTCATTAATTTTCTGAAAAAATAAACAAAAAATTATAAATGCACGTTGATTGTTTAATAGATAAGTTGTTGTCGAGGAGAAAAGAGTAACTTGTACTAATGCTTTCTCGCTGTGTTAATTTGGTTTGTTACCACAATCCTTTTTGCTATACTGTAAAGTAATAGTGTCTTGGTGAAGTAGAAGGAGATTGCTTATGAATAAAATGAAAGAATTAATGGATGAAGCCAGAAAGTTTATTACGATTTGTTATGAAGAGTTAGGGAAGGAACAGCAAATAGAAGAACGTCTCACTCAAATTGTATCTGAAATAGAAGCGGCAGGAACGTATGAACATACTTTTGAGGAACTTGTCCATGGTGCGCGTATGGCATGGAGAAATAGTAATCGCTGCATCGGAAGATTATTTTGGAATAAAATGCACATATTGGATGCCAGGGAAGTGAATGACGAAGAAGGGGTATATAATGCATTACTTCATCATATTCGATATGCAACGAATAACGGAAAGATTAAACCGACAATTACAATATTTAAGCAGTATAATGGTGAACAAAATCATATTCAAATTTATAACCATCAGTTGATTCGCTATGCAGGCTATGAAACTGAAATGGGATTGATTGGTGATTCTCATTCTAATTTGTTTACAGCATTTTGTCAGGAGCTTGGCTGGAATGGAGAAGGTACAAGTTTTGATGTATTGCCACTCGTATTTTCCGTTGATGGACGAGAACCTGTATATAAGGAAATTCCTAAAGACGAGGTAAAAGAAGTTGAGATTGAGCATCCAGAATATCCATTTGCATCATTAGGGGCAAAATGGTATGGCGTACCAATGATTGCAGATATGCGTTTAGAGATTGGGGGGCTTTCTTATACGGCTGCTCCCTTTAATGGTTGGTATATGGGAACAGAAATTGGGGCTCGAAATTTGGCGGATCATGATCGCTATAATTTGCTTCCAGCTGTTGCGGAAATTATGAACTTAGATACTTCAAGAAATAGTACATTATGGAAAGATAAGGCGCTAGTTGAATTAAACGTAGCTGTTTTACATTCTTTTAAAAAACAAGGAGTAAGCATTGTAGATCATCATACAGCTGCGCAGCAGTTTGGACAATTTGAGAAACAAGAAGCAGCCTGTGGTCGTGTTGTGACTGGAAATTGGGTCTGGCTCATTCCTCCGTTATCACCGGCTACAACGCATATTTATCACAAACCGTATCCGAATAATATTATGACTCCAAATTTCTTTCATAAATAATAAAAAAAGCATTGAAATAATAGATTTCAATGCTTTTTCTTTTGATTAAGCTGAGTCGAGCACTTTTCCTTTTGTTTCTGGAACACACACTAGCATTGTAATAAGACCAATTGGGTAAATGATAAAGATAAGTGATAATGCCCCAAGTAAATTGCCACCTGTAGCGAGTAACCCGATGATTACCGGCCCAAATCCCGCTAATCCACGTCCTGTGCCAAAAATAAAATTTTCAGCTGTCGAGCGTGCTTCTGCTGGATAATTTTCTGCTAAGATTCCCCCAAAACCGCCCATCATACCGTTAGCGAAGAAGCCGAGTAAGGCGCTTCCCCATAGTAATAATGTTGCATCTGTGAATAGGAAGAAATAAATTAGACAATATATCGTGCCACCAATGTAATAGATGGTAAATGTTTTACGACGCCCAATTTTATCAGCTAAAATTCCAAATGTTGCAATGCCAATTAACATACCAATTGTAGTCGCGAGTGTCAGGTTTCCGCCCTCCACTGGCGTTAAGTGAAATTCTTTCAAAATATAAACGAGTACGAAAGATAAAAGCAGCATATCCAACCCTTCTGCTGCATAGCCAAGTGCAGAACCGAGCAATGTTTTATATCGCTTTGCCTTCGGTTCTTCTGTTATTTATTGTGCATTCCTTGTTACGTTCATCATTATTCCCCCTTGTTTGTTATACAGTCACTATAGAAGAATAATAAAAGGCCTTCTCACCTAGTATTGTGAGAAGGCCAAAAAAGCATACATATATCTATAAAAAGACATACGTACCTATATTCCGACTTCCTTCTCAACCTCACGGGGTTGTGTTAAAGGACTGTAATTATTTTATTTTTAGCACCATTCTATGCCCCTGTCAAATTTATATGAATGAAGAAGTAAAATGCAATTCATGTTTACTGTGCATAAACAATGGGCAAGACCTTCGAATAGTATGTAAAATAATAAGGCATTTTTTAGGACGGATGATGAATGAATCCAAAAAGTCTAGAAGTTACGGGAGCGTGGTTTCAAGCTGGTGGAAATATTATATCAGCCATTGGAAATACAAGAGGTTTTATAGGAGAAGAAAATATAGAGGACCCGCTTGTTATTGTTGGGGAATCATTGCAAGCTCTTGGAAATGTGCTACAAGCAGTGGCACCGGAAAATGCAGTAGATAAAAAGGAAACTGAACAGCTAAATGAATTAACTCATGACAAAGAGAATGAAATGATGAAAAATAAACAAACAGATGATGAAAAAGAGCAAGAAGAAAATAATGTAAAATCGATGGAGGAACGAGGAAAGTCACTTGAAAAAACAGGCGCTGAAGTGCAAGCTTTAGGGAATATTTCTGATATTATTGGGACAGTCTTGAATATGGAGAAGGAAGAAAAAGAGAATGATTATTTAATTATTGCGGGAAATAGTTTGCAATCATTAGGGGCTTTTTTAGAAGTTGTTGATGAACTTCGAGATGTTCCAGATATTCAATGGCTAGAGGTTATAGGAAACTCTATACAAACAGTAGGGGCGGGGCTACAAGCATTTCAAGGACTATATAATGTAACTAAAGAAGAAAAGATGGGGAAAGAAAATAATGGCCAGAAGAATGAATGGGAAGAGAAGGAAGCCAAAGTAGATGAGCAATTACTTGGGCTTATTGGTAACTGGGTACAGGCCATTGGAGCGGTCATTGAAGCAATTGGAGAAACAATAGAGCCACAAAGTTGATAAAGGGATGTTTTCACAATAAAGAAAACATTCTATTTTTATATAATTTCACTTTCGTGGATTTCTTCATCCTTGACTCTTACTCTATTATTTTCCGATAATAAAACTAACTAAACAAACAGAGGATGAATTACAGATGCTAGATTTAGTGCTTATGATGATTGAGCGTGTTGGATTAATTGTGATACTAGGTTTTTTACTTTCGCATATTAAAACATTTCGGCGCCTCCTTCATAAACAAGATGGATACAGGGATAAGCTCATGCTTATTTGTATTTTTTCGTTATTTACAATTGTGAGCAATTACACAGGGATTGAAATAGCAGGAAATACGATTATGAATGAAAATTGGCTACAAGGTGTTTCTTCATCGAGTACGATTGCCAATACGCGTATTATGGGCGTTGGGATTAGTGGATTATTGGGGGGGCCAATTGTTGGGATTGGCGTTGGTTTTATTGCTGGTCTTCATCGTTATATGCTTGGAGGGACAACAGCCCTTAGCTGTGCAATTTCCTCTATTTTAGCAGGGATTATTACTGGTTATATTGGCCATGTTTTTCAAAAGCACAATCGCGCCGTTACACCTAAGTTTTCCGCTATTTTAAGTATTGTGATTGTATCTTTAGAAATGGTAATGATTCTATGTATTGTAGAAGATGGGGTTAGCGTTGTGAAAACAATCGCAATACCGATGATTCTTGTGAATAGTTTCGGTAGTTTTATTTTACTTTCTATGGTACAAGCCATTTTGCGCCAAGAAGAAAATGCGAAGGCTTTACAAACTCATAAAGTACTTCGAATTGCTGACAAGACATTGCCTTACTTTCGCCGAGGTTTAACAGAGGAATCTTGTAAACATGTGGCACAAATTATCTATCGTTTTACAGGTACGGATGCAGTATCCTTAACAGATACAGAAAAAATATTAGCGCATGTTGGATTAGCATCAGATCACCATATTCCTTCACATAGTTTAATTACAGGATTGTCAAAAGAAGTATTAAACACAGGAGAAATAATGAAAGCGAAATCACGAGAAGTGATTAATTGTAAACACGAAGGGTGTCCATTGCAAGCTGCAATTGTTATTCCGCTAACATCACATGGAAATACAATTGGGACACTGAAGCTTTACTTTAAAAATCCAAACCAACTAAGTCGTGTAGAAGAAGAATTAGCAGAGGGATTAGCGAAGATTTTTTCGACACAGCTTGAGCTAGGGGAGGCAGAACTACAAAGTAAACTGCTTCAAGACGCAGAGATAAAAGCATTACAAGCACAAATTAATCCACATTTTCTATTTAATGCGATTAATACAGTATCAGCTTTATGCCGTACAGATGTAGAAAAAGCAAGAAAGCTCTTATTACAACTTAGCGTTTATTTTCGTTGTAATTTACAAGGGGCACGGCAGTTACTTATTCCATTAGAGCAAGAATTGAATCATGTACATGCATATTTATCATTAGAACAGGCGAGATTTCCAAATAAATATGAAGTGAAAACATATATTGGAGAAGGGTTACAGACGATGTTACTTCCACCATTTGTACTACAATTGTTAGTGGAAAATGCACTCAGACATGCTTTTCCAAAGAAACAACCCATTTGTCGAGTAGAAGTTCATGTGTATGCCAAAGAAGATATAATTCATTTTAAAGTGAAGGATAATGGTCAAGGCATTGAACAAGAGCGCTTAGAACAATTAGGAAAGACAGTCGTTCTGTCGAAGAAAGGAACAGGAACTGCTTTATATAATATTAATCAACGGTTAATAGGACTGTTTGGAAAAGATACGACACTGCATATTGAGAGTGAATTAGAAAAAGGAACAGAAATTTTATTTGCAATACCGATTCAAAGCATAAGGGAGGAAGAAAGCGGTGTTAAAGGTATTAGTAGTTGATGATGAAATGTTAGCACGGGATGAATTGAAATATTTATTACAGCGAACGAAAGAAGTTGATGTAATTGATGAAGCTGATTGCGTGGAAGATGCACTAGAAAAGCTAATGGGGAATAAACCTGATCTTGTCTTTTTAGATATTCAGCTTTCAGATGATAATGGGTTTGAGATCGCAAATATATTAAAAAAAATGAAGAACCCGCCGGCTATTGTTTTTGCGACAGCATACGATCAATATGCGCTACAAGCATTTGAGGTGGATGCATTAGATTATATTTTAAAGCCATTTGATGAAGAACGAATTTTACAGACGTTGAAAAAATATAAGAAGCGAAAGCAAAGCGAAACAGAGAAAAAGCAAGATGTAAAGGTGCCAGACGTAACTGCTGAGATGCATAAGCTTGCGCTATCAATAGAAGAGTCCATTGTACTTGTAAATATTGAAGACATTGTTTATGTAGGGCTTGTGGACGGGAAAGTAACTGTAAAGACAATCATGGAAACATATGTAACCCATGATACACTCGCTATTTTAGAAAAAAAATTGTTACAAACAAACTTTATGCGTGTTCATCGGAGTTTTATTGCAAATATCAATCATATTTCAGAAATACAACCTTGGTTTAACTCTACATATAATTTAATTATGAAAGAGGGGGCTAAGGTGCCTGTAAGTCGTACATATGCAAAGGATCTTAAAAAGCTGCTTCGTATTTAAGAAGCAGCTTTTTGCATTTCACCTCGTTATTTTTGTAACTGATTCCATATATTTGACGTTCCGATATGTAAACGCTTACTCAGTTGCTTACATCATATACAATGAAGGTACCAAATCGAAAGAGGTGGCTAAAATGAATACAAAAAAAGTATACAGTTTCTTATCACAAGCATTTGTTTTTTCAGCTATTATGTTAGTTTCTCATATGATTGCAACTCATCTACCAATCCCAATGCCTTCATCAGTAATAGGATTAGTGATTTTGTTTAGTCTACTATGTTTAAAAGTTATTAAATTGGAACAGGTTGAATCACTTGGAACAGCGTTAACAGGTATTATCGGATTTCTTTTCGTACCATCTGGTATTTCTGTTATTAACTCTCTTGGAGTAATGGGTCAATACTTTGTACAAATCATAACTGTAATCGTTGTTGCAACAATTATTTTATTAGCAGTAACTGGTTTATTTGCACAATTTATTCTAGGTAAAGATGAAAACGAAACAACAGATACAAAACAATTAGATGTTACACATAAAGGACGCAAACACGGAAAAGTTGCGTAACTATTAGACCATAAGTGATTAGGAGGTAATGAACATGGCAAGTACAATGACTCCATATTTCGGAATCGTCGTTTCATTAATCGCATACGGAATCGGAACACTTTTATTTAAACATTCAAAAGGATTTTTCTTATTCACACCACTATTTGTAGCGATGGTATTAGGAATTGTCTTTTTAAAGGCTGGAAATTTCACATTTGAAGAATATAATACTGGCGGAAAAATGATTAGTTTCTTCTTAGAGCCAGCAACAATTGCCTTTGCAATTCCGTTATATAAACAAGTTGATAAGTTAAAAAAATACTGGTGGCAAATTTTATCAGCTATCATTGTTGGATCTGTTTGTTCAGTGATTGTCGTGTTCATTGTCGCAAAAGCAATTGGTTTAGACACATCTGTAATGAACTCTATGCTACCACAAGCAGCAACAACAGCAATTGCATTGCCAATATCTGAAAGCATTGGTGGTATTCCAGCAATTACATCTTTTGCAGTTATTTTTAATGCAGTTATTGTATACGCACTTGGGGCTTTATTCCTAAAAACATTTAGAGTGAAAAATCCAATTGCAAAAGGTTTAGCACTTGGAACTGCGGGACATGCGCTTGGCGTTGCAGTTGGAATTGAAATGGGAGAAGTAGAGGCAGCGATGGCAAGTATTGCAGTAACAGTAGTTGGGGTTGTAACAGTAGTTGTTATTCCAATGTTCATGCCATTTCTTGGATAACGGTATGTGTTTTGTAAAAAAACATAAAAGCAAGCTATTCGTAGAACAGATTTCTACTGATAGCTTGCTTTTTATGTTACAGTAATGGTAAGACCTATTCTAATATAAAAGGAGAAGAGATTTTCCTTAAATCTTCATTAATACTTTATAGAATGCGTTCTGAAAAGGACGATTGTATTGTAAAATGGAAAGTAACAGGAGTTATTACAAATTAAATAGGAAATAAAGAGTTTAGATAGAGAATAAGTCGCTTGTATAAGCTCGATTTATGAGGAATGATAGTAAGGGAAAGATAGAGAAACCCATTTTTTAAGTTTCACTTTATAGGACAGGAGAGATCACTCGTCAATTATGCAAATGAAAAACCTGTTTCAAAGCAAAGGATTTCAGAGGTTACTTGTATTAATTTTGTTAGCCCTTATGTTATATGGGTTACAAAGTATGTTTAATTTAATTTTAATTACGTTTATTCTTACGTATTTAATGGATCGATTTCAAAAGTTTATTTCTCGAAAATTGAATCATTTTATGCCGATTAATAGGAAAATTATTATAGCATTCTTATATGTAATGTTAGTTGGTGGGATTTCCGTTACGTTATTTAAATATCTACCAGTATTGACAGTGCAAATCTCACAATTGATATACCAATTTAATGTGTTTCTTAAAAATCCACCAGATAACGAAATTATAAAGGCATCCATTAATGCAATTAACCACATGGAACTTTCTAAATATGTGGGGCAAGGTGTGGATATTCTTTATAAATATATTGCAAATGTCGGTAAGTTCGGTATGCAATTTGTATTTTCTTTAATTTTAAGTTTATTCTTCTTACTTGAAAAAGCTCGTATTGTAGCCTTTACTGCGAAATTTAAAGAGAGTAGACTTGCAGTTTTTTATAATGAGATTGAATATTTCGGAAAGAAATTTGCTCGTTCGTTTGGAAAAGTAATTGAAGCGCAGTTTCTAATTGCCATTGTTAATTGTATTTTATCAGTAATTGCACTATGGATTTTAGGATTTCCGCAATTACTAGGTTTAGCTTTAATGATTTTCTTATTAGGTTTAATTCCGGTAGCTGGTGTAATTATTTCACTCGTTCCGCTTTGCATGATTGCTTATAATATCGGTAGCATTACGTATGTAATCTATATTTTAATTATTGTTACTGTTATTCATGCGCTTGAAAGTTATGTATTAAATCCTAAATTTATGTCAGAAAAAACAAATTTACCGATTTTCTATACGTTTATGGTATTAATTTTCTCAGAACACTTTTTAGGTGTATGGGGGCTTATTATTGGTATTCCAATCTTTATGTTTTTATTAGATGTGCTAGATGTCACGAGTGATGAGTTAGGAAAAGACACTGGTGAAAAATAGAGAGAAGAAAAAGCATCCGATGTTGGTGCTTTTTCTTTTATATGCCATACTGTAAGAAGAATAAATAATTGGGGTGAAGTAAATGACTATGAATGAAAAGGTAGAGCTTGCTACGTTTGCTGGAGGATGTTTCTGGTGCATGGTTTCACCATTTGAAGAGATGGAAGGTATAATTAAGATTGTTTCAGGTTATACAGGTGGGCACAAAGAGGAACCAACTTATAAAGAAGTTTGTTCTGAAACAACAGGGCATTATGAGGCGGTACAGATTACATTTGATGTAAGTAAAATGCCGTATGAAAAGTTATTGGATATTTATTGGAGACAGATCGATCCAACAGATATCGGGGGCCAATTTCATGATCGTGGACAATCTTATGAAACGGTAATTTTCTATCATAACGAAGAGCAACGTAAACAAGCAGAAGCTTCAAAAAGAGTACTTGCTGAGAGTGGACGTTTTTCGAAGCCAATTGTTACAAAAATTCTTCCTGCTACTACGTTCTTTCTAGCTGAAGATTATCATCAAGGTTATCATAAGAAGAACACTTTCCGTTACGAACTATATCGCCAAGGATCGGGAAGAGATGCTTTCATTAAAAAACATTGGCCAACAGATAATGCGCATTTAAAAGAACGATTAACAGATATGCAGTTTTATGTAACACAAGAAAATGGTACAGAACCACCTTTTCAAAATGAATATTGGAATCATAAAGAAGAAGGTATTTATGTAGATCTCGTTTCTGGTGAACCGCTGTTTACCTCTTTAGATAAATTTGATAGTGGATGTGGGTGGCCAAGTTTTACAAAGCCAGTTATGTCAGGTAGTGTGAAAGAAAAAATGGATGTTAGCCATAATATGACGCGTACGGAAGTAAGAAGTAAAGAAGGAGATTCACATCTTGGTCACGTATTTCCGGATGGACCTGGGCCGAATGGTCTACGCTATTGCATTAATTCAGCAGCACTTCGTTTTATTTCGAAAGAGGAATTAGAGAAAGAAGGTTATGGGGATTTTCTTATCTTGTTTGGAAATAAAAAATAACCTCGCGTGTCGCGAGGTTATTTTTTATGCTACTTTTTTTTCTTTTTAAATTTGCTTAGTACTTCATACACAATTGGGACAATAAGGAGAGTTAACAATGTTGAACTTGTTAATCCGCCGATTACTGTTACGCCAAGGCCTTTAGAAATTAATCCACTGCCCTCAAATCCTAACGCAAGTGGGATAAGCGCACCAATTGTTGCGATTGCAGTCATTAGAATTGGGCGTAAGCGTGTTACGCCAGCTTCTAATAATGCTTCACGCGTTGATAGACCTTCGCGCTCCTTATGAATAACACGATCGATAAGAACGATAGCGTTCGTTACAACGATACCGATTAACATAAGCGCGCCAATCATCGCCGATACACTTAACGTTTCACCGGAAATTAATAGAGCAACGAGTGCACCAATGATTGTAAATGGTAACGAGAATAAAATTGCGAATGGTGCAAGGGCACCGCCAAATGTAACGACAAGAACGAAGTATACAATGGCAATCGCAGCTAACATCGCTAAACCAAGTTGCTGGAATGATTCTTGAATATCTTTTGTAACACCGCCCATAGAAACATCCACACCAGAAGGAAGATCCATTTTATCTACTTCTTTCTGGACAGCGGAAGATGCTTTGGAAACATCATCGGATATTAGTTTTGCACTTACTGCTGCATAAACACGCCCATCACGATGTGTTACTGTGTTAGAGGTTTCACCTTCTTTTACAGCCATAATATCTTTGACAGCTACTTCATTGCCAAGTGGTGTTGTAATTTTCTGGTTTGTTAAATCATCGATAGTTTCATAATTTTGTTTTTCTGCTTCTACATATACGTTAACATCTTTACTATCTTTTTTTACAGTGGTAAGAACAGGGCGATCATGTTGGTTCGAAAGACCCATTCCAACCTGGGCAGCAGTTAGACCCATTTTACTTAACTTTTCTTGATCTGCGACTAATGTGTATTCTACATATGTTTTTGCAAGACTAGAGTCAACATCTTTTAAGTCTTTTTCTTTTTTCATGATATTTTGAATATCTTTTACGACAGGTTTGATATCTTCTACGCTATCTCCGTATACGTATAGCTCAATTTCATTGCTACCGCCACTAGCTCCGAAGTCTTGACTTTTCCATTCACCTTTTCCTGTCATCTTTTGTAAGTCTTTAATAACTTTTTCTTTTTCTTTATCAAAGTTTTTCGTGTCATTGTTATACTGAACGAAGAACATAGCTTGATTTGTTTGACCTGGGCTCATTGGGTTTTCTCCACCTAATGAGAACTGAATCGTTTTTACATCTTTTTTATCTTGGAAGTGCGTTTCTGCTTTTGTTGCTACTTTTTTAACATCTTCCACTGTTTGCCCTGGTTCAGGGTTATATGTTGCAATAATCATTTTTTCTTCTTCAGATGGTAAGAAGCTTACACCGATAATGGGTACAAGTGCAAGGCTACCTACTAATAAAAGAATCGCAATGCTAGAAGTAATAATTTTATGGTTTAGTGCCCACCCAAGCACGTGTTTATAACCATTCGCTAACTTACTTGGCTTCTCTTCATGATGTACCTGTTTCTCTCTTGTACTTTCCTTTTTGAATAAGGAGTGTGCAAGCATTGGTACAATTGTAACTGCTACAAGTAATGAAGCTAACAAGGCGAAAACAATTGTTAAAGCAAATGGTAGGAACATTTCACCAATCATACCTTTTACAAGCCCAAGAGGTAGAAAGACTGCAATTGTTACAATTGTTGAAGACATAATTGGAACAAACATTTCTTTTGTCGCTTCGCGAATTAAGTCTCTACCTTTTAATTTTTCATCTGATAAGGACATACGTCTATAAATATTTTCAATAACAACAATTGAATCATCGACAACGCGACCAATGGCAACGGTCATGGCTCCAAGTGTCATCATATTAAGTGTAATATCCATCTGTTTTAGTAATAAAACAGCAATTAATAAAGAAAGTGGTATAGAAACGACAGAAATTAATGTTGTTCGGATATTTCGTAAGAACAACATAATAATGACAATGGCAAAGATTGCACCAAAGATTGCTTTGCTAAGCATTGTATCAACTGATTTTTCAATTGGCGCACCTTGGTCAAATGTTGAGACGATTTCTAAATCTTTATATTTCTTTTCAAAGTCTTTTACTTTATCTTTGACTGCATTGACGACATCAACTGTATTTGCATCAGCTGCTTTAACAATTTGAATGCCAATTGCTTCTTTTCCGTTTGTACGAGAAATGGATTCAGCTTTTCCAACTTCTTTAATATCAGCAATTTCTTCTAATGTCACGAATGGGATCTCACCAGTAGTAGCTGGGTTCATTTGTGGTGCTTGTGCCCCAGTTCCTTGGTTACCTTGGCCACTTGCTGCTGAAGGGACAGCGGGAATTTTCATTTCTTTTAAAGCTTTGAGTGTTGTAATATTACCATCTACAACGACTGATTTTTCTGTGTCTTTAAATGTGTAGAGTCCAAGTGGTAAAGATACGTCAGAGCCTTTAATCAGATTTTTAACTGTATCTTCACTTAAACCTAATTCTTTCATCTTATCCTTTTTAAAGACAAGTTGTACTTCATCTACTTGTTGTCCCGAAATTTGAACAGATGCAACCCCATCAAGACCTTTAAATCCAGGGACGATATTTTTTTCCACTTTTTCAGTTAAAGCAGATAATGATTCACCTTTACTTGCTATACTTAGTGAAATAACAGGGAAAGCATTAAAGTTTACTCGAGAAACTTTTGGATCTTTCACATCTTCTGGTAGTTTTACGTTTGCAAGTGCTTCTTTAACTTCAGTTTCTGCTTTCTCCATATTCTTATCAAAATCATATTCTATTTGAATAGAAGAGGCATTTTGATAAGAGGAAGAACTTACAATGTTTACACCATTTAAATTTTGCAGTTGTTCTTCCATCGGTTTTGATACCTTATCTGCTACTTCTGCTGGTGTAGCACCAGGATAAACCGTTGTTACTGTTACAACAGGCGTTGTAATATCAGGAATTGTTTCTAGTTTCATATTCATACCAGAATAAATTCCTGTAATCGTAACAATAATGGTTAATAGCCAAACTGCGAACTTATTTTTCAACGAAAAGTTAATAATTTTGTTCATGTTTGCGCTCCCTTTTTAACATATATTGACCGGATGGTCAGTCTAATACATAATATAAATGACTGAGTGGTCAGTCGTCAACTAAAAGGGATGGTATAATACATGTAAGTTGAAGTTTTATGATGCGAGATTAAAGTGGGAGAGAAGATATGAAAGAAAAAGAACGTTTAATTATAGAAATGGCAATGAAGTTATTCGCAACCAAAGGTGTAAAAGCGACGTCAGTACAAGAAATTGTAACAGCATGTAGTATGTCAAAAGGAGCTTTTTATTTATACTTTAAATCAAAAGATGAGTTACTATTAGCGACTCTTAGATATTATTATGACAAAATCCATAACAAAATGATGGATATTGATAAAGAGTTATTGCTACCACGTGAAAAATTTAAAAAACAATTGTATTGTCAGCTTAATGATGTTCAAACACATAAGGAATTTCTTATTATATATGCGAGGGAAAATGCGATCCCGTTTAATAAAGATGTCGAGGCTTTTATGGTGAAAATGAAGCTGGAATCACATGCATTTTATCGAAATAATTTATTAGCTATATATGGTGAAAGGATTACTCCATATATATTAGACCTTGTGGTTATAATAGAGGGGATATGCCGAGGATATTTAGAATTAATTATTTTTCATGCAGCTGAATTTGATTTATCTCACGTTGCTACATTCATTTTAAGGAGAATGGATGACCTTGTAAAAGGGCTTGTACACTCTGAGGATATGCCCGTTTTGCAAGAAGAGCAACTAGGCCAATTATTTGGTAGCTCAGAATTTATTAAAGAGCAAGCAAAGGAACAGTTTTTACAAGAAATTATTATGCTTAAACGGACGTTAGCAGATCAAATAGAAAATGATGACTTGTTAGTTACATTAGATGTTTTAGAGGCTGAGATGAGAATGCCAAATTCAAGAATCCCAGTGATTCAAGGAATGCTGGCTAATTTGAAATCGTATAGTGATTTCAAGGATTTTCGATTAAGATTAGCAGGATATTATCATATAAAAACCACATGAGATGGATAGATTAATTTTGTAATAAGAAAAGGTGGATGCCATAATGGATCCACCTTTTTTATTAGTTGCTAGATTGTGCCCATTCTTCTATATTCCAAACCTTAGTTACCCAGTCTTCATAAAAGTCTGGTTCGTGGCATACGAGAAGGATTGTTCCTTTATATGCTTTCAAAGCTTTTTTTAATTCTTCTTTAGCTGTAACATCGAGGTGATTTGTTGGCTCATCAAATAGGATCCAGTTACTTTCTTCACCCATCAATTTACATAAACGGACTTTTGCTTGTTCTCCACCACTTAATTGACTCAATGGGCGAGAAATATGCTCATTTTTTAAACCGCATCGTGCTAACATGGCACGAACTTGGTGCTGATCTAAATGCGGGAACGTATTCCAGACATCATCGATTGGTGTTAAATTATCAGCTTTTACTTCTTGTTCAAAGTATGCGGGTTCTAAGAAATCACCAAGGCTTGTTTTTCCGCTTAGCGGTTTGATTTTTCCAAGAATCGTTTTTAATAATGTCGATTTACCAACACCATTACAGCCAACAATCGCAATTTTTTCACCGCGTTCAATTGTCATCGTTAGTTTCGGTAATAGCGGATGTGTGTAGCCAATTTCTACGTCTTCGCCTTCAAAAACAAAGCGACTGCTTGCGCGACATTCTTTGAAAGAGAATTCAGGTTTAATTGCTGTTTCTGGGCGATCGATACGCTCCATGCGATCAAGCTGCTTCTGACGGCTCTTTGCACGACCTGTTGTCGAATAGCGTGCCTTATTCTTTGAAATGAAGTCTTCTTGCTTTTTAATGAATTCTTGTTGCTTTTGATAAGCATTTAGATGTTGATTTTTATTCAGTTCAGCTAGTTCTAAAAACTTCTCATATGTTGCTGTATAACGCGTCATTTTCGAAAATTCTAGATGGAAAATAACATCAACACATTTGTTCATAAATTCCGTATCATGGGAAATTAAAAGGAATGCATGTGGATATTCTTTTAAATAATTTGTTAACCATTGAATATGTTCCACGTCTAAATAGTTGGTAGGTTCATCTAGTAATAGTACTTCTGGCTGTTCAAGCAATAGCTTTGCAAGCAATACTTTTGTACGCTGTCCACCACTTAATGCAGAGACATCGCGATCTAAACCAATTGCATCAATGCCAAGACCACGTGCTGCTTCTTCAATCTTAATATCTAATAAGTAGAATCCACCTGCTTCAAGTGCATCCTGAATGTCTGCCATTTGGTCAAGAAGTTCTTCTAGTTCTTCTGGCGTAGCCGTTCCCATTTTTTCTGTAATTGTATTTAATTCTTTTTCCTTTTCAAATAAAGGTAAAAATGCATCTGTGAGTACGTCGCGAATCGTTCTTCCAGCTGTTAAAATTGTATGTTGATCTAAATATCCGTAATGTGTACCAGGTGTCCACTCTACACGGCCATCATCGTGAATAAGTTGTCCTGTAATAATATTCATAAATGTTGATTTACCAACGCCATTTGCGCCGACTAAGCCAACATGTTCACCCGCTAATAAGCGTAATGATACGTCTTTAAATAATGTACGATCGCCAAATGTATGACCTAATTTTTCGACTGTTAATAAGCTCATAATGTCCTCCGTCCATTTCAAAATAGTGTCTTGCATTATGATACTAAATTCTTAGATATAATGCTATCCTTTCAAAATGTATATTTTTACAAGAATGGGGTTGCATATTTTTGGGAAAGTAATATAATTTAATTGAACATCGGTTAATTAAAAATGTGAGGTATGAGAGATGTCGCCGAGAAGAGCAGTTAAAGAAGAGTTAACAAGAGAAATGATTATGAATGCAGCGAGAGATTTATTTATAAAGCAAGGATATCAGCATACTTCAATGCGTAAGATTGCGGCGAAACTAGGATATAGCCATGGTTCGATTTATTATCATTTTAAAAATAAAGCAGAGCTTTTTTATGCGATGGTTGAACAAGATTTTCAATTATTGGATCAAAAATTAGATGAAACGATTGCTCAAAATTTACAGCCAGAAGAACAATTAAAAGCAGTACTATTGGGTTTTATTGAATTTGGTCTACGAAATCAAAGTCATTATGAAATTATGTTTTTGATCAAAGATGAAGAATTAAAAGAATGTCTAGCAGATGAGCCAAATGCTAGTTATGAAAAGTTCGCTAAGGCCGTATTTTCTCTATGTAATGGAAAGGTAAATGTAATGACTATATGGTCTGTTTTTCTATCACTACATGGCTTTGTGTCACATTATTGTAGAAATGTTCAAACGTTTGAAGAGGTACAAAATTTGGCTAATGAACATGTGAATTTTATTGTAAAATCGCTTCTTATGTAAGTGATTTTCTTTTTACTATTAATTGAACAGTGGTTAATTAAAGGGGGAGACTATGATGAAAAAGGCTTTAGTGTTGGGGGCATCTGGAGCAATGGGATATGCAATTACAAAGGAGTTATGCGGGAGAGGAATCGATGTAGTTGCTTTCGCGAGAAATAAAGAGAAACTAGAAAATTTGTTTTACGATGAGGAGAAAATACAAATAATAGCGGGAGATGTCTTTAATCAAGGGGATATAATGGTAGCAGCTAAAGGTGTAGATGTTATATTTCATGCTGTAAATATTCCATATTCAGATTGGGAGATCAAACAGCCAAAGTTATTAAAAAATATAGTAGAAACGACGAAATATCACCGTGCTAAATTAGCTATGGTAGATAATATTTATGCATACGGGCGACAAGGGCGAGAGAAGGTAACAGAGGAGACTGAGAAGAATCCACATACAAAGAAGGGAAAGATTCGCTTACAGCTTGAGTTGATGGCAAAACAAGCAGATATTCCAGTTCTTATTGCTCATTTTCCAGATTTTTATGGTCCGAATGCGGCAAGTACGCTTATTCATCATACGTTACAAGGTGTTCTTGCAAATAAGATGTCTAGCTTTGTTGGAGATAAGAAAATTGCTAGAGAATATATTTACACGCCAGATGGGGCAAAAGCCATTGTTGAACTAGCATTATGTGATAGTGCATACGGACAAAACTGGAATGTACCAGGAAGTGGAATAATTACAGGGGAAGAGATGATTCGGCATATAAGGGAATTAACGGGGTATACAAAGCCAATAATGACTGTGAAAAAACAAATGATTAGAATGCTCGGCCTATTTGATAAACAGATGAAAGAGTTTGTAGAAATGCTTTATTTGACAGAAGAACCGGTTGTATTGAATGGAGAGAAATATGAACGCTATATTGGTAAAGTACCAATGACCTCTTATCATGATGGATTAAAGGAGACTATTTCGTTTTTGGAGAGGAAAATTAGATAAAAAAAGAAGAGTAAACGTTCTAATATGGAACGGTGCTCTTCTTTTTTTCTATTTCAAATATCCTCGCACAATTCCTTTCAAGCGATTTGCATGAAATCTACGTTTATCGTTTGAAATGTTTTGCGTCATACGAAATGTAGCAGCTGCAACCGCACGTAAAAAGTAAAGGAATCCATAATGTAAACGAATTACTCTCCCGAAACCACCAGCATAGGAAAGTGCCCTTTTTAATGATTGCTCATTAATCTCTTCTTCTTTTACTGGATGATATACGAATAGATCTTTTCTAAACAATCCTATATATCCATTTCTCATACCACGTAGTACAAAGTCAGTTTCTTCGCCAGCTCCGTAAATTGTTCCTGATCCAACACCTAGGTCTTCATCAAATGTACCAACATCTTGTACAAATTGTTTTTTAAAGAATAGTGCAAAAGACGGCCCCATGAATCCATATTTATTATTCAAAATAATATCTGTTGCTGGGGCATGTATTAGCGATCCGGTTCCTTCAATATTTGTAGTATTTGTAGATATAAAGTGAATGCCTTCATGAGCATGAAATGTCTCTAGTATACTTTCTAACACGTTTGTTTCATAAATACAGTCATCATCTGGAAAAGCAATAATATCGCCATCAGTTACTTTTAATCCCGTATTACGGGCACGGGATAATCCTTTAATCGGTGTATAAATATAGTTGATTGCAAATTTTTCCTTATAACCTTCAAAGAGATCAGAAATTGGTGTATCATTTTGATCAACTACAATGAGCTCAAAGTTTTTATAAGTTTGTTTTTCTAACGATTTTAGTAAATCAAGAATATCATCACGTCTGCCGCAAGTGGCCATGATTAAAGAGAATTTCAATTATAACAGCTCCTTCAAGATGGTTCATTTGTTCATATGAAGAAAAATAGTTTGTTTTTCTTACTTCATCTACATTAAGCTCTTTTAAATCTCATCTTTATTTTGTTTAATAGCATAAAGAGAATCTCATCTTTTGCTATGAATAGGATAAGTACATAAGTGAACCCACATCCTAATATTGTGATGATAACTTGTAGAATCTGTCCTGAAATTACCGTATTAACTAAGAACGCTATTGGTAAAAACGTTAATGAATAAAACATATATTTTAGTTTCTGTATATCGAACAATGTGTAATTTACTTTTAATTTCTTTTTTACATAAATATATTCAAATATAATTAACAAACAGTTAGCAATTGTTGTTGTAAAAATTGCCGTTACTGGTGTAAGTACATGGAAATATATAAGTGCAATATTAGATACTAGGTTTATGAAGCCGCAAATGAATAAAAAGCGTACCAAAATGCTCTCTTTCTTTTTCACGTAAATAATTTGGTTCGATAAAATAGATTCAATTCCTACTGAAATCATATAAAATGCAAAAACAATTAAGGTGTTACCAGCTCCAGCATATTCTTTTCCCCCATAAATGACAACAGCTCCGTGAGCAATAAGCATTAATCCAATCGCTGCAGGGAACAGAGTAATGAAATATACTTTTGAGATTTTATTTAATAACGATTCATATTCTTCTGTCGAGTTTCCAGATAAATAAGATAGCCTTGGAATAGTAACTTGCACAACACTTAACATAAGTGTATTAATAATGGTCATAATTTGAAAGGCCATTACATAGAAGGCAACTTCAGCTTTGCCAGCATATTCTCCTAAAACAAAACGATCTAGCTGTGTGTATAGAAGATTAGCATTTGAAAAAATAACAACTAAAAATAAAGGTTTTAAATGTGGAACAATTGTTAAATTGGAGAAATCAAATTTAACTCGGCGCTTCACATATATAAAACTAATAGAATGGTTTAAAAATGTTGATAAAACTAATAAACCAGCAAATTGTTTATAGTCATCGACCCCATGAATAAAGGTAAACAGAAGTACAACATAAATTAAACGAATAACAACAGTTTTCTTCGTAATGAAATCATAATTTTCATATGCTTCATTAAACCATTCTACATAAAATAAATTTGAGATAAAGTTGAATCCGAAAATGAGAAGTACAGGAAACAGATCTTTGTTCCCGTATCCGAAATAACTAAATAATAAAAAGGCTAATAAGGCCAGAATACTTGTTGTAAAATTAATTACATATAGACTCGTGAACAATTGTGAAACTTTCTTTTTATCGTTTTTTATTAAGCTGATTTCACGCAATCCGTATTGATATACACCAAATACAGCAAAGATGAAAAAGTAATTAAAGATAGTTTCAGAAAAATTAACGGTTCCCATTGAATCAGCTCCGAGCATTCGATATGCGTATGGGCCAACTAAGATTGGGAGAATAATATTAAAGGTATTGAGCAATATTTTATAGAAAATATTTGAGACAAGTGACTTTTGCATGATTTCACCTTTCCACACACATGAAAGTTACGTAAATACCTTTCATAATAAATGATATTAGTTACTAAAATAGATTCCTTTTGCATTTTTAATCATACTAATTTGGAACGTGGTTGTTCGTTAAATATTCTTCATAATGAATAGAAACAGTAAACGCTTTACTGTTGAACTGAATTGTTCGGATCTCTACACAATGTAGAGACGGATTTTTTGTTTCCATCTAGTTGAAACACTATTTGTTTCTTAATTTTCAAATATTATTTTCATCAACTGCATTGGATGATTTTTCATGCGTTGTATAAGTTTCAAGAGGTACAACGCATAATATTGGTAATTCATAACTTCGGATATAAGTGTACCCTACATAAACTTTGTAAATCAACTATTGGTTAAGAAGATATATGAAGTAGATTAGAATAAATTATATATAAATCCACTTTGATTTTTTCGACACATACCCCGCTGCTATGAAGAACAAAAAGTGAATTACACTCATTTTCTCTCTTTGTTTTCAATTGGCATGGGGCAGGAAGAGGGGCTGACCGCTTCTATGCATGGCCGGATCCTCTCTCCCACCTAAAAAGAATGGTTTTATGTCATTTTTTCAATTTGTATTTATATATGTTTTTTAAGCAAGAATGTTTAGATATGTAGTTGAAAATAGCGAATATAGTGGACCTATATTCGCTAAGAGAGGATTACCTTGTTTGAAATAAGATTTTATTTATGCATTCCAAGGTTTATTCAATGTTAATACGTCAGCCATTTCTTTACTTTTTAACCGGTTATCTCTTCTGTTTTGTGCACGTTCTTTTCCTGTTTTATATAACCAATGTTCTTCTTCTGTTTCTGGTAGCACCTGAGGTACAGAAGAGGGCTTTCCATCCTTTAGTGCTACGAATGTGATGAAGCAAGTGGCAGCAATGCGACGCTTTCCTTCTAATAAGTTTTCTGCAACGACTTTCACAAATACTTCCATAGAAGATTTTCCGGTATAGCAAACGAACGCCTCATAGCAAACCGAATCCGTTTGATGTATGGGAGTTAAAAAGTCAACAGAATCAATAGAGGCTGTTACACAATGTTTTCTGCAATGTCTTGCTGCTGCGATAGATGCAATGCTATCAATTTCTGCTAATAATTTTCCACCAAATAATGTTTGATGATTATTTAAATCATTTGGGAAAACACGTGTTGTTTTAATTGCTTTTGATTCTCTCATAAATTTCTTATTCATATAATCTACTCCTATTTCTATTCTTTATCAGAGTGGTGTGCTTCCTATATATAAGATTAGTTTCTTTTACCGAATATGATTTGTTAGTTAGACAATTGATATTCAATAAGATATTTATCTTATTAAGATAGAATAATGATATATTTCTATGTGAGTAACTGAAAAAATTTTGTTTTGTATAGATTGTAGTGTAAAAGAGATTTCGCTTACATTGCAAGTGAAAAAGTAGCTACGATATGTTTGTTATATAAAAATGAACTTTAACGATTGATTTTTTCCTTTTGAACCGATTTTTGTTTAGTGCTTTGCATTCTCTTTGTTTTCGCTTAAGTTGTAAGATGGGAGTAGTATCGCCTACAGATGGTGGGATAAATTTCCTAACTGTCATGCAGCTATTCATGATAGAATCGTTTTGTTATGAATGAAAACAGAGGTGCACTATACATATGAATCACATACAAACAGGATTTAGTAAAATAATTATTGGAACTATGCTTGCCTTTTTTGCTTACTCTTGCTGGAACGCTTTCGAGGGAAGTAAGCAATTTTTTGGGGGAAGTGCTACGAGCTTAACAATCGTACTATCCATTTTTGTTATACTTCTTTTACTTTTCGCTTCTATTTTGCAATATCGATTTACGGATAAACAATTTCTCATTTTTTTAATGAGTATGACGGCGCTTGTTAGACTTGGAGCAGTCCTCTTTTTAGACGCCCCGCTTATAGGTGATACGAGGGCTGTGTATGAGACCGCAAAACAAGTTGCGCTAGGAAGCAGTAATGTAACGGTAATTAGTCAATCGCCTTTTATTATATATGAGTCAATATTGATTCGTATATTTGGCGATGCAACATTTGTTTTGCAATTATGTAATATTTTATATTGCATGGGTACAGCGTTTTTCATTTACCGAATTACTGCAACTTTATTTCAAGAAGAATGTGGACGGATCGCGGCAATATTTTACGCGCTATATTTGCCTAATATTTTTTCCTGCTCATTGTTAACAGGAGAATTACTCTCTATATTTTTATTTTACTGTGCGAGTTATATATTATTACATAAAGGATTGAGCCATTCTTACATGTGGGTGTGTGCTGCAGTATTATTTGCTCTTAGTAATATAATTGATCCAATAGGAGTATTTATACTTATTGTAGTAATTGTGTATATTCTACTAGTAGAATTATTCCAAAGTGCAGATAGAAAAAATATCGTGTTAAAAGCGATAGGGATTGTAGCTGTATTTTATGTGACACATTTCAGTATGAATTATGGTTTGCAAGCAATGGGAATAAAACAATATACGATTTCTAATCATGCATATGTACAATCAGTTTTAATTGGGGAACAAAATAATAAACAAGAACCGGTTCAAAGGCAAAGTTGGAAAGAACGTATGAATCAAACAGTAAGTAAGTTAGAAACAGAAAGATTAGTTTCTGTTAAGTCAAGTATAGATCAATTATCAGCAGAAGGAACGAATGGCGTAATACTAAAAGGTGAAAAGCTCCTTTTTATAGCTATAACTTTATTTATGATCATTACACTTTTACATGCTTTGATTCAAAAGCAAAATAGCGAAGGTTATATGCTATTCCTGTTACTTATAACAGGATATATGGGAATGAAGCTTCTGAATAAAGATATTGTATACGGTAGTTTAGTCATACCAAGTATTTTCATTTTACAAAGTTTAGGTGTTTACAAGCTGTTGTTTTACTGTCAAAAGTTATTTTTCAAAAAATAACATAAATCCATTGGTTACAGAATGGTTTTATTAAACATAATCAGATATATATGAAAAGAAAACTCACCATTTTTTTAATGGCGAGTTTTTTATTTAGGTAATGGAATAGCAATTATAAATAAAGAGAATTCTCTTTATAGCTTTTATCCCGCTATTTGCGGGCAGTATAGGACTCCCACCTTAAAGTTCAGTGAGCGCAAAGAGGTTAGGTGGGAGACCAACTGCCCGTAAAAGCCCGATTGGTAAGGGCTAATAATCAGTGGGGGATGAAGCCCCCACTGATTAAAGTTTCACTTTATTAGTATTAGCTTTTGTATGTGCTTTAAAGAAAACTGGAAAATGTACATTATATATAACGGTAACTACACGTATGACGAACGTTACTAGTAAACAAATATAAAAGGCTAATACGTGTGCTCCCATTTCATACGCAATCAGAAAACTAATTGCACCTAAAATAGAAGCAATTGCATAAATCTCTTTCCGGAATACGTATGGAATATCTTGAGCGCAAATATCACGCAAAATGCCTCCACCAATACCTGTAATAACACCCATTGAAACAACTAAAAATGAAGCATCTACGTGATGCAACATTGCTGCATTTGCCCCAATAGCAGTAAAAACGCCTAAACCGACAGCATCAGAAAGCATAATTACAACTTGAAGTTTGTTAATACGTTCAAAAAACATACAAGTAAAGAGAGCAGTTAATACGCTGACAAAAAAGTAAATTGGTTGTATAAATGCAATGGGAGGTAGGTTACCAATCATAATATCACGAATAATTCCGCCACCGAGTGCAGTAGCTACAGCTAAACAAAGGACACCAAATAAATCTAGATCTTTCTTTAAACCAACTAATGTACCAGAAATGGCAGCGGCAATAATGCCAAGAAACGTAAATATATCGATTAATAACATGGCTCTAATTCCTTCCCTTTAAAAATGTTCCAGAGCAAAATATACACTAAAGTTTTAGAAATAACAATTACTTTTCGTTACATGTAGAAAAAAAGAAAAAATGAGGGAAGAAAGCGTTTGAAAATACGGGATGTTCAGCACGAAAGAAGGTGGAGTTATGACTGTTTCTCTCTGCATAGCGAGCGGAAATATCAAGTAGTTAACTGAAAAATTATGTTATAATAAATATTTGAGATGAGTTGGAGATTTTTTGGAAGTTACATAAAGTGAGATAAGGTAATGATAGTTATGGAGGTTGAAGATGTTAAAAAATAATAGTTTAAGTAATAAGTTTGAAAATTTTTTATTAATTTTCATTCTGTTACAGCCGATTTTAGACTTACTCACATCATTTTGCATCATCGTTTTAAAAATTGATACAACAATTGGAGTGATTACGCGTTTATTTGTAATGGCTCTTGGTGGAATCTACATTTTGCTTCAAGCAAGAGAAAAAGAAAAACGTAAATATATTATATATTTACTAATAGTCGGGATTGTCTTAACGGTAGGTTTTGTAAATAATAAATTCGTTAAAAATCCTATCATATTGGGAGAAGAAGTTAAGTTTATAGCGAAATCGTTATATCCGTTAATTATGCTTACCTGTTATATTTTTGCATTTAAATCATTAAAAAATAAAGTAAATACATATTCAAAAATGAAGAATTATATCGTATATGCAGCGTTAATTATAAATGCTGTTATGGTTATTTCGATTGCGACAGGAACAGATTATAATAGTTACACATGGCTAAAGATCGGCTCACGTGGTTGGTTCTATGCAGGAAATGAATTAGGATCCATTTTAGCAGTGATATGCCCAATTGTTATTCTATATTCAATTGAAAAAACAACAAGCATAGCAAAGAGTTATTTTTGGATTCCTTCGCTTTTAATTATTTTCTCATTATTTGCTGTTGGTACGAAGGTCGGCTTTGGAGCTATCTTTGGCACAATGATTGTTGCTGTATTTATGTGTTATGTTCAAGCGTTTTTCCAGCGTAAAGATAGAAATAAGAAACCATATTTATTAAATGGTATCATCGCAACTGTTGTTTTTGCTGGGATATTAGCGTATACACCGTTTTCGCCATTTCTCAAAAATATGGGATTCCATTTCCAATTTATTGAGCAACAACAAGAAGTGAAAGTTGCGGAAGAAAAGAAAGAAGAAAAAGTACAACAAGCTCCTTCTGTTACAGAAAAGAAAAAAGAAATAGAGAAACAAGAGGAAACACAAGCGCTTATTTTTAGCGGGCGTGAAGAATTCCAAAAAATGTATGAAGATCATTATGCAGAAGCACCAACATCTCAAAAATTATTTGGTATGGGGTATGCTGGGAACTTTAAAGGAGAGCCGAAGCTAATTGAAAGAGATTTCCATGATTGGTTCTATGCATTTGGAATGATTGGCTTTGGTTTAATGTTAATACCATTTGTATACTTTGGTCTTAAAATTCTTTTCATATTAGTGACTAGATTTAAAGAGGTATTTACAGTAAAATACGGACTATTAGCAACCGCACTAGCATTAGGTTTAGGGATTGCATTTATAGCAGGCCATGTATTAACAGCGCCTGGAGTAAGTATTTATTTTGCTGTAATTTTGGCATATTTAATTGTTGATTTAGAAATTGAATAAGAGAAAATAAAAGCTAGCGTCATGTTAGCTTTTATTTTGTTATAGTAAATAATAAGAGAACATAAAGAATAGGGAGGAAAGAGATGAAAGTGTTGCATATGAATGTTGGAGCAGAAGAAGGTGGCGGAAAAACTCACATTATTTCACTTTTGTCGCAATTTCCAAAAGGTGAAGTTGAACTAGCCGTGTTTGAAGAAGGCGCGATTGCTAGAGAAGCAAGAGAACTCGGGATTAAGGTGCATGTTTTTTCTCAATCATCTCGTTATGACATATCGATTCTTTCAAAAATACGTACGTTTATTAATGAAGAACAGTTTGATATTGTACATACACATGGCGCGCGCGCGAACTTTTATCTTTCTCTTTTAAAAAGGAAGATACATGCCAAATGGGTAACAACGGTTCATAGTGATCCAACCCTTGATTTTATGAAGCGTGGATTAAAAGGGTGGCTTTTTACAAAATTAAATTTATATTCATATAAAAAAGTAGATTTATTTTTTGCGATTACAGAACGTTTTAAGAACAATACTGTAGCACTCGGTGTGCCAGAAGATAAAATTTGTACGGTATATAACGGGATTACGTACGATAATATGCCAGCGAAACCTTACAATGTGGCAGAAAAATTAGGCATACAAGAAGATGCATTTATAGCAATTCAAGTGGCTCGTCTTCACCCTGTAAAGGGACATCATATTTTATTTGATGCATTGCAAAAAGTGAAGATCCCTACCATAAAGGTATTGTTAGTTGGTGATGGCCCCATTGAAGCAGAGCTGAAAGAGGAAGTAAAGCAGAAGGGTTTAGAAGATAAAGTGCTATTTTTAGGGCATCGTTCGGACGTAAAAGAGCTATATGCAACGGCTCAAATTAATATATTAACTTCTTATAGTGAAAGTTTTCCGCTTGTACTATTAGAAGCTGCAAATCAACGTGTAACGTCTATCGCAACAAATGTTGGGGACATGGAACAGTTGATTGTTAATTCTACATATGGATGGATTGTACCGATTGGTGATGTAGATGCATTAGTAAGTGCATTAGAGGAAGGATATAAAAAATGGGAGCATAGTGAGTTAGCGCCGATGGGTGAACGTTTGTATGAACATGCTTCTTCTCATTTCTCGTTACGAAATCTATATGAAGATACTCATAAAGCATATAAAAAACTTTTATTGAAATAGAGAGGGTTATCATTATGGCAATACAAACGGTTGATATTTTAGGTGTCCCTTTTTCTACAATGACAATGGAAGAGACAATTCGATATATCATGAAACAGTTAGAATTAGAACAAACTCATACATTTCAGGTTGTAACGGCGAATCCAGAAATCGTAATGTGCGCGAAAAAAGATCAAAGCTTTCATCAAACATTGTTGAAAACAGATTTAATTACACCAGATGGTATCGGTGTTGTAAAGGCAAGTGGTATGTTAGGAACACCGTTAAAAGAGCGTGTAGCAGGTTTTGATTTAATGAGTGATTTATTTAGAGTATTGTCGAAAGAAAATAAAGCTGTATCTGTTTTTTTACTGGGAGCGAAACCACATGTTGTGAAAAGTGCTGCGGAGCATTTAACAAAAACATATTCGGCTGTATCTATTGTTGGGGTTCAAGATGGATACTTTAAACAAGAAGAAGAAGAAGATATTATTTCTCGTATTCAAGAAGCAAAACCGGATTTGTTACTTGTAGCACTTGGATTCCCAAGACAAGAAAACTTTATTCAAAACAATAAACATCGTTTGCAAGCGAAGGTAGCTGTTGGTGTCGGTGGTAGTTTGGACGTTTGGGCCGGGGAAGTAAAACGTGCCCCTAAATGGATTCAAGCCATTCATCTAGAATGGTTTTACCGTCTATGTAGCAATCCAACACGTTGGCGCCGTCAGCTTGTACTAGCCGAATTTTTAAAAGAAGTAATGCGTTCGAAGAAGTAGCGAAATATCGTTACTTCTTTTATTTATGAAAGTTTAATATTTGGAATTCTTTACTAATGGAAGTTCTATTTTATGGGAAGGTTAAAAAAGCGTTAGTAAAAATGGGATAAAACTATTTTACTTATGTAATACACACATGTAAAATGATCTGTAAAGACACCTGTATGAGGAGGGCTTCTTGTGGGGAGTGTAAAAGAAATTTCAAAGCGCAAGCTTCTTGGAATAGCGGGGCTTGGTTGGCTATTTGATGCAATGGATGTTGGCATGCTTTCATTTGTCATCGTTGCCTTGCAAAAAGAATGGGGATTAACTAGCCAAGAGATGGGATGGATAGGGAGTATCAATTCAATCGGAATGGCTGTTGGGGCACTTGTATTTGGCATATTAGCAGATAAGATGGGAAGAAAATCGGTCTTTATTATTACGTTATTACTATTCTCTATTGGGAGTGGTTTATCAGCATTAACGACAACCCTAGCTACGTTTCTTATATTGCGTTTTTTAATCGGTATGGGTCTTGGTGGAGAATTACCGGTAGCTTCGACACTTGTATCTGAAAGTGTTAAAGCTCATGAACGCGGGAAAATCGTTGTATTGCTAGAAAGTTTTTGGGCGTTTGGCTGGTTAATTGCAGCTCTTATTTCTTATTTTGTAATTCCAAGTTATGGATGGCAATTAGCGATGGTATTAAGTGCGATCCCAGCTTTTTATGCACTATATTTACGATGGAACTTACCAGATTCACCAAGTTTTGAAAGGGTTGAGAAAAAACAATCTGTTATTACAAATATAAAGGCGGTTTGGTCTTTAGAATATCGAAAAGCAACAATTATGTTATGGATACTATGGTTTTGTGTCGTCTTTTCTTATTATGGCATGTTTCTTTGGTTACCAAGTGTCATGGTATTAAAAGGATTTAGTTTAATCAAAAGTTTTCAGTATGTATTAATTATGACATTAGCACAACTTCCGGGATATTTTACGGCAGCATGGTTTATTGAACGATTGGGGCGTAAATTTGTATTAGTTACGTATTTAATAGGTACAGCATGTAGTGCTTACGTCTTTGGTGTGGCGGAATCATTTACAACATTAATTATAGCGGGGATGTTATTGTCCTTCTTTAATTTAGGAGCATGGGGTGCATTATATGCGTATACACCGGAGCAGTATCCAACAGTAATTCGTGGTACTGGAGCAGGTATGGCTGCCGCATTTGGACGTATCGGCGGTATTCTTGGCCCGTTGTTAGTAGGGTACCTTGTTGCTTCAGAAGCTTCTCTTTCTTTGATCTTTACAATCTTTTGCAGTTCCATTTTAATAGGAGTACTCGCAGTGGTTGTGCTTGGAGAGGAAACGAAACAACAAGAATTAGTATAATAGAGGAAGGAAGTCCAAAAGGCTTCCTTCCTCTATTATGATTGAGAAAAAGAGTAGCATATGAAAGAGAACATAGCTAGAAAAAGGGATTATTTCGTACTAAAGCGAATGTATACAAACAAGACGTCTGGAGAAAAGAATTGGGTGGTTGGGTAAATGAGGATTTTACTGATTATGGAAAACGCAGAAAATAGAAAGCAACTAGTTGAGATATTTACAGAAAATATGCGGAGTGTAGAGTGCTTTGAAGCAAGAACAGGAATGGAATCGTTGCAAATAGCCAAAAGGTATGTTCCGGATTTCATTTTTTTAGATACAATGTTAAAAGATGGAACGGGCTTTGAATTTTCTAGTTTATTACAACAATTCAGTTGTGATGCAAAGTTTGTTTTTATCGGAGAGAATATAAACGAGGCAATTACAGCTTTTCGTTTTCAAGCATTTTATTATTTACTACACCCTTTCCATGCCGAAGATTTACAATTTCTATTACATAGACTAGAGCAAGAGAAGGAAAAGAGTAGAAAAAGTCATTTGCGTAAACTTCCGATTGAAAATCACGAAGGAATTACATATGTTTTTCCGGAGGATATTATATATGTAAGTAAGAATAAGGAGAATAAAACAGTCTCGATTTATACAACAAATAATCAGTATATTTCAACATATACACTTCAGGAATTAGAAAATAAATTAACTGCATATGATTTTTTGCGTGTTCATAAAAGCTATCTAATAAATGTTATGTATGTTCACGAACTAAAGCCTTATTATAACGGAACCTATAATCTGTATTTGGAAAGATATGATGAGCGGCCAATTCCCGTTAGCCGAAATTATGTAAAACGACTTCGCAATAAAATTGAACTATGACAAGTCGTGAATGAATTTCAACATGTTAACATAAGAATCCTTCATGATAAGGAGGATTCAACTTAAATATTCAGAAAATTTAGTACAATCTCCACTAAGAAGTAGTATAGGGGGGATTGTATGTGAAGGCATTTAAGTCAATTTTACTCTGGGGTGTAATCGCAGCAATAGGAGCAACTGGATTTGGTGTAATTGCTTTATCGCAAGGTGAAACCATTAATGCTGTATGGTTATTAGTCGCAGCTGTTTCTGTATATGCGGTTGCTTATCGTTTCTATAGTAGATTTATCGCTCGAAAAGTATTTGAACTAGATGATAATCGAAAAACACCAGCTGAAACGCTAAATGATGGGAAGGATTATGTTCCAACAAATAAATGGGTATTATTTGGACATCATTTTGCGGCAATTGCTGGAGCTGGACCACTAGTAGGCCCAATTTTAGCAGCACAGATGGGATATTTACCAGGAACCATTTGGATTATTGTTGGAGTTGTAATTGCCGGGGCAGTACAAGATTTTGTTATTTTATTTGCTTCCATGAGGCGTAATGGAAAGTCATTAGGTGAAATGATTAAAGATGAAATTGGTCCTGTAACAGGACTGATCGCAATGATTGGTATTTTAGGTATTATGATTATTTTATTAGCAGTATTAGCTTTAGTCGTTGTAAAAGCACTTGTTGGTAGTCCTTGGGGAATGTTTACAATCGCAGCGACAATTCCAATCGCTATTTTAATGGGCGTTTATATGCGCTACATTCGCCCCGGAAGAGTTGGAGAAGGGTCAATTATCGGTATTATTTTACTTCTTTTATCTCTTGTTGGAGGACAGTATGTAGCTGAGAATCCTACGCTTGCAAGTATGTTTACTTTTAATGGTGAAACAATTGCAATTATGCTTATTGTATACGGTTTTATTGCGTCTGCATTACCAGTTTGGATGCTCCTTGCTCCGCGTGATTATTTAAGCACATTTTTAAAGGTCGGAACGATTGTTGGGCTAGCAATTGGAATCTTAATTGTAGCGCCAAACTTACAAATGCCGGCTGTCTCTAAGTTCGTTGATGGAACAGGTCCAGTGTTTTCCGGTAACCTATTTCCGTTTTTATTTATTACAATTGCGTGCGGGGCTGTATCAGGATTCCATGCTTTAGTTTCTTCTGGTACTACCCCGAAAATGATTGAGAGAGAAGGTCATGCTCAGCCAATTGGATACGGAGCGATGCTAATGGAATCGTTCGTCGCGGCAATGGCGATGATCGCAGCGTGTGTATTAACGCCAGGGACATATTTTGCGATTAATAGTCCGGCCGCTCTTATTGGAACGGATGTATCACAAGCCGCTCAAGTTATTTCTTCTTGGGGCTTTGCAATTACACCAAATGAGTTAAAGGAACTCGCAATAAATGTTGGTGAACAAACAATTTTATCTCGTACAGGAGGAGCACCTACTTTAGCGATTGGAATGGCGTATATCTTTTCGCAAGTTATTGGCGGAACGGCAATGATGGCATTTTGGTATCATTTTGCTATTTTATTTGAAGCATTATTCATTTTAACGACAATTGATGCAGGTACACGTGTAGGGCGGTTTATGATTCAAGATATTTTAGGCCACGTATATAAGCCGTTTGCGAAGACGGATTCTACACTAGCTAATGTAATTGCAACAACGTTATGTGTGCTAGGATGGGGGTATTTCTTATATCAAGGTGTAGTTGATCCGCTTGGTGGGATTAATACACTATGGCCACTCTTTGGAATTGCCAACCAAATGTTAGCTGGTATTGCGTTATTACTCGGAACAACAATATTGTTCAAGATGGGGAAAAAGGCATATGTTTGGGTTACACTGATTCCAACAGTAGGTTTACTCATTGTGACGATGACAGCTGGTTATCAAAAACTATTTCATGACAACCCAAAAATTGGCTTTTTATCACATGCAAAAGTATTTCAAAATGCGTTAGATGAAGGGAAACTATTAGCGCCAGCGAAAAACGTTGCACAAATGGAGCAAATTATTTTCAATGATTATATCGATGCTGCACTCTGTGGGATTTTCATGTTAGTTGTCATAGCGGTTCTAATTTCTGCGATTCGTATATGGATTAAAGTGTTGCAAAATAAAGCAACACCATTAAAAGAAGCACCATATATTCCAAGAGATGAAAGTGAGTCGAGAAATTATGCTTAAAAATTTGGAAAAGGTGTGGAGAGCGCGGAAGCAATTTATTAGTTTACTTGTTGGAGTACCAAGTTATGAAATATATGTTACTCATATGAAACAGCATCATCCAGAAGAACCGATTCTATGTCGAAAGCAGTTTTTTGCTGAAGCGCAAGAAGCACGCTTTAATGCAAAAGGAGGAAAAGTATCAAGGTGCTGTTGAAGAGAAAGAGCGATTCGTCGCTCTTTTTGTTGTTCCACGTGGAACAACAAAAATTTGAGATTGCTTAGCATAATAAAAAACAAGCTATTCATAGATAGCTTGTTTCTTTCACTTTTATACAAGTTCTTTTCCAACAGTAAATTTACGATATGCACCGTGATGTGTTGGTCCTACATATTCGTTAATTTTGAATGAATAACGAATTGCAGCAGTGATGAAATCTTTGGCTGTTTTTACTGCTTCTTTTACAGGTTTACCTTTTGCAAGTTCTGCTGTAATTGCAGCTGAGTATGTGCAACCTGCACCATGTGTATTTGTCGTTTCAATTTTTTCTGATTCTAAAAGATCAAATGTTTCTCCGTCATACAATACATCGATTGCAGTTTCCGTACCTAGTTTGCTACCACCTTTAATGAGTACATATTTTGCACCTAAAGCGTGGATTTTTTTTGCGGCTTCTTTCATGTCCTCTAGGGAATTAATTTTCACACCGCTTAGTTGATATGCTTCAAATAAATTTGGTGTTACGACTAATGCTTTTGGAACAAGTACATCGCGTAAGCAGTCATTTGTTTCAGGATGTAACGCTTCATCTGCCCCTTTACAAACCATAACAGGGTCTACTACTACATTTTGTATATTATGCTTTTCAATTGTTTCAGCAACCATTTCAATGATCGCAACAGATCCAAGCATGCCTGTTTTCAAAGCATCAACACCGACACCTTCAATTGTTGTTTCTAATTGTGGTTTTAATGTAGAGGCAGGAATAGGAAATACATTATGTGCCCAACCGTTATGTGGATCCATTGTGACAATTGTTGTTAGTGATGTCATTCCGTATACACCAAGTTCTTGGAATGTTTTTAAATCCGCTTGTATACCAGCACCGCCACTTGTGTCAGAACCAGCGATTGTAAGTGCTTTATTTAATGTCATTGTGAAAGCCCCCTCAGGTGATATAATGAAAACTACATTTTTAACCATTATATCAATGTTGTGAACAAGTACAAAGTGAAAAAGTTACTTGTTTGAGAATATATTGAATTTGATACAATGAGAACAGAAAATATTATGTGTAGGAGATAATTTATGTTTCAAGGAAATCGTATAAGTGAGCTAGTGATATTAAAGGAAATTGCAGAAACATTAAATACATCTAATGATACATACCATGTGTTGCAGGCGGTATTAGAAAAGTTATTACATGTAACAGGATTAACGACAGGGTGGATTTTTCTTGCCGATGAAAACGGTAGATATACAAAATTAATTGACTATCATCTGCCAGCAGCGCTCTCTTTTCAAAATAAAAAGCCAATGTGCGAAGGAGAGTGCTGGTGTTTGCGCCGCTTTGTGGAAGGGAAATTAGAGCGAGCGGTTAATATTATTGAATGTAAACGAATTAACGATGCAGTTGAAAATAATTGGGGTGATCCAGAAGGAATTCTGCATCATGCAACGGTGCCACTAAAAGCTGGCGGGGAAGAATTTGGTGTGTTAAATGTAGCAAGTCCTGGGAAGACCCATTTTTCTGAAGAAGAACTAATGCTATTGCAATCGATTGCTCTACAAATTGGAACTGCTTTAAAACGGACAAAATTATATGAAAATGAAAAGAGACGGGCTCTTTATTATGTGAAACTAGAGCGCTTTATTCAGGAACTAAGAAAAATTCATAAGTTAAATACATTGCCAAAAGAGGTTGTCAAACAAATAGGGGATGTATTTCAATGGGAGCAAATTGTATTTTTTATAAAGGAAGAAAAGAAATTATCTATGCGAGCTTTCTATAAAAAATATACATCGGATGGAGACATAGATTTGGAGTGTGTTGCAAAGAAAGTACTAGAAGAAAAACACCCCATTTTGTTGACGGAACAGTCTAATGGTTCTAGTATCGTTGCGCCAATACATATACGAAACCAAGTGTTTGGCGCTTTATGCGTCAGTTCCAAGCGTAGAGAGTTTGATGAGAATACTGTCGATATCGTACAGGCAGTAACGAATCATGTTTCATTAATGATTGAGAATTTACGGTTAAATGAACAGCGCCGTGAGCTCGTGCGGATGGAAGAACGAAATCGATTAGCACGAGATTTGCACGATTCTGTTTCACAAAAGCTATTTTCTTTAACATTCATGGCAAAGGGCACAGAGGCTTTGTTAAGGGGACAAAATGAAATGGTAGATCAATCTCTTCATGAAATGAGAGAGTTAGCACAAGGTGCCTTAAAAGAAATGCGAACGCTGATTTGGCAACTTCGCCCAGCGGGATTAGAAAAAGGATTGCTACCAGCTTTAAAACAATATGGTGAAAACTTAGGACTTAACATTCGTGAGCAAGTCACAGGTGTACGTGATTTACCACGTGTAGTAGAAGAAACACTATGGCGCATTGGGCAAGAGGCGCTAAATAATGTAAGTAAACATGCAGGGGTAACAGAAGCAACAATTTATTTGAAAGTAACAGAAAAAGAAGTGTCCTTAGAAGTGGTTGATTATGGGCTTGGCTTTATAGAAAAAGATATGAAAGAGAAGAAGTCGCTCGGTATGACGACAATGCGTGAACGGGCAGAATTAATTGGTGGATATATGAGGATTGTAAGTGAAGAAAACCGAACAAGTATAAAAATTATTATACCATTATAACGTGATGTGAAAATGAGGGAAACTTGTGAAAATAAAAGTATTATTAGTTGATGACCATACAGTTGTTTTAAAAGGATTAGCATTCTTTTTAAGTACGCAAGAAGATTTGGAGTTAGTTGGAGAAGCAAATAATGGAAAAGAAGCATTAGAAAAAGTAGGAGAAGCACAGCCGGATATTATTTTAATGGATTTATATATGCCAGAGATGGATGGGATTGAAGCAACTGCGTGTATAAAAAAAGAGTATCCAAATGTGAAAGTACTCGTACTAACAAGCTTTTCGGATCAAGCACATGTTTTACCAGCGTTAAAGGCTGGAGCAAGTGGATATATTTTAAAGGATGTCGAGCCTGATCAACTTGTAGAAGCAATCCGTAGTGCCTATAAAGGGAATATTCAGCTTCACCCTGATATAGCAAGTACACTTCTGTCTCAAACGTTACCACCAGAAGAGAAGCAGGAGTTATCAAATATTCATGTAGATGTACTGACGGCAAGGGAGAATGAAGTATTACAGCTTTTAGCAAAAGGGATGAGTAATAAAGAAATTGCATCTGTTTTAGTTATTACTGAAAAAACAGTAAAAGCTCATGTAAGTAGTATTTTAAGTAAATTACATTTATCTGATCGTACACAAGCGGCTTTATATGCAGTGAGAAATGGAATTGTATAAGACAAAAGTCGTACGACCTAGTTCGCCTTTAGAAGGTGGACTTTTTTTATGGAAAGATACGTCTATGTGAGGAAGAAATTGTTAGAGTGAGAGGATAAAATATATTTGTAAGCAACAACAATTACAAGGGCTTGTCCCTTTTTAGCGAGTAAATAATAAACAACGTAAGAGTGAGCACTAGGAGGAAAATAAACATGGCAACAGTTTTATTCGTAAAGGCTAACAACCGCCCAGCGGACCAAGCAGTTAGCGTGAAATTATATGAAACATTTTTAGCAAGTTACAAAGAATCACACCCAAATGATACAGTAGTAGAACTTGATTTATACAATGAAGAGTTGCCATATGTAGGCGTAGATATGATTAACGGTACGTTTAAGGCTGGTAAAGGACTTGATTTAACTAAAGAAGAAGCAAAAGCAGTAGCCGTTGCTGATAAATATTTAGAGCAATTCCTTGCAGCTGATAAGGTGGTATTTGGTTTCCCATTATGGAACTTAACAATTCCAGCTGTACTGCACACATATATCGATTACTTAAACCGTGCTGGTAAAACATTTAAATATACACCAGAAGGCCCAGTAGGTCTTATTGGAGATAAGAAAGTAACATTGTTAAACGCGCGTGGCGGCGTATATTCTGAAGGACCAGCAGCAAGCGTAGAAATGGCGGTTAAATATGTTGCAAGCATGATGGGCTTCTTCGGCGTAAAAGATATGGAGACAGTTGTTATTGAAGGTCATAACCAATTCCCAGATAAAGCGGAAGACATTATTGCAGAAGGTCTCGAGAAAGCTGTTAAAGTAGCGAGCACATTCTAATTAATAAAATAATCATTACTCGATATGCAGTATCAACGTCTTTATGGTGTTGATGCTGCTTTTTTGTTGTTTGTGAATAAAGAAGTAGCTTAGCGGACGAGCTTGCGGAATTTTGCCATTTTATTGACGCTCGAGCTCATCAGCTAACCTTTGTAATTGCTTTTTGTCCTGTATGAGATACATTCTTCCGTTTTTTCTTAACCAATTTTGCTGACAAAACTGCTTTAATACATATAAGAGATGGCGATAACTAACGTTTAAGTATTCAGAGGCTTCCGTATGCTTTTCAAGATAACAATCGTTTTGCTCGGTTAATAGAATAAACGCCGCTAATCGATTTTCTAAAGGATAGTTATAGCTTTTTGCATATTGTTCAGTTCGGATGATTGTTTTTTCACCAATGAATTTGCACAACTGTTGTAAGAAGTGAGCGTCCTGTAACAATAGATGCCGACAATCTTTCAGGGGAAGAGCTAAACAAATACATGGTTCCATGGCTTCGATTCCTTTTGTTACGATCTCGACGCCAATTAATCCTAACTCACCAATAATCGATGGCGCTTTTACAAAGTTGATTAAGGAAACCTTGCCATTCTGATGGCTCATATATATTTTTGCTTTTCCGGAAATGAAGTAATAGAGATAGGGAAATTCCTCGCCTTCATTACAAATGGTCTCTTTCTTTTGAAATGAATGAACTTCTATATATGGCAAAATATTAAACGAAAAGAATGTTTGGAACTTGAAGCGTTGTACATAACTATAAATTTCATCTGAACTTTTTTCTATTTTCATTTTTTCACCTCTCATTTAGTATGAGATATCTCCTATTCTTTTTACAAGCGGGAGTGATACGATTTATTTGAGAACAAAAGAAAAAATGTGTTTTTATAGCGGAAAGAGAGAGGAACAACATGAAGAAATATCAAACATTACTATTTGATGTAGACGATACATTATTAGATTTTAAAGCAGCTGAAAGAGCGGCTTTACAGTTACTGTTTGAGGAACAAAAAATCCTTTTAACTGATGAAATTACAGCACATTATAAAAAGATAAACCAAGGTCTGTGGAAATCCTTTGAAGAAGGAAAGATAGACCGAGATGAAGTAGTGAATACTCGATTTTCAGTTTTATTTAAGGAGTACGGCCAAGAAGTTGATGGACCTTTGTTTGAACAGAATTATCGTAGGTATTTAGAAGAGGGGAATCAGCTCATTCATGGAGCATTTGAATTAATACAAAATCTCCAAAGCAAATATGACTTATATATTGTTACAAACGGTGTTTCCAAGACTCAAGATAAACGTTTACGTAATTCAGGATTACATTCACTCTTTAAGGGGATTTTTGTTTCAGAAGACACGGGCTATCAAAAGCCAATGAAGGAATACTTCGATTATGTCTTTGAACGAATTTCTAATTTTTCTGTAGAGAAAGGATTAATTATCGGTGATTCTTTAAGTGCAGATATGAAAGGGGGACAGCTAGCTGGGTTAGATACTTGCTGGTTTAATCCTGAAAAGAAGTTAAATGATAGCAGGATAGTGCCAACTTATGAGATTCAAACTTTTGATGAGTTATATGAGATTTTAAAAGGATAGTTCTTTTGGTTTTAAATTAGAATTTTAAGAATAAATCATTAAATTGTTAATAAAATATTTTATAAAGATTCAGAAAAATAATTGACATCAGGAAATTATTACTATAAAATCAACGGTAATTGCATAGTCTTATCAAGAAAAGGTGGAGGGACAGGCCCTATGAAACCTTGGCAACAGCCGAATAATGGAATTGTGCCAAATCCTGCAGGTAATAACCCTGAGAGATAAGAAAGAGACTTTAGAGCGTGTTTTCAAACTGCTTCTTTCTTGTTAGGGAAAGAAGCAGTTTTTTATTTTGTATAAAAGAAGGGAGAATGAGAAATGGGAGAGTCAAAGGGGAAAGGAACCATTTGTGTGCAAGGTGGCTATACACCGAAGAATGGTGAACCACGTGTTTTACCGCTTTATCAAAGTACAACGTACAAATATGATACGTCCGATGATTTAGCGGCTCTTTTTAATTTAGAAGCAGAAGGCTATATTTATACGCGAATTGGGAATCCAACACTGGCAGCATTTGAACAAAAATTAACGGAGCTAGAAGGCGGCGTTGGAGCTGTTGCAACAGCTTCTGGTCAAGCCGCTATTATGCTAGCTGTTTTAAATATTTGCAGTAGTGGTGATCATTTACTTTGTTCTTCAACCGTTTATGGGGGAACGTTTAACTTGTTTGGAGTTAGTCTACGTAAATTGGGAATTGATGTTACATTCTTTAATCCCAACTTAGCTGCTGATGAAATTGTGGCACTTGCAAATGACAAGACAAAACTGATTTATGCAGAATCACTTGGTAATCCAGCGATGAATGTTTTGAATTTTAAAGAGTTTTCAGCTGCAGCGAAACAGTTAGAAGTACCGTTTATTGTTGATAACACGTTAGCGACACCATATTTATGCCCAGCATTTGAATATGGAGCAAATATTGTTGTTCATTCAACAACAAAATATATTGATGGCCATGCAAGTTCACTAGGCGGGATTGTTATTGATGGAGGAAACTTTGATTGGACAAATGGAAAGTATCCAGAGCTTGTTGAACCAGATCCAAGTTATCACGGTGTAAGCTATTTGCAAAAATTTGGGCAGGCGGCATACATTGTGAAAGCTCGAGTTCAACTATTAAGAGACTATGGAAACTGTATGAGCCCATTCAATGCGTATATTAGTAACATCGGTTTAGAAACATTGCATTTACGAATGGAGCGTCATAGTGAAAATGCTCTTGCAGTTGCGAAGTGGCTTGCTAATCATGATCGTATTGAATGGGTAAATTATCCTGGTTTAGACAGTAATGAAAATTATTCACTAGCGCAAAAGTACTTAGCAAAAGGTGCAAGTGGCGTTTTAACGTTCGGTATTAAAGGAGGATTACAACCCGCGAAAGAATTCATTGCAAATGTGAAGCTGGCAACGCTTGTAACACACGTAGCAGATGCAAGAACATGTGTGATTCATCCTGCTAGTACAACACATAGACAGTTAAGTGAAGAAGAACAGCGTTTAGCAGGTGTTACCTCCGATTTAATTCGTTTATCAGTTGGTATAGAAGATGTTTCTGATATTATTGCCGACCTAGAGGGAGCATTAGTTGGGGGCAAAGCGCATGCCGATCATCGTTGATAAAGATTTACCAGCTCGTAAAGTATTACAAAAAGAAAATATTTTTGTCATGACAAAGGAACGAGCTGTAACACAAGATATACGTGCTTTAAAAATTGCAATTTTGAACTTAATGCCAACAAAGCAAGAAACAGAAGCGCAATTGCTCAGGCTACTCGGTAATACGCCACTTCAATTAGATGTGCATTTGCTCCATATGGAGTCTCATATATCACGTAATGTAGCACAAGATCATTTAACAAGTTTTTATAAAACATTTCGAGATATTGAGGGAGAAAAATTTGACGGTCTTATTATTACTGGGGCACCGATTGAAACACTCCCTTTTGAAGAGGTAGATTATTGGGAAGAACTTGGGCGCATAATGGAATATGCAAAAACGAATGTAACATCTACGCTCTATATTTGTTGGGGAGCACAAGCTGGCTTGTATTATCACTATGGCATTCCGAAGTATCCGCTTGAAGAAAAGATGTTTGGTGTATTCGAACATATTGTGCAAGAGAAACATGTGAAGTTGTTACAAGGATTTGATGAACTCTTTTTTGCACCACATTCACGCCATACGGAAGTACGCGCATCTGATATTGAAAAAGTACGAGAGTTGACATTGCTAGCAACATCAGAAGAAGCAGGTGTTCATCTTGTTACAGGGCAAGATGGAAAGCATATTTTTGTTCTTGGCCATAGTGAATATAGCTGTGATACGTTAAAACAAGAATATGAACGTGATAAGCAAAGAGGACTAGATATAAAAATTCCGAAAAACTATTTTAAACATAATAATCCATCTGAAAAGCCGCTCATAAGATGGCGGAGTCATGGAAACTTATTATTTTCAAATTGGTTAAATTATTATGTGTATCAAGAAACCCCTTATATTTTGTAAGATGGTCGTTATATAACACGTGGCAACGTTTTCTTTGTAAAGATTGCTCTATATTTTTCTAAATGTTCAAAATACATTGTTTTTCAGAATTTTAACTTATATAATGGCATCTAAATACAATTCTTTAGAGGGGTGGACAGTATTATGAATGAAATTCAAGTGGGATTATTAGGCCTTGGAACAGTTGGCAGTGGTGTGGTTCGTATTATTACGGATCATCAAGAACGTCTTATGCACCAAGTTGGTTGCCCAGTGAAAATAACAAAAGTATTAGTACAAAACATTGAAAAAGAGAGAGAGATTCAAGTACCTTCTACCCTATTAACGAAAAATGCAAATGAAATTATAGATAACCCTAATATTGATGTTGTCATTGAAGTGATGGGTGGTATCGAGGAAGCGAAAGTGTATATTTTACAAGCCTTGAAAAATGGGAAGCATGTTGTTACTGCTAATAAAGATTTAATGGCATTACACGGAGCAGAACTTTTGAAGGTGGCAAAGGAAAATAATGCAGATTTATTTTACGAGGCGAGCGTAGCTGGAGGGATTCCAATTTTGCGAAGCATTGTAGAAGGACTTTCCTCGGACCTTATTACGAAAGTGATGGGAATTGTGAACGGAACAACAAACTTTATTCTGACGAAAATGTCTGACGAAGGGAGAGCGTATGACGACGTGTTAAAAGAAGCGCAGCAGCTTGGATTTGCAGAAGCAGATCCAACATCGGATGTAGAAGGTTTAGATGCAGCAAGAAAAATGACGATTTTAGCTACTCTTGGTTTTTCTACAAATGTAGAACTTGGAGACGTGAAAGTGAAGGGGATTACTTCTATTACAGAGGAAGATATTGCGTATAGTAAAAGCTTAGGATACACAATTAAACTAATTGGACTCGCAAAGCGTGATGGTGAAAAATTAGAGGTAACAGTTGAGCCTACATTACTTCCTAATACGCACCCTCTTGCAGCTGTGCAAAATGAATATAATGCCGTATATGTATATGGTGAAGCAGTAGGAGAAACAATGTTTTATGGTCCTGGTGCAGGAAGTTTACCAACAGCGACAGCAGTTGTTTCTGATTTAGTTGCGGTAATGCAAAATGTACGTCTTGGTGTAACAGGGAATAGTGCGGTTTCCCCGCAGTATGAGAAGGTATTAAAAGAACCGGATGAAATTTTTGTGAAAAAGTTTTTACGTCTACACGTAAAAGATGAGATTGGTGTGTTTGCCAAAATTACATCTCTATTTTCTGAACGCGGTGTTAGTTTTGAAAAAATTATTCAAATGCCACTTGCGGAGAAAGGAAAGGCTGAGATTGTTATCGTAACGCATCGGGCATCACTTGCAGACTATGAATATATTTTACATACACTTACGGCATACGAAGAAGTAGATTGTGTGAAAGCAAACTACCGAATCGAAGGAGATGCTAAGTAATGTGGAAAGGTTTGCTTGCTGAGTATAAGGAGTTTTTACCTATTACGGAAAAGACACCAGCCTTAACATTGCATGAAGGTAATACACCACTTGTTTTACTAGAAAATATTTCGAAACGGTGGGGCGTAACAATTTATGGGAAAATAGAAGGAGCAAATCCGAGCGGTTCTTTTAAAGACCGCGGCATGGTAATGGCGGTAGCAAAAGCAAAAGAAGCAGGAAGTGGAGCAATCATCTGTGCTTCTACTGGTAATACATCTGCATCTGCAGCAGCATACGCAGCTAGGGCTGGGTTATCATGTATTGTGATCATTCCAAATGGTAAGATTGCATACGGTAAATTAGCGCAAGCTGTTATGTATGGTGCTGAGATTATAAGTATCGATGGGAATTTCGATCATGCTTTGCAAATTGTACGTGAGCTTAGTGGTTCATCACCAATTACACTTGTGAATTCTATTAATCCATATCGGATTGAAGGACAAAAAACAGCTGCATTTGAAATTTGTGATGCGCTTGGAGAAGCGCCAGATATTTTAGCAATTCCAGTTGGGAATGCGGGCAATATTACAGCGTACTGGAAAGGGTTCAAAGAGTATCATGAAAGACTTGGTACAGGTTTGCCGGAGATGCGTGGTTTTGAAGCGGAAGGAGCAGCGGCGATTGTGCATGGACATAAGATTGAAGAGCCGGAAACAATCGCAACAGCAATTCGAATTGGAAATCCAGCGAGTTGGGAGCAAGCTGTCCTAGCTGCAGAACAATCTCAAGGTAAAATTGATGAAGTAACAGATAGTGAGATTCTTGAGGCATACGAATGGTTAGCACAGTATGAAGGAATCTTCGCAGAACCTGCTTCATGCGCTTCCCTTGCAGGTGTTTATAAACAACTGCAAAGCGGAGAAATTGCAAAAGGCAGCAAAATTGTAGCAGTATTAACCGGTAACGGTTTGAAAGATCCTAATATCGCTCTTGATACGAAGAGGATTCAACCGGTTACGTTACCGAATGACAAGAAGCTGGTCTATGATTATATTCTGGGAGCGGTCTTTCAGTGAAATAGATGACAAAAAGCCTATTGTAGCGTTAAGTGCTTAATAGGCTTTTTGCATGCGGAGAATTGCTGTACCGATCTGAATAAATGCTTGAATAATCCAGCCTGTTGTAAAGGAAAGAATAATAGTTCCGAAATAAATAGGCCCATCTAACAAGAAACTGAGTGTCAAAAATAATAAGGCTAATGAAATTTCTGTTCTGCGAAATGTCCATTTTTTCTTTTCAGCCATAGTTAAGACGAATGCTTCTTGCGGCGCAGCACAAAGCTGTGTTGATACATAAATTCCAATTCCAGCGCCAACAAATAGATTTCCGCATATAAGTGTTATATATTTTGGGAGTAAGCGAATGGAATCCATAATAGCAGTAATAGAACCAATCCAATCAACAAAAACAGAAATAAGAATCATCGTAACAATTGTCCCAATTGTAATATGCCTTTTATTGAGAAAGAGTACAATAAGTGTGAAAGCAAAGTTAATCATAAAAATCCAAAAGCCAATGCTAATTCCAAAGTTTTGATATAGAGCGATAAAAAATGAATCATAAGGACTAAGACCAAAGGAGGTAATCGTTGTCATCATATTAATTCCAAGAGATAGAATGAGTAGGCCACTAATAAAAAATATATAGTCTAGTTTTAGACGTGTCATATGTTTTAAATCCTTTCTAAATGTATTTGCTAAGAAAGGATATATTGTGGAAAGCTTACCAGGTCAATAGAGAAATTTTATGAAAAGGGGAGATCGAAATGACCAATATAAGAAAGATTGCTGAATTGGCTGGAGTATCTGTATCAACTGTCTCACGTGTACTTAATAATCATCCGTATGTGAATGAACAGAAACGAAAAGAGATTTTAACCATTATAGAAGAGTTAAATTATATACAAAATGTGAATGCGATTCATTTAGTGAAAGGAAAAACAAATGTAATTGGTGTTTTATTGCCACATGTAAATGATCAATATTATAGCGCTATTATTGAGGGGATCTCGAAAAAAGCTGCAAAGAATAACTATCATATGATGCTTTGTCAGACGAATTATAGTGAAGAACGGGAACTTGAAATTTTGCAGATGTTAAAAATGAAAAAGCTTGATGGAGTCATTATATGTTCCCGGACAAATGATAAGGAAAAGCTTGAGGAGTATACGAAATTTGGGCCAATTGTAGTGTGTGAAGAAATAGATTCGCAATTCATCTCGAGCGTACATATTGATTATTATAAGGTGTTTTCACAAGGAATGAAAAACTTAATAGATGCTGGTCATACTCGTATTGGATATTGTATTGGAAGAGACAATAGTATTAATAGTCAAAAAAGAAAACAAGCGTATGAGGATGCACTGCAACACATTTCTATTACACCTGCAGATAACTGGAGTTTTAAAGGGTGTTTTACGGTGGATGACGGGCGTAATGTAATAAGGGAATGGATGAAGATGTCTGTCAAACCGACAGCATTCCTTGTTTCTTGTAATCATATTGCAGCAGGTATGGTAACAGAAGCAAAGAAACATAGGATCCGTATCCCTGAAGATCTTACGATTATTGGGTGTGATGACCAAGAAATAGCAGATGTATTAGGAATTACAACGATTAGTCATTCTAGTAAAGCAGTTGGTGCAAAAGCATTTGAAATACTATATGAGAAGATAAAAGATGAAAAAATAGATGTGAAGAATATTGAACTTGTGCCACTATTAACTACTCGTGAAACGACATAGGGTATGAAGTGTGAAAATCGCTTTTCAAGAGGGCGTTTGGTATAATTATGGACAATCTATGAGGGCTAAAAGGGGTTTTGGTATGAGATCAAAATTAGTAAAAGGAATTTTACTCATTACAATCGCATCTTTTTGTTTATTTGCATATGGCTTTATTTCAGGGATTAATGATGTATTGAATCCGAAAGCTTCAAAGTTAACTACGAAGACAGAACAAAAACAAGTAAAGGGGAAACAGCACCCTGGAACATTACAAGTTGTTAGCTTAGGTGATTCATTAACGCGTGGTGTCGGTGATAAAGAAGGAATCGGTTATGTTGGCCGATTGAAAGAGAGTTTGGAAAAGGATTACAAACAAAAGGTTGCGTTAACGAATTTAGCTGTTAGTGGTGCGAAAATGCCAGATTTGTTGAAACAAATAGAAGGTAGTGGCGCTCAGTATTCAATTAAACAAGCCGATGTAATTGTTTTAACAATAGGGGGAAACGATTTATTTCCAGGGTGGGAATCCCTTGGGAAGATGGATTTAGAAACGTATCGTCCTAGTATGGAAACATTTCAAAATCAGGCGAAGCAAATGTTAACTGAAATTCGAAAGTTGAACCCAGATAGTCCGATTTTCTGGCTTGGTTTGTATAATCCTTTTGAGGATGTTGAAGATTTAAAAGGTTCTTCATCTATTGTTGTAGATTGGAATACATCTTTAGAGAAATTAGCGATAGATAATAAAAATGTATACATTACACCAACGTTTGATCTGTTTCAAAATCGAGGGAAAGAATTGTTATACTCAGATCATTTTCATCCGAACGAAACAGGTTACTCATACATGGCAACTCGGTTATTACAAAATGTTGTAAGCAAGCTGGAGCTACATGGAGGTGAGGCGAAATGACGATTATATTATCAGTACGAGATGTGAAAAAGGTAATTGGAAAAAAGACGCTGGTGGAGAATATATCATTTGATGTGAAACAAGGCGAAGTATTTGGGTTTTTAGGGCCAAATGGAGCCGGGAAAACAACAACGATTCGGATGTTAGTAGGTCTGATTAAAGCGACTGAAGGTACAATTTCTATTGGTGGTTATCATATTAAAGAGAACTTTCGCGAAGCGATGCAACAAATTGGGAGTATCGTTGAAAACCCAGAGCTCTATACATATTTAACAGGATGGGAAAATTTAAAGCAATTTGCACGTATGATTGGCGGTATATCAGATGAACGTATTTTAGAGATTGCAAAAATGGTTCATTTAGACGAACGTATTCACGATAAAGTGAAAACATATTCTCTTGGTATGAAGCAACGCCTTGGAATTGCACAGGCTCTCCTTGGAAACCCGAAACTTCTTATACTAGACGAACCAACAAACGGTCTCGATCCTGCCGGTATAAGGGAAATGAGAGAATTTATACATAAGCTTGTAAAGGAAGAGAATATGAGTGTCTTTATTTCGAGTCACTTATTAAGTGAAGTTCAAATGATATGTGATCGTGTTGCAATTATTCATAAAGGAAAAGTGATTACGGTTGCGCCTATTGAAGAGTTGATAAAAACTGCAAGTGATCGTGTCGAATGGATTGTCACGCCACTTTCAAAGGCGAAGAGTATTTTAGAAACGGAAGAGAACGTAAGTGAAATTAGTGTAGATAACGATCGTTTATTATGCAAAATGGACATTGCGACAATTAGTGTTTGGAATAAACATTTTGTAGAAAACGGCATTGATGTACATAGCGTAAAAGAGCTTGTATTTACGCTAGAAGATTTATTTATTGAACTCACAAGGAGTGAGCAACATGCGTGAATTTGCAAACCTCGTTTTAAATGAGTCCGAAAAAATTTATCGAAAGAAACGTATTTTTGTTGTAATGCTTATCTTAGCAATTTTGATTCCTTTGTTTGTTTATGCACAGTATCGTGAAGTGCAGACAACGCAAAAGCGTCTTGGGACGGACGATTGGAAGGTAGCGCTTCAGCAGCAAATTGTGGATTCACAAAATCGTTTAAATAATTCTAGGTTACCAGAAGAATGGCGGGATTGGCTGAAGGTAAGGGTGGAGCAGCAACAATATTATTTGGATCATAATATTAATCCAACCGCACCAGGAGCACCGACGTTCGTAAGAGCATTCATCGAACAAGGGATTACATTGTTTATTCCACTACTTGTCATGATTGTTGCAATTGATATTGTTTCAGGGGAAAGAAGTGATGGAACGATGAAAATGCTTCTAACGCGGCCGATTAGACGCTGGAAAATTCTCCTCAGCAAGTACGTAACGATGCTGTTATTTATTTCATTGATTTTGCTCTTTGTTGGTATTTTTTCCTATGTATTATCAGGCATTGTATTTGGTTATGCAGGGTGGGAGTTACCAGTACTAACTGGATTTGTAATCGATAAAGAAACATTGAATACAAATTTCGTCCATCTTATTCCGCAGTGGCAATATATTTTAATGGCATATGGGCTTGCATGGTTTGTTGCAATTGTTGTGGGAACAATATCTTTTATGGTTTCTGTACTAATTCGTAATACACCAGCTGGTATGGGGATCATGCTGGCAGCATTAATTGCAGGCGGTATTTTAAGTTCCTTTGCAACATCTTGGGAAGGAGCAAAGTACATTTTTAGTGTGAATTTATCACTGACAGATTACTTATCAGGGAAATTACCAGCATTGCAAGGTTTATCGATGAGCTTTTCCTTAATGAATTTAACAGTTTGGGCCGCAGTTTCTTTGCTCATTTCATTTGTCGTATTTACGAAGCAAGACATGATTAATTAAATAGGATAGGACGTGAAAAGATGGAGCAGGTTTTAAAGAATGACTGGGAGCCGTTATTGGCACCGGAATTTGAGAAGACGTATTATCAAACACTAAGACAGTTTTTAAAAGAAGAATATAGCACACATGTTATTTATCCGAATGCAAATGACATTTTTAACGCATTGCAATATACAAGTTATTCAGATACAAAGGTTGTCATTTTAGGACAAGATCCATATCATGGGCCAAATCAAGCACACGGTTTAAGTTTTTCTGTACAACCGGGGGTAAAGACACCGCCATCATTGCAAAATATGTACAAAGAATTACAGTCTGATATTGGTTGTGAAATCCCTAATAACGGTTACTTAGTAAAATGGGCTGAGCAAGGTGTGTTATTACTTAACACAGTGTTAACTGTTCGACAAGGAGAGGCAAATTCTCATAAAGGAAAAGGATGGGAGTATTTCACAGATCGTGTGATTGATCTTTTAAATGAACGTGAAAAACCGGTGATTTTTATATTATGGGGCCGCCATGCACAAGCGAAGAAAAAACGAATTACAAATTCAAATCACTATATTATTGAATCTGTACATCCAAGTCCTTTATCAGCAAGAAGAGGTTTCTTTGGAAGCAAGCCATTCTCAAAAGTAAATGGCTTCTTATCTAGCATAGGAGAGAAGGAAATTGATTGGCACATTCCAAATTTGTAGGGGCTTAGAGGATCAAATTTATGATCGGGTACATTATATGTGTATAATTTGATTTCTCCATATATTGTTGTTAGCAAAGTGGAAAAGAGTGGATCGCCTACTATATATAGGAGATCCACTCTTTTTTTGTGTACATCAAAAAAATAATTATTTTCCTAAAATAATTATTTTTGTTTTTTTTTATATTCATTTTCTCTCTTTATTTTCACCTGGGATGGAACAGAAAGAGCCTCTATAAATGATTTTATGCTTCCTCTTATTCAAAGAATAGGTTAATCCATTTTGAAGTGAGTCTACATTACATGTTTTTTTAAAATATCAATTTAATTTTCGGAATAATGAAGAATCAGTTGGAATTGAAATTTAACAGTATAATCTTATATGTAAAATGGGAGTGTGAGAGTTTTATAGAAAAGGAGCATGCGAGAGTGAAAAGAAAGCGGTATTTACATATAGCTACAGCTATAGCAGGTCTATTCCTTGCCCCAGTTGCAGTATCTGCAGCTGCAGATACTTTTACGCAACGTGGCGGGACAGTCCATTACAATTGGGGATACAATAGTCCGAAATCAGGAGTATCAGCAGATCATTTTACAGCTAATTTTGATCAATCAAAATCTTTAAAGGCTGGGGATTATTTTATCCATACGTTGGCGGATGATCGTGTAAAAGTATCATTCGATGGAAAGAACATTATTGATCGTTGGTACGATGCAGGTGGAAAAATTGATCGTGGTCTTGTTACGAATGTAAAAGAAGGGAATCATAATATTCAAACAAAGTTCTATGAAAATACAGGACAAGCAGCTATATTTTCAGATATCGTTCCCTTTGATCATTGGTTAGCTTATTATTATCCTAATAAAAATTTAGAAGGCTATCCAGTAGATGCGAAAGTCATTGCACCAAAAGGAACAGAAAAAAGACTTTTTGAAGATAACGGTTATGGTTCACCGACTGGGAAAGTTCCAGCAGATCAGTTTTCAGCACGTTATACGACTGTAAAACGTCTTCCAGCTGGAGAGTATGTTATTCGTGGCCGAGTTGATGATGGAGTTCGTGTATTCATTGATGGAAAGCTAGTACTCGATCGTTGGGGATCTGGTTGGTTAGAAGAAGATGCTCGTAAAATTCGTATTGACGATGGGACTGCAGGCTGGGTATTTGGCCAAGGAAATGAAAAAGATACGCATTTAATAGAAGTTCAATATTTAGAAGAAAGTGGCGCGAGTCAAGTTGACTTTAGTATTCAGCCATATAAAGAAGAAATAAAGTCAAAGAGCTGGATTGGTGAATTTTACAATAATAAATCACTACAAGGTGACGCAGTTGTAATTGGTGGAGATAAATCTGCCAAAAAAATAGACTCCATGCATTTTAACTGGGGATATGGAGCACCACATTCATCTATTTCAGCAGATCGGTTTTCAGCGCGTTTTACAAAGGTAGATCGTTTTGAAGAAGGCGATTATATGTTTACCGCTAAAGCAGATGATGGTGTACGCGTATATGTCGACGACAAACTCGTTATTGATTCTTGGAAACCGAGTGATAATGAAATCCGTAAAGTGAAAGTACCGATGAAGGCTGGAGATCATAAAATCAAGGTGGAATACCTGGAGGAAAGCGGAAATGCAGAGGTGCACGTAGACTATAAAAAAGCTCCCGGACCATTTCAGCAAAAGGGCGGAGATGTCCACTATAATTGGGGATATGGTAGCCCTACTGCAGAATATCCAAATGATGATTTTTATGCTAATTTCGATCAATCACGCTCGCTAAATGCTGGGGATTATTTTATCCATACATTAGCAGATGATCGTGTAAAAGTATCGTTTGATGGAAAGAACATTATTGATCGTTGGTACAATGCAGGTGGAAAAATTGATCGTGGTCTTGTTACAAATGTTTCACAAGGAACTCATAACATTCAAACAAATTATTATGAAAATACAGGACAAGCGGCTATTTTCTCAGATATTGTGCCTTTCGATCATTGGTTAGCTTATTACTATCCTAATACAGATTTAGGTGGTTATCCGGTAGATGCGAAAGTCATTGCACCACAAGGAAGTCAGAAGAAGTTGTCTGAGAACAACGGGACAGGTGCACCGACATCGAAAGTTCCTGCAAATAATTTCTCAGCACGTTATACAACTGTAAAGCGTCTTACAGCAGGTGATTATGTAATTCGCGGCCGTGCAGATGATGGAATTCGCGTCTTTATTGATGGGAAATCTGTCTTAGATCAATGGCCTGCAAATGTCTCCACTGAATATGCTAAGAAAATTCATATTGAGGATGGAACAGCGAATTGGGCATTTGGGAAAACAAGCCAAAAAGATACTCACTTAGTGGAGGTTCAATATTTAGAGAAGACGGGTTCAAGCAATGTTGAATTTAGTATTGAGCCATATAGTCAAACTAAGAATTCTTCTAGCTGGTTAGGTGAATTTTATAACAATACAAGCTTGCAAGGTGATTCAGTAATTATCGGTGGGGATCAGGCGATAAATAAAATTCAAACGTTGAATTTTGATTGGAAATACGGTTCGCCAGTTTCAGGAATTCAGGCTGATAATTTCTCAGCGCGCTTTACAAAAAATGAGTATTTTGAAGCGGGTGATTACACGTTCTCTGCTAAAGCAGATGACGGTGTACGCGTATATGTCGACAATAAACTCGTTATTGATTCTTGGCAAAAGAGTGATGGTGGCATTCGTAAAGGAGATATTTCTTTAAGTAAAGGGAATCATGCGATCAAAGTAGAGTATTTCGAAGGTGATGGTGCAGCGAATATTTTACTAGATTACTATATTGGAAAACCGTATGAAAAACTCGATTTACGTAAACCATCGAGAGTAACAGCGCAAGAAATTGATAACTATATGAGCAAAAGAACGAATGGAGACAGTCCATTAATTGGTTATGGCCAAGCCTTTATTGATGCACAAAATAAATATGGTGTAAATGCTTTATTCTTAGCATCTCACGCTATTTTAGAATCTGGTTACGGAAAATCACTTATTGCTTATCGTAAACACAACTTATTTGGTTTGCGTGCAGAAGACTCTGATCCATTTGGATTAGCGAGATATTTCCCTAATTATAAGGACAGCATTAACTATAATGCTGCCTATGTAAGAGCTTATTATTTAGAGCCAGGTGATTGGCGTTATAAAGGGAATACGATAACAGATATTAATGTAAACTATTCAACAGATAAAGAATGGGGTACAAAAATTGCGAATATCATGGAAGGAATTCATTCGTATAATCGGGCTGAATATGATGGAGTTAAGATCGTCTCTAAAAATAATGAAACGGTTATTGACTCTCATAAACTTCCGAAAGATATTCCATTTAAAACCTATAAAGAAAATACAAAAGGAAAAATTCTAAAAACAACAGATGATTTCCGCACAGATCCATATCCATATCAAGATAATAAAAAATGGAAATTGCAAGCGGGAACGATAGTAGATGTATTAAGGAAAGACCCGAATAATTGGTATGAAATACGTGTAAACAACCAAACAGGTTGGGTTCGTGAAAGTAATCTACAAGTTGTTGAAAATCTTGATCCATTAAATGGAAAAAATATTATTATCGATCCAGGACATGGTGGTATTGATGATGGGCATTCTGGTACACATAATGGATTAACAGAAGATGAAGTTGTATTGGACACTTCATTGCGTGTTCGAGAGTTATTCCAAAAGAAATCTCCATTCCATGTATTGTTAACGCGTGAAACAGATTCAAGACCTGGTAATACAGCGGCAGAATCATTAAAAAAACGTGTTGAATTTGCGCAGCAAAATAAAGGTGATATATTTGTAAGCATTCACGCCAATGGTTTTGATGGAAGTGCACATGGAACGGAAACATACTATTGGTCTTCTGCGGCAAGATCTAACCCTAACACGGAAGAGAGTAAGATTCTCGCTGAAAAAGTGCAAAAGCGACTTGTGAACGCTCTTGACACAAAAGATCGTGGTGTAAAACATGGTGATCTATACGTTGTTCGTGAAAATACGATGCCTGCAATTCTTGCAGAACTTGCTTTCATTGATAATCCAGAGGAAAATGAAAAGTTAGGTTCAGAATACTGGAGACAACGTGCAGCAGAGGCGATCTATTCAGGAATACTAGATTATTATGAATGGAAAGGCGTTAACGTCGCATCTTATCGATTATAGTATGAGATTACCTATAATTTTCAAAGTGAATATAGAGGATTAAGGTTAAATAAAGATAAAGGCTTATCAAGGAAAAGGTAATATACCTGCTTGATAAGCCTTTTTTTGTTACTTAATTTTGTTCGTTCTTCAGTTTTGCGTCTAGTATAAACGTGCCAAATGGAATTACAGATGCAATAAATGCACCGATTGCCCATACAATTGATTTGCGGTGTACGATTGTAACTTGAATTACTGCAAAGATAAATAGTATAAATAGAACGCCGTGAGCCATACCTGTAATTTTAACGGCAGTAGCAAATCCCGCGAAATATTTTAACGGCATCGCTACGAATAATAGTAGTAGAAAGGAAATCCCTTCGACTAATCCAATTGCTCTTAATCTTCCGATTGGTGTAGATAACATAAATTAACCTCCTCAATGTAAGCTTGTATATAGTAAATTTGTATTCTTTTTCAAAAAAAATAGTCTGTTTGTTTCATTATATCCGAAAATAAAGTTTACACTATAGGAATGTTGTAAAGTTCGAAATAAATTCACAAAGCTATGTGAATTTAAATAAAACCCTATTTGACTTCAAATAGGGTTTGTGAATGATTAAGCGACTTTAGGCAGGAGAAGGGATCTGATCATGTGGAGCGATTAGAGCCTTTTCTATCCTTATTCCAATTAAAAACAAAAGGAGAAAGCGAGTGTAAGTTATCTTTTGTTTTTAATAGTCGCAACTTATATATTTAAACAAGAACTTCGGTTTTTAGTACGAATTGCTCTACAACTTTGGCAACGCCGTCATTCATGTTTGTGTCCGTTACGTAGTTGGCAATTTCTTTAATATCATCCGGAGCATTGCCCATAGCAACACCGAGACCAGCAAATTCAATCATTGCTTGATCGTTGTAGCTATCGCCCATTGCGATTACTTCTTCACGTTTAATACCAAGCCTTTGAATTAATTGGTGTAAACTTGTTCCTTTTGTTACACCAGCTTCTGTGAATTCTAAGAAAAATGGCTTAGAACGCATTACACTTAATTTACCTTCTAGCTGTTTTTGAAGCTTTTGTTCCACTTCTATAAGGCGCTCAGCTTCTTTATTCATTAATACTTTCACAACTGGTTTTTGTACGGCTGCAGTAAAGTTATCTACTTGGATAATTGGCATGCCTGTTAGTTGTCCTTCAATTTCTGTATATGGATTATTTTCCTCAGTTACGATGTCATCACCGATATAGGTATGAATCCAAACATTTTCCCTTTTACTGATTTCATATAGGTTGTGAACGATTTCAGGGGATAATGTACTACTGAATAGTTCTTCGTCTGTTTCGCAGTTAATAATTTTTGCACCATTAAACGATAGTATGAAACTTCCGTACTCTTCTAAACGAAGTTCCTTTGCAATGTGGCGCATACCAAACGTTGGGCGACCTGAAGCAAGTACGACTTTTACCCCTTGTTCTTGAGCGGTCATTAAAGCTTGTTTCGTACGATCTGAGATCGTATGATCATCGCGGAGTAATGTATCATCTAAATCTAAAACAATCATTTTATAGGACATATAAAAAGTTCCTTTCTTTGTTAAAGTAATGGTTGATATTGCTATATAAATACAAATTGAAAAAACGACATAAACCATTCTTTTTAGATGGGAGAGAGCATCCGCCCATGCATCGAAGCGGTCAGCCCCTCTTCCTGCCCCATGCCAAGTGAAAACAAAGAGAGAAAATGAGTGTAGTTCACTTTTGGTTCTTCATAGCAGTGGGTTATGTGCCCTAAAATCAAAATGGATTTATATAGAAGTATTCTAGCAATGTGATAGGTAATAAATAGTAAGACATCAGGCCTCTTTGAAGATATATAAATATAAGTTAAAAAACCAATATAAAATTGCTCTTTTGAGGCGAAAATACGTTCATGCATAGAAACGATTAGAGTCTTTTTCTATCCCCCTACCAAGTAAAAACAATTTTGTTTTCAAAGAATGATCATGGGCATATTGCCCATGATCATTCTATTCTATCGTAACAACTCTGAAAGTAGAGTGCAATAATGGAAGTTTTCCAATTTACGATAGCTGTTTTTCCTTTGAACGGGAAAATAAAATTTCAAGTAAAATAGCCATGACAGAGCCAAGTACAAGGCCGTTGCTGAAAAATGATGCTAAAGATGGCGGAAGGGTAGAAAATGCTTGTGGTGGAACGAACATAACCCCGATTCCTGTGAAGAGGGATAGACCAGCAACGCGGAATAAACGCTCTTTATTTTCCACAGTGCCATATTCACGGAAAGCAAGGCCAATCATACTTGCAAATACAGGGTAAATAGCTGCGTATCCGACAGCGACAGGAATAGCTGCAAAGAACGATGTAATCTTTGGAAATATACTAATGAGAATAATTACGCTTGATCCAAGTATGAAAGGCAGTCGTTTATAAATATTTGTTGTTGCGATAAATCCGGCTGATCCAGAAATAGCTACCGGCCCAATTGCGGAGAACAAGCCCCCTAACAATTGATTAATCCCTGTTATGATACCGGCATGTTTAAAGCGATTTTGTACTGCATTCTCCTCATATTTAGAGACAACTTTTTGTACAACACGAATGCTTGCTAACATGTTCGTTAGGAGTAACAATGTAACAAAGATAACGGTAATTGCCATATTCCATTCAAGGCGAGGTGTTCCAAATACGAATAATGATGGCAGACGGATAATATCGGTTACTGGTGTAATAGGATTAGATAATCCGAAAAGTGCAAACAAAATCCACCCGAAAACAATGCTGAAAAGAACAGAGTATTGTCCGATAATAGGTAGCTTCATAATAAAAAAAGATAGTAAAATAACAATGAGTGAAAGGATAAATACATTTGGTTGTACTTCAGTATGTTTTCCATCAAGACCAAACATTCCTTTTAGAAAAGAACCGCTAAGCTGGGCAACGAGAAGAAATAAATATGTCCCAATTACTGTTGGTGTAAAATAACGGACGAGCTTATCAATTAGTCCAAAAATGCTCAGAATGATACAAATTATACCACTTAATAGAAAAGCGTATTGCAGGACACGAAGTGTTTCATTGTTTGATCCAAATAATACAACACCTAATCCTGCATAAAGTGAGAAGATTCCCCACCAAAGGCCAGCGGGTCCTTCTTGAATAGGTAGTCTATGGCCGAATATCGCTTGCAGGAGACCAGCGAGACCAAGAACAAATAGTGTCCGTTGAACAAAGGCAATTGCTTCAGCGCCTTCAAGTCCATAACTGGTTGCAACGCTAATTGGTACAATAAGACTACCGGCTAAAATAAATAGTGCCCACTGCAGGGCGGAAAGAAATGTTTTCATTATATCAACCTCTTTCATAGATTCCGCTTCTAGTATATACGTATTTTATTTCCTTTAGCAAAAATTGTAGATAGAGAAAAGAGTTGGATAACGAGATGAATGCAAAAAGGCAGTTGTGGATTGCGGTTATATGCATGTGTTTTATTGTAGCTATTGGAACAACCGGATTTATGATGATAGAAGAGATTAGTTTGTTCCAAGCCTTCTGGATGACAATGATTACAGTATTAACGGTTGGGTATGGAGATGCAGTTCCGCTAAAACAAGCTGGGAAGGTTTTTGCGCTACTCATTATTCCTGTTGGAGTAGGGATTGTTACATATGCAATCGGGGTAGTAGCAGCCATGATTATTGAAGGGAATTTATTTCATGCAGTGCGGAGGAAGAAGATGGATAAAAAAATAGCAGCGTTACAAGATCATATTATCGTATGTGGTTGCGGTAGAGTAGGGCTTCAAGTTGTACACGAGTTACAGGAAAAGAAGATTCCATTTGTTGTTGTTGATAAAGAGGAATCTGTATTAGAGAAAGAAAAGCTTTTATATGTACATGGCGATGCAACTGAAGATCAAGTGTTACATAAGGCGGGGATTACAAGGGCGGCTGGTTTGGTAGCAATTGTTGCGAATGATGCTGAAAATGTATTCATTACTTTAACAGCGAGAGGGCTAAATAGTACAATTAAAATTGTGGCTAGAGCGGAAAAGCCCGAAACAGAAGGGAAATTACGTCGTGCTGGTGCTAGTAAAGTAATTAATCCATCTAGTATGGCAGGTATTCATATTGCAAAAGGAATTGCCAACCCATTAACGGTTCATTATATTGATACGGTGCTTTATGGAACTGAACAGGCTTTTGCGATAGAAGAAATTCAAATTGGTGAAGGGTCCTTTTTAATCGGAAAAACATTGATAGAAAGTGATGTGAGAAACCAATTTGACGTTACTATTTTAGCGATTTTACGAGATGGAAATATTATTCATAATCCAACAGGGCAGGAAAAATTACAAGAACATGATATGATGATAGTATTTGGTCCAGTAAAGAAACTGGAGCAATTTGAGAAAGAACTACAAAGTATGAGGTGAACAGGAATGCAAGTATCTAGTGATAAGATTTTAAATAAAATGGAAAATGAAATTGCGAAAGCAAAAAGTAGTGGGGGACAGAAGGCGAAGGAACATTTATTAGTTGTGCGTGCTTTATGTGATTTGCTATTAGACGAACAGGGTGAATCTAGTACGTATGTAGAACCTAAAATACAACCGCAAGTGATAGCATCTCATCAGGTGGCAGTAGCCCCACAAGTGGTATCTGTTTCAGGAGAACCTGTATATATGAAGGAAGAAGATGCAAATGGAAACTCTTTATTTGATTTTTAACGTTTAAATCATTTGGCTTATATGTGAAAATTTCTTATTATAAAGATAAAAAAGGGGAATTCTAATGAAAATTTTCTTTTTATTAGGTTGTATTGCAGCAGGTTTATCTGTAGTATTAGGGGCTTTTGGAGCCCATGGTTTAGAAAACAAAATATCTGCGAAAATGTTAGAAGTTTGGAAAACTGGTGTTACATACCAAATGTTTCATGCTGGCGGTTTATTCGTTGTTGCATTATTAATGGATAAGATTCAATCTTCTCTTTTAAGCACAGCAGGTTGGTTCATGGTAGCGGGGATTATTATGTTCTCTGGAAGTCTATATGCATTAAGTACAACAGGCATTAAATTCTTTGGTCCCATTACACCGCTTGGTGGTGTAGCGTTTATTATAGGGTGGATTTTACTCGGAACTGCGGTTGTAAAAGGGTTATAAAAAGGCAAAAGCTGGCATTTGCCAGCTTTTTTTATGCTCTCGGTGCATAAGTTGCTTGTTGACCAGGTAAATACATAATTTCTTCCGGAAATTCAACATAATCTAAGTAAATCATAAGCAATAAGTAACGTTTTCCCGATTGTGGTTCACTAATGACGATATGATCGCGTCCAGCTGCTTCAATAATGCCCGTATAAGATTGTGTGCCAAGTGAACTGCCGCGCTCGTATGTCATAACAACTGTCGCCTGTTTCCCTTTGTTTAAGCGAAGGATGTTTTCAATATAGGATTGTTCTAATGGTAGCATACCTTGAGATATTGCAAACTGTGCTTGGGCAGCCTGCTGTTGCATTGCTTGTTGCTGCATTGCTTGTTGTGGCGGCGGTGTCATTTGTTGCTGCCTTTGTTGTATATATCCCCCTGAAGGTTGATAAAAATATGGATTTTGTTGCTGTGTCATTCAAAAATCCCTCCTTATTTGTATTCCTTAATATACTCCTGGACAGTTCTCACCAGATGGCTGGAAAAAGCAATGTTTTTTAAATCTTCCAGAATTTTGCTGATCATACCAAGTTGGTGGGCAAGGACCTTCAGGTCTGAAAAACCATAAAGCAAAATTTGCAGGCCAAAAACGTTGCCCTTGAATCGTGCGTCTGGCAAGCGCGATATCTTGTTCCCGTGCTCGCTGATAAAAATAGCCTTTCTGGGTTGCTTCAAAACCACCAGGACTTTGAAATACCATTTGTTGTAGATTACGTATCTTCTTAAAGTCTAAACAATTTCCTCTAACACGATTTACACCGACATTCCCAACCAGCAGCATGCCTTGTTGTCCTTCCCCTTCAGCTTCAGCTCGCATAAGTCTTGCTAATAATTTTACATGTTCTTCTGTATAGTTGATAACACCCATTATGTTTCACCTCTCTTGTTGAAATGCACTTGAGAAAGAGGGTTATTTCTAGATGAAGTGTGGAATAATTACTAGTTCATACGTATGAGAAAAAGGACTCAGATATGACAACCAAACAAAGTTTTAAGAAGGTGCATAATAAAAAAGCTAGCGATTTGCTAGCTTTCTATTATCCGAATATTTTTGACCACATATTAGAGAAGAAGTCACCAATTGATCGCATCGTTAACGTGAACCAATTTGCTTTTTCTACTTCTTCTGTTGTTTTTGCGACGATTTTCATTTTTTTGTTTCCGTCTAAGAATCCATATTGGTCAGTTGACTCTAAAAAGAGCGAGCCTACTGTTGCTCCTTTTTTGATTGGAGCAACTAATTTTCCGTCTTCAGCAATTGATTTATCTGCTTCATTTGAAATTTTATAAGATGGTTTGCTTCCTTTTTTTGTGATGACCGTTATCTCTTTTTCAGGTATCACATTTACAGTGTCTTCCTTTCCTTTTATAACAGAAAGAGTATTGTTTTTATCTATTTTTAATTTCTGTTTTTCAAAGTTATTAAATCCGTAGTCGATTAATGCACGTGATTCAGTAAATCGTTCATCCATTGATTTTGTTTTAATAATTACAGAAATAAGACGTAAGTCACCACGCTTTGCTGTAATCGTAAATCCATACCCAGCTGTATCTGAACTTCCTGTTTTTAAACCATCCGTTCCTTCGTAAGCGAAAGTGGCACCTGGTAGCATCCAGTTCCAGTTTTCCATGCGAATTGGTTTTGGATGATTATCTGGAAAGTTTCTAAATCTTTGTTTTGTATCCTCTAATATTTCTGGATACTTTGTAATAATTGATTTTGATAAAATACCCATGTCGCGAGCTGACAAGGAGTTCTCTCCATTTGGATCTGTTCCTTCAGGATGTTTTCCTTTTAAATCAGCATTATTTAACCCAGTAGCATTTACAAATTTATATTTCTTTAACCCTAGTTTTTTTGCGTGTTCATTTGCGAGAGTTAAGAAGTCTTTTTCATTTCCTGCAAGAAGTTCAGCCAGCGCAACGCTGGATCCGTTTGCAGAGAAGATAACAATAGACTGATATAACTCTTTAACGGTATACTGCCTTCCTTTTTCGAAAGGAACGTTAGAGAATTCATTATTACGGGAAACTTCATAAGCATAATCAGAGATGTTTACTTTTGTATCCCAAGTAATTTTTCCTTCTTTAATAGCTTCTAAAACAGAGTAAACAACAATAAGTTTTGACATACTAGCGATAGCTAGTAATTCATCTGGGTTTTGTTCATGCAGTATTTTTCCTGTATCTGCATCAAACAAAATAGCAGCGGCAGCTTCTATATGTATTTTTTCTTCTGCATAGGAATTTGTTACTCCTAAGGTAAAAAATGACAATAGAAACAGTAGTAAAATAGATGAAATTTTCCTCATATACATTATCACCTTCGCATCGTTATTAGCATATAGCTCGTACCATTTTAGCATAATTTTGAATATAAGAAGTTTATAATTTAATGGGAAATACGAAAAGATTTTGTCTGTTTTTGTACAAATTTGATGAAAATAGGAGATTTTTGAGGTTTTTGATTAGATAATAAGAAAAAGGAGCGAAATTCGCTCCTTTTTCTTATTATACGTATAAAAATTTCGCTACTTTTTCAGTCGGTAAGATGTTACCAACGAAGAATGTTCCGAATTCCCCATAGCGAGCACTTACTTCATCAAAGCGCATTTCATATACAAGCTTTTTGAATTGAAGGATATTATCAGCGAATAACGTTACGCCCCACTCATAATCATCGAAGCCAACAGAACCAGTAATAACTTGGCGTACTTTTCCAGCATATTGACGACCAATTTTACCATGGCTGTACATTAATTTTTTGCGTTCTTCCATCGGAAGCATGTACCAGTTGTCATCACCTTGACGACGCTTGTCCATTGGATAGAAGCAAATATGATTTGCTTTTGGTAATTCAGGGTATAAGCGTGCTAGGACTTGTGGGTTTTGGTATGGATCTTCATCAGCTGGAAGGTAGTTACTTAGTTCAACAACAGATACGTAAGAGTATGCAGGAACCATATATTCAGCTAATGTTGTTTTATTTAATTCTGTTTCAATTTCATTTAACTCTTCCATTGTTGGACGTAAAATCATAAACATAATATCAGCTTTCTGACCAACAACAGTATACATAGCGTGGCTACCTTGTTTCGCAGACGCTACTTTATTCCATTTTTCAATAACATTTAAAAATTCAAACATCGCTTGTCCGCGTTCGTCACTAGATAATGTTTTCCATGCTGCCCAGTCAATAGAACGTAAATCATGTAAACAATACCAACCATCTAACGTTTTTGCTGCTTCACTCATTTCCTTCACCTCGGTTAATGATATTTTACACGTTAACTATAGCATATATAGTTTTAAAGTCACCCATGGAAAGCTTTCGTGCATAAAATTGTCACAATTATAAATGCTAGGGGAGCGGAGTGTGTATCAATTTCTTTTGTTTTTCGGTAAAAAATTACGGTTATGAAAACAACAAGGGCCATGGACTTACTTTCTCTATGTGCTTATACATGGCATGGGACAAAAAAAGGCCTTGACCGGCTTCTATGTATGATCGGATGCTCTTTCTCATCTAAAAAGAAAGGTTGTTTTATCAATACCTTATAATAGATTTTCTGTGCTGAATTTTATGAAAATATAATCATTTTTATTTTACCTATTTTTTAGGAGCTATAAGTTTAAAATAGAGAAGAAAAGAAGTATTCTTAAAGATAGAGTTTTTTTAAACATTTGTAGGAGGGTTTATTCGTGAGCGATTTATTTACAGCAGTAAAAGAAAAAGTTCAAGGAAAAGGCATTTCTATCGTACTTCCTGAAGGAACTGATGAAAGAATTTTAGGCGCTGCAGAGCGTTTAGCAAAAGAAGAATTAGTAAAACCAATCTTAGTTGGTAATAAAGAAGAAATTAGCGCAAAAGCTGCTAGCATGAATTTAACATTAGCAGGCGTTGATATTTACGATCCAGCTACATATGAAGAAATGGATGCAATGGTAGCATCTTTCGTTGAACGCCGTAAAGGTAAAGCGACAGAAGAGGATGCTCGTAAAATTCTTAAAGACGAAAACTATTTCGGTACAATGCTTGTATATATGGGAAAAGCACACGGCCTAGTAAGTGGTGCAGCTCATTCTACAGCTGACACAGTTCGTCCAGCACTTCAAATTATTAAAACAAAACCAGGCGTTACGAAAACTTCAGGCGTATTTATTATGGTACGTGAAGATGAGAAGTATGTATTCGCTGACTGCGCAATCAATATTGCACCAAACAGCCAAGATTTAGCTGAAATTGGTATTGAAAGTGCAAAAACTGCTGAACTATTCGGCATTGATCCACGCGTTGCAATGTTAAGCTTCTCTACAAAAGGTTCTGCGAAATCTCCAGAAACAGAAAAAGTTGTAGAAGCAACTCGCATTGCAAAAGAAATGGCGCCTGAATTAACATTAGATGGCGAGTTCCAATTTGATGCTGCATTTGTACCATCTGTAGCAGAGAAAAAAGCACCGGGTTCTGTTATTAAAGGTGATGCTAACGTATTCGTATTCCCAAGCTTAGAAGCTGGTAATATCGGCTACAAAATTGCACAACGCCTAGGTAACTTCGAAGCAGTGGGACCAATCTTACAAGGTTTAAACATGCCAGTAAACGATTTGTCTCGTGGTTGTAACGAAGAAGAAGTGTACAAGTTAGCTTTAATTACAGCAGCTCAAGCACTATAATTGAAAAGCCCCGCTTCATAGCGGGGCTTTTTTGTGTGTTCAATGAATGCTGAAATATTTTTAGAGAGAGTAAACGTTAATTTACTTCATTCGCTACAAAGAAATGTTCGCACACACTTGAAATGCGTTGTAAGTCCACATTCCCACCAGATATTACGGCAACTACTTTTTTGCCTTTTATATATTGATCAATTCTTCCTGTAAGAAGGGCAGCGGTAGCTAACGCACCTGCTCCTTCTACTACAGCTTTTCCACGCTGCAGCAAGTCCTTCATAGCTATTTCCAATTCTTCTTCGGATACAGTTACAATGTCATCCACTAGCTCTTGAACAATTTCAAATGTTAAGTTCCCTGGTATTTTTACTGCACAACCATCTGCTATGGTTGGGGCAACATAATGTTCTATAATTTCCCCAGCATCATAAGAAGCTTTCATTCCATGGACATTATTTGCTTGAACACCAATAATTTTGATAGAAGGGTTAAAAGATTTAAGTGCGACCGCAATTCCTGAAATAATTCCGCCACCACCAATTGGTACAATAACCGTTTCAACATCCCAGAGGTCGTCCAAAATATCTAAGCCAATTGTTCCTTGACCAGCCATTACTTCTACATCATCGTAAGGATGCAAATATGTTTCGCCGGTCTCTTGTATTATTTCTTCACATTTAGCCTTTGCATCATCAAAAGTATTACCATGTAAAACAACTTCAGAACCATATCCTCTAGTCGCATCCACTTTAGCTTGTGGTGCTGAGATAGGCATTACGATCTTACTTTTAATTCCAAGCAAATGGGAAGATAATGCAACTCCTTGTGCATGATTTCCAGCTGAACAAGCAATAACACCACGTGCTTTTTCTTCGTCTGTTAAATTAGAAATTTTATTTAATGCGCCACGAAATTTAAAGGAGCCAGTTAGTTGCATATTTTCAAGTTTTAAATAAATTTCTCCACCTGTTTTGCTTGTTAAATAAAATGATTTAACAAGAGGCGTTTTACGTACATGTCCAAACAAAGTATTTTGAGCTTTTTTTATATCACTGATTGTAAGTGGCAAGGTTTTGTTAATCATACTAACACTTCTTTCAATGGTTTATAATCCAACTCTAATGTTGTTCCTAAATTTTCGTACGTGATTATTCCTTTATAAATGTTGACACCAGATGCTAAAGATGGTTTATGGTCAATAGCATTTTCTAATCCATCTTTAGCGATTGCCAATAAATATTCAATATTTCCATTTGCTAATGCAATAGTCGCTGTACGTGGGGTGGCACCTGGCATATTTGGTACAGCATAATGAATTACTTCATGTTTCATAAATACAGGATCATTATGTGTTGTATAGTGATCGATTGTTTCTACTGTACCACCTTGATCAATTGCGATATCTACGATAACACTACCTGGTTTCATAGATTGAACCATATATTCTTTTACAATTTTTGGTGGTTTAGATCCTGGTATTAAAATTGTTGAAATAAATAAATCTGCATCTTTTATATATTTTTCCAAATTCTCAGTAGTTGATTCAATGATTTCGACAGGGTCATTGCTATATTTTTCTTTTAAATACGTAATTTGTGTTTGATTTATCTCTAAAATAGTCACATGACAGCCAATTCCAATAGCCATGTCACATGCATTAATTGCTGCATTGCCCCCGCCTAAAATAACAACATTTCCAGCTGGAATTCCTTCAATACCTGATAATAAAATGCCTTCGCCTTGATGTTGTTTTTCTAAATAATAAGTTCCCATAAATACTGCACGACGACCAGCAATTGCACTCATTGGCTTTAATAATGTCAATATGCCATCTTCATTAATAGTTTCTCCAGCTATTGCAGTCGTTCCTGCATTTTTCATTGCCTCTACGCATTCTTTAGAAGCAGCTAGATGTAAGAAACCCCATACGATAAGGTCTTTTTTAAAGTAGTGATACTCTGCAGGTAAGGGTTCTTTTACTTTTACCACCATATCAACATTCCAAGCTTCGCCTTGAGATACTAAATTTGCACCTGCATTTATATATTCATCATTTGTATAACCTGATCCTAAACCAGCATCTTTTTGTACTACAACTTGATGTCCATTTGCAACTAATTTTCGAACATTTTCAGGAGTCATCCCTACACGGGCTTCGCCTTTTTTTATTTCTTTAACTACTCCAATTTTCATAATGAACACATCCTTTTAAAAGTGGTGTTTCTTATATCAATATTTACAAACAACGTAAAGTGAAACTTTAATCAGTGGGGAGTTCTTCATCCCTCACTGATTATTAGTTGAACCAATCGGGCATTTACGGACAGTTGATCCCCCACCTATCTTCCTTGTTTCTCTCTGAATCTTGATGTAGGGGGTCTTACTGCCCGTTAATGCGGGATAAATAATAGAAAAACGTATCGAGAACCTGATGCTTTTACGTATTATTTTCAACTCTTGTTTGCCCCTATACGATAGCAATATTCAAAAACATACGTCAACGATTTTGTGAAACATTTCACAAAATGTCTTTATTTTAATTTTAAAAAATTCTATATGGAAATAATGATTGAATAGTATTTTTTCATATGCTAGACTTTGTTACGAATAACATCTCTTCTGAATTGAAAGTAGTGGTTATGTTATATAGCGAGTCATCCATGTACGTTGCATATAGGTGGTACGAGATGGGTACCATAAGATGAAGGTTGCTTGTTAAATGTTTTTACAGTTAGATAGTTACACATATATTTGTGAAAATATTCACAAATATATGTGTAAGGGATGATTCTTCTTCTTTCGTTTTTTATAAGTATTCGACTAAAACTTCTCTTAACTATTACATTTACCATTTTAACTTGATTCACATTTGCATGAAATCGATATAGGAAGTGTCTAATACGACAGCATAAAAATATTTAAATTCATTAGAGATTTTGTTTACTCTGATCAGACAGGAGTGATTATTTTGTCACAACAGCTAAAAAAAGAAATTGGTTTCTTTGCTGCATTAACTACTGTAATTGGAACTGTTATAGGGGCTGGTGTCTTCTTCAAACCAACTGCTGTATACGGCATAACTGGTACAGCGAGCTTAGGGATACTTGCATGGCTAATAGGTGGAATTTTAACTATATGTGCGGGATTAACGGCAGCTGAACTATCTGCAGCGATTCCAGAAACAGGTGGAATGATGGCCTATTTAAAGCGTACTTATGGAAATTTAACAGCATTTCTATTAGGGTGGGCTCAAACTGTTATTTACTTCCCAGCAAATATCGCTGCGCTTGCTATTATTTTTGGAACGCAAACTGTTAACCTACTTGGAATAGATCCGAATGAAAATACAATGCTTATAATAGGAATTGGTATTATTACCGCAACCTTTGTAACGTTAATGAATTTTTTAGGTGCAAAAGCTGCTGGCGGTATTCAGACGGTTTCTACTATATGTAAATTACTTCCTTTAGGCCTTCTTATTATTTTCGGGCTACTACACCAAGGTGATGTAACGTTTCAATTGTTCCCGGTTGAAGCTGGTGCCGATAAATCTTTCATCTCTGCACTTGGTTCTGCTTTACTAGCAACAATGTTTGCATATGATGGATGGATACATGTAGGGAATATTGCTGGAGAAATGAAAAATCCTAAAAAAGATTTACCGAAAGCTATTATTTTAGGATTAGCGATTGTTATGATTGTATATTTACTAATTAACATTGCATTTCTTATGGTTATGTCTGCAACTGCCCTTGCAGGTACTGATACACCTGCTTCTGAAGTAGCGACAATTCTTTTTGGTGCAATGGGTGGGAAATTAGTTAGTATTGGTATCTTGATTTCTGTATTTGGAACAATTAATGGCTATATTATGACTGGAATGAGAATCCCTTATGCAATGGCTTTAGAGAATAAATTACCTTTCAGCAAATGGTTTGCTACATTATCTCGTAAAAGTAGCATCCCTTATAATTCTGGTATTTTTATGTTAGTGATTTCGGTAATAATGATGCTTTTAGGTGGATTTAATACATTAACAGATATGTTAGTATTTGTTATATGGATATTTTATACAATGACGTTTTTTGCAGTTTTTATTTTGCGGAAAAAAGAACCGGATCTTGTACGTCCCTATAAAGTGCCATTATATCCGTTTATTCCAATGGTAGCTTTATTAGGTGGATTATTTATAGTAGTTAATACATTGTTCACACAACCGTTATTAGCATTATGCGGAATAGGATTGACTGCTTTAGGTCTCCCGATTTATTTTTTACAACGCGATAAGCACATTAATGTAAAGAAAGAAATTTAGAAAATAGATTATTGATTTTAATGAAAAAGCACTCCATATACTTGTGAAACTAAGGTAGATCATCAAGTATATGCGAGTGCTTTTTCATTCTTATTGATTTGTTAACTTATATTTAGTGCTTTATTATTACGATCAATAATACGCTGTAAGTTCATTTCGTATAAAGGAACTTCATCTACTGTTAATTGAGACGGTGTTAATTTTGGCGCAAATTGCTGTAACGTTTTTAATAAGCGCATCATTAAATCTTGAACGGTAATTGTTTCACCAAGTAATTCAGATAAAGAAGCCATTGTATTCGGTACGATTTCAGGATACGTGAATCTTGTTTCTGCTCCTTGAATGGCTAAGTTGTAAAAATCGCGAACAAGTGCCGCGCGTTCAGAACCACTTCCAGTAGCACATAAGTAAATTTGTACGGCAACTCCTCCGCGAATACGGCGCTGTGAAATACCTGCGAATTTTTGATCTCGAATGCTTAAATCATAGCTGCCAGGACAATAAGAACCAACAATTTCTTTTGCTTCGATATTAACATCGTAATCTTTTAACATTTCTTTGATTAAATGCCACATTGTATCGTATCCAAGATCGATATCAATTCCTTTGTCCGTTTCTTGAAATAGAAGCGACACATTTAAAACACCTTCATCGAGCACGACTGCAAGACCGCCTGAATTACGAACAATGACATTGAAATTCTTTTGCTTTAAAAAAGAAATTCCCTCTTGTAAATGAGGAAGGCGAGAATCTTGAATGCCAAGAACAATTGTATTGTGATGAACCCAAGAGCGCATTGTGGAGGCTGAAGCTCCATTTCCAATCGTTGTACAAAGTGTGTCATCCATTGCGAATGACTGCAGAGCATGAAATGTATGACCTAAACTAGACTGATCAACGATGCGCCACTCTGATTGAGATAAAATTGAACGGGAATTGCTCATATAACTAACCCCTTATCTATAAAATAACAATCTTTATTATAGCAAAAAAGAGAAGGGGAGGAGGAAGGTTATAAAAACCAAAATAAAAAGGATGCGGTTCATCGCATCCTTTTTATTCTGCAATTTTTTCTAAATTCCCATTTCGATCCATACGAAAAGAGGTTTGCGTCGGCTCTTCATCATCTAATAGTGCTAATTTACGAGCGCGGTTCATAATATTCATGAGCGTTTCGTAATCTTCTTGTACTGTATTAGATTGTTGTTCTAGCTTTTCTAATTTCTTTTCTAATTCTTCATTTCGAAGTATTTGTGCTTTAATTTCCTGTTTCAATCTCGTATTCTCATTTTCGAGTGCTGTTACTTTTATATTTGAAGATCCAACTGTTTGTAAAAAGTAAATAACGTCTTGCATTGTAATAGAAGCTTTAGAAACAGTTTGTTCCTGGTATGGAGTAGCTGTTTCTGTAACGGGTTCCTCACGGGTGGAGATGACAGGTGAAGCGGGCGGTGTATAAAGTAGGCGCTTTTTAGCCTGTTCACCACTAGCAGCACGCATTTTATCTTTTCGATGTCTTTTGGCTAGCTGCAACGCTTGTTCATAACTATAACGAACAACAGCATTCCAGCGGAAACCACAAGCGGCTGAGGTGCGATTTAATTGATCTCCCACTTCTTCAAAGGCATTTAATTGTGTACTTCCTTCTCGAACATGACGTAGTACGGTTTCAGCAAGTAATAAATCATCTTCGTCTGTCCAAGCATCTTGTCTTACTTTCATAGATTCAACTCCCTTTCTTTTTATAAACTTCCTATTTTTATAATGGACAAAAGAAAATGCTTTTATACAAAGCTGTTAAAAATATAGTAGATTTTGATGGAAGTAAGAAATTGGTATGCGAATGAAGGAGGTTTATAAAGGGAAAAATGAAGGGGAAAGTGAGCTGTTTCGCCCCAGGGAAACTCTAGGGGAAAACTTGCATCAAGCCCCAAAGAACGGTAAAATACCATTTAGTGTTTATTGTTAAATGTACTTGTGAAAAGTTTAAAATAGAGGAAGTGTTATATAAAATGGGAAACGAATTTCGTGTGTGTGATGATTGTCAGGCGACGAACATTAAGACCTTGATACCAAAGCTAAAAAAAGTAGATTCATGTGCAAGTATAGAAGTTGGATGTCAATCTTATTGTGGACCAGGTCGTAAAAAATCATTCGCTTTTGTAAATAATCGTCCAGTCGCAGCACCAAACGAAGATGAACTGATTAAGAAAATTGAAGCAAAACTCAATAAGTAAGAAGAGTGAATCGTTTACTCTTCTTTTTTGTTGTTAAAATTCAAAATTATTTTTAAATAACGATATGATCGGCATATATAGAAAGGAATAAACTTCCTACTTATGATATAGGTTTCATATTAATTACATACGTTTAATATGGCAAAATAATAGTTGACATATTTTTGTAACGATAGGTAGAATAGAAGGTGTGATTGTGAGAATCATTATCAAATTAGGGTGGGTACCCGATTTTCTTTTTGCTGTTTCTTGAGAATAAATTTCAATTTATTAAATATATGTTGTTGGTTAGGATGGTTGAGGGATGGAAGCAAGCGTGAGGAGTATGGAGCAAGAAGCAAGTGTGAAAGATATTAAGAGCAGACCGCTTATTGCTTCTATTATTTTAATAGCAGGAACAATTTTGTTAGCTTTAAGTATGGCAACCTCCATTTCATTTGGTGCAGCGGACATTAGTTTAAAGACTGTATGGCAAGCTGTCTTTCAGTTTGCTGGTTCTTTGACACATCATAATGTCATCTGGGAACTGCGTATGCCTAGGGCGATAGGCGGTGTTGTTGCCGGAGCATTTTTAGCTGTATCAGGTGCTATTATGCAAGGAATGACGCGAAATCCACTTGCATCTCCATCATTGATGGGAATTACAGACGGGGCAGTATTTGGGATTGCGATTATGTATGCATTTTTCCCAAATTCACCGTATTTAATGTTTGTTATCGCTTCTTTTGTGGGAGCGGCATTTGGTGCAAGTATTGTATACGGAGTTGGTGCTTCTTCACCGGGTGGACTCACGCCTGTTAAGTTAGCATTAGCTGGAGCGGCAATTAGCGCTCTACTTGGGGCCATTTCATCTGGTATCGCACTTTATTTTAATCTTGCTCAAGAGGTGAGCATGTGGAATGCAGGCGGTGTTGCTGGTGTGAAATGGGAAAGTATCGATATGCTGCTACCCATTGGGCTTGTTTGTCTCGTCATCGCGATTATGATGTCGAGGTATATTACAATCTTAAGTTTCGGTGAAGAAATTGCGATTGGACTTGGACAAAATACAACATTAATTAAATTTATCGGAACTGTACTTGTTCTTGTATTAACAGGTTCAGCGGTATCTATGGCGGGGTCTGTTGGATTTGTCGGACTTGTAATCCCGCATATGACACGCTTTCTTGTCGGTTCAGATTATAGATGGGTTATTCCGTGTTCTGCTGTATTAGGCGGATTGTTAATTGAATGTGCGGATATGTTATCTCGTATTATTAATCCGCCGTTTGAAACACCAATTGGAGCGATTACAGCGCTCATTGGCGTTCCATTCTTCCTCTACTTAGCGCGTAATGAAGGGAGAGGGAAAATGTGAAGACGAGCGTCTTAACAAAAAAGAACATTTCAATTTTAACCATTTTATCTTGTTTAATTATCTCAGTATTTCTTATTAGTTTAAATACAGGAACGTTTAAAATCCCTCCAATAGACGTATTAAAATCATTGGTCGGAATTGGCGCGGAAGATCAGTCAGTTATTTTATTTGAGTTTCGTATGCCGCGTATGGTTATTGCTATATTAGTTGGTTCAGCATTGGCGATGTCAGGTGCCATTATGCAAGGGTTATCACGAAATCCCCTTGCTGATCCTGGGATTATCGGTATTAATGCTGGAGCGGGATTGACAGTTGTTGTTTTCGTATACTTCTTTTTTGGAAAAGTAGGGACTGGTACTCTTCTGTCTGTATTCATTTTGCCATTCTTTGCATTAGTTGGTGCAATACTAGCGGCAGTCATTATTTACGTATTGGCATGGAAGGACGGGGTTTCATCTACTCGTTTAATACTTGTTGGTATCGCAGTTGCAGCTGGTTTTAGTGCTGTGAGCTTAATCTTTTCAATGAAAATGACATCGAATGATTTCCGTTTTGCAACGATTTGGTTAGCGGGAAGTTTATGGGGAACAGACTGGAAATTCGTATTAAGCGTACTTCCGTGGATGCTCGTCTTTTTACCGCTTGCGATCTGTAAAGCACACGTGTTGAATGTAATGAATTTAGGCGATGCTGCGGCAGTTGGACTTGGTGTAAATGTAGAGAAAGAACGGCGTAAATTATTATTTATTGCAGTTTGTTTAGCGGGGGCGTCTGTTGCCGTTGCAGGTGGAATTGGTTTTATCGGTTTAATGGCACCGCATTTAGCAAGGCGCCTAGTTGGTGGGAAGCATCAAATTATGTTGCCGGTAGCAGCATTAATTGGAACATTCCTGCTATTATTTGCAGATTTAATTTCACGAAGCGTGTTAACAACATCAGAAATACCGGTCGGTCTTGTTATTTCTGTAATTGGTGCACCATATTTTATTTATTTACTTATGAAGACAAAATAAAGGGAGGCATTTTGTATGGCGACTTTAGCGGTTGATTCGGTATCAGTTGGTTATAATGACGGATTAATTATCGATGGATTATCAGTTGAAATTCCAGAAGGGAAAATTACAACAATTATTGGGCCGAATGGATGCGGGAAATCTACATTGTTAAAAACAGCTTCTCGTATTTTGAAAGCAAAGCGAGGTACTGTTTACCTAGATGGGAAAGCAATTGAGAAACAGCCAACAAAAGAAATCGCAAAGAAGATGGCGATTTTGCCACAAACTGCAGAAGTACCAACGGGTCTTACTGTGTTTGAACTAGTTTCTTATGGCCGTTTCCCTCACCAAAAAGGATTTGGTACGTTAAAGGAAGAAGATTATCGCTATATTCATTGGGCTCTTGAAGTAACAGGAATGACAGAATTTGCGAATCGTCCAGCAGAAGCTTTATCAGGTGGTCAACGTCAACGTGTTTGGATTGCAATGGCCCTTGCGCAAGGTACGGATTTACTTGTGCTAGATGAGCCAACAACATACTTAGATATGGCGCATCAGTTGGAAGTGTTAAATTTATTAAAAAAATTGAATCAAGAAGAAGGCCGAACAATCGTTATGGTTATTCATGATTTAAATCATGCTTCTCGTTTTTCTGATCATATGGTTGCTTTAAAAGCTGGTAAGTTAATGAAGCAAGGGACACCGGATGAAGTGATGACAAGTGAAACGCTTCGCGACGTGTTTGAAATTGAAGCGCAAATTGTTCCATGTCCTGTGAATTGTAAACCAATTTGTTTAACATACGATTTAATGATGATTAATAATCAGTTGCGTAAAAAGGCATAAATGAATTCTTCCCCTCTTATTTTGAGAGAGGGGGAGGAATTGTAATGGACGTTGAGCTTCTCCTGTGAATTGAGAAGTTGAACGCCCGTTAGAATCGGGGATATAAAACATTTAATAATTATATATTAATCAAATGTTTTATGTAGTTTCTTATAGTTACATACAACTTATAAGAGAAATACATCTAGAAGGAGTGGGAATATGAAGAAATTCAAAATGACGTTACTAGCAATGGTACTAGTAGTTACTTCTGTATTATTTGCAGCGTGTTCTTCTGATAAGAAAGAAGACAAAAAAGCAGATGCGAAGGCTGAAGAGCGTACTGTACAACACGCAAAAGGAGAAATTAAAATTCCTGCGAATCCAAAGAAAATTGCTGACCTTAGTGGTTCAACAGAAGAGTTATTAATCTTTGGAATGAAACCAATCATTACTGCAAACACGTCTCAAGAAAAAATTGATGCGCATATTGCAGATAAATTAAAAGGTGTAAAACCAGTTGGCTCTGCATGGGGCGATAAAATTAATATCGAAGCAGTAGCTGCTGCAAAACCAGATTTAATTCTTGTGAACAACCGCCAAGAAAAAATCTATGATCAATTATCTAAAATTGCACCAACAGTTATGTTAAAAACTCCATTAGATCAATGGCGTCCAAAGTTTGAAGAGTTAGGTAAAATCTTTGGTAAAGAAAAAGAAACAACTGCATGGTTTAAGAAATATGAAGACAAAGCAAACAAATTACACGATAAAATCGTTGCAAAAACTGGCGATGCAACATTCATGAAGATGGCTGCATATCCAAATGCATTCCGCGTATACGGTGACTACGGTTACGGTAGCGTAATCTTCAAAGATTTAAAATTACCAGCAGTTAAAGGTACACCAACTGATAAGCCGCTTGTGCAAGTACAAAAAGAAGCTTTAATTGATTACAATCCAGACTACTTATTCGTATTCACAACTGGCGATGGTTCTCAGCGCTTAAAAGAATTCCAAGAAGAAACAATTTGGAAAAACATGAACGCGGTTAAGAATAATCACGTATTTACAATCAAGAATGAAGACCTAAACAAAGGTTACTTCCCACTTGGTAAAGACATGATCTTAGACGAAGTTGCTGAATTCATTTTAGGAAAATAATAGATTAAAAAAAATCACTTCTGCCTTGGCAAAAGTGATTTTTCTTTATATGTAAATCCATTTTGATTTTTCGACATATAACCCGCTGCTATGAAGAACAAAAAGTGAACTACACTCATTTTCTCTCTTTGTTTTCACTTGGCATGGGGCAGGAAGAGGAACTGACCGCTTCTATGCATGGCCGTATGCTCTCTCCCACCTAAAAAGAATGGTTTTATGTCATTTTTTCATTGTGCATTTATATATAACAGCAATTTTATTGATTCACAGTCTTTCATTTCTTTCTGTATCCTATTTCGTTTATAATAAAGATAAGAATGTAGTAAAGAAAGGAGGTTGTCGGGTGTGGTATATTTAAACGACAAACTCAGCGAAACAAAAGTGTTTAAAGACCCAGTACATAAATATGTGCACGTACGTGATCGCGTAATTTGGGATTTAATCGGAACGAAGGAATTTCAACGTTTACGCCGTATTAAGCAACTTGGAACAACATTTTTTACATTTCACGGTGCAGAACATAGTCGCTTTACTCATTCATTAGGTGTATATGAGATTATTCGTCGTATGATTGATGATGTGTTTGATGGCAGGCCAAATTGGAATGCAGAAGATAGATTATTATGTTTATGTGCAGCTCTCTTGCATGATGTTGGACATGGTCCGTTCTCACATTCTTTTGAAAAAGTTTTTTCATTAGATCATGAGAAGTTCACACAAAAAATTATTGTTGGTAACACGGAAATTAATGATGTACTCAGCCGTGTAGACCGAGAGTTTCCGCAAAAAGTAGCAGATGTTATTGCAAAAACGTCTGATAATAAATTAGCGATTAGTATGATTTCTAGCCAAATTGATGCTGATCGTATGGATTATTTATTAAGAGATGCCTATTTTACTGGTGTGAAGTACGGGAATTTCGATATGGAACGTATACTGCGTGTGATGCGTCCATATGGAGATCAAGTCGTAATTAAAAATAGCGGTATGCATGCTGTTGAGCATTATATTATGAGTCGCTATCAAATGTATTGGCAAGTGTATTTTCATCCAGTAACGCGCAGTGCGGAAGTTATTTTAACAAAGATTTTACATCGTGCAAAAACATTACATGAGGAATATTATGCATTTAAATACCATCCTACTCACTTCTATTCTTTATTTGAAGAAGAAGTAACGGTAGAGGATTATTTAAAGCTAGATGAGAACGTAATGTATTACTACTTCCAAGTATGGCAGGAGGAAGATGACCAAATCTTAAGTGACTTATGTCGCCGCTTTATGAACCGTAATCTCTTTAAATATGTAGAATTTACAGAGAATCATGGTTTAGATAATTGGATGGAATTAAGTCGTTTATTTAAAAAGATTGGACTCGATCCAGAATATTACTTAGTTGTTGATTCAACATCGGACTTGCCATATGACTTTTATCGTGCTGGAGAAGAAGAAGAGCGACTTCCAATTTTACTTCTTATGCCAAATGGAGATCTCAGAGAACTTTCGCGTGAATCTGATATTGTAGAAGCGATTACTGGTAAGAAGAGAAGGGATCAAAAGCTTTTCTATCCGCATGACTTAATCTATGAAGATGGAAAAAAAGGAAAATATAAAGAAAAAATTATTGAGTTATTAGAAGGGAAAAATAAGAAGCAGTCGTAGGGCTGCTTCTTACTGAAAGAAATTTGAAATTATTTGTCACTTAAGCGTTTTCCACCAACTGCATAATGGTTTTTAGACATTTCTTCAATGAAAACAACGATGTTTTCTTCTGGAGCACCAGTTGTTTCGCTTACTGCTGCAGTTACTTTCTCAGCAAGAGCTTTCTTTTGTTCTTCTGTGCGTCCTTCTAGCATTTTCACTGTTACGTATGGCATGTACAATCGCTCCTTTTATGTAAGTTACAATCTTATTATAACGGATTATGGCGAGGAACAATCGGAAAAACAAATATTTTCTTTTTTGACATAAAGAAGAGGAGATGAACCATGGATCAATTATTTAGGTATCCACTGCATCAAATACCACTAGTAGCAATGGCCATAATTATTGCACTGTCTGTACATGAATTTGCCCATGCGTATGTTGCATATAAGTTTGGAGATGACACAGCAAAAAGACAAGGGCGTTTAACGCTATCGCCAATGTCGCATTTAGATCCGATTGGGCTGATTGCGGTGTTAATTCTTGGATTTGGTTGGGCACGTCCAGTACCTGTTAATCCGTACAACTTTAAAAAACCGCGCCTTGCTGGTGTGCTCGTGTCGATTGCAGGACCGATTAGTAACCTTATTTTAAGTGCTATAGGCTTAATTATTTGGTACAGCTTGATAAGATTTGGAGTACTAAATGCCATTCCGTTTGCAGTGGCAGATACATTACGTCAATTCTTTCAAATTTTTATTACTCTTAATATTGTTCTACTTGTTTTCAACTTATTACCGATTCCGCCGCTGGATGGATATCGTGTCATTGAAGATTTGGCACCGGCAAATATTCGTGCAAAAATGACGCAATATGAGAAGTATGGATCAATTGTTTTATTGATTCTTGTTATTACACCGCTTGATCGCTATACAATTCAGCCGATTTTCGGAGTGGTAATCCCGTACGTACTAGGATTCTTAGAGAGTATAATTGCACCTATATTTGGTCTTATATAGTAAATGAGTGAGGAGGATTTACATATGACAGAGAAAAAGAAAAAGATTGGTTTTAATATTGTGAAGAACGACTCAACAGATGGCCATGGTGGCTTTGGTGTTGGAGCGCTGAGCTTAGAAAATATTTCACCTATTTTTGTAGATGTAACAGAGCAATCGGCCTTTGTTGACATTGGAGCGATGCATGCACGTAGTACTGTGGAAAAAGGAATTAAGTTTTTAACGAATAAAGATGAAGTTCCAAACGGAAAACCATATTGGCTTGTTTGGGTAACAATTGAAAGAACGCTAAAAGGGGCTTATTATGCAGGGGTAACAGCTTGTGAAATGACAGTTGACCGTGAAATTCGCCGTGGTTATAAATCACTTCCAGAGCACGTAAATAAAATGGATAAGTCGTTAAAACGCCACATCATGGTTGACCATATGGACGAACCATCGAAAAAGGTACTTGGAACATTTTTGAAAGAGCACAATGAAGCAATTTGGAATGAATCTAGCGAAGAATTGCGTCACGCTTTATTAGGAGAATAAAATTTTTAAGGCTACTAGAAGAATTCCTAGTAGCCTTTGCTATTTTGCTGGTAGGTCATATATTGTGGAAGCACCGATATATTGGACTTACCATGGAAAATATCTTTTCCACCAGCTTTCTTTTTTCTTTTCTTTACTAGCCTTCTCAAATTCCTCTTTGTCATCAACATGATCCATACAGTATTCAGTCGGTTCGGTCCCTTTTGCAAAATACATTTTCACAGAAACTGGGCAGCCTTTCGTTGCAATTTTCCCATTTTCGGGATTGATATTTACAGCGACAACGTCACTTGGTTGTTTGAAATCTTTTTTAGGCTGACCGTCTAGTCCGTTTTCCATTGCAAGAGCCCAAATTTTCTTGGCGTAGCTTTGTTCAGCTGGATTAGAAATAGATTTAGGCTGGTCGTATCCTACCCAAACACCGGTTACAATTTGTGGTGTGAAGCCAATCATCCAGCTATCTGTTTCTGTGGAACCAGATTTTCCTGCATAGGTGCGAGATAGTTTTGGAAGAATGGAGTTTCCTGTAACAGAGGCATACCCGCTCAATTTTTGATTGAACATACCTGTCATCATCTCCTCCATTACAAACGTATTGTTTTTATCGAGCACCTGTTTACTTTCTAAATGCGCATCATATAAAATGTTTCCTTCGTTATCGACAACACGGCGAATAAAGGTTGGTTTTATTTCTTTTCCACCGTTAGCGAACATGCTGTAGGCACTCACCATCTCAATTGGCTTTACAGGGGAAGTACCAAGTGCAAGGGATGGTACGTCTTTTAGTGAACTTGTGATACCAAACTGTTTAGCGGTTTTTGTAAGAGAGTCTTCTCCTAAAAATAAATGTGTTTTCACAGCATATACGTTATCTGATACGGCAAGGGCTTGTGCCATCGTTACAAAATCATCAGCATAGTAGTTTTTATAATTTTTCGGTTTATATTTAGAAACACCATCACCTAATGTAAATACAGTATATTCGCTTTTTAAGCGTGTTGCTGGTGTAAATCCCTTTTCAAGTGCAGCGTAATAGAGAAACGGCTTAAAGGTGGATCCTGGCTGGCGGGATGCTTGAATCGCTCGGTTAAATTGACTCTCCTTATAATCTGTTCCACCTACAAGAGCTGCTACTTCTCCTGTTTTCGGATTCATTGAGACAAGAGCGGTTTGTATAGAGGTCGTGTCTGGGATCGTATCTTTTACAGCTTGCTCTGCTACTGTTTGTAATTTTGGATCTAGTGTAGTGTAAATACGAAGCCCACCGCGGTGCACTGTTTGTTCATCTAATCCAACGTCATAAAGAAGAGAGTGTTGCACAGCGTCTTGGAAATAAGGTGCTATTTCTACGACTTCTTTCGTTTCCAATGAAGCAAATATAAGTTTTTCTTTTTTTGCAGAGGATGCTTGTTTTTTTGTAATGTAGCCTTGTTCTACCATTTCATCTAAAATAATGGACTGCCTTTTTTGGGCCCGTTCTTCCTTTAAGTAGGGAGAGTATACGCTAGGTCCTTTTGGAATACCAGCTAACATACTAGCCTCTGCTAACGTTAAGTCATTAGCAGATTTATTAAAGTAAAGACGGGAAGCGGCTTCAATACCGTAAGCACCGTGTCCGTAATAAATGGTATTTAAATACCCTTCTAAAATATGATTCTTGCTGTAATTAACTTCAAGGCGAATCGTATACATTGCTTCTAATGCTTTTCGTTTCCAAGTCTTATCATGATCTAAATATAGATTGCGGGCGTATTGCTGTGTAATCGTGCTAGCACCTTGAACTTTTGCCATTGCTTTTATATCGGCAATGATTGCGCCGGCAATTCGTTTTATATCAAAGCCATGGTGATCATAGAAACGTTGGTCTTCAATAGAAAGTGTTGCTTCTCTAACATAAGGAGAGATTTGATTAAGAGATACGTTATGGCGCTTTTGCATCCCGTTGCTTTGTCCCATTACAGTATCATCATTCGCATAAAAGGTGCTTGTTTGCGGAACAGCAATGGGTGGCGGTCCCATAATCCTTGCAGCGATGATGACAAGAAAAAACAAAAAAACAAAAAAAAGGACGCATGCAAAAAGTGCGGTGAAGAAAAGACGTTTATATTTTTTAAGTTTTAAATTTACAGTGTGATCCATCTTTTTTCATCCCCTTATCATATGCTTTTACTAGTATTGAGGTTTTTTTCACATTTTAAACACAAAACGAAAAAGAGCTCCTTTCTTAAGAAAGGAGCTCAAAAGCACGCATAGGCCAATCTGTAATAATAACATCTACGCCATAATCGATCATAGTTTGTAAATCTTTATATTCATTGATGGTATAAGGGCGGAATACATAACCTTGCTGCTTTGCAGTTTGGACAAATTCCTTTGTTAGTAACTGGAAATTAGGGTGTAATCCGGTGGCCTCTCTCTTTTTTGCTTCAGCAATTGGATTAGCAATCGGTTCATCATATAAAATGGCTCTCGGAATTTCAGGAGCAAGTTCTGCAAGTAAGGAAACAGAATCATGATTAAACGATGAGAATATAATTTGATTAGAAAGATGATATTCACGAACAAGGTCAACAACCTTCTCCTCGATATTTGGATAGTGAATCACATCTGTTTTTAATTCAATATTTAACTGTAAAGTTGTTGTAGATAACCAAATGAATACTTCACGTAAGGTAGGAATCTTTGCTTCGTGAAAAGAGGGATTTTTATGGCTACCGGCATCAAGCGTTTGTAATTCTGTTACTGTCTTCTCAGAGACTAGTCCAATTCCATTTGTCGTGCGATCCACAGTTTCATCGTGAATCACAACAAGCTCACCATCTTTTGAAAGATGAACATCAAGTTCAATGCCATGAGCACCAACACGCTCCGCTTCTTGGAAAGCGATCATTGTATTCTCTGGATGTGTACCTTTAACCCCGCGATGGGCAAAAATAAGTGGTTGTTTCATCTGAAAATCTCCTTAATGATTTCATTTCTTTTATTATGAAACTGCAATGAAAAAAATACAATCTATATACCAAACATTTACAAAATCATAACAGTTGCATAAAAGTTAACGTTAACGTAAAATGTAATAACGTGATGGAAGGAGGAATATACATGTATAAGATTGATGAAGTAACAAAGCAAATTGGGTTAACAAAACGTACGCTTCGTTATTATGAGGAAATTGGTTTAATTCATCCGCCGGAGCGTAGTGAAGGAAATATTCGCCTTTATACGGATGAGGATATTGCACGTATTAAAAAGATTGTAGAAGCGAAAGAAGTATTAGGAATCACCCTTCAAGAAATGCAGCATTTTTTATCATTAAAAGAGCGCATGGAGCAAAGACGAAATAGCGACAATCCACGTGACCGTGCAGTGATCGAAGAAATTAAGGGTATGCTTGAAAATCAAGTACAAACGTTAGATACAAAAATGAAACAAATGGAGCGCGTAAAAGCAGAGTTAGAGAATAGTTTAGAGCGCGCCACTATATTTTTGGAAGAAACAAAAGGAGAGTAATGAACATGGAGAGTAAACAAAAATTTGGGAGATTGGTTACAGTATTAGCTACTTTCCTTGCCTTCTCCGGTATTGGAGTCGTTGATCCTATTTTACCCATTATTGCTGAGAAGATAGGGGCCACACATTGGCAAGTGGAAATGTTATTTACAGCATATATTTTAACGATGGCGATTATGATGTTGCCAGCCGGTTTATTTGCAGCCCGTTTTGGTGATAAGAGAATGATGACGATCGGTCTTGCAATTGTAACTGTATTTGCTTTTATATGCGGTGTATCACAAACGATTGCACAATTATCTTTGTTCCGTGCTGGATGGGGACTAGGTAATGCGATGTTCTTCGCAACGGCGATGACATTATTAATTGCGCTTAGTAAAGAAGTACATGAAGCGGTCGGTTTATATGAAGCGGCAATCGGTTTAGGAATGGCCGGTGGTCCTTTATTAGGTGGTTTACTAGGCGGACATTCTTGGCGTTATCCATTTTTCGCGACAAGTCTTTTAATTTTATTAGCATTTATTCTTGTTTTCTTTTTTGTAAAAGAACCGGAGCGAAAAGTACAGCGTAAGGCAGCTGGTGTCGGGGAATTACTTAACCTTATTAAATATAAGCCGTTTATGCAAGGTGCGATCTCAGGCATGTTATATTATTACGGATTTTTCGTCGTATTAGCATATTCACCACTTATTATGCATTTATCGGCAATTCAGCTTGGTTTTGTATTTTGCGGCTGGGGACTGGCATTAGCGTACGGTTCTGCGATATTAGCGCATAAATTAGAAGGTAAATATGAGCCAAAAGCATTGCTGCGTGTTAGTTTATTTGTATTTGCAATTCTGTTAATTGCATTATTCCTTGTGAATGTGATGTGGTTACAAATTGTGCTTATTGTTTTATCAGGATTAGCATCTGGATTAAATAATGCTTTATATACAAGTTATGTCATGGATATTTCACCTTATGAAAGATCTATTACGTCTGGTGTATACAATTTTGTTCGTTGGCTTGGTGGGGCAATTGCACCTATTTTATCAGGAATTATCGGCCATGCGATTTCGCCGCAAAGTCCATTTTTAGTGGGAGGAATTGTTGTATTGGTTGGTTGTGTGATGATTTTGATTCCTGTTCGGGAAGGTTCTAAATCAGAATCAAAAACCCTTTCATAATCAGCTTGTTGGGAAACAGGAGCTAGGAGGCTCCTGTTTTTTTGACGTTTTTTTTGTTGGCTAGTTGATATCCTTTGGCGAATCGCCGATATATTATGAACAATGGTAGATATATTTGAAAAATCGCTGATAAAATTTTATTCACGATTTTATACGAAAGGGTTTTCTTTGTTGTTAAATATAGTGCTTTTGTAATTTGCGAACAAAAACATTTTACTAAAATATATTTTCGGTATTTTTGTACTTTTAACTATACATTTTGTATGTTTTGTTTTATTTTTGTTAGGGGACAGTAATGATGTCCCTATTATAAATTTGCAGCGAAAGGCGTGATTGTACGATGGAACTATGGTTCACTGAAAAACAAACAAAACATTTTGGAATTACGGCGCGTATTAACCGCACATTACATACGGAGCAAACAGAATTTCAAAAGCTTGATATGGTTGAAACTGAAGAATTCGGAAACATGCTTATTTTAGACGGCATGGTTATGACAACAGAAAAGGACGAGTTTGTTTATCACGAAATGGTAGCACACGTACCTTTATTTACACATCCAAACCCTGAGAACGTATTAGTTGTTGGCGGCGGCGATGGCGGTGTAATCCGTGAAGTATTAAAGCATCCAAGCGTAAAGAAAGCAACGCTTGTTGAAATTGACGGGAAAGTAATTGAGTACTCAAAACAATACTTACCAACCATTGCAGGCGCGTTAGATAATGAGCGCGTTGAAGTGAAAGTAGGAGACGGTTTCCTACACATTGCAGAAAGTGAAAATGAATATGATGTAATCATGGTTGACTCTACAGAGCCAGTAGGACCAGCAGTAAACCTATTTACAAAAGGATTCTATGCTGGAATTTCAAAAGCATTAAAAGAAGATGGTATTTTCGTTGCGCAAACGGACAACCCTTGGTTCACACCAGAATTAATTACAACTGTGTTTAAAGACGTAAAAGAAATCTTCCCAATTACACGTCTATACACAGCAAACATTCCAACATACCCAAGTGGACTTTGGACATTCACAATTGGATCTAAACAACATGATCCACTAGAAGTAAGCGAAGAGCGTTTCCACGACATCGAAACGAAATATTACACAAAAGAACTGCATAAAGCAGCATTCGCATTACCGAAATTTGTTGGAGATCTGATTAAGTAATAAAAGCAGGAGCGGCTCATTCTAGTCGCTGGAGCTAGATAAAAGAAAAGTGTAAGTAGCTCATTTAAGGTGTACGTCTGAAAAACTCGAACATGCTAGTTACTTACACTATTATAAATAAAATAATCTTCTTGTTGTGAAAAGAAGATTGAGGTAAATCGAGAAAGAGGAGTATAGTACTCCAAATTTGAGAAATAATGAAAGGTTGGGATACCTTAAGTTCCACATAAGGAGGAAAAGAATATGCGTTTTGATGAAGCTTATTCAGGTAAAGTATTTATTAAAAGTCATCCAAGTTTTGAAGAGTCAGAGGCCGTTATTTACGGGATGCCAATGGATTGGACAGTAAGCTACCGTCCAGGCTCTCGTTTTGGCCCTGCACGTATTCGTGAAGTATCGATTGGACTAGAAGAGTACAGTCCATATTTAGATCGTGAACTAGAAGAAGTAAAATATTTTGATGCTGGTGATATTCCACTTCCATTCGGGAATCCACAGCGCAGCATAGACATGATTGAAGAATATGTAACAAAACTATTAGATGCCGGTAAGTTTCCACTAGGTCTTGGTGGTGAGCACCTAGTGTCTTGGCCAATTTTTAAGGCAATGGCAAAAAAATATCCGGATTTAGCAATTATTCATATGGATGCTCATACTGATTTACGTGAGTCATATGAAGGAGAGCCTTTATCTCACTCTACACCAATTCGTAAAGTGTGCGATTTAATTGGTCCGGAAAACGTATATTCTTTCGGCATTCGTTCTGGAATGAAAGAAGAATTTGAGTGGGCAAAAGAAGTAGGCATGAATCTATACAAATTTGACGTATTAGAACCGTTAAAAGAAGTATTACCAAAGCTTGCGGGACGCCCAGTTTATGTCACAATTGATATCGATGTATTAGACCCGGCTCATGCTCCTGGAACAGGGACATTAGAAGCTGGTGGCATTACATCGAAAGAACTATTAGCTTCCATCGTAGCAATTGCAAATTCAGATATAAAAGTAGTTGGAGCAGATTTAGTAGAGGTAGCTCCAGTCTATGATCATAGTGATCAAACACCAATCGCAGCAAGCAAATTCGTGCGGGAAATGCTTCTTGGTTGGGTGAAATAAAAGCGGAGGCAGCTTGCTCAGAATCGCAGGTCATTGGAGCACTCGACTGAGAAGCGCTTTTTGCTTCGATCGAGAGTGTGAAATGGCCGGAGATTCTAGCTGCCGTAGCTGGATAAAGTAAAAGCGGAAGCGGCTCGTTCAGAATGGGAGGGGGATGGAGCTTCAGACGTAGAGGCGATTTTTGCCTCACAGGAAGAAGCGAAGCCACCGAGCATTCTAGCCGCTGTAGCTGGATAAAATAAAAGCGAAGCCAATTTAAGGCATGGATATCGCGAAAAGGGGTTAGTTCCCACTAGTTGGAACTAACCCCTTTTTCTTATGCAACTTTTTCTTCGGAAGCGATTCCGCGAATTTCATCAGCGGAACGAATTGGATACTTGCGAAAAATAATCGTTCCTATATAGCCGATAATTGTGGTAACGATTCCGCATAATATAGCTGCAATCGTTACTTTTATTACATCGTTGAATCCAAAGAGAACAAGGAGTCCTGGAATTGGTGATGCTGTACCAGGTGCGTTGTTTACGAGTTGGAATAGGGATGTAATAATACCAGCAAGTGCACCGCCAACAAAGTTTGTTGTATAAATTGGAATTGGATTTGCAGCTACGATATCAGCTTGTGTTAATGGCTCAATGGCCACAGCAATTGTATCTTTCTTTGAACAAATCTTTAGACGTTTAAAGAAAATAAAGTTCATTGGTGCAGATGCTGCGACTGCAAGACTGCCAATGGCCATGGGTAAGCCAGTTAATCCTAGCATAGCAGTTAGTGCCATGGAGCTTAATGGAGATGTAGAGATAACAGTGATGAGTCCGCCGAGCATAATCCCCATAACAATCGGGCTTTCTGTAGTTGCGCTTGAAATAATAGAGCCGATTTTCCCGAGCGTTGCATTTACAACGGGATCCATGAGCATGGCCATTCCACGTGAAAGTGGTGCAGCAATGAATAAGATTGCTAAAAATTCTACGCCAGCAGGTAATTTCTTTTCGAGAAATTTCACGACAAAAGCACATACATATCCAGCGAAAAACCCCGGTAAAATACCAAATCCGCTAGTAGCAATACCGATTAAAACAGCATATACGGGAGAGACGCCAATTGCGAGTGCAACTAAAATAGCAGCTGCAACCCCGCTCATACTACCGGAAGCCTGTCCGACTGATTGTAAAAAGCTGTTGTGAAACATTTCTCCACCGATATAACGGTGAAACGCCTCAATAAGAAAGCTCGCGATTGCAGCGTTAGCTAGGGCGCCCATCGCCTTCATTCCGTAAGGAGCGCGGTAGCTAAACAGTGTGAAAAGAAAAAGTACAACGAGTAGTAGTGCTAAACCTTGCAACATAGCCATTTGAAAAAAGTCTCCTTTTTGATTTTGTTTATGAAAATTTGTATTATTCAATGATAGTACAAAATGTATGTAAACGGAAAATTTTTTCATTAGGAAAAATACTACAAATATTTTTCCTTACAAGAGTGTAAGGAAAGTGTAATACACTTCAATAGTGTATAGTATATCCATTCCATATAATAAAGATATAAATATGAGACCGACAAGAAGAATACACAATCAGGAGGAACTATATGAAATTAGTAATAAAGGTTTTAGTTGTATTTTCCATTATTTTGGGAGGTACAGTTTATTATTTGCAATCAAAAACAGAAGGTGTAGGGGCATTTGTCGATAACTTCTTTTTAAATAAAGAAATCCAAGATTATTATGCAGTTATAAATAATGGGGAGAAAATGGGAGATGAGTATTTATACACATTAAAAGGATACACAGAAACTGGAAAGCAACAAACGATTAAAAAGATGGTGAATCGTTCGCTTCAATCAGGAACATTTATTAAGATTTATGCGAAAGGGATGAAGGGGCAAAGCTTTGCTGAAATTCCAAAAGAGGCGATTCCAGAAAAGGCATTACAACAATTACAAAAAGAGTAAAAGGAGCAAATCAAATGATTCGCTCCTTTTTCAGTGCGTTAAAAGTGTGATGGATGTTTTTGTTTGATTCGATGTAACCTGTACACGCCCACCAATAGGGAAAGTAAAGATTGGGGTTGTATGACCAAAGTTAGCATTTGCAATGATAGGAATATGGGAAAGTTCTTGTTTTGAATAAATCATCTCTTGGATATCCTCGATAACAGCTCCAGACTCTTTTTGTAGTCGCCCAATTACAATGCCTTTGACATGTTCAAAATCTGGTTGTTGGATGAGAGAGTGTAAGTAACGATCAAAAGTTTTAATGGTAGCTTTTCCTGTGAGAGCATCTTCTTCTAAAAATAATATTTTATCTCGTAAGCTTGGCATATATGCTGTGCCTTGTAGTAAATTAAAGGTGCTCATATTGCCACCAATAATTTCTCCAATAGCTTCACCTTCATTTAAGGAAACATAGCCTTCGTTTTGAAAGAAAGTTCGATTTTCTTGATCCAAGTACCAAGAATCATCGCTCCACATTTCAGTCGGTTGTATTTCTATCGGTTCTTCGGCAGTTATGCATTTTAAAAAATAATCGACTGTATAATCCAGTCCTTTTTCCATTCCGAATGAAGAAAAATGAGGACCTGAGTATGTAATAAGACCAGTTTTTGCGTAAATTGCATTACTTAAAGCGGTAATATCAGAGTAACCGCAAAGAATCTTTGGGTTATTTTGAATGAGTTCATAGTTGATATGACGAAGCATTCCGTTAGAATTATATCCGCCAAGTGTCGTTAAAATTGCTGTTACATTTTGATCGGAAAAAGCCTCATGAAGATCTTGGACTCGAGAAGAAACAGAAGAAGAAGAGAAGCGATCCATTTCTTCAGCATTTTTTGAAAAGGTAACGTGAAAACCCATGTTCTTTAGTTTTTTAATAGCGAGATTTCGGTTGTAACTTGAAACAATACTTAAACTAGAAGACGGTGAAATAACTCGAATTTCATCTCCCTTTTTTAACTTTGGTGGTATCATTTACAACATCCCCTTTTATAATGATGGAAAATTTAGATTTAAAAGATATTTTATCATAAGAGAGAGATCTTTATAAAATGTTTTTTGACATAGAGTTTTCCTGATTTTTCAGCAGACAGACAGAGGCTTTTTTTGATATGATAGGAAAAGTGATTTATTATAAAGTTTATTTCATATCTATAATATGTTGAGAGGTGTGCAAGACGTGGAGAAACAACTTGCAGGCTTGCCGGTACACGTTCATTTCGTAACAGAAATCCGTGAAGGGGCACGAAAGGAAACTATTGCTTTTGACGCAAATGGTCAATACTATGTAAAAGGTCAAAGTACATACGTAACGTTTCAAGAGCCGAACGAACAAGGCGAAGTGAAGACGATTATTAAAATTCAAGGTGAACAAGTTCTCATTATGCGTTCAGGTGCTGTTTCGATGCGTCAGACGCATGCGAAAGGTGAATGGACAACTGGTACGTATACGAGTGAACTTGGTACGTTTGCATTGCAAACAAAAACGGACAATGTTCTTTTTAAATGGTCGGACGAGAAGAAAAAAGGACAACTCTTTTTAACGTACGCATTGCTTCTCAGTGAACAAGAAGCTGGCCGATATACAATTACGATTAATTTGAAGGAGGCAAAATAATGAACTCTTTAGAACAAGTAAAAGAATCCATTAAAGAAGAAATTAAAGCTGCCGTATTAAAAGCTGGATTAGCAACAGAAGAACAAATTCCAAACGTTGTATTAGAATCTCCAAAAGATAAAACACATGGTGACTTCTCTACAAATATGGCGATGCAACTTGCACGTGTTGCGAAAAAAGCACCTCGTATGATTGCAGAAGAGGTAATTGCAAACTTTGATAAAGCAAAAGCTTCTATTGAAAAGATTGAAATTGCTGGTCCTGGTTTTATTAACTTTTATATGGATAACAGCTACTTAACAGACTTAATCCCAGTAATTGTTAAAGCTGGTGACGCTTACGGTGAAACAAACACTGGTAAAGGTGAAAAAGTACAAATTGAGTTTGTATCTGCAAATCCAACAGGTGATCTTCACTTAGGGCATGCACGTGGTGCAGCAGTAGGTGACACATTATGTAACGTATTAGCAAAAGCAGGCTATGATGTATCTCGCGAATACTACATTAACGATGCAGGTAACCAAATTCATAACTTAGCTCTTTCTGTTGAAGCTCGTTATATGCAAGCGTTAGGTTTAGAAAAAGAAATGCCAGAAGATGGTTACCACGGTGCAGATATTATCGGTATCGGTCAACGTTTAGCTGAAGAATTCGGCGATCGTTATGCAAAAGCTGATGCGAAAGAAAGCTATGAATTCTACCGTGAGTATGGTTTGAAATATGAATTAGCAAAACTTCAAAAAGACTTAGAAAGCTTCCGCGTTAAATTTGATGTATGGTTCTCTGAAACATCACTATACAAAAATGGAAAAATTGATCAGGCTCTTGCAGTATTAAAAGAACGTGATGAAATCTTTGAAGAGGATGGAGCAACTTGGTTCCGTTCTATGACTTACGGCGATGATAAAAACCGCGTATTAATTAAAAACGATGGTTCTTACACATACTTAACACCAGATATCGCGTACCACCGTGATAAATTAGAGCGTGGATTTGATAAATTAATCAACATTTGGGGTGCTGACCACCACGGTTACATTCCACGTATGAAAGCGGCGATTCAAGCGCTTGGTTACGATAAAGATACGCTTGAAGTAGAAATCATCCAAATGGTACAACTATACCAAAACGGTGAAAAAATGAAAATGAGCAAACGTACAGGTAAAGCTGTTACACTTCGTGAGCTTATGGAAGAAGTAGGCCTGGACGCAATGCGTTACTTCTTTGCGATGCGTAGTAGTGATTCTCATTTAGACTTCGATATGGACTTAGCGGTATCAAAATCTAACGAAAACCCTGTTTACTATGCACAATATGCGCATGCACGTGTATGCAGCATTCTTCGTCAAGGCGAAGAGCTTGGGTTAACTGCAGGTGGAGATGTAAACTACAAACTGGTTGCTTCTGAAAAAGAAGTAGACTTACTGAAAAAACTTGGTGAATTCCCAGCAGTAGTTGCAGATGCAGCACAAAAACGTCTGCCACACCGACTTACAAGTTATGCATTTGAATTAGCAGCAGCGCTTCATAGTTTCTACAATGCAGAAAAAGTATTAAACCAAGATAACTTAGCATTAAGTAAAGCTCGTTATGAGTTAATGCGTGCAGTACGCATCACACTTCAAAATGCATTAGCGTTAGTTGGTGTATCTGCGCCTGAGAAGATGTAATAGATAAAAGAAAAGATGCTTGTTTTTGTTTAGAAGTGATATACAATTTCATATAAAAACTAGTGCAAAAAAAGAGATGGCCAAGCTATCTCTTTTTTGTTCCTTCTATAAAATAAATGTGACAAATATGTGTTGTATTTATAAAAAGGAAATACAAAAAATCAATTAACTATTGATTTTTTGTAATAATTTTAGAATAATAGGTTGTCGGGGGTGAATTATCAAAAATCCATACATGTAGTGTTAGCGGATAAAATGTTGTCAAGTCATGGTATGCTTGTTGCAAATGAATATTGTTACAGCTATTCCAAATCTTAAACTAACACTTTGTTTAAGTAATTGTTTTGAAAACTTCCAACCTAAGTCAAGGAACTAGGGGTTTTATACTTAAATTAGTATATATAGTCCAAATAAAGTTTTTATGGTTTTATAAAAATGTTGGAAGGATATAAATCTCTCGGTTTTGATATTATCATCATTTATATATAGATATCTTAATGTCCAAAAACAATGTTTTTCTAGAAAAGCCAACGCTTCTTAACTAGTAAGTGAAACGTATATAAGTTCATTTTAACTCTTCAATATAGCCATAAACCTATTAGGGAAAGTATTTTCTCGAAACTCAATTTATACACTCCAAAAATGAAAAGGCTGCATTTTATATTTTTGCATAATTCACATGAAATCAGTTGACAATCATATCCTATTCTATTTACTTCCAACATCGTTCTACTATATTCAAATTTGGAGAATATGACTTTCATTTTCATAAGTAAACAATATTTCATCCGAAGCATTTTTATCATATAGATAATGTCATCTTGAATCGCGATGATAGAAAACGTACCTTCAATAATATTCTTGCATAGTGCGAGTATTCTAGTAGCCTTCTTTAACTGGTAGGCTAAATTTGATTATGCGCTGTACGGAAACTTTTTATGTATTGAGCAGTTGTTTTGCAATGAATATCAAGAAGTTTTAAAAATGGTGCGGCATCATAAGATGAATGATTGTCATGAGTTCTATCGTGAATACTTTGTGAATTGTCTTATTCTAGTTTGAGGGTTGTTCAATGGTTTGTTCATGTGAATGTTTAAAGGAAGATGAATCATTTATATAAAAGTTAAACTTCAAGTTTCTAAGCACAATAGAATGGATGAAAAAAGAGAAAAAGATGATAATAGCAACCAAACATATGTAAGTACTTAACGGCATTGAATAATAGACTCTTTGTCACAGTATGTTTGTACCGGAATTTATCTACATTTAATTTTACAAGGAGGATACGATAAAATATGTATTTAAAAAGAGTCATTTCGATTTTTTCGATTATCATGATTTTTATGTTTACCATAGGTCAGAGTTTGTTACCTATCGTCGCAAATGCAGCAGAGGTAAATATAACAGGGTTTGTGGATAGTTTTCAGATTGCTAAAACAAATCTACAGACCACAGAACGGACTAAAGTAACTGTAAACTTCAGTGAAAAAGATGGAATTAGGCTGCAGCCTGGAGACACACTAACATTAACGCTGCCTCCAGAATTAAAAGGATTGGATAGAGAGTTTCCATTAAATGATTATGGTACTTGTAAAGTCACTGCAGGTACTGTGGTATGTACATTTAATGATAAAGTGAGTTCAGAGCAAAATATTAAAGGGTATTTAAACTTTTTCGTGGAAGCTGCTAATGTAGGAACGGATCAAAAGAAAGAGATTGAAACCAATTTCGGTACAAATGCAGATAAGCAATCTGTAACAATTACCGGCCCGAGCAGTGGTGGTGGTACAGATCCTGGAAAGCCACCGTTTTTTTATAAAACTGGTGATATGAACTCAGGTAAGGACAATGAAGTACGTTGGTTCTTGAATATAAACTTAAATAAAGAAGAGCTAAGTCGCGATATTGTTGTGACTGATAATTTACAAGAAGGTCAAACACTTAATAAGGATAGTTTCTATATAAATGTCGATGATTATCTAGGTCGTCGATCTTTAACGCTACAAGAGTTGGAAAAGCAACATTACGGAACGATTACCTTTACTGGTGACAAATCATTTAAAGTTGTGCTTTATAAGGATAAAGCACGTCTTGCCTCCTTTTCGATTGGTTATACAGCTACTATAACGGAAGCTGGAAAGAAGCAAGAGTTTTTTAAGAATGATTATACGATTGATTATCAAGTTTTTCACAAAGACCCAGTTAATGAATCGGGTAGTTACTCGGTCGAAAATATGACAGCTGGCGGTGGTGCAGAAGGTAACGAAGTTCCAAAAGGAATGCTAAAAATTGTTAAACATATTGAAGGAGATAAAGAAAAAGTACTCCCGAATGTCTCGTTTAAGTTGTATAAAGATGCGGGTGAACAAGTTGGAGATGTATATAAAACAAATGAAAAAGGGATAATTGAAATCTCTAATTTACAACCAGGCAAATATTATGTACAAGAGGTTTCAGCTCCAAACTATATCGATTTCGATTCTCAAGAAAAAATAAGTTTTGAAGTGAAATCAGGTACTGAAAATGGAGTTGAGTTGCCAATTTCAAATAAGGTGAAAACGACATCCATTGCAGGGACAAAAACGTGGAAAGGCGATAATGTGAAAGATCGTCCATCCATGATTAAAGTAGACTTACTTCGAAATGGTCAGGTCATCAACACAAAAGAAGTGAGTGAAGCAACAGGTTGGAAATATGAATTTAAAGATTTAGCGGCATACGATACAGACGGAAAAGCGTATAAATATGAAGTAAAAGAACAACCAGTAGAAGGATATCAAACAGAAATCAACGGTTATGACATTACGAATACAAAAGTGGTACAAACGACAAAAGTAGAAGGAACGAAGACGTGGAATGATAACAACGCAACAGATCGTCCTTCAACGATTAAAGTAGATTTACTACAAAATGGCAAAGTAATAGATACAAAAGAAGTAACAGCGGCAACAAATTGGAAGTACACATTTGAAAACCTTCAAGCAAACGATGCAGAAGGCAAGGCATACAAGTATGAGGTGAAAGAACAACCTGTAGGTGGATATCAATCCGAGGTAAAAGGTTATGACATCACGAATACAAAGGTAGGCCAAACGAAAGTAGAAGGAACGAAAACATGGAAGGATGATAACGCAACAGATCGTCCAGAAATGATCAAAGTAGACCTACTACAAAATGGCCAAGTGATTGCGACACAAGAAGTAAGTGAAGCAACAAATTGGAAATATGCGTTTACAGACTTAGCGGCATACGATGCAGAAGGAAAAGCATATAAGTATGAAGTGAAAGAACAGTCAGTAACTGGATATAAAACAGAAATCAAAGGCTACGATATTACAAACATAAAAGAAGGCCAAACAAAAGTAGAAGGAACGAAAACATGGAAAGACGAAAATGCGAAAGATCGTCCATCCATGATTAAAGTAGACTTACTACAAAATGGTAAAGTGATCGAAACGAAAGAAGTAAGCGCGGCG